>NZ_JADNRQ010000001.1 GCF_015594625.1 Desulfallas sp. Bu1-1 | reverse complement strand
GCATGGTTCGTTACTTTTCAACTCTACGGTTTCCCGGATAAAAACGAACCGTCTGGCCTTTTTCCAGGTGGGCAGGGGTACTGTTATCTCAGCCATATCATACTTGGCATCCAGGCGCTGCCATGCTCTTTGGTCATCAAGATAGGCAATAATTTTGTAGATGCTCTGTTTTAGAGGTACTTTGCAGACATATTCGATCTGGTTATCTTCGAAAAAGGTGAAGTTCTTATCATCAAAGAACCCTTTATCCATACGAACTCCCTTAACTATCAGCCTTTGGGGCAGTAAAGCCAGCGTTTCTTTGAAGAAATCGGCGAACTGGCCGTTACTGGCGGTTTTGCCGCCATATAACTTGATATTTGCCAGTTCGGCACTTTCTGATACAAAAGCAACTTTAGCTTTGTAAGACGGCCGGCCGTTATAACGGGGGTTATAGCCAACTTCGCCGCCTTCCTGGTTGCCGAACAAGGTGATAACCGTATCATCAATATCGAGCCATACTTCACGGCAGCCCTCAATGTTGGCTTTGAGTGCCAAAAGAGATTGGTTTACCTGTTGCAATTGGGAAATGTTCTCCTGCTCAAACTTGGCCAAAAGTTGACGAAAAGTGCTTTCATCCGGTACTTTCTCAATGCCCTTGATTTTACAGTAACCGGGATCGGATTTTAGTGCATCCATATGCATAAACCGAAAAAGGCCTACACAAATGCAGTCAGTCATTATATCTACCAGCTGGGCCATACTGTATCGAAAGTTGTGATGCCCTGTTAACTGTCAGGTGTTTTTGCAGGAGTTCAATAAACCCTATGGCCTGCTTAAAGGACTCGATGAGGCTAAAGTTGCCGTAACTGGTAACTGTATGGTTATCAAATACAACCGGCAAGTTGGTATATTCCGTTAGTTTTTGCAATTTTTTATATGTTTTCTTATGTTGCCTTTCAATTTCACGTTTTTGTTGCCGTTTTAAACTTTCCTGTTGATAATTGGGGTTTAGCTGTGATACCATAATCAAGAGGACACCTTCCTTGTTTTGGTATTTATGGCTATTTACCAATTTCTCTTTGAGGAAAGGTGTTCCTCTTTTTTTGTCAATTTTTTTGCAGGTTTATGGAGAAAAAAGTTGTTTGTTTTCAAGGGTTTGCGGTTTTTTGAGCCGGCTACTTGCCGGATCCAAGTTCATAGATAATAGCCTTATCTTTTATAAAATTTTCGATGTCCGGGTCTTTTTCGCATTTAAAAACAGAAATGACTTCCGATACCTTTTCCTCGGAAGCCATCTCTAAGAATTTTTGGAGAGCGATAAGCAACGTTTTAATACTTCTTCACCCTTTGCCATCGCCTCTGCGGAAGCAAATTTTTTGTTGACCGGCTTCACATCCTTGGATGAAAGCGCCTCTACCAACTTCTCAACTGCTTCCGGTTCCTTAATAACAATATTCTTATCAAAGGAAACAGTTGCCATTGATTTCACCTTCTTTCAAGATCTCCTTACTTTTATTATATGCTACAACGCTCTAAATTCAAAAAAATTTTTGTCAGACTTCTTGTTCCCAATCCATATTACTAACAATAGCCAAATTGCTTCCGTACAATGACGCATTCAAGCATGAAAAAAGAAAAATGCCCTTGGAACCTTGTTGGTGTGAGACTCCAAGAGCATTCGACACCAATTTATTGTCATCCCGGGCCGGCCAATTACTGGAACCCGTTTTATTTAACAAGATGCCAATCCTTTCATGAATATATGTATTTAGGCGCTCACCCTTGGTCTCTGGTAGCTTGCCCCCTGCAGTTCCTGCATGAACTCCGCCAGTTCCCCGGGGCGCAGCGATTGCGGGCCGTCGGAAAGAGCCTGCTCCGGGCAGGGATGCACCTCCAGCATCAACCCGTCGGCCCCGGCGGCCAGGGCGGCCCGGGCCACGGGCAGCACCAGTTCCCGGCGGCCCGTGCCGTGGCTGGGGTCGGCGATCAAGGGCAGGTGGGACAGGTACTTCACCGCGGGCACGGCGTTGATGTCGAAGGTGTTGCGGGTGTAGGTTTCGAAACTGCGGATGCCCCGCTCGCATAAAATAACTTCCCGGTTACCCCCGGCCAGGATGTATTCCGCCGCCAGCAGCCATTCCTCCAGGGTGGCGGAAAGCCCCCGCTTCAACAGCACGGGAAACTTGAGCCGGCCCACTTCTTTCAGCAGCTCGAAGTTTTGCATGTTCCGGCTGCCGATCTGGATGATATTGGCGTAGCGGCACACCTGCGGCAAGTGCTGCACGTCAGTCAACTCGGTAATCACCGGCAGACCCGCCACCCGCCCGGCCTCGGCCAGGATGCGCAGGCCGTCCTCCCCCAGGCCCTGGAAGGAATAGGGCGAGGTGCGGGGCTTGAAGGCGCCGCCCCGCAGAATATGCACGCCCATCTGCTTCAACCGGCACGCCAGATTAACCAGCATTTCCTCGTTTTCCACGGCGCAGGGCCCGGCAATCACCACCGGAGTCCCCCCGCCGATCAAACAGTCCCCCACCCGGACCACGGTGTTCTCCGGTTTACTTTCCCTGCTTGCCAGTTTATAGGGCGGCAAAGCCTTTCACCTCCTCGGCGGTGAGGGCTCTTTTCAACTCACTCACCTTTGCGCAAACCGCCGGTACCAGGTCGGGTTGACCCGCCTTTTGGGCAACCAGGCTGACCAGGGCGCTGCCCACCACCACGGCGTCGCAATGGAGGGCCACACCGGCGGCCTGGTCGGGGCGGGAGATCCCGAACCCCACGGCCACGGGCAGGGGGCTGTGCGCCCGGACGCCGCCGGTCATGGCCGCCAGGTCGGTGATGATCCTTTGCCGCTCCCCGGTTACCCCTGTCACGGATAC
Source organism: Desulfallas sp. Bu1-1 (assembly GCF_015594625.1). GTDB lineage: Bacteria > Bacillota > Desulfotomaculia > Desulfotomaculales > Desulfallaceae > JADNRQ01. The sequence goes on along the minus strand of NZ_JADNRQ010000001.1, from coordinate 519,127 downwards.
GCAGTAAATGAAGCCGCGGGCCCGGGCGGCAATCATTTGCAGCCGCCGGGGGGGTGTGTTGGGCGTGACCAGCGGGATCAGGTCAATGCTGTGATCGTCCGCGGCCTGAAGCAGGACATCGGCTTCCTCGGGGGGCAGGTCGGGCACGATTAACCCGTCCCCGCCGGCCCGGGCCACGTCGGCCGCGAATTGTTCCTGGCCGTACTGGTACACCGGGTTGAAATAGGTCATCAGTACCAGCGGGATATCGCTGCGCCGCCGGATTTGTTCCACCGCCCGGATCACCCCCCGCACCGTCGTTCCGCCGGCCAGGGATCGCTGGGAGGCGGCCTGGATGGTCGGCCCGTCCGCCACCGGGTCGGAAAAGGGAACCCCCAGCTCCAGCACGTCCGCCCCGGCATCGGCCATGGCTATTGCCAGTTCCACCGTGACATCCAGGTCCGGGTCACCGGCAGTAATGTAAACAATCAGCCCCTTGTCACCACGGGCCAGGACATTGCGCAGCATCATTTCCACCCGGCTGCCGCGCGCATCTTTATTCATCAAGCGACACCCCCATTTCCCTGGCCACGGTGTGCACGTCCTTGTCGCCGCGGCCGGACAGGTTCACCAGAATAATTTTTTCCTTCGGCAGTTCCGTCGCCAGGTGCATCGCCGCAGCCAGGGCGTGGGCGCTTTCCAGGGCGGGAATGATGCCCTCGGTGCGGCAGAGCACCTTGAACGCGTCCAGCGCCTCCCGGTCGGTGGCCGCAACGTAACGCGCCCGCCCGGTCTCTTTGAGGTGGCTGTGCTCCGGCCCCACCCCCGGGTAGTCCAGCCCGGCGGAGATGGAATGCACGGGGGCCACCTGGCCGTCGTCGTCCTGGAGCAAATAGCTGAGCGAACCGTGCAGCACCCCCGGCCTGCCCCGGGACAGGGTGGCGGCGTGTTGATTCGTTTCCAACCCGTGCCCGGCAGCTTCCACACCCACCAGGGAGACTTCCGCGTCCTCCAGGAAGGGATGGAAGATGCCCATGGCGTTGCTGCCGCCGCCCACGCAGGCGATCACGTAATCGGGCAGCCGCCCGGCCTGTTCCTGGATCTGCCTCCGGGCCTCCTCCCCGATCACCCGTTGAAAATCCCTGACGATCATGGGATAAGGGTGGGGTCCCGCCACCGATCCCACCAGGTAGTAAGTGGTGGCGATGTTGGTCACCCAGTCCCGCATGGCCTCGTTCATGGCGTCCTTGAGCGTTTTGCTCCCCGAGGCCACCGGCACCACTTCGGCGCCCAGCAGTTTCATGCGGAAAACGTTCAGGGACTGGCGGCGGATATCTTCTTCGCCCATGTAAATGGCGCACTCCAGGCCGAACATGGCCGCCACCGTGGCGGTGGCCACGCCGTGCTGGCCCGCGCCGGTTTCCGCGATAATGCGCCTTTTGCCCATCCGGCGGGCCAACAACACCTGTCCCATGGTATTGTTGATTTTATGCGCCCCGGTATGGTTCAGGTCCTCCCGTTTCAAGTAAATCCGGGCGCCGCCCAAAAATTCGGTCAGGCCCCGGGCGAAATACAGCGGGGAGGGCCGGCCCACGTAATGCGCCAGGTAATAGCGAAACTCGTTTTGGAAATCCTCATCCCGGCGGGCCTGCTCGTAGGCGTCCACCAATTCTTCCAGGGCGGGCATCAGGGTTTCGGGTACGAATTTACCTCCGAACCGGCCGAAATAGCCGCGTTCATCCGGTAATGACAAGTTCATGGTTCAACCCCCTTGGCCAGAGAAATAAACTCTTTAATCTTTTGTATATCCTTGCGGCCGCCCGTTTCCACCCCGCCGGAAACATCCACGGCATAAGGCCTGGCGACCCGCACCGCATCGGCCACATTTGCGGCGTTCAGGCCACCGGCCAGGATAAACGGTTTGGGGCGGGGCAAACCCTTTAACAGGGACCAGTCAAAAGTACTTCCGGTGCCGCCGTAGCAATCTTCCCGGTAGGTATCGAACAAAAACGCGTCACACCTGTAGTCCTCCAGGTTGGGTAACGGCCTGCCGTTGCCCAACCTGAGCGCCCTGATTACCGGCAGGCTGAAATCCACATGATAACCGGGCGGTTCGTCGCCGCTCAACTGTACGGCGGTTAAACCGCAATACCTGGCTATTTCCCCCACTTCACCCGGCGGGGTGTTGACAAACACCCCCACCCGGGCCACAAACGGCGGCAGCCGGCTGATAATGTCACGCGCCTGTTCCGGGGTCACCCGGCGGCGACTGGGGGCGAAAACAAAGCCCAGGGCGTCCGCCCCGGCCTCCGCCGCCGCCAGGGCGGTGGCCGCATCGGTGATGCCGCAAATTTTCACCCGCACACTTCGCCCCGCCGTCATGCGCCGGCCACCACCCGGTCGATCTCCACTCCCCGGAGCAGCTTCACGCATGCCCGCACGTCACCGGAGGCCATCAGAGTTTCGCCCACCAGCACCGCGTGAACCCCGCAGGCGCCCAGCATCCCCACATCCTGCGGGGTTTTAATCCCGCTTTCGCTGACCACGGTAACACCGGGGTCGTCAATACACTTGATCATTTCCACCGTGGTGCGCAAATCCACCCGAAAAGTGCGCAAGTCCCGGTTGTTGATGCCGATGATGGAGGCGCCGGACGCCAGGGCCCTGTTTATTTCTTCGGGTGAACGGGTCTCCACCAGCGCGTCCAGGCCCAGGGAGGCGGCCAGTTCGATATATTCACCCAGCCTGTCGCCCAGGATGCGCGCTATCAGCAACACAGCGTCCGCGCCCAGCAATTTGGACTCGTAGACCTGGTAGGGGTCCACAATAAAATCCTTTCTCAACAGGGGCTGGCCGGTCAACTTCCGCGCCGCGGTTAAAAACCCCGGCGAGCCGCCGAAAAATTCCCCGTCCGTCAGTACGGATACGGCATCCGCCCCGGCCTCCCGGTAGGCCGCAATCGTTTCCTCCAGGCTGAAACCCTCTTTGATCACTCCCCGGGAGGGGGAGCGCCTTTTCACCTCGGCAATCAGGGCTACCCGGCCGGGCTGCCGCAACGCGGCGGCAAACTTCCCGGGAGTGCAAGTCGCCCCCTCCAACCGTTCCCGGATTTGCTTCAGCGGCAATTTTTTTTTGTTATCCGCGACTTCTTCCCGTTTATGCCGTAAAATCGTTTCCAGGAAATCTATGCTCATAATCCGGCCACCTTCGCCTTCCGGTACCTGGCTGTAAACCGGATCATTTCCTGCAGTTTGGCCTGGGCCAACCCCCGGTCCAGGCTGCGGGCCGCCAGGTCGATCCCGGAGGTGAAATCTTCCGCGGCGCCGGCCGCCATCAGCCCCAGGGCGGCGTTCAATACCACCGCATCCCGCCGCGGGCCCGCCTCTCCCTTCAATATGCTCAGGATAATTTCCGCGTTTTCCTCGGGCGAACCCCCGGCCAGTTGATCCGTTCCCGCCCGGGCGAACCCGAATTCGCCCGGGTCCAGGGTATATTCAAATATATTGCCGTCCTTGACCTCACATACCAGCGCCGGGCCAGCCGGGGACACCTCATCCAGCCCGCCGGCGCCGTGCACCACGAAGGCCCGCTGTGCACCCAGCCTTAGCAACACTTCGGCCAGCACGGGCACCAGCTGGGCGCTGTAGACCCCCAGCACCTGCGCCCGGGCGCCCGCGGGGTTGGTCAGCGGCCCGAGGATATTGAACACCGTGCGGAAACCGAGCTCGCGGCGCGGCCCCGCGGCGTGCTTCATGGCCCCGTGCAAAGCCGGGGCGTACAGGAAGGCGATGCCCACTTCCTCCAGGCAGGCCGCCATTTCGCCGGGCTCCAGGTCCAGGTTGACCCCCAGCGCCTCCAGCACGTCGGCGCTGCCGCAGCGGCTGGAAACCGAGCGGTTGCCGTGTTTGGCCACCTTGACCCCCGCGCCGGCCAGCACCAGCGCGGCGGCGGTGGAGATGTTGAATGTGTTGGCGCCGTCCCCGCCGGTGCCGCAGGTATCCACCAGCAAGGGATGACAGCTGCGCACCGGCGTGGCCTTGCTGCGCATAACCCGGGCAAACCCGGTGATTTCGTCAATCGTTTCGCCCTTCAGTTTCAGCGCCGTAAGCAGCCCGGCGATCTGCGCCGGCGTCGCCCCGCCGTCCATAATTTCCTCCATGGCCGCGGCGGCCTCGGCTTCGGTAAGGTTTTCCCCGGCCACAACTTTCTTTAACAGTTCCTTGATCAACTCCGCTCAACTCCTCTCGGCTTAATTGGATCGCAATGAAACTCATGCGTTAATGTTGAGTAACTCAAGCAACTTTCAACAGGCTCTTCCTACTTTTACGCTGTTCATTCAATTAATTGGCTGCTTTGAATATGCTGATATTATAGTTATTACAGTTATTCAAGGCCTGACCCCTGGAAAGGAAGTTGGAGAGGAGGTCCAGGCCGTATTCACTGAGCATGGATTCGGGGTGAAACTGGACGCCTTCCACCGGCAGTTCCCGGTGCCGCAGGGCCATAATCTCGCCCTCCTTCGTCCAGGCGCTTATTTCCAGGCAGGCGGGCAGCGTTTCCCGGTCCACCACCAGCGAGTGGTAGCGAACGGCCTTGAACGGCGAGGGCAGCCCGGCAAAAATCGACCGGCCGTCGTGGTAAACCAGAGATATTTTCCCGTGCATGGGCGTCCTGGCCCGCACCACTTTGCCGCCGAAGGCGCGGCCGATGGCCTGCAACCCCAAGCACACGCCCAGGATGGGCATCCGGCCGGCGCATTTTTCAATGGCTTCGATGATTATCCCGGCCCCATCCGGCGTGCCCGGTCCCGGCGATAAAACCAGGTAATCGGGATGCAAGTCGTGTATTTCGGGCACTGTGACCCGGTCGTTGCGCCTGACCAGAACTTTTTCCCCCAGCAGGGACAGGTATTGCACCAGATTATAAGTGAAGGAATCATAGTTGTCGATCATCAGCAGCAGGGTGAACACCCCCTATTGAAAATAAACACAAAAAGCCGGCACTCAAATGAGCGCCGGCCGGTTGGCACGGTAATCACTCATCTCAGCTCTCCTAAAAACTCCACTCAACTAAACTAAACTCAACTGAACCCGAATTGATTATTTACTTGTTTATCAAGTGTACTACTGATAACATCTTCTGTCAATAACTTTTTTTTCTTCCAACCCCAAGGTTTTAAACAAGGCCCGGGCCTTGCCCGCAATTTCCTCGCATTCCCGCAGCGGCCGGGAGTCGGCCACGATCCCCGCCCCGGCCTGGATGTAGGCCTTATTATCTTTGATCACCAGGGTGCGGATGGCGATTGCGGTGTCCATATTGCCGTTAAACCCCAGGTACCCCACGGCCCCGGCGTAGACGCCCCGCCGCTGGGGCTCCAGTTCGTCAATGATTTCCATGGCCCTGACCTTGGGCGCGCCGCTCACCGTGCCGGCGGGGAAACAGGCCCCGAGCGCGTCCAGGGCGCCGGTACCGGGCGCTAAAACGCCCTCAACCCGGGATACGATGTGCATTACGTGCGAGAAATACTCGATCTCCATAAAGCGGGGAACCTTGACGCTGCCGGGTACGCACACCCGCCCCAGGTCGTTGCGACCCAGGTCCACCAGCATCAAGTGCTCGGCCCGCTCCTTTTCGTCGGCCAGCAATTCTTCAGCCAGACGCGCGTCTTCCTCCGGGGTGTTTCCCCGAGGGCGCGTGCCGGCAATGGGGCAGGTGGTGGCCCGACCGTCTTCCACCCGCACCAGCATTTCGGGCGATGAGCCGATCACCCTGATGTCCCCCAGGTTCAGATAATACATGTACGGCGAGGGGTTCACGCTCCTGAGCCGCCTGTACACCGCGAAATCATCCCCCGTAAAGTCCACGGCGAAACGCCGGGACAGCACCACCTGGATGATTTCCCCCGCCCGGATATACTCCAGCGCCCGTTCCACCCGGCGGGTAAACTCGTCATCCCCCAAGTCCACCGTTATTTCACCCCCCAGTGTAAAAGCGCCGGGCCCGGGCAGCGGGCGCCGCAGGGCCGCCCGCATTTCCTCCAGCCTGCCCACCGCCCGGTTGTACGCGCCGGCGGGGTCGGCGCCGCCCGCCGGGCAGTTGACCACGAAGGTGACGGTGTGCCGGACATGGTCAAATATAATCACGGTGCCGGGGAAAAACTGGGCGCAGTCGGGCAGCTGCAATTCATCCCGCGGGGTGCCGGGCAAATCCTCCAGGGAGCGCACCGCGTCGTAAGCGACAAATCCCACCGCTCCACCGTAAAAACGGGGCAAATCCCGCATCCGCGGCACCCGGAAAGTTCGAAACAATTTTTCCAGAACCTCCAGGGGCGGGCCGTCGGCTCTTTTAACCATGCCGCCGGGATAAACCACCTCTCCCCGGCCCGCCCCGGAACGGAAAGTCAACAGCGGGTCCAGGGCAATAAAGGAATACCGGCCCAGGTACCGCCCCCCTTCCACGCTTTCCAGCAGGCAGGACGGACCGCCGCCCGCCAGCTTGAGAAAAAGCGTAATGGGCGTTTCGGTATCCGCCAGGCACTCGGTATATACGGGAACCAGGTTGTATTGCCCGACCAGGTTCAAGTATGCGTTGTAATCGGGATAAATCATCTGCCATCTCCCTCCCCAAAAATACAAAAACGACACTCGTAATGAGTGCCGTTCGTCACTGCGCAACAGCTTCCTCATCCAAGCTCAAGCTCATACTATTAAACTCCGCTCCACTCGTCTCATAACATATTAATTTTAGAAATATATTATAAATTATTCCCGCGCAAGTCAACCCTATAAAATTGTTAACGCTGTTCCGGTAATCGCAGGTGATAAGCCAAACATGCTGTACCCCTTCCACGGCACCTGCAACCAAAAAATCACCCGAACACGATGCGAGCCGTGCCGGTGAACTTGTTTTTCCCACCTTTTCCTTCATTTAAAATATTCTACGCAATTTTATTATTTATAATATGATTTCACTGCAAAAACCACAGCGGCAGGCGATTCGGGGGATTTCCGGAGTAAGTGGAGCACTGGATGCGGAATAGCGGTCAGGGGACACACCTCCTCTTTAGAGCAAAGCTTTGGAGTCGGAGGTATGTCCCCAACGATACCGTCATATCCCCAAAGCCATGACCCTTTAGCGGCGTGAAGAAGTAGTTGGGCAGTAAGTTGCAAGCGTTAACTAAAAGTTGCTCCAACTATTAAGGTAAAATTGCGAAACGAACGATTGATGCCGCCGGAGTGCCAGATATAAGTACCGGTTTTGTAGCAAAATCATAATATGCAAATATTGTAGTTATTACAGTTACGACAGGCCTGACCCCTGTAAGGATGTCGCCTCTTTTCTCATCCGTTGCAAGGCATCGTGCAGTTCCAGAAGCGGCGCCGCAACGTGGAGCACTTCCCGTTCAATCGCAGCGGCGTCTCCCCGTAGCACCGCGCCCATCAAATGCCCCATGTGTTCCCCGGCAATCATCGCCCATTCCTCAATTTTCCGGGGTTCCGCCTTTTCCTCGTCGCCGTGCCGGGTGCGGTTGATTTCCGCCTGCAGCAGGGTCTTGGTCAAAAAATCATCAGCATGGGTCATCCCAACCAACCTCCTTTTTACTCCAGGATACACCTGAAGCCGGACAACCGTTTGTCAAACATAATCCGACTTTGCAATTCATCAAAAAAGGTTCGCCGGTCATCGACGAACCTTTGTTTATCCTCACTACTTGTTTTTTTCTTGCTTGTTTTTCTCGGGTTCCGCTTCCCCGGCCAGGGGATTGGCGAATTCATAACTAAAACTCGCCCTTTTCCCCTTCTTAAACTTATCTTTATCTTTTCTCACTTTATCCCTCCTTTCCAGTTTAGTTATTGCAAGAATAATTTTTTTTATACTTGTTGCATTGGCTTTTTACGGCCCCGTTGTGGTAAAATACAGGCGATCCCAATACTTATCCCGGAGGTTTTTCAAATGATCGACCCGGTTGCCGTCAATATCGGCCCCCTGCAAATCCGGTGGTACGGCGTGATTATGGCCACAGCGTTTTTACTGGGCATCTACCTGGCCTACCGCCGGGCCCTGCAAAACAATATCGACCCCAACCACATTTTAAACATGGTGACGTTGATCATCCCCGCGTCCATCATTGGCGCCAGGCTGTATTACGTCATTTTCGCCTGGGAAAATTATGCCGGCAACCCCCTGGAGGCGCTGGCCATCTGGCACGGCGGGCTCGCCATCCACGGGGGCATTTTGGGCGGGCTGCTGGCCGGCCTGTTTTACGTGCGCCGGTACGGGTTGCCCGTCTGGAAAATAGCCGATATTATCGCCCCCAGCCTGATCCTGGGACAGGCCATCGGGCGCTGGGGCAACTTCATCAACCAGGAGGCCCACGGGGGACCGGTATCGGAACAATTTATCAGCCACTTCCCGGACTTTATCAAAAACCAGATGTTCATCGAAGGGAGCTACTACCACCCCGCTTTTTTATACGAATCAACCTGGGATTTCATTGTTTTCATCATCCTCATGTGGCGGTGGCCCCGTAAAAAAACCGACGGCGAGATCGCCTTGCTCTACCTGGTGTTATATTCAGTAGGGCGTTTTTTCATAGAGTCCATCCGGACCGACAGCCTGATGCTCGGCCCCTTCCGGGTGGCCCAATTGGTCAGCCTGGCCTTGATAGCTGCCGGTATAGCCGGTATTATGGCGTTACGCAAGAGAAATCAAGCATGGGCAAAAAAGCGGTAGAAAAACCCCTGGTGGGCGGTTTGATTTTGCGGGCCTCCAGTTGGAGAAACACGGAAGAAACCACCGGAGCGCCAGATACAAGTACCGGGTTTTTGCAGCAAAATCAAAAATGCAAAAAAGAAAACCCTGAACGGGTTTTTTAAAAATGTTTTGATTAGGATTTAATGTGCGGAAATTTTCATATGCATTTATTCGACATTATCTTTAAATATCCTGCAATCTTATATATTAAAAAACATTTTCCTCTAAGGTATAATTTAGGCAAACAAAATTACATGCTTTTCTACATAACTCTCCAAATTTATACCGGAAGAAAGGATTAAGCATGATTGATCCGCAATCTACCAGCGATACGATTTTTGCCCTGGATATCGGGACCAGGACCGTAATCGGCATCGTGGGGTGCATGGAAGGGAAAAATTTTAAAATCCTGGCCCAGGAGTTGGCGGAACACGAAGGCCGGTCAATGTTCGACGGCCAGATCCACGACATCCCCCGGGTGGCGGAAGTGGTGGCGCAAATTAAGGCCGGGCTGGAAAAAAAGACGGGGCTGGCGCTGGATAAAGTGGCGGTGGCGGCGGCTGGCCGTTCACTGAAAACCATCCGCTGCCATGCGGAAATGGAGCATGATGAAAACCGGGAAATCGACCAGATGGATATCCGCAGCCTGGAGTTGTCGGCGCTGCGGCAGGCCCACCGGGAACTGGAGGGTGAAAACGCCGCGGATTATTATTGCGTGGGGTACTGCGTAATTACGTACACCCTCGACGATATGCCCGTAACCAATCTTCTGGGGCATCGCGCCGGGAAAATCGGTGCGGAAATAGTGGCCACCTTCCTGCCGGTCTCAGTGGTCAACAGTCTTTACTCTGTTTTGCACCGGGTCAACCTGGAGCCCGTCCACCTGACCCTGGAACCCATCGCCGCCATCGACGTGGCCATACCCCCCAGTTTTCGCATGCTCAACCTGGCCCTGGTGGACATTGGCGCCGGCACCTCCGACATCGCCATCACCCGTGACGGCAGCATTGTCGCCTACGGCATGGTGCCCATGGCCGGCGACGAGATTACCGAACCCATCATGGAACAACTCCTGGTGGAATTTAACGAGGCGGAAAAAATCAAAAAGGCGCTGGGTACGGGCGAACAAATATCATATACCGATATTCTCGGAATCACCAATTGTATAACCCGAGAGCAAGCACTGGAAATCATTAACCCGCCGGTGGACAAGCTGGCCGGCGCCATCAGCGCCAGCATACTGGATCTTAACGGCGGTATCCCGCCCAAGTCGGTATTTTGCATCGGAGGTGGCGCCCAAACCCCGGGGTTGACGAAAAAGCTGGCGGAACATTTACAACTGGACCAGCAGCGGGTGGTGATCAGAGACAGAAGCTTTTTGCGCAATTTTGTTTTTGAGGGGGACGATTTCCTGTCCGGCCCGGAAGGGGTAACGGCGGTCGGTATCGCCACGGTGGCACTGACCAGGTTGGGTTACGAATTTATGACCGTCAGGGTAAACGGGAGTGAATATAAAATTTTCAACACCAGGAACATCAATGTTTCCCAGGTGCTGGGCCTGGTCAAATTCGACCCGCGGCATTTAATCTGCAAAAACGGCAGGGACCTCAGATTTACTTTAAATAAAAAAGAACACACCGTATTCGGTGAACTGGGCCGGCCGGCCCGCATTTACGTGGGCAACCGGGAAGCCAACCTGCAAACGCCGGTACGGGACGGCGATGACATACTGGTCATCAAGGCCGTCGATGGGGCTGACGCGACCGCCCGCGTGGAAGATTTTTTACCTGAAAAAAGAACGCTGGACCTCCTAATCAACGGCATCGAAATAACCTGGCCGGTACGGGCACTGCTGAACGGGACCGAGGCCGGACCAGCCGCGCCGGTTAAACCCGGCGACAGCCTTGAGATCGTTAATCAGCCAACTATAGGTGAAATATTAAAATGGCGGGGCATAAACACCACCCGGGGGGAAATTTACATCAACGGGCAAAAAGCAACAACCCGGGATACTGTTGCCGACGGCGACGTAATTGAAGTCCACGCCGCCGAAAAAATAATGAACAATGGGCAGCCTCCCGGTATTAAAGTAACCGTCAACGGAGAAGAAATAATCATCCCGCAGCGGGAAGCCATTTTCGTGGATATCTTCAACCACGTCAAAATAAATACCAGCGATTCCGGAGGAACCATGGTGATGAGGCTGAACGGCGCCAGGGCCCGGTACACCGACCCCGTCCACAACGGCGACCGCATAGATTTATACTGGGAAAGCTCAGCTTCAGACCCCAAACCGGCGGGCGGGTCCGGGTAAACGGTACAAGCGCCGCCGGCGCTTGTTAAAAGATTACAGCGCCTTGCTCTGGTGCCCATTTTATGGTAAGCTCCTAGTAGAGAATTTTCCCCAAAATCTGCCGGGGGTGGAGTTGTTTTGACAAGACCGGTTAAAAAAAAGGCCGGGCAGCACAACGATTATAAGTTTGATTTAGCGGGACTGGCGTTAATCGCCATTGCCTTGATCGGCCTGGCGGGAATTTTTTCGGACGCCGTGGGCACCATCGGGCTGTTGATTAAAAAAGGTTTGGAAATCTTAACCGGTAACGGGTACGTGGTATTTTTGCTGCTAATGATTTTTTCAGGCGTCAAACTGGTATACCGGAACAGCTGGCCGATCAACAACCGGTTTTTTGGCCTGGCCATTCTTTTCGGAGCCCTGCAAATATTTCTGCACATGCACATACCCCTGTCCGAATCATTCCATGCCGCCCTCCAAAAAGAGGGCGGGGGGCTTCTGGGCGCCGTCCTCAGTTACGCCTTTATCTTTTGTTTCGGCACCGTGGGCACTTATATTTTACTTTTTTTCCTCGCCTTGATTGGACTTGCCCTGTGCCACGGAGGTTCCCCGAAGGACCTGGGAACAACCTCCTGGTTGGGTCTCCGGTCGGCGACGGCAAGGCTCCGGGACATGGTAATCAATTTCCTTTTCGTCGAGGTGGAAGACGCCGGTCAACCCAAACGCAAAAAAAACAAACGCAAACTGACGGAAGAAAGCGCCCCACTGATCGGAGTCGACGGCGGCGAACAACCAACCATTGAAATAGCAAGGGTTCCCGGCGTGGACGACAACCGGAAAACCAACAACGATACCGCCATGGAAGAGGCCGGATTGCCGCCGGCGAAGATTGGCCCGCGGGGAACCGCCTTGGCCGGAACCGGCGGAATGGAATACCATCTGCCGCCGCTGACGCTGCTGGCCCCGCCGCAAAGCCGGGGTGAAAGCGCCGCCGGCCAGGATATCGGCAAAAAAGTAAAAATCCTGGAGCAAACCCTGGACAGCTTCGGCATCAAGGCCAGGGTCACCCATGTTTCAGTGGGTCCCGCTATCACCAGGTACGAACTACAACCGCCACCCGGCGTAAAAGTAAGCAAAATTGTGGGATTGGCAGACGACATCGCTCTGGGCATGGCGACGACCGGGGTGCGTATCGAAGCGCCCATCCCCGGCAAGGCGGCGGTGGGCATCGAGGTACCCAACGACGAGATCGCCACGGTATCGCTGCGGGAATTAATTGAGTGCAAGAACTTCAGCAATTCCGCCTCCCGGTTGACGGTGGCGCTGGGCAAGGACATCGCCGGAACCCCGGTGGTGGCCGACCTGGCCAAAATGCCCCACCTGCTGATCGCGGGGGCAACCGGCTCGGGGAAAAGCGTATGCGTAAATACCATCATTTGCAGCATTTTGTTCAAGGCCACCCCGGACGAAGTAAAGTTCCTCATGGTCGACCCCAAAATGGTGGAACTGGCCAACTATAACGACATCCCCCACCTGGTCAGCCCGGTGGTGACCGACGCCAAAAAGGCCGCCGGCGCGCTGCGCTGGGCGGTGCGGGAAATGGAATCCCGGTACGACCTGTTTGCCGCCGCGGGGGTAAGGGACATCACGCGCTACAACGCCATGCTTGATGAGTTTGATCACGACCCCGGGCAAACCCCGCTGCCGCTGATCGTGGTCATCATCGACGAGCTGGCCGACTTGATGATGGTGGCACCGGCGGACGTGGAGGACTCCATCTGCCGCCTGGCGCAGATGGCGCGGGCGGCGGGCATTCACCTGGTGGTGGCCACCCAGCGGCCATCGGTGGATGTCATTACCGGACTGATCAAAGCCAACATCCCCTCCCGCATCTCCTTCGCGGTTTCCAGCCAGATGGATTCCCGTACCATCCTGGACATGGGCGGCGCAGAGAAGCTGCTGGGCAAGGGGGACATGCTTTTTTACCCCGTGGGAGCGCCCAAGCCGGTGCGGGTGCAGGGCGCCTACCTGTCCGACCGGGAAGTGGAAACCCTGGTGGACTTCCTTAAAGACCAGGCCAGGCCAATATACAACGAGGAAGTGTTGAAAGACCAGCCGGGGGCTGAGACCGCGGAAACCGAAGAAACAGACGAGTTGCTGCCCCAGGCGACCAGGATATTTATCGAAAGCGGCACTGCCTCCATCTCCATGCTGCAACGCAGGCTGCACATCGGCTACTCCCGGGCGGCCAGGCTGGTGGATATTATGGAACGGCGGGGCATCGTGGGCGGGTTCGAGGGCAGCAAACCCCGCGCGGTGCTGATGACCATGGAACAGTACCGGCAGGTGTTTGAAAACGGCGAAGCTCCCCGGGAAGCAAAAACAGCGGCGTCATAGCCACCATGCCCCCAAAGTCACGATCCCTTAGCCGGAACGCCAGATAAAGTACCGGTATTTGCAGTGAAATTATCATTAATATGCGACATGAGGAAACACCGTGGCGACTTTGAATATAAATAATGTAAATGTAAATAATCTTATCGGAGCCAAGTTACAATGCAAAGAGAACTGCAAATTCAACTATATAAACTGTTGAGCGCCCTGTCCCTGGCCATGGATTACAACCGGACGGGCCTGATGCGCCACCACCAGCGGGTGGCGCTGCTATCGCTGTACCTCGCCGGGGAAATGCAAATGACCGGGGAAGACCGGATGCGCCTGTTTTGCAGCGCGGTCATCCACGACGCCGGCACAAGTACCTTCCGGGAGAAGGCCAAACTGGAGCATTTCGAAGTAACCGACCCCTGGCACCACTGTGAGAAGGGATTTGCGCTGCTGCACAACACCGGCATACTTGCCCCGCTGGCGGAAGTCATATTGCATCATCACGACCGCTGGGACGGCAATAACCGTTCCGGCCTGGCGGGCGATTCCATCCCCCTGGCCAGCCGCATCATTTTTCTGGCCGACCGGGTGGACGTGCTGGCCCAGCGGCCGGGCAACATTCTGGACTACCGGGAAGAAATCGTCCGGACAATCACCGCCCATTCCGGCACCATGTTCGACCCGGACCTGGTGGAGATATTCATCCAAGTGGCCCGCAAGGAATGCCTGTGGCTGGACTTGACCTCGCAGTATATTGACTACCACCTGCAACGGCGTTTGGGCGCCTGCCCGGTTATCATCGGACCGGAGGAAATTACCGGCATCAGCCGTATTTTTGCCGAGATTATTGACGGGAAAAGCCCCTACACTTACCGGCACTCCAGGCTGGTGGCGGAAGTGGCCGCCTACCTGGCACGGCGGGCGGGGTTCGATGAGGCGCGGCAAAAAAACATGTACGTGGCGGGGTTGCTGCACGACCTGGGCAAACTGAGCATACCGGAGGAAATCCTGGAAAAACCCGGCGCCTTAAGCGCGCGTGAATTTAATTTAATTAAACAGCATACCTATATCACCCACCTGATCCTGGGCGGCATCGACGGCATGGAAGAAATCAACCTCTGGGCCTCCTACCACCATGAAAAATTAAACGGGGAGGGCTACCCCTTCAGGATCAAGGGTGAAAACCTGTCCCCGGGCTCGCGGATCATGGCCGTGGCCGACATTTTCAGCGCGCTGGTGGAAAACCGCCCTTACCGGGCGGGACTCCCCCGGAGCAAGGTGGAAAACATCCTGGCCGGCCAGGTCAGCGCGGGCGCCATTGACGGGGATATTGTGCACCTGCTGGTGGAGCGCTACCGGGAAGCGGAAAGCTTGCAACAAAAAATCAACACGTAATAAACTCTTGATTTCAGGGAGTTGTCCATGCTTACACCCAAAGATTATCAGTACCTGTACCGGATTACGGCCGGGCCCACGCCGCTGCCCGGAGATTGCGGAACCTTGTGCGGCAGCGTTTGCTGCCGGCCCGGCAAGCATGACGAGCTGGGCATATACCTGTTCCCGGGAGAGGAAGCCATGTTTACCCGCCGGGAAAACTGGCTGCAGTGGGAGGAGCACGACCCGGTGGAGCACTTTTTCCCCGCCTCCTGGCCAAAACCCGTTTATTTCGTGCGCTGCACCCGCCCGTGCCCCAGAGAAGCGCGCCCGCTGGCCTGCCGGTTCTTCCCCCTGGCGCCTCACCTGCAGCGGGACGGAACCATGTTGCTGATTTATGAAACTATGGACCTGCCCTACAGCTGCCCGTTGATCACTCAAAATAAACCGCTGCAAAAAGAGTTTGTCGCCGCGGTCAACGCGGCCTGGCAAATCATGCTGCGGGACCGGCGTATCCGCGACCTGGTGGAAGAGGATTCACGATGCCGGGAAGAACAAAACTTACCGCTGAGAATTGTGACAGACTGGTAAAATACCGCTTTGGTTCAATGCTCTTTTTCTTCTGCCCTGTCCACCTTTTCCACCATCCGAATAATCAGCGACGCCAGTATTTTTTTCTCATCTTCAGTAGCCTCATTCCATAACTCAACGAGCAATCTCTGCTCCCGGTTGCCGGGGTCGACCTTTTTGGCCAGAAAATCGCCCAGCCGGTAAGCCAAATCGTTAATCCGATCGTCTGATACGCCGATAAATTGGGCGGCGTTAACGGCCCGGCTCAATAATTTTTTCCACTGGTGCCATTCTATTTCAAGCTCCATTAGTTGTCACCTCCAGCAGATATTTAGCCTGGTTTCAGCCTGTAAAAAAACAGGCCATTTTTAAAATCCCCGGTTGGATTATTATTTAAACAGCACAGGTCGTATTTTTAAATAAAAAACCCTTACTTCATTCGCAAGGGTGTACACGAAGCAAATTCAGTTCAGCAAATTAAATTTAAATTTGATTTAACTACAAAGACACCATAGTGGTAGGCGATCCGGCGGATTTCTGGAGTGAGTGGAGCACTGGATGCGGTCCCTAGCCCGTCATATCCCAAGAGCCATGACCCCTTAGGGCGTGAAGAAGTAGTTGGGCAGTAAGTTGCAAGCGTTAACTAAAAGTTGCTCCAGCCATAAAGGTAAAATTGCGAAACGAACGATTGATACCGCCGGAGCGCCAACTACAAGTATCAGTTTTTGCAGCGAAATCAAATTTAAATAACGTTTTCTTGCTGCAGCACAGCAAGTTCAGTCTCGCTCAATCCAAGCCCCGCGTAAATTTCCCTGTTATGCTGCCCCAGAACGGGCGGGGGCTTGATTTCCCCCGCCTCCTGTTCCAAAAACACCAGGGGGCTGCGCACCTGCCGCATCGTACCGCCCCCGGGCTTCGGCACATCAATGAATAGATCGCGCTCCCGGGCATAGATACCATTAATTACCTGTTTCACACTTTCCACCGGGGTAAGGCAGCAATCCACCCGGCCGGCAAATTCCGTCCATTCCTCCGTTGTTCGGGATAGAAAAATATCCCTCACCTCACGGTAAACCGGGTCTTCTTCAACCGCCCGGGAAAAGTGGCCCGAAACGAGGTCCTCCCTGCCCAACCCCATACAGAAATTCCTCCAAAACTTGGCCTCCAGCGCGCCCAGCGCCATGTAGCCATTATCGCGGGTACGATAAATATTATAACAGGTCAGGGCGCCCGACAGCATCATGTCGCCCCGCACCGCCGGCGTTCCGGCAGCCATGAAATTGGCCAGGTGAATGGACATCATGGAAAACAGCCCGTCGGTCATGGACATATCCAGGTATGCGCCGCGGCCTTCCCGCCGCCTCCGCCATAAAGCGGCCAGAATACCAATTACGGAAAACATGCCGCCCGTCAAGTCCGCCACCTGGATCCCCGGCACCACCGGCTGGGCGTCCCTGACCCCGGTGATGCCCAGCGCCCCGCTGACCGACATGTAATTGATATCATGTCCCGCCCGCTCCCGAAAAGGGCCGTCCCGGCCATAGCCCGAAAGGGAACAGTATACTATTCCCGGGTTTGCCTGCCGCACGGCCTCGTACCCGAGCCCGAGGCCGTCCATCACGCCCGGGCGAAAACCTTCAAAAACCACGTCGGCCTCCCGGGCCAGCGCTAGGAAAATTTCCTTACCCCGCTCCTTTTTCAAGTTCAAGGTAACGCTTTTTTTGTTTCTGTTCACCGCCAGGAAAAATACGCTCACCCCGTCCACCCGGGGCATAAAATGGCGCATATAGTCACCGGTGCCCGGCTCCTCGATTTTAATCACTTCCGCGCCCAGGTCGGCCAGCAGCATGGTGGCGTAAGGCCCCGGCAACAACCGGGTCAGGTCCAGCACGCGTATTCCTTCCAACATACTTATCACCCCTGCGCAAAAAAGCCCGGCTCTCCCGGGCTGTTAGAAATTGGAATAAATTCTAAAGGATGATCTCCTGTCCCGGCTCGATAACCTCAACTTTCACCCCGGGCGCCTTTTCACCGGCCAGCTTGACAAATTCTGCGGCGTCCTGCACCAGAATGGGGAAGGTTCCGTAATGGATGGGAACTACTCGCCCGGGTTTCAGCAAGGTCAGGCTGTACGCAGCCTGAACCGGGTCCATGACAAATACACTGCCGATCGGCAACAGGGCAACATCAATACTGTAAATTCGGCCCAGCAGTTCCATGCTGGCGAAAATGCCCGTATCTCCTGCATGATAAATAGTCTTGCCGTCTTCCAGGATAATAATGTAACCCACGGCATCCCCCGCCGTGCCGGAGTGAAAGGCCTGGGTCATCACCACCTGGACGCCGGCCGCTTCCACCCGGCCGCCGATGTTCATCCCCATGCCGAAGATAATATTTTCCGCGGCCACTCCCGCTTCCTGCAAAGCGCCCGCCAGTTCCGGCTGGGCTATCACCGTTGCTCCGGTGGCCTTGACCAAATCGGGGATATCCGTGCCGAGATGGTCAAAGTGGTCATGCGTAACCAGGATCAGGTCCGCGCGTTTAATGTCGTCCTTTTTTACGGGGCAGGCGGGGTTTCCCGTAATCCAGGGGTCGATCAAAATTACTTTGCCGCTTTCCGTGGTGATCTGGCAGGCCGCGTGTCCCAGCCACTTGATACTGTGGGGCATTAAAATTCCTCCTCTATTGTTTTTTTATTATTATTGTTTACTTTTTCTGTATTATCCAAAAAAATCCTGCCAAAATCGACCGATCGGATTATTATTTATCTGTAAACCTTCTCCGGGTCGAGCCCGGATGCTGCATCAAACAATACCGGAGGGGTCTACACCTCCGGCATAATTTTACTTATTAACCCAACAGGGTTTGTAAACGCATGGCCAGGGACAAGTCGCCCTGCACTTTCAATTTGCCGCTCATGAAAGCGCCCATACCGTCCAGTTTACCTTCCACCAGGTCTTTGAAATCGGAGGCAGCCATTAAAATGGTAATATCGGAGTTGTCGGCGACGCCTTCATTTACTTTACCCGCTCCGTTGGCGAAGACAATATAATATTCGCCGCCATCGTCGCCAGACAAGCTGAACTGGTAAGTTGCCGTGAGCCCGGCCGCCTTGGACGGATCGGCATCAAGTCTTTCCTGAATTTTTGAGAAAATTTCCTTCATGCTCATTAAATAATCCCCCTTCTAATATATTGTATTAGGTCGACGCGCAATGCGCCGGAATCCCCCCAGTCTTTATGAATGAACTCTCATTCATTTTTCTTCAAATAAAAATTATTTCCTCCACAATTACCTCTTCGGGAATATACCGGGTAACTATTAGTTACTTTATAGTTTAATCCTATAAGAATTTAGTTGTCAATACAGTGTTAATGAATATTCTGAAAATAAGAATGTGTATAATAAGACCCCTCGCCTCTCAAGGCGAAGGGTCATCAACACCTGTTCTCCCACCGGGCCGTTATCCACCAGTTTTTTAATCAACCCACCTCTCCCAGGTGGGTGCCCGACCAGTTGCTTCTGCCTTCCGCTCGCCAGGGCGGCCTGGCATAAACAACCGGATCCGTTGCTCCCGTAATGCATGTGTAGGTTAAAAAAACAAGGGACAACGCACCTAGCAGGTATTAATATAATCTCATAAGCCAGGAATTAAATCAAGACTACACGGCAAATTTATACTGGTGAAACACCAATCCGCCATGATTAAATTTACAAAAATTAAACCAGAGCACGGCCGTAAGCGAGATTCTGTTTCGACAGTCATCTATCTAGGCAAACCTTGCGGTTTACCTCCCCCTTGCGGGAGCGCCCCTACCCGCGGCTCAAAGGCCGCCTATTTGGGTTGCACGCTGGCGGAGTTTACCCTTGCACTCACCGGTTGCCCGGTGACCTAGTTTCTGTGGCACTTTATGGCTACTCGAAACCCGGTGGGTTTCTTTCGCCGTCGTCAGGTCGCCCTGCCCCGGCTTGCGCCGGGCGCCGTACTACGCCGGGCACGTAAAGCGCCCGGTGTGCGTGTCTCGACTTTCCTCTACCGCCCGGAACCCCGGGCGGCAGCGACTGTCCGCCGTACTCCGATTATATTTCCTTGGTCACATTACGTTATTATAAATCATATAATGCATTTATGCAAATGTAAAGTATACCATTTGCAGGACATTGACTAACCGGTTGCATAGTGATAAATTTTAAACAAGCACCCGACTGTGAAAGGAGGAGCAAAATGGAGAACTACTGGACCGCGTTTTACATCGGCATGGGCATTTTTGCCGTTATCGGTATTGGCGCCGGTATTTTCGCCAACCCTATCAAGAAAGCCATAAAAAACCTGGAATACTATGCCACCGGAAAGGTCACGGACCACCACACCTACATTCCTTATGATTAAAAGTAAATAAAATAAATTACCATCACCCCGGCACACTCGTGTGACCGGGGTTGTCTTTTCGCGGAGCTGGTGATTATGTTATGGAAAAATTGACATTAAAATGATATACTATTAACATGGGAAGTGAACCAATGATTTCGGATCAGAAGATAATATCTTTAAAAAAAATAATATCATGCATATTGATACTGGTGGCTTTGGCAGCTTTAATCACCGGCTGTACAATCGCCGGGGAACCGGGCGAGGGCCAGTCCGCAAGCAAACCCGGCAATAACGGCATGAAACAAACGGAACAGCCCGATATCAACCTGGCCGTTTACTTTGTGAAATACGACGGGGAAGATGTTTACCTGGTGCGGGAGGTACATACCGTTCCTTATACCGAGCACGTTGCAGAAGCGGCCATGCAAGAGCTGATCAAAGATAAAAAAAGCATTTTCCCCCCCGGCACTGAAGTTCTGGGAGTAAAAATTGAAAACGGCCTGGCTACGGTAAACTTTAATGAAAAAGTGCTAACAGCGACCAACGTCGGTTCAGCCGGGGAAGCGCTGGGCATTCAGAGCGTTGTCAACACATTGACCGAGTTGCCCAATATCGAAAAGGTGGCTTTTCAAGTGGAAGGCAAATCGGACGGCCGGGTGCGGGACTGGTGGGGCCACGTGGGACTTTACGACCAGCCTTTTACCAGGGACCTGTCCAAAGTTTACGAGCCGGCCATTTGGGTGACCCACCCCACTCCCAACCAGGTGGCCGGGGTGCCTTTACTGGTAAAGGGTAGCGCCAGGGTTTTTGAAGCCGCGGTAAACGCCCGTCTGCTTGATCAAAACGGGAACTTGCTGGCGGAAGGTCATACCACGGCAACCGCCGCCGCACCCGACCGGGGGGATTTTGAAATGAGCCTCAAATTTGACCCCCCTTCCAGCGGTAAAGGATTGCTGGAGGTATTTTGGACGAGTCCCAAGGACGGCAGCATCAAAGACAAGGTATCTATTCCATTGCAATGGCCTTAAAATACAGGAGGTGTCACCATGAACAAAACCGGAAGCAGCTTTCCCACGGAAATAAAAAACCCCGAGCTGGTAATTAAAAGAGTTAAAAGAGATCTGATCCGGGTGGTTGTCAGCACAGCCGTGGCGCTTGCTGCCGCCGCTGCAACCTATATGTTGATAAAACCCGCTTAAAGCGGGTTTTATCTTTTTAACTTAAACGATATTGATAGTACCATACCAGCGCCGCTGCAACCATGGCAATTACTTTCGCTATACCGGCCCTGCCGGCGCCAACGATACCCTTGTATTTCAACCATTCCACCAAACCATTGGGAATCACGAAAATAATAAAAACAGCCCGTGCCACCGGCACCAGCGACGGTTGCCCCAGGGTAAGAATCCATAGGAATAACGCCCATAAAGCCATGGCCAGGGTTATACGCACCGGCTGCGGCATGCGGCTTTCCCTTTCACCCATGTCCAAACGCCCCCTTTGCCCTGTATTACTTCCTTCTCCCGAAAGTGAAATCCTCCCTTTGGTATCAACGTTTTCAAAAAAAAAACTCCGCCTGTCCGGCGGAACTGCTGAGAGAGATTTAGGAGGCTGGTCACTGCTCGCTGCAGTATTATAATATTGCCCCAATTAATGCCCTTTTATCCGCCCGTATAAATTATTATTAAAAAAAATAAAATACCCCTAACAATTGTTAGGGGGGAAAAAGAGGTATGTGTAAAACCAGGAATAACCGTAATAAAATTTTGCCATAAGACAAGCCCGCAGGTCTGTCCGTGCATTGACAACGGATCTGTCATATTTGCGACAAAACGCTTTATTGCTCCCGGTTGCTGTTGATCAAATGACCGGCCATGTCGTGAAAGGAATCCGCAAAGGAATTATAATGAACGACCCACTGCCCGCCGGTGTCAAACATGCTGAACGGCCCGACCTGTTTTACCGTTCCATCGGCCATGGTTATTGATATTGTCACCAGCGCTCCCGCGGAACCGGCGGGACGGTAATTTTCCACGCCCCATTCCACCGGGTGTAACAACTCCACCTCACGCTGCAATTCCCCCAGCGTAACCTGGCCGCCGCCTTCGTCAAGACCGTTCAGGCAGGCTTCGGCCTTTCCCAGATCGTTCAATCTCAAACTTTCGATTAAATTAGATAAAGTGTTGTTTATTGCTTCTATTTTATCTCCGTAACCCTTTGGTGCCAGCAACGGGTTGTCTTTTTGTCCCGGCACGGGTTCGGCCAATTGGACGGTACCCAGTTCCGGGCTCTTTTTCTCAACTGCTTGTTGTGCCTGTTCGCCGTTCGCCTGTTTTTCACCCTCAGCCGGAGAACAGCCTACCAGGATTACGGCAAGAAATACTAAAAGCAACATCTTAAGTTTTAGCTCCATTTCGGCAACAACTTCTCCTTTCGTCAATTATTTACTTATATATACATATAATAACATTATATACGTTTATTAAGGGCATCACGGGTAGGTGATTTAATTGGATTGGGAAACCAGGTATATCGAAAAAATTGAACAGGAACTCAGCGAATTACGTAAACATTTAAATGCAATAGAGCACAAAATAACGGACAACCTGGACCGCTCCATGGCCAAATTGTTTTTGGTCAACAAGGAAAGGCACCAGGAATACCTCAACTTGAACCAACGCATCGACAGCATGGGGAGTAAGGTGGACCGGGCAATTCAATGGACTGTCAAATTTACCATCGGCACCCTCGTTGCCGTTTCCGGACTAGTCATTGCCTTAATTACAAAAATCTTCTAATCTGCCGCGACTAATAATGGCAACCGGCGATTGAATGAAATAAATGGACCACCCAGTGTTCCACCCGGTGAAAAGTCAGCCCGTTATAAAACCCGTCACCAGTTAATTTTAAAAAATTACTTACTGTCACAGGCATTTTCTCCGGATATACCTCAACTTCGATATTCCCTTTTTCCGTACCAATCATCACTTTCCTGGTCGACATTTTTCCATATCAGCTCCTTTTTAAATCACCACTATGATACATCTTTTGATAAACCCGGACAACCCCACAATGGTAGTTATTGAGCCGTCTTTTAAAAAACAAGAAAATTTCTCAAAATTGTCATTTACTTGACATAAACTGCTATATTATTCTGTTAAAATACAATTTAAATATAAAATTTAGAAAATCAACCTCCTCTTACTCCCATAGATCATCTTTTACTTAAACCCCGCTGAAGGGGGTTTTTCTTTTTCCCAACTTTACGTGGTCGTTATCCGAGGTACGCTTGCCACCGACCACCCTAACAAGAAAAGCATATCCAAAAACGCAGCAATCCGGAAAACAAAAATTGCGCAGGTACTATATTTCCCCTTGCAAGTCTCTATAATAGCATTAAAATAATTGTAAAGAATTTTAGCAAACTTCATAAGAGTCTAACATTGCCGGGTGGTGCTATAATGTTTAAAAAATTTAAGGCAAACCGGGCGCAAAGGGATTTTTTTCAGCAGGAAGGGCTGATCCCTAAAAAAATTCACCCCACCCTGGCCGGGTCATGGTTGAGATCAAGGGAGCACGGTGTTGATCCCTTCATTGAAGTAGCCCCACCAGCGACTGATTTTTTACAGAGTGACACCGAGGAGCTGCTGCTGAAATCGGCTAGGCCCTACTTTGATTATTTCGGTAAACTGGTTGCTATCAGCGAATGTGTTTTAGCCCTTAGCAACGCCCGGGGGGCCATTATTCACCTGGAAGGGCGCATGGAACAAAAAATCAGAAAACTGGCGGAAAGGCATAACTTCCTGGTCGGAGCGGACTGGAATGAAAAAGCGGTCGGCACCAACGCCATCGGCACGGCCATAACAGAAAAAACAAATATGTTGATTCACGCCGAGGAACATTTTTCTTACGCCTGGCATCCTTACAGCTGCGCAGCATCACCGGTGTTTGACCGCGCCAGCGGCGAAATAATCGGGGTGGTGGACGCAACAAGTTTCAGCGGCAGCCTGCACCTGCATACCATCGGTTGGGTGGCGGCGGTGGCCCGTTTAATTGAGGCGGACTACAATAAAATAGTTGCGATAAGAAAGGACCGCCGGGAATCCGGGAACCCGCCCGCCCGGTTTTATATCCGGGAAAACCCCTTGCAACAGGGGCCGGTGAGAATTTTGGGCAACGCACCCGCCTTTCTCCTGGCGCTCAATACAGCTTGCAGGGTGGCCAAAACAGACCTCAGTGTGCTGCTCACTGGTGCAACCGGAACCGGCAAGGAGATGTTCGCCAGGGCCATTCACCACCAGAGCAACCGGTCCGAAGGCCCCTTTGTGGCCGTCAACTGCGGGGCAATCCCCAGGGAACTTGTTTACAGCGAGCTTTTCGGCTACGTCGAGGGGGCATTTACCGGCGCGTCACGCCGGGGACATCCAGGCCGTTTTGAGCAGGCCGACGGGGGTACAATACTATTAGACGAAATAGGTGATGCGCCAGCCGAGGTACAAGTGGGTTTACTGCGGGTAATTGAAGAAAAATCCGTATACAGGCTGGGATCGGCCGCGTCAGTACCGGTTAACGTAAGGATTCTGGCGGCCACCAGTAGAGATC
The DNA here is from genome assembly GCF_015594625.1 of Desulfallas sp. Bu1-1. Classification (GTDB taxonomy): domain Bacteria; phylum Bacillota; class Desulfotomaculia; order Desulfotomaculales; family Desulfallaceae; genus JADNRQ01. Next base: position 494,798 of record NZ_JADNRQ010000001.1, on the reverse strand, counting down.
TCCAGGGTTTTGTAAAGCAGGGAAAATTCCGCGAGGACCTGTATTACCGGTTAAGCGGCGTGAATATTGAAATCCCTCCATTAAAAGAACGGGGACTGGATATTCTCCTTCTGGCCGACTTCTTTCTCAATGAAGCAGCGGCAAAGCTGGGCCGCGCCACGATGGTTATTGATGACCAGGCCGGACAGGCGCTGCTCGAATATCACTGGCCGGGCAACGTCAGGGAGCTTAAAAACCTGATGGACCGGCTGGCGGCCTTGACCGAAGACAGCGTAATCACCCTCCAGACACTGGCACAGTGGGGACCCCGGGGTTTAAAAACAGAAAATAATAAAGACATTTCGGGAAAAGAGCTCATGATTAGGACAATCAAGGGTACAGGCGGCAACATAACAAAAGCAGCCGAACAGCTAGGTATCAACCGTACAACGGTTTACCGCAAAATTAAAAAGTATGGTATTAATATTTACGATCTTAAAAACATGAATCTAAAAACCTAAATATCCAGATTTAATAACGGCAAGGGCCAGCAATGGAAATCTTGCCGTTATTTTTTCAAACGGTTAATACATTCAACAACCCACGCGCGCCGTTATCTCTTTGGCGCTAATAGATTTTGCGTAGTGTTGCCGCAACGTTGCGCAACACTACGGGCATAAAGCCACATCACCACCGGCTCACCACGCATCGCCAAAGTTTGTTTTCCCCGATTATTCCTTTCACCCCGCTTTTTTCACAAGGATTAGCGTATTGGCACAGCGTTTGCTTTTAAATAAGTTACCAAATAGACCAATCTACGCTGCGGGCATTTTTAAACCAATTAAAGTAAGGGAACTCCGGGAGGTGGTACTTCGAGAAACTAATTGCTTGAATATTCCCATTTTTCAATCTAGAAGGGGTGAAAGCTTTGGGTAAACATGACGATTTCAGGGGCAGGGAGCACATCCATGAATACCCTCCCTATTCCCCCCAGGATTTAAGAAGGCGCGAAGGTTCTCTCCTCGCCGCCAGGTTGATGGTCAATGCCGCTCTGACCGCCCCGTTTGCCGGCGGTGTCTGCCAGGTGGAAGCGGAAATTGTTTACGGCCCGGACGAGCAGGAAGAACTGGCCAGAAAGATTGAGGAACTGGCCTACACCAACCGGGCCTGGGAAGAGATGTTCAAATACGAGGCGGTAATGGTGCGCGAAAGCGACGCGGTGATTTTCTTGGGCAACCTCCTGGCCGGGGAATTCGCCCTGGACGCCGGCTGCGGCATGTGCGGCGGCAGGCCCGACTGCAGCTATTTCTACGAGAAAAAGAACACCAAATATGGGCTGGTTGACGTCACAGACCGCCGGTCGGATACGTTGATCAAGGGCCCCCTGTGCTCGGCTAGAGTCAGCGACCTCGGTTTCGCCGCCGGTTCGGCACTATGGATGGCCTCGCAACTGCTTGTGGACGCAAGGCCGCTAATCAGCGTATCCCTGGCAGGACAGCAGCTGGGGTACTGCCGGCGGTCGTTCGTGGTGGCCGGAATTTGCATCGCCACTCTGGCCAAGAACCCGTTCGTGGACATCAACCCCGATTACCACCTGATCAACATGACCAAAGTGCTGGAGAACACGCGCAAGCAGTACGTAACACCGCGGACGGTAACCACCTTTGATTACCGGAAGTGGATACCCAGAAAGAGCGAGGAGGAATAGCCATGGCACGATACACCGGAAAGGAAATTGCCCGGGAGCACCTGCTGGATGTGGCCAAACACGTGGTTCACGCCGCGTATAAGGCGCCGCAGATAACCGGCAGGCTTAAACTACAGGCGGAGATCATCACCGGGGAAGACCTCGTACCCATTATCGAGGGCCTGGGTGTACTGGCCAAGGTCTCCCAGTTTGTTTACTGGGACTATACCACCTTCAAGGATTTTTACGAAGCCGGGAATCCCCCGGTGCTGGTGCTGATCGGGGCCGAGACCACGATTTCTGAAATGAACTGGAACTGTGGCGCCTGCGGTTTTGCCACCTGCTCGGAATTTAACAGGTACGCCAAAGAGAACCGCGGCACCGGGGTAATTGGCGGCGGGCCCTGCTGCAACTGGAAGGTGTTTGACCTGGGCATCGCATGCGACTGGGCCTGCGCCGCAGCCAGCCAGTACAACGTGGACAACCGGATCCAGGGCTCCAGCGGCGGCGTCGCCGCAACTCTGGGGTACCTGCCCGGGTGTAGCAGCGTGCTGGGCTTGCCGCTGGGGCCCAGCCGGGAAATGGTCTGGTACAGCCGCGACATCATGCACCGCAAGTTTAAATACGAAGACCACATCAACACCATGCTGGCCAGTATTCCAACTCACTTCATGGCCTTTGCCGGAAGCGGCCGCCCGGTGTTCAAGGCCGCCGACCGGTGGTGGGAAGCCAACAACCAGATTACCTGGGGCCGCCAGGAACAATCCGAGGAAAAGCTTTACGAAGTGATCATGGAAATGGCCGAACTGACCGCCAAATACGGGCCCCAGATCGAGGCGCGGTATAAAAACAGCTAAGACGCAAGCGTCGCCATCAAAAAAAAAATGTGAAAAATCACCACTTCGACAGGCGATCCGGTGGCTTTCTGGAGCGAGCGAAGCACCGTGTGCGGTGCTCAGCCCGTCACAGCCCCAGAGCTTGATCCCGAAAGGGCGTGGAGTATTGCCCCGGCAGGTTTGTGTAAGCGTTAACAAACATTATCAGGATAATTGCGAAGTGAGCGGAAGAAACCACCGGAACGCTGGATACAAGTACCGGTAAAGGAGATTACCGCCTATGAGAGACGTTTATGTGATCGGCGTGGGTATGACCCGGTTCGGCAAGTACCTGGACGGCACCATCAAGGGCATGGCCGCCGAGGCCACCGAAAAGGCGCTACGGGACGCCGGCATTGGGAAGAAGGACCTGGAAGCCGCCTATTTTTCCAATACTTTCTGGGGCTTGTACAGCAACCAGCACTCCATAAAGGGCCAGGTTGCGTTGAGGCCCATGGGAATCGAGGGCATCCCGGTAATCAATACCGAAAACGCCTGCGCCGGGGCTTCCACCGCGTTTTACCTGGCCTATACGGCCATTGCCTCGGGCATGTTCGATGTTGCCCTTGCCATCGGGGCGGAAAAACTGTCGCACGAAGACAAGGCCTTTGCCCTCAAATCCTATGCCTCCTGCCTGGATGTGGAAAACACCGCGGCCCAAATCCGAAGCCTGATGGAACAGGATAAGCAGGCGGCGGTCAAGATCCCCGAAGACCAGGCCCCGCCCGGCCAGGGCCGCAGCATCTTTATGGATTTATACGCCTCCGCCTGCCGGTTGCACATGGCCAAATACGGAACCACCCAGCGGCAGCTGGCCGTCATCGCCGCCAAAAACCATTATCACGGCAGCCTGAACCCGCTGGCCCAGATCCAAAAGAACATGACAGTGGAAGAAGTGCTGGCGGACGTGCCGGTTTCCTACCCGCTGACCCGCTCGATGTGCTCCCCGGTGGGTGACGGCGCGGCGGCGGCAGTGCTTTGCTCCCGGGCGTTCCTGAACAAGCTCGCCGCCCCCCGGCCGGTCAAGGTGAGGGCCTGTGTCCTGGGTTCGGGCATGGACCGGCCTTCGGAAGACGAGGAAATCAGCGTCCGCCTGTCGCGCCGGGCTTACAACCTTGCGGGCGTGGGCCCCGAGGACATCAACGTGGCCGAGGTACACGACGCCACCGCTTTCGGTGAATTGCACCAAACCGAGGCTTTGGGCTTCTGCGCCAGGGGTGAAGGCGGGCCGTTCGCCGAATCCGGAGCCACCAGGCTGGGGGGCAGGATCCCCGTCAACACTTCCGGCGGCCTGGAATCGCGGGGACACCCCATCGGCGCCTCGGGCCTGGCCATGATTTACGAAATTGTCGTCCAACTACGCGGCGAGGCCGGCCCGCGCCAGGTGGAGGGCGCCCGCCTGGGCCTTGTTGAAAACGGCGGCGGCAACATCGGCCTTGAGGAGGCCGCCATGGTGATCGGCATTTTTGAGAAAGCCAATCGCCAATAAGATTAACACTGTCAAATCAAGCAACCCCAAAAGGAGGTTTTGACCATGGGAGTTTTTAAAAATACCGCTCAAATGTATGAGGTGCTAGGTGAACTTTGGACGGGATTGCTGGAGCACCCGGAAAGCGGGCCCAAAATGAAGCAAGCCGGGCTGACGGTCAAGTACAATCTGACCGACCCGGACGGGACGCTGTGGATCACCCCGGATGGAGTGAAAACCGGCGACCAGAACTTTAAGGCAGACGTGGAAATGAACCTGGCGGCTGATATCGCCCATAAATTCTGGTTGAAACAAATTACCCTGCCGGCCGCCATGGCCAAGCGGCTGATCACCAGCAAGGGTTCGATGGACAAGGTAATGAAACTGCTTCCGCTATTGGGACCCAACTACGAAAACTACCCCAAACTCTGTGCAAAATACGGTCTGCCCAAGGAATAGTTACGTTGCAAGGAGGAACCGCAATGGCTCAGAATGTTGGAGGAATACTGGCCACCGAGATAGCCAAAAAGGTGGAAGAGAAACCGGATTTTCCGCTGCTTACTTTTGAAAACGGAACATATCCCGACGAGGTAATAACCTACGCCGGCATCTTTGCCAACGGCTGCAAAATTGCGCATGCGCTGCTGCAAAACGGCATCGGACAGGGCGATACCTTTGCCCTGGTCATGCGCAACCACCCGGAATTTGTGTACAGCATGGTTGCGGCGTCCATGACCGGCGCGGTACTGGTCCCCATCGACCCGCGCTCCAAGGGGGATAAACTCCGGTTCCAACTGTCGAACTCGGGCGCCAAGGGAATCATCTTCGCCAACGAATTAATCGACCAGGTGGAGCCTGTACTCGCCAACCTGCCCGGTCTCAAGGTCATCGGGGTCATGTATAAACCCGGCTTTGATGAACCCGTCAGCGACCTCTACCCCAGCCTGAACGAACTTCTGGCCGGGCCGGACCCGGGACCGGTGGACCGGCCCAAAAACGACCCCAAGGTGCCACTGGAAATAATTTATACTTCGGGAACCACCGGCAACCCCAAGGGGGTGCGGGTGGCGGAGGACAGGCTAATGCTTTACAATTTACTGGCCAAGCTCGTCTGGCAGTACACGGACGATGACATCCTCTACACCGGTCTTTCCTTCACCCACGGCAACGCCCAGGCGGTAACCCTCATGCCCGCCCTGGGCCTGGGAATACGGGCCGTGTTCAGCCGCAACTTCACCAAGAGCCGGATCTGGGACATCTGCCGCAAGTACGGCTGCACCACCTTCTCGCTGCTGGGCGGGATGATGATGGGCATCTACAGCGAGCCCGCCCGGGAAAACGACGGAGATAACCCGGTACGCAAGGTGCTGAGCGCGGGAACGCCCGTCGCCATCTGGGAGGCCTTTGAAAAGCGTTTCAACGTGCAGATTCACGAGTGGTACGGCGCCGTTGAAGGAGGATTCGCCCACAAACCGCCCGGTCAGGGCCCGGTTGGGTCGTTCGGCAAGCCTCTGCCCGGCCTGATGGAAATGAAGGTGGTGCGGGAAGACGATACCGAGTGCGCCCCGGGAGAGATCGGTGAATTGATCTGCAGGATGGTGCAGGGGGAAACCACCGTGGAATACCACGGCAACCCGCGGGCGTCCCAGGAAAAGACCCGCGGCGGCTGGCTACGCACGGGCGATATGTGCCACATGGACAAAGACGGCTGGTTTTTCTTTGACTTCCGTAAGGGCGGGGGCATCAGGCGACAGGGTGATTTTATCCAACCGGATTACGTGGAAAAGGTGATGGCCGAACACCCGGACGTTTCGGAGGTCTGCGTTTACGGCATTCCAGCCGCCAGCGGAGCCCCCGGGGAAAGCGACCTGGTGGCGGCAGTGGTGCCCTTTCCAGGACGCGCGCTCGACCCGCAATCGCTGTTTGAAGCCTGTATCAGGGGGCTGGAGAAAAACGCCGTGCCCTCTTACATCCAGTGCGTCGACGAAATTCCCAAAACCGTTTCCGAAAAGAACCTGGACCGGCTGCTCAGGGAGCAGTTCCATCCCGATGCCGCCAACGTTTTTAAATTTAACGATTACATTAAATCAATAGGGGGTTAGTCCCATGGAATACTTGGAACTGGATATGAATTTGACCGATGAGCAGATAGCGCTGAAAAAAGCGGTGCACAAATTTGCCAAAGAGGTCATTCGCCCGGCCGCCATCCAACTGGATGCCCTGGCCGACCCCGGGGACGTTTTAAAAAAGGAGTCCATCTACTGGGACGTCATGGGGCAAATGAAAAAACTGGGCTACCACACCGTGTTTATACCGGAACATTTCGGAGGCATGGGCCTGTCTCCCCTGGAACTGCACATCTTCTGGGAGGAAATTGCCTGGGGCAGCGCAGGCTTTGCGGTTTCCCTGGGGGTTGACACCTTCCCCTCCTTCTTTGCCTCTTTAATCGGGGAAGACGCCTTGATTAAAAATATCGTTGAGCCCTTTGTCAACGATACCGGCTGCAATTTCATCGGCTGCTGGGCCATCACCGAGCCCGACCACGGTTCGGACATGCTGGTGGCCGGCACCCCATATTTCCACGATCCCAAGATTACCGGAAATGTAAGGGCCCGGCGGGAGGGCGACGGGTGGGTGATCAACGGTCAAAAGTCGGCCTGGGTTTCCAACGGCACCCATGCCACGCACGCATTGCTATTCTTAAATATCGACCAGTCCATGGGCATGGCCGGCGGCGGCATCGCCATCATCCCGCTCGACTTGCCCGGCATCTCCAGAGGCAAACCTCTGAACAAGCTGGGACAGCGCGAATTGCCCCAGGGGGAGATCATTTTCGACAATGTGCGCATCCCGGGTTGGTGCATGGTGGCGGAGCCGGATACCTACGAGGCCATGCTGGATATGACCCTGGCCACGGCCAACGCCTGCATGGGCGCGTTTTTCACCGGAGTGGCGCGGGCGGCTTTTGAGGAGGCCCTGACCTATTCCAGGGAACGGGTGCAGGGTGGGAAACTCCTTTGCGAGCACCAGCTGGTGCAGAAAAAACTCTTCGAAATGTTCATGAAGGTTGAAACCTGCCGGGCCATCTCCCGCAAGGCGATGGTTTATAACCTGAGCAACACTCCACCCCGCACGGAATACTCCATCGCATCAAAAGTTTACTGCACCCAGGCGGCTTTCGAGGTGGCCCACGAAGCGGTGCAGCTTTTCGGAGGGTACGGGGTCAGCAAGGAGTACCATATTGAAAAATTGTTCCGCGATACCAGGTCGGCACTGATTGAAGACGGGTCCAACGACGTATTGGGCCTGGCGGCGGCCGAAGCCATTCTTAGAAATTACGGGGCATAAGTTGAAACCGGGGGCAAAATGCCCCCATTTTTTATGAACAATACCTATTGGGATCCAATCAAAAATTCAATAATAACATGATATGATTTACGACAAAATAAATATAGGCGCCATGTATGAATGAGCATCGGTTTAACAATGCCAGCACGCCGGATAAGATAGACGCGGCCATTTATGAACTGGCGGCCGCTGAATTTCATCTCCGGGCGGTTTTAAAAAGAGTTCGTAAAAACGAGTAGCTCTTGAAAATCATCATGAATTGCCGTCCCCGCTCATGCGATAAACCAGGCCTTCCGCCAGGGCAACCGTTCTGCCGCTTTCGTCCTTGACTTCCATGCGATAGAGGCCGGTCTTTCTGGTCAGGTTGTCCTCGCGGGCAGTGGCGGTAAGAACGGCACCCTCAGTGGTAGCCTTTAAAAAATTGATGTTTACGTTTAATGCCAGCGCCACCGGGCCATGGGCATTGCTGGCGGCGGCAAAAACCACGTCGGCGAGGGTAAAAATAGCGCCGCCGTGAGTCACACCCGCTCCGTTGAGCAACTCCGGCGTTACCTTCATCACCGCCCTGGCGTAACCTGGTTCCATCTCAAGCAGCTCAATTCCCAAAAGCTTGGCCAAAGCGTCTTTTTCCATGCGCGCCTTACCAGCGTCGTTATTTTTAACGGCACTGCCATTTTTCATTTTATTTGCATCCCCGTTACCCAACTATATAACCACCTTTCTCCACTTTCACCCTTTTATCCTTTTATCATACTACAAAAAATAAATGAAACACTCAATAAGAGTGTTCCGCAATCCCTTCCACCGCCCAATGCAAACTTGCCCACAAGAAATCATCTGTTTTTAATTTCTTTCCCGATGGAAAACGCGGCCCCAATATCTTTACCCACACCGTAATAATGTCTGATTTCCGGAGCATGCAGCATGGGTTTTAATTTTTCCATCACCGGAACCTCGTTTTCCCCAAGTATGGCCGGATCGGCTTTAACATCCATAACCTCCCCGATGAATTGTGTATGCAGTCCGATTTCAAAGATATGAATGACCTTACATTCTAAAATTAACGGAAACTCCGCTATATACGGAGCATCTACCAGGTCGCTTTTGACGGGCGTCAGACCGGACCTGGCAAATTTGTCGACATCCCGGCCTGAAACTAAACCAAAATAATCCGCCTCTTTCGCATAGTCTTCCGAAGGGATGTTTATTGTATAGGCCTTTCTCGCCATAATGTTTTCGTAGGTGTAAGTAGCTTTTCTGAGCGAAACAGAAATACACGGCGGGACCGAACAGCAAATACCTCCCCAGGCGGCGTTCATCACATTCGGCTTGCCCTTTTGGTCATAAGTACCGACAATCAAAACAGGCGTTGGATAAAGTATGGTTTTGGCACCCAGGCTCTTTTTCACTTGCATCCCCTCCAATGTTTAAGTAAACTGCCGGTGGTTATAGCAGGCAGTTGTTATAGAAATCCTCAACAACTTCGTTTTTTAAGCAATCATCGCAAATATGCCGGTTATCCCTCCTGCTTGCGGTCCATAAACCTTCGAATTGCCTGTTACACCTTGGGCAGATTTTAATTTGCTTATCTTCCATTTTCTTCACCCCTGTTCCGGTATTAAGTTTACCATATAATTTTATTCCAATACATTCTTGCTAAAACTTTTTTGGTATAATTACCCTGGTTGTAATTTTTGAAATACCATCTAAGTAAGGAGAATGAGAACATGGAGCCCGGCAGGTCCCAATTTAAGGCGGGAAGGTTCGCGAGTATTCATTACGGTTGGACAATACTGGTGATGGGCATTTTTGTAGTTGCCGGTGCGTTGGGCCTGGCCCGTTTCGGGTATGGAATGATTTTGCCGTCCATGCAGCAAAGTTTAAATTTAACCCATAACCAGACCGGTTTCATTGCTTCTGCAAATATGTTCGGTTATTTTATCAGCGCCTTGATCGCAGGTCTGCTGGCCACCAGGTTCGGGCCACGGGCAATAATAGCAATTGCCCTTTTGTGGACCGGTTTGACCATGATATTGACCGGCTTGGTGCACGGCCCTTATCAAGCTGCCTTGACGCGTTTTCTTACCGGGGTCGGCAGTGCGGGAAGCAACGTTTCCGTGATGGGCCTGGCATCAGCCTGGTTTGCACCCACCCGCCGGGGAATGGCTACGGGGTTTCTGGTGGGAGGTTCGGGCCTGGCCATTGCTTTTACGGGTTGGGTGGTTCCTTATGTTAATGAAGCCTTTCAGGAGGCAGGGTGGCGGTATAACTGGTTTATCCTGGGCGGGATTGTTATCCTTGTTGGTATCGCTTCCTGGTTGGTATTGCGGAACCACCCCTCGGAAAAGAACCTGATGCCCATAGGGGTGGGCTTCAAAATGGCGCAAGAAGAGACAACAACTTCCAACCCCCCGGGGGTAAAGGACTTGTTAAGAATTAACGGTGTTCCCTGGCTGGCCGCCTTATACTTTTGTTTTGGGTTTTCCTATATCATAACGGCAACGTTTTTAGTTACTTTTTTAATAAATGAGATTAAATGCACAGAGGAGCTGGCCGGAAGTATCTGGGGAACGGTGGGTATGTTAAGCATCGGTAGTTGCGTGGTGTGGGGAATACTATCCGACAAGTTTGGGCGCCGCTCGATATTGATTACAGTTTTTTTAGTTCAGGCATTATGCTATACTTTACTTTTGTTTAAATTTTCAACAGGGTTTTTACTATGGTTGCCCGCTATTCTTTACGGGTTGACCGCCTGGAGCATACCCGGCCTGGCTGCATCTTGCTGTGGTGATATCAGCGACGCCAAGCGTGCCCCGGCCGTTCTCGGCTTGATTACGTTCGTTTTCGGGTTTGGACAGGTGCTGGGACCTATTATTGCGGGGTATGTTAAAGAACACACTTCATCCTTTACCGGGGCCTTTCTTTTGGCAGCGGTACTTGCAGCTCTGGGGGCGTTTTTTAGCAGCAGGCTTATTATTACTAAGGGCGTTAGAAAATAATCTATGAGTTAAATTTATGCTTGTTCTACAATAATCCTCCAGATCCCCAGCACAACCTGCGCAAAACGAAAGAGGGCCCCGGGATGAAATATCCCGAAACCCTCTTCGCTGTAATACTGGAGGCGACACCCGGATTCGAACCGGGGAGTAAAGGATTTGCAGTCCTCTGCCTTACCACTTGGCTATGTCGCCTTAAATGATTAACTTTGCCGTGCGTGTTTATTATAATAACAAATTGCCGCCACCCAGTCAAGGGTAATTGCTGCTAATTTCCCGTAGCCAATATGTCGCCAAAGTAAAATAAACTACCCTCCTGCCCGGTTTAAGATTAAAACTCTGGATGCTCAAATAAAGCAGAGGGAAAATTTATAAAGTGAGTTAGATACGCGATGGCTTAACTGGCACCAAAAAGGATTCCGGAGAAGCTTAATTCTCCGGAATCCTTTTATTACTGGAGCGGAAGACGGGATTCGAACCCGCGGCCCTCGCCTTGGCAAGGCGATGCTCTACCACTGAGCTACTTCCGCATATTGAACTTATCCTGGTGCCACGGGACGGAATCGAACCGCCGACACGAGGATTTTCAGTCCTCTGCTCTACCAACTGAGCTACCGTGGCATTTATATTTGGCGGAGCTGACGGGAATCGAACCCGCGATCTCCGGCGTGACAGGCCGGCATGTTAGACCGCTACACCACAGCTCCGCGATTTAACTTCCTTCACCGGACCGGGCTTTTTATTGCCTCGCGCCGTTGACAATGATAAGTATACAAAAGATTTACCATCATGTCAAATGAAATTTTTGGCCTTTTATAAATTTTATCATGAGAATTTTACCCTGGATGCGCTGTAAGACCCGAAAACTCGCTCACCTAATGTTTACGGTGGAATCCACGGGCGCGCCCGGCCGGATCACAATGGATCCTGAAGCCGTTATCCACGCCCGTGGATCTATTGTACCGCGCCGGCTAAAAATCAGCCGGTCACCAATTCCTGAAAATAAGGGGGCAGCACAAAGGCCGACCTGTGAATTTCCGGCGAGTACCACTTGGTTTTCAGCGCGGGGAACTTATCCATATCCACGGCCAGGGGGTCATATTTTTTGGAGGCCAGGGTAAAGGTCCAGGCCCCGCCGGGATAAGTGGGCACCACCGCCCAGAACATCCTGACCAGCGGGAATATATTCTTAAGGGTGGCATGCACCCGGGCAATCAGATCCCTGTTGAAATGGGGCGATTCGGTCTGGGCCACCAGCAGCCCGTCCTCCCGCAGCGCCTCGTGCACGTTGCGATAAAAATCGTCGCCATACAACCCCACTGCCGGGCCGATGGGATCGGGGGAGTCCACCATAATTACGTCGTAAGTATTCTTATTTTCTTTTACGTGTTTGACGCCGTCGTCCACCAGTATCTCCACCCGGGGATCGTTGAACCCAACGCTCAACTCGGGGAAAAATTTTTTGGCCACATCAATGACCATCTGATCAATTTCCACGTGTACAACTTTCTCCACATTGTCGTGTTTCACGATTTCCCGGACTGAACCACCGTCTCCGCCGCCAATCAACAGTACTTTTTTCGGATTGGGATGGGTATTGAGACCAACGTGGGTGAGCATTTCATGGTAAACGTACTCGTCCCTGATATTTGTTTGAATAATATTATCCAGGGCCAGCAAGCGGCCGAACTCCACCGTATCATACACGGCCACTTTCTGAAAAGGCGATTGCCCACTGAACAGCACTTCCTTAACGCGAACACTGATACGCAGGTCCTTGGTTTGATCTTCGGTGAACCATACCTCCAATTAAACCCCTCCTTCAAAAGACATTAATAAAACAAAGGTACGGCAGCCAGCGCGCAACCTACCTTTTCCACCCGGTGTTCCACGGCGGCAATTTTGATATCCTTCAACTCCAAACCGCGGGTCGCAAAAGCTTCCCGGAGCATCGCTTCGATCCGCTTTTCTGCTTCTTCTCGGCTCGCCCGCCCGGCAAATTCCATAATTACCCCGAAAGTATCGGAGGAAAGCCCCACCCCCACTGCTGCGGCGATCAATTCTCCCGGCACGTCGCTGCAAACGTAGCCATAAGCAGTAGGGACCAGGGAACCCGGTGGAATCTGCATATCCGGGTCATACTCCGCACCCGGGGGCAATATGCTGCTAACCCTGATCAAGTTGATATTACCTATTCCGCCGGCCAATAAGGCATTGTCAAAGGCGGTCAGTTCAGTTTTCCCTTCCGCTGCGGCAGCCGTCAAAAAATACTTTTTTGGTGTGGGCAACATGGTTGGATTCTCCTTACTAACTGGATTTGCCAAACAACACGTTATATTATATCAAAATTGATCCAAAAATAAACTGATTGCCAAGCACTTCCCTAAAAAATATTTTTACCTGTGAATAGACCGGTCAAAATGGTGAAAAATTAAGGAAGGATAACACAAAGGAGGTTCTAGATTATGAAAACAGTACTCGGCACTTTCCCCAGCCGCGATCAAGCCGAAAAAGCGGTGGGGGAACTGCGCGGCAAGGGTTTTGACAGGGATATCTCCGTTGTGGCCCGGGACGAGGGAGAACGGCAAAAAAATCAATTTACCACCATGGGCACCGATAACGTCGCCGATGGCACGGCCACCGGCGGAGTAATCGGCGGGCTGGCCGGGCTGGCAGTCGGAGCAGGCGCGCTGGCTATCCCCGGCATTGGCCCACTGATTGCCGCCGGACCTATCGCCGGGCTGCTTTCCGGAGCTGCCACCGGAGGAATCGCCGGCGGGCTGATAGACTGGGGCATTCCGCAGGAACGGGGCAAGTTTTACGAAGAGAAAGTCAAGCAGGGCAATATCCTGGTGTCCGTGCGCACCAGCGCCAACAGGATCAACGATGCCGCCGACACCCTGCGGCGCAACGGCGCCCGGGATGTGGAGGTACATTAAAGGAAAGGGGCTCATTCACCTCGACCTGCATGCGTCTAAAGCAAACCAACCGAAGGGTACCTCGCGGGGTACCCTTTTTGGTCGCCGGTGGCAAGCGATCCGGCGATTCCGGGGTGAGTGACACACTAAACGCGGTCCTAACCCGGCTGTTATTTTTCGGCACAATGTCTGCCGGAGACACTCTGGTATATTTGCCGGTACACCAGCGCATCCTCGGCCTGGCGTCCCGCGGACTCACATATAATTGTGGGCGTCATGCCCCGCTCGTGGATCAGCCTGGCCAGGCAGGTAAAATCTGGTCCGTACCCTTCGTCCAGGGTGGTCCGGTGTCTTCTTTCCCCAGCCCTGGTAAATTCAACCGGGCTGAAGTGAATATGCAACCGCCTGACCGCTTCGGGGCCAAGTACCTCCCCGATCCGGTCCAGCACCGCGGCAAATTTTTCTTCCCCTGTCAAGGCGCCCACCCCGGCGGCGTGCAGGTGCCCGAAATCCACAGCGGGCACAACCTTTGTCCCCAGCGTGCACAGCTCCAGAATTTCATCCAGGTTGCCAAGCTGGGACGGTTTACCCATGGTTTCGGGAGCCACCTTGATATTCCCCAGGCCTTCGGCTTCCGCCATCTCCAGCAGCTCCGCCAGGTGTTCCCTGGCCCGTTTCAGGGCGGCGGCCCGGTCTTCCTTGACCCCGCCTCCGGGGTGAAACACCACCAGGTGCGCGCCCATCCACCGGGCGGCGCGCAGGGAATCCAAAAAATGTTTCCGGGTTTTGTCCTTAATCCCCGGATCGGTGGCAGCCAGGCTGATATAGTAAGGGCCATGAATACTTAAAGAAATGTCGTGCTTCAGGGCGGCCTCACCAAGCTGTCGCGCCGTGTCCTCCTTGATATGCACCCCCCTGACGCACTGGTATTCGTAAGCGCTGAGTCCCATCTTCGCCAGCCAACCGGGCATGTCCAGGGAAGACTTGTAACCCGCTTCGTAAAAGGAGTCGGAATTTCCCGCCGGCCCGAATCTTACCCGCAAAAATACTCCCTCCCCGAGTTTACTAAATAAATCCTTTAAAAGTTCGCTAAACAAAACCGTAACCCTTTTACCGGCGATAATAACATTTCCCGGCAAACGGCCCGGCCATACGCTATATTTTTTAATTAAAAAGGATATTTACTTATTTTTACAGAATTTATTATTAATGGTATTAATACTTGCAGCTACAAGGGGTGTCTTTTAAATGGCCAAAAAGCTAAACGTTTTGTTTGTATTTTTACTTTGTGTAACGGTAATGATAGCACTGGCCCAAAATAAAAGACCCGGGAAGGATCATGCACTTGAACTGCCCGTAACCGGGCCGGCCGCCGCCGGCCGGGTGGTGGTCGCCCAGGAATACGATGTTCGGGAGTTGGACCCCCGGGCGGTTGCCGACACGGGATCGGCCCGGGTCATCAGCAATGTTTACGAAGGGCTGGTGCGCTTCAAACCAGGCACCGCCATGGTTGAGCCCTGCCTGGCCAGTTCCTGGAAAGTTTCCGGTGATGGCATGACTTGGACGTTCAACTTGCGCCGGGATGTTAGATTTCATGATGGCACGCCCTTTGACGCCCGGGCGGTGCAGTTTAATTTTGAAAGGCAACTGAACAGGAAGCCGGGCGGCGTAACTACTTACGCGGATTTCGTGTTCGCCCCGCTGGACCGGGTGGAGGTTGTGGACAATTACACCGTAAAACTTCATTTAAAATACCCCTACGCTCCATTTTTAAATAACCTGGCCATGCCGCTGGCAGCGCCGCTGGTCAGCCCAACGGCAATCCAAAAATACGGCGACAACCTGGGCTTACACCCGGCAGGCACCGGGCCGTTCATTCCGGCCGGGAAAACCGGTAACGGGATACTATTGAAAGCCAACCACAATTACTGGCAACCGGCCCCTGCCGCCAGAGAAATTTTGTTTATTACCGTTCCGGGGGCGGAACAAAGAACTGAGCAGTTACTTCAGGGTCAAATCGACATCGCCCTTGATCTTACTTTTATCCATACGGCCCGGCTCCGGCTTGAAGGATATCCGGTATTCAGGGCCACCGGGCTGGACATTTGCTACCTGGGTTTTTACACCGACCAAAAACCGTTTAACCGGCCCTCCGTGCGCAGAGCGGTTGCCCTGGCCCTGAACCGCGAAAAAATTTTCAACGAACTGTGGCCACACGAGGTACGCCCCGCCCTGGGGCCGCTGCCCCCAACAGTGCCGGGCTACAATCCGGATCTCACCCGGGAGAGCTACGACCCGGACGGGGCCGCCCGGCTGTTGCGGGAAGCCGGTTTCGGTGACGGTTTATCCTTTACGCTGGTTACCTATAACGATTCGCGTCCCTACAGCCCCGGGGGCGGAAAAAAACTAGCCGATGCCCTGGCCCGTTCCCTGGCCGAAGCCGGTATTAACATGAAAATTAAATCCTACCCCTGGCGGGAATTCAAGCAGGCGCTCGATCGCCGGGAAGGCGACGCCTTCCTGTACGGTTGGATCAGCGATAACGGCGACCCCGATAATTTCTTGTTCACCTTGCTGGCCCAAAGCCAGATTAAAAGCGGGATGAACATCACCCGCTACCATAATGACCAGCTGGATACGTTGTTACTCAGTGCCCGTAATACCACCGATCCCGAAATCAGGCGGGAACTGTACTACCGGGCCCAGGAAATCATTCACCGGGACACCCCCTGGGTGGTGCTCAGCCACAGCGTACACCATGCCGCCACCGCTCGTAATATTCAGGGCTTTGTCCTGAGTCCTACCGGGTGGCACTCACTCTACGGAATCACCAAGGATTGAACCTATAAGCATTTTCCAACAAATCCCTCTAATATTAAACACATTTTGGAACATAATATGCCTGAAGTCAAAATAAAAACAATGCCAAGGGGGTAAATTAATGGATCAGATCTACCAACTGCAACAGCAAATTCAAAGACTGCGCCAGGAAGTGAATAATATCTCCCAAATGACCTCCCAACTACAGCAGTTTGAGCAAAGCAACGCGGCACAACTGCAGCGCCTGCAACAGCACGAGGTCAACGCAACCCAGCAATTACAGCGCATTCAGCAACTGTGCAGCCAGCTTTCAAACGATCTGAACAGCGTCAGCAGCATTGCGCAGCAAGTTACCCAGTCCATAGCTCAAAACATGTTCCAGCCGGGAACAGGTTATGCCGGTTTCGGCCAGCAGTTCGGAACATTTGGAGCGCAGTATACACCCGGGTGGACCGGAACTTACGGCACAACCCTGCAAAACCAACCCATCTATACTTCAGCTATACCGTTCCAACAACAGCGTTTCGGGACCGGACAAATGACCAGCGCTTATATTACACCCGGGCAATGGGGTTACGCCCAGACTCAAAGTCAACCGCTTGGCGGTTTGGGATGGACAGGCCAGCAAAATTTAACCCAGGGGTATAGCGGCCAGTTCCAAAACCAGCTTCAAAATCAAAATTACGCCCAAAGTTACGCGCAAAACCAGCAAATCAGCCAGCAAGCCCAGCAGGCTCTGCAAAACCGCATGAATCAGGCCACTCAAAACCTGCTCGGCCAGAGCTTCCAAGCCCAGCCGGCTCAAAGCATGTACGACCAAAACTACCAGACCGGGCTAAGCCAGTATGGCCAGAATCCCCAATTCTAAAGCAAATTTAAATTGAGTTGAGTAACATAAAAGGGCCCTTCGGGGCCCTATGACTTGACTCAACTTTTTCCCGGGAAAATAGACAATTAACCCCCCTTAACACAATTTGGCAGTTATATTATAATTTGGTATACAGGCGTGGAAAATTTCTGGGGGTGAGGGGTGTGGCCAAAATACTCAAGGACGGGGCAACATATAGCCAGCGCGAAGTAGTTGACTTACTGGTTGAATTTTCTTCTTTCAAGGATCGTGTTGAAAAAAAGTTCAAGGTCCTGGCCAACGAGCTGGACGGCAAAAGCAACGAGCATGACCTGTGGGTAAATTTGTACCTTGTTTCCACCGATTATGCGGAGGAAGCATACAACAAGCGGCAAAAGCAGGCGGAAAACTTGCAAAAGACTTGCTAGTCAACTGGTCCGGTGCGGCGCCCGGACTATAATTTTCATATTCGCATTTATATTGAAAAAATTTTTTTAAAAGGTTTTTTCAACACCCCGGAGAATTACTTCCCGGGGTGAATTATCTTGCGCCATGGAAAACGTCAACCTCCCCGCCGGCTCCCTGCACCTTGCGGGGGATACCGATTTCACCGTACGGCTGCTGGGGAGGTTTTCCGATACACGTGGCTTATTCCATTGTGAATGATATTAGAAAAAGGACAAGAAAATAATAGCACCATGTATAAATACCCCGGCAAAGGTACATTCTATTTAAATAAATAAGCTACAGGAGGCGGTCAAATGCAGGGTAATACCACCAGCTGGATTGTGGCCGGTTTGGGTGTAATTATCGCGTTAATCGGCTGGTACGTCGGCGGTTACTGGGGAGCGGGCATACTGGGTTTCGGCCTGGCCCACATACTCCTGGGTATCCTGGACATGTTCAGGCCCGCCGTCAAAACGGAACCCGCGGACCGGGGATAGCCAAAAGCGACAAGCTGGCCGGCAACCAGCTTGTCGCTTTTATTGTTTCATTAATTCAGCTCCCGGTGGAAATTCCCCGTGTTTTATTCATCCAATCCCAGGGAGTTTCTTTTCGCGGCGATATGTTGCACCGCAAGTTTCGCCGCAGCCACCGGGTCTTCTTCCACGGCGAATACCGCCCCCACTACCCTTTCGGCGCCGCTGGTAAGCAATTCGGCTACGTTTTTGCTGCCCAAAACCGGAGGGACGGTACCCAGAATGGTGAAAATACCTGAACTTACGACGTAGGTGCCGATGGAAACGGCCTTCTCGGACATCCATTCGGGTGCCGCGCCGGCCAGGGGCAGGTCCGAAATATCAACGCCCAAGGCGTTGGCTATTGCCGCGGCCACCGTCAAAATACGGCTGATGTCCACGCATGAACCCATGTGCAAAACCGGCGGGATATTCAGGCTCCGGCAAACGCCGCGCAACCCATCGCCCGCTTCCCGGGCCGCGGTCGGCAGCAGCAGCCCGTCCTTGGCACAGGCAATGGCCGCACAGCCCGTACCAACCACCAGGATATCATTTTTGATCAGCTCCCGGACGAAGGTTAAATGGCTGTAATCCTGCTTGTACTTGGGATTGTTGCAGCCAACAACCCCGACAATACCTTTAATCGCCCCGGATTTGACGGCGTCGATCAGCGGGTTCAGCGAACCGCCCAAGGCTTCAAGAATGGCCTCGACGCTGAACCCCGCCATGTATTCCATCTGATCGGACGGAATATTAATTTTAGACACCATGCGGTTTGAGTAATTCTCCACGGCAACGCGCACAATTTTTTTAGCCACATCCATGGCGTTATGTTCATCAAAGGGCACGTGCTCCGCTCCCGGGAATTTGGCCTTTGGCGAAGTGGAAATGATCTTGGTGTGATAACACTTCGCCACCTGGGCCAGGGAAGGCATGATACACTGGATATCCACAATCATTGCTTCCACGGCGCCGGTTACAATGGCCAGCTCCTGCTGCAGGAAATTGCCGGCCACGGGCACGCCGTGCCGCATCAATATTTCGTTGCCCGTGCAACACATACCGCAGACATTGATCCCCACGGCCCCTCTTTCCCTGGCTTCTTGCAACAGCCCGGGATCCCGGGCGGCATGAACAATAATATCGGAAAGTGTCGGCTCATGCCCGTGCAGGATGATATTAACGTGGTCTTCCTTTAAGACACCCAGGTTGCAGGAACCTTTAACCGGTTTCGGAGTACCGAAAAGAACATCGGACAGTTCGGTGGCCACGGTCGAACCGCCCCAACCGTCACTCAAGGCCGTGCGCATCCCCTGCAGAATCAGGTTGACATAATCATTATCAACCCCGATATTGGTGCGGTGCATGCTTTCGACCACTTCCCGGTCTATACCCCGGGGGGTTATTCCCAGCTCGTCCCATAACGCTCTTCTCTTCCCGGGCACCCGGTTGATGAATTGCAGCGATCCCTTTAATGTGCCGAATTCTTCCAGCACTTGCCCGGCTAAATCCAGCGCGATCTCAGAAACGGAACGCCCGTCCGTGGCAATACCGAACTCGCCGGCCAGCGCCTTTAACTTCGCTTCATCCTTGACCGGGTAATCCGGGGCGTCACCTCTGGCCGAGGCCAGCAGCGTGGAAGCTATCCCCCTGCCGTGGTCTGAGTGCGCCGCAGCCCCGGCGGCAATGGCCCTGACCAGGTTGCGGGCCACAATGGTGTCGGCATCCGCCCCGCACACCCCCCGGGGCGGCCCGTCCCCAAACGGGTCAATCCGGCATGGCCCCATGTTGCAGTTCCGGCAGCAAATGCCCAGTTGCCCGAAACCGCACTGCGGCTCCTGGGCGGCCAGCCGGTCCCAAACCGTTTCCACGCCGTCGCTCTTTGCTTTTTTAATCATTTTTATTGTTGATTGGTCAACGCTTTTGTCCGGCATCCCGTATCATCCCTCCTTAAAAATTTAAATGCCCAGCGACTCTAAAAAACGTTCTCTTTTCCCCCGGCTAAAGTCATCAACTTCGACAAATTTAAGCGCCCCGGTGGGACAGGCATGCACACAGGCCGGCTCGCCCCCGGCATCCAAACAGTTGCGGTCGCACTTCAAGGCCAATCGCCGGTCGATTTCACCGCGAATAACCCCGTACGGGCAAACCATGACACACATCCAGCAGCCCGTGCATTCCGCCGGCCCGTCCACGTTGGTCACCACGCCGCCGGCGGTACGGTGCATGGCCCCGGCAATACAGGCGTCGATGCAGGGGGCCTCCTCGCAATGCCGGCAGTTGAGCGGAATCTTTTTGCCCCCTGCCTGGTGGACAAAAATCCGCTTCAAAGGTTTTTTGCTCTCACCCGCCGCGCCGAATAAATTTTTGCTTTCCGAATGGGCCACGGCGCAGGCCAGCTCACACGAGCGACAGCCCAGACAGCGTTCCGTGTCGATTAAAACCTCTTTCACCTTATCCCTCCTTACGTTACTTTAATCCCGCTATATCGGCACCGGTTACGGTTCCGTCAACCAGCCTGTCCTTCAGCCGCCCCGGCAGTTGCTTTTGCCGTTTAATTAAAGCAGTATATACTCCGGCCCGGTCCACGCGGCCCACCATGATGAAACCCACCAGGCGGCCTTCCTTAAAGCAAAGTTTCCGGTAAACCCGATTGTCTTTATATACGACCTGTTCATCGCCTCCCCGCACGTCACCCACGGAAATAAACGGTACCGAGCGGAACTGGGCGGAGTTAAGCCTGGTCAGGGGCGGCGGGTATTTTCTGGTTTGCCCGGCCAGGTTGCAGCCGGCGTAGCGCCCCTGTTCCACGGCCAGCGTCCACAGGCCGGAAGTTGTTTTAGCGCCGGTTACCAGGTCTGTTACTTCAATACAATCCCCGGCGGCATAAACCCCGGGCAGCGAGGTTTCCAGGTAATCATTCACCACTATACCCTTATCCACCCTGCCGCCGGCCTGCCGCACCAATTCCGAGTTGGGCCGCACCCCCTTGCCGACAACCACCAGGCCGGCGTGCAGCTTACGCCCGTCTTCCAATTCAACTGCCCGCACAGTACCTTCATGTCCTGCTGTTACGGCAACCGGTTCCATACCATAGATAAATTTGATTCCCGCACCGGTAAAGTCTTTTTCCACAAGGCCAGCGCTGTCTTGATCCAGTTGCTTGATCAATAAATGCGGGCTTTTGATCACCACCGTCACGTCATGTAAACCGCGTTTTTTCAGGGCATAGGCCGCTTTAAGACTGACCAGCCCCCCGCCGACCACTACGGCGGATGCACAGCCCGGGGCCAGTTTACCTAAATCAACTGCCTGGTCCACCCTGCGCAGCGTAAATACGCCCGGCAAATCCGCCCCCGGCCACCCGGGCGGTACGGGGGAAGCGCCGGTGGCCACCAACAGGCGGTCATAGCCGATAACCCGTCCATCCGCCAGGTTTAGTATACGGCGTTCCGCGTTTATGGAAACTACTTTTTGACCCGACCAAAGGTCAATTTCAAAATCTTGATAGAATTTTTGCGGGGCGTAATTAATACCGGAAACGTCCTTAACTCCGGCCAGAACCTCAGGTATCAGACAGCGGGCGTAAGCCGGTCCGGGCTCATCGGAAATAACTGTAATGCGAGCCGTTGCATCAAGCTTTCGCACGACGCGCGCAGCTGACAATCCAGCCGCACTGTTGCCGATTACAACTATGTGCACCTTCACACCTCCTTCGTAAATTTAAGAATGTTTTTTCAATTACGCAGCGGGGTTTATTAAAAATCTGAACACCCTATAGTCGCGCAATAAAAAGTTTTGAAAATATTTCGCTAAAACCGTTTAATTTCCTCCCCTGTAAATTATTTCGGGTCCGGTTTAGCTATAATAAATTACTGTTCCGAGCAAAATATAACCATGCTCACCAGGTTCATCATCTACGGCCTGTTGGGTTGGAACATGGAGGTATTCTGGACCGGGCTGGTTTCGGGGCTTAATGGCAACCCCCGGCTGGCCGCCCATACCTACCTGTGGATGTTCCCCATTTACGGGCTGGCGGTTTTTCTGGAACAACTGCACGACTACATTCGCCCGCTGCACTGGTACCTGCGGGGCATGATCTGGGCGCTGGTGATTTGGGCGGTGGAACTTGTTACGGGAGGCCTAATCCGCTTCCTGGTGGGCACCAGCCCCTGGATCTACCGGGAGGGATGGCAGATAGCCGGGCTGATCCGCCTGGATATGGCGCCGCTGTGGTTTATCGCCGGGCTGTTGTTTGAACAAATCCACGACAGGCTGAAAAGAATCACTGTATTGATCCACAATTAAAGCCGAATAGCGTAGTTTTTAAAAATGCGGTTGAAATAAAAGGGGGAAATCACGTGCACATGTTTTACTGGCCGGGAGGCTATTTCGGGTGGGGAGGCATGATCATTTCCATGCTGTTCTGGCTGCTTTTTGTGGGCGGGCTGATTTATTTCGTTTTTTGGCTGGTCAGGCGCGGGGCGGGCGGCCCGGTAAACTACCGTGCGGAATCCGCCATGGATATTCTGAAAAAGCGTTACGCCTCCGGTGAGATTACCAGGGAACAGTTTTTGTCCATCAAGGAAGAGCTGAAGGAAGGAAATAAAGAGAAACAGGAAAACGATCTTTGAGGTGATCCCGGGCTCGGCTCTTGCCGTTTTAACCATGCATGTCGCAACAATTTACAACCATCTTCCCCTTTCCCGGGGTTTTTTGTTAAGCGTAGCGGTTCTTTTCGTTTACCGCTTAAACAAAGGGAAGCATGGAATGCCCTCAATAATCCAAAGAATTTATCAAACCCGAAATCTTTATCAATTTATTTTATTGTTCCAATTTATTTATTTTATATATAATTATTTAGTGAAAAAAAATCAACTTGGATAAAGGCAAGGTGTTAATATGAGCAATTACAGTGAAATGTGGAGTTCCCTGGGGCTTAACCTGGAGGCCCACGATCAATTGTTAAAGGTATTGCCTCCGACCTACCACGATGTCTACCTCACGCAGCCCAACAGGCCCAAAAACATGGAATATTTCGATTTCGTGGTCAACGAAATACACGGTTTGCGCATCCAGGAACTGCAGGAACACAAAAAGGCGGGCGGAAAAGTTATCGGCGCTTTCTGCGTCTTTGTACCCGAGGAAATCGTCCGCGCCGCCGGCGGCATTTGCATCGGCCTATGCTCCGGGATTGACATAGGTACGGCCGAGGCCGAGCAAGTTTTGCCGCGCAACATTTGCCCCTTGATTAAATCGTTCATGGGATTCAAACTGGCCAAAATCTGCCCCTATTTTGAATCCTGCGATCTGGTTGTGGGCGAAACAACCTGCGATGGCAAAAAGAAGGCATTTGAAATCCTGAACGACTATGTGCCGGTGCACGTCATGGAAACACCGCAAATGAAGAAAGGGCGGGACAGGGACCTCTGGCTGGAAGAGGTAAAGGATTTCGCACGCCTCGTCGAGGAAACCACGGGCAACCAAATCTCCGCCGCCACCCTGGCCAGGTCCATCAACGAAGTGAATGGAAAACGGCGGGCGCTGCGGCGCCTGGCCGACCTGCGCAAATGCGACCCCGCGCCCATCAGCGGCAAGGATAGCCTGCTCATCGAACAAATTGCCATGTACGACGATGTGGAAAGATTTACCGCCAGGGTCAACCAGCTTTGCGACGAATTGGAACAAAGGGTTCAAGCCGGCGAGGGGGTTTTCCCCGCTAAAACACCCAGAGTGATCGTTACCGGTACGCCCATGGCCATCCCCAACTGGAAAGTGCCCCACATCATCGAGACCAGCGGCGCGGTGATTGTGGCGGAGGAACTGTGCACCGGGTTGCGCTATTTTGAGAATGAAGTGGCCGAGGACGCCACCGGGCTTGATAACATGTTGGAAAACGTGGCCGCACGGTACATGGGAATCAACTGCGCCGTGTTCACTCCCAACCCCGGGCGCCTGGAAAAACTGGTCCAGCTGGTAAAAGAATATAATGCCGGCGGGGTCATCCATTGCACCCTGTCCTTCTGCGATCCTTACGCCGTGGAAGCCAACCGGGTGGAAAAAATGCTCAAGCAGGAAGGCATCCCGTTATTAAAAATTGAAACCGGTTATGACCAGGAAGATGCCGGTCAACTGAAAACCAGAATCGAAGCTTTCGTGGAAATGCTTAAATAAAGGAGTAATGACATTGTACGCCGGAATAGACATCGGTTCCAGAACCATCGGCTTTGTAGCGCTGGCAGGCGACCGGGTACTACTGACGGCGCTGGAAGATACCGGGCATGAACCGCTGGACACGGCCAGAAAACTACTCAACCAAAAATACGCGCGGGTGGTCGCAACGGGTTACGGCAGGCACTCGGCCAAATCCGACTTTGCCCATGATGTGATTACCGAAATCAAGGCCCACGCGCTGGGCGCCGCTTATCTCTACCCGGGTGTTCGCACCGTGTTGGATATCGGAGGACAGGACACCAAGGTGATCCTGTTGAACGACCGGGGTTCGGTGACCGATTTCCAGATGAACGACCGGTGCTCGGCGGGAACGGGCAAGTTTCTGGAGGTGATGGCCGGCGCCCTGGGCTACACCGGCGTTGGGGAATTCGGGGAGGAAGCGCTGAAAGGCAAACGCGGCATCAAAATCAGCAACATGTGCACCGTTTTTGCCGAATCGGAAGCGGTATCCCTGCTGCACCGGGGCGCCGGCCGGGAAGATATCGCCCTGGCGCTGCATGTCTCGGTGGTAGAAAGAACGGCGGGCATGCTGCAAAGAGTGGGTTACAAAACCCCCCTGGTTTTTACGGGAGGTGTGGCCAATAACCGCTGTATTGTGACCCTGCTGGCCGAAAAACTGGGCGTGGAGGTGATTGTGCCCCCACAACCCCAACTGGTGGGGGCGCTGGGGGCGGCCCTCGCCGCGGCAACCACGGCCGCGGCTCAATAGGCGTTCTCCCGCAGCCACTGTCCCAGCTTAACGAAATCCTGCCGGATCACCTCTTCCAGGGCCGGCCGGTAGATGGCCGCCGCCGGGTGATAAAGGGGAAACAATTTGAATTGCCCCATCACGAGCGGCTGCCCGTGGTAATTACCAATTTGAATTTTATTGCCCCCGAAATTTTTCAGGGCCACGTCGCCCAGGGTCACGATAACCCCGGGCGATAATATTTTCAGTTCCTCTTGCAACCAGCGGGCGCAGGATTTTATTTCACAAATGCCGGGTTTGCGGTTGGCCCTGCCGTTGTTCCTGGTGGGCCGGCATTTGACCGTATTGATAATGAAAACGTCACGACGGCCAAGTCCCGCCAGCTTCAAATATTCTTCCAGTTTACGCCCGGCCTGCCCCACAAAAGGCATTCCCCGCCTGATCTCCTCCCCGCCCGGCGCCTCCCCGAGAAAGATAATGCCCGCATCGGGGTTACCGCAATCCCTTACCAGCCCGGCGCCTTCCCTTTCGCCGGGACAATCGCAACGGCAACCGTAAACCCGCCGGTAAAGATCCTCTAAAGCCTTTTCTTTCATGCTGTCCCCCTTGCAAAACAATTTTTCACCCAATACCTGATACTCGGGTGACAGGCACCATTAATTTTAAACCACGCAACCATTATAAATGATCGATCATTTAAAATGAAGGGTCATTGAAAAGCTGGACAATTATTAATATAACTGGTAAACTCTTAATTAGTTTAGCAATCTAATAATTAACATATTTATCATTATATTGTTACATCGTTAAGTTAATTGGAGGAATCGGAATTTGACCGGCAAGGAAAAACAATCTTTTTGGCTGCCCTTGATGGTACTAGTTACCGGTGCATTTGCAGCTATTTTAAATAATAGTTCCATTAATGTCGCCGTTCCCAAATTAATGACCATTTTTGGAGTCGACGCGGATAAAATCCAATGGGTGGTTACAGCGTACATGCTTTCCTCCGGTGTAATTATTCCGGTAACAGGTTTTCTTGGGGATCGTTTCGGTACCCGGCGCATATTTGTAGTTTCCCTGGCGGCATTTACCACCGCTTCGCTGCTGTGCAGCATTGCGTGGAACATCAACACCATGATTGCCTTCCGGGTCATTCAGGGTATTGGCGGCGGCATGATGATGCCCATTAGTATGGCGATAATTTATCGCATTGTCCCGCGCGAAACCATTGGGCTGGCACTGGGCATTTGGGGCATGGCGGCGATCACGGCCCCGGCCATCGGCCCCACCCTGGGCGGTTACATTATTGATAATTTTAACTGGCGCTTCCTTTTCCTTCTGAATATCCCCATTGGTCTTACCGGCTTATTGCTAACCCCGGTCACGGTTCCCGAAAGCAAAAAAATTACCGGCCTGTCCTTTGACCGCTGGGGCTTTTTGCTTTGCACCACGGGTTGTTTCACCCTGCTGCTGGCCCTTAGCGAAGGGCATAAAAAGGGCTGGGATTCACTTTTTATCATTACTCTTTTGATTTACGCCCTGTTCAGCCTGGTTCTGTTTGCCATCGTGGAATTGTCCATCCCGGAACCAATGCTGGACCTGCGGCTGTTAAAAAACAAAACCTTTACCATCAGCATTATTACCGGCGCCCTCATCACCATGGGGTTGTTCGGCGGAGTGTTTTTAGTCCCCCTGTTCACCCAGAACATCATGAACATGACCCCTTACGAAACAGGGCTATTATTGATGCCGGCCGCCATTGTCTCGGCGCTCATGCAGCCTGTAAGCGGGTTCTTATTTGACCGCATCGGCGCCAGGCCCCTGGGATTGGCCGGTCTGACCATCACGGGGGTTTTCACCTGGAAATTACAATACATTACCGCCCAAACTTCGCCACATTACCTGACCATGCTCATGACAATACGGTCCATCGGCATGGGTTTGGCCATGATGCCCATCACAACCGCCGGCATGAACGTGGTACCCCGGCACCTGGTACCCCGGGCTTCATCACTGAACAATGTTTTTCGCCAGGTGTCGGCCTCGCTGGGCATAGCCTTGTTAACCGCCATTATGGTCAATCGCCAGGCCCTGCACGGTGCGCACCTGTCCGAAAATTTAACTATATATTCCCCCGCCCTGACATTGGCACACGATCTATTTAATTTATTATCATCAAGCGGGTTGAAACTGACCGTTCTTTTTGGCCTGGTTCAATCGCAAGCGCTGGTTTCGGCCATTAATGATACTTTTCTGGTATCCAGCTTGTTTATTTTTCTGGCCATACCCTTTGTACTGTTCCTGGGTGACAGCAAGCCGGTTCCCTCGAAACCAGCCAAAGAATAATTTCCATTAAAGATGATCCGGCATCTTGAAGGAGTGGAGCGCCGGGTGAGCCAAGCTCAAATGGAAATCCCCTTCCAGAGAAAGGAAGGGGATTTCACCTTCAAGCCCGTAATGACCTGCGCTACAACCACTATGAGTATCTGCGCAGCCCACGATGACCTTTCGGCCACCATGAACCATTACGACACCCATAATGATCTTTGCTCGACTATTATGGATACCTTATGAGCCTGCAGCAATCTCTCGACTGCTGCAGACCCAAACAAATTTCAACAGAGAAACATAGAACCATGTTCAATTGTTAAAATTTTTGTCGGCACCCATAATAATCTTAGCTCGACCGGTAAACATCCCTTGCGACCATATTGCAATCGTTCGGACTGCAATATAGCCTGCCGGAACATTTACCGATCTGCCCGCCGGCCAATACCGAGCCGCCTTGACCCGGTATTAACCTTTGGCCGGCTGTTACAGAGCCTTACGACCCTGTAACAGCCTTGGCTCGGCCATTACGAACCTTGCGTTTATATTGTGTCCCAAATAATCACGGATATGAATGGTAAGTAATGGGAAATAATTAGCCGGGCATTCAGGCCGGTTGATTTACGAAAAAGCTGGAAATGTTTAAAAAAACGCCCCGTCGGAGGCGTTTATTCTTCCATTTGTTTGGCCAGAAATGAGGCTGCTGTTTCCGCCAGTTTTTTTTCCAAGTCACCCATGCGGACATCTTCGCTGGAAGTGATGATTACAGCGCCGATGGCATCCCCGTTGGCGACAATTGGTGAAATAACACTGTTCTTAAATTGAACCCGGTCGTCCGAGATGATGCTGTGCGTTTCTTCGATAATCCTGGTTTGGCGATTGTTTATCATCTCTTCCAGTATGGTACTGATAGGCTTCCTCAATAAATCCTTTTTGGGACCACCCGAAACGGCAATGATCTCGTCCCGGTCGGCGATGCAAACCACGTGCCCCAGGGCCTCGTGCAGAGAATCGGCGTACTCCTTGGCAAACTCACCCAGCTCGTTGATAGGGGAATACTTCTTTAAAATTACTTCCCCTTCGCGGTCTACATATATCTCCAGGGGTTCACCTTCGCGAATTCTCATAGTGCGCCTTATTTCCTTGGGTATCACAACCCGACCCAAGTCGTCGATTCTTCTAACGATCCCGGTTGCTTTCATATTAAATTTACCCTCCTTTCTAAATCTTGTTTTAGTAATATCCTGATTTTTATAAAACCATTACAGGAAACCATTTCAAAAAAAACCAACACTACCTATAGATTGCCTCCAACATTTGATTTATAATAATTAGAATAGAGAAAAAACAATATTGCCAGGTCTTTTTTTGAATTCGGGCCGGCAACAATCGTCCCCGAGCCATTTCTAAATATTAAAAATTATAACTGTTGTTTTAATTAAATACCAGGAAAATACCGCTCATTAAAAGGCATGGTATTTGCATACGGCATGATTAAGGACGTTAAAAAAATTCCATAGAAAGTTATTCTCTTAATTTTATTTATAGTCAGATAGTCATTTTTTTTAATAAGCTTTTAACGAAGGGAGGCGTTAGCGGAAAATAGCATGAAGAATTACGCCTGAGGGCAAAAGCAAACTAAAGGAAAGGAGAAGAAATGTTGCTACAAAGAACATTGAGCAAAAGCAACAAAACCGACCTGTACCTGGATCTGGTGGAACTGGCCAGCGGGCTTCTCCTGGTGGGATTTTTATGGACACATATGCTCTTTGTGGCCACCATCCTTATCTCCCAGGAAACGTTCAACGGCTTGTCCGAATTCCTGGACAAGTATTACTTATCTTACATCGGCATTCCCTTTATCATCGTCGTAGCCCTCTTCCATTTCGTTATAGCGGGACGCCGCATTCCCACCAGAATCCAGGAGCAGAGAATTGTCTGGCGGCACGCCAAGATGCTGCGCCATACCGACACCTGGACCTGGGTGTTCCAGGCCATCACGGGCATGGCCATTTTGGTGCTGGCCAGCATTCACGTGTGGATGGTCGTTACCGGCTGGCCCATCCGTGACTTTACCAGCGCCCAGCGCATGGAGTCCTTCTGGTGGTTTTACCTGATCCTCCTGATCGTCGGCGAATACCATGCGGGCTTCGGACTGTATCGCCAGTTCGTCAAATGGGGCTGGTTCCCCCGCAAACCCATTGGTTATATCACCAAGGTCATCACCGCCATCATACTAGTTCTGGGACTGGCGGCAATGTTTGTCTTTGTCCAGTTGGGAGGTGCCCTATGAGTACTTATAAAACCCTCATCACCGATGTTCTAGTCGTTGGCGCAGGCCTGGCCGGGGAAAGAGTTGCCGTCGAAGCAGCTTCCCATGGACTGGACGTAATTATTTTAAGCCTGGTCCCACCCCGCCGTTCCCACAGCACCGCGGCCCAGGGAGGCATGCAGGCCAGCCTGGGCAACTGTGCCATGGGCGAGGGGGACAACCCGGACGTTCACTTTGCCGATACCGTCAAAGGCTCCGACTGGGGCTGCGACCAGGACGTGGCCAGGCTGTTTGTGGAAACCGCCCCCCTTGCCGTAAGGGAAATGGCGATCTGGGGCGTACCCTGGAACCGCGTGGTGGCCGGCAAGCGGACTTTGCCGGACGGCAGGGTAATCGAAGAGAAAAAGGAAAAGGAAGGGTTGATTACTGCCCGTGACTTCGGCGGCACAGCCAAGTGGCGCACCTGCTACACCGCCGACGGAACCGGGCACACGCTGCAATACACCATGGACAGTATGGTGATTAAAATGGGCATCACGGTGCATGACCGCACCGAAGCCATCTCCCTGATCCATGACGGCGAGCAGTGCACCGGCGTGGTGGCCCGCTGCCTGCGCACCGGGGACCTCAGGGTCTACATCGCCAAATCCACCGTGATCTGCACCGGCGGTTACGGCAGGTTGTACAGTGCTTCCACCAACGCGGTTATCAACGAAGGCAGCGGTATGTTTATCGCCCTGAATACCGGCGTAGTTCCCCTGGGTAACATGGAAGCGGTGCAATTCCACCCCACGGGCATGGTGCCGGTATGGATTCTGATCACCGAGGGCGCCCGGGGTGACGGCGGTTACCTGCTGGATAAAAACCTGTACCGCTTCATGCCGGATTATGAACCCAAGAAAAAGGAACTGGCCTCCCGGGACGTGGTATCGCGCCGCATGATTCAGCACATGCGCAAAGGTTACGGGGTCGACAGCCCCTACGGCCCGCACCTGTGGCTGGACATCCGGCACCTGGGAGCCAAGCACATCAATACCAACCTGAGGGAGATCGCCAACATCGCTCGCAACTTCGCCGGCATCGACCCGGTGAAGGATTTGATTCCCGTCCGTCCCACCCAGCACTACAGCATGGGCGGGGTACGGACCAACATCGACGGCGCTGCGTACGGGCTCAAGGGCCTGTTTGCCGCCGGTGAAGCAGCCTGTTGGGACTTGCACGGTTTCAACCGCCTGGGGGGCAATTCCCTGGCTGAAACAATCACCGCCGGGCGGATCATCGGCAAAAAGGTGGCTGAATACACGCTGGGTGCCACTTTGTCCTATAATTATGAGCTGGTGGACAAAGCGGTCAAAGAACAGGAGAACCGCATCAAGGCGCTGGTCAACGGATGGAACGGCAAGGAAAACGTCTACGAACTGCGCAAGCTGATGGAGCAGAACTTGATGGACTACGTGGGCATTTTCCGCAACGGGAAAGACCTGCAAAAAGCCGTTGACAACCTGCGGGAACTTTACCACCGCTCGCTCAAAATCGGCCTGCGCTCCAATGGCGAAGGGGCCAACCCCGAACTGGCCCAGGCCCTGCGCCTGCCCGGCATGATCAAGCTCGCGCTGTGCATCTCTTACGGCGCCCTGATGCGCACCGAAAGCCGCGGCAGCCACGCCCGGGAGGACTATCCCAAGCGGGACGACGCGAACTGGCTCAAACGCACCCTAGCTTACTGGCCGGAGGGCGCGGACCTGCCCGAGTTGAAATATGAACCGGTTAAGATCACCGAACTGCCGCCGGGGGACCGTGGTTACGGCGAATCCTCGGCTGAATCACAAGGAGGCAAAAATGGCTGATCGCGAGTTAACCTTTGAAATATTTCGTTACAACCCACAAAAACCCGAAGTAAAACCCTATCTGCAGACCTACAAACTCAAGGAAACCACGGGCATGACCATCTTCGTCGCCCTGAACCAGATTCGCGAGGAACAGGACCCGTCCCTCATGTTTGACTTCGTATGCCGGGCAGCCATTTGCGGTTCCTGCGCCATGGTCATCAACGGGCGCCCCCGGCTCGCTTGCAAAACGCTGACTAAAACACTGCCGGCCAGGATCAAGCTTTTCCCGCTGCCGGTGTTCAAGCTGATCGGGGACCTGTCCGTTGATACCGGGACCTGGTTCAGACACATGTCCTTGAAAACCGAAGCCTGGGTACACACCAGCAAGACATTCGACCCCAAGGCACAAGAAGAGCGTATGGATAATGAGACAGCGTTAAAAATTTATGAAGCCGAACGGTGCATTGAGTGCGGTTGTTGCATTGCGGGCTGCGCCACCGCCAATATCCGGGACGAATTCCTGGGCGCCGCGGGGATCAACCGGGTGGCCAGGTTTATGCTCGACCCCCGGGATGAAAGAACCCCGGCGGAATATTTTGAAGTGGTGGGTTCCGAGGAAGGCGCCTTCGGCTGCATGGGCCTGATGGCCTGTGACGACAATTGCCCCATGGAGCTGCCCCTGCAGATGCAGCTGGCCTTCGTCCGGCGCAAAATGGCCTCCATCGGCATCGGCTACAAGCCCGGCAAAGGCATCAAGCTGGCTTGATTGGTGGTCGGTAGTCGGAATGCTTAGCCCGTCGTTAGCACCCTCCCTCAATTTGAGGGGGGTTTTTACTTTTAAAGCGCCCCCTGATCGAGGGTGCTTTTTGCTTTTGCCAGCGCCGGTTACCAGGGCAAAATTTTGCGCATACTAATCCAGGAGGTGTGGTTATGCGTTTAATTGCCAGAATGCAGGACCAACAACAGGTTGGTTTCCTGGTCGACTCCCTGCGCAACGCCGGTTTTGACCGCAAGGATATGATTATTTCCGACCTGGCGGACGCGGAAGAGCAACGCAGGGATGACCCCGAGGAAGTGGCCGGTGAACTGGCCTTTATCAAAACGGAGCGCGACGGCTTATGGGAAACGGGCGCCTTTGCGGACGGCATAAAAGGATTTGAGCCCGGCAAGCGGGGGATTATCGTGGCGGTAAAAACACCCAAACACGAAGCCGACAGGGTCAGGGCCATCATGGAACAATCCGGCGCGGTTGAGATCATCCAGGACTAAAGACTAAAAATATTACTTTTGCGCCGTATAATTTCCGGGATATACCGAATAATAAACAGGAAACATTAAAAATTTCTAAGGGAGGAATAATATGAATACGGGAACTCGTGAAGCAATGGTACTGAGCGAAGTATTGCGGAGCAACTCCTGTATGATTGATCATTACAATTTTTACCTGGGCAACTGTCAGGACCAGCAATTGCGTTCAATTTTGGACCGGCAGCAAAGGCACACCCTGGACAGCGTACAAAGATTGATGCAAATGATGCAAAGCCACGGGATAGATACAACCGGAATGCCGCTACCGTCCACCATGACGATGACGGCAAGTGCTCCCCAGGCCGCCTCGACCGTACAGTACGGCACCCAAATGACGACTCAACAGTACGGCACCGCCCCGGCCGGAACCGCGCAGTACGGCGCCGGCGCCATTTATACGGCGGGACCACCCGCAACGGGTACCCAGATGGCTTACCAGCAGAGCACCCGGCCCACCGCCATCAACGACAGGGTTATTGCCGAGGGCGCTTTATTGTTCCACAAATGCAGTGCCGATACCAGCACCAGGGCCGCGCTGGAAAGCTCGGAACCACATATCCGCAGCGCCCTGACCAACATGGCCCGGAACTGCATTGAAATGTCCTATGAACTTTATAATTATATGTCCCAGCGGGGCTGGTACCAGTTGCCCGCCACTCCGCAACACTTTATTTCCCACTCACCCAAGCAACAACAGTACCCCCCTCAATAAGAGCAGAAGATTAACCTCAAAAAACCAGGCAGTTGTAACCACAAACAAACAGGTTTACAGTTGCCTGGTCTTTTTTATCCAATATAACATTCACAATAAAACCCGCGGTGTTAACGCGGATCTTTTCAGTACCATTTTTCCAAACCCTCAAAATTTCCTCATCCTGAATAACAAATTCAACTATGGAGCATAATAAAGTGCTGTAGAAAAGAAATTGAATAGTCGTTCAACTTCTCTAGCTTCATTCTATCAATAGCAAGGAATTATTAGGCTTAATCTTCCATTTGTTTGGCCAAAAAAGCTGCAGCCGTCTCTGAAAGTTTCTTTTCCAGGTCTCCCATCCGGGCGCCTTCGCCGGAAGTAATAATGACAGCGCCAATGGCGTTCCCGTTGTTGACAATGGGCGCAATTACGCTGTTTTTAAAAGACACCCGTTCGTCCGCGGTGAGACTGTGAGTTTCCTCCAAAATGCCGGTCTGCCGGCTGTTCATAATGTCTTCCAGCACGGGTCCGATGGACTTGTTCATAAGGTCTTTTTTAAACCTCCCAGCGACAGCGATTATTTCGTCCCTGTCGGCAACACAAACTACATGCCCCAGCACTTCGTGCAGGGAATCGGCATACTCCTGGGCGAATTGCCCAAGGTCATTGATGGGGGAGTATTTCTTTAAAATTACCTCCCCTTCCTTGTCAATATAAATTTCCAGCGGCTCACCATCACGTATCCGCATTGTGCGCCTGATTTCCTTGGGGATTACAACCCGGCCCAAATCATCTATCCTTCTAACAATCCCTGTTGCTCGCAAAGTTAAATCCTCCTTTTAGTGATAAATTGCTAATCTTAGTTTTTTCCTTCTCTAGAAAAACTATTACTAGAAAATTATGATAAATTATCCCCGCAGTACCAGGTTATTTTCGTACCGTTTCCATTCTGTTGGACCATCGGCGCCGTGACCACGCCCACCATCAGCACGGTGGTTAAAAAACAGGCCACCGCCGTTACGCTGGCCCCCGCGGCAATTAATGAGGCGCCCAGGCGATCTGCAGGGCTTTGCCGGTTTTTTCCCGGTCCTTGCGCCAGGAAACAATTAAAGCCACCGCCGCCAGAATAAAAAGCACGGCATTGAACATATCCCCGAAACCTCCACTTGATTACTCCTTTTCAGTTGAGAAGCACTTTCAGCATAATGGCGTTTTACTTTGGATTGTTATTAACCTTTCATTGGTAAAAGCTTCATTAATAACTTTTTAATATACACTACAGCTAATTGGTTAACTGGAAAAAGGAGAGGATTTAAGCCTCTCCTTTAAGCTCCTTGATCTTTTCTTCCACTGCCTTGGCTTCCAGTTTTAAATCCTGCAGGTATTTTTCCAGCTTGACTACCTGTTCCTCTTTACCGTAAAACTTGCGATTAAACCCGCCGGAGCTGCAGCAGCAGCCTTCATGCCGGACCGGTTGATGAGGTAAGCTCCCATGGCACCGGTTCATGTGCCGGTGCGGAATCAGCCTGCCCGGGTTTATTATATTGTATTAGAATTTCTTACTATGGACAATTTATTATTAATAACAAACAGGTTTGTTGGGCAGGAGGTTTGAATTCATGCAGGATAGATTGGCCAACGGTTTTTTAGCGGGCCTGGCCGGCGGCGTCGCAATGAACATTGTCAACCTGGCATCTTACTATTTGAATATCGCCACTCTACGTTTTTTGGACTGGTCGGCGGTTGCAATTTATGGACATAAACCTCATAGTTTCTGGGAAGCGGCGTTTGCCCAGGCGGCACAACTCGTCTTTGTCGGCACACTGGGCATCATTTTTGCCTACCTGATTCCTGTGCTGACAAGCAAAAATTACCTGTTGAGAGGATGGCTGTTTGGTACCGCAGTATGGTTTTCCCTGTACGGACTGACACTGTTATTCCAAATTCAAGATAAAATACCTGTATTTCTCGCAACTGCAGTAACTGATTTTGTAAGTGCCTCTATTTATGGCCTGGTCCAGGCCGAGGCTTTTCAGCGGCTGGGTAAAAGAGCGGAAGTATAACGGATCGACAGCAATACTCGGCAAAAGCCGGTTTTCCCATTCATTACATAAACTCCGGCCCACGCTCCGGAGGACGTCAAAAACCGGCCCGGATACAGGAAACTGAAAGCCGTTTTCGGAATAATCAGGCTTATATCATAGAGGACGACTTGGTCACCTTGCCCGTCCAAGGATTGTCCAGGGGTTGGAGGAAACGGCCAAAATCATTCATTCCGAATTATTTAACCGGTAAATCAAGTATATAATGCTCATCACATAAAACCCCTTTCCAGGGGTTAAAAACGCATTACGGCCGGTCGCCTTTTTTAAGGATCATGTTGGCGAATTTTTCTTGGGATTTAGTCGCAGCGGTTGCCGCGGCTCCAATAAGCCTGCGCAAATCGGGATCCAGGATTTCCGTCTCAATCAAGGCGTAAGCCATTGCCGCCATCCTGGCGTCTTTTTCGTAATCCTGCAGCATGTCCATGTCGGTAAATTTCATTGCCATCACTCCATAGTCATGTTTTCATAATACCGTTGTAAAGCCTGGTAACCTTGTCTCAACAGCCTGGCCTCATCTTCAAAGGCCCTTTTAACCTCGGGATCGACAGCGTTGCCGGCGAAGAATTCACACTTGCGGGCGGCAACTTGGGTTTCCGAGATCATTTTGACCAAATATGCTCCTTCCTTAATTCTTTGGACCGTAGTAGGGTCAAATTCACGTAACCGGGGATTCTTTTCATTCATTGTTTTAAATATGTTCAACATATAAACCTCCCCCCTTTTATATTTATTTTGCGTCCCCAGCACTTTATTATGTAATAGACTTTGGCAATAAACTTCATTGAAAAGCCGGAGAGTAATTCCTCCGGTTTTGCCTTTTTCTATTATACAAGTCCGGTATCGCCCCGGCCGGGTAAAATGAACCAAAACTATTCTTGCAGGATAATCACCATACGAAAAGAGATAATAAAATTATGTTAAACCAATGGGGTAAGGAGGCCATTAAATAATTATGAAGCCGTCTAAAACAATTCTTCTGCCCCTTATAGTCCTGCTTGGAACATCGCTGGCCCTGGGATGGCATCTAGCCGTAAACAAGCACGCCGGGCCCGGGGCTATAACGGCCGCCTTGAATAATTCCGGCCGCGACGTAAAAAAAGAAAGCAAAGAAGACGGGGTAAAACCCAAAGATTATGCTATTTATGAACAATTCAAGGGCATGGAAAAACCCTACGAGGGACCCCTGCCCTGGGAAAAAAACGCCCGCTTTCGGGAAACCATCAAAAAGCATAACACGCCCGTGCTTATGGCCGCATATAGAGCCACATTGCATGACCCTTTGCCGGGAGAAGGTTATAATATCGGCCTGGCGGCAAAACAACTGGCCGGAACAGTGGTCCGGCCGGGTGAAATTTTTTCCCAAAACCGGACTATCGGGCCATACACCGAATACCGCGGCTACCAGTCCGGCCCCACATATATGGGTAATCGATATACCACCACCGTGGGGGGCGGAGTGTGTAAAATCGCCACCATGTTATATAATGTGGTCACTTTTAGCGATCTTAAAGTCATCATGCGCAGTTCCCACTCCATGACCGTGCCCTATGTCCCGCCAGGGCAGGACGCCACCGTGTATTACGGGGCCAGGGATTTTCGTTTTTTAAACAATACGGAAGGGCCGGTTGTGATCTGGTCCCAGAAGGTTGGCGATACACTTTATATGGCCTTATACGGCACCACAAAGCCGCCGAAAGTAACCTGGCACCATAAGATTATCAAAAGAACCAGGTACTGGACGGAATACCGGTATAACCCCGAGTTGCCGCCGGGCACGGAAAAAGTAATCGCGCCCGGACAGGATGGTTACGTCGTAAAATCGTGGGTTACCGTGGAAGCGCCCGGCGGCACGGTTACCTTAAAACAAAAGGGAACAAGCTGGTATAACGCAAGCCCGCGCATAATTGAGCGCGGGCCGCGCAAACAGCAATAACCTAATCCAAGCAAACAAAAAACAGGCCTATGGTAATTAGAGCAGCCCCTATAATTTGGCAACCGGTGGCCATCTCACCTAAAAAAAAGTAACTGAGCAGCATGGTCACCAGGGGTGAACAGGATAAAATCAATGTTACTTCATTAATGTTCCCTCCTTTCAGGGCGGCAAAATAGGCCAGGTCGCCCAGTAACGTTGCCAGGATGGCCTCAATGCTTATAAACAACCACAGCAGGGGTGGTATTTGAATAATTTGGCTAAACCCACGGGAGGCGATCAGCCACCCCATTACCAGCGAGGCTGCAATAAGGGTTCGCAGCGAAAGGGCGGTAACCGGGTTTACGTTGTATAAACCGAGTTTACCAAACAAGGGAGCCAACCCCCAGCACAACATGCCCAAAAACGCATAAAAAATAGCCATTGGGATCCCCCTCCCGGCTTTCGTGGAGACTTTATACCCAATAATTATTTTTTATGCTTATGTGTTTGCTTCCCGGTTTATTCTTAAGGCAAAGCAAAACCGGGGATAAAACCCCGGTTTTACATGGTTCTGGGTGTCACTCTCCGGCCTATTTCCGTTAATTCCCTGGCAAAGCTGGTTACCGGCTTACCCTGGGCGATACCCCTGGATACTTTTTTAATCCTGGTCACAATATCCGGATCCGAACTGACATATACGGTTTTTATCGTAGGCTCCAAATTTTTGATTCTGTTGATCACCGCCTTTTCAACTTCTTTGGTCTGGCTTTTTTCAATGTTCGCATTAATATCCAGCCCCACATAGGCCTTATTTCCCGCAACTACCACGGTTGAACTTTTAACCCACTTAACCCTGTCAGCCTCCCTGGCAATGCGCTGCGCTTTCTCATTGGCCACATTACCGGTTCGCGCCTGGTTGGGCGCCGGTTCCGTCGGAGCGGGCTTTCTGGCAGCTGCCGAGCAACCGCTGAAAATAAAGATTGACAGGACAAGCAGGCTTAATAGCAGGTGCAAAATCCTTTTCCTGCTGTTCATATTATCACTCCCTTAAAATTAAATTTCTTTTCTTTAGGTTGTAAAAAGTAATAAAAAAATATTCTCCGGGCTGAGGAATTGATTTTAAAGAAATGATTAGAAGAACTTTCGATAACAACCAGGCAATTGTGGTTTGCACGGGCGCGCTAATAAGCGCTACAATTGTAATAAATCAGCGTTCAGTATCAAATTACGAAAGGGGTTTCGGTTTTGCTTTTTGCTATCAACCAGGATAAATGCAACCGGTGCGGGATTTGCGCAGCGGTATGCCCCGCCAGGATCATTAAATTTAAGGACCGGAATTCATTCCCCGTACCGCTGAATGGAGCATCCCTAGTGTGCATCGAATGCGGCCATTGCGTCGCCGCGTGCCCTCAAGGCGCTTTTAGCCATAGGGATATGCAGCCCGAAGATTGTATTCCTATTGAAAAAAAGGCGCCATTGAGCCCGGAACAGGTTGAAGTATTTCTTTGTTCCCGCCGGTCCATCCGGGTTTACCAGGAAAAACCGGTTGAACCGGGGACTTTAAAAAGACTTATCGAGATCGCCCGTTATGCTCCCACCGCCCGTAACATGCAGAACGTATATTGGATTGTTATTTACGACAAAAATGAATTGAATCGCCTGGGCGGGCTGGTGATAGATTGGATGAGGCATTTAATCCGGGAAAACCCGGAAATCGCCCGTTCCCTGCATTATAACGTGCTGATTGAAGAATGGGAAAGGGGGACGGACCGGATATTTCGCGGCGCGCCGCATCTGATCATCGCTCACGCGCCGGCCCGAGATCATTATGCCGCCGAAAACTGCGCCGGAGCTCTCGCTTACCTGGAGCTGGCCGCGTATGCCATGGGTCTGGGATCGTGCTGGGCGGGCTACTTTACCACGGCGGCCCGCGCTTACCAACCGCTGAAGGAACGTTTAACTCTGCCGCAGGGCCACAGTTGTTTTGGCGCGGTGATGGTCGGTTACCCCAAGCACCGTTATTATCGCATTCCGCTGCGCAATAAGCCGGTAATAGAATGGCGTTAGGTCATCAGCCTTAACGGATACCAGCGTTAACACCAACTAACGTAACACCCCATACCCCGGGCGATAAAAAAGACCGAGTTTTAAACTTCGGCCTTCTTTTTTTATCTTTACAATTTACTTGTTTTTATTCTGAAAACACTTGTAGCAAGCCAGGCAGCCAAAAACCTTGCGCCCGCCCGGTTGCACCAGCTCCGTTTCGATACCTTCTTTTTGCAGTTCTCCCAAAACTATGTTTAAAGCGTTGAACGTATTTCCTTCACCCTCGGGCTACCGTTAAAAGCCACGACTTTCACCGGCAAAATCCCTCCCAGCAAACTATATTCTCAAATTACTCGCCGATAATTTTAACCAGAACCCTTTTTCTCCTTTTTCCGTCGAATTCGCCGTAAAAAATTTGTTCCCAAGGCCCGAGATCCAGCCTGCCGCCAGTCACCGCCACCACCACTTCCCGGCCCATGA
This sequence comes from Desulfallas sp. Bu1-1, assembly GCF_015594625.1. GTDB lineage: Bacteria > Bacillota > Desulfotomaculia > Desulfotomaculales > Desulfallaceae > JADNRQ01. The sequence continues at coordinate 455,005 of NZ_JADNRQ010000001.1, read as the reverse complement.
TGGTCCGCTTTAAATGGGCGTCGGCATTGTCTTCATACCCGTTATGACGGTAGCGTGAATAGGGTTTTTCCGGGGCCAGCCCTTCCAGCCATACCTCAAAATCGTGGTGGAGCCCCTGTTCATCGTCATTGATAAATACGCTGGCGGTTATGTGCATGGCGTTACAGAGAAGCAATCCTTCTTTGATGCCGCTCTCCGCCAGGCACGCTTCAACGTCGGGGGTGATATTGATAAACGCCCGCCTGCTTGGAACTTCAAACCACAGCTCTTTCCGGTAACTTTTCATTTGAAATTGCCTCCTTCAAATAAACTTTATTCTAACCAGGGTTGACAATTCCTTCTTTATTTATAACCATGAGCGGCCCGGAAAATTTGTAACAAACGGCTGGTATAATTCATAATATATTTACCAGAAGCTTCCAGAATCAGGAGGAAAGCTTTATGACCATACAAAGCCATTGGACTCCGCAAGCGGCGGTACCCCCCGGCGGTCACCGGTTGCCGCCCCTGCCCTACCCTTATAACGCGCTGGAACCGGTTATCAGCGCGACCACCCTGCGCATCCATCACGACCTGCACCACCAGTCCTACGTCGACGGGTTGAACAAGGCGGAGCTCAAACTGGTGGAGGCTCGCCGGCAAGGCAACTTTGAGCTGATCAAGCACTGGGAACGGGAACTGGCCTTTCATGGTTCCGGCCATATATTGCACAGCATTTACTGGACGGTGATGGCCCCCGGAGGGGGCGGCCAACCCCACATGCAGACGCTGAGCCGAATCAACGCCTATTTTGGAAGTTACCCGGCTTTCCGGGAACAGTTTATATCCGCGGCCAAGAACGTGGAAGCCTCGGGTTGGGCGATGTTGACCTGGCAACCGGCCTGGGGGAGGCTGGAAATCCTTATGGCGGAAAAGCACCAGGATCTCACCCAGTGGGGTGGAATTCCCATTCTTGTGCTGGACGTTTGGGAACACGCCTATTACCTGGAATATCAAAACAGGCGCGCCGACTACGTTGAAGCGTGGTGGGGACTGGTTAACTGGGGAGAAGTGGAAAGGCGCCTGCATCTGGCCATACGGGGCCAATTGCCTTTATCTATTTATGACTATTAAGTAAGCTATTAAGTAAAAACAGCGCAAGCGAACACCCGGTTGTACCGGGGCTCGCGGTTAAAGAAAAGTTTTCAACTTTTCAATTCCCTTGATTATGGTATTATGGCAGAACTCAGCGGCTCTCGCCCCTCTTTGCAGCATTTCCACCAGCTCTTCCGGTTCCAACCCGGTGGAGGCCAATTCCCGCGGCACGTCTTCCAGCAGCAGCGCCAGGGCACGCGGGTTCCCGGCCAGTTCAATGAAAACGGCCTCCGCCATTTCCGGATCGGAGAGCACCGGGGGCAGTTCCCACACCCGGTGGTCCCCCCCGGGCCCGCACAGGCAACGCACCCATGCCCCGGCCGCGGCATAAACGGCATCTTCCAGCAACATCTCCAGCATCGAAGCGCTCTCCCGGATCTCCGGCCCGGACGGGGTTTGAAAAACCACCCGGGCTTTTTTGCCGGCAGCCCGTTTTTTTATATCAAGCAGGGTTTCCAGCAGCCATTTCAGGTCGGAAAAATCACCCGCGCCGGGCACCCAGCCGGCCAGATCGCCCCGCAACAAAGTCAGTATGACACCGTATTCCCCCCTGCGGTTCAGGCATTCCACCAGCTCATCGCGGCCGGCGCATCTGCCGATTGACACCGCCTGCCGCTTCAGCGGCAGGCCGGACAAAAACGCCAGCAGGTCCGCCCTTTCCTCCACCGGCCCCGGCGCCTCCACTTTTGCCGCCATTTGCCCGACCAGCCAGGGTTTGGCCGCAAAATCCCAGCTTTTTTGCAATTAAATCCAGCTCCTTTAAAAATGATAATTCAACCCTTAATTTATTTCATGCCCCCGAATAATATTTCAATCAAGCAGGATGTCCCGCCGGCAGCGCCAAATAATAATGCCGAGGGGGGTTACAATGCAATCATTACTTCTATACGCCGGCGCGGCGGCTGTGCTGATGCTATTGAGTTTAACAGCCCGGGAACAGGAACAATACAAAGGGCTGAAGTTGTTCGGCTACTTCTTCACCAGCACCCTTGGATTTAAAGTCTCCCAGTACATCATCCCCACCGGAATCATCTTTGCGGCTATTTTAATTTACCGTACCCATTTGAACCGGCTGCCAAAAATCCTGGCGGCAGGGTTGGGTTTGATCTTTACCGCCATCAACGTGTACCTAATGTAAAGAAATCAACGATCCCTTCCCGTTCTTTTCGGCAGCGCATATCAGAGCACATATAGTTGCACCGTTGCGGAGAAAATATCAACCGGGAGGAGACCATTATGAGCGTGTGGCGAAAAAAAACCGTGGAGTCAATCCTGGCTGAGAAAAAAGAAAACAAACGCGGCCTGGTGCCTTCCCTTGGAGTGGCCGACCTGACGGCGCTGGGCGTCGGCGCGGTCATCGGTACCGGCATCTTCGTGCTCACCGGGGTGGCGGCGGCCAATTACGCGGGCCCCGGCATAATTTTTTCCTTTATCCTTTCCGGCATCGCCGCCGCCCTTGCGGCCCTGGTGTACGCGGAACTGGCCGCGGCCATCCCGTCCGCCGGGAGCGCCTATACCTTTTCCTATGTCAGCCTGGGCGAAATTGTTGCCTGGCTGGTGGGCTGGAACCTGATCCTGGAATACCTGGTGGCGGCCGGCGCCGTCTCCATCGGGTGGAGTTCATATATGGGCGACCTGCTGCGTTCTCTGGGAATAGCACTTCCCGCGGCCTACACGTCATCCCCCTTTGAGGGCGGCATGATCAACCTGCCCGCCGCGCTGATCGTTTTGCTGATTACCGGCCTGATCATTACAGGAACCCAGCACAGCGCCACCGCCAATAAAATAATTGTGGTTGTCAAGCTGGCGACCATCGGCTTGTTTATCGCCCTGGGCGTGCAGCACATCAACCCGGACAACTGGCGCCCGGTGCTACCCTACGGCATTACCGGGGTCTTCCACGGCGCCGCCATTGTATTTTTCGCCTATATCGGTTTCGACGCCGTGGCCACGGCGTCGGAGGAGGTTAAAAACCCTCAACGGGATTTGCCACGAGGGATTATCTGGACGCTGGCCCTGTCCACCACACTTTACGTCGCCGTTGCCGCCACTTTGACGGGCATGGTTAAATATACCGCCCTGAATACGGCATCGCCGGTGGCCACCGCACTGTTTATGGTGGGCATCCCATGGGCCTCGGCCCTTGTGTCCGTGGGCGCGCTGGCGGGCCTGACCAGCGTGCTGCTGGTGGCCATGTACGGGCAGAGCCGTATCTTTTTCGCCATGGGCAGGGACGACCTGTTGCCGCCCATCTTTGACTGGCTGCACCCCCGGCTGCGCACCCCGCTCTGGGACAGCGTGATCATCGGCATCCTGGTAGCTTCCATTGGTGCTTTTTTACCGATCGGCCTGGTGGCCGAGCTGGCCAATATCGGCACCCTCAGCGCATTTATCGCCGTTTCCATGGGCGTAATTATCCTGCGCCGCACCAATCCCGATCTGCGGCGCCCATTCCGCCTGCCTTTCATGCCCGTAATCCCGGTGCTGACCATAGTTGCCGCCGGATACCTGGCCCTCAACCTGCCGCCCCTGACCTGGGTGCGGTTTGCCATCTGGATTGCCATCGGCCTAGCCATATATTTTTTCTACGGATACAGAAAAAGCAAACTGGCCGGGGAGCCCGGGCCGGCCATTCCCGGTGGAGCCTTGCCGCAACCGGCCCGCAAGCCTGTATTTGAAGACATAGAAAAGCATAATCCGCGGGAATAATCAAAATATTGCGCGGGCCAGGCTGCCCAGCAGGTACAGAATCGATACCACGCAGACCCCGTACCCCGCCAGGAGATCAAATAAAGTATCTTCCCGCTCAAGACTGCGGGATACCCTATCAATAAACGATGTTCTGCGGGCAATTTGTTTTCGCGCAGTCCGCTTTGCCGCATGGCCGCTTGTTTGCCCGCATGTTCGTTTTAAAACCGCCGCGTCAACCTGCATAGCATGTCCCCCGTAAAACCATCTTAGCATCTAGAACAATTGTTTGGGTTTATTATATTCCGGGGACCTCCCGCCGTCAAGACTCAATCTTGCTCAAAACAAATATTCTGTTGATAGTTTTCTTCCGAATACACCCGCAAGCCTTCCCTGATCAACAGCGCGGCGGTGCAACCGCAGCCGGGGATTTTTTTCCCGCTGAACGTTCCGTCGTAAATCATGCCGCTGCCGCAGGATGGGCTACGTTCCTTCAAAATGGCCACCCGGGCGCCATGCTTGCGGGCAATGGCTAAAACTTCCCCCGCCCCCCGCAAAAAAACATTTGTTTTATCCTCGCCCCGGGAGGTAAGCACCCTGGCCCTCCCGTCCAGCACGTCAAACCCGTCACCGCCCACAATTTCGTTAGGGTCCCGTGGTACGGGCAATCCACCCAAAACTTCCGGGCAAACCGGCACGGCTTTACCTTCCTCCACCATCTTGCGCAGTTCGGGGTAATCAAACCCGTCCCCGGTATACCGGCATTTCTCCCCGGCCAGACAGGCGCTTACAATTAGCATTTTCTTCATCTCCAATCATGAAAATTATCAGCATAATTTATCAACTTATGTTTTGCCTGTCAACGGGCAAAATATAACCAGCTGTTTACCCCGGACATTGCCACCTCGCCCCGCTCCCGTTAATTAATAATTTTTTTTGTTGCCGGGACATACGCTTGATTGCATTTTCCCTCCGCATGGCGCTGCCCCTGTCCGGCAAAATTTCAAAATAAACCAATTGCACCGGCCTGCGTGACCTGGTATATTTACTGGCAATACCCAGATTATGTTTTTTCAGCCTCTCCTCCAGGTCGGCGGCATAGCCGGTGTAAAAAGTGCCGTCGCCACATAAAAGCAGGTATACATAAAACATTGACGATCCATCCTTCGTTTACTGCTATTGGGTAACTAAACCAAAATTTTGCTGGAAGAGGCATTGACCTTTAGTTTATAATATACTAATATTTAGATTAAGGAGGGATTGCCGTGGCACAAGCTAAATTTAAATGCAACCATTGTTTGAAAGATTTTTTAGTTAAATATGTATTGTTTAAACCCGGTCAAATTAATTGCCCTTATTGCGGAAGCTCCGATGTCCGGGAAGAAAAAAATTCCGGGTGCGGTTGCCAAAGCAAAGGGTTTTTTACCTGAGGTTAAACGAAACGGAAGCGGGACTTCCGTCGAAAACCCCCGTTGATGGCCAAACCACCGGGGGTTTTGTCTTGTCATGGCATATAAAGACATAATAATTATGTAGATTTTATTATCCAATTATGTTAATATATTCCATGATATTTTAAGGAGATGATTTAAATGATTGATCTGGTGGAAGAATACAGTGAGTATCAGATATCTCCCTTGATTCCCGTTCTGGATGAATTTGAAGCAAACATACGTGATTCCCTGGCGGGTATTAAACACGCCGATCTAAAGGATAAATTAATCCTGGAAGCTAAAATCTACGGTGAACTGGTCCAAACAATGGACAAGCACGGAATGCGCACTTACGGGTTGGCCACAGCCATTAAAAAATATTACAATTATCTCGCTGTAGAAGTTTTTATCAACGGCCCCAAATCCAAAACAATCCGGGTGATTAAAATTCCGCTGAAATAAACCCCTGGAGTTTTGATGGTTCGCAATACCCCGGGGGAACGGGGCTTGACTAGTTATCTATTTGCATCGCCGTAACGGTAATATACTTTTCTTCACCGAGTCCCCTTACACACATGATGTCTTCGGTTTCATTCCAGGCCAGCGTTACGTCTATGCCTTCAGAACAGTTGATGCTGTTCAAGTCTATCCTGGCCTGGCGCACCCAGTCTTCGGTAAGGTGCACGAAAACAAGTTCAAACCCGCTGCTACGAAACAACTTGAACCTGGCGTCGCCCACCAGCTTATAAAAGATGGTGACCTCTTTAATGTTCCTGTCGAATATTTGCCGGTCTTTGAGTTCGAAATTTATTCTACCGGCCAGTTCGTTATCTTCATTGAGCAGGTCGGCTATCCCAGCGACCATGACATCCCCTCCCGTGAATGATATATTATTACATACAACCGAAAAGCACTTTTTTCCTGCCCGCATCCTGCAATTTACCGCCAGTTTTTATCAGGGCTATTTTTTTATAAAACAACTGCCCCCGATAAATTCGCGGATAATTGAGTTGGAAGGCACTTCATCGGAGGAAATGGGTACAAAATAGCCTAAAAAACGGCGCAGGCGCCGGACCATGGCGTATTCCCGGTGGTCACGGTTCACCATCTTCAGCAGAGGCTCGGCATACCCCTTCAAAACCGCCAGTTCATAGATCAATGCGGAATTGAACATAATATCCGCGCTTTCCTGGAATGGGAAAATGTGCCGCTCTTCGCCGCGCCGCACCGACTCCCAGCGGCGAATGGTCTCCATGGCCGAGTAACCCCTGGTATGGTAATCCCGCACGATGCGCCGCAAAATCCGCAGGTAAGTGGTGGGGATCCAGTTATGGCTGTCCAGGTTGATCTGGGTCAACGCGCTGACGTAAATTTTAAATTTCCGCCCCTTGGGAATTGAAGACGTAAGCTTGTCGTTCAGCCCGTGAATACCTTCCACGATCAACAGGTCCCTGTCGTCCATTTTCAGGGTCTTGCCGCTTTTTTCCCGTTTCCCGGTAATAAAGTTATAACGGGGCAGTTCGATTTCTTCCCCCTGGATCAGGCTGATCAGGTGTTCGTTAAACAACTCCATGTCAATGGCCTCAATACATTCAAAATCGTACTCCCCTTTTTCATCCCTTGGCGTCAGTTCCCTGTCCACAAAATAATCGTCCATGGAAATGGGCACGGGCCTGATTCCGTGGATGCGCAATTGCACGCCCAGGCGCTGGGCAAAGGTGGTTTTGCCCGAGGAGGAAGGTCCGGCGATCAACACAATTCTGATCAAATCAATGTTTCTGGCAATCTGGTCGGCTATTTCCCCGATTTTCTTCTCGTGAAACGCCTCGGCCACCCTGATTAAATTACTTCCCCCGTCCCTTTCCAGCAATTCATTGAGTTCCACCAGGTTGCGCACTTCAAGGACACGGCTCCACTTTTCCGACTCGTAATAGATGTTGGCCAGCTTGCCCTGTTCCACGTATTCCGGCACTACCAGCGGGTTTTCCTTCCGGGGCAGTTCCAGAATAAACCCCGGCATATAGTAGCGCAGCCGGAAAACGCCAAGGTAACCCGTGCTGGGAACCATATTGCCGTACGTAAAGTCATGAAACCAGCCGCAGGTGTGCACCCAGACCGAAGGATATTTACGATACCGCAGCAATTCCAATTTTTCAGTCTGCCCGGATTGTTTAAACAGGGCCTCCACGTTTTCTTTGGGAACTTGCCGGATAATTATCGGCTCGTCTGCTTTAACGATTTCATGCATGCGTTTTTCAATATTTTCTATATCAACTTTTCTTAACGGGCGATGATAGTCTATCTCGCCGTAAACGCCGTTTCCCAGGGTATGTTCCATTCTAACCCTGCAGCCCGGCAAAACTTCGCTGGCGGCGCGCACCAACAGCATCACCATGCTGCGGGTATAGATGCGCATGCCGTCGGTAGTCCCCATGTCGGTAAATTCTATGGTGCTGTCCTGGTCCAGTTCGGAACGCAACCCGATCAACGCGTTGTCGACATATACCCCGACAACGGGGGATTTACGGACAACGTTTTCATACTTCAACAGGTCCAGAACCGGAGTTCCCCGGGGCACTTCGATCACACCGGTACCCACCAGGTTTACTTTGATCATGTCGGTATTGTTTTCTGCAACGCTCAAGTTTTTGGCCATAACAACACCCCATTATTCTGTTATGATTTACTATTAACTAATAAATTAAATTCTACTAAAATTTTTAAAATCCTTGTTTTATTATTCACAAGCCAATTGTTCCCGGAGACTCAATCCCGAAATACCCTGGAACACAAAACAATCCGGTTGCTGAAAACGCCCAAACGCCTTTTAAAAACAACAACTCGGCAGGAGATAATTGCATAATTGCGTGATTAATTATATAAATATTACAAATATTCTGCGTTTTATATCTTATTTTTTGGCTCTCAAGGAGTGAAAAGTATGAACGACGTACAATTCTCCAATGACCTGGTCATGGAAATTCGCAAAATGGAAAAAACGCTGGTCAAACATCCTGCCGTGGAGGATGTTGTTGTTATATCTTTCCACACACCGGACGGTGAACAAAAAATTAAAGCGTTTGTTGAGCCGGGCACACCGCCCCCTTCTGTGGAAAGCATTATTGAATACTGTCAAAGGGAATGCGGCAATGCAACCTTACCCATCGAAATCGTTTTCAGGGAAATCCCCCGCACCGCGTCAGGCAAGGTAATCAGACAACAGTTATTGCATTCGTAATAATTTAGGGAACCCCCAAGGGTTCCCTTTCATCTTGCATCCCGCTAAGCTCTTGCCAAGCTTCAAAACCATCTTCACCGGATGATTATACGTATGCGGCGCGGTGGTCAATTGCGTTACAAACCAAAGTCGGATGCAGTGAAAACCGCTTCCACCTTCACTCCCATCCTCGCCAGGGCTTCGGTGCCCCCCTCCTGCCTGTCCACCAGGGCGATGGCCTTGACCACCTCGCAGCCAACTTCCCTGACAGCCTCAACGGCCTTGATAATCGAACCCCCGGTGGTAATCACGTCATCCACGACAACCACCCGCTGCCCCGCTTTGAGCGGCGGGCCCTCGATCAGGCGCATGGTTCCGTGTTTTTTGGCCTCCTTGCGTACAATAAACAAGGATATATCCATATTGCGCTGGTAGGCCACCACCCCCACCGCGCCCACTATGGGGTCGGCCCCCAAGGTTAACCCCCCTACGGCGTCCACATTATCATCCCGGATCATGTCGCAGATGATATTGGCAATATGGTAAGCGCCACTGGGGCTGAGCGATACCTTTCTCCCGTCAAAATAATAATTGCTGGTCTTTCCCGACGAAAGCACCACCCGGCGGCGCTCAAAAGCCCGGCTATCCAGCAACTCCTTTAATGCTTCCCGATTGTTTATGTTCCATCCCTCCCAAAGTAACGATTACCTGCCAGCTGCGGTAAATTACCGGTCCCCCCGGATAATTTTCGGGACCGCCAAACCTTTCTCCAACGAAGCCAACCTGCGCAGCGCATCCAGCTTATCCCTGTTCCCAGTTCTGGCCCGGCGTATAGCTGTTTCCAGCATGTTTATCGAGCGGTCATAAACTTTCCGGTCCACGGGATAAGGATGCCCGTCTTTACCGCCGTGAGCAAAAGAATAGCGCGCCGGATCGGAATAACTGGCACGCACCCCGTAGACAACCTCGCCCACCAGGGCAAAGGCCCTGATAGTGGCGGGACCCACCCCTTCCGTAGCCAATAATGATTCAAAGTTTAGCGGCGACAAGTCATAAAGACGCCGCAAGGTTTTTTCGATCCTGCCGGCCTGAGGCACCGGGTGCGCCCCCGGCAGCTGCAGCAGTTTTTCCGCGGGCTGCGCGGCAATTTTTTTTAATTCAGTTACGGTTTTTTCCGGCCTCTCCCGGGCGAGAAAAACCGATACATCCCGGGCAGCGCGGCTTTCCCGCGACACCATGTTCAACACGTCCCGCCCGCGGTTGCCGCAAACAGCCGCGTGCGGTTCCTCCACGTAATCGCTTATATTGTCGCTCAGCCAGTGGTAACGCCTGGCCCAACCGTTGTCCCGGTTCATACCCTGCTGCACCACCGCCCAGCTACCATCGCCGGTGAAGATAAAAAAATGATGGTAAATTTGGTATCCGTCCTGCACGGCGGCGGAATCCACCTTCGCCGCCATCCGGCTGGCGTATTGCAACTCGGAAACATGGTCCGGTAAGCCGTATTTTTCGGTATATGTCTCTATTTCCAGGGGTGTTTTGCGTGAAGTCATCGCCTTACCGCCGGCAAAAAAAACGCCCAGGTCGCGCTGCCTTTGAACCATACCCTGCTTTATGGCGCCGCAAAGCACCGTAGTAAGCCCGGAGGAATGCCAATCGAATCCCACCACGCATCCCAGGGCCTGAAACCAGAAAGGGTCTGACATCCTGCGCAACAGTTCCCGCGGCCCGAATTCTTCCACAACGCCCTCCACAATTGCCGCGCTGAGGCGCACCATCCTGTCAAACAGCCAGCGGGGACAATGATGCCCGTGCAGGGGTAAATTGGCTATGCCGGTACGCATATTCGCACCCCTTTCACCAAACAGGCGTTTGATTGATTTTACCCCGCCGGCAACCGCTTGTCAATACCAAGCAATACCAATTTATTAAGGCTTATTGTTATCTGAACTGATTGAGATCAACAAATATGGCTTTTTCCTTTTCATTGTAATCCGCCGCGAAATTCCCCTTTTTTCCCTCGATGTCAAAGTATTTAAAAATTCCCCGCGCTCCTATTTTATTTTTATTCAGCATCAAACCACCCTCTTCTGTTCCCCTGATGCGCAATTTGTTACTGTCCCTGTCATACGCCACTTCAACCCTATCGGTACCCAGTTTATCCACCAGTTTCCTGCTCAGCCTGATATGGTGCTTGGTCAGAGCCACCACATTTTCCCTTGACGATCTGGGCCTGTAAATTTCAAATGCCAAATTCATTCCCTCCTAATTTATAACTTGGATTTATTTTAGTTTTATTATATAAAAAAGTCATTAACGCTACTAAATCTCTTAAGAATATAAGATAAAATAGCATTTTAAAAAATAGTATAATACTAAACTTTATTTTATAAACCATTACCCGTAAAAGCAAGCAAAAATAACAGTGGACCCCGTAATATAACGAGGTCCACCGCTGTTAAACCCTTCGAGTTAATTCCTGGCGGAAACAAAACATATCCACTGATAACCACCAAAATTTTAAACCGGGCCGAACAGAATTAATAATTAGATGGGCAGTTTAACGTCATACCCGGGACAACTCTGGGCACCCGCCCTTGCAGTGAGCCACCGGACGAAGCATATACCGTTTCCTGAACATATAAACACCTCCCTCTGTATATTAATATTCATCAACACCGGTTTCAGACGCAAAATGTTTCCTAAACTTAATATAATAATACGTCAACTGGAAAGGCCGGCATTAGGCCGGCCTTTCCAGTTACATTTTGGGTTTGAAGGTTTCGCATTTGGTCTGGTCGGAATTTGAAGCGGTAGAGGCATTGCTCCTGTCAACCTGAACCATGGGAGCATGACACTCGACAGACTTATTGTAATCGCATTCAGTTACAGTGCATTTAATATTTGGCATTATTTTCACCTCCAATTGTTAGAATCTCCAAAGCCAATAAAATTATTCAATTTTTAAAGCGAAAGAAAAAGTTTAACTTATCGGGAATTATTAGCCTATTGTTAAACTTGTATGCGTTTAAAAAATTGAACTATCCTGCAAAAGAGTTGTTGTTTTTTTGTGGATAAAAATATTTAAGAAAGGCAAAATAAAAAGGGTAAAAAATTAATGAAACAAATAAACATGGCTCTTTACGGCAAAAAAAAGAGAATTAAACACCACCCGGTGATTTTCTTTAATTAAAATAAATCGGAAAATGAAAAATACCGGCCTTCAAATCAGGCCGGCATTTAGGCTAAGGAGTCGGTTGCCGGTTGGTAACTTGCGGGGTGGGGGGTTTGGTTCCCTGGGCCAGGCTTTGCTCATAAGCGGCGATCATTTTTCTGACCATGTTACCGCCCACCGCCCCGTTTACCCTTGAAGGCAGGTCGCCGAGGTATCCCTGGTAGTTTTGAATACCCAGTTCAGCGGCCGTTTCATACTTAAACTGGTCCAGCGCCTGAGCTGCCTGGGGGATCAGTTTCCTGTTGGTCCTTTGCCCTTGTGCCATTTCAAAATTCCTCCTCTTGTTTAATTGATTAAGTCAACTTTCATTAAGTATGATGCCCCCAAAACAGTTCTATATGTGTGACACTTTTTAGCGGCCGTTTAAAAAATTAGTTTATCCGGCATAAAAAATCAAGCCGTCGTAGACGAACCAAACCCCGTTATGTCTTACCCAACGCTTTCTCGGCCGCCCGGTAACCGATGCGGATAAGCGCGCGGTAATTGCTTAAATCAGCGGTGGAAAAACCGGTGGTGGCGGGGAAAATCACTTCGGTTTCCGGGTGGTAAAACATAGTTCGTTTCATTAAAATGTTCAATGATTTGTAAATAACTCCAAAAATATTACTAGGACGTTCATTGCCTGTGACATTGGCTATCAAATCCACGGCAATTACCCTTCCGGCGCCCATCTCCCACACAATATCGTCGGGTACCTGGTTGACAATTCCCCCGTCACAAAGCAATTCCCCTTCCCATTCAACAGGTTCGAAAATTCCGGGAATGGCGCAACTGGCCATAATCGCGTCCACCAACGGTCCCCGGCGCAAAACAACCTGGTTGCCGGTTTCCAGGCTGGCGGCTACGGCAGCAAAGGGTATTTTTGTGTCATGAAATTTTTTTTCACCTATCAGCCGGCGAACCTGTTCCACCAGCCTGTCGTTGGTAAACAGGCTCATCCGCGGGATGGCCGGACGGGTAATTTTTGTCCACCTCGCCCTGCGTGCAAACCTGGTCAATTCCACAACCGGCACTCCGCAGGCATAGGCACCGCCCACCAGCGCTCCCACACTGGTTCCCGCAATATGAGTAATCTCAAAGTTTTTTTCCTCCAGGTATCGCAATACACCGACGTGTACCGCCCCTAAAGCCGCGCCGCCGCCAAGGGCCAGGCCTATTTTTTTATTCGCATTACCGGTCACGGTTACACCTCCAAAACATGCAAAGGTTAATTAAATTATAACCGGACCGGTATTTTTATGCTGGATCTTTATTATCTAAAATAAATTTATCCGAGCTTTGCTCAAGTTCATCCGCAATTCTGGATAACTCCTGGGCGGCCCCGGATACCTGCTGCATGTTGGAAGCTATTTCTTCGCTGGCCGCGGCAAGCTGCTGGGTGCCGTCATTGACCCGCCTGACGGCTGTGGCAATTTCTCGAATCATAACCGTATTTTTATCAACGGCCTCAATGATCTGCTTCAGGGAAACGCCCGCGGTTTGGGCAATCCGAACCCCTTCATTAACTTCCCTGCCCCCGCGTTCCATGGCGGAGATCACTTCGCCAACGCCGGCTTGGATTTCTTTAACCAGGCCGGTTATTTCACCGGCCGCCCTGGCGGACTGCTCCGCCAGTAGACGCACTTCCTCCGCAACCACCGCAAATCCGCGGCCGTGTTCGCCCGCCCGCGCTGCTTCTATGGCTGCGTTCAGCGCCAAAAGGTTGGTTTGGTCCGCTATAACGGTAATACTTACGATAATCTCCCCGATCCTGGTGGATTGCTCATTGAGTTTTTGAACAGCGCTGGAGATATTTGCCGTAGCGTCGGCAATGGAATTAATCTTGTCGATAGTTTCCCTTACCGCTTGATTACCTTCCCCGGCAATCCTTTTTACCTCTTCCGATTCCAGCACCGCAGCTTCTGCGTTCGCCACGCCCCGGGTCGAAACAGCCGCAAATTCATCTACAGCGCCTGCCACTTCCTCCATCGAAGCGCTTACTTCCTGGCTCGAGGAAGCCAGCTCCTGACTATAAGTGGCAAGTTTGTTTGCATTTTTTTGGATATCCGTGATCATGATCTTCAAATTGTTCATCATCTTTTGGCAGGACAAGGCCAAAACACCGATTTCATCCCGGCTTTTAATTGCCCCCACTTCTTTCGTCAAATCCCCCCGGGAGACGGCTTCTACCGTATTGCTAAGCTTTATTACAGGTCCGGTAATCACAGTCACGATAAAGAAAGTGGCGACCAGCAGGATCAATAAGGCAATCACAGCCGTGACGATTGCGCTTTGCAGGTCGCGGTTCAGTTTATGTATAATTTCCGACCGGTCATTGATAATTTTTAAATAACCGATGGATTTACCGCTGTAATCTGCCAGCGGAATGATCAACGCCGCTTTTTGCGCCCGGTCCAGTAACAGCGTTTCGGGTTTTCCCGTTTGCATTATTTTATCTAAAACCTGTTCGCTTATTTTAACCTTGTCTTCTTTTAGTGTGGATACAAGCAAACCATCCCGGTTATTTTCCAGGGCAACCCCCGTTCTTCCCTTGCTATAAATATAATATTCCCCGCCCATCTGGCTTTTCCACTTCTCCAACAAACTGGAATTGAGCCCGGGTCCGTATTCAACGCTTCCCACATGGCCGCCCCGGTAAAATACCGGCATGACCACACGAAAACCAAACCCGCCCCTGCCTTCTTCCAAGCCCTGCACCAGTTTTTGCGTTCTGTTGCATTCAATTACCGTATTGCGAAAAGATGACAGGTCATCCCCAAATTTGGCCGGCATGTGCAGGCGTAAGAATGATGTGGCGGGAGCCAGGTGAAACTGGAATTGTTCTATTCCCTCCCGGCTGGCTTTTTCAAATATGGGCATGGTCAACTCAAGAAGCCTTTCCCTGTTTCGCTCCGCAAAAGCCTTTTGAATTTCCGGGTTTTCAGCAACCGCTTCCAGGCCGAGTCTTGCCTGGTCAAAAATATTGTCCAGGTCGGCCTTGATTCTCTTCGCCACCAGGTCGTATTCTCTCCGCTCTTGATCAAGCTGCATATTTACCCCGTTTTTATAATTCTCATAAATCAACACTAAAAAAATTGCGGAGATAATGGCGAAAACAGGCACTATGATTTTAAATCTAACACTAATGTTCATATGCCCCTCCCGAATGTTTAAGAATAAAGTGCATGCGATCACATATAGACTATCAGTAAATTACAAAAATTATTGTCAACCGGGCGACTTAATTATTGTCTTCCAGCCGACACACAATTCAATTAAATTGCCGTTCCTTTTGAATTTTCCGCAGCACAAGGAGTTTAAATTTTTCGTCAAACTTTCCACATCCGGAGGATTGTGCATTACCATGTCGAAAGTATTTATCCAGTCAATTTTTTAACCGGGTGGCATTAAAATGAAGCGAATATCCATTATTGCGCTGGTATTGTTACTTTCCATCGGTGTATATTTAATCCCCCGGGCGGCGGCGCAGGAGCGGTCCGGTGTCGAAATATTGCTTGACGGTTTGCCGGTGGCTTCTGATGTACCCCCGACCGTCCATCACGGTCGCACAATGGTTCCTTTTCGGGCCGTGGCGGAAGCTTTAAATATTGCGGTTACCTGGGACGGCCAAACAAAATCCATCATTGCCAAGAACAATGAAACCACTCTGGAACTCAAAGTGTCCCAAAGCACCGCATACCGCAATCAACAAGCTATCCCGCTGGATGTGCCGCCACTGATTATCGAAGAAAGGACATTAATCCCCCTGCGTTTTTTTGCCGAAGCATTCGGTTGTTCGGTTAAATGGGACGGGGCCGGCAAAAAAGTGGTCATCACTTCACCGCCCAAGTCGATGCAGGTAATCGGGTTTTACGCCCTGGGGGACGCTCAAACCAGCAGCTGGAAAAATCTTTTCGGCACAAGTTACCCCGAAGCAGGTCGGGGCAACACCGGCGCGCTCAGCGAGCTGGCCCTGGGATGGTATAGCCTGGACGAAGAGGGGACACTGGTCACCCGGAGCAGAACCGGCTGGCAAAGGCCGGAAGGATGGGAAAACGTGCTGCGGGCAGCCGAAAAATATCAACTTAAAACTGAAATGGTTATTCATGCAACTGATTACAACTCGGCCATTTCCACGTTTTTAAACAATGAGGCGCTTATGGCCAAAGCCGTTGCCGCGATCAAAGAAGAGGCTACAAAATATGATGGAGTAAATATTGACTTTGAAGGTTTGGGTTGGCGGGAACTGGGCACTCAACTGGAAAAAACAAGGAATAATTTTACCGGCTTCATCCGTAAACTATCCGAACAGTTGAAACCGCTTAATATTAATTTAACCCTGACGCTGCACGCCCCCAACAGTGCTTACCCTGGTTACGATTACCGGGCATTGGGGCAAATTGCCGACCGCATCATTATTATGGCCTACGATTACGGTGCCAAACCGGAGCCGGCCAACCTGGTAATTCAAGCGGTGCAAATGGCCAGGGCAAGCGTTCCGTCCGAAAAACTGGTGCTGGGTATTTCCGCGCCAAGTGAGACGCCGGAAAGCATGGCCGTCAAAATCGGCATCGCCAAGCGTTACAATTTGAACGGCATTGCCCTGTGGAGGTTGGGGTTGGTGACGGATGAAATGTGGAAGGTTGTAGAAAATAGTGTTGAACCCAAATTTTGAACGTTAAACAAACAAGGGGAAATGCCATGTCTAAAAACTTGATGAATGAATAAGTAATATCCGCCGCGTTAGTAAAAAAAAACCGGGGGCATTTGGCACTCCCGGTTCCTTATCCATTTATTTTTTTTACACGTCACTGCCGCCCGAAGCGCTTTCAGCTGAATCTTCCCCCGCAACGGTTTCTTCACTCGAGACACTGTCATCTTCGGCACCCTCTTCCACGTCACCCGCTGCATTGTTATCATCTTCCAAATCCCCGGGTTGTTCTTCCTGGCGGGTGAGAATTCTTTCGATCAGCACCGCCATTTCCGCCCTGGTAATGGCACTGTTGGGATTGAATTTGCCGCCCGGCAAACCACTGATTAAACCCTCTTTATAAAGCGCCAGTATATAGCCGGCATCCTCCCGCGCAATCAGCAAGCCGTCGGCAAAGGGCATATCGGAAACATCCACCGGCTCCAGCCCGAGGGTTTTGGCAATCCAAACCGCCGCTTGCGCCCTGGTGGCTTGCACCTGGGAATGGAAACGGTTCATGTTTAAGATCCCCAGTTGAGCTGCCCGGCCAACACTTTGCTTGGCCCAACCCGGAACGCCGGCAAGATCCTCCGCGTCTTCCGTATCCGTATTTGTATTATCTTCTACGGCATCACCCGCATCCTCCGAACCGGTATCACCCACCTCAACCGTTTCACTTGAGCTTTCTTCCACGGTGCCGTCACCGGAACCATCACCGGCGACACTATCCCCACTGGACGTATTTTCCAGGGGCACCAGCCGCATCAACAGCGCAATTGTTTCCGCCTGGCTGATGGGGTTGTCCGGCTTGAAGGTGCCGTCCCCGTAACCGCTGAACAACCCGATGGCAGCCATGTTCCGGATTGACTTTTGCGCCCAGTGACGCTCGGCATCCTTGAACATGATGCGGGTTTCTTTTCCCTCGTTCATCAATTGATTGTAGTTTTTCAACATCTCCCTGTATGTACTCAACTTTTGCTCTTTAATCGCGGCGCTTCCCTTTTGGGAGTCGTTCTTAAGCTCAAGTTTCACCTGCTGCTGAACATGGCCCCGGGCATCAACCCCGGACACTTGCTTTACAGCCGTTGAACCCTTGCCCCGGCCCGCGTCGCCGCCATTCCCGTTTCCGTTGCCCGGCTTTGCCCAGGCGGCACTGGTAGCCAGCGCTACCGCCAGTAATCCACACAGAATCATTAACGCAATTTTTTTCATTATTCATCCCTCCCAGTATTTTTATTTAATTATCCGCCAAAACCCCATTTTTTTCAGGGGTAACAATGGTCCTATTTTTTTAGGACTATTTTCCCGGTGGACGCAAATGCAGCTCTGCTGAATACTTTCGTGAAGCAGATTATTATCGTAATTTTGCTCCGGGGAAAAAATAAGGAGGCACAACTTTATATTTGTTGAACCTCCTTTGTTGGTGACCCATCCGCGACTCGAACGCGGGACACCCTGATTAAAAGTCAGGTGCTCTACCAACTGAGCTAATGGGTCATAACCAGCCGCTTACCGGCCGGATTATTAATTTTTAATGGCTGGGGCGGCAGGATTCGAACCTACGAGTGACGGGTCCAAAGCCCGTTGCCTTACCGCTTGGCTACGCCCCAACATAATGGGGTGGGTGATGGGATTCGAACCCACGACCCCCAGAGCCACAATCTGGTACTCTAACCAGCTGAGCTACACCCACCACATCAAACTACTGGCTCACCAGCGCAAGAAATATCTTATCATATTAAACAGATCAAGTCAAGTCAAACCCGCCTGTAAATTATATCCAAAAACTATCCCTCCGGGAGCATGGTTTTCGTTTAAACGTCGTTTTCCCGCTCCAGGGCCTCCTTTAATTTGGCGTAAGTCATGTCCAGCGCCTCGGAAATAACTCGCACGTCACCGAGCACCGGCATGAAGTTGGTGTCGCCACCCCAGCGGGGCACAATATGGATGTGAAAATGCCCGGGAATCCCCGCGCCCGCTATCTTGCCCAGGTTCACACCCACATTGAACCCGTCGGGATTAAAAGCGCGTCGCAATAATTTAACCATGAGCCGGGTAGTGGAAAAAAGCTCCTGCATCTCGACGGGGTCCAGTTCCTCAATATCTCCCACGTGCCGCGCGGGCGCAACCAGCAGGTGCCCGTTATTATAGGGGTATATATTTAATATCACAAAGGCTTTTTCGCCGCGGAAAAGAACGTAATTTTCACGGTCCTTTTCCCCGGCGGCGTTTAGTTTTTCGCAAAAGATGCACCCTGATCCATGATCCTTGCCGATATACACGCTGCGCCAAGGCGCCCATAATCTTTCCATGTTGATCCCCCTGTTTACCGTTTTCTCCAAAATTTCTGCCTTCGGGCAACAAATCCTGCCAAAAAACCGTGGGTTTGTCGAGCTTTTTACTTCCTCTGCCATACCCCCAGTTCCGGGTAATACCTGTACGATTGACCGTTGCCCCGGCCGAAATAATTAAAATGTGTCAACTCACCTTTATTGTTGAAGTACATTTCCCCCGAGGCCTCCCAGTGAGGGCAAATCAACTCGTTATACATGATAATGTACCGTAAATCATCCCTTTCATGCAAAAAATTAATAAATTTATATAAAACCCGGAGTGCGCGCGTCCTATCCTCGCCGTGGTTCCACTCACCGTATTTTTCACGCGCCAGCATACTCCGCAGCAGGTAAGGATTATAAACTGCCAAACTATTGAATAAACCGGGATGGTTATTACTGTGGCCGCACCTCCACAACGGCATGTTAACCACCTTGATCAACGAGCGCCTCAAAGCCGCCAGCAAACCTTCCCTTTTTACCACCGTGGCCAGGCAAAAATCACTCGAGATCGCAAAGTTGAACCTTGTTTGCAGGCTCCAGGCCTTTTTACCCACCAGTTGCTCAACGGGAATGCCGGGCTTGTCCCCGAAATATGAAAACCTTTTGGCCACTATAAGTTCACTTGATACCCTTGCGGGCAATTCCATAAAAACCTCGTCTAAAATAATTCGTTCAATCATGTCAAAACCGAAGTCGCAACCCATCTCGTTGCCGCCTTCAGTCGCCCCTGCGATGTAATACAAATTGTTCACCTCCGTAAAAATATGATAAGCATTTTGGGGGCAAGCAACAACGGGAGATAATGTCGCTTCATGACTTCATTTTTTAATGGCCTCGACAAAAATCTGCTTGACAACTTCCGCTAAACCAGAACGGTTTAAAACTGCACACCGTAAACAGTTCCGTGGCCATGGCGGTAATCGTTGTAAGGAAAAATAAAAAACCCACATCCCGACCGGATATGGGCGAAGTAAAAATAAAGCGTTTATATTTTACAATTAAGATTCGGTTACAGTAACCGCTTCGTTGGGGCAAACGCTGACGCAGGTTTCACAGCCCAGGCAGTCTTCAAGGTCGCCGGCAACTTTAGCCTTGTCGCCGTCCATTTCCAGAATGGAAGCCGGGCAGTTGTCCACGCACTCGCCGCAACCTTGGCACTTATCGGTGTCGATTTCAACCTTGAACATTTTTTTTGCCTCCCTCTCCCTCAAAAATTCAAGGGGACGTCCCCCTTATTCCGGTCATAATTGACCGGTTAATTTAATTGTACAAAACCCTAACTGTTACGTCCATAGCAAATTTTACAAAGTTGAATTTTTATAAAAGATATTCGGAAACCAATCTATAATAACTCTTTAATATATTCGGCACACTGGAGCAGCAGGCGCAAATCAATACCCGTTTCAATACCCATCCCGTGCAGCATCCGCACCAGTTCTTCGGTGGATATATTACCCGTTGCGCCGGGTATGAAGGGGCATCCGCCCAGTCCACCCACGGAACTTTCCAGCACGTGCACCCCCGCCATAATGCCCATTACGGCGTTGACCGGCCCCGGGCCACGGGTTTCGTGCAGGTGTAGCGCCCAGGTGACTTCCGGGTAACGTGACACGGTTTCCCGTACAAGCTCGTAAACCTGCCGGGGATTGCCCGCGGCCGCTGTGTCGGCCAGCGTTATTTCATCGATTCCCTCCGCCAGCATACCCTCAGCGACCCTGGCCACCTCGGCAAAACTGATTTTTCCCTGGTAAGGACAGCCAAAGGCGGTTGCGATTGCGCCCCGCACCTTGAACCTCTCCCCGGCCAGGCGACGGATTTCCCCCAGTTCCGTCAGGGAATCCCCCACCGTCCTGTTTAAATTGGCCCGGTTATGGGCCTCGCTGGCCGAAACCACCACCACAATCTCCCGCAGGCAGGTGTGGGAAGCCGCGATGGCCCGCTGCATCCCCCTGACATTACCCACCAGGGCGCTGATGGTCACCCCGGGGCCGGGGTCACCGATACCCTCCAATACGGTCTCGGCGTCGCTCAACTGGGGCACCGCCCGGGGATGAACGAACGAAGTGGCCTCGATGGCCGTAATTCCCGCCCTGATCAGCCGCCTGATCAGGGTGATTTTTGTTTCCGCGGGCAGGATGGCTTTTTCATTTTGCAGCCCGTCCCTGGGGCCCACCTCGCGGACCAGCACCCTTTCCGGCCAGCGCAAATATCCCCCCTCCTGTCTCCCAAAATATTGGGCTACGACGGCCGGGTTCCGCTCAGAATCCCGTCGGCCCCTTGGGAATGCGGCCGGTCTTGATACACTCGCTGCGCAGGCGGCGCCCGATAATTTTCTCCATCATCCGGCCGATCTCCAGTACCCGGTCGACGTCAACACCGGTGTCGATACCCATTTCGTCCAGCATCACCACCAGGTCCTCCGTGGACACCAGCCCGACAATGTTGGGGTCCTGGTAGTAATACGAACCGGTCCCGGCGACGGGCGACCCGTCCACAAAATTGGCCGGCTGGCCGCCGATGCCGCCCATGGTGCTCTCAAACCGGGTAATGCCGGCCTGCAGCGCCGCCAGCACGTTGGCCAGGCCCCACCCCCGGGTGACATGGAAATGGGCCACGTGCAGGTCGGGGTTGGGGAGGGCGTCCAGGATCATGGAAAAGTACTCGTAAACCTTGTTGGGCGGCGCCGAGCCGTCGTGGTCGGCGTGCTCGATGTCATCGGCACCGATTTCCAGGTACCTTTTGGTGAACTCCACCGCCTTTTTCAACTCGGTGGGTCCCTCGATGGGGCACCCCCAGATGGTGCTGACGGTGCCGTTTACCTTGATTCCGGCGTCGTGGGCCTTTTTAATGCACTCTTCGGTCATTTTCCAGTAGCCCTTGTGGTCCAGGCCGGAATTTTTGTACTGGTGCGATTCCGACGTGGACACCATCTGCAAAATCCTGGTGGGACCGTAGCCCTTTTGCTTCAACTCGATGGCCCGGTCCACCGCCTTTTCCCTGATGGTGATGGCGGTCAGCTCGATTTCCGGCAGCTTATCCTTGACCCGCTTGGAACTGTACAGCAGTTTAAACAGCTCGTCGGCGTCGGCAAACTGGGGCATCCCCCGGGGGTTGCCCAGGTTGGTGACTTCAATCTCCTTGAACCCGGCCAGAATCAATTCTTCCAGTACCCAAAGCTTGGCCCTGGTGGGTATGGTTTTTTCCTCGTGTTGAAAACCGTCCCGCACCGTAATTTCACCAATTCTTACCTTCTTGGGGTATTTCAGCTCAAACATATATTCTCCCTCCTTGATTGGGGTCAAGCTTAAACCGGATTTATCTTCCCCTGTATACCGGCCTGCGTTTTTCGTTGAAGGCCCGGAGACCCTCGTCCCGGTCCCCGGTGGCCAGGCATACGTTGTAACACTCGGCTTCCAGGGCCAGGGCGGTGTGCAGTTCCAGTTCCACCCCCAGGTTGATGGCGCGCTTGGCCTGCTGCAGGGCAATAGGGCCGTTTTTAGTGATTTCACGCATAATGTCCATGGTTTTGGCCATGAGCTGGTCGGCCGGCACGACATGGTTCACCAGCCCCAGTTCAAAGGCCTCCCGGGCGCTGATGCGCCGCCCGGTGAAGATCAATTCCTTGGCCCGGTTGCGCCCGATCACCCGGGGTAATAACTGGGTGCCGCCGCCTCCCGGGATAATGGCCAGGCCCACCTCGGGCAGCCCGAAGGAGGCGTTTTCCGCGGCGATGATAAAATCACAGCCCAGGGCGAACTCGCAACCGCCCCCCAGGGCGAACCCGTTCACCGCCGCCACCAGCGGCTTGGGGAATTCCGCCACCGCGGTAAACGCGCGCACAAACAGGGCCCGCTGCTTTTTCATTTCCTCCCGGGTCATGGTTTTTCGTTCCTTGAGGTCGGCCCCCACGCAAAAGGCGCGGTCGCCCTCGGCGGTCAACACCGCGGCGAACACCTCGTCGTCCTGTTCCAGTTCCTCCAGGGCGGCCAGTATTTCCCGGGCGGTTTGGGTGCTCAGGGCGTTCATGGCCTGGGGCCGGTTAAAGGCCATAATGGCGATGTGCCCTTCCCGGGCCAGCTTGATATTCTCGTATTCCATTCATCATCACTCCCTTCAAACAGTGTTTCAATAACTTTAATGAGCCATGTATTAGTGATGCCGGCCACCGGCGACTAAACCGGGTAAACCGGGTGCTTGCGCTCGGTGAACACCTTCGCCTTGGACTCGTACAGCGCAAACCGTTTGATCAGTTCGTCCCGCAGTTCCGCGCCGCTGACTACGTGATCCACCACCAGCTCCGAGGCCAGCCGGTAGATATCCACATCCCTGGCGTATTCCTCCCGTTTCTGTTGCACAAAGGCGGGCCTTTCTTCGGGAGGCAGGGCCATAATCTTGTTTTCATACACGGCGTTCACCGCCGCCTGTGGACCCATCACGGCGATCATGGCGGTGGGCAGGGCCATGCAGCAGTCGGGCTCGAAGGCGGGCCCGCACATGGCGTAAAGCCCGGCGCCGTAAGCCTTGCGCACCACCACGGACACCTTGGGCACCGTGGCCTCGGACATGGCCGAAATCATCTTGGCCCCGTGCCGGATAATCCCCTGGCGCTCCACCGCCGACCCGATCATAAACCCCGGCACGTCCATCAGGAACAGGAGGGGGATATTGAAAGCGTCGCACAGGTTCATAAACCGGGCGCCCTTATCCGCCGAGTCGACGAACAACACCCCGCCCTTGACCAGGGACTGGTTGGCCAGGATGCCCACCGCCCGGCCGCCGATGCGGGCGAAACCGGTGATCAGCTCCGGCGCGAACAATTTTTTAATCTCAAACCAGCTGTCCCGGTCAATGATCCGGTTGATCACCTCGTACATATCAAAAGCCTGGTTTTCCTCAACCGGTACGATGTCTTCAATACCGGGGCCTTCCGCGGGCGGCAGCGCCTCCACCAGAGGCACCCTCTCCTTGTAATTCTGCGGCATGTAGGTGAGATACCGGCGGCAGGCCTCAATGGCTTCCCTTTCGGTGGCCGCCAGAAGGTCACCGCAGCCGCTGACGGTGCAATGCATCCTGGCGCCGCCCATTTCCTCCAGGGTTACCTTTTCAAAGATCACCATTTCGGCCATCCGGGGCGAGCCCAGGTACATGCTGGCGTTGCCGTCCACCATGAACACCACGTCGCAGAAAGCCGGGATATAAGCCCCGCCCGCCGCGGAAGGACCGAACAGCAGGCAGATTTGCGGAACCATGCCGGACATTTTCACCTCGTTATAAAAAATGCGGCCCGCGCCCCGCCGGCCCGGGAACATTTCAATCTGGTCGGTAATCCTGGCCCCGGCCGAGTCCACCAGGTAGAGCATGGGCACCTTCATGTTCATGGCGGTCTCCTGGATGCGGATGATCTTTTCCACCGTGCGCCAGCCCCAGGACCCGGCCTTCACCGTGGAGTCATTGGCCATTACGCAGACAGTGCGGCCGTGAATTTTGCCCACCACCGTTACCACACCGTCCGCCGGCAGCCCGTCCGCCAGGTTATTGGCCCACAATCCGTCCTCGGCCACAATGGAACCTGGGTCCAGTAACAGCTCCAGCCTTTCCCGGGCAAACATTTTGCCTTTTTTGGCGTTGCTTTCG
Source organism: Desulfallas sp. Bu1-1 (assembly GCF_015594625.1). Taxonomy (GTDB): domain Bacteria; phylum Bacillota; class Desulfotomaculia; order Desulfotomaculales; family Desulfallaceae; genus JADNRQ01. The sequence goes on along the minus strand of NZ_JADNRQ010000001.1, from coordinate 430,659 downwards.
TGGTACTTGGGCGCTCCGCCCTTTTTAATCACCGTTTCCTTTTCCTTCAACTCCAGGTCAAGGGCCTTCAAATCTTTATCACTCATGCTCTCATCCCCCGTTTTTCTTCTTGACCGGTGTAAATATTTTTTACACCCGGTTTTGCTTGAATTTTTCGACATTTATTGGGAAGGTTAACCCCCATTCAATTGTTTTCCCTGTTTCCCCAAAGGGCCTCAATTAACCAGGGTATATCACCTCCCGCAACTTCACGCGCCGGCTAAATGATGAACATAAGGAGCAAAAACAATGCCAGTATTATATAAACCGCGTAAAAACCCCAAAACCGGCCCCAGAGCCGGCAAATCAATGCTTCAGGCTATTGGAATTTTATGCGAGCCGGCAAATGCCTGGAATAATATAACCGGTAGTAAACATGAGCGTTGCCCGGGTTTACATCAGTTGAGACGCAGCCCGCCGGAACACTCTGCAGATAAGGGATTGCAAATTATTTTTAGCAAATACGAAAAAACACTCAGGCCCCGGCCGTATCGAACTGAACGGCTGGGGCCTAAGTGCCACTGTCTATCGGATAAAATCCCATATGCGCCTCCTTAATTTCTATTGCCGGGCTATTTAGTGACCCGTAGGGGAACTACCTTTTTATGCCTTTTACCGCGGGCAACATTCCCGGCCGGCCTTGCTTCCTCAAGCAAAATTCCGGCCCGCTCCATTTCAATTGCGTAAAATGGTCGCTCCAGATGTTTCTCCATCCACTTATGAAGCATTCTCAGCACAACCATCGTAAAACACCCTTTCCTATGTTCATGACCGCATTTATTTATATATTTTACTCTCCCCCGTAAAATACGAAACCATTTGCCGGCGAACTACCAATTTTCGAAAGTAAAATTTTCACAAGCTGTTCCCGGGCCGTTTTGCTTTATAATAATACAAACCTTCACAAACCATTGCTTAAGTTTAATAACCACCAACAATAATTTTCAGACTCTTTCGATTATTTTTCAGACAACATGGTGCCTGCCTCACCATACCGGTCAAGGGTCCGTTTATGCCATTGACCCGTCAATAGGGCGTTTCCCCCGGCGGTGTGCAAAATTAAGTCAGGGGTGATGAGATAATGGTCAAAACTCCCCCGGCGCCGGGTAGCGGAAGCCTTATTTTTCGCGCCTTTGAGCCTTCCCGGCGCCTGGCACACGCTTTGCACCTTAAATTACATCATCTCCAAATACGAAGGAGGCCCAGAGCAATGCGAACCGGTGAAAGATTACACAGGTGGATGGTGCACAACCTGGAGGAGCCTTTTTTCCAGGCCGAAATGCACAAGATCGAGTTGGCCCGGGAAAACAATGCCGGCGACGGCATGGGGAACGTTCTGGCCACGGCGGTTGTTCTGGCCATGCCCCTGATCTTTATCCTGGCCGGAGTACTGCACGGTTAAACACGGGCGAATTAAATATACCCGGACCTTAATCCAAGAGCAGAGGGAGGGGGAATTATGACAGAGAGGGAATTTGTTTCCGCCTTTGAACAGCAAAAGAAACTCTTCATCAGCCAGGTAATGCCCGGGGATGACAATCGCAGGGCGCTTGAGTTGTTTGAAAAATGGCTGAAGGGAAAACTGCGGCCGGTCAAGACCGCCCGAAAATCCCGCGCCGAAAGAAAAAATGACCTGGGCGAGCTGCTGGACCGGGTGGTGGCCGAAGCGGGCGCTTTGTTACAGGACCGGGATATCCGGATTAACTGCGTTTCCTTTAATGTTCCGGGTATCAAGGCCACTTCCCGTTGCATCAAGACCAGCCTCGACGATAACACTTATTACCGGATTTGCAAAACATCCCCCCGGAAGGGTAGATACAGCGGAAAAAACCTGATTTCCGTCGAGCTGGTCATGGACGGCCATAAAAACAATATTTTTATTCCAATGCTCTCCGAAAAGGAAGATATCGAACGTCAACTGGGCTTGAAAATCGAGCGGGAAAGACAAACCATTGAAGCCACGGGCAAATACCGGTTTAAAATATTGTTCGACTTTGACAAATACGAAGAAGAAGAAATCGCCGGGCGGATGGCGCTGGCCATGGCCGATTTCATTACAGTAACCAGCCGGCATTTAAAACAGATAAAAAGCCGTAAACATTAGCGTGCGGGGTAAACCTTCTCATTCGATAATCCCCAGCTCTTTCATTTTGGCGTACAGCGAACTCCTGTTGATCTTCAGCGCCTGCGCCGTGGCCGAGCGGTTCCAGTTGTTTTCCTCCAGCGCCTTGAGGATCACCTCCCGCTCCACTTCGGCCACAATTTCCTTCAGGGAGTCCCCCTGAATTTCACCCAGCCATTCAACGCGCCGGTTGCTCTTTTGCAGGCTGAGAGGCAGGTCCTCGATAGTAAGGACCGGCCCGCTGGACATCAGCACGGCGCGCTCACAAACGTTCTTTAATTCCCTGATGTTGCCGGGCCAATCGTACGCTTCAAGGAGTTTCATGGCCTCCCTGGAAAAACCGGTAATGGTTTTGCCATGTTCGAGACAACAGTTTTTAATAATATGTTCCACCAGCTCCGGAATATCCTCCTTCCGCTCCCGCAGCGGTGGCATGACAATATCCACAACGTTGATCCGGTAATACAGGTCTTCCCGGAAAGTCCCCTCGTCGATGCTCTTTTCCAGGTCTTTGTTAGTGGCCGCCACAATGCGCACATCCACCCGGATTGTTTCCGTGCCGCCCACCCGCTCGAATTCCCTTTCCTGCAGCACGCGCAACAGCTTGGCCTGGGTGGCCAGGGACATCTCGCCGATTTCGTCAAGGAAAATCGTACCCTGGTGGGCCAGCTCGAATTTGCCCTGTTTGGCCACCACCGCCCCGGTGAAGGCGCCCTTTTCGTGGCCGAACAATTCACTCTCCAGCAGGTTCTCGGGAATCGAGGCGCAGTTGATCTTGACAAAGTTTTTATCTTTACGGATGCTATTGAAATGAATGGCCCGGGCCACCAGTTCCTTGCCGGTGCCACTCTCCCCCCGGATCAACACCGTGGCGTTGCTGTTGGCGATCCGGCCGATTGTTTTATAAATGTTTTGCATGACGGTTGACCGCCCGATCATGATATCCGTTTTAACCTGGTCCTTCTTAATGTCCTTAAGCTCCGGCCTTTGCAGCATTTCCTTTACTTCCACCGCTTTTTTTACCGTCTCCAGAATTTCATTGACCTTGAGGGGCTTCATCAGGTAATCGAAGGCGCCCAATTTCATCGCTTCAATGGTGGTTTCCGTGGAACCGTACGCGGTAATTAAGATCACGGGCAGGTTCTTGCCCCGCTGGTTGATGATTTCCAGGGCTTTGATCCCGTCCATTTCCGGCATGCGGATATCCAGCAGCACCGCATCTGGCCCAAGCCGGTCGATTAATTCCAGCCCCTCCCTGCCGTTCGACGCGCATTCCACCCGGTAACCGCTGTCCTCCAGGATATCCCGCAGCGCTTCCTGTACGCTCTGTTCGTCGTCTATCACCAGTACCAGTTTAGCCAATTTAAACATCCTCCCTGGTTTTTAAATAAAAGGTGAACTTGGAGCCCTTCCCGACCTCGCTGTCAACTTCGATATGCCCGCCGTGCACCTGGATGATTTCGTGGGCAATGGCCAGGCCCAGCCCGGTGCCCTTTGGGCGCGTGGAGTAAAAAGGGTCGAACAAATGGCTCAGGTGTTCCCGCGGTATGCCGCAGCCGGTGTCGGATATGGAAACGTAAACCATGTCGCTGTCCGCGCGATAACCGGTGGAAACGGTGATAGTGCCGCCCTCCGGCATGGCCTGCATGGCGTTGAACATGATGTTCACCAGCACCCGCTCAATCTGTTCCGGGTCGATCCATACCCGGGGAACGGCCTGGTCCAGATCCCTGATCAGGCTGTACTTACCCTGGTGGATTTCGTTGAAAAATCCCAGGACATCTTCAATAATGGCGTTGATATCCTTTTGCATAAACTTGGCCTCGGCCGGCTTGGCAAAATAAAGCAACTGGTCGACGATGGCATCAAGCCGCGCCACTTCCCGGTGAATCGTGGCCAGTGCCCGCTGGTTGGGCGCGCCCTGGTTTTGCCAGTGCTGGATATACACGCTGATGGAGGTGAGGGGGTTCCTGATTTCATGGGCCACCCCGGTCACCAGCTTGCCCAGGGAAGCCAGGCGCTCCTGCCGCTGGGCCTTTTCCCTCAGGCGCATCCGCTCGGTGATATCGCGGCACAACAACACCATCCCGATGTGCCTTTCTTTGGCGCCTACCAGCACCGCCGTGCTGATCAACAATTCCATTACATGGTGGTTGCCGTTGTTCGCCCAGGAAATATGCAGGTCTTTATAATTATGCTTCTCCTCCAGGGTTTTGTGAATCAACTCCACAAACGGCGAACCGGCCGGCAACAGCTCCCGGCAGTCCCTGTCCAGGTAATCCCCGGGCAGGTTCATCAGCCTGCGGGCCATGTTGTTGGCGATCATCACCCGGCCTTTCACATCCACCACCAGAATGGCGTCGTCTATTGAGGCCAGCATAGTTTCGTTATACAGGTTCAAATCGGCTATTTTATGGGCAAAGCCGTTGATGGCTTCGACGATTTCACCCAGTTCGCCCGGCGCCGGCGGCAGGGTCTGGCTGAGGTCTTTTTCCAGTAGTTTAACCCCGTTTTTAATCTCTTCCACCTGGTTGACCAGCTGACGAAAGATCAACACGGCCCCGGAAATTCCCGTTATAATTACAAGCGCGATAATGGAATAGACGGTATACTCGATTTCCCGGCGCTTGGCGTAGTAACTGGTTTCGCCCAGGTATTCGGCCGACCTGATCACGCCCTCCACCCGGCCGTTTCTGGTCAACGGCTTGTAAACTTCCACCACGCCGCCCTGTTCCTCGCCCAGGTTCTGCGTCAACGCCGTTTTGCTCTGCAGCACGGCATCGAAAGCTTTTTTGCGGCGCAGGGAATAGTTTTCCCCGAACCGCTGCGTGCCGTCATAAAACACGTCCAGGTCCTTATAATAAAGGCCGATGTGCACCTCCGGGTATTCCCGGTTGACGTCCCGGATCACCCGGTTGACGTATTCCCCCAGGGCGATTACCTGCTCCTGGCGATTACCCTGGTTTATATTTTGTTTAATTAGATAATCTTTCAAGCTTCCCTCCAAATTCTGGTCAAAAAGATAAGCGGCCTGGTTCAACCGGGCCCTCTGGTGCTCCAGCAGGGAAAGCTCGCTGTTGCGAATGATGCTCATCAGGTATACCGTCAGCAGTACAGTAAGCACAAGCAGCGTTGAAACAAAAATCAGAATACGATTACCAAAAAATATATTTCTATTGATCATCACATATCCCCACTATATAAAAATAAAGTATTACTTAATTTTATTATAAATATATTATTTAAATACGTAAAGCGACGATAAAAAACAGGCACCGGCGATTACTCACCGGCGCTGCAGATTTAAATTATTTATTTACCTTGCGGCTTGGGAACTGACCCCGACCTCGCTTTTCTCCTGCTTTTCCGCCCGGCGGTAGGCCTGGAGTATCCACATCATAATCAGTCCCACCCCCACCAGGCCGCTGCCGTAGAGGAAGATGTTGCTTAGAAGGGTTACCATGTCATGCATACTGTGCGACATGGCTATCCTGCCCATATCGCTCAAGTACACGGGCACCATGGCCGCCCTGCTCAGCGCCACCATGACGATGATGGACACCATTACCAGCTTGATCTGCGAGCCCCGCACCACCCGGGTGCCGATTGCGCCCAGGTTGACGCCGATTAACGAACCGAGATACAGGAACAGGGTTATGCGAATATCCACATACCCGTTCAGCGCGTAGAGAAACGCACCCTGTGCGCCGGAAAAGATGGCCAGGAACAACTCGGTGCCGGCGGCCACGTAAGTGGGAATGCCCAGCAGGTAAATCATGGCCGGGACGCCGATAAAACCACCCACCCCGATGGTGCCGGCGAGGAAACCGGTGGCAAAGCCCACCAGCAGCGCCAGCCAGAGCGATGCCCTGACGCCGGCCACCTTGAAGTGCACCATGGGCGGCAAGTTGATGTTCCTGATTTTCTCCGTCAGGGTCGACCCCTTGCCGGATGCATTTTCCGCCGCCCCATTGCGCTGTCTTTTGATATCCCGGTACATAAACCAGGACACCCAGGTTAAAATGGCCACGAACATAACGCTGATATACAGGTTGGAACCCGCCGCTCCCATTTTTTCCAGCACGCCCTTGTTCATGGAAACGGCCACCTTGACGCCCGCAAACAGGGCGACGAACATGACCAGCCCCATGCGCATATCCACGTTGCCGAACTCGCTGTGTTTCTTGGCCCCCATGATGGCCTTGCCGAATTTATGGGTAATATTGGCAGCCACCGCCATGATGCCGGGTATGCCCATGCTCATCATGGCCGGAGTCATGATAAACGCCCCCCCGCTGCCCAAAAAGCCGCTCAACACGCCTCCCACCAGACCGATGCCAAAAAGGGAAAGGGCGGTTTTCGGGGTCATGGCGATAAATTTTATTGCTTCCGCGGCAGCCGGAATTTCCACTGCTCCCGCCATTCGATCACTCCTCTCTCAACTCCTGGGACTTCAACCTTTCCTGCAGCGTGTGTTTGAGTATATTAGACACCGCTGTCCCATATAAAAATGAAGCCAGCAGTACAATGGAAATCGATGTCAAAGGGGCGTAATAGCTTTTGCTTTTCAATATATTCGTAACCTGATCCGAGTTGGTGAAAACAATAAAATAAAGAACAGCGGTACCAATTAAACACAACAGCGCTTGTAACATGGCCGTTTTTTTGCTTTGACTATTTTTTTGGCCCATTTATGTAACCCCCTTCCCTGTTCAATGTGTTCAATCGATATCAAGGTGTGCGGTTAACACCCCCTTAACATTTTTGTAATTTAAAGTGCAAAGGGAGTGCCACCCGGCCACACACGCCAAGCCTTGATTTTAAAGGCTTTGGGAAATAAAAAACCCGCCTGGCGTGTTGGAAAACTAGTCACCCCTGACCTGATAACCAACAGCATGCCCGGGCACAAGAGAATGTGCAGCTTGTAACAAGCCCCCCTCTCCCGCATCTCTGTCGGATTTCAAGTCAAAAAGAATAAGTTCAGGCGAGTATCGTTTCGACCCCAGGGTGAAAAAGTTATTTTTTTAACTAACTATGTTAAAGTTTAAATATTGTGAATATTACGTCTACAGCGCGCACTTGTAATCACTTCACCGGCAAAAAAAGAAAACCCCCCGCCAGGGGAGTTGAATTTGGCTCGATTTATTTATAGCGATCGCATCCCTCACGCGCCGTCCACCAGCACCGCTTTCATCCGGTCCATCAGGCTGCCGGCAAAGGCACGTTCGGTTACTTCCCCGGCAGGGCCGTAGCCAAAGCCGGAAGCCAGGTCGGTCAGGATCAATTTAACGGCCTTCATCCGGCGCAGGTGAAATTCTTCGTGCCCGATTTCTTCCACGCCGGGGCCGAGCTTGTAGCGGAGCAGGTCCGGGGCAAATAAAAACGGGACGATCATTTGCACAACTTTGGGATTCATCCATTCCCGGCAGTTCAATTCCCTGACGGCGTAATCAACCAGTTCCGTATACTGGTCGGACATGCGGTAGTAGGTAATAGCACCAGCGTCCTCGAACCATTCCCGCACCGTCCAGGAGCGGCCGGACTTGTGGCCCAGGCAAAACTGCATCCGGTCCACCATGAAAATGCGCTCGTCCATTCGCCGCCCTTCCCGGTCCTGAACATAACGCACCGCCCGTCCCAGGGGATAAGTGCGACAGTTCCTGGACCTGGCGGGATAAATGGAACATTTGCCGTCCTGCAGCATAAAAGCGCAGGAGCCTTCTTTGGCGTGGGCCAGCCAAACCACGGGCCAACCCGTGTTCCGGTCCAGTTCCATTTGACAGTAACGGTTGAAAAATTCCTGCCCGGACAGTTCCAGGTGCCGGGCCATCACCTCTATGTCCCACGGGTCCAGCAGGATGGTGATATTCCTGCAGCACCGGCCCATGCATTCCGGCCCGCAGGAAAAGGTGAAAGTGTCATCCATGCCCAATTCTTCCAGTGTGCCTTTTTCCAGCTTGTCCAGGATTCCCTGCTGAAAGTCAAACGCCATAATTAGTACTCCTCTCCATTATCCCGAATAATATGGCAGCATTAAACATCATTTGAATCAGCCCACGATGATATTATAATAAAGTTGTTTTGTATGCCCGGAAACGCTGACGGGCAAATCGGCCAGGGTCAACCCCGGGCTGTCTTCCAGTGCCGTAACGGCAAAATAACCGTCCCAGTACCGGTGATAGTCGAATGGTTTTTCCGCCCCCACCATCACCTGCTCCCAGGGGGCGCCGAAAAAACCCCCAAAATCCCCTTTAAAGAACTCCCCGTCACCGGCATCCGGCAAGTCCACCCACACCGCCGTTAGTTTGCCCACGGCAAGCACTTTACGGGGCCAGTCTCACCCGGGTTCGTAAAAGTACACCATCATGCCGCCGGTCGGCGCGCCGGTGGCGGCCTGCTTCAATTTTTGACCGTCCATGGTCCCGAAAACCACCAAATTTTCAACCGCGGCGATGCGCCGGGCGGCTTCAAGCTGTTCCCGGTTGATCGCCGCCAAAATGTATCCTTGCGTCATATCCCTCCCCCCTTAATGATAAATTTACTGCTCACCTTACGTAATCCTGCTTTTGGGCCACACCTCACCACGGTTAAAATTATAAAGCCGGCATGTTTTTCAACACGCCGGCTTCACTTTCTGTTAATTAATGTTTTACCGCCGGGTTAAGCAAGCATCTTCTTCAGTTCCTCGGTGAGCAGGGGCACAACCTCGAAGAGGTCGCCCACGATGCCGTAATCCGCCACCTTGAAGATGTTGGCTTCCTCATCCTTGTTGATGGCGACGATGCATTTGGAGGAACTCATGCCGGCCAGGTGCTGGATAGCGCCGGAAATACCGCAGGCAATATAAAGCACCGGCGAAACCGTTTTCCCGGTTTGGCCCACCTGGTAAGTGTGCGGTATCCATCCCGCATCCACCGCAGCCCTGGATGCGCCCACCGCGGCGCCGAGCACGTCGGCAAGCTCTTCCAGCAGCTTGAAGTTCTCCGGTCCCTTCATGCCGCGACCGCCGCTGACAATGATGTCGGCTTCGGTCAGTTCCGGGCGTTCGGAAATCTGGCGCACGATGTCCTTGATCACCTGGCGGATATCGCCGGTATTGGGAGTAACGGTAATAATCTCGGCTTCCCTGGCGTTGGGAACGGCTGCGAAGGTATTGGGACGGATGGTGGCCATCACGGGCCGGGCCTCGGGACACGCGGCCTTGACCATTGCCTTGCCGGCATAAATCGGGCGGGTGAACACCAGTTGCCCGTCTTCAATAGCCATACCCGTGCAGTCGGTCATCAGGCCCGTTTCCAGGCGCTGGGCCACTTGAGCGGCAAGGTCGCGCCCCGTAACCGTGCAGCCCAACAGGAGTGCGCCGGGCTCGTATTGTTTAACCAGGTCCGCCACGACATTGGTATAACCGTCGGTGGTATAGTTTTCCAGAGCATCGCTTTCAGCCACGTAGACTTTATCCGCGCCGTATTCCCCCAGGGAGGAGGCCAGCCCGGCCACTCCTTTGCCCAGCAGAACCGCGCAAAGTTCTTCACCCAGCTGGTCGGCAATTTTACGACCTTCACTCAACAGTTCGTACGTAACTTTTTTAATTTGCCCTTCACGCTGCTCGGCAAATACCCAAATTCCTTTTGCCATGTATTATTGCCCTCCTTAACAAGATTACTAGATCACTTTGGCTTCTTCACGCAGCAATTTGGCCAGTTCCCTGGCTGCTTCCGCCGCCTCGCCGGGAATAATTTTACCGGCCTTGCGGGGCTCGGGCAGGGAGTAGGACAGGGCCTTGACCTTAGCCGCAACCTGCCCTTCCAGGCCGAGATCTCCCAGGGTCATTTTCTGCATCGGCTTTTTCTTTGCTTTCATAATTCCTTTCATGGAGGGGTAACGGGGCTCGTTAAGTCCCTTTTGCGCCGTGAAAACAGCCGGAAGGGCCACTTCCACCAGCTCGCTGCCGCCTTCTATCTCGCGGGTGGCAACCGCCTTGCCACCTTCCACTTCAAGCTTGGTCACCACATTGACCACGGGCACGTTCAAAATTTCCGCCACCCTGCCGGCGACTTGGGCCGAACCGTCGTCAATGGCCCTGAAACCGCCGAGGATGATGTCGTACTCCAGCCCGCTGATGGCTTTGGCCAGTATTGTCGCAGTGGCATATTCGTCCAGTTCCGCTTCACCCGGGTCCACCAGGATGGCCTTGTCGGCCCCCATGGCCAGCGCCTGGCGCAAGGCGTCCTGGGCCGAACTTTCGCCAACGGATATCACTGTTACTTCCCCACCGTCTTTTTCCTTGAGACGCAGGGCCTCTTCCACGGCAAATTCGTCATAGGGGTTCATGATCAGGCTAACCCCTTTGCGTTCGATTTTGCCGCCGGCATCCAGGGTAATTTTGGCTTCCGTGTCAAAGGTCTGCTTCAGGCATACTACGATATTCATAAGTTTCCTCCTTTGCTGACTGTAATTAATCCCCCGGAAAACCAAAGGATCGCATACCGCTTATTTGTATAAGCAAAAATCATTCCACCGGGGTTGAACTTCGATTTTTGCCGGGGCAACCCGGCTAATATTGAATATCAAGAAAAAACGGAACCCTCTTTTATTTAACCACGGCAATAAAAATAAAAGCGCGATGCATACTTACATTACTACTTGCAAATTTGCATTACGCTTGCCGGACGTTAATTTTTGAAATAAAATTCCCACTGCAATGTTGCATTATTAAACATAAATAATATTTTCGTCGAACGGGGTCAGGACCTCCAGGCCGTTTTCCCCCACCACAAATGTATTTTCAATGCCCACCGCGCCATCAGGGAAAACAAATTTGGGCTCCATGGCGAAAACCATGCCCCGTTCCAGCGGTGTTTTGAACCCGCGGGCCAGGACCGGCAGTTCGTCCAGTTCAATCCCCAGCCCGTGCCCGATAAACGGGGCGGGGTCGGGATAGCCCATGAAATGCCCGGCCAACCCCGCTTCAGCGGCGATGTCCACCGCGTACAGGTAAAGATCCGAACACGTCACCCCGGGCCTGGCCCTTCTTTTTATTTCCTCCTGAATGGCAATTGCCGTTTCGTAAGCCCGGACAAACTTATCCGGCAGGCGGCCCAGACAAAAAATTCTGGCCTGGTCAACCATGTAACCGTCCAAAACTCCCACGTAATCCACCATAACGGGCTCGTTTCTATTTATTTTTTTAAACCCCGCGCCCTGGGGAAAAGAAGGGTTGACCCCCGGCCCACCGGTGGGGCCGTCGAAAAAGCTGGGAACGGCCAGGTTGGAACCGGACATGAGATGGCCGTAGAAAATTTCCTGGTTGAAGCCCCGCATCCTGATGTAGCCCTGGTGCCCCGCACCACGGTAAACCGCTTCCAACTTCCCCGCCAGCTCGGCTTCCGCGATGCCTTCCCGCAAAAAATCCCGAACCCGGGAGAAAAAGGTATGGTTTAGCCCGGCTGCGGCTTTGAGCAAATCTATTTCATAGGATGACTTGACCGCCCTGACCGAGCGAATCAAACCGCCGATATCCACGATTTTGGCCGGTGCGAAGAGTTCCTTATAGCGCAAATATAGCGCGGCGGGCAGCACGTCAAGTTCAAAGCCCAGGGCCCCCATGTTTTTGTACCCGTATCCCGCCAGCGTTCCAACCAGCGCTTTAACACCGGAGAGCGGGATTACTTCCTCCAGCGCCGATTCTTCCCGGGCCCGGAGGTAGTTTTTCCTGACCATCAATACCGGCTTTCCTTCCGCGGGAATAAATAAATGGGACTGCTGCACCGTACCCGCAAAATAAAACAAGTCGGCGTTTTGGATAATTACCGCCCCGTCAATGCCATCCCGCCGCAGCAGCTTTTGCAGCGCAGCAACGCGCCGCTTCAGTTCACTTTCAGGAGTATATTTCAAATTAATTCCCTCCGGTTCTTAACCTGCTGGCATTGAAGCATTCCTACGGGGTCATGCAGGATTTTTTTGTTCCCAATCGTGATTTCGGTTCCAGGTGACAGCTCAGTTCTTCCCAAGCCTTGTGCACACTGTGCACCTGCCCGGCCACCTCCTCCACCGGCCGGCCGGACATCAGGCCGGCAATGGGCAGGGGCAAGAGGGCCAGCACCTTGCCATCCCTGACTGCAACCATGCCCCCGCCGGACTCGGCCAGGGTGTTGCCGGCCAGGGCCATGTCGGCTACTATTTTAATTATAAACCAAAAACACCCGGTCCTTAAAGGCCGGGCGCGCAATACCAAATCCCTTTTCACGGACCATTACTAAATTCACCTCGATATATATGTTAGTGCTTTTCGGTTTCATTATTCGGAGTAATCAGATGTAGAATATGAAATTCATACAATTAACTGGTAAAAAAGAAAACCCCGCCTAATACGGGGCAAACTTGGATGGACTTTAAACATATTATACTACTTGCATATTTCGCTTGCAATAGTCTAGCGAAAATCCAGCTTTAAAAAATCACTCATAAAAAGAAAAAGCCCGGCCGGGCTTACAGGTATGCACGATAAGATTTTTTTAATGTGTCTTTTTGCCGGCGGCACGGCATTTTTGTATGATTGCCTTATTTTTTTTCAATATTGCTATTTCTTTTATTTTTGCTCCCGCAAATGGGACAACAACTTGTTGACATAACAGGGTACCACCTGCTTCCGGGGCTGGAGCCATAACCGCAGATGGCGCAAATGGCCATGCCACTTTGCAATTCGCTTTCCGTTGTATCAAATACCTTGAAATCAACAGGTTTAAATCTTTTCTTTGCCGTGAATAAAATAACCTTTTGATTAATCTTCCGTTCAGGCACTCCCATTTCCATCATCCTTTCAATTTATTCTTAAAAATAAATCAGCCTCCGGGTTGTTAATTTAACCAAGTATACAGCATAGCGAAATTATCTTTGAAGCCGGGTAAAAAACAAAGCGTTCCCACATCCCCCGTTAGGGAATGCAAGGAACGCCATTGCTCCTAATACTATAACTACAATTAATAATATCATAACAAAATGCAATTACAATACCGGCGCAAAAAGAATATTGTATTCTTTCATTGCACCGGTTATTTTTGGGGCAATTTCACGCTCTACTTGAGCCACCCGGCGGCAGGTGCTACTATGTTAAAATCATGGTTTCCCGGCACGAAATGCCCTGTTGCGTGTTAAACTATTGATACCGAATAATTAAAAACGGAGGAGCTTTATGCGAGCCACCATCGATTGCGTTCATTGCTATCTTAAACAGGCAGTAACCTGCATGAACATCGCCGGCATTGATGAGGACGTCGGTTTCTCCAGGAACGATTACAGCCGGTTTACTGAAAAGCTGGAACAGGCGGATGAGGTGGTTATCGTGGGAGATAATGCCGGAGAAATAGTTTTTGACAAGTTACTGGTGGAAGAACTATCCGGCATGGGGAAAACGGTCACCTATATTGTCAAAGGCGGGCCCGTGTTGAATGACGCGACAGTGGAAGACGCCGTACAGGTGGGGATGGACAAAATAGCCCGGGTTATCACCACCGGGTCGAACTATCTTATAGTGTCTTTTACTTTTCACCGACCGGCAGGAAAACGGAAAACATGGCTCCTTCTCCCGGTCTGCTGGTCACTTTAATCTCACCCCCGTGGGCGTTTATGATCCGGCGGGAGATAGCCAAACCCAGGCCGGTGCCGTTTTCCTTTGTGCTGACAAAGGGGTCGAATATTTTATTCAGCAGTTCTTCCGGGATGCCTTCCCCGTTGTCAATAAAATCAACGTTTACCTTGGACTGGTCGTCCAAAACGCTGGACCTGATTGTCAATACGCCATTTTTAACGGGCATCGCCTGAAAAGCGTTGCTGATGATATTCAAAAACACCTGGGCCAACTGGTATTTATCCGCCGTGACAAGGGGAACCTGTTCCGCCAATATCTGATTGATGTGAATTTCCTTGCGCAGGGCTTCGTTTTCCATTAGGAACATCACTTCATTGAGCAACTCGTTAATATTTACCGGTTCCATTTTTGCCTCCTGGGGCTTGGCCAGGTTTAAAAAATCGGTAAGAATTTTATTGATCCTGTCAATTTCCGCCAGAATTAGCTGGACATAAGAATCAATTCCGGAGGTTTCGTTTTTCCTGATCTTTTGCTGAATGATTTGCACGAAACCCCGGACAGTGGTTAAAGGGTTGCGAATTTCGTGGGCTGTTCCGGCAGCCAGCTCACCAATGGAGGACAGCTTTCCACTTCTATCCAGCTGATGCTCAAACTCCTTAAGTTTTTTCAGCAGCTCTTGATAACCGGCCTCTATGGTTAAATCATCGATGATACAAACCGTCCCCAACCGCAAATCCTGCCCAATAAAGATAGGGTAGGCGGAAACCCGAACGGGAATATTAGTGTTTTCATTGAGCACCAAATTATCCCGGTAATCCCTGATCGGGATTCCGAAATCCAATATTTTGGCCAACTGCTCATCCCTGAAGTCCAGCTCCTTAAAACATATCTTAATTTCACCATCCCCGGACAACACCCGGGCCATTTTGCGCAGGGCGGCGTTGGCCAGGACGGTGTCTCCCTCGCTGTTCAGGACTAACAGCGGTTGGGATTCCCGGTCTAAAATATCTCCGGAGATTTTTTTAACCGCCTTGGAACATCCGGGGTCAATGATGTTGCAGGCCACCATCTCCAGGGGGAATAATTGCAGTGCTTGCTTGACCATAGGTGATATCAATTCAACACCTTCTTTTCCCATCTTTTTAATGGCAATATTTAGATTATTTTTTTTCATTTCCTCCTTTTGGGAATGATAATTTTTTTCAATATTCTCGCTTAAAAGAACCTTAATATTATATCGGCCCTTCGGTGACTTTTTAAGCCTTTTCACCAAAGGCATCCATAATCTGTTGGCATAATTTAATATTGTAATCCTTATCCTCCTGCTCCAGCACCTTGCGCACATGATCGACAACGCCGGTGCACTTGCTCTCCAGGACGGCTTTCAAGGCGTACTGCCGGACCTGGGGTTCCGGCGCATACAAGCAGGGCACAATATGCCGGACGATCCGACCGTCCTTTATTTTGCGCGCCGCCGAGCAGGCCCGCCTGCGCACTTCGTAATCCGGGTGTTTGAATAGTCCGGGCAGCAATTCGATATTCTCGCCGGTTTCACCGATGGCCAGGGCCAGTTCCCGAGCCCTTTGGGTGGGAATAATGTGGCCAGGCCGGGATGACGCCGTGTTTTGATCTAAAGCCGCCCGCTTTACAGCGCTTGCCCGGACGTTCTGGTTCGTGGCGCGGGCGATTCCCGTGTTCGGGGTTTCGTTTTCCGCCAGGTGACGCCGGATTTCCTCAAGAAACGCTGCTCCATAACGCCGGAGCTTAATTTCCCCCACCCCGGTGATTAGCCGCAACGCCCGCTCACCGGTGGGACAACGCTCGCTCATCTCCCGCAGTGTGCTGTCCGGAAAGATCATGTAAGGCGGCAGGCCTTCCCGGCTAGCGATTTCCTTGCGCAACCGGCGCAACCGGTCGAAAAGTTCGTTGTCCGCCTGCGGTTGTTTTTCCCGGCGCACTTTCCGGTGGACGCGGGTTTCTCCCTTAAGCACCGGGTAAGCCTTTTCCCGGAGCTTAAGCACCGGGTACCGTCCTTCAGTTATGGTAATATACCCTTCGGCGATCAACATATTGATCATGTCCTTGATTTCTTCCGTCGAATAATCGCGGAGCAGCCCGTAGGTGGACAGGCGGTCGAATCCCGGCCCAAGCACCTTTTTATTGCGCGCCCCTTTCAAAACGTCGGCCACCAGTGATATGCCGTAGCGTTCCCGCATGCGCCACAAGCAGGAGAGAATTTTCTGCGCTTCGACGGTAATATCCACAAGCTCGACGTCATCGCTGCAGTTGCCGCAGTTGCCGCAATTACCGGGAACATCTTCCTCGCCGAAATAGGTGAGGATATAGCGGCGCAAACAACGGGCAGTGTGGCAGTAATCGATCATAGACTGTAGCTTGCGGTATTCGCCGGCTTTGTGTTCAGGGGTGGATTCATTCTGCTCTATCAGTAGTTTTTGGATTTGAATGTCTTGCGGGCTGAAAAGGAGGATACACTCTCCGGCCTCGCCGTCACGCCCGGCCCGGCCGGCCTCCTGGTAATAGGCTTCCATGTTCTTGGGCATGTTGTAGTGAATTACAAACCGTACGTTGGATTTGTCGATGCCCATACCGAAGGCGTTGGTAGCCACCATGACCTGAATATCATCGTTGATAAACGCTTCCTGGGCCCTGATACGCGCGTCATCGCTCAACCCGGCGTGGTATTTGGCGGCGGCGTATCCCTTGGCCAGCAGAAATTCGTAAAGGTTGTCCACTTCCCGGCGCGTGGCCGCGTAAATAATCCCGGAACGCCCTTCATTCCGGGCTAAATATTGATGCAAAAAAAATTTTTTATTCTCGCCGCGTACCACCGAAAAGAATAAATTGGGGCGGTCGAACCCACTCACGTGGATAAAAGGATCTTGAAGCGTCAAGCACCGGATGATATCTCGCTTCACTTCGCCGGTGGCGGTGGCGGTAAACGCGGCCACCGGCGGTCGAACGGAGAACCCGGCAATCAAACCGGCAATGGCGAGGTAGCTGGGCCGGAAATCGTGCCCCCACTGGGAAACACAATGGGCCTCGTCCACGGCCAGCAGGGAAACACGCAAGCGGTTGAGAAATGCCCTGAAAGCTTCCGCTTCCAACCGTTCCGGCGCGATGTAGAGCAGTTTATACGTACCACGGGCCACACCGCGCATACGGGCGGCGACTTCCCGGTGATCCAGCGAACTGTTGATGAAAGTGGCGGGTATGCCCAGGTTGATCAAAGCGTCAACCTGGTCCTTCATCAGCGAAATCAGCGGCGAAACGACCAGCGCGGTACCGGGGCGGACCAGGGCCGGGATCTGGTAACAAATGGACTTGCCGCCGCCCGTGGGCATAATGCCAAGCGTGTCGCGCCCGCTTAAGATGCTGCTGATAATTTTCTCCTGACCCGCCCGAAAAGTAGGATAGCCGTAATATTTTTTGAGCAATTTCCGGGCTTGTTCCAGCACTGTCGTCCACATCGTTTATTTTTCCATTCCCCGGAGTTAATTCATAGTGGTAATATAAACGGTGTTTCCTTCTTTGGTTCCCCTGAGCAGTTCACAATGTCGCAGCACGGCAAAATTTCTTTCCAGTCTGTTCCAAGCATAACGACTGGCATGCTAAACTTATGTTTATTATTATCTATTTTAACATTTTATTATTAATAGGTTAACAAAATTATTCCCGCAGCCGGCCGTTCCGAACAACTTGTAAAACGCAGCGGCAGCTGATCCCGGTCCCGTAGTTCCAGCAGCAACCATTTATTTATGGATTTGTACATATGCTTTCAAAACTGTTGTAATAAATTCCAGATGTTTGGGCTCCATGTTTTTAATTGTATATAGTAATTGCAATAAGCCCGCAGGCAATTTATTATCCGGCGAGCCAATAAATAATAAATAAGCATCTATGCCAAGAACATCCGCAACTTTTTCAATAAGATTTATTGAAGGGTTTTTTTGACTTCTTTCTAAATAGCCCCAATACGATGGCGTAATACCAGCCAGAAGTGCTGCTTCTTTTTGTGACAGGCCCCGCTGGATTCTGTAATGTTTTATATTTTCTCCAACAAAACCTTTCATTGTAACAAAGTACCTCAATGTACTGTTTTTATTTTATAGACAGCCATTATGTATACTTACAGTTTATTTTTATTGAAATATGTCGATTGATGGTTGTATAATATTTGAGGATATTTAAATAATAACCTGTTTCACAAAGGCAAACTACATCGAAAGAGTAGGGCGCAAAGCTATGGGTCTAAAGCCCGGTGTATCTGGGCTATGACTGCCAAGCTGCGGGGAAACAGTTTTTTATTCTTTATTATCCCCCTCCTTTCACGGTAGATATGCCTTTGGTTTATTTGGAGGGACATATTAATTGCAATTTGACCTGAACTTCGTAAAAACAATTATTGCCGGATTTCCCCATGATTTACGCCGCCATTCCTGCAACGTATGTTATTTAGCTGTAAGACTGGCCGAGTATATCGGTTGCACTTACGAACAATTAAAAACGCTTACTGTAGGAGCTTTGCTCCATGATATAGGAAAAAGCTGCATCGATGAGAATATTTTAAACAAACCCGGCAAGTTATCAGATTATGAATTTTCAATAGTAAAACAACATACTGTTTGGGGTGCTAAAATGCTTGACCAATTTAAGGAAAGCCAGGAAATCCTTCCAATTATTCTTTACCACCATGAACGTTGGGACGGAAAAGGTTATGAAGGCCTGTGTGGGCAAGAAATTCCTGAACTGGCGAGCATTGTTACGATTGCAGATGCGTTTGATGCCATGACCAGTTCCCGCCCTTACCAAAAACCCAAAACCCTTACAGACGCCCTTAAAGAGTTGAATAATAATAAAGGTACTCAATTTTCCCCGGAATTAGTAGAAAAATTTGAATTATGCATTCTGGAACTGGCAAAAAGACCATACCATACATCAATTAATAAATTCATGGGGCAACTAATCAATAAATTCGGCTAAAACCTACCTTTGGAAAGAGGTTTTTACATGAACACAGAAAAAGACAAAAAAATTGTCAATAGAAAGGCTAACGTACAAATACATTTTTCTGACTTTGATCTCCCCCCCATGCAAGATGTACTGTTAATTGGTAAACGGGCCGCCATAGGACCTGAGGCCGTGCGCAGAATGGTTAACGCTCTGGCTCCCGGGCAATACGAGATTATTCCGGTGGAAAACGATCAGATCGAAGCCATGGCTGTTAAAAGCTCGCTATTCAATTGGATATCACGAGACACTTTAGTTAATACTATACTTGAGGAAGGCATAAAGTTAACAAGTGACAAGTCCCTGGTTAAAGCTAAATTAGAAATAACAATTTCTATATACAAAGAAGTTGATGTGTAAATGTCCAACCTGCTTAAAGTTAAAGATTTAATGACAATCCCCGTATTAACAATCGATCCTGAAAAAAGTGTTTTTCAGGCTGCGGAGTATATGCGTGATAATCAATTAGGCGGGTTACCGGTTATCGAAGATGATAGACTTGTAGGTATTATTACATCAAGGGATATACGCCTTAATCATCCCAATCGAATTGTGGCCGATGCAATGACTAAAAAAGTTATTTGTTGCACGCCAAATGATATAATTTTGGACGCGGCCGAAACAATGGAAAAACACAAAATCGAACGGTTGCCGGTAATAGAAAACGGAAAAATCGTAGGGATAATTACCAAATCTCAAATAATGAAAAACATAGGTCAAATGTATGATCCATTAACTGGTATATATAATTCAGCTTATATATATCAAGTTGCAAAAAAACTGCTCTCTGAAGGTAATGAAATTTCTGTAATTTTATTTGATGTAAATGATTTCGGTAAAATTAATAAAGAATTAGGACATATTTATGGGGATAGATGCTTAAAAGAAATTTCCAGGATATTGCGCGAGAACATAGACAATAAGCATGACTTTGCCTGTAGATACGGCGGTGACGAATTTGTGGTTGTTACCCTTGACAAAATTAACGATGCCAAGCATCTGGCCGAAAAAATTATAGATTTGATCACAGATAATACGCTCAAAGCCGGGGTGCCCGTTACCGTTTCAGCGGGAATTTGCGGCAGTCATAAGAACCATGCTGACAACTGTATCAATCAGCATGAAGTTGTCGAAAGCCTTATCAATAGTGCCAGTTTAGCATCTACCAAAGCAAAAATATTAAATCAAAAATATATTATTGCCTAATGATAACACCCCGGAAATCCTCGCCATTATGATATAAGCCGATGAAATTGCTATATCTTTATAAATGCCATGCCCAATGAAAAGACTGGCAGCCGGTGTTAAAACCGGGGGTTAATAGCACTCAATTTTCACCTATTCCGGCGGCCAACCGGCGGCTACCGCCGGCTGCGGTCCGTTTTTGGCGCAAAAATGTTCAGTAACCCCTTGATTTATAAGGCATTTGGCGGAGAAAGTAGATTCGAAACCACGAGACCGCTCCTTGAATGAATATGGTTCTCCACTGGCACCATTTAAAGGTTCAGCAATATACGAATCCTATCTTCAACTGCTTCCATGGTTACTAAAGAAACTATACCTATCCGTGATAAAAGCCTCTCTTTCGAAATAGATCTTATATCCTCACACTTAATAAAACTTTTTTCTTTTAAGCCACCCTCCGGCGGGTAAATTTCTACATGAAAAGGTATCCCTTTATCTTTAGTCGTTACAGGCAGGACAACTATAAGTCCTGCCGGGCCGCTATTAAATAAATCTACTGAAACAACAAGGGCAGGCCTTTTACCCGCTTGTTCATGTCCACGGGCAGGGTTAAGATCAACAAACCAAATTTCACCACGGGAGGGCTGTTTTTCAGTCATTAATCATCTCTCCTCAGCCCATCCCCCAGGGTGATGTCCCATGCTTCACGCTCCTTAACTTCTTCTTGCCAGGCTTCAGCATTTTTCCTTAAGGCTGCATATGCATCATTTGCTTTTTGTAAAAAATACTGCCTCCGGTATGCTTCAATAGCTTTATCAAGGACTGCCTGCATTGGCTCACCTGCTTGTGTAGCGATTAATTTAAGCGCTTTCCAGGAAGATTGACTAATTCTGACTGTAGTAGACACCCTTAAAGACCCCCAGCATTCAGTTTGTTACAAATAAGTATACAATTTTGTATACATTTGTGTCAAGAGACTTGGCGGCACCAAATACAAAAGGTTTGACACTTATTTCTTACCACATTTATTTCGGAAACTCCCCCGTCTCCTTAATGTACTGAATAATAATAATTAAAACTGCATTTGACCGGGAAGTTTTCAACCTATGCAAAAACCCCGGCATAACCCGGGGTTACTAACACTTGAATCTATATACATGCACCTGTAAACCGGACACAGTTTCGCCCGGAAGACTTTGCTTCGTAGCCAAGATACTCTCCCCACACCTTTGATAATTGGTGCTTGCGGCTGTTCTGCATACTGGCTGTACTCCTGCCTTTCGCCGGTTAGGGCCACCTTGCCGTAAAAGGCCACCCAGTCAAAGCCGCCCGCCCTGATGCCGGGCAGCACTTCCGTCACCCTTTTCCCGAGGATAGCTTCGCTTTTTAACCCGGTCATTTCTTCAAAGGCGGGATTAACTTCCAGAAAGATATAGTCTTCCGGCTCTCCCTGCCTCCCGTACAGCACCTTGTGACAAGCATAGCCAAAGGGAGATTTCATAAGTATTTCTTTATAAACCTTTTCTTCCATCTGCTTAAATTCCACTTTCCCAATAACCCTATGATAATATTATACTATTTTTCCCCAAGATTTTTCTCAAGCTTCTATTCTAGAGGAATTTGTAAATGGCTCCCACTATTTTTTCAGGAAACCGATTTTACACAATTATACGAACTCAACTAAGCAAAAAAACCCTCTATATCTGAATTCCAAGATGTTGTATAATGTGTTGTAATGTATTAAATGAAATAAGATTAGGAAGGGAAGACCTTTTATGGCGGAAAAAATTCAAATGAAAGTTCCACTGGTGGAGATGGATGGCGACGAAATGACCAGAGTTATATGGCAACAAATCAAAGACATCCTTTTAACGCCTTACATAGATTTAAAAACAGAGTATTACGACCTGGGCCTCAAAAAAAGGGATGAAACAAATGACCAGATAACTATCCAAGCTGCAGAAGCCACCAAAAAATATGGTGTGGCTGTTAAGTGCGCCACTATTACCCCAAATGCCCAGCGGGTAAAAGAATATAATTTAAAACAGATGTGGAAAAGCCCCAACGGAACAATTAGAGCAATTTTGGACGGAACAGTTTTTCGTACACCGATTATTGTAAAAAACATCAAACCCTTTGTAAAAACATGGGACAAGCCCATTACAATTGCCCGGCATGCTTATGGTGATATATATAAAGGTGTGGAAATGAAGATTAACACTAAAGGAAAGGCGGAATTAATCTTTACAGATCAAGATGGCCATGTAACCAAAGAAGTGATCCATGATTTTGATGGTTCCGGCATTATTATGGGAATGTATAACCTGAATAAATCCATTGAGAGTTTTGCAAGGGCATGTTTCAACTATGCACTGGATCAAAGGCAGGACCTGTGGTTTGCCACCAAAGATACTATTTCCAAGAAATACCACCATACCTTTAAAGATATTTTCCAGGAAATTTATGAAAAAGAATATCATGATAAGTTTTCAGCCGCCGGTATCGAATATTTTTATACATTGATTGATGATGCCGTAGCCAGAGTAATCCGCAGCTCAGGCGGCTTTATTTGGGCATGTAAAAACTATGACGGTGACGTAATGTCTGATATGATAGCTGCCGCTTTTGGCAGCCTGGCAATGATGAAATCAGTTTTAGTTTCACCTGAGGGATACTACGAATATGAAGCTGCACACGGGACAGTGACCAGACATTATTATCAATATCTTAAAGGTCAAGAAACATCAACCAACCCCGTCGCCACTTTATTTGCATGGACAAGTGCATTAAGAAAAAGAGGCGAATTGGACGGCATCAATGAATTGGTTCAGTTTAGTGATAAACTGGAACAAGCCGCCATAGATACCATCGAGGCTGGTATAATGACCAAGGATTTGGCATTACTTGCAAAGGGAGATAAAAAAGTAGTAAACACCGGGGAGTTTTTGGAGGAAATCAATGCTCGCCTGGAGCATGGTACCCGGTAACATATAATCTCAAATTTTTCTTATTTTCATAGGATAGGATAGAAGGATTTTAACCATATAGTGTTAAATATATGATTAATGAATGATTATATCTTTTTTCGGTTTGGGGTGCCCTTGAAAAAAGGGAGAATAGGGAATACAGGTGCAAAACCTGAGCGGTCCCGCCACTGTAACCGGGGAAAAGCCTTGAAAGTATGCCACTCCTTTAAAGGGGGAAGGCTCAAGTGCAATGATGATCCGGAAGCCAGGAGACCTGCCCGCAAACCATGAAAAACGCCTGCGAGGAAACGGGTGTTTTTCAGGCGTTCGGATGATGGTAAAGTCCGGCCCTTGTGGGCCGGTTTTTTTATTGGGTTTTGATGCTCAAAAACTCAATGGAAAAAACAATAAAACCTGCGCAAGGAGGGTTTGTGTAATGTTGCAAAACCGCATTGTTACTCACCCGGAAAAGTGTCGAGGATGCAGGCGCTGCGAAATGGCCTGCTCCTGGACGGACCAGGGCCTCATGAATCCACGTCTTGCCGGCATTCGCATCTGGAAGCTGGAGGATGAGGGGAAGGATTACCCGGTGCTCAACCAGCAGTGTTTAGACAATTTTTGTGGTAAAGAGCTCCGGGAACAAAAAAATACGGGAATACCGGCATGCGTGGGAAGTTGTTTGTTTGGCGCGCTGGAAATGGCAGGGGGGTTTGAAAATGAGTAAGCATTGGAACGGATGGGCAGGAAAAATTTTATGGGTGGATTTAAAGAATAAGTCCTGCAAAATAGAGACTTTATCACCAAAGCTTGCGTACGGTTACCTGGGACAATCGGGCATTAACGCCAGGTTGCTTTATGACCTGGCGCCCCGTGGTATGGACCCTTTTGACCCGGCCGCACCGCTTATTTTCGGCGTGGGACCGCTGGGTGGTACCCTCGCACCTTGCTCCGGCCGTTTTACGGTAACCGCCAAATCCCCGCTCACGGGCATATTTGGTGATTCCAACTGCGGTGGTCACTGGGGCCCTGAATTAAAAATGGCTGGTTATGACCATATTGTTATTACAGGGCAAGCTGAACAACCTGTCTATATCTGGATAGATAATGACCGGGTAGAGATCCGTGATGCCCGGCACCTGTGGGGTAAAGATACCTGGGAAACCGATGCGGCCATTAAGAAAGAGCTTGGGGATAACACCGTACAAGTGGCCTGTATTGGTCCGGCGGGTGAAAACAAAGTCCGTTTTGCCGCAATTATTTGCAATCTGGCCAGGGCGGCGGCACGTACCGGTCCCGGGGCTGTCATGGGCAGTAAAAAATTAAAGGCTGTGGCTGTTAGGGGTAATATGGGAGTCAGCGTCGCGCGGCCGGGCCAATTTCGTGAGGCAGTTGCACAGGCCGTGGAGGCCATCCGCAACGACCCGCTTTATGAAGTGGCTTCAACCTTTGGTACCACCGCCATAACCGGCCTGGCCCAAATGCTTGGTTTTCTGCCGACCCGTAACTTTCAGCAGTCCTGGTTTGAAGATGGGGAAAAACTACGGGGGGAAATATTGCTTGAAAAGTATGTAGTGAAACATAAGGGCTGTTTCAACTGCCCGGTAAGCTGCAGCAGGTATTACAGGGTAACAGACGGGCGGTTCGCCGGAACTGCGGGTGAAGGACCCGAGTATGAATCAATTTCAGCTCTGGGCTCAAAGTGCGGCAACAGTAATTTGGAAAGCATCTTACATGCGAATACGTTATGCAATAGATTGGGTCTGGACACAATTTCCACGGGTAATGTTATTGCCTGGGCAATGGAATGCTACCAGAGGGGAATAATCACGGACAAGGACACAGGGTTGGGCGCCCTGCACTGGGGTGACCATGAAATTATTGTTGAGCTGGTAGAAAAGATAGCCCGGCGTCAAGGTTTTGGTAATTTACTTGCCGAGGGGGCCCTGCGGGCAGCCCGAAAAATAGGTGGTACGGAATTGGTGGTGCACAGCAAGGGTATGGATTACCCGGCAGTAGATGTGCGCGGAACCAAAGGAATGGCCCTATCTTTTGCAGTTTCGCCCCGGGGCGGTGACCACCTGAAAGGGTTGCCCATGTATGAAGTGGGACCGGAAATTTATGCAAAGGATATCAAAGAACAGCTGGGAATAGAAGTCACCCCCAATTACTGGCTGGAATACGCCACCAAACCACACTTGATGCGCTGGCATGAGAACTGGCACTGCGTGGTGGACTCCCTGGGAATTTGCAAATTGGAAGGCATTGCCTTAAAGCCCCTCCTTCCTGTTCATTTCCGCGATTTGTTGGCTGCGGCAACCGGCTGGGACCTGGAGGTGCCGGAATTGGAATTAATCGGTGAACGGATCTGGAATCTGGAGCGCATGTTTATAGTGCGTGAGGGTATTCGCAGGCGTGATGATCTGCCGCCCGCCAGGATGTTTGAACCCATCAGCAACGGGCCGGCAAAAGGTGAAATATTAAATCTTGAAAAGTTTAATCAAATGCTTGACGAATACTACACATTACGTGGTTGGGACCAATCCGGCGTTCCTACAAAGGAAAAGCTTTTGGAGCTGGGGTTGCATTAAATGAAGATAGTTGTCAAGTACTATACCGTCATGTGTATGGCGGCGGGCTATTGCAGGGAGGAAGAAATAATTTTTGAGGGCCAGCATAACGTCTATACATTATTGCAGTTTATTTCTGAAAAATATGGTGGACAAATGAAAAAAAATATTTCTTCTTTACTTAAGGGCGAAAAAAATATTATTTGGGTCTTTATTAACGGGCACAGAATTAAAGATGATGATTATCACTTAAACCTTAAGGAAGGGGATGTGGTGGTATTAACAACGCCATTACTTGTAGGCGGTTAAGTGACGTTTTCTCCGGAAATGCCATTTTCACCTATGGAAGGTAACTTTGTATTAATCATCTGGATTTGAATCAAAACATCTTGTAGAAATGACATCAACCTGAACATTGCGGCAGATACGCCGGGCAAAGCAAAGCAGCGGTACCTGCATCAGAT
This sequence comes from Desulfallas sp. Bu1-1, assembly GCF_015594625.1. Classification (GTDB taxonomy): domain Bacteria; phylum Bacillota; class Desulfotomaculia; order Desulfotomaculales; family Desulfallaceae; genus JADNRQ01. Next base: position 404,701 of record NZ_JADNRQ010000001.1, on the reverse strand, counting down.
ACCGCTGCTTTATGGTACATTTTGCTATTGCTTAACAAAAACCACATTAAAATCCTTAAGTCATGAACATAGGCTTCCACCTTTTTTTATTTAAGGGAATTTTTTTTGCTTCACCGATAATTTCCAGGTTTCTTACCACACCATCTGGACCAGTTCATTATGCAAAAAGTCCTGAAACGACATGTTATTTGTGCAAAGCTCAATTTTATTAATCGAGTCAAGGATATCGCTAAGATATGCCTTATATTCCCTGGGCATACCGTACACTCCCTGTATTGTGGGCTTTAAATTCGGCTTTTTTATTCAGCTATAACCAAATCCACTTTACGGCAAATTGTTCCTTTGTATTATGAAAAATTTGGCCATGCTTTACAAATCTTTTATGCAGCTGAAGTCTTGCCAGCTTTATTTTTTGGTAAACTTATTATAGAATTGCATCACAAAAAGGGAGGTGTAATACTTGACTACCAATGATAACCTTGTCGAACAACTTGCCAGCCTGTCCCCTGATGAACTCGAAAATATTCTGGAGGCTTTAAAAAAACGCTTGGAAAAAAACAAACAGCTAAGAGTAGTCCGCCAACATTTATTTTGACGGCGCCCCTTTGAACGAGGAGGATAAAGAGGATATCCTTACCTATTTGAAGGTAAAGTGGGAGCGGGAAAAGAAAAAACGAGAAAAGGGGAAGGGGTAATTTTTAATGAGCATACCCAAAGAAGAACTCCACAGATTAATTGACAGGATTCCGGAACAAAGCGTGGCAAGAGTTAAAAGGTACCTGGAAAGGCTGGTAAAAAGCGTACAACCAGAAAGCCCCGCCATGCCGCGACCGCATAACAAACCTTTTTATATTGATCCCACATGTCCAAAATGCGGCACCGTTCTTGTGCTTGCAGATTTATTAGATGATCCCAATGCGCCATTGGAGACTGTCTGGCATGACGAATTCATTTGCCCCATCTGTCGCGACTACATTTACCTGGACTGGCCTGAAAGCGAAAGAACGGCCTTAAGTGGAGGGCAAGAGGAAGGCGTTAGCTGGGATGAATTTAAGCGAGAACTCGACCACCTATAAAGTGCAGCTATTAACCCAGCCCCGGAGCTATCTTAAACGCGTTGATCGGGCCACTCAAAAACGCATTGCGACTGCAATTGAGGCCATTTCCGCGAACCCAATAAGCGGACCAAATATAAAGCCATTGCGGGGCTTTAGTCAGAAGTTCAGGTACCGGGTTGGTGACTTACGGATTATTTATACGGGCCTTAACCGATAAACTAAAAACCTTGGAAAATAAAAAAGCCACCCTGGAGAGCCTCTACCAAGAGTGGCATATTAAGCAACAAGAACAAATTATATCATTGGAAAAGATAATGGAAATCTTAAATAGCTACAAACAGGCACTACATAGTGATAACCCGCTTGTGGTCAAACAAGTCATCGAACAGTTTGTTAAAAAAGTTATAATAAAAACAGACACAATCGAAGTTAACCTTGCGGTGTCTGTGCATACGACTGGTGGAGGCGGGGCGTACCGGTTTAAATCCACAGCTAATAAGAAAGTTTTGAAGGAATTTTATTCCTCCCAATAATACCTAATCTGGCCCCTGCAACTCAACGGCGAATTTATGATTGCAGTGGGGCCAGTTTTTTAACTAATTTTGTATTAATCACTTTGACTTATAATGGTATAAAGAGCTAGGATATTCTTCTTTAGTACCGGGATTTTATTCTTAATAATATCCCAAACAATAACCACGTCCACTCCGAAATAATCATGAATTAAAATATCTCTAAGACCTGCTATCTTTTTCCATTCAATATCAGGCTTCCGCCTTTTGATATTGTCGGGAATTTTCTTAACAGCCTCACCGATAATTTCTAGATTTCTTACTACACCATCCTGGACTAGTTCATTTTGCAAAAAGTCTTGAAACGACATGTTATTTGTATAACGCTCAATTTTATTAATCGAGTCAATAATATCGCTAAGATATGCCTTATAATCCCTGGGCATACCGTACACTCCTTGTAATGTTAGGCTTTAAATCCGGCTTTATTGTTTCAGCTATAACCAAGTCCACTTTACGGCCAAATAAATCTTCAAGATAGAATTTTAAATCCATGTAGTTATCGAACGTTTTCTGGTCTTGATAAAATTCCACCAGTATATCTATGTCACTTGTATTGGTTTGCTCTCCCCGAGCAAATGACCCAAACAACCCTATTTTTTTTACCCCAAAGCTTTTAATTCTCGTCATATTTGTTTCGATTTTCGTAAGTATTGCATTTTCGTTATACATTATTAAATCACCTTTTAGACTTGATCTCATTTTTTGCGTTTATTCTATTTGGGAAAATTCCTTTTGCCAAAAACCAGGTTTTTATATGGACATATCCAGAATATTTTAAGATTCTTTTTTGTATTTTATCTTATACTTTATTCATTGGCAATAAATTGTAAACATAATAAATGTCTAGGGGACTAACGATATATTTGGCATCATGTTATTTTTAATGATGCAATGATGGTTAACCTTCCGCCGGGTTGCGGAAGAATATTGAACATAAAGACCCGCTTCCAAAATAAAAAGTAAACAGTGCGGGTCAAAGATAACCTTGACATCAGCACTAGAGAAAACCGGGCACCGAATTGCCAAGCCAAGCTTGACCAAGGCGCTCGGTAGATAACACTTGCGCCGGGCACCGACCCCGTGCCCTTCGTGCGGTTCCAGGTGGTGGCAAAGCGGGCCAGTTATGTTAGGGCAATGCCCCGGCCACTGCCCCCGAAACCTGGGTGGTGGTACCGGCACTACCAGGCCGGCTACGACCGGATACCGGGAGCGGGACAAAAAAATACCCCTGCGAGGGGGTTATTTGTCTTTGCCCTTTGTTTCCCTGGCCCATTCCCGGGCTATCCTGTCGATCTCCCGGTCCGCGCTAACTTCGTTGGGGTCGTTTTCGTCAACGGGCGCAAACTGGTACAATTCAATTACTTGTCCATTACCTTTAAGTCTGGCTTCCCGCTTACTTAGTAGTTCCAGGTAATTTCGCCTGCCAAATTCGGTCATGTGCTGCAATGCTACATGAGCGTGGATTTCGCCGGCGCTGGCCAGCAGGTCATGCACCTGCTGCGCTTCCCTGGCCCGGCAGACCTGGTTTGATAGAATTGCATCACAAAAATAGGAGGTGTAAGACTTGGCAACAAATGATAACCTTATAAAACAACTTGCCAGCTTGTCCCCTGATGAGCTCGAAAGTATTCTGGAAGCTTTAAAAAAACGATTAGAAAAAAACAAACAGCTAAGAGTTGCCGAAGAAATTATTGAAAGATATAAACCGGCGTTAAAGGAGCTAGCCAAGTGAAATGGTTGGAAACGGATCACAACTTTTGGATCACCACTTCCGCCCGCTCGGTTTCGCCGGGGCGGACGGTTTTGCTAGCCTTCAGCCGGGTGATCTGCCGGTCGTCCCGCCAGGCGATGCCGTTTAACCCGTCCTGGATGCTCTTGACGTAGTTGTCCAGGTCGCCCCCGGCTTCGGCCAGGTAGATCCGCACCTGCAGGCTTACCGGGCCGTCGTAGGGGTTTTTGAACACCTGCCTGGCCGTCCAGCCGACCGCGCTTTCGTAGTCCCGGCATTTTTTCGGCGTGTAGATATTTCCTTTTTTGCCCATCCTCGGCCGTTGCTTGGGCACCGGCCGGCCCGGGATGGTAAAGGAAACCATTATATCACCCCCGCGTCTTTCAATTTTTTGAACATAAACTGGCAGGCCCGCGGCGTCCTGGCCAGCCGGGCCGCCGCCTGCCTGTAGTTTTGTTTCTGCAGGCCCATGAGCACGGCCAGCCGGTAAAGCTCGGCTTCGCTCCAGGCGTTTTTATGTTTGCGCCGGCGCCGGGCGGTGAACTGCCGCACCCGCACCCGGAGAGCCTCGTCTTGCGGGGTGCCGGTCCGGGCTTGGGGGGCGGCGGCCGGTTCCGGAAGGCGGCGGCATGTCGTCCGGCGCCCCGCTTCCTCCTGTTCCGCGCCGCACGGCTGCCTGCCCCAGAATTCCCGCAGGTTGTTTTCCAGCACCCGGCCGGTCTGGATGTCCACTTTAACCAGGTACCCCACGGTATCACTCCCGGAATTAAAACGGTATTTCTTTGGCCGGTATTTCCTCTGCCTCCGTGAGCAAAGTGATCCCGGCCCGCCTGCCGGTACGCTTTTCCCACTCCCGGCGGTTCTTCATGGCCAGGTAATCCAGGCTGCAGATATTGTCCACCTGGTCCACCCGCGGTAGCCCTCTCTCGCCCCGCTCCTGCCCGGCCCGGCAGGTGCAGCGGGCCACAAAGTCGTACACCAGCCCGCCCCGCTGTTCCTGGTAAAACACCAGTCCCCGGTCGCCGCAGAGAAAGCAGTCCGGTTCCCGTTCCCCTTGCCGCCGCTCCATTACCGTAAGCCCCGTAATGGTGATGACCAGGCCGCACCGGCCGCAGGTTTTGCGCCACTGCCCGGGGGCAAAGGTCACCTCGCGGCCGCAACGCCTGCACACCAACCTGTCCGCCCGCACGGCGGCGGGCAGGACGTCGGCTACGCTTTGCATTCCGTTTGGTGCTCCGGCGGCCGCCGCCCCGCCGTTCCGGCCCGCCGCTTGGGCCGGCGGGGCATCAGCGGGGCTGTTTTTTTGACCCGTTGTCACTTCGATAGCCCGGCCCGCCGCTTCAGCCGGCGTGGTTCCGCTACTGCTCTTCATTTGAGTCTCCAGTCTTCTACGTAGATAATTCATGATGACACCTCAATTTAACAAGCGCGCTATAACCGGGGCCGGCAGGTAAACAGCGGCCGGCCCAGCTGTGTTACAGGCATTAAAACAACAGGGATTTAATTACAGAGATTGCTACGTAAACGCCGGCGGCCGCCAGGATAAAGTATCCCAGCGCCAGGGTCAGGGGCCTGTCTTCGCCCTCAGCCACGCCTGCACCCGGGCGATCAGCCCGCCCGCCGCCCGGGCCGGCTGTTTGGCCGGGTACCAGCATATCCTCGGCCGGCCCGAGTTTGGCCGGTACGTTTTCTGCAGGTGTTTCCCGGGCCCGGGCGTGCTCCCGTTCAGCCGGACCCGGCCCGGCAGGGACTTTTTGTACCTGTATTTCCCGGACCTTGACATGGATCCGCCCGGCCCTGTCAGGTGCACTATGTTTTGAAAGCCGCACCCGTGGTTTCATCATTACACCACCTTGCCTTGTAGGCACCCGCCGCTACTGCTGAAGGGAGGTGCGCTGTTGCATTTGGGTTTTCTGTCTGCACAGCCCTGCAAACCATACCGCCGCCCGATGCCCGCCGCCCGCACCTGCGGCGGCCACCCCGCGTGGCCGGCGGGCGCCGCGCCCGCGGCGCCGCTCACTCATCCCCGGGTACCAACTCAAGCCGCCGGTTGAACCGGCGCTGCGCTATCTTTTCCAGCGCCCGGGCCCGGCGGAAGATGGCCCGCGCCCGGGGCACCAGGTGCCTGGTGGCCACCTCCAGGTCGTCCTCGTTCTGGATGATGAAGTAGCCGCCGGCGCCCGGTTCGGTGCTGCTGCCGATGGGGACGCCCCGGTGGACCACCAGGTCGTAGATGATCTCCCGGACGTCCCGCTCGCCCAGGCCGGCAAGACAGGCCAGCTTATGCCTGCGGATGGCTTTGCGGTGGCCGGCGGGGATCAGCCCCAGCACCAGGTGTTCCCTTTCAGTTAATCCTTCCACTTTTTCCCACTCCTTCCGGGAGGTTTGTGCCCCGCATTGGAGAGCGGGGCGGGCGACTTACAGCCGGCAATTACTCTATGGGCGCGCGTTTGTGCCCGCCCCCGGGCGGCGGGCCGCCGCTTAGCGGGCCAAAGTTGACATTTAACCCTTTCAGGGCGGCGGCCCGGGTTTTGGGGTCGCACATCGCCCACGGTGCAGAACAGCAGCACCTGGTCGAACTGGTCCATCCAGCACCTCCAGCAGGGTACCTGTCAAGAGATCACGGTTATCCTGGTCCAGCATGTCCACCTCGTCCACGGCCAGGAAATTAAGCCCGGTGGTTTTAGCGATGGCCGCCTGGACCGCTATGCCTACCCGCAGTTGTTCGCTTTTGGAGAGCAGTTTCATCGGCAGGGCGTGCCCGTCCCGGGTGACCAGCGGGGTGAAATCGTTCTGCCAGATTAATTGGTAGCGCCCCTCGGTGCAGGCTGCCAGCAGGCTGTTCAAATGGTTGGTGAATGCGGACAGCCTGTTGCCCAGCAGGTTTTTCCTGACGCCACCGGTGCCCAGGGCTTTGACCAGGTGGTCGGCAACGGCCACTTCATGCTGCAGGGTTTCCAGGTCCTGCTGCAACTGGGCGGCCTGCCGGCGGCCGTGTTCGGCAATTTCCAATCTGCGCAGGATCTCCCGCCCCCGGGTTATGCGCTCCTGCAGGCGGTCGGCCGCCTCCGGGTCCGCGCCGCCTTTCTGCAGTACCTCCTCCCAGGCGGCCACCTCCTGCCAGGTGTTTCCAGTTCCTTTCGCCTGCTTTCGATGGCCGCCTCCAGGCTGCGCAGGTCCCGCCGGGCGGCGTCCCGGCCGGCCAGGGCTTTTTCCAGGCCGGCAATCCGATCCTGCACATCCTTGCCCTCCAGAATGCCGGGGTCGCCGTTGATCCCCTTGGGCATTAATGACCGGCTGCGCCGGGCCGCTTCCCGGGCCAGTTCTTCAGCGGCTCCGGTCCGGCGCACATGTTCAGCCACGGCGGAGGCGATTTCATCCGCCGTGAAGGAAACACCGCACAGGGAAAATAAGAACGCCTTCTGTTCGGCCGGGGGCATGCCGGTGAAAGCGCCGGCGTTCAGCACCAGCTGGAGCAGGCTTTCGTCCGTCCCCAGGTGGTGGTAGATGGCGGCCTGGCCCTCCTGGACGCTGCGGTACCTGCCGGCGGTGAGGGTGTGGGACGGCGTGGCCCGCACCACCCCGCCGAAACCTGCCATTTCCAGCCCCACCTGGCAGTATTTCTCCCCCCGGGTGACCAGATCGCCGGCCCCCCGGCCCGCCCGGTCCGTCCACATGTTTCGCCCGGTGAGCGCCCATTCGATGGCGGCCAAGATGCTGGACTTGCCGCTGTTATTGCGGCCGACGAATATATTCAGCCTGTCCAGCTCAGGATCTGCCCGAGCATTGCATCATCCAGTCCGGTTTCTCCCGCGGTGGTGTGTATCTTTCTGATCTGGGCCTGGGTGGCCGGGGCCTGGCTAGTTGTTTTGGGCGGTCGGGCAGTCCGGTCTACGCCGGTTTGGGCGGGAGTACGGCCCGGACGGTTTTCCTCCTGTGGACCGTGCGCCGGATTCCCAACCCTCTCGGTTTCTCCCCTCAAGGGCGGCGGCTCCTGGGCGGGAATGCCTTCCGCGGCCCCGTGCCCGCGGCCCGCCGGGCTGCCGCTCCCGGCGTTCTCGCCGGTATTAAAAGGCTCGTGGTATTCCGGGGTACCGCCGCCGGCGCCGCCTCCGGCGGCCTGCCCCCCGTCAACCACCACCAGGTTTTTCTGCCGCCCGTCCCGGGTTTGCACTTCCACCCCCGCCTCCAGCCATTCCAACAGTTTTCTGCCAATGTCCGGCGTAGGCTTGAACAGCTGCCCGTCGAAAAGGCCGGTCCTGTCTTTGCTGACGCTAGCCGTGTGGTTATAATCCAGGTCCAGGAAGACTGTGAATTCGTTGGTACGGCCAGCACTGGTTGAAAAAATATTTGGTTTTTATAACCAGTTATCCAGCCAGTCCGATGGTGAAACCAAATACCTGGAAAAAGAATTAAAAAGGGTCCAAATGGCAATAAACAACCTGCTGAAGTTAATAGAACAGGGGCAGACATCAGAAGCGCTGGTGGAGCAGTTATCCAGGCGGGAGCGGGAAGCGGCCCTTTTAAAGCAGGAGTTGGACAGGCTGACCGCCAGGACGGCCATCACGTTAACCAGGAAAGATGTTAACCGGTATCTTGATGACCTGTATGAGCGGTTCAAAGATAAAGAAAACGAGGAGTCAATAAAACCCCTCGTCCAGCAGTTCGTGGATAATGTAGTTGTCTTTGAAGATGAGATCAAGATTGTATTGAAAATATTTTTGGTTACTGATGGTGGAGGCGGGCCGTACTTTATAATAACCAAATATGTTCCTCATCTACCACATAGATAATATATGAACACAATTGGTAAATCAATTCCCTTTGCAGTTATAAACAAGATAATTAAGCTTCCGCAGCCTGGCGGAAGGGCGCGCGGTAGCGCGCGTGGGGCCGCAGCTGCGGCCCCCCATACCCGGGGCGCAACAACGCCCACCCGGCGGCAGAAAGCCCTGCGCGTACGCTAGCCTGTACGCGGGGTGGGTGTGCGGGACGATGCCACTACCGCGCGTTGGAAGGCCGCGGGCGAAGCCGGCGGCCTGGTGGATGAAGCCGGGAGGTGCGCCGGACCCGAAATGAAAGCATTCATATCGGGCGCACTTCCGGCCGTTCATTATGAGAACCCTAAAGAACAGCCCGTGAACTGGGACCCCATAGCTGGCTGCACTCCGGGCCGGACCTAAAGCCGGTCCCCAAAACTCGGCCCGGTGTGCGGCCGACATGCACAAAATGCCCGCCGCCCGGGTTTTGCCCGGGCAAGGTGCGGCCGGTGTTGGCCCGTGAGGATAGCCCTAAAATCCGGTCGCACTTTGTCCGGTGGCACAGGGTTTCGCCGTAATTCGCCTGCCACTAGAACATTCGGTTGCGGCACCCAGGTAAGGCGCACTTCGGAGCGGGTCAGTAAAATTTTCCGCTGTTTGTAGCCCCGCTCCGATGTACGCGGGCCGTATAGGTGATCAGGTGAACATAATCGCTCGACCAGGCACATGACGGCCCGGGGCGAGACCCCAGCAACCAGACCCTTTAGCGGCCCAGGCCGTGGTGTGCACGGTGAAAGCAGCCCGGTGTGAGCCACAATTTGGGCAGCCACCCGATTGAATGCGGTCCGCAGCCGCGTCCGCCAGAGTAACCGTATATGCGTTAAGGAGCACAGCCGCGCCCTAGTGGCCGGGGAGCGGGACAACGGCGCGACCAAAAAAAAGCCGGGCACCTAGCCCAGCTCCTTTTAGTGTTAATAATAAGACTGTAGTCGTTTTAAAAAAGCAATAAGCTTTCCACCTGTAAAATCGCGCGAATTAAGACCCATCTGTTCCCAAAGCATAAATACCTTCTTCTCATCATCATTCGGCGCACGCCCACCACCACCGGAGGGTTTTTGACAAGTGGGAGTAGAGAGATGCATATTTAAATTACCTTCTTGAATTTTGACTTGAACACAAACCTCAAAACCATCTTGTCGGCGTTTATTGATTTGCTGATTGACCCAACCCTCATCTAGGTCTTTTAAGTCTATCTCGTTATCTTCAATTATAATTTTAATCATCCCTAATACCTCCTTTCGTAATACCATCTAAAATAAATAAGCAACGCAAAACATGGTGCCCATGCCTACGTTGCTTAGTCAAAGATTCGACATCCATATTGGATATTCCTGCATTTTAAGTTTAATAACATTAGATTTTTTAAAAGATACGGATTTACCAAATATATGTATTACCAGGGTAAAATGCTGGGAATTTATGCATATTGCATTTTTGTATTCACTCGGCAATGAAAACGGTGGGTGGCTTAATTATTATTAATATCGCAAATGTTCCACCAAATCACTCCAAATAATATTAAATATGCTTTCTATATCATTAGCTTTATCAGATTTAAAGCTAAAAAGCATTTTTAAATACATTTTATCTTCCTTTACCTCACAGTTTATTTGTTCATTATAGCTATTATCATAATTCACCTGCACTCTTCTACCAGACAAAATTTTTATAGAATCTGTACCAAAACCAATTTCATTATCCATCCAAATTTTTATACTATTTTTCAAGTTTCCATCAAGGTATAAACTAGCGAAAATTTTTCGGGGATTTATTTTTTCCAATGTGTAATCAAAATTTGGGTTTTTAATTTTTGTTTCCGATAGAGCATGTTCCAACAATTTAGATAATGCATCAAAGTTTTCTGCAATGAATTTATTCTTATCCAGGTCTGTTATCTTTTTAAAGTTGGGTATATCTATAAACGATTTTTTATTGTCTTTTCCCTTCTTATTTTCAGGAAATGTTGGTTTAGGGTTTATTATGTCATTCCCTCCGGGGAATGCTGGTGGTTTTGTAGGCTTTTGTCGCCCAATTTTTATCTCGCTCAGTAATTTATCCTTGGCTTCTGCTTCGCTACAATTTACTAAATCTATATATACTACTTGTGATAAAAGCCCACTAAGCTTACAATCTTTTACCCTAACCGGTATTAAATTTCTGCCTGTACCTGTCGGGTCCTGTGCAAATGCTGTGGCCCACTCCGGATAAGTATAAAGAGCATTCAAATAATCCGGAGACAAAACTGCAATTACCCGTCTTGCTTCCTTTAAAGCCTTATCCATTTCTAATACAAAGTTAGAACCAGCCTTAAAGTCCCATGCTTGAATAATTGTTGAGTAACCTTCTTCTTCTAATTGCCAAGCTATCCATTCTGCCCAAGAACGATCAGCTTTATTATAACTAATGAAAAAATCTTTCATTGAGTAATCTCCTCTCAAATTCCTTGTAGAATATTTCCATACCATTTTCAGAATTCCTTTCTGAATCTATACCTTAAATCTATAACCCCAAACAGTAATAAAACTCCAAGGGTTAAATCATTTTGCAGCTTATCAGGTTCCGCAGCCGCGTCCGCCAGGGTAACCGTATATGCGTTAAGGAGTACAGCTGCGCCCTAGTAGCCGAGGAGCGGGAACCACCGCTACCAAAAAAAGAGCCGGGCACCTAGCCCAGCTCTTCCAGCTGCCGGTGCGCACTGCGTGCTGCCGCGGCGGCGGCCAGCTCCGCCATAGCCGCGAAAGCGATGTGCTTGCACAGCACCCCGCGTGCCACCGCATCGTCACAGCCGCACCGCGCAACGCAGCGGGCGCCCCGCTGCTCGATAGCCACCCGGTACCGCTTACCGCCGTAGAGAACCAGCCCCTCAACCCGATCCGCGCGACGGACCTCACACTCCCACTGCCAGCCGGCCTGCAGCCCGGCCAGCGCCCGGCCAAACCGCCCTGCTTCAACCCTGCTAAGCAACCTGTGCAACACGAAAACCACTCCTTTTTTCTAAGGCAGCACCGCTGCCGGTGCCCGAAGTCAAGGGCCGGAGCAGCGCGGAGGGCGCAACAAAATTTTTTCCGACCCCAAAATTAAACCCAAAAAAAGGAAAAAATTTTGTGGAGCGCACCCTTGACGAGGGCACACCGGGCGGGCCGGCAACTGTTTGGCGAGGCCGCGGCCCAATCTTTGCTGTCATCCTCGCAACAGTGGCAGGTCAAACCAAACCCGCCCGGTGAGGCAGCGGTATAATGGAAGGAGCGGGAGCGGTGCGGGGCGGAACAGGCAGCCAGCCCCCGCCCGGCAGCGGCGAAGCCCTTAAGGGGGTCCAGGGGAGCATCGCCCCCTGGCGGGGGGTGTCCGAGGGGGGGCGGCGCCCCTCCTCGGAAGGCAGGCGGTTGAGCGGGCATACTAAATGCCGGTATCGCAACCGGGCAGGCGCGTTGCCGACCCCAAAGCTGGCCAGTGTGCCGGCCAGGGCAACCCACAGGCCCGACCCATGAGACCGGCCGGCACTCTGGCCGACATGCACGGGACCCGCGAGGAAGGCATGCATGGTACAATAAAAGCCGCACATGACCAGGCCCGACCCGGAAGCTTGACCTATCAGCTGGACCTGGTGATGTGCGGCATCCTTTTTTAAAATTTGGCATGAGGACTTTTCAGTACAAATTCTCTAATAAAGGACCAAGGATTTCAACTTGAGGAACGAATCCATACGCTGTTTTTTTTCAAAGCCCAGGCACTTAGGGTATAATAGGTCCACCATTAGTACCGTTCAGAACCAGCATTTCCCTTGCCATATTGTCTAATATCCTTCTCTTTCCTCTTCAATTTTGGATTTCTCTATTTGGTATTCCAGTGAGCAAACATATTCTTCAATCCATTTTAAAACATTTGAGTTAGTTTCCTCTTTTTTATAATCAAGTAGCAAATTTTTCTTTTTTTCGAAATGAATACTTGCCGGTCCGGACCAACTTTCGGTAGAAAAATTTGCACTAAGATTTCTACGAACGTCATCGCGTTCTCCATATCGTACTAACAGTTCTCTTGCAAAGCATGTTTTCTCTCCCGCCCTAAATAAAACCGGAGGTACAAAAGTTGCTAAGTACCATGCTCTTTTTTCGATATTTTCTTCAACCCACTCCCATATGTCCTCAGGATCAAATAAAGTAAGGGAGCCTCTTTCAACCACACCACCCCTTCTAATATTGCCTCTCAACCAATGTGTAATATAAAAGGCTCTGCCATCAATAGGTGGCCCAATATATGAAATTATTTTTTTCCATATTTGTTTAGGATACCTCTGGGCAATCTCGTTTAATACTTGTATTGCTTCGGAGTAATCACTCGAAATAATACCACCCTCGTTGCCAAAATAAGTTAAAAGTTTTTCCCCGAGAATCATGCCGGTTTCCGGATACTGTGCAAATAAGGCAAGAGCTATTTTCGTCCAACAATATTCTACCATTTGATTTCTTTTAACTTTGCAGGGGTTTTCAAAAAAGAAATAATGCAAAAGTAAGTTTAGCGCAAGCTCTTTAGGAATTTTTCCTCCTTCTTTCTGGTAGCAATAGTAAAAGTAAAACAGATCCAACAGTATTTGAGCGCCCTGGCCCGTTGGTTCTTGTAATAAAAAATTCGCCCATTGAAAAAAAACCGCCTCCGATAACTTTCTGATTTCCCCGCCGAATCTAAACATCCCAAAATCGTTTATTTCTATATATCCCTTTTGCGCCAATTCCAGAAGGCGTACGGCAGCCCGGTCAGTGATACCGGAGCGCCAGGTAAGCTCGGGAATCAACCCGCGAAGGTTATCATCAGAGGCTGCAGTATCAAGTATTTCCTCCCACAATTGAGGGTTTTTCTCAAATACTGCCTTAAAATACCCTCCTAAAAAGAAAGCGCTTCCTTTTTCTCCGGCTTTAGCCTGTTTTGATAAAATGGTAGGTAGTAAAGAAAAACCAGCATCCGCTTTGCCCAGTTCATAACCAAAAGCGTGACCTTTTTTAGCCCGCTCAGTCATCAACCAGGAAAATTCGGGTACAAGAAGGCCTGGGTCCTGTGCTGCTTGTAAAGCAAGCTCCCGGATTTTTAACTCTGCTTGATCTGTTATATTACCATCCTCGTCAAAATAATCTTCTAAAAGATCCATCCCAACAAAGCGCCTCAGAAGCTCTGAATAGCTGGCTCCGGTCAAGTTATCTCTGAAAGTAATCCATTCCTGCCGCTCTTCCGGTGGCATTTCTTTCCCGTCATAATGAAGAATACTAATAACGACAGAAAGTATTTCTTCCTTATCAATACATGAATTGGCAGCCAAATTTTTTAATGTATTCATTACCATTTCAGAAAGGTTTCGTATGGAAACCAAGCCTCTTGCATTGTTTAATAAAATTCTAACTGCATCCTTTCGGATTTCTTCTGGCAGTTTTTCAAGATTTTCTTCAAGGCATTGCCAGACCCTGCGATAGGCATCAAATAACTCACCGTATGTTTTAGGTTGCCAAAGTTCGGGCGGCTTCCTTCCTCCTTGATACTCCGCACCTACCATACGACTAAAATGTCCAGAATGCAATGCACAATCAAATGCACGTAAAGCCAGCTTTTTTCGTTCCATAGAGCCGCAGCTTAGCGCTTCTACTAAAATAGGAAAACGCTCTTCAGGCGATGCTTCCGTCGGTGCTACCTGACCAGGTCCCGGCGAAAACAAACCTGCGAAAACACCACTCGCATTATTGGCATATGCTTCATTTTCAGCCTCGCCAAGCGCAAGCAGTAGTCTGGCCGCATCAGCAAAGAGGTTCTTCCATACGGCTATTTTCTCCAGCGCCCAAACAACCTCCCGCCGGCCTGTGGTAAAATTAAGCAATTCGTCTTTATTCCATGTTCCAATCGTCCTTTTAAGACAAATCAAAGCTGTCTCGGGGTCTGCTTCTGTAAGCTTTAGAAAAAACTCCGCTCCCAGCTTTGTTTTCAATAAGGAACCATCGGCAAATAAACCCCTTTCACTAAGTAGCTTTTTAACAAGTTGTCGCCCCGGTTCAGTCGTACTGATATAGGGAATGCGGACAAAAAAACGGAGCATAAGATCATGTCTAAATTCATCAGGCATTCCGTCAATAAATTGTTCAAAATTAAGCTCATTGCCGTAGGTTTCCCACCACTCCCTGACAAGATGGACAGCAAGTAAAAAAGGCGTTACATATAAATAGTGTTCTCCCTGAATTATCCCCCTTTGCTTTTGCTCTCTAACAATTTCTTGAAAATCCAACCAATTAATATTCATCCATTCAGAAATCCATTTTGCTTCCACCGATAAATGCCCATTGTAGCCAACTTTTTCAAACAACGCCAAACCCATTAATACCCTTTTTTCTTTTTTGAACTGCTCTGAACTTACATCCTTTCGTCCTGCTATTAAGCGGTTAAAAAGGGCGTCGTCACTAACAGCCAAAAGGTCACCAGCTGAAACTCCTGGATTTGCAAGAAAGTTTTCAGCCAATAAAGTTGCTATTCTGGGATAACCATCAGCAAATTCGGCAATTCTGTCGGCTACACTTTGAGGAAGCCCCGGACATTCATTTTTTAGAATCTCTTTTATATTTTCTTTGCTCAGGGGTTTTAGTCTATAAGTTAAAGTAGGGGCAGCAACATTTCCCGGGTCATATGAAAGCGTAATCAGCGCAAGCCTGGCACCTCGATTTGAAAAAAACCTGACAAACTCTTCATGCTGCTCCAGATCACAATCATCAATAACAATAATGGCCGATAAACTACTATCAGATTGCAGGGCATGGCAGAGTTCACTGTTTTTAAACCGATCGGCCTTCACATAAATAACTCTATTTTTCAGATCATCGGAAGCAAGCGCTTCAAAAACGAGTCTGGTTTTACCAAGACCGGATAACCCAGTTATCCGTAACACCTGACATTTACCTTCCGGGTAACGAATCTTATCCTGAATTTCCTTCATAATTTTCTGTCTGCATTCATCTTGAACAAATACCTCGGGGATGCTCACATCTCTGTTCAGGGACCAGGCACTATAAGCTAAACACTGGTTGCGTTCGTTCTTTAACAAAGCAACAAGGGAAGGAAAACGCTCGGTAAAACCCACCAGTTGACTTATGGTATAAATCCGTACCTTAGGTTCGTTATATCCATATTTTTGGAGTTCGTCTTGTATTGCTGATAGTCGCTTCTTTTTATTTTGTACCGTCAAGTCACCAAAAAGAACAAGGACGTAAGTACCATTATTATCTAGCAGCTTTTTAACCTCTGGTTTTAATGGATTATCCAAATTATTGTTTTGATGAACCTCTTTTCTGCACTGTGAAGGTTGTAAATCAGAAGCTTTTATCTGGTAACCGGTTGACCCCTGGGGAATAAGATCATCAAATATAGGAGTAGCATTTTCAATAAAAGCATCCAACCCTCCATCGCCTACATTGATGCATTGAGGTACATCAATTAGGTTAAGACTTACGCCGGTCCTCGCAGCCTCTGCCCATAAAAGGCGTCTGAAAAAATCAACTGCCCGCTCTGGAGTCAAATTTTTAAGGTCGTTATCACTTATTGAAAAGACATACAAGATGATCGTACCCCCTTACAGTGGAACCCAATGGTCGGTATAATTAACGATTATCATCAATTTTTAAAGCGTTCTTACCAATGCAAAGACTGTTAGAATAAAAAGATGAAGTTCTTTTTCCGGAATTTCACATTTTAACGACTAAGTTTTCCAATACATTTAAAAAATCCGAATCATAATCATCGAAAACATTGATCCCGGTGGATCTGCCGCTCGGTGACTTCGTATTTATCCGCCAGCTCTTTTACGGTTACCCCGCCATAGGGTGTCCGCTTGTTGATATGGTCAATGATCATGTTCAGGCGCAGGCCCCGGCTGGCGTCTTTTTTGGGTTTTCCGCCCATCATAAAAACCTCCGGCCGCATTGATCATGCGTTCATATCCATATTTTTCTTTTCGCCGGGCAAACCCAAAAACCTGCAATTAATTACAAAATCAACCACAAAAAACATATCTGTCTAGACTGCGGACCCAGCCGGTCCAGTTATCCCCGGGGGCCCGCCCGCTGGAGGTTGCCGCGCCGAACATATCCACCTGGGCGTCAATCATGTCCAGTTGGTGTAGTATGGCCGCTTCAAGAAACTTCGGCCGCTTGGGCGACTGCCATTCGTAGTGCCCGTGGTGGCTGACAATCATGTGCAGCAGTTTTAAGCGCAGCACCGCGGGAAACCCGGGCACCCGGGCGATGTACCGGTCCACCAGGCCGGCCCCCAGAACAATATGCCCCAGGAGCCTGCCCGCGTCGGTGTAATCTATATCCGCCCGGACCCGGTATTCTTCTATTTTACCGATATCGTGCAGTAAGGCCCCCGTGACCAGCAGGTCCCGGTCAACCCGGGGATAAGCTGCCGCCACCCCTTCGGCGGCCTTGACTATACCCATGCTGTGCTGCCACAGCCCGCCCAGCAGGGCATGGTGATTGTGCTTGGCGGCCGGGCTCCCGGCCATAGCTTCCATCAGGTTTTGGTCATTGGCCATCAGCAAAAGCAGCTGCTTTAAAGGTGGTGTTTTGATGGTGGCCGCGATGTTGAGCCAAGTTTCCCATACTTCTTCCCTGGTGATGCCGGTAGACGAAATAAACCTTTCCGGCACCACCTGGTCATCCGGGCACTTTTCCACGGACGCCAGGTTCAGCTGGATGGCCCCGTTGTATTCGGTGACGCGGCCGGTCACTTGGACCACATCACCGGCCCGGCAGCATTTGTTGATTTCTTCCGCCTGTTCCCATACCAGGCCTTCCACCCGGCCCGTTTTGTCTGCCAGGGTTAGCCTGATGAAAAACCCTTTTCCATCCCGGTAAGGCAGTAATTTCTTGCCGCGCAGTGCATAAGCGCCGTTTACCTCGTCCCCGGGCTGCAGGTTGTTAATAGTTGTGCCGTCCACTGTCATTCCCCCTCCCTTTGGAGTTTGCCCACTGAAATTAAATGGCCCTGGCGTAGACTCCCATCTCCTTCCGGGCCTGCCTGTTATGCCACAGAATAGCCTTAACCGGTTCCCAGCGCAGGGCCGGGTTGGTACTTTTTCGGCCTATAAAAGTTTTCACCACCAGTTCCCCGTCAACCAGCGAGCCGCAGAAGATAATGTCACCGGCAGCGCAAAAGATACCGGGGTTTTGTGGGATCAACCATTCAATTTGGTCGGTAATTAAATACAGCCAAAGCAGAAAGGCAATTTCTTCAGGTGCCGGTTTGGCCCCGGGGTCGACCCGCTGGGACCACCGCATGGCGGCGTGGTCGGAAACACGTCTCTCCCCGCTTGCAGGTTTGATTTCATTGTACCGGTTCGCATTGACAGCAGTTTGTCATAAAGAAAAAATCGCCCCGCAATTGGAGCGATAATAGTAATTATTTCTACGAATGTTTTGTGCATTTTCCCCCTGCAGAATTTAAGCTCTGCCCCTGCGCGATAAGTTTTCCGTATAACGACACTCCGGGAACGATGAACAACCCAGAAAAGTACCATACCTTCCCTTTTTTATTACCATTTCACGCTCCAATCCCTTTTCCAAACAACGGGGACAAAGTTTTTTTATAACATTGCCCACCACTTCATCCTGGTCAAGTTCAAGGTTTCTAATTATTTCTTTTACAGCATTTTCACCCTCAAAGCGGCGCATTTGTTCGTGAGTATCTCTGTGGCTTAAAATATTCAAACTACCTTCCCAGGCTATACGATCATCGATAATGGCAACCTTTTGGTGCATGCTTTTTCTTTGAACAACCTTGGCGCCAATAGCCTCCAACTGGGCTATTACCTGCTCCGCGTGTTCCGAAAGGGTGCCGCTTTGCTGGCCCGGTGGCCTGGTATAAACGCGTATCTTGATACCGTTACCAAGCATCACCCTGAAAAACTCCATCATCCTGCCAGCCCTTCCCAGAGAAGCAAAGGGACTCATTATTACAAGGCTTTCTTTTGCCGATTGAATATCGCTTATAAATGCAGGCCAGAAGTTTTTCTCTGTAAATAAAGCGGTACCATCAATATCAACGCGGCTCGCTACGCCCAGTGCGGCACTGGCGTATTTTTCGAAATCATTGGCCAGGTAATTATCAACCAACATCTCAGAAGATATTTCAATCCCTTGTTCGAGAAAGTAATCTATAACCCGGATTATAATTGAATCTTTTTTTAGTGAAGAATAAATATATTTTTTATGTGCAATTAAAAAAACCTTATACTTGGCGCGGGTAAGGGCAACATTTAGCAACAGAGGAGCATCGGAATCAGGACGCTGGTCATCCAACATTGACCATTTTGAAACGCCAGGCCCTTCAACACAATCAAGTACAATTACCGGCTCTTCGCCACCCTGGAAGCTATGCACGGTGTTAATGCGCATCCCGTCGCGGATACCCCAGTCCCTGGCAATCTTGTCAATTAACCTGGCTTGTGCCCTGTACGGCGTTACTATACCGATACGGTCAACACTATTTTCTTCAAACAGTTTTCGGGCCACTGAAGCTGAAACAAGCGCACTGTAAATATTAAAACGTCCACCGATTGAAAGGCGGCTACACCAGGGGTTTATCGTTGATGTATCCACAACAACCAGGGAATTCTCATCACTTAAAGTATCGTTCAGAATAAGCTCTTTTGTGCTCGGGGCATCCGACAGCAAACCCTCATAAAAGAACCTGTTCGGAACACCGGCAATTTCAGGAGCCATACGATACTGGGTATCCAATAATGATACCCTGTTGTCGTCCCTGGCCTCCTTTACTGTGTTTATGCCCAACACATTAAAAATGCTCCGACCCAACCACTTTTGCGCCATTGCATCTTCCGAAACACATATAGGTGGAAGCTGTTTAAAGTCGCCGACAATATTCACGCTAAGTGTTGCTTTGCTGGTCGCCCAATACAAGTGCGGTAAAGGCGCCATACTGGACTCATCTACAATCAGTACGTCAAAGGGTTGGTCGGGGAACTGCTTCGATGTAAAGGTTTTGGTGAGGGTTGTAGCCACCAACTTGGCCTCGGCCAACACCTGCTTTTGTATCTCTTCCAGCGCCTTATCTATCTCAGAAATCCTGCTGTTAATGGTATCGCGACGTTTTTCCCGGGCTTCTTTCTCTGTTTTTAGTTTCTCAGAAGATAAATCAAATTTAGCAAGGAGTTTTGTAAAACTATCGGATAGTAGTCTGGCATCCCTCTGTTTTTGTTCGAAAACAGATTGGGCTTCTTTAAATTTTTGTTCCAGTTCAGCAATGGTGCGCTTCTTGGAATCAATGGCAACACTAAGCCGGTCTATTTCTTTTTGAATCTTTACGGGGTCCAGTCCTGTAAATAATCTCTTAATTATACCTGCATTATTGGCTTTAATTAACTTTTCCCGGTTTACCCGTCGCCGGTTTTCGTCCTGCTGCAAGTCATTTTTTGCGGCGCTTACACGTTCGGGTATTTCAATAAGTAACTCTTTATAGGCATCTCGATCCTGAATAGCCTTGTCCAACCTGGACTTAACACTTATTATCTCTTCGAAGGACTGCAAAAAACGGTCAATCTGGTTACGTTCTTCTAAAAGTTTTCCTTTTTCAAGGGCTAGGGATTCACCCAGCTTGGCCGCTATATTGTCGAGAATTACCAACGGGTATTCTTTTTCCAGGGTGGTTTTATGGGGTACCCCTAAGCGTATTAATTTACCTTCTTGGTAAAAAGGTGTTGACTTTAATTGCTGGGCGATATCTTCAAGGGCCTCATCCACCGCCGTATTGGCATGGGAGACAAGCAGAATGCGCCTGCCCGCGTTAAGGTGGGCTTCAACCACTTTGGCAATGGTTTTAGTTTTTCCCGTACCCGGGGGTCCCCAAGTGATAGCCAAAGATTTTTTAAAGGATGCCAAAATAGCAGCCTTTTGGGATGGATTTGGCGGTGACGGTATAAGTGTATATTCCGGCTCTACATGATCTGTATTAATGTCAGTGGCAACACCGGAGAAAAGTGTATCACTCATTTTAAACTTAGTGCCGGCGTTAGCTAAGGATTCCTCGTATTTTTTGCGCAGCATTTCCAGTAGAAACCACAAGTTGGTCTGTATTTTTGCTTCGGCTATATACTGGCCAAAACTGCGCTCCAGGGCTATTTGCACTTCCATGCCTTGTACGGAAATAATCTGACACGGGCACCTGGTTCCGTTAACCTCAATCTCCGCAGGGGTATCGTCTATTGCCGTCAGGAAGTTCTCCAGGTGAAATAAATAAACAAACAGGCCAGAAGTTTCCCGAAGCAACCGACCGTTAAAAACCTTGACGATATTGCCACCTTTGCCCTTTTTCAGGGCATCAATTTCTTGTTGTAAAGCCTGAATAAACTCAGGTATCAATTTTGTGGATTTAATCATCTTATGCAATTAACCCCTAAAACATATGTACTATCTCATAAAATAATGCTTTTCAGCATAAAATCCATAATCCTTGTGGGCAAGATTTAGCATCACACATTATCCCTTGCCTGCGCAGCTCTGTTGCAGCCCATCTGATATCATACTGCCAGGTATAAAACAGGTCATTGGAGTTCCTCAATTCATCTTCATAATGTTGCCATATATACTTACATACTTCAACAATGGTAGCTCTTCCTCCGTATTCCTTTAAAGCTTCAATTAACCAGTTCTGTAAGTCAAATTTGTTTGCCACACTGTTACCCCCTCCACAAAAACATTAATTTTCCTTTATTATTAAATAACTGAATTTCTTTTCAATTAACTTCTTTCTTTCCTCAATGAACTTTTCATAATTCTCCAGTTTCCACAATTCCCTGTCCTTGGGTATCAAGTGCATATCAAGATAGTCATCTGATTTGTCTTTAAACCATTCCTCCGGAGGCGTGTCGCTTTTACCGCCTGCTCCGTTTTCCTGTTGGGTTAGTAGCATTAGATTGGCAATTTGGTCCCTGTCCCACCATTTGTACTTAAGAACATCTTTTCGGCCGGTATTGGGGTTCCTAATTTTTACTGATTTCAACAGGCTTTGCGGGAAAATGTGGTCAACCTGCGGGGTGTTGTTTTCAAATGATGGGTGATAGTTAAAGTCCTTATACCAGATGTTAAAAATCAAATGTATGTTCTTGGACCCGTAATATTGATCAAAAATCGTTTCCCTGGCGATTTCCAGGCTGCGGCCATCAGCCCTGATAACTCCAAAGATATCATTAACTACAAAATCTTGCTTGGCGTCAATTTCCCTGGTACACTTATCGATCAGGTTGTCGGGGTTGCCGCTAAAGGCGCCGGAAATTAAAGTCCTTAAAATATAATCATCTATACCTTTTGCATGACGCCACTTATCTTCATAATGGTACCGGAAATAAATTACAGGTATTAGCACCAGGTAAGATGGTAATGCCTTGTCCGATCTGATATATGTTTTTCCATACAAATAATCCTTTACATCCTTTATGGCGCTGGCTATATGGTCCCAGTTGGCGACAATGCTCTCTCTGGTTGCTTCATCTCTGAATTTGGTTATATTATAGGCGGCTCCCTTGCCCAGCAGAGTTAAACAGGTTTTAAGGATAAAATCACGGTTGAACCCATAACCGGTTCTGTTTAACTCATCCAAAAGTTCCTGCATCTTTTCGTCGGCGTCTTCCCAGCTAACCGTTAAAAGGGAAAACAGCAGGTCCGACTTGCCCAGTACGGTGCCGCCTGAATTTGCCCGGATAAAGATTTCAACTACATCATCCTCAGTGTATAGGTTGGGTTTATCAACGCTGTCCAGTTCCTGGTAGACTATATTTTCTTCCGTCTGAAAAACCCTGACAATCCTTGCCACATTCTTTCTAATGGTTTTCTTTTCGTCAGTAGTTAATTTCCGGTCAAAGCTGGTGATAATATTTTCGCTTATCTCGTCATACTCATCTGTGCTAAATACCAGGTCTTTGAATTTCACCCAAGGCAATTTTGCTTTTTGGCTTTCAATAAATTTGAACCGGAACCTGATATCTTCAGGAGCAACCAGCTCTCCACTTAAAATATCGAAATATAATTCCTTCTTCTCATAACTACCTTTCAGGCCGATAAAAAGACTCTGGAGGCGTTGCTGGCCGTCCAGTACAAGCATTTTTGTTTTGTCGTCGGCGGGGACATAAAAATCGGTCAACCTTAACCCGTGTTTGTAATTGTCAATAAATTTACGCCGGCGAATTTTACTTTTGGTTTTCCAAACCAACAAAGTACTGATGGGGTATTCCCGCATTATTGAGTCAAATAACCGTTCTATTTGCCCTTCGTTCCATACAAAAGGCCTTTGGATATTGGGCAGCCAGAAACCGCCATCTTTTTCCGGGTTATTCAAGTAACCCACCATTTTCCTAATAGTTTCCTTTTGGTTTTTCATGGGTTCCTCCCTGCGGTAATAATCTAATCTTTGATCAATTTAACGGTATATCGGTCAATAAGTTCGAATAAGTGTGGGTAATTCTTCGCCCGGAGAAAAATTTGGTATTCCTCTGCTTTATTGCCGTCCTTCTTACGATATAGATTTTTCCTATAAATCTCGTCGCTAATTACCCGGGTGGATGCCCTATAATTCGGCTGTTCCAATAATACACGAACCATCGCTTCGTGAAGAGTTAACTTTTCCATAAAACCACTCTCCTACTTTTCATCCCGCGGCGGGTGAATATGACTCGGCCAGGGGTGGCCGGGTTTCGGCGGCCACTCGGCAGGCGGTCCAGGTGGCGGGTCCAGCACAGTTTGGTAGGGTTTACCGGTATACATCGCCTTTTTCATTTGGTCGTAGATGTCCAGAATTACTTCTTTGGTGCGGTATGTGCCGTACTTAGCCTCATCCTTGCGTTTCACGATGGGGAAGGTTTCCATAATATAGTCCACATCGTCGCGTTCTATGCCGTAAAGGTGGAAGTAGGCGGCATCCAGCTCACAGCGGATCAAGAAGCGGCGCTCTTCGTCCCAACGGAAGGGTGGACCGTAGTAGTCACAATCTTTGGCAAAGCCTTTTATAGACCAAGATGTAAAGACAAGCTCAAGAACCCTATCCACATAAAAGTTTAATTTTAACGGTAGTCTATTAATCATGTTAGGAGGGATTACGGGAAGCTGGTAGATAATGAAATAACTTAAGTGCATTCCCCCAACTTTCTGCCGAGCTACAAAATCAAGCGCAAAACTATTAAAAACACCGAGCAGAAATGCCGATAATTGTGCATCACCCTTAATTTCGATATATGGAGTTACTTCACAACCAGCCGCTCTTGGAATTATTGTACTTATAATGGTACGCTCATTAGTTACGTTAGTAATGTTACGAACTGTTAGGAACCATTGTTTCTGACCTAATTCTTTGGGCATCCGTTCACAGAAATATTGTTCAGTAATATAGTAACGTGCACTAACCTCAAATTTTGAGTCCACTTTTTGCGCCCCTGTGATTTCGCTAATTTCAACAGACCCTTTACTGTTTGTTATAAATGTTGCAAAGCGATGATCAAATTGGTGAATTGTCTTAGCCTCAATCACAGGTATAAGAGTTTTGCAATTTGTTTCTTCTTTTTTAGTAATGAATCTCGAGCTGTCGTCAGTTGTATTAATTAATCTCCATATTTTTGGTGAGTAATAATTTAAAGATGAAAAATTCTCGTTCATAAATATCGGAATCTGGCGATAAATTAATTTGGTAATTTCAGCGTCTTTTTGGAAGCGAAATATTGGACAGGTAAGTGTGTTTGGGTTCACTAACTCCAAATCACTAGCAGTTAATTTAAAACGTCTTTCTTTCTCGTAAATTTGGTCAATTTTTTGAGCGAAAAAGATGAACTCAGCACCGCTTTTAGCTGAGTTAGCAAAGCCGGTAAGGGTTAATAGACAAAACTTGTAACTTCGATGCACTCCAGGAAAAATTGGAGCCTTATTTTCAAAGTCATATAGGCTAACAAGTGTTTTTGAATACATTAAGTGTTTAAAGAAGTGCTTAGTAGTATCATCAGTTGCAATTCCGGAGGGAACAACGCAACCCACGTAGCCTTTAAGTGATACAATACGACTATTTAATTCAGCAAACAACGCAAATGTATTGAATTTCCCGATACCTGTTAATGGAAAAATGCCTGAGTTTCTAATAAATGCAATGGTAGCAGAATCAGTTCGTCGTTGCTTCTGCCATGCTTCTGCCAATATCGTATCTGTTTCTTTTAAGGCTGAAATGGCAGATTTCCTCTTAACACCTTTCAAACAAGCTATTTCAGGATCCCTTAAAGCAAAGAACTGGAGTTCTTCGGTTTGCATTTTTTCCCACGGCGGGTTCCCCAGCACCACATCAAATCCACCCGACCACCCAGCCTGCTCGTTTTCCGGTTTTTCCCCATCGTCGGGCACCCGGAATACATCCGGGAATTCCAGATGCCAGTGAAAGAACTGGTACTGTTCAGCCAGTCGCTGAATTTCCTGGCGTAACCAGTCCGGAGTACCACCGGGGTACTTTTCGATTTTGCGAAATACGTCCTCGGTTATGGGATAGGGCAGTTCCTTAGTTTTTACTTTCTTCCACACAAAGGCGGCACACCAGGCGTCGGCTAAAAGACGGCTGTTGCGGTAACCGTCACTATTTATGCACTCCCGGTACCGCTCCTGCTTACAGCGGATGCCATCAATGGAGCCGTCGGCAATGGCGTCTATTCCGGTCAAACAAGTGGTCAATTCACCAAGCTGCGGCCAAACCTCCCCGGCGTCGTCGAACAGGCGATCCTGCCTGTTTTTCCTTTCCTCCTTGTTAATTCTTTTGTAATCCCTGCAAAAAGCTTTATCATCGCCCTCGATGGGTTTAAAGGCATCGTCTGGAATACCGTTTTTCAAAAGGGCCGGGGTGGCTCCAAGCAAACTGTTGCCGCACTTGATACGGTGGTCCAGGAAGCTAAGCGGCTTACCCGGCTCCAGTGCTTCCATCCACAGGCTCACTTTGCAGAGTTCCACCGCCATTTCGTTGACATCCACGCCGTATATACACCGGCCAATGACATCCCGCAAAGCGCTGCGCTGTGCTTCCGGCGCCGGCTCGTCGTCGCCGGTACGCACTGCTGCCAGGCGCTTGGCCACGCGGTGGGCGGCGGCAATGAGAAAATGGCCGCTGCCGCAGGCCGGGTCGCATATTTTAAGGTTGAGAATGGCCTGTTCCGGGTTTGGTTTCTTCACGGCTTCGTCCAACACCGGGTCAAGGGCCGAATCCAAAAGGCAGTTAATCAAGCTGGTGGGTGTATAGTAACTGCCGGTGGTCTTGCGCTCGCTGCCGCCCGCAGTTGTGAGTGTAAATGTACCGGCGTCCGTGTCGAGGACCGGGTGCAGTTCCAGCAGGGATTCGTAAACGCTGCCCAGTTCGTCGGAATCCAGGTTTTTGAAATCCACCGGCCGGCGGGCGTAACCATCAGTGGTAAATGCCAAGGCCCGGACGGCATCCAGCAGGTCGCGGTTGGTTATTTCGCACCCGGCAAGGTCGGGCAGCGCCTGGGCGGACCACAGGAAACTGCCCAGGGCTGGCAAGCCCAGCTCGGGACATCCTTCATCGCTCCCCAGTTTCTCCATTACCAACCGCAGTCCTTTGAACAGGTCGGCATGTTCGGTGCCGCGGCGGCGCTGGGCCAACCGGCGCAGCCTGCGGGTAGAATAATAAAGATTATACCGGTCACGGGAGGTCGATGGTGCTTTGGGGTCCAGTAACAAACCCCTGTCCTCGGCCACAAACAGGAACAACAGGCGGTAAACTATGCGCAAGAGCTGGCGGTAGTAATCTTGTGTTTTTAATTTTCCCGACCGGAGTTTTTCACGCAGCTCCAAGTTGGCGGGATGGGTTAAAAAGCCACGGCCAAAAGCCGTGATAGATTCTTCAACACCGTTACGGAGTTGATCCAGTACCCGCGTGCCCTGCTCCCCGGCGGCCCGGAACCATTTCTCCAGCCAGCACTGTTCCGGTCGGGCCGCTTCCACCCGGGACTGGTGGCACAACAGCCACAGCAGAATAAAGTCGGCGTATACTTCCCCTTCCATCATGCCGGCCAGGTCAAATTCCACGTAAGCCTGCCGGGTAAGGCTGGCATTGTCGCGCAGAATGCGCAAGGTATAGCCGTTGGATAAGAAAGCCCAGAGGTGATCGTCGGAGCGGTTTAAAAATTCCTGCACCAGGCTGTGCGGGCTGGTGCGGGCCGCCCCGGCAATACCGGCAGTGCGCCGGTCCAGGTCGACACGGCAGCCCACCAGGTGTATTGGCGTATGCTGCCAGCAATGGGATATGGGGTAACTCTTGCCATCTATTTCAGTTGCTTTGGCGGTCAGCAGGCGGCCGTAGCCCAGTTCCTGGAACAACACCAGCAGCCAGCGTTCACGAGTTACAGTGGTGGCGGGGTCATCCGGGGGCAGCTTTTCCAGGGCTGCTTTAAAGGCGGCCCAGACACCTTGCAGGCGGTTCCATGAGCGGTTGATTGCCTCGTTGAGCCTTTCTCCTTTGGCCAGATGGTAATCTTCGGGAGCAAGACCGTCCAATTCACGGTCACCTTTGACTATGCGCTGCAGCAAATCCGGGGGCAGGATGGCTCCCTCAGTGCGGATTGTTGTAAAAACATCTTTTTGTTGCGTTTGCATAGTTACCTCCTCAAATCTTCGGCAGGTAAATATAAATACCCAGCAAATCAGGCGGCAACTGCGGCACGATGCTATAAGTTACACCCTTCTGGCGGGAAGCCGTGCGTACCCGCCGGTGGGCTTCCAGCAATTCTCGGCCTTTTTGCCGGGCTACCTCATCCAGGTGGGGCCTCAATACATCAATGTCCTCAATTACCCGGCTCAAAAATTCACTGGCCTGATCAGGATCGACATTGGCATCCGGTTGTGCTTGCAATAATGCTTCCGCAACATTAGCATCAAGCCATTGGGCTTTCCGGGGGGAACCGGAAAATGCCAGCAACCGGCAATCTTCGGCCAGCAAAGGTATCTCCCTTCCGCCCCGTTTGGTTATTATATGATAACGGAACCGTGCCAAGAGCACTGTAGTGCGGCGGTCTACCCGGCTGGTACGGATAACACCGCAACGCCGTGCCGGGGCCTTAACGAGGGGATCCAGCGCCGTATTCATTATGTAGGAGGCCAAGTTTTCCACCACCGGGTGGGTGCGGCTCAAATATAAAACAGTGTCTTCTACCGGCGGCTGGAATCGAGCTGTTATTTTGTTTACATGGCCCATCAGATCCCTTAATGAAGCAGGTGTCTCACTTAGATCAAAGCAAACCGTATCGCTGCCTTGGACAACAGCGCCACAAGACCGAAAAGCTTCTTTAACAAACCATTCCACA
Organism: Desulfallas sp. Bu1-1; assembly: GCF_015594625.1. GTDB lineage: Bacteria > Bacillota > Desulfotomaculia > Desulfotomaculales > Desulfallaceae > JADNRQ01. The sequence goes on along the minus strand of NZ_JADNRQ010000001.1, from coordinate 377,147 downwards.
TCCACACCGGAGCCAATGGCATCCCGCATAGCCTTTAATTCCCGGGCCACCTCGTCAACCTTGATGGATTCCTGGGCGAACATGGTGCGGGAACGTTTTTCACGAACAGAAACTTCATCCCACTTGGAAAAAAGCTCTTCTTTGGTGGGCGTTAAATAATCGCCAAAGTCAAGGGTTAGCTGGACGTATTCGGTTATTTTCTGTTCCTTGAGCAGCAGCCCTTCAAAAATGGCTTCCGCCACCGAGTTGGCGTCTACGGGTACGGGGACGGAAATTCCCAAAGAATTACGGATTTTTTTATGTTTCCTGATCAGTACATCAAGCACTATACCGTCAATCTGGTTATTGATGCCATAGTACGTCAGAACACGCACTTTCTTTTTCAGCTGGCCATAGCGGTCAACCCGACCCTCGCGCTGCTCGTGCCTGGTAGGGTTCCAACTGAGGTCATAATGAAAAACAGCATCAAAATAGTTCTGCAGGTTGATGCCCTCGCTCAGGCAGTCCGTTACCACAAGTACTCGCCTGGGTGATTCAGCCAACTTGAGAATGCGCTCCTCGCGCTCGCCATGCGGTACGTTTCCTGTGACCACCGCCACATCCACATCCTGTGGCAGCTGCTTGCGAAGCTGGTCAGCCAAATATTCGGCGGTGGGTATGAACCGGCAAAACACAATGGGGCGGTATCCGTCATCCAACAGTTCACGAATTAACTTGACCGCTTTGTTCAGTTTGTTATCTTTTTTTCCGTATAACTTCTCCGCCGCCCTGGCCATTTCCAGCAACTGGCGACGGATTCTTTTATCTTCTTCGGTTTCTTCACCGGGATCGCTGCCGGGAATAATGTCTGTACCGTCGGCTGCCTCATCAAGATCCATGTCGAGCACGGTGCGGCGGCCGATCTCGTCGGCCTCTTCCACGGTTTCGGATTCAGCGGCGGCAGCCCGGTTCCTTAAAGTTGCAGCAGCGGCGGCCGGGCTGCTGGCCAGGGAGCGCAACAGGGCCAGGGCCGACCACCAGCGTACCCGCTGGCGGTGGCTTTGATTATCCAGGTGTTTAACAGTTTCCCGCGCGTAACGCAGAACACGTTCAAACAATTTTTTATAGTCATCGGATAAATGGTAAGTTTCTTCGGCTTCCTGGCGTTCGGGGAAAGGTGTTTCGGTTTGCATGTAGTGCCGGATGTCCGCCCGCCGGCGCTGCACAAAATGCGCGGCCAGCCGGCGCCGGTATTGCTCGTTTTCCTTGCCCAGCAAGCTGTCCGGCAGGTTGATAAAATCTTTGTTCAGGAAGCTCAAAAGTGATCTGAATGCATCTTCTTTACCGCTATGCGGCGTGGCCGTAACCAAGATCAGGTGGCGGTCCGGGGATTCGGATAAACCTTTCAACAGCTGGTACCGCTGGTGTCTTGAGCCGCGGCCATGCTCAGCATGGGCGAAGGTGTGGGCTTCGTCAACGATAACCAGTTCCGGGCAAGTGCGCAAAAACTCATCGCGGCGGCGGTCGGATTTGATAAAATCAGTTGAAACCACTACATAAGGATAAACATCAAAAAGAGACTGTCCAAAACCACAGTTCTTCTCAAGGCGCAAAGCGGTACTGGACAATACCAGTTCAGCTTCAATATGGAATTTTTCTCGCAGTTCCGCCTGCCACTGTTCGGCCAGGTGTGGGGGGCATAGAACAGCCAGCCGCTGCACTTCCCCCCGGTCTAAAAGTTCCCGGGCAATCAGGCAAGCTTCCACCGTTTTACCGATACCAACGTCGTCAGCAATAAGAATGCGCACCGGGTCCAGTTTTAGCGCCATGAGCAGGGGCACCAGCTGGTATGGCCGCGGTTCAACGGCTATGCGGGCAAAGGAGCGGAACGGCCCGGCGCTGGAGCGGAACCCCAGCCGCACGGCATCCCGGAGCAGGCGGCAGGACCGGTAGTCCCCCACTTGCGCCGGGTTCGGCAGGTCAAACTGCGCCTGTTCAACTTTTTCAAGGGACAAGCAAATGCCGGTGACCTCGTCTTCAGTTCCTCCCAGGGGACGCAAAACGACAAGGTTATCTTCCGATTCAGGCAGGACAACCCATTCCCGGCCCCGCGCTTTAACCAGTGATCCCACAGCGAATTTCATATTCTCCTCCTGAAATACTCTTAATTATTCTTAATTCTCCCGAAAATAGACGGGTATCTGGCAATAAGCTCAGGCCAGTTTTCTTGGTGATTGAACCGAATAACGAGGTAACCCATGTCTTCCAGGCACTCGGTTTGGTCCCGGTCCCGCTGGCGGCGCTCCGGGTAGTCGTGCGGTGGTCCGTCGATATATATAACAGCTTGTTTATCGTCATAAATAAAGTCCGGTCTGGTATTACATTGAGGTATAAGAACCTGGGATCTGGATGGCAACCGGCAATCATTATCTTCTAGGAACTTTAGCCATTCTCGTTCCAAATTCGAACCGGCTTGTCTCATTAAATTCTCCAAGTGAGCCGACCTTGGCAACGCCACAGGTGCTCCCGCAACCTGAGCGTTGGCCAATCTTAAAAGATATTCCTTGATTAATTGGCGATCCAACAGGCTATGATCTCTCTGATTGCCATAACTCATCAAACAGTTATAACAGGCGGCCTCGCAGTCTTCTCTGGCACCCGGCGCCCGCCTCATGTCGTTTCCGGTGTCCGGGTCGAAATGGCAAAGCTGTAGCGCCTGTCGAGCCACCGCGGCAAGATCACGCGGTTCATCCACCAGGCGGCGCAGCACTCCGGCCCCACCTTCGGCGGCCTCGTAGAATAGAATATAGTTGCGTTTATCCTCGTTTGGCAGGGGCTCGGCGGCCAGTTCGTTATCTTCAAGTTGATAATGTATTTGAATGGCATTCTTAAGCGCAGCCTGCAATGACGCCATTACATTGTGCTCTAAACGTTCCACGGGTTGTAAAATGAGGCAGTTTTTTCTGTCCTCGACATATGGAATTACACGGGTAGTGTGATTACTAAGGCTATCTTGATTATCGTCATCAGACAAGTCCATTTCATTTTTGGCCCAGTAACCGCGCTCGATGTCCAAAACAAAACCGTATTGATCTTTGTTCCTGCGCCGGCGCCAGCCGAGATTTATTCTCCAAAGAGTGGCTGTATGGCAATAAGATAGTTCAGCAAGCTTTTGGCCGTTTTCTTCTACCGAAGCGGTACGGTACGTCGCCTGGCCGTCCCGTTCTTCAAAACGCACCACGGTTCTGATTTCATAACCCCGGCGCAAGCGCTCCTCTTCATCTGAATTAATCCGTTCCCGCCTTTTGGTTGACACGTTTTGGAGACGGAATAATTTTTCCAACGGCGCATCCAGTGAATTATTGCAGCGCTGGCAGAGGTCCGGGCCGGCACCGCCGGTTAAGGGGTGCAGGTAGCCGCAGGCGGGGCATAGTTTTGCCTCGGTGGTTGGCAGCTCCCCCTCTGCGGTTGGGCTGACGGGTAAAATAACTTTATTGATTTGATAACGTGACCCTTCATGATAAATAAAGTTTTGAGGGCCAAATTCGGCAATGGCAAGAAAACGCGCCCGTGACAAAAATTCATCACGATTGTTCACCCGTCGACGCCCCGGAATGTAAGCGGAAAGAGGCAAACGCGGGAAATTGTAGCCCGGCAGGAAGCCCTCGCTGGCAAAATAGCGGTAGCTGTAAAAATCGGACTGCATGATATTATCGGATTGCAGCAACAGTTCCAGTTGAGATTCGGCTTCCTGGCGCAGCCGCTTGGCCATTCTTTTATCTTCAGCGCTGCGGGATGCGTCACCAATTATCCTATTCTGAACTTCCCTCTGACCCAATGCGGCCCGGTAAAGGTCGCGCCAGCGGTCGCAAGCACTCTCGAACGTCCTTGGAATGCGGTTTAATACATCACTAATCCAGTTGTCACTGTACCAGCCAGCAGTAATTAATTCATCTTTAATATCGGCCAGTACTTCGTGCGCTCTAACCAGCGCCTTTTGTCTTGGAGTTTGGGCATTTAATCTATCTTTGATCGATGGCAGCAACTCTAAAGTTGGTTGGGTTCCATCCAAATCAAGTATATCTTTCAAGGAAGTGCCAAGATCCAAATCCGCTTCTTTTAACCATATAGCCTGGACGTGGGATTGAATAAGGTCCTCGTTGGCAATATCCAGGCGGGGCGGCGAAACCGCACCGGCCACCATAAGCTGCGGGCGCTTGAAGAAATACTGGTCATGAGAACTGCCGGTGGAGCAGTAACTGAACACCAGTGCCGGCTGGCCGCTACGGCCGGCCCGCCCGCTGCGCTGAGCGTAATTGGCAGGCGTGGGTGGTATGTTGCGCATATTGACCACATTTAATTGAGAAATATCCACACCCAGTTCCATTGTCGGTGAACAGTATAAGATAGGAAGAGTGCCTTCTCGGAATTTCTGTTCACGCTCAATCCTCAGCTCATACGGAACCTGGGCCGTATGCTCGCGGGCCTCAATACCTCTGGTTTCAAAGGCCATTGTTTTGTAGAATTCAACGAAAAATGGATTGGTACGGCTGCCTTCTTCCGGTATGTTGGGTACGCGGATGGGATCGTGAAAAGCTCTGGTCCCATCCCCGCAAACCCAAATCAACGATGATGCAGTTAACTGGTAACCGGGCACATCATCCCGGGGCTCATCCACCACTTCTACAAGACCGCCAATGCGTAAAGCATTTAGTATTTGCTTGATGATCTCCTTGGTATGATCCCAGCCAATCTTTTCTTTATATTGGGGGAAAGTGGTGCGCCGGCGCAGGTATTGTCCGAAACCGCTGCGCTCCGACAGGTAAATATTACCCCTGAAGTCTTTTTTGGACCTTGAACGAGACCTGGGGTAAAGTATAGTGGCAAACTGCATTTTTTCATTCTCATCAATGGCCCAGGGAAGTTTTAAATGCTGGTTGCTTTGCTGTTGAATCCGTTCCTGAAATTCCCGGTTTAAATAATCCACTTTGATGGCCAGTTCCCGCCGCATATAATCCAGCAAAACTTTGGCTACTTTCTTTCTGGTTTCCGGGTCGGCCGTTACCAAGGCCGGGTGGCATTCCTGCCATAGGTCTTCGGCCTCGCAAACTTCATCGAGAGAGGCATACTTAATTTCCAAGAGGCCACACTGTTCCAAATTAGGCGAAGTAATACGCCAGCCCCGTTTTAGATCCAGGTAAAGCCGGTATCCTAAGACATTGCGTAAAGCCCGCTGGGTATCGGCCAGGGCCTGGAAGCGAACATTGGGATCAACTGCGTAAAGTTCCAAAGGCAGGTTAAGGGTGTTAAATACTTTTTGAGTTAATTCATCGTGCCGGAGTCCATCCGGACCTGCTTCATAAACTGCACGGTACAGAGCGGATCTTAATAACCCGATTTCAATAAAATCGTTAAAATGCCCGGCTTGCAACGACGCATCCTGGCGGTTATCGGTAAAACTTAAAAGTTTTCTGGCTTTTTGTTCGAGAGTTTCTTCTTGTTGAAGGTGCCGGACCGCTGACAATGTTAATATGGTTGTAGCAGTACTACGACCTTCCGAGCCCAGTGTGGACAACTTGGCAAAGTCATTAGACTGCCGTGTTCCATAGGACACGCCGCAGTGCAAACAAAACCGGAAAGGAACCGGGATAAAAAAGAATTGTTCCCCATCCTTATCCTCCCGTCCATCTGGTTTTATGTAAGTTACCCCGGGCAGATCTTTCACGCGATTGCTGCGAATTCGTCTAACCCCTTTATGTTCTTCCACCCAATCATCAGGTACCTTATTAATAACTTCTGCATCATCTACAGGCCAGGGATTTGCAGAGTTGCGAAATAGAAAGCCGGATGTATTTTCTTCTTCATCGCTTTGGTTATCATATGGGTCTCTAGGGGTAAATATCCTGAGACCTGTTGATTTATCGGTAATAAAGTTTACGCTGTAATATTCCTGTCCGCATTCGCGGCAAAAGGCCAGGGGGAAAAGTATCCGGTTACGGTCATTGGGTACAAATTGCTGGCCCTCAGTGGTAATATATCTATCCCGTTCATTCTCTAAAGAGGCATAAACTGTGTCGCCCCGGCTGATAAACTGGTGTAAACGGAAGGCAAAGACGGGGAAACCTGTTTCGGGGTGTTTACATTTATACCCGGCAAGCAGCTTATCTTGAATTACCTGAATACAGCTATTTTCACCGGTTCCGGTTAGCTTACTTAATTCTTTGGCAGCGCCTTCCGGACCCGAAATGCAGCGAGGGGTGCTACGAATCAGCCGGCCGCTTTCCGGTTCCGTGGTAATGCCAAAAGTAGTTTCAATCCAGATGGATAGTGGATCATTAATAAACTGGTGGTAATCATCCTCGAACATTGTGCCAGGGTTTTGTATTCTTTCTTTGAGTTCTTGTACAAACCTTGGATCTGTAAGCTCCTTATCGGGTGTAGCTCGCTTTAATGTTTCCATAATAACTTGCTCCGGATCAACCCGGGAGCCAAAAAGAAGTGATGCCACTGCACTAACTTCGGTCCTCTGTTGATTATAAGTGCCTGTTCCAGCCAAAGTGGCGGAGGTACCGACACACTGGAGATTTTGGCCGCCGCAATAATTCCGAAGCCTGCGAATAAGCATGGCAACATCGGCATCCTGACGGCCACGGTAGGTATGCAATTCGTCCAATACAAGAAACTTAAGGTTTTTCGCTGCATTAATCAGGTTTTTATCCTTTACCCTGGTTAAAATCAATTCGAGCATGACATGTTTGTCAGCAATATATCGGGCGGGTTTTCAATAATCCGCTGCTTCTCCTCTTCACTCTCCTGTCCAGTGTATTTCTCAAATGTAACAGGATACTGCCCTTCCGGGTATCCGTAACAAAGAAATTTCTCCAATTCACCGTACTGGCTGTTAGCCAGGGCATTCATTGGATAGATAACAATGGCCTGGATTCCCCGGCCGCTGCCATGTTGAAGTATGTAGTTTACTATGGGAATGATGTAAGCCAAGCTTTTACCGGAACCGGTGCCGGTGGTGAGGACATAGTTCTTTCCCGACCGGGCGGCCTTGATGGCGTCGACCTGGTGTCTGTGCAACCGCAGTGGTTGCCCTATTCCATCTAAATCTTTATTGCTTCGAAAGATTTTACTGCATTCCTGGTGTAAAGTGCCGTTGTTTACCAACTCGTCCACCCATTCACCGGGTTCGAATGAAGGGTTCAGCTGAATTAGCGGTTCAGGCCAAAGAAGCCCGTCATTTAAACATTTCTCCGTGTAATCATGAATTCGCTTGTCACGAATTTGGATAAAGCTGCGAATATATGATGAATAATCGTGAATTAAGCGGCGGTTTAATTCGAAAACGTTCATCGTTGACCTCCTTTGTTGTTAGAGTACCGGTCAATTTTTAGTTTATTTTGAGGTATTTAAGTATTTTGATTCAATAATTGCTTATATGGTTTTAGTTTAGATAATCGACTAAAATTTTACTTTAATATTTTTTTCAAATATAGCCTAATTCCTGCAAAAAATGCTATTTTATTTATATTTCCCTTTAAACCTGTCAACCGGGTATTTTTTTGCGTTAGCGATCACTTTAGCCTTAACCGCCGTGGTTAAATCCAGTTCCAAAGCATTGGCCATTGACAGGCAGTAGATTACTACATCAGCCAATTCCTCTCGTACCCTGTTCATTGAAATATCATCAATATCACCCTCATTAGACCACTGAAACAATTCCATTAGCTCAGCGGCTTCTATTGCTATGGACATGGACAGGTTTTTCGGGCTGTGGAACTGATTCCACTGGCGCTCTTCCACGAAGGCTGCCACAATGTCTTTAAGTTCCTGGATGTTCGTTGTTTTATCTGACATATTAATCCTCCTTTGATTTACGGCCTACACACCCGGCAGGGCTCGTAACCCGCATCGAGGGCCTCATCTACGGGCTTGTTCCCCTGCAGCTCCGGATTTTCCAACAACCTGTTGCCCTTGTGTCCCACCCGGCAAAAGTGCAGCCTGTTCCGGGTTCTGTTGCTCTTGCTGCAGCTTCACCCCTGTATTTTCCGGCCCGCTTTTTTCTTGCTGACCGCATCCTGAAGCGGCAAAAAGCAGGAAAATTGCCAACAAGCCAACCATAAGTGTGTACCTGCTTAATTTGAGCACCTGTACTCACTCCTTAATACATTTTAGCTATATATTACCACTAATAAAGGACGAGGATTTGTCACGCGGGCAAAAAAAATTCAGGCCCGTTGCTGCCTGGTGATTAATGAAGCTTGATAGAACCCACAATTATTCTTCCCCATCCCTTTTAACAAAAGCATCTACGCCCCGCTCCCTCAACTCCCGCGCGTAATCTTCGGCCCGTTCCCGGGTGGAGAAGGCCCCCGCCTGGACGATCCAAAGGCCGGTGCCGGTTTTCTCTTTGCCATAATCATGCTCTGCCCGGGGCAAGAGCTGATCCGGATCGGCCGGCATTTTGGCAGCTTTGTGTTGGTTTTGGGGTGGCGCCTGATCCGGGCCGGCCGGCACTGTGGAAGCGTTGTTGTGGTTTTGTGCCGGCGCCCGGTCCGTGGCAACCGGCATTTCGGCAGCGTTACGTTTATTTTGGAGCGGCACCTGATCCAGACCGGTTGTTGTTTCGCCCGCCGCGTTCCCGGGCGACGCCGGGGCCGGGCGGGCCTGCCTGTTACTATCGCCATCCTGCGTTACAGTTTGAGCCGGGCGCTCCCGCACTTTTTCCCGCACCTCCGCCAGCGGGAAGTACCTTCCCGGGCATGCTGTTGCCGCACCCGGCACCTCCCGGTGGCCAAGCACATTTTGTGCCGGGATATGGTATTCCTCCATCAGTTGAGCCAACAACTCAACAAGGGCATACACCTGCTCCGGCCTGGGCGGGTGTTCCTCCAGGTTGCCGATCAGCGCAATGCCGATGCCCTTGGTGTTCATGCCGGCCGCCCGGCAGTGGGCCCCGGGCTGGTCCAGGGACCTGCCCGGAACCACCAGGCCGTTTCTCTCAATCACAAAGTTGTAACCGGTATCCCGCCACCCCAGGCTTTTGTGGTAACGCCTCACCTGTTCCGCATCCTTTTCTTCCGCGCCGGTGTGGTGGATGATCAGGTACTGCCAGTTCAAGACCCTCCACCCTCAATCAGCCGCCGCGCATCTTCATAATCCACGCCCCCCTGGCGGGCCACCACCACGGTGAGCAGGGTGATGGACTTCTGCAGCTCCTTGATCAACGGCTCCAGCCGCACCAGGAGGTAGCCGGCCACCACCATCGGGAAACCGTAGTTGGCCGCCAGTTTCATAATTTCTTCCATGATAATGTCCCCCTTCGCTGAAACGGATTTAGATCATACGAACTCCGCCAAAAACAAAATAAGGTGGGGTCTACCTCCCCACCCAATCCCCGGGCCGTTACTGCTGCTGCTCATAGATAACACTTACAGTCCTGTCGATGATCCGGGCCTCTTCCTTCGCCACCAGGTCGCCACCGCTGGTGGTAAAGATGTTGCTGGCGATGATCAGATCCATCGCCGAAGTGACATCGTTCCCGGTAAGGGTGTCCCGCGGGTCGGTCAGCGATATGGTCACCCGCCCGCCGGCCTGGTTGCGAAAAGTCATCTGCAGAGTTTTCGTGGTTTCAGCCATATTGTCACCTCCCTTTTAGGGATAAATATTAAAGATTATACGGATTCCTCCAGCCGGTCGACCTGTTCCCGCAGTATACTGATCAAAGGATGCACCTGCAGCAGGGCCAGCGCCTGCATCACGTTATAGACGTCCACTCCCGGCGCCTCGGGCTTGATGTTCCGCAGGATCTTCCTCCTGTATACGGGGTTGCCGTCGTTGTCGACGCCGGTTTGCAGCACCAGGGTGCCGGATACTTCCACCGGAACGCTGTTGACAGCCATGTTCTCACCTCCAGGTATTTGTTTTTTGGCGGCGGAGGGCGGCCGGTGCTCCCGCCGCCAAAAGGAAAAGGCCGGAATTTTCCGGCCATTTTCAAACTAACACAGGCGGTTACAGTAATCAAGTGATTTTTTGATTAACCTGTAAAAATCCACAGCGGCAAACGACCAGGGGGTCTTCCGGAGCGAACCGGGCGCCCCGGGTGCGGCGTTTGGCCCCATAGCGCAGAAAGCCACGCCCGGAAAGGGAAGATGGTATTGCCCGCGCAGGACTTTATTAGCTCTTACATGCGCACATTTGGACCGCTGTGCAGGTATTTATTGGGTCACATTCTAACCTGGCACTATAGTACAACTTTTGGGCGCATACCTGGCCCACTGCACAGGAAATTGCGCTAAAGAGCGGGGTAATTCGCCGGCCCCATACCAGCTTCGCCACCACCGCTATAATGATAGTAAGAGCAATTGCGCGAAAGAGAGAAATAATCCTACCGGAACGCCGGATACAAATACCGATTTTAACAGGCATGGACCAGCTCGCTCCAAATCTAAAGTCAACTATTTATTATCAGGTATAATTTGGTGCGGAGAATGCAACCACAAAATGACCGGCGCATCATCCAGTTATTTAACCAAAAAAAGTAAGGAGTATAAACAAAAGCATTACTATACCTGTAATTTCGGCAACAGAACCAAACAATGTGATAACGAAAAAATTAATAAGGAACTGGTTGAGTCTCATGTACTAAAAGAACTGGAACAGAAAATATTCAATGATTCCGTTGTCCCTGTTATAGCGAAAAAAATATATCGTTTTTATCACCAGCAGCAAGGGGAATACGCGAAGGAAACCCGGCAAATTGAAAAAGAACTTGACAATATTAACAAGCAGGTTAATAACCTGGTTAACGCTTTAGCAGTTGGAGGTATCGCGATCCAACCAATTATAGAACAATTAAAAACGCTTGAAAATAAAAAAGCAATCCTGGAAACCCAACTCCGCGAGTGGCAGATTAAATCACATAAAGATATCATCAATGAAGAATCAATTATTATGTACCTCGAAGAGAAAAAACACCTGGTAAAAAATAAAAACCCGGAAACTCAAAAAAGAGTAATCCAGGAGTTTGTGGAAAAAGTTATTGTCTCCAAAGAATGCATAGACGTTCTCTTTAAAATAACTGTTGATTTGAGTGGTGGAGGCGGGGGGAGTTGAACCCACCGTCCGAAAGAAGAGCCACAGGACTTTCTACGAGCGTAGGTTGTGTTTTAGGCTTCGCTCCGTTGGCGCCCACAACCAGGCTCCGCTGGAGCTATCTCGATGAATGTCCCCTTATACCTCCGAGAATTGGCATAAGGGCGAGCCTGTTAGGTCGACACCCCGGTCCCTTGCCACAGGCGGGCGCGGGTGGGATGGGCTGCTTTAATTAAGCAGCCAGTGCGTATTCTTCGTTGGCAGTTATTTTAACTGTCCATCGTTTGACGGGCTGATGGAACCCCGGCTCGCTTATCCTGCCACTAACTTCCCCCGTCGAAACCATTTCGCCCCCATATCTTAAATCATTGCCTGTTCCTGTTTTTCATGGCCCGGTCCATTTCGCGCTTGGCGTCGCGGGCAATGATGTCTTCGCGTTTATCGAATTTCTTTTTGCCCCGGGCCAGTGCAAGTTCAACCTTGGCCCAACCTTTGTTGTTAAAGTAAATCTTCAGAGGGATCAAGGAAAAACCCTTTTCCCTGGTTTGCCCGAATAACCGCATAATTTCCCGCTTGTGCATCAGAAGCTTGCGCGGGCGCTTAGGTTCGTGATTAAACCGGTTACCCTGCTCGTAAGGGCTTATATGCATATTATATAATACCAGTTCACCGTTTTCAACACGGGCGTAGCTGTCCTGAAGGTTCGCCTTGCCCGCGCGAATGGACTTTATTTCAGTCCCGGTCAGGGCAATGCCGGCCTCGTAGGTTTCTTCAATATGGTATTCATGGCGGGCTTTACGATTGGTAATTGTTTTAGCCGGCATTAGTCACACCTCGACAATCAAAGCCCTGCTACCTGTAATAAGGAGAGGGCTTTTGGTAAGCATTATAACAAGGTTGGCATTGTATAATTATATCACTAACAATTTATTTGTCAATAGGTTACAGGCCCATCTCTCCCGCAATGCCTTGCATGGCTTCCAAGCCCAGGCCGAGGAATTGTTCCAGTTCGAGGCCCATTTCCGTGCATGATGTGATGATTTCCCTGTTGGCACCCCGGGCAAAAGACTTTTCACCGAACTTTTTCAGGAGAAATTCCACGTCGATGGCGGAGAGCTTTTTCTCCGGCTTAATTAGTGCTGCGGCCACGATTAAACCGGTCAACGGGTCAGTGGAATACAGGGCTTTATCCATTAGCGATTTTCGTGGTAAGCCGTGTGCTTCATTGTGCACCTTTACCGCATAAACCACATCTTCGGGTAGCCCCAACTCAGCCAGGAGCTCGGCTCCTTCCAGGCTGTGCCGCAGGGGATCGTCTTTGGTACGATCGTAATCGATATCGTGCAGCAGGCCGGCCAACCCCCATTTTTCCTCATCCTCGCCAAAGTGCCGGGCCAGGCGGCGCATTACCGCTTCCACGGCCAGCGAGTGTTTAATTAGATTTTTTGTCTTTAAATGTTTCTTTAACAATTCGTATGCTTGGTCCCTGGTCATAGTCAACCTCCACGTTAAATGTTTATATTTGCGCCGGGTCAATTTTTAAAAACTTGGCCCTGGCGTTAACGGCAGTTTTGCCACCAGGCAGAACAATCCGGCCGGCCATTAAAAAAAGCCTGTTCCTTTTTTCTTCCTCACACCAGGATTCTACCGTGATTTTAGTTTTCACCGGCACCCCCAGGCTGTACCTGGTGGTCATTTCAGCGGTCATAACGGAAATCCCTTTAAACCAGAGCCACCAGGCCATAGTTTCATCCAGAAGGGCGGCAATCAGGCCCCCGTGCATGTACCCGTTCCAACCCTGGTGCTCTTCTCCCGCGGTAAATTCAGTGCGACAAATGTCGCCTTCCATGACAAATCTCAGCTTGAGCCCAATGGGGTTCTTATCACTGCAGCCAAAACACATATGGTTACCTTTTCCGGTGTTATTAAACAGATGCATTCACCCCCGGACTCTATTTTTACATATTATAACCCATTATGGCAAGGGTTACCTATAAGTGGTTAATACCTGCATTATCGAAAAACATGAAAAACCGGCCTTCAGCCGGTTAAACTTCAACACCGTGGATGTCTTCCTGGACCTGTTGCAGCAATTTTTCTCTTTTGCTAATCCGGTCCTCCAGTTCCTTAATTCGACCGGGTTCACCACCGGTCCGCTTAATCTCAGCCAGTTCCTTTTTATTTTGAACAACCTCCCGTTCCAGCTCATAAGCAAAATTTGTCTTCTCACTGAAATTCATGCCCTTTTTATACCGCTGTGCGGGATCGCTGTAATCCAAAAATACCCCTCCCTGTACCGTGTTTAGTTTAAATATTGCCCCGGGGCGGCAATAATATGCGCCGCTTGAGAGCAAGTAAACAAGGGCTGGCCTTTAAAACCCCGGGCGTTTATAATAAACAAAATAGAACGAATAATATTTGCCGGGAGGTTAAAGAGGTGAATAAGTTACAACTAGCCGTGGCAATTCTGGCGTTTATTTTTGCCGCCAGCTTGATCCCCATGAGTAAAGCGAAAGTTAAAGGCAAGGGCGTGCGCGTATGGCGTATAATCACCCTCACCCTGTTGATGGTCGCCGCCGCGCTGGCGATGTTTTCCCCGGCTTTCAGCGGAAAATAACAGTTTTGTAAATAAGTTATCTGTTTGATTTTCGCAAACTAACTGTTGGCGATAGATAGCGATAAAGACTCAATTGAAATTATCCAAATATATTGATTATATAGTTATTACAGTTACGACAGGCCTGACCCCAGGCTGTAAAGAAAAAAAGCCGGGTTGTTATACCCGGCTTTTTTTCTTTACAGCCTGGTGAGCAGGGGACCAAGGATCAGGGAAATGGTTCCCGCTACCTTGATCAGCGGGTTCATGGCCGGACCGGAGGTGTCCTTACAGGGGTCACCTACAGTGTCACCGATGACGGCGGCCTTGTGCGGCTCGCTCTTCTTGCCGCCCAGGTTACCGGCCTCAATGTATTTCTTGGCGTTGTCCCAGGCGCCGCCGGCGTTGGCCAGGAACAGGGCCAGCAGCACGCCCACGGTGGTCAGGCCGCCCAGGAATCCGGCCAGGGCCTTGGCACCGAGCAGGAAGCCCACCAGAGGAGGCACTACAACGGCGATAATGCCGGGGAAGATCATCTTGCCGATGGCCGCCTTGGTGGCGATGTCCACGCAGCGGGCATAATCGGGTTTGCCGGTACCTTCCATGATCCCGGGGATTTCCCGGAACTGGCGGCGAACTTCTTCCACCATGCCGAACGCGGCTTCACCCACGGCGCGCATGGTGCGGGCGCCAACCAGGAACGGTACCGCGCCGCCAATGAACACACCTACCAGAACCATGGGCTCGGTCAGGTTGACGATAAACTCATCCAGTCCGAACTTGTGCTTGACTCCGTCAACGTAAGCGCTGAACAGCGCCAGGGCGGTCAGAGCGGCGGAACCGATGGCGAAACCTTTGGCGATAGCCGCAGTGGTGTTACCCACGGCATCCAGCTTGTCGGTTCTCTCACGCACTTCCGGAGGCAGTTCAGCCATTTCAGCGATACCACCGGCGTTGTCAGCCACAGGACCGAAGGAGTCCATGGCCACAACCATACCGGCGGTGGAGAGCATACCCATGGCGGCCATGGCAATACCGTAAATGGCCCACATGGCGCCCTGTCCTTCCGGAGCGTTGGCCGATACGGCCCAGAACGCGAAGTAAATGGCACCGGCAAACACCAGCATGGGGATGAAGGTGGATTCCATACCTACAGCCAGGCCGTGAATGACGTTGGTGGCCGGACCGGACTTGGAAGCCTCGGCAATCTTGATCGCCGGGGGTCTCAAGTTGGATGTGTAGTACTCGGTGAGGTAACCCACGGCCACGTTAACAATGAGACCGGCCAAAACAGCCATAAAGATACCGGTGGAAACGTTACCGAAGCTCGGGTCCGCAAAGATCGCCTTGGCAATAAACCAGGTGCCGATAGCAGTCAAAATATTGGTGGTCCACAGGCCGACGTTCAAAGCAGCCTGCGGGTTGCCGCCTTCACCGGTGCGCACGGTAAAGGTGCCCAGAATAGCGGCGACGATACCGGCTGCGCCGACCAGCATCGGGAACACAACGCCCGGGAAACCGAACAGCGTGTTGCCGATCAGCATGGCGGCAATGGTGGTGGCCGCATAGGACTCGAACAGGTCGGCGCCCATACCGGCGGTGTCACCGACGTTGTCACCGACGTTGTCCGCGATGGTGGCGGGGTTGCGCGGGTCGTCTTCCGGAATACCGGCTTCAACCTTACCCACCAGGTCGGCGCCCACGTCGGCAGCCTTGGTATAGATACCACCGCCGACCCTGGCGAAGAATGCGATCATGGAAGCGCCGAAAGCAAAGCTGTTGATGATCAGCGGGCTTTTAAAGATGATATACAGAACGGAAACACCCAGCAAGCCCAGGCCGGCAACGGAAAGACCCATTACAGCGCCGGCGCGGAAGGAAACCTGCAGGGCCTTGCCCAGGCCGTGGCTGCGGGCGGCCTCGGCGGTACGGGCGTTTGATTTGGTGGTACTGTTCATGCCCAGGTAACCGGCAATGGCGGAGCAGATAGCACCGACCAGGAAGGAAATGGCGGATGCGGGACCTACGGGCAGGTGCCCGCCCTCGGGAACTTCAATAACATACTGGAGAGCCCATAATATAATGAAAACTACGATTGCAAAAGGAGCAAGCGTTTTATACTGGCGATTCATGTACGCCATGGCACCCTCTTGGACGGCCTCGGAAAGCTGCTTCATTTTGGGCGTGCCCATGCTTTCCTTGAGCACCTGGGACATGGTGAACAGGGCGAACAGCAGCGCCAGAGCGCCGGCCCCGGCGGCGTAATACGCCATACTGATCCACTGTTGTTCCACTTAATTTTACCCTCCTCTTCCCCAAAAAATAGTTTTTTCACAAGCAACTCCATACTCCCTTACATGCTACATCAAAGGTTTGAAATTCACCTCCTCACCCTACATGTCCAAAAAAATTATAGCACAGGGAGTAAAAATTGACAATTCTTCAATCATTACTAAAAACAGCGAAATTTATTATGCCGGGATTAAATTTTGGCGAACAAAAAATCCGGGCTGGCCCGGATTTTACCTTGATAATATTACAAGTATCAACGACGTTGCAGCAAAGGCGATGGCCACGTACACCGTTATTTTGCTTAAGAACTCATCCAGGCCTTTTTTCTTGCCGAAGAAAGTTTCCGCACCGCCCGCTATTGCCCCGGACAGCCCGGCGCTTCTTCCCGATTGCAATAGTATTACGGCGATAAGCCCCAAGCAGAGTAATACATGTAATATTGTTAAGATTATTTTGCCAACCACGTTATTCTCCTCCTCATTGATTAAAGACATTTTAATATACCTGGGCGGAGAAAGCAAGTATTTATTAGTCGCCGGGCACCGCAGTAAGCAGGCGCCGGAGAAAACAATTCCAGCAAGGGATTATTCGCAACTACGCAAGTATAAAAATTTGATTCAACTGCAAAAACATCGCAGCTACAGGCGATCCGGCGGATTTCCGGAGTGAGTGGAGCACTGGATGCGGTCCCTAGCCCGTCATATCCCCAAACCATGACCCCTTAGCGGCGTGAAGAAGTAGTTGGGCAGTATGTTGCAAGCGTTAACTAAAGTTGCTCCAGCCATAAAAGTAAAATTGCGAAACAAACGGAGGAAACTGCCGGATCGCCAGATTCAAGTACCGGTTTTTGCAGCAAAATCACCAACACAAAAGCAAAGCAAAAAGCCGCCGGGGCACATTATCTTACAGGTAAATGCGCACCTGGAAACGGTGAACGCCCGGTCCAATTACCGCAAGTTATAGAACACCTTGCGCCCCTTGAACAGCGCCGTTCCCGCCAGTTCCTCCTCAACCCGCAGCAACTGGTTGTACTTGGCCACCCGGTCGGTGCGGGATGGAGCGCCGGTTTTGATCTGACCTGCATTCACAGCCACGACAAAGTCGGCGATGGTGGCGTCCTCGGTTTCCCCGGAGCGGTGCGACACCACCGCGGTGTAACCGGCCTGTTTGGCCATTTCAATCGCCTCCAGGGTTTCAGTGATGGTGCCGATCTGGTTCAGCTTGATTAAAATGGAGTTGGCCACCCCCGACTCGATTCCGCGAGCCAGACGCTCGGTATTGGTGACAAACAGGTCGTCCCCCACAAGCTGCACCTTGTTACCCAGGCGCCGGGTCAACAGTTTCCAGCCTTCCCAGTCATCTTCGGCCAGGCCGTCCTCAATGGAAATGATGGGGTACTTCTCCACCAACCGGGTGTAGCAATCAACCATCTCGGCCGCTGTATAGGAAATGCCCTCCCCGGCCAGCACATACTTGCCGTCCTTGTAAAATTCCGTCGATGCCGCGTCAATCGCCAGGGCCACATCCTCCCCGGGACGGTAGCCGGCGGCTTCAATGGCTTCAACCAGTACCGCCAGCGCCTCCTCGTTCGAGCCCAAATTGGGGGCAAACCCGCCTTCGTCGCCCACCGAGGTGCTCATGCCCTTTTGTTTCAGCACTCCCTTCAAGGTGTGAAAAACCTCCGCGCCCATGCGCAGCGCCCCGGCAAAATCCTGCGCCCCCACCGGCATAACCATGAATTCCTGGATATCCACGTTGTTGTCGGCGTGCTTGCCGCCGTTCAGGATGTTCATCATGGGCACGGGCAGCAACCTGGCCCCGGCACCCCCCAGGTAGCGGTACAAGGGCATTCCCAGCGAAGTTGCGGCGGCCCGGGCCACGGCCATGGAAACGCCCAGAATGGCATTGGCGCCCAGCTTGCCCTTATTTGGGGTGCCGTCCAGATCGATCATGGTCAGGTCGACCCCCACCTGGTCCAGGGCATCGAAACCGACAATTTCCGGCGCGATCTGCTCGTTGACGTTTTCCACCGCTTTAAGTACCCCTTTCCCCTTGTAGCGGGCAGGGTCACCGTCCCTCAACTCCACCGCCTCGTAGGCACCGGTGGAAGCCCCTGAAGGAACCGCCGCCCTCCCGAGGGTGCCGTCCTCCAACAGCACGTCCACCTCGACAGTGGGATTACCCCTGGAGTCAAGAATTTCCCTGGCTGTAATATCAACAATAGTTGTTGACATGGTCAAACCTCCTCACAAAATGGAATTTAAATTGCTATCTTTTACCGTTCAATGAGACTCCGCCCCGTCATTTCGGGCGGTTTCTCAATCCCCAGCAGGTCCAACATGGTGGGCGCAACATCTTGTAAAGTGCCGGGATGCAGCTTTACGCCAAGATGCCGGTCGCTGACCAGGATAAAGGGCACCGGGTCGGTGGTGTGCGCGGTGTGCGGTTCCCCCGCCTCGTCCCGCATTGTTTCCGCATTGCCGTGGTCGGCGGTGATAATCGCTATGCCGCCTGCTTCCCGCACGGCCCCAACAACCCGGCCCACACACCGGTCCACTGTTTCCACGGCTTTGACCGCCGCCCGGAAATCTCCCGTATGTCCCACCATGTCCGGGTTGGCATAGTTCATGATCACCACGTCGTAAACCCTTTCCCGCAGTTTGTTGATTAAGGCATCCGTTACTTCATTGGCACTCATTTCGGGCTGCAGGTCATAGGTGGCCACTTTCGGTGACGGAATCAGCACCCGGTCCTCGCCCCGGTTGGGTTGCTCCACGCCGCCGTTGAAGAAGAAGGTGACGTGGGCGTATTTTTCGGTTTCGGCCAGGCGCAGCTGCCTTAAATTGCGGTAGCTGAGCACCTCGCCCAGCGTGTTCACCAGCACCTGGGGCCGAAAAGCCACGGGCGCCTGGATGGTCTTGTCATACTGGGTCATGCAGACGAAGTGCACCCGGGGATGGTCCTCGGGCCGCTCAAAACCGTCGAATTGTTCATCCACAAAGGCCCGGGTGATCTGCCTGGCCCGGTCCGGCCGGAAGTTAAAAAAGATCATCACATCGCCGCCGGACACCTTGCCGACAGGATTGCCCCGCCCGTCCACCACCACGGACGGCTTGACAAATTCATCGGTTTCCTCCCGCCCGTAGGCCTGCTCCACCGCCGCCAGGGCCGATGGAACCCGGATCCCTTCGCCCCTGACCATGGCCAGGTACGCTTCCCTCGTGCGTTCCCAGCGCCGGTCCCGGTCCATGGCGTAGTAGCGCCCCATCACCGTGGCTATCCGGCCGCATTCCATCTTTTCCATGCGTTCCTCCAGGGGAACGATATACTCTTTCGCGTTGGCCGGGGGCACGTCCCGCCCGTCCAGGAAGGCGTGGACGAAAACGCGGGTCAGCCCCTGGTCCCTGGCCAGATCCAGCAGAGCATACAAGTGGTTGATGTGGCTGTGCACGCCGCCGTCGGACAAAAGCCCCATCAGGTGCAGGGCGGACCGGTTTTCCCGGGCTTTTTCCACCGCTTCCAATAGCACCGGGTTGTCGAAGAAAGTCCTTTCTTTGATGGCGCGGGAAATCCGTGTCAATTCCTGGTAGACGACCCGCCCGGCGCCCATGTTCAGGTGACCCACTTCCGAGTTGCCCATCTGACCTTCGGGCAGGCCCACATCCTCGCCGGAGGTGCCCAGCACGGTGTGGGGATAGCGGGCCCAAAGCCCGTCCATGTTGGGCGTCCGGGCCATGGCTATGGCGTTTCCTTCCTCTTTTTCGCTCAGACCCCAGCCGTCTAAAATAACCAGCACCAGGGGCCGTTTTTCAGAAGCCAAAACAGTTCCTCCTCTTAAAGCTGTTTGTATCAAAGTTAATATTCTCGCCCGGGCTTGCACCAGGCGTTACCGTGTTTTTCTCTTACTTCGCAAATCTTGCTTGCTTTATAGCATTCTATTCTATTCTTAAAATTTTACCCGGTACTCGTATTTGGCGCTCCGGCGGTTTGTCACTCTTCCGCCGGTGCCGAATTCTTCACAATTTCCGCAAAGCTTGCGGCGTCCAGGCTGGCGCCGCCCACCAGAGCCCCGTCGATGTCGGGCTGGGCCATTAGCCCCGCGGCGTTGCCGGGCTTGACGCTGCCCCCGTACTGAATGCGCACCGCGTCCGCGGCGTCGTCACCGAAAAGTCGCCGCAGGATGCTGCGAATGAACGCGTTCACCTGCTGGGCGTCCTCCGCCGACGCCGTGCGCCCGGTGCCGATGGCCCAAACAGGCTCGTAGGCCACCACCAGCCCGGCGACCTGCCGCGACGCCAGCCCCGCCAGCGCGCCCTCCACCTGCCGGCGCACCACCGCTTCCGTTTGGCCGGACTCCCGTTCCTCCAGCCGTTCGCCCACGCACACGATGGGCGTCAAACCGTGCTCCAGCGCGGCTTTCACCTTTTTATTCACCAGCTCGTCCGTTTCGCCGAAATATTGCCGGCGCTCGGAGTGGCCCAGGATCACGTACTTGCAGCCAATTTCCCTTAACATGCCCGGCGCAATCTCGCCGGTGTAGGCACCCTCGGGTTGCCAGTGCATATTCTGGGCACCCAGTTCGATACCCGAGCCGGCCAGCCGTTGGGCCACCGCAGCCAGCGCCGTGAAGGGCGGGCACAGGACCATTTCCACCCCGGACACTCCGGCCGTTTTTTCCTTGAAAGCGGCAACAAAATTGACCGCCTCGCCGACGGTCTTGTACATTTTCCAGTTCCCCGCTATGATGGGCTTGCGCATAAACCAAACTCACCCCGTAAATCAAAGTATATCTTAGGGAGTTATATTTAACGGTGTTTCCCGAAAGTGTCCAAAACAAAAGCTATTTATCCTGAAGCGCCGCCACGCCGGGCAACTCCTTGCCCTCGAGGAATTCCAGGGAGGCGCCTCCACCGGTGGAAATATGGGTAATCTTATCCGCCACCCCGGCCTTTTTCACCGCGGCGGCCGAATCCCCGCCGCCGATCACGGTGACGGCGTTGCTTTCGGCCAGCGCCCGGGCCACGGCCACGGTTCCGCCGGCAAAGGGTTCCATTTCAAACACGCCCATGGGACCGTTCCACACCACGGTGGCGGCGTCCTTGATGCGAGCCGCAAAATTTTGCACCGTTTGCGGTCCGATATCCAGGGCCATAAATTCCTCCGGAATTTCGCCCACGGGCACCACCTTGGACTGGGCATCCGGAGACGCGGCCGGGGCCACCACCACGTCCACGGGCAGCAACAGCTCCACGCCCCTGGCCCTGGCTTTTTGCACAAGCCCCCCGGCCATGTCCACCTTGTCGGCTTCCAGCAGGGATTTGCCTACCTCGATGCCCTCGGCCTTCAGGAAGGTGTTGGCCATCCCCCCGCCGATCAGCAATGCGTCAACTTTTTGCAATAAATTATCGATTACGGCAATCTTGTCGGAAACCTTGGCGCCGCCGATAATGGCCACAAAAGGTTTGGCCGGTGCGGTCAATACCCGGCTCAACATGCTGATTTCCTTTTCCATCAGAAAACCGGCCACCGCCGGTAGAAATTCCGCCACGCCCTCGGTGGAAGCATGAGCCCTGTGGGCCGCACCAAAAGCGTCATTAACATAGATATCCCCCAGTTCCGCAAGCCTGCGGGCAAACTTTTCCTCGTTTTTCTCCTCTTCGGGGTAGAAACGGACGTTTTCCAGGAGCAGCACCTCGCCGCCGGCCAGAGCTTCCACCGCCCGCTGCGCTTTTTCCCCGGTGCAGTCGTCCACGTAGCGCACCGGGGCATCCAGCAACTGCTTAAGGCGCTCGGCCACCGGAGCCATCCTGTACCTCTCGTCCACCTTGCCCTTGGGCCGGCCCAGGTGCGACATTAAAATCACCCTGGCCTTCTCGTCGACAAGATATTTGATGGTGGGCAGGGCCGCCACGATCCTGGTGTCGTCGGCCACTTTGCCTTCCCGGTCCAGAGGCACGTTGAAATCAACCCGCACCAGCACCCGTTTGCCGGCCACGTCAATGTCCTTCACGGTTTTTTTGGGCATATAATCCCCCTCCAAGAGATATCTGGTAAAAATTCATACAGTAACTATTATAGCATTTAAATTATTATTGTGAAGCGTCTTTCATCCCCGCCTTCACAGATGGGAACTTCCCTGCGGAAAAATTAAAAACCTTTCCGGGCCATGTATTCAACCAAATCCATCACCCGGTTGGAGTAACCCCACTCGTTATCGTACCAGGCCAGCACTTTAACCATATCGTCGCCCATAACCATGGTGGAAAGGGCATCCACAATGGAAGAATGGGGGTCGCCATTGTAATCCGCGGAAACCAGCGGTAGTTCACTGTATGCCAGTATACCCTCAAGTTCCCCTTCAGATGCATCCTTCAGGGCCGCGTTCACTTCATCCCTGGTTACTTTTTTCTCCAATTGGGCCACCAGGTCCACCACGGACACATTCAGTGTGGGCACCCGCATGGCCATACCGTTCAACTTGCCCTGCAACTCGGGCAGCACCAGCCCCACCGCTTTGGCCGCACCGGTGGTCGTGGGGATAATGGACATGGTGGCGGCGCGCCCGCGGCGGATATCCTTGCTGGGCATATCCAGGATTTGCTGGTTGTTGGTTACCGCATGTACGGTGGTCATCAGGCCCTTGACGATACCGAAATTCTTCAACAGCACTTTGGCCACCGGCGCCAGGCAGTTGGTGGTACAGGAAGCGTTGCTCACCACGTGGTGCACGGCGGGGTCATATAACTCCTCGTTGACTCCCATCACCACCGTCAGGCACTCCCCTCCCTTGGCGGGCGCGGTAATAACCACTTTTTTCGCTCCCGCTTTCAGGTGGGCCGCAGCCTGATCCGGGTTGTTGAATTTGCCGGTGGATTCCACCACGACATCCACGCCCAGGTCGCCCCAGGGCAGCGCGGCGGGATCCGCTTCCGAATATACTTTGATTTCCTTGCCGTTTGCCGTAATAACATCGTTATATCCTTGAATATCCTCCTCCATCCTGCCGTGGATGGAGTCATATTTCAACGTCATGGCCAGTTTGCCGGCAAACTCGTCATTAACCGGCAATCTACGGGATTTGTGATTAACGGCCACCACTTCAATGCCGGGGCGGCGCAGCGCCACCCGCAATACAAGACGTCCTATTCTACCGAAACCGTTAATCCCCACTCGCACCGCCATTATTACTACCCGCTCCTTTCAATAGTATACCTTAGTAGGCAATATTTATTTAATTATGATATACTCTATTCGTCAATCTCCAAATTGTTTCCTCCTTTTTTGTATACAATTTATATCTAATATCAACAAAAAAGAGGTACTCGCTGTAATAGCGATACCTCTTTTTTGGTCGCCGGTGGCCGGTCGCCGGTGTTAGTACCTCTTTCTCTTCCGTATCGGTGGTATGCCCAGTTCATCCCGGTATTTGGCCACCGTGCGGCGGGAAATTTTAATCCCCCGGCGAGCAAAGATGTCTGCGATCTGCTGGTCGTTCAGCGGGTTTTTGGGGTTCTCGGCATCCAGGATCTCCTGCATGGTTTTCTTGATGCTTTCGGCTGAAACCATTGATCCCCCGGTGTTGCTCAGGCCGGATGAAAAGAAGTACTTCATTTCAAAAACGCCCTGGGGAGTCTGGATATACTTGTTCGAGGTGGCCCTGGATACGGTCGATTCGTGCAATCCCACCATATCCGCCACCGTTTTCAGGTTGAGGGGTTTTAGATATTTCACCCCGTGGTCCAAAAAATCGCGCTGCAGATCAACCAGACACTTGGTCACCTTGTACAGGGTCAGGCGGCGCTGCTCGATGCTTTTAATCAGCCAGGCCGCCGCATTCAACTTGTGCTCCACAAATTTCTTGGTTTTATTATCGCTCTTTTCCTGGCTCAGCACGGCACGGTAAGTATTGTTGATGGTCAGCCGGGGCACGGTCACATCGTTGATGATGATTACATACTCGTCATCCACTTTGTTCAAGACAATATCCGGAGTAATATACCTGTTTTCACCAATTCCGCTGAAATTCCGTCCCGGTTTCGGGTCCAGGGTTTTAATCAGATCGGCCACCCGCTGAATTTCCTGGACCGGCACACCGAACAGCTGAGCAAGCCGGTTGTATTTGCCGTCGGCCAGATCCGCAAGGTACCCCGCCACCACGTTGTTTGCCAGTTCATCATTGATACCCAGGTGGTTCAACTGCAGCAACAGGCACTCCTGCAGCGAGCGTGCGCCCACCCCCGGGGGATCCAGCGACTGAACAACCTTCAGCGCCTCCATCACCTCGCCGGGTCCGGCATCAAGTTGCTTGACTATTTCTTCAATTGAACAATTGAGGTAACCATTATCATCTATATTGCCGATAATATACTCGGCGATTTCGTGCTGGCGCTTACTGCACCTGCTCAGGTTGAGTTGAAACAACAGGTGCTCCATCAAGGAGGGGGAGCGGGTCAAAAAATGCTCGTAGCCAAAGTCCTCATTTTCCCTGCGCACCTCCGAACGGGGCAAGCCAAGATCGCTGCTGTCATGGAAATAATCCTGCCAGTCAATATCATAATCCCTTTCCCGGTCATTTTCCTGGACGGGCTGTTCCCAGGTTTCCCCCTGGCCGGGTTCTTCCTCCCTTATTTCCAGCAACGGGTTTTCCTGAAGCTGCTGTTCAATATACATACCCAATTCCAGGGATGATAACTGCAGAACAGCAATGGCCTGGCGCAATTCGGGGGTCATAATTAATTTTTGGGTCTGCATCACGTTCAGTCCATAACCCATGCGCATAGCCATAGATTCCTCCAAATTTAAATGAATTTACAAAATTATTTTTATTTATAATTTATAAGTTCTACAACCCCTTGCAAAAATCCTGCCTTTATTTTTAAATCCAATATATTCAGTTAACGGTTGGATGATTACTAATCCGGGCCCGTACCAGGGAAAAAATTGCCAGCAAGGTCAGCCCGGCCGCCAGCCAAAAGGCGAAACCCTCCTGGCCGGGTGCGAACAGGTAAGGGTGCAGCCCCCTGACGTAGTCCATATAGTCGTTAAACACCATCCAAAGCAATGCGCCTGGCACCGCCCGGGCCGGCAATGGTGACTTGCGCAAAAAAATAAATCCCTCCAGGGCCATGCCCAGGTGCGACAGCCAAAGCATCCCCTCGGTAAAAGTAAACTGCCCGCCCAGCGCCCAGTAATGAGTGATTACGCCTACCGCCCACAGACCGTACTTGATGGTGGTGGCACAGGCCACAGCGACAACCAGTCCCGGGCGGCGACCGGCCAGCACCAGCAGCAGGCCCAGGGCGAACAGCGTGGTGGAAAGGGGGCTGTCCGGCACCAGGGGCCACAGATACCGTGGAGTTTCCGCCAGCTGGGCGCGATACCAGTAAAAGCCGTAAACGGAACCGGCTATATTGATAATAATGATGGGCCAGAGCAGGCTGGAGCGCCATGGGCGGTGCCAGAGCTCGGCCAGCAATTCAGCCAGTATATGCAAAGGATGTGCCTCCTTTAATGGTCGTCGGTGGTCGGTGGTCGATACAAGCCGGTCAAACTTTGATTTCGCTGCAAAAACCAATACTTTTATCTGGCGCTCCGGCGATTTCTTCCGTTCGTTTCGCAATTTTACTCTTGAGGCCGGTGAAGCTAGTAGTTAACGCTTGCAACTTACTGCCTATCTACTTCTTCACGCCCTAAGGGGTCATGGCTCTTGGGATATGACGGGCTAAGCACCGCATCCAGTGCTCCACTCACTCCAGAAATTCGCCGGATCGCCTGCTACTGTGATGTTTTTGCAGTTAAATCAACTTTATTCTTCACCCTTGCCGGTACGCCGCAGGCCAGAACGCCCGGGGGGATATCCCGGTTGACCAGCGACCCGGCGCCGATCACCGCCCCGTCCCCGATGCGCACACCGGGCAGCACGGTGGAATTGGCCCCGATCATCACGTTAGCCCCTATTTCCACCGGGCCGAGACGGTATTCCGGCACGAGAAATTCATGGGCCAGCAATGTGACATTATAACCAATGACTGTGTTTTCCCCAATGGAAATGTACTGGGGATAAAATATGTCCATCATGGCCATCAACCCCACCGACACGCCACGGCCCACCCGGATGCCCACCAGCCGGTAGAAAAAGTTTTTCAAGCGCAGCGACGGCAGGTACCGGCACAGCACGATGATGAAAAAGTTGAACACCACCCGGAAATAACCGGCCCGCCGGCAACATCCCCGCATGGAATTGCCTGCACCGCGGACCGGGTAACGGTTGATTTTTCTCATTCCGGCCCCCTCCCGGTAATATCAGACAGGTCCGCTCCGGATCCCGACCGCAGCTTATCCGCTATTCTTTCCAGCTTGCGCAGGCGGTGGTTCACGCCCGATTTGCCCAGCGGGGGGTCCGTCATCTCACCCAGTTCCTTGAGACTGGCGTCGGGGTAGTTCATCCGCAACTCGGCCACTTCCCGCAACGACGGGGGCAGTTTATCCATGCCGATCAGTCGGGCGATGAGGCGGATATTCTCGGCCTGGCGCAGGGACGCGTTGACGGTTTTGTTCAGGTTGGCGGTTTCGCAGTTGACCAGGCGGTTGACACGATTGCGCATGTCCTTGTAAATCCTGGCATTCTCAAATTCCAGCAAGGCCGAGTGAGCGCCCATGATGTTCAGGCACTCCACGATTTGCTCGCTTTCTTTCAGGTAGACCACAAACCAGTTTTTGCGGATGCTGGCCCTGGCCGGCAGCCCGAACTTTTGCAGCAGGAGGCAGATGTCGTGCGCCAGCCGCTCCTTGCTGGTGATAATCTCCATGTGGTAGGTGCCGCCCGGGCTGTTCACCGAACCGCCGCCCAAAAACACGCCGCGCAGGTATGCTCTCCGGCAGCACTCGTTCCGCAGCAGGTCACGGGGCATCCCCTCCTGCAGCGAGCCGTCTTCCCGCAATATACCCAGTTTTACAAGCATCTCCAAAAGGCCGTCCTGGGGCGGCATACGTACCATGTAAACATTGTTCTTGCGCAGGCGAACCTTTTTCCGCACCAGCACCTCGGTTCGAACACCGAACAATTCCTTGCTCAGCTTGAACAATTTCCGGGCCACGGCCGCGTTTTGATTGATGATATTTAGCGAAACCTTGCGCCCGCTGATCTGGAGCGAGCCGTCCATTTTAATCAGGGCGGCCAGCTCGCTTTGCTTGCAGCACTGCCGCGGCCCCACCACACGGGCCAGTTCGTTCTTGGTGA
Source organism: Desulfallas sp. Bu1-1 (assembly GCF_015594625.1). GTDB lineage: Bacteria > Bacillota > Desulfotomaculia > Desulfotomaculales > Desulfallaceae > JADNRQ01. Next base: position 349,941 of record NZ_JADNRQ010000001.1, on the reverse strand, counting down.
TCAGGGAAAAACTCAAGGAGGCTCACCCCCTTATTTCCTCCATAACCGTCCACTCCAGGGCCCCGTTCAGCAACTCCTCCACGGCCAGCGGTTCTTCAGCCCGCTCCGCCTGATCCGGGCGGGGCCTGGTGGCCGGGTGCTTGGGCAAAAACAGGGTGCAGCAGTCTTCGTAGGGCAGTATCGAAAGATCGTAGGTGCCGATGTTCTGTGCCCGCTGGATGATCTCCAGCTTGTCCATGCCCACCAGGGGGCGCAGCACCGGGATGTCCACCACCCGGTTGATCACCAGCATACTCTCCAGGGTCTGGCTGGCCACCTGGCCCACGCTTTCGCCCGTCACCAGGGCCAGCGCCCCCCGTTGCCGGGCAATGCGGGCGGCCAGGCGGAACATCATCCGCCGCATGATGGTTACCCGCAGTTCCTCGGGACAATGCTTTTGAATTTCTTTTTGAATCTCGGTAAAATGCACGACGTGTAACCTGATCCGGGCGGTGTAGCCCGCCAGAACGCGGCAGAGATCGCGCACCTTTTCCAGGGACTTTTCCCCGGTGAAGGGGAAGCTGTAAAAATGCGCCGCTTCGATCTCAATGCCCCGCTTCATGGCCATCCAACCGGCCACGGGGCTGTCTATGCCCCCTGAAATGAGCAGCAGCGCCTTGCCGGCCGCCCCCACGGGCAGGCCGCCTGCGCCGGGCACTTCGGCGGCATAAACAAAAGCGTTTTTCTCCCTGATTTCAACCCCGACCCTGACCAGGGGATTATGCACATCCACCTTCAGGCCGGGGTAATTTTTCAGCAAATAACCGCCCACCAGCCCGTTCAGTTCCGGCGACGTCCGGGGGAACGCCTTGTTGGAGCGCCTGGCCTCCACTTTGAAAGTAAGGGGCGATCCGGCGGGCGGCTGCACGCGCCCGGCTGCGTCCCGCAGAACTTCCAGCGCGCCCGCGCAAATGGCCTCCTCGTCCAGGGGCAGGCGGAGCACCGGGCTGATGCCCACGATGCCGAACACTCTGCTTAGCCTTTCCAGGACCCGGGCCGGGTCGGCCTCGCTTTCCACCACCAGGCGGCCGTAGACGCGTTCCACCCTGGCGGGTCCCACCTTTTTCAAGGCCCGCTTGATATTATCCATTAAACGGCGCTCGAATTGAGGCCTGTTTTTGCCCTTCAGCCCTATTTCTCCATAGCGGATTAAATATGTATTGTACATGGTTCACCTCGTATTCGTCGTCGGTGGCCGGTGGACGGTATTCGCCGGCGGCAATCCGTCCGGTGCACCATAGTCCCGCCGGCGTGAAGCATTCCGGACGCAGGGGAAACCACCGGCACCTGGCGGGAAAACCGCCAAGGCAATGGCGCCGGATACAGGCAAAGACCTGCCGCGATCAGCCGTACAGCGCTCTTAATTCTTCCACCACCGCCGCGGTGTTCTTCACCGCGTAATCGATTTCCTCTTCCGTGTTCGTGATGGACAGGCTGAACCGGATGGCTCCCTCCACTACATCCTCCTTTAACCCCATGGCCTGCAGCACATGGCTGCCGGGCTTTTTCCCGGAGGAACAGGCCGAACCGGTGGAAACGTAAATCCCCCGCCCTTCCAGGGAGTGCACCAGGATTTCCCCGCGCAGGCCGGGGAAAGAAATGTTGGCGATATGCGGGGCGCAGCGGGGGTTTTCCTTGTCGCACGCCGGCCCGTTCAGCACGGCTCCCGGCACGGCCGCCAGAATTCCCTCCACCAGTCTCTTTTTCAGGGGCCGGAGTCTATCCGCCGCGAGGTGGCCCTCCCGGGCGATCATCTCCGCGGCCACGCCGAACCCGGCAATACCGGGCACATTCTCGGTGCCCGAACGCAGCCCCCACTCCTGCCCCCCGCCGGCCACCAGAGGCTGCAGCGGGGTGTGCGGCGCCACGTACAGCGCCCCCACGCCCTTGGGGCCGTGCACCTTGTGGGCGCTGATCGAAAGCAGGTCCACCCCAAGCTCCCTGGGGCGCAGCGGCAGCTTACCGTAAGCCTGCACCGCGTCGACATGCCACAATAGCCGTCGCCCGGCCTTGCGGGCTGCTCCGATCACCGCGGCGATTTCAACCAGTGGTTGCACCGCCCCCACTTCATTGTTAACATACATTATTGATACCAGGTAGGTATCGTCCCGCAGTTCCGCCGCCAGACGCTCCGGATCCACCACGCCCGCGGCGTCCACCGGCAGCACCGTTACTTCAATTCCCTGTTCCTTGAGCTGCGCGCAGGCGTTTAAAACGGCGTGGTGTTCCACCGCGGTGGTGATGACATGCCTGCCCCGCTTGCCGGGCCGCGCGCCCTTAATCGCCAGGTTTACGGCTTCGCTGCCCGCGCCGGTAAACACAATTTCAGCCGGCGCGACACCCAGGCTGGCCGCCACCGCCTCCCGGGCCCTGGTCACCACCCGCCCGGCCTCAACTCCCTTGCGGTGCAACGATGACGGGTTGCCGTAATTGTTTTCCAGTGCGTCCACCACGGCCCTGACCACTTCCGGCAAGGGCCGGGTGGTGGCGCTGTTGTCCAAATATACTTCCCGGATCGCCATATATCCTCCTTATGCGCCTTCGAATTACCAACCAGTCTATATTATCCCATGTTTTATTATATATCATTATAAAATGGCGCTGTCCCGCCCGTTTTGGTTCTGCCGCCGGGCGAGATAGTTGTTCAGCAACACCACCCGGTCCGGGTGACGGTCGCCGATCAGCCGCATCACCAGGCGGGCCAGCTTGTCGGGGTGGTGCCGCACCAGTTCGCCCTCCTGCACCAGTTTTTCCGCCACGGGGATTACCCCCATGTCCCGGATGGCCTCCAGATCGGCCTCCACGGGCGCCGCCCCCTCCTTGCGGTAACGGGTCAGTAACCTGCCCGGGATGGTCCCGGTGTTGACAATCATATAATCAACTATTTTACCGGCGTGGTCAAATAATGCCTGCAAGTGGCGGGAAGCGGTATAACCTTCCGTCTCACCGGGCTGGGTCATCACATTACAAACGTAGATTTTAACGGCCCTGGAACCGGCGATGGCCTCGGCAATACCCGGCACCAGCAAATTGGGCAGTATGCTGGTGTAGATGCTGCCCGGCCCCATGATAATGGCGTCGGCCTCACGGATGGCTTCCAGCGCCTCCCCGGTGGGCCGGCAAGCGCCCGGGTCCAGAAAGACGCGCTTAATCCTGCCGCCGCTGGCCGGAATCCTTGATTCACCGTGCACCACCGTTCCATCTTCCATTTCAGCGCATAGCCGGACGTCGGCCAGGGTTACGGGCAGCACTTGCCCGCGCACCGCCAGCACCCGGCTCAGGCTGCGCACCGCCCGGTCAAAGCCGCCGGTGGCGTCGCACAGGGCAGCCAGCAGCAGGTTGCCCATGTTATGCCCCTTCAATTCTCCGGAAGGGAAGCGATACTGCAGCAGTTCCTCCATCAGCGGCTCGCGGTGGGCCAGCGCCACCAGGCAGTTGCGGACATCACCCGGCGGGAGTATGCCCAGGTCCCCCCGCAGCCGGCCCGAACTGCCGCCGTCGTCGGCCACCGTGACAATGGCCGTGAGGTTGCCGGTATATTCCTTGAGCCCTCTCAGCAAAACCGGCGCTCCGGTGCCGCCGCCGATCACCACCACCCGCGGCCCTCTTTCCAGGTACCGGTTGGCGTAAATAATATCCACCAGGCTGTTCTCCCCCGGCATCACGGGCGCCACCACCGCCCGGAAGGCCCGCAGCGAACCGAACACCGCCAGGGCGGCGCCCGCCAGCATCACCAGCGCGGCGGGGATCCACAGAAAATACCCGCCAATAATGCTGTAATAAAATGTTCCCAGCAATTCCCGGGCGGCTGTAAAAAGCGAGCCGGCAAGCAGAATACCGCCGGCGGTCACCAGCAGAATACCCAGCAATGCCAGGCTAATCCAGCGTTTCACGCCCATGCCCGGGTACAACCACTTGATTTTCATTCCGCAAGCACCCCCAAACTGTGTGCGGCAAGGACAGCGGCCAACCGCTAACTGCTCCTGCCGATATCCCGGTGGCGCACGGTAACCCGGTAATCCTTTTTTTTCAAAATTTCACCCAGGCGGTTGGCCAGAGCCACCGAGCGGTGCATGCCGCCGGTGCACCCGATGGCGATCATCAGCGTGGTTTTGCCTTCCTTGATGTAGCAAGGGATCAGAAACTCCACCAGGTCGGTGAATTTCTTCATAAATTCGGTCGTCACCGGCGAGCGGAAGACATATTCCTCAACGGCCGGGTCATTGCCCGTCAGAGGACGCATCACCGGGTCGTAATACGGGTTCGGCAAAAAGCGCACGTCGATCACCAGGTCGCTGTCCAGGGGGATCCCGTGCTTAAAGCCGAAAGATATCACAGTAATCAACAACTGGGGCGTATTTGCGTCGCCGCCGAATAAATCAGTCAGTTTTTCCTTTAATTGCCGGGGGGTCAGGTTGGAAGTATCGATGATGGTGTTGGAGCGGCCCCGGATTTCTTCCAGCAGCGCCCGTTCCTCCCGGATGTACCGCAGCACCTCGCCGTGCGTGCCGAGGGGATGGCGCCGGCGCGATTCTTTGTAGCGCCGCACCAGCACATCATCCGATGCCTCCAGGAACAACACTTCAAAATTTATTTCGCCCCGCTCCAGTTCGTCCAGCACCTCCGACAGGTCCCGGAAAAACTCCCCACCCCGGATATCCACCACTAATGCTATATTATTAATGCGGCGGGCCGTTTGTGCACACAATTCGGCAAATTTTGGTATCAGGGTGGGCGGAAGGTTGTCCACGCAAAAATAACCCAGGTCCTCCAGGCTGCGCATGGCCTGGGTTTTACCGGCCCCGGAAAGTCCGGTAACGATTACCATGCGTGACGGCATAAATCCATCCCTCCCTGTTTGGTCGCCGGTCGCCGGTGGTCTGTGGTCGGTCGCCGGATATTTATTTGTTTATCCGCCATTCCGCTAAGAGACCGCATCCAGTGTTCCACTCACTCCGGAAATCCGCCGGATCGCCTGCCGCTGTGGTGTTTTTGCAGTTAAATCAATCTTACGTTTGAACGGGTTCGAGCCGGCGGTATAAATACACGGCTTTGCTTATCACCTGGTACGACCTCTGCTTTGGAAGCGGTTTTCCCGGCGTTCAGCACCAGTTCCGGCGGAACACTGTACTTGTCCAGCAGGGCGGCGCCCGCAGCCAGGTCCCCCACGGTTTCGGGAAAATGGGCGTCGCTGTTCACCACCAGGCGCGCTCCCCAACGCAGCGCCGCCTGCACCACCCCGTCCCGGTCGTAATGATGGCCTGTGTTTATTTCCATGGCGCAGCCGGTCGCGGCGCAGGCGCGGGCCACTTCGTCCAGGTCCACCGCCATCATTAAACCGGGGTGGCTGACAAATGTAAGCGGGTTTTTGTGCACGGCGGCCACCAGCGCAGTGGTATTGGCGTTGCGCATGCTGTCCCGTACCCGGCTGATATAACGCCCCACCTGGTTGGGCAGAATCCAGGTCAGGGTCTCCCGCAGGGGCCTGCACCAGACCTGGGGGTGCAGGCCGGCAATCAGGATGTCCAGTTCCCCGGTGATTTCCCGGGGCACGTCCAATCCCCCGTCCAGGCCCGTCACATTGGCCTCGGCGCCCACCAGCACCCGCACCCCGTATTTTTCGCCGAGCTTCCCGGCTAATTTCTTGATTTCCAGGTACGTTTCAGCATCCCTGACGCCGATGAACATGCCCCGGGGACCGTGGTCGGTAATGGCCACCTCGGCCAGCCCGCGCCGGGCCGCCGCCGCCACCATCTCTTCCGGCGTGGCGCGGCCGTCGCTGTAACTGGTGTGAGTGTGCCAGTCGGCAAAAAATTCCATAACCATCGCTGCTCCCTCTGGTATTGGATTTAAATTTCAAACACTGCATCATTGCTGGTGATTTGGAAACCCTGCTGGTTTTTCTTCTGGTAAAAATTTTTCTTTATGGTAAAAAGGATTAGAATATGTATATAGTATAATTAAATCAATGATTTTGCTGCAAAAACCCGGTACTTGTATCTGGCGCTCCGGTGGTTTTGAAGTTAAAGTCAATCAATTTAATGTGACTTCACCGCAAATACCCGCAGGGCGGCCGTGAACCCGTTTTTTTCACTTCTACCGAATAATCTTGCTCGCAACAAGTAAAATATTCGCCGGCTAATATAAATAACCTCTTACCCGCATTAGTTAATAATTTCACCAGCCGGGAAAAGGAATATTATTTGGCGTCGGGTTGTATATTTACATAGCGCCCCGGCCGGTTGCCGGGCGTCACGGCGGGTTGCGGCAAAGGGACGATAATAAATTTGCCTTGGTATTGCCAAACTTAAATGATAAATATTTTAGGGGGGCGTGAGAACATGCATGAAATAATCAACGTGGATGTCGGGCATTTGTTGAGCTGCCGGGGGGAGCCCGGTTTCATTTCCGAACAGGATTACAATAACCTGACGGCCAGGTATGGCGATGCATTCGCGGGTGTACAAGCGTCGTTAAGGGATGGTAAATCCCCCATTACCCTTTCCTTCGGGGAAGCGAACACCATTCCGCAAATCAAATTGCTGGCCCGAAAGCTGGCGGAGAAATACGAAAACGTATTGCTCCTGGGCATCGGCGGCTCGGCGCTGGGCGCCAGGGCCGTGCACCAGTTTTTGAGGGGCCCCTTCTACAACCTGGCCAAACATCATCACCCGCGCCTGTTTATCCTGGACAACATCGACCCGGTGGTGACCGGGCAGGTGACAAACCTTGTGGACATGAGCAAGACCGCGTTAATCTACACCAGCAAATCCGGTTCCACGCCCGAAACGGCGGCCCAGTTCATCTATTTTTACAATAAGTACAGGGCGGCGGGGGGCGACCCCAAAGACATCGTCATCATCTGCGACCCCGGCGACAACGGCATCAATCACATCGCCAGGGACCTGGGCTGCCACCTGCTGCATATCCCCCGCGACCTGGGGGGCAGGTATTCCGTTTTGTCCTCGGTGGGCTTCCTCCCCGCGGAAATCGCCGGTATTGACAGCCGGCAGCTGTTGGAAGGGGCGTCCGCGGTCCACCGGCATATCATTGACACTCCCCCGGAGCAAAACGCCCTGTTCGCCCTGGGCGCCTGCCTGGGTGAACTGGCCGCGCGGGGCAAGTCCATCCACGTGCTTTTTACCTACAGCAACCTGTTGTACGAGTTCGGCCTGTGGTTCGTGCAGCTCTGGGCGGAAAGCCTGGGCAAAAGGCTGTCCCTGGCGGGCGAGGTGATCAATGCCGGCACCACGCCGGTCGCCAGCCTGGGGGCCACGGACCAGCATTCCATCCTGCAGCTATATAAGGAAGGCCCCGGCGACAAGGTTTTTGGTTTCGTGACCATCAACAGCGTGCCCGGTGACATTGCCTTGACGGGTGAGTTTCCATCCGAAAAAGAGTATGCTTACTTTGCGGGGCACACCATGCAGGAACAACTGCTCATCGAACAGCTGTCCACCGAAATGAGCCTGGTCAGGGCGGGGCGCCCCTGCTACCGCGTCACCGTCAGGGACATCTCCGAAACGTCTCTGGGCGCCCTGTTTTACTTCTACGAGGCCCTGGTGGTCTTCACGGCCAAAATGTGGAACATCAATCCTTACGACCAGCCCGGCGTGGAGGAGGGCAAAAACATCACTTATTCCCTGATGGGTAGACAGGATTACAGCCACTTGCGCCCGGAATACGAACAAGCCGTGGAACAGTACAACCGGGAACGCAAAATTTTCGGGGTCAGGCCTTGACTGGCGAGGCACGTTCAATAGCCAGGGCCACGGCCCCCATCGCGCCGGATTCACCGCCCAGGGCGGCCCTGACAATGCGCACCGCTTCAAGGGAGGACGGCAGCGAGCGCCTTTGCACCCGCTCCAGCATGGGCTCCCAGAACAGCCCGGCCGACTCCATCACCCCTCCGCCCAGCACCACCGCCGCGGGGTTGAGCAGGTTGACCAGTCCCGCCACCGCGATGCCCAGGTAACGCCCGGCGTCTCGCAGTATTGCCAGCGCCGCGGCGTCGCCCGCCCGGGCCGCCCGGGCCACCGCCCTGGCGGAAATTTTGTTTTTATCCCCCCCGGCGGCGGCCAGGATGCCCGCCCCGCGGCCCTCGTCCACCAGGGCGGCCGCCCGGCGGGCCATGGCCGTCCCCGAGGCCACCGCTTCCAGGCAGCCCCGGTTGCCGCAGCGGCACACCGGACCGTCCTCCGCCACGGTAACGTGCCCGATTTCGCCGGCGCCGCCTCCCGCGCCGCGGTAAACCCGCCCGCCCAGGATGAGCCCCCCGCCCACGCCGGTGCTCACGGTTATGTAGACCATGTCGGCCGCGCCGCGGCCCGCGCCATACCTGTGCTCGCCCAGCGCGGCCAGGTTGGCGTCATTGTCCATGTACACGGGCAGGTCAAGCCGCCGGCGCATTATTTCCCCCAGGGGCACATCGCGCCACCCCAGGTTGGGAGCAAAATGGATGAACCCGTTATCCGCATCTACAGGGCCGGGAACCCCCATCCCCACGGCCTTGACGGAACCGGCGGGCGCCCCCGCCTCAAGCAGCGCCGCTTGTACCGTTTCCACGATTTTATCAATTACATGCTCTTGCCCCAGCTCGGCCCCTGTCGGCACCTTGACCCTCGCCAGCACATCTCCCTCCATGCCGGCCAGCACGGTCAGAATTTTGGTGCCGCCCAGGTCCACCCCCACCACCAGATCCCGGCTCATACCATCACCCCAGGATAAATTTTTCCACCACTTCGGCCACCCCGCACTCCTCGTTGGAGCGGCACACATAATCGGCCCGGTCCCTGATCTCCCGGCGGGCGTTGCCCACCACCACGCCCAGCCCGGCGTAATCGATCATCTCGATGTCGTTGTAGCTGTCCCCCACGGCGATCACCTGCTCCCGCTCCACCCCGTAATGGCGGGCAATGGCCGCCAGGGCATCGCCCTTGTTGGCCAGGGGATGGGAAAATTCCAGGAAGTGGGGCTTGGACTTGGTGATATGCAAATGATCGCCGAAACGCGGCCGTGCCTCTTCGGCCAGCGCGTCCAGCAATTGTTCCCGCGCCACCACCAGCACCTTGGTGGGGTTCCCGGCGCGCTCCTTTAAAAACGCGGCCAGGTCCCCCACCGCTTCCACGGGAGTGCGGGAGATGGCGATGTAAAGCTCGCTTTCCCTGGTATGTTTGGCCACGTAAAGATTATCGTCCAGGTAGATATTGATGTGATAACCATACCGGTTGACAAATTCGATGACCTCCAGCGCCAGTTCCAGGGGCACCGGCCGGTGGAACAGCACTTCACCGGTGACGGCGTGCCGCACCAGCGCACCCTGGTAGGTGATCAGGTATTCCTCCACCCCCAGTTCCCTGGCGAAGGGCAGCGCCGAACGAAACATCCGGCCCGTGGCCAGGGTCACCCGCACCCCGGCCTCCCGGGCCGCCCCGATGGCATGCCGGGAGCGCTCCGGCACCCTTAGTTCGGCATTGAGCAGTGTATCATCCAGGTCAACCGCCAGCAGTTTATATTTACTCATTACATACCTCCATAACAGTTACCCGGTATTAAGTGAACCGGAAAATCCTTCCCCGGCACAAGATTTTGCATAACAACCCGGCCGGAGTAACTATAAACCGCATGCGCCTTACAACTGCGCCATTCTGAACTCACAGATGCTAACAACCCAACCGGTCAAATATAAAGCCCATACACCGGTTATTTTCAGCCACCATAATCCCTAAAGTAATCGTATACGGCCCGGGCCGCCCGGCGGTTCATGCCCGGCACGGCAGCCAGCTCCTCCAGTGTGGCCTCCTTGATTTTTTCCACGGTTCCAAAGCTTCTCAGCAGTTCCCGGCGCCGCACCGGCCCGACGCCCTCTATTTCCTCCAGCATGGATTTCAGGTTGCGCTTGCCCCGCAGCTGCCGGTGGTAGGTTACCGCAAAGCGGTGCGCCTCGTCCCGGAGCCGCTGCAGCAGCTTCAGGGCCGGGGAATCAAGCGGCAGCCGCACGGGCTCGGCGCGTCCCGGCAGGAAAACCAGTTCCTCCTGTTTGGCCAGGCTGCACACCGGAATATAATCAAATCCCCGGGCTTTCAGCGCCTCCAGCGCGGCAGAGAGCTGCCCCTTGCCGCCGTCCACCACCACCAGATCGGGGAAGCGGTGAAACTTGGCCTTCTTGCCGGACATTTGCCCGGTGTTGACCAGATCCCTTTCCTCCCGCCCGCGGGCGAAACGCCGCTCCAGTGCCTCCCGCATGGAAGCGAAATCATCCGGGCCGGTTACAGTTTTGATTTTAAACCGCCGGTACTGCTGCGGGGCGGGCCGCCCATCCTCAAACACCACCATGGAGGCCACGGGCTCGGCCCCCTGGGTGTTGGATATATCATAGCACTCCATCCGGCGGGGCGGGGCCTCCAGCCCCAGGGCTCCGGCCAGTTGCTCCAGCGCCTTTTGTAAATCATCCTTGCGGGCCGCCCGGCCGGCCTGCACTTCTTCCAGCACCAGCAATGCGTTGCGACCCACCAGGTCCACCAGCTGTTTCTTCTCCCCCCGGTGCGGCCTGGTGATGTAAACCCGGCCGCCCCGCTTTTCGGCCAGCCACTGTTCCAGCAGTCCCTTCTCCCCGGCCAGCACGTCCTCAACCAGGACCTCCCGGGGGACAAACTCGGCCCGGAGGTAATACTGCTTGATGAAGGCGGTGATCACCTCGTCCCGCCCCATCTCGCCGGTGCCGTCGAGGATAAAGTGTTCCCGTCCGATCAGCTTGCCGCCGCGCACAAAAAACACCATCACGCAAGCCTCGTCCTGGTCCCGGGCCATGGCCACCACATCCCTGTCCTCCCGATCGGCGTTCACTATCTTTTGCTTTTCAATCACCTTTTCCACAGCCTGCAGCTGGTCCCGCAGTTCGGCGGCGCGCTCGAATTCCAGGTTTTCCGCGGCCTGCTCCATGCGCGCCCGCAGGGCCTTCACCAGTTCCTCCTGTTTCCCTTCCAGAAACAGCAGCACCCCGTCCACCACCTTCCGGTATTCCTCCGGGGTGACCAGCCCGCAGCACGGGCCCAGGCACCGCTTGATGTGCTGGTTCAGGCAGGGCCTGCTCCGGGGCGCCGGGTCCCTTTGCTTGCAGGAACGCAGCGGAAAAATGCGCTTGAGCAGCCGCAGCGTTTCGTGCACCGCGCCCACCTGGGTGTAGGGGCCGAAATACCGGGACCCGTCCTTGACCACCCGGCGGGTCATCAACACCCGGGGAAATTGCTCGTTCAGAGTCACTTTCAGGTAAGGATAGCTTTTGTCGTCCCTCAAAAAGACGTTGTACCGGGGCCGGTGCTCCTTGATCAGGTTGGCCTCCAGAATCAGCGCCTCCACCTCGGAATCGGTGGTGATATACTCCAAGTCCCGGGCCCGCGCCATCATCGCCTTAACCTTGGGATTGCGGCCCGCCGTCGCCCCGAAATAAGAACGCACCCTGTTTTTCAGGGACACGGCCTTGCCCACATATATAACCTGCCCGGTCCCGTCCCGAAACAAATAAACTCCCGGGCTTTCCGGCAGCTGTCCCAGCTTTTCCCGCACACCCATCACCTCACTTCAGGGGTCAGGCCTGTCGCAACTGTAATAACTCTAAAATCCAAATATATTAATTATATAATAGATGTTGCTTATATCGTAGAAAAGGTCTATTTAAGTTTATCTAACCAGCCACGCGCAAAAGTTTCATACTTCCACCTTGGACACCCTGTACTTAAAATTCATAAAAACTTTCCCCCTTAACTGTGGCGCATCCAAACATCGGTTAACCTCATATTACGACCGGACCTACGCCGCGACAGGTAATTATACCAATAATCCCTTCATGTTGCTGGCAAAGTACCTATCCCGTGTAAATGGCTAAGTAAGAACCGAATAAATAGAGGTCTTGTTGGCACCGAGTTTTACGAAAACGGAATTTATCAAGGCCTCAGGGGATTATAGCTATAATCCCCTGAGGGCCGTTTATCTGTATACAGGTACAACAACTCAGGTTATTACAGTTACGACAGGCCTGACCCCTGGAGTTTTTGCCTCAGGCGCGGCAAGGTATCTTCGCCCAAAGCACCTAAATTATCTTCAACCCAGTGCAGGGACTTGGAAATGGTCGATTCCGTCCGGTTTAAAAAACCGGCCACTTCCGCAAGGCTGTAACGTCCCCAGCGACAGGCGGCATAGACCAAAAGACGCCTCGCTTCCAAGGCTTGCTTTACACGCCCGGAACCGGCCACAAGTTGCGGAGCCACGCCTGTAAATTCAGAAACAACACTCAACAAGGCATCCAAATCAAGTTTAAGGTGGGCCACATCTTGTGACTGCCGCTGAACATTCTCTTTTTGGATTGATACGTCATTTCCCGGTACCGAATCGGGTACCAACTGGTAATCGTCTACCACAGTCCCGCCATATTGCGCCAGTATACTTTTTATAAACCCGGTTTTTACCCAATCTTCCTCCCGGGTGTGGAAGTAGTTCCATTGGCTTGACCAGCGATAACTTCGCGGATCGTTAACCAGTCCGGCTTTAACGGGGTTTAAGTGAATATACCTGATTAATTCCAACAGGTAGGCATCCTTGTCAACCAGCAAACTTTTGAAGCGGCCCTGGAAAAGGTGGCCCACCTGGTCATGGCGTTTATTGTAGATTTGAGTATAGGATTGCTGGACGCCTTGCATGAACTTGGCCAGGGGGACATCCCCAACCCTCAGTAAAAAGTGCACGTGATTGGGCATTAAAACGTAACCATGGACCTCAACGCCGTATCTTTGACTATACTTTTTAACCAGCCTCAAATAAGTATGGTAATCATCATCGTCTTGAAAAACATCTTGTTTCCGATTACCCCGGGCCATAACATGGTAAAATGCGCCTGGAACATGGATTCTTGGCTTGCGCGCCATATATACCTCCTTAATATTACACGGTATATTACATGGCCGGCAACATCCGCGGGCTAATGTAAACTACCCTTGCCGCCATACCATCCAAACATTGGTTAACCTCATATTACGACCGGACCCACACCGCGCCGGGGGATTATACCTGTAATTCCTGCGGCCCGTTTTACCTGTATCCAGGTAAAATAACCAAAGTTATTACAGTTACGATAGGCCTGACCCCGGGAGGATTTCCCGGAGGAAGCGGCCGGTGTGGGATACGGGGGACCGGGCGACCTCTTCGGGGGTGCCGGTGACCAGGATTTCGCCTCCCCGGTGGCCGCCCTCGGGGCCGAGATCGATAATATAGTCGGCGGTTTTGATTACATCCAGGTTGTGCTCGATCACCAGCACGGTATCGCCGGCGTCCACCAACCGGTGCAGCACGTTGAGCAGGCGGTGGATATCCGCGATGTGCAGCCCGGTGGTGGGTTCGTCCAGGATGTACAGGGTCTTGCCGTTGGAGCGCCGCGAGAGCTCGGTGGCCAGCTTCACCCGCTGCGCCTCACCCCCCGAAAGCTCGGGCGCGGGCTGGCCCAGGCGGATATATCCCAGCCCCACGTCGTACAGGGTCTGCAACTTGCGCTGGATCACGGGCAGGTGCTGGAAGAAATCCAGGGCTTGCTCCACCGTCATGTCCAGCACGTCGGCGATGCTTTTGCCCTTGTATTTGATCTCCAGTGTCTCCCGGTTATAGCGCTTGCCCTTGCATACCTCGCAGGGCACGTAAACATCCGGCAGGAAATGCATTTCAATTTTGATGATACCGTCGCCACGGCAGGCCTCGCAGCGCCCGCCCTTGACATTGAAGCTGAACCGCCCCGGGCGGTACCCCCTGGCCCGGGCCTCGGGGGTTTGGGAAAACAGTTCCCTGATGCTGGTAAACACTCCGGTATAAGTGGCCGGATTGGACCGCGGCGTGCGCCCGATGGGAGACTGGTCCACTTCAATCACCTTGTCCAGATGCTCCAGGCCCCTTATTTCCCGGCAGGCGCCGGGCTTGACCCTGGCCCGGTGCAGTTCCTGGGCCAGTTTTTTATAGAGAATCTCGTTCACCAGGGTACTCTTGCCCGAGCCCGATACCCCCGTGACGCAAATGAACAGGCCCAGGGGAATTTCAACGTCGATATTTTTCAGGTTATGCTCCGAAGCCCCGATCACCTGCAGCGCTTTGCCGTTGGGCCGGCGGCGCGCGGCGGGCACGGGGATCCGCTTTTTGCCGCTGAGATACTGCCCGGTGATGGATTCGGGCACGTCCATGATGTCCCGCACCGTGCCGCTGGCCACCACCCGCCCGCCATGCTCACCGGCGCCGGGACCGATGTCGATGATATGATCGGCGGTGTAAATGGTTTCCTCGTCGTGCTCCACCACGATCAACGTGTTGCCCAGGTCCCGCAGCCGCTCCAGGGTCTCCAGCAGGCGGCGGTTGTCCCGCTGGTGCAGGCCGATGCTGGGCTCGTCCAGGATGTATAACACCCCCATCAAACCGCTGCCGATCTGGGTGGCCAGGCGGATGCGCTGGGCCTCGCCGCCGGACAGGGTGCCCGCCGCCCGGTCCAGGGTCAGGTAGTCCAGGCCGACGTTGACCAGAAAGCCCAGGCGGGCGTCGATCTCCTTCAGCACCTGCCGGGCAATCACCCGCTCCCGTTCGGTCAGTTCCAGCCCCTGCAGGAAGCGCTGCGCCTCCAGCACGGACATGGCGGTCACCTCGTTAATGGAAAGGCCGCCGATTTTCACCGCCAGCGCCTCGGGCTTGAGCCTGGCTCCCTTACAAACGGGGCAGGGACGCGTGCTCATATACTGTTCAATTTCCTCCCGCATGTAGTCGGAATTGGTTTCCCGGTAGCGCCGGCTCAGATTGTTGATCACCCCTTCAAAGGGAACCCGGTAAGTATGCCTGTTGCCGAAGCTGTCGGTAAGGGTGACCCTCACAATCTCCCGGCCCGTGCCGTACAGCAGCTTGTCCAGGTGGGCCGGGTCCATGTCCTTCACGGGGGTGTCCAGGTCGAAGCCGTAATGGTCCGCCACCGCCTCCAGGTAGCGCATGCCGTTCAAGCTCTTCAGCCAGGGTTCGATGGCCCCCTGGCGCACCGACAGGCTTTTGTCCGGGATCACCAGGTCCGGATCAAGCTCCATTTTAAACCCCAGCCCGGTGCATTCCGGGCAGGCCCCGAAGGGGCTGTTGAAGGAAAACAGCCGCGGGGCGATTTCGGGAATGCTGACACCGCAGTCGACGCAGGCGAAATTTTCACTGAACACGATTTCCTCGCCGTCGAGCACGGCCGCCACGGCCACGCCGTCCCCGTACTTGAGGGCGGTCTCCAGGGAGTCGGCCAGCCGCTTGGCGGAGCCGGGGCGAATAATCACCCGGTCCACCACTATTTCAATGGTATGCTTCTTGTTTTTGTCCAGCTTGATTTCCTCGTTGACGTCGCGCACTTCGCCGTCCACCCGCACCCGGACAAAGCCCTCCCGGCGGATTTCCTCCAGCAACTTGACATGCTCGCCCTTTTTGCCCCGTACCACCGGGGCCAGCAGCTGCAGGCGGGTGCCCTCGGGCAGTTCCAGCAGCTGGTCCACGATTTGCTGCACCGTTTGGCGGGTAATGGGCTTGCCGCACTGCGGGCAATGCGGCCGCCCCGCCCGGGCAAACAGCAGGCGCAGGTAGTCGTAAATCTCGGTGACGGTGCCCACGGTGGAACGGGGGTTGTGGCTGGTGGTTTTCTGGTCGATGGAAATGGCCGGCGACAGCCCCTCGATATAATCCACGTCGGGCTTGTTCATTTGTCCCAGGAACTGCCTGGCATAGGCCGACAGGGATTCCACGTAGCGGCGCTGCCCCTCGGCATAGATGGTGTCGAAAGCCAGGGAGGATTTGCCCGACCCGGACAGCCCGGTGATCACCACCAGCTTATCCCGGGGAATCTCGACGTTGATATTTTTCAAGTTGTGGGCGCGGGCGCCCCTGACCACGATTTTGTCCTGCATGACTGCCTCCATTTTTAATTCTTAAGTCGTAAAAATGCGGAATAATACGTATTAATATAACATGAGCCACTTCCAGTCAAGTTTGCCGTGCTGAGGATAAGATTTAAACTTATGTAGGATTGTGTCGAATTTTGCAATATAATTACAGTTACGACAGGCCTGACCCCTGGAGGATGTGGAAACCGTAGCGGGCGAAATTTTCGTCAAAGGTCAGGGCGGTATCGATGCCCAGCCGTTCCATGACGGCGAAACTGACGGCGTCGGTGAGGGTGCAGTCCCCGCCCCGGCCGGAAAGCAGGATCTCCCGGGCCCGCATCTCATCCGCCTCCCCGGCCCGTTCCACCGGCCAGATGTTGTGCCGCACCCACATGCGGGCGGCGTCAGGGCCCAGGCGGGCGGCCAGCAAAGCGTGGGTTTCCGCCAGGAGGTAGTTGGTCAGCACCGGCAGCGCTTTTTGCCTTTGCATCCGGCGCAGGGCCGCCACGGCCGCCCCGTGGTTTTGATCGCCGCGGCACAGCAGGGCGAACACCGCCCCGGAGTCTACCAGGACTTTTTGCACGCCGCCACCTCCCCTTCCGCAACGCCGCCGTCGCGGGCCTCCGAAACCCCGGCGGCGCCCCGGCTGTCTTCAAATACCCCCACCATATCCCAGATGGGGTCTTTTTCGCCAAGGGGACACACCGGGTAAACCTTTTTCAACAGCAAAGTATCGCCCTTCAAGGCCACGGCCAACTGCGATCCCTTATCCAGGCGCAATTTGTCCCTGTATTGTTTGGGCAACGTCAACTGCCCCTTGCTGGTGAGCGTAACCACTTCGTATTGCAATTGAAAATCCCCTTTCCCCCGGGACCGGGCGGATAAAAATATGGTTTACCGTGAAATCATCATTTCAATATCGTTATAGTATTTACCGCTTTCAGGCCCGATCCCGTTTCTTACCTTCCGCCTTACTAACTTACTATACCAGAGGGAATATTTGGAATCAATAATTTATCCGGTTTTACTCGCCAGCATTGACCCGGGCCGGGTTTAAAGGGAATTGGTTCTGTTCTGAGCCATGGCGGGCATAAACTTACAAACTTATCCTTGATTTAACTGCAAAAACACCATAGTGGTAGGCGATCCGGCGGATTTCTGGAGTGAGTGGAGCACTGGATGCGGTCCCTAGCCCGTCATATCCCAAGAGCCATGACCCCTTAGGGCGTGAAGAAGTAGTTGGGCAGTAAGTTGTAAGCGTTAACTAAAAGTTGCTCCAGCCATAAAGGTAAAATTGCGAAACGAACGGAAGAAACCGCCGGAGCGCCAACTACAAGTACCAGTTTTTGCAGCCAAATCATCCTTAAATTTACCTGCCACTTACACCGGAGAACTCTCTCGATCCCCTGGCGTTTTAACATGCACCAGGTAGAAATCTTTTTATTATAATATATTATTTTTACAGTTATTACAGTTACGATAGGCCTGACCCCTACCGGCTGCGCAGTTCCAGGCGCAGCTCGATGATGGCGTCCCGGAGCTGGGCCGCCTGCTCGAATTCCAGCCGCCGCGCCGCCTCCCGCATTTCTTTCTCCAGCCGGGCCAGCATCTGCCTGATTTCCTTCTTGGTCAACTTGCCTTTCCTGGCCGCCACGTCGTATACCGCCGGCGTTTCGGCCACTTTGGCGGTGGCCTCGATCACTTCGTGCACCGCCTTGCGCACGGTTTGCGGGGTGATGCCGTGCTGCAGGTTGAACTCCGCCTGCAGCTTGCGGCGGCGCTCGGTTTCATCAATGGCCCGGCGCATGGACTCGGTGATCCGGTCGGCGTAGAGAATCACCCGCCCGTTCACGTTCCGGGCCGCCCGCCCGATGGTCTGGATCAGCGAGCGTTCCGAGCGCAGGTAGCCCTCCTTGTCGGCGTCCAGGATGGCCACCAGGCTCACCTCGGGCAGGTCCAGTCCCTCCCGCAACAGGTTGATACCCACCAGCACGTCGAATGTGCCCAGCCGCAGGTCGCGGATAATTTCCATCCGCTCGATGGTGTTGATCTCCGAGTGCATGTAGCGCACCCGGATGCCCGTTTCCCGCAGGTAATCGGTAAGGTCCTCGGCCATTTTCTTGGTCAGGGTGGTGATCAGCACCCGTTCCCGTTTGGCCACCCGCTGGTTGATCTCGCCGATCAGGTCGTCGATCTGCCCCCGGGTGGGACGCACGAACAACTCGGGATCCACCAGCCCGGTGGGCCGGATGATCTGTTCCACCACCTGGTCGCTATGTTCCAGCTCGTAGGGACCGGGGGTGGCGGAAACGTAAATCACCTGGCCCAGCCGCCGCTCAAACTCCTCGAAGGTGAGGGGGCGGTTGTCGAAAGCCGAGGGCAGGCGAAAGCCGTACTCCACCAGCGCGGTCTTGCGGGACCGGTCCCCCTCGTACATGGCCCGCACCTGTGGGAGGGTGACGTGGGATTCGTCGATGATCATCAAAAAGTCGTCCGGGAAATAGTCCAGCAGCGTATAGGGCGGTTCACCCGGCTGACGCCCGGTGAGATGCCGGGAATAGTTTTCAATGCCGTTGCAGTAGCCCATTTCCCGCATCATCTCGATATCGTACCTGGTGCGCTGCTCCAGGCGCTGGGCCTCCAGCAGCTTGTCCCGCTGCCGCAGCTCGAACAGCCGCTGCTCCAGTTCCTCCTCGATCCGGGCAATGGCCGCCTCCATGCGGTCGCGGGAGATGGCGTAGTGGCTGGCGGGGAAAACCGAAACGTGCTGCCGCTCCCCGGTGATCTCACCGGTGAGCACGTCAAACTCCAGGAGCCGTTCCACCTCGTCGCCGAAAAATTCCACCCGGATGGCCCGTTCGGAGTTGCCCGCCGGAAATATCTCCAGCACGTCGCCCCGCACCCGGAAGGTGCTCCGGGTAAAATTGACATCGTTGCGCTCGTACTGGATATCCACCAGCCGGCGCAGCACGGCGTCCCGGTCGTATTCAAACCCCTTGCGTAGGGACAGCACCAGGGTGCTGTACTGCTCGGGGTCGCCCAACCCGTAGATGCAGGACACGCTGGCCACGATGATCACGTCCCGCCGCTCGAACAGGGCGCAAGTGGCCGAGTGGCGCAGCTTGTCGATCTCGTCGTTGATGGAGGAGTCCTTCTCAATGTAAGTGTCGGTCTGGGGGATATACGCCTCGGGCTGGTAATAATCGTAGTAGCTGACGAAATACTCCACCGCGTTGTCCGGGAAAAATTCCTTGAACTCGCCGCACAGCTGGGCCGCCAGGGTCTTGTTGTGGGCCAGCACCAGGGTGGGCCGCTGTACCCGCTGGATCACCTGGGCCATGGTGTATGTCTTGCCGCTGCCGGTCACGCCCAGCAGGGTCTGGTGTTTCAAACCGTTGTTGAGCCCCTCCACCAGTTGAGCGATGGCCTTGGGCTGGTCGCCCCGGGGCTCGTAGGAGGATTTCAGGTTAAATTGCATTTCAATTCACCCCCGGATTAAATTATATCACGCCGCGCAACGGTAAAAAATTACTACCCGGCTTAACATAATATTGTCATAGCCCCGGAGCTTGACCCCAGGTTATTTTCGGATTAAATAATCGGTTATAAAACAAACGGGCCGTTTGACTCACACGGCCCGGATGCAATATCTCGGTAATAAATTACAATAATTTCTTTTTCTCCATCAGCTTGTAGACCATTTCGGCGGCTTCTATCCTGGTAAGCCCAGCGCCGGGGCGGAAGGTCCAGTCCGGGAATCCTTGCATGTAGCCGCCCGACACCGCTTCCAGCACGTAGGGCCGGGCCCCGGGGGAAATATTTTGGTAGTCCTTGAACATGCGGGACAGCTTCCAGTCAACCACCCGCTCGCCGGCGCCGGATACCGGCAGGCCCGCCGCCGCGGCGATTATCGCCGCCGCTTGTTCCCTGGTAACACTGTCGAAATAGCGGAACACAAATCTCCCGTCTTTTTCCCTGAAACCACTCACAATGCCGTTTTTGGCCGCCGCCTCGATATACTTGACGTGGTCACGGGGCAAAGGCACCAGGGCTCCCGCCCCGCTGTACCCGTAAGAGTGGCCCGACAGGTAGAATACGTCGCTGAAAATGCCCAGGCCAACATCGTCACCGGGCGTTTTCAATCCCAGCGCCTTGCCCAGCATGACCACGAATTCACCCCGGGTCGCGTTTAATTCCTTTCCCTGCTGGTCGGTCAATCCGAAATATCCCGGAGCGGTACCGGCCGGCGACATGATGCCCCGGGCCCAGAGGTATTCCACGCAGGGGCGGGCCGGCCAGCCAACCTGGTCCCGGAAGGTCCACAGCCGGTTCACCACGACGTAACGGCCGAATCCCTCGAAAGGCACGGCGACAGTTTTCTTTTTGGCATCCGCCCTGCCGCCCAGGTTCCGCCAGTTCCCGGCCAGGCCGTCATACGCGTCGTAAAACACAGTAAGCGTCCGGTACGCAGCCTCGGCCAAGTCCTCATCAACCGGCAGGGTCATTTGGCCGCCTGGCGGCGCGCCCGCAACGGCGCAGTTCTCCCCGAAACAGTCGTACCTGTAGTCGCCTTCCTTGCCCCGGACATGGCCCACGTTGAATAAATAACTGACCGCCGGGCTGCCGTTGACCTGGTAGATCCGTTCCAGCTTAAAAGCCATCACCTGGCTGTGGGCCGCCCCGTTACCTTCCCGCAAATAATAGTTTTTGGGGAAAACGATATTCAACTTTTTATCAAAAACGCTGACCTTGTTGCCGTCGTGCAGGTTATATGTTACCACGGCCCCGTCTTCCAGCGTATTGACAAAATAAACTTGTTTACTGAAGGAGATTGTCTCTTCCCGGGTTTCCCCCGTATCGTCCTCGTACTCGTAAGTTATTTTAAAGGTAAAACTATTGGCGCCCGGCTTTAAAACAACATCTTCCAGGTAGTATTCGTCGCCCCGGTTTTCCAGTTCCTCTTCTCCGTAAATAACTTTCTCCGCGCCCGGAACATCCAGGGTTATATCCACCGGGCTGTTGTTGACATAAATGGATTTACCCGTCACTTCAATGCCGTCAACGTACATGCGGGCATCCCTGGCCGTTGTAAAATCAAAACTGTAGTACGCGAGATTGTCACCGTCCGCGTCTTCAATGGAACCGGAAAGCCTGACCCTGTACTTCGTGTTGTATTTTAATGATTGGTCCGGTTTGAAATACGCTTTGTGAGAAGCAGCATCGTAGGTAACAGAGCCGGAAACAGCGCGACCGTCTTCATCTCTCAACGTAAAGCCTTCCAAGACGCTTTGCTCGTCCATCTCCTCGCTGAATTCAATCATGATTACAACATTGACGGGCACATCCCCGGCGTCTTTTCCCGGGTAATGGTCCTCGACGTTGGGGCGGGACCCGGCCGGCGCAGCCTGCACCGGGTAAAAAACAACCAGTGCCGCCAGCAGTGCCGTCATTATCGCTCGCTTAAACAACCGTGTCATCCAATCACCTGCCGGGAAAATTATCATCCATTATATAGAATATATCGGCAGGTGACTGGAAAACTGCAGCCCCGGAAATAATAATTCCCGCATCCCCGGAACGGCGTTACCCGGTAAAAAGGAAAAGCGCTTCTTATCCTCGAAGACGCCTTCCCAAATCGCAACAATGCAACACCTATGGTCTACGCCAAGTCGCCTTCCCTTTTTACTGTCCTCCCCGGCCTTGCTGTCCGCCGCCCTGTTGCTGCCCCCCTTGACCGCCCAGTGATTCTATCTTTTTGACTTCGCCGTCAATTTGCACTTCCATGGTTTTGCCGTCCCGGGTGGTAATTCGCAGCATGGTCTTGTTTTTCCCGCCCTGCTGCCCCTGTTGCTGCTGTTGACCCTGCTGCTGTCCCTGCTGTTGTTCCTGTTGTCCTTCCCGCTGCCCGCCCCGGTCCTGCTGACCGCCCTGCTGCTGTCCGGCTTTCTTCAAGTCCTTCCAGCGCTGCTCCAGCAGGTAGGCATTCCTGGCGGTAACCAGGCGGACGGGCACAATGCGGGCGGGCACGCTGTAGTCACCGTTATTCACGCCGGCGCTGTACTGCCAGTGCCCGGTCCCGGCCAGCGCCACAGCCGCCTCCAGAGCAAACTGCCCCAGCATTTCAGGATTCACGTCCACCTCGGCGTCGTGCTCGCCGTTGACCAGCCCCCTGGAAGCCTTCTCGTCGGCGCCCACACCCACAGTAAGGACATTCTTTTCGTAGCCGCCCATCTTCAGGTATTCCACCGCCGCCATGGCCAGGGTGCTGTCGTTGGCCAGGATTACGTCAATACGCTCGCCCCGGCCAATAATTTCCGCCAGGGTGGCGGGCACGGAAGCGGGGTCCCAGCGGGGGTGGTCATACACCCCCAGTATTTGCACGTCCTTTCGCCCCTGCAGTTCGGCCTGGAGAGAAGCGGTAATCTCCCGGGCCGCCTGGTCCCGGGGGTCTCCCCGCAAAATCACCACGTTAAGCGGGCGGCGTTCGGGCAGCTGCGCCACCACGGTGTAATCCACCGCTCCGGGCGGCTGTTGCTGCCCGCTGGCGGTCCCCTGCTGTCCCTGGCCGGAGCCTTTCTGCTGCCCGCCGCCCTGGTTCTGCCCGCCTGGTTGGGCGCCGCCACCCCGGCTCCCCTGCTGCGCGCCGCCCCCGGGAGGCACCATGCCGGCTTTGGCTTCCTCCGCCCGGCGCAGCGCCTCCAGCACAAAGCGGGCCTGCAGGCGGCCCACCATGGCATGGTCCGGGGCGATATACCCGTCAACCGGGGTATTCACCGGCAGGTTTTCCAGTACAATTACCTTCACCCCCGCCCGGTTCAACTGCTCAACCAGCGCGGGCGCCCGGGCGGGGTCCACCGGCTGCAGCACCACCGCCTTTACTTTTTTCCCGGCCAGTTTTTCCAGCTGTTTTTGTTGCTCCGCCGGGTCGTTGCGGGCATCCAGCCAGGTGACGTTGGCCTGGAGATTCCTTTTTTCCTTGTCCACCACTTCTTTAATTGTTTTATTCCCGTCCCTGTTCATATCGGCCAGGGCAAAAGCTACTTTTACCGGCGGCTCCGCGGGCTTGCGCTGCGGCTCGCGGTTGCCGCAACCGGCCGCCAGCAATAGCAGCCCCAGTACCGTGCAGAAAAAAATTTTGATCCCGCGCATTTAACCACCCCCGGGGCGATTTACAGTTGCAAACTTCCCATAATTATGCTTTGCCCCGGAGAAGGTCTTTATTCCACCCCGAAACACAGTTTCCGTGCAACGTAAACCCAGGATATCATTATAACCCGCCTAAAATTTCATTTTTACGCCAAGGGATAAGTGCGCCCTTTTTTTAGGCTTTCTCCTGCAACCAGGTAATCGAAATGTTTTCATGCTACCACCCGGCGGCCACCGGCGGGAAATATTCCAGTCTAAATTTTCCAGTTCAGGCATAGGAATTATTCAGGGGGTGTTTTGATGAACTCCAAGCCGCTAAAGAATTTCTTACTCCGGCTCACGCCGTTGTGCAATCAACAACCCGGGCTGGTGGATACCGTGGACGAGGCAAGAAGGACCTGGAAACTGGCCCTTGCCGAATTCAACTTTGTCGGCAACGACCTGATTGATTTTGCCATCCACAACATCAAAGCCGCCGAACGGCGTTACATGGCGTTGATCAATCAGGCCCGGCGGGAAGGGGTAACCGCCTGGCCGGCCGGCATCTGCAAGTCATGCCTGCCCGGTTCCGGCGCGGGGGAAACGGTGGAACCGGAGGCGGGGGAAAAACTGTTCATTTTAGATGCGGGTAATATTAAAAATGTGCAGAAAAAAATACGGCAATATTAACCCCGGCCGACTGGGTGGTGATGCTGACCAGCGCATCCAGCCGGCCTTCCCGGTATAAACCCTCGACCACTTTCCCTATCTCGGGGTCAAGGCCGCCAAGGTGAACGCCAATACCTCGTCCCAGCAAGTCAGTGAGTACCTGGTTCTGTTTAACGTTGCCCGGGAGATTCACGTCCTGCTGTTTTTCTATCCCTCGGACCATGAGGGCCGCTATCTGTCCGACCAAGAGTTGCCATAAGGTAGCGATGTGCAGCGTGCCGAGGTCTCTGCTCGTCGAATACCTGCCATCTGAAAAGACAGCCGTATTTTCATGGACGAGAAAACGATGCTGACCAAACAGCTTGCCGTCGAGCTCTTAAAAGACGGACGCACATAACACTCTATCTTTTTAAATAGTAGCACGGATAGTGCTACTATTTAGTTTCCCCTGAAAAACTCAAATTCAGCGGGGCTTCGTGTTAATTGGAGGGTTGCATAGGAGCTTAATTCAAAGAACGAGCGAGCCCGAGGATAAGCGCCGGTGCATGTTCGAGCGCCCGTAGGGCGCGAGTTCTCCGGCGCCCGAGGGCGAGCGAGTTCGTACAAGTATAAGAGCGAGTTAGCAACCCGGAAATTAACACGAAGCCTAGCGCGGACTTTTTCAGAGGGAACTATTTAAAAACCCTTGACTTGGAGTTAACTCCAAGTGTTATGATATCGGATGTCAGGAGGTGAAATCGCATGACGATTACAGAAGTAAGTAAAAAATTTGATCTTTCGCAAGATACACTCCGCTATTATGAACGTATCGGACTGATTCCTCGTGTGAACCGCAATAAAAGCGGAATCAGAGATTATACGGAAGAAGACTGTAAGTGGATCGAATTTATCAAATGTATGCGGAACGCAGGTCTTCAGATTGAAGCATTGATTGAGTATGTTGGGCTGTTTCAACAGGGTGATGCGACCATTGAGGCCAGAAAAGAACTTTTGATCGAGCAGCGTAAGCAGTTAATTGCAAGAATGGAAGATATGCAGAAAACGCTGGAACACCTGAATTATAAAATTGCAGTATATGAACAGGTAGTAGTTGAAAAAGAAAAAGAGCTAAAAAGACCGGATTAATACGGCTTGGTGGTTTGCCTATACGCAGTTGTATGTCTTGTTACAAGTGCTTTGAAAAGCAGAATGGCAAGTGCATAATTCATAACGATGGGTTCAACAGTCAAAAGAATTTGCCACGGCATGGATGGTATACACATCTTTGTCATGGGAGATATAGCTATTGACTTGTAAAATATGCCCAAAACCTATTTTTGAAAGGGTGAGGTTCATGTCAAGTAAAGTTTATTTCATCGATTTGCGATCTAGAACATATCGGGAAAATAAGATCAGTAAGATTAAAAAATTATTTGATCATGCTGGTTTAAACGATCTTATTCAAAAAGATGATCTTACAGCTATTAAACTTCATTTTGGTGAACGCGGCAACGATAGTTTTATAAACCCTGTATTTGTGCGGCAAGTGGTGGACAAAGTCAAAAGCAACGGCGCCAAGCCATTCCTTACAGATACGAATACACTGTACTCGGGAAGCCGCCATAATGCAGTGGATCATTTGATAACAGCGATGGAACATGGTTTTGATTATACTGTTACCGGTGCTCCACTGATTATTGCAGACGGATTACGTAGTGAAAATTTTACGGAAATTGAGATCAATAAAAAACATTTTAGCAAGGTAAAACTGGCCAGAGATATTGTTAGCGCTGATAGTGTTATTGTGTTATCGCATTTTAAAGGTCATGAAATGGCTGGTTTTGGTGGCGCGATAAAGAATCTTGCCATGGGTGGGGCACCGGCAGCCGGAAAAAAAGAACAGCATGCCCCCAAGATGGTCGTTAATCAGGACAAATGCATTGGTTGTGCGCAGTGTTGCACTGTTTGTCCGGAAAAGGCCAGCACTCTTACCGATGATAATAAGGCGGAAATCTCACCAGATAGTTGCATCGGTTGTGGTGAGTGTTTAACCGTATGTCCTGAAAAGGCTATTGAAATGGATTGGGAAACCGAAATTCCAGCACTTATTGAAAGAATGACTGAATACGCGTATGGGGTGGCCAAGACTCATGAGCAACATATCGGCTATATCAATTTTCTTCTAAATATTACCCCTGATTGTGATTGCGCGTCATGGAGCGATGCGCCCATTGTTCCCGATATAGGTTTTCTGGCGTCAACGGATCCGGTAGCTATTGACCAGGCCAGTTATGACCTTGTAAATAAACAGGTTGGTTTATCCGCGTCTTTGCTTTCGTCTGACTGCGGGGCTGGTGTTGACAAGTTTCATTGTTTGAGATCACACATAGACGGAACGATCCAATTATCCTACGGAGAAGAAATCGGGTTAGGCAGTCGCGACTATGAACTAATTGTCCTATAGTGTAGAAAACCTTGTTACGATAGATTTTTTAAACATGAATAATAAATACTTCAAAAGCGATTTTTTTAGGAGCCGTTAGGCTCCTGTTCTGCTCAAGGGCAGCGATAGATGAATAAATTTTTTTACCGCACAATATAAAGAAAATGCGCCGCTACTGCTATTACTGGATTCCGCCTGTTAAAATGTTCAACAACCATATAAAAAAGAACGGTAAGAGGAAAACAAATCGAGTTGAATAAAGTGAAGATTGTGATCGGACGGCTGCCAAACCGGTTTACAAACCCAGCTCTTTAATTTTATCCCGAATTGATTTCAGGTCCGCCCAGGCCTCGGCTTTACGGGAGGGGTCCCGCAACAGGGCGGCGGGGTGGTAAGTGGCGGTGATCCAGAAACCCTTGCGTTCCAGCCATTGTCCCCGCACCCTGGTGATGAACGCCTCCGGGTCAATGATATGCCGCACCGCCGTCGCTCCCAGGCAGACGATGATCCGGGGCCGCACGATGTCCACCTGCGCCCGTAAAAAAGGCAGGCACTTTTGCCCCTCCTCCGGTGTGGGCGTCCGGTTGCCGGGCGGGCGGCATTTAACGATATTGCAGATCATGGCGTTTTTGTTGCGGTCCAGGTCGATGGCGGCCAGCATCCGGTCCAGGAGTTGCCCCGCCGGGCCCACAAAAGGCCGGCCCTGCAGGTCCTCCTGTTCCCCCGGCCCCTCGCCCACGAACATTACCTTCGACTCCAGCACGCCTTCGCCGAAAACCACGTTGGTGCGCCGGGCGGCCAGGGGGCATGCCCTGCACCGCAGGCAAACCTCTTTCACTTTGTTCCACCGGGCCAGTTTGTCCTCAAGCATGGATCACACCTTATTTCCACGGCGGCCTGCCCGCGGTTCCCGCATGGCTGCCGTAAACCGGTAAAATTAACCGCATCACCATAAACTGTGTTCCCAGGTCCTTTAGCGCGTACCCGGAGTTGTATCCCCGGGACAGCCCAGTCTTACCACGACGACCTGACCTGGCCGGCAATTTCAGGCCGGAATTCCCCTCCGGAACAACCCGGTCTTACCACGGCGACCCGCGGCAAATTTAATATCCCGGGGTATTCCGGTACCCGGAAAATTGTCACCAGCCTATATTTTTCTCTTTGCCGGTTGCAAATCCTCCCGCTTATTTCCCAATCCTCCGTTTTTAAAGGAAGGCGATAAACAAACGCCAAAGCCTTCCGGCTGAAAGACGAAGGCTTGCTGAAAAAAAAGCCCGCCTGCGGTAGTTTAACCGCCCTGCGGGCTTTCGTTTTACTCCACCTTTTCCAGGATAATCCTGTGATCCACCAGGGCCAGCTCGGTAATCCTGGCTTTGACGATTTTGCGCCGGCCAAAAATATCCTCCAGTACCAGGCCGTCTTCCTGGGGAATTACTTTATCCACCATTTCCATGAACATTTCCTCTTTACCGTCCTGACGCAGGTACGCGTTAGCTTCACACATCCAAAATCACCTCTCCTAAAAAAGTCAAAAACCACCTCGGTCATGCCAGTTTGCCGGCATCCGACCTCCGTGGTCCGGTTCACTTGCCGTGATGGGCCTCCCTGGCCCGGTTGATTTAATTATATCCCCCCGCGGCAAAGGGTGTCAACGCATAATTTGTGGTACGTTATTTTTCTCCCGTTAACCGCCGCCAGAAACCGGAAAACCAGCGGCCCAGCGGCCCGGCGGTGCTCAATTCCATCACCATCGCCTCTTCCGAGCCCTCCGGCACGGGTAAAAAGCCCAAAACGCGGCCCTCGTCGCTGTAAAACAGCAACTCGCGCCGGTAACGGTTCTTCCGCCGGCTCAGGAAATCCACTTGCAGGGGCGGGTTCACAGCGTACATAATGGCCGCCAGGTCCGCCCGGCGCCGCACCGGCAGTCCGTTCACCGCCAGGATCACGTCACCCGAGCGCATGCCTGCGCGCCAGGCCGGCGAATCGGGGAGAACATCCAGGAGCGCCAGGCCGTCGGGGCTGGGCACGTAAATGGGCGGGTCCGCCATTTCCAGCCGGCGGCCGATATTGATCACCAGCTCGTGGCCCAGCGGCGAAAACAGCGCCGCCACCACCCCCAGCAGCGTGGAACCGTCCGAGAGCACCGCCAGCAGCAGCAACACGGCGCTGTAAAGGGCCAGGTAACCGGCGGAAATCCGGCTCTTGCGCCGCGGGTCCCGGGCGATGGCCATGTCGCCGTACCCCAGCGCGGCCACTACGGGGATAAGGGTGTAAATGATGTTTTCGGCATCCCGCACCCCGGGTTTGATCAAAGGCCACCACCCGGGCATGTCGACGCTGCCGGGGGGAACGTCCATGCCCACCACGAAGGCCAGCGCCGCGATGGGAATGGGCCAGAATTTTTGCAGGGTAAACCCGCCCACCACGCGGCCGGCCCGGTCCCGGAAAAAAGCGGGTATCGCGCCCAGGTAGCCGCTGAAAAAGATCAACAGGCTTTCCACCATGTGCAGTACGGCCACCAGCGCCAGCACCTGGGAAACATTGATCTGGGGAAAACCGAAAAAAATGCGCGACAGGGCTAAAATACCGCCGGCGTAGGCAAAACAAATAAACCTGGCGTTGACCAGCATGAGCAATATGGCCAGGGGCCAAATGTACATCAGCCCGGAGCCCGTGAGCGTAACGCCGATGAACACCATCAGCACGCTGCCCAAAAGCCCCCCCACCAGTCCGAAAATCAGGGCGGTGCCCACCTCGTTCCAGTTGGACTTCAGCGGCACGCCGTAAATGTTTTCCCGCAGGGAATTCATGCGCCGGTACTGCAGCCCCACCAGCACCACCACCAGCCAGAAGACGGGTTCCCGCAGCATTAGTTCGATATTAACCAGAATCATGGGGAAGATATCACCAAAGGGGAACAACTACATCACCCCGCAAAAATTCCTTTTTTCACAAGTCATCGTCTCAGGGGTCGCCCCGGCACCAATTAAACGAAACAGACCGGGGGCAAACCGGTTGCTTTCGGATTACTGCAATTTTTGCTCGATCAATTCCAGCGCTTTATTAAGCTGCTCGTCGCCCGGAAGGTCCTCCCTGTCTTCCACTACAACGTCCGGCTGCACGCCCTTCTTGTGAATATCATGTTTGCCCGGGGTCAGGTAGCGGGCGGTGGTCAATTTGAGGCCGGCCCCGTTATCCAGGGGGAATACTGTTTGCACGATGCCCTTGCCGAAAGTCCTGGTTCCCACCAGCACACCCGCCTTGGTGTCCTTGATGGCGCCGGCCAGAATTTCGGCGGCGCTGGCGCTGCCTTCATTGACCAGCACGGCCAGGGGCAAACGCAGGTAATAATCGTCCGCTTCCTTTACCTCAGTGTTGCCCGAACTGTATTCAATAAACACCACCGGCCCCTTGGGCACGAAATTGTCGGCTACCCGGGTGGCTGAGATCAATTCGCCGCCGGGATTATCCCGCAAGTCCAGGATCAATCCCCGCATGCCCTGGTTGCGTAAACGGGAAAGCGTCTCCAGCATTTCGTCCGGCGTCTTTTCATTAAACTGGGTGATGATGATATAGCCGGTGCGGGTATTCGGCAACAGCTTGCCCTCCACGGTGGGCACGCTGATTTCCTCCCGGGTAATACTTACCTCCAGGGGCTTGGCCAGGCCCTCCCGCAGCAGGCTTAATTTTACCTTTGTACCCACAGGGCCGCGCATCAACCCGATGGCGGTTTCCAGGTCGATGCCCCGGACGTCCTTGCCGTCGATCATAATAATGCGGTCACCGGCCCGCACCCCCTCCCTGGCGGCGGGCGTATCCCGGAAAACCCGCGCCACGGTCAAGTATTCGTCCTTAACCCCCACCAGGATGCCCAGGCCGCCGAAGGAGCCGCGGATCTGTTCCTGCAGTTGCTTGTATGTTGTCTGGTCCAGGTATACCGAGTAGGGATCCTGCAGCGATTCCACCATGCCCCTGATGGCTCCGTCAATCAAAGTGGTGGTATCCACCGGTTCGATATACTGGGTTCGGATCAGGGAAATTACTTTCACCAGGTTGCCGGCATGTTTGTAGTTGCTACCTATAATTATTCCCGCCAGCAGAAAAACAACAAAAAAAAGAACAGCCAGCACCGTCAGCCAGCGGGATAACCTGTTCGTCCTGTTATACCTGCCGTATCCGTACATTAAAATTCCACCTGCCATTATCCGTTAAAATCAGCATACCATATTATACTACATTATGGCAGTGTGAATTACAAGATAAATACGGATATCGAAAAGCCAAAACAAATTGGGCAGTACGCCATGGCGCGGAAAATAAGGGGACAGGCTTCCCTTTTTAATAATTGCCTGTCCCCTGTGTTTTCTCTATACGTAATTCCTGGGATTGACCGGCGTGCCGTTTTGCCTGATTTCAAAGTGCAAGTGCGGCCCGGTGGAGTAACCGGTGCTGCCAACCCGGGCGATGGCCTGGCCCTTGGCAACCGTGGCCCCCTCGCCGACCAGCTGGGCGGACAGGTGAGCATACAGCGAAGTAATTCCTCCGCCGTGGTCGATCATCACCACGTTGCCGTAACCGGTCATGTAACTGACGTTGATCACCCGCCCGCTCTGGGTGGCCACCACGGTGGTCCCCGAAGGCGCCGGAATGTCGATACCGGTATGCAGTTTGTTATATTTTAAAATCGGGTGGATGCGATAGCCAAAGGACGAGGAAATTGAAGTATACCCGGGAAGCGGCCAGGCGTAAGCCCCCGTGGCCGCCGGCTGGTTGCCGGCCCTCTGGCGGGCGATGCTTTGGATCAGCGCTTCCTCTTGCTCCTCCAGCCGCTCAACCTCTTGCTGGTACTTGTTTAAATCATGCTTGGCCTGGGCCAAAAGCTGCCGCTTCTCCTCGCTCCTGGAAGCCAGGTCCCGGCGCGCCGCCTCCTGCTGCCTGAGCAGCGCGGCGATACTTTCCTTCTGCCGCTGCAGCGCCTGCCTTTTTTCCTCCAGCGCCTTCTTCTGGGCTTCCACTTCTTCCACCACATTGGCATCCCTGGCCACTACCCGCTTGAGCAATTCGTAACGGTTGAGAAAATCCCCGAAGTCGCGGGAGGCCAGCAGCACCTCGAGGTAGTGCACGGTACCGTTTTCATACATGCCCCGCACCCTCTTGTGCAGTTCCTCGGTGCTTTCCTGCAGGTCATCCTCGGCCTGTTTCAGTTCCTTTTCATTTTTTTCCAGGCGCGCCAGCGCCAGGTCCAGCTGGTTGCTGAGATTGTTTATCTCCCGGGTTTTAAGATTGATGTCCCGGTCCAGCGCCGTAATTTCACTGGTATACGACTTGATTTCTTTTCTTTTGCTAGTTTCCTGCTGCTTGGTTTGCTGCAGTTTTTCCCTGGTTTGCTGCAGCATTTGCTCCAGGCTGGCGCCATACGCCGTGCCGTAGCCGGTAACCAGGGCTGTCGCCAGCATAATAGCCGTCAATTTCTTTTTCCAACCCGAACGCAAACAACGCCCCCTCCATTCAAGCGGCAATAATCATACCCGTAAAAAGCGGTGCAGCGATATGGCGCTGCCCACGGCACCGATACCAAAGCCCAACCCCAGCAGGCCGCCCAGCACCCTGTACAGGGTCTGCGGGTCATTAACCAGCTGAATAAACGGCAGTGTCACCGCCACTTTGTTCAACAGGGAAAGGTAGCCGAAATATATGATCAGCGCGGCCACCAGCCCGCCGGCCAGTCCCAGCATCATGCCTTCCAGCATAAAAGGCATGCGCACGAAAAAGTTCGTCGCACCCAGCATTTTCATGATGCCGATTTCACGCCTCCGGGCGAATACGGACATGCGAATGGTGGTGGCAATCAGGAACACGGCGGCGGCTCCCAGCACCACTAAAGTCAGCGATCCCCAAATCCGCACCCAGTGGGTCAGGGATAACAGCTTTTCCACCACGCCCTGCCCGTAACGAACCTGTTCCACGCCCTCCAGCTTTTCCAGCTGCCGCGCCGCCCTGGGCACCATTTCGGCCTCGCTGGTTTTGATACGGAAGGAGTTGGGCAGCGGGTTGTCCTTTTCCAGCCCGCTTAAAATATCGGCCTTATCGCCGAAACTTTCCTTTAAATCCTCCAGGGCCTGCTCCTTGGTGACAAATTCCACCCGGGCCACCCCGGGTACAAATTTGATTTCCTCCTCCATTCGCTTCAGGGCTTCCTCATCCAGCCCGTCTTCGAGAAAAACCGTTATCTCCAGGCTGGATTCCACGGTGGAAACGATGTGGCGCACGTTCAGCACCAGCAGCAATGAACTGCCCAGGATCAGCAACGAAATGATAATGGTCCCCACCGACGCCACGGACAGCCAGCTGTTGCGCAATACGGACCGGGTGGATTCGCGGAAGTAATATTTGAGCGTGTTAACATTCATAGCCGTAAACCCCGCCTTCCTCGTCCCGGATGATGCAGCCGTTGCTCAGGGCCACCACCCTTTTTTTCATGCTGTCCACAATGTCCCAGGCGTGCGTGGCCATGACGATGGTGGTACCCCGGCGGTTGATGTCGAGAAACAGCTTCATTAATTCCCAGGAGGTCTCGGGATCGAGGTTGCCCGTCGGCTCGTCCGCCAGGAGCAGCACGGGATTATTCACAATAGCCCTGGCCACACTGGTGCGCTGCTGCTCGCCGCCCGAAAGATGCGCGGGCAGCATGCCGGCCTTTTTTTCCAGCCCCACCATGCGCAGAACCGTGGGCACCACTTTTTTGATTTCCTTGCTGGACGCGCCGGTCACTTCCAGGGCGAAGGCCACGTTTTCATAAACAGTTTTATTCGGGATCAGGCGAAAGTCCTGAAACACCATCCCGATCTTGCGCCGCAGGTGGGGAACATCCCGGTTTTTCATCCGGGCCACGTTGCGGCCGTTGACAAGCACCTGGCCCCGGCTGGGCAGTTCCTCCCGGCAAATCAACTTGGTCAGGGTTGACTTGCCCGCACCGCTGGGACCGACCAGAAACACAAATTCCCCCTTTTTAATGTGCAGGGTAACATCGTTGAGGGCCTTGACTCCGTTTGGGTAGATTTTGGAAACATTATACAGCTGGATCATTTAAGCACCTCAAATGCCAATCTTTGTGATAGTTTTTTTAGTTCGACACCTTAAACAATAATTCCTGTTGGAATATTGCACCTTTCGACGAAGATCCGGAAAATCCTTTTTCTTCCGCCGGATCAATTAAAATAAATGGCAGCTTTTTAAATAAGACAAAAAAATGAGGAATTTAGTCTCCACCCGAAAATAATTAAGGCAACCGCAAACCGCCAGCTTCCAAGGTTTACAGTTGCCTTTTGTTATCACAATGGTTTTGCCGCAAAAACCGGTACTTGTACCCGGTGCTCCGGCGTAAATCAATACTTATCGCGCTTGCGCCGGATAACCTCCTTAACCGCCTCCACCAAAACCTCCGGCGTGAGGCCGTATTTTTCCAGCAGTTCCCGGGGCTTGCCCGATTCCCCGAAAGTGTCCCGCACCCCCACCCGGCGCACGGGCACGGGGCAATTCTCCGCCAGCGCCTCGGCCACGGCGCTTCCCAGGCCTCCGATAATGCTGTGTTCTTCGGCGGTGACCACCGCCCCCGTGGCCCGGGCCGCTTCCACCACGGCCTGGACGTCCAGGGGTTTGATGGTGTGCATGTCCAGCACCCGCACGGAGACGCCCCCGGCGGCCAGCCGCTCCGCCGCCTCCAGGGCCGCGCCCACCATAATGCCGCAGGCGATGATGGCGGCGTCGTCGCCGTCCCTCATCACCAGCGCCCGGCCGGGCTCAAATTTAAAATTGTTTGCGTCATGCAGTACGGGCACCCCGGAGCGTCCCAATCTTATGTAAACCGGGCCGTCGATTTCCGCCGCCGCCAGCACCGCCGCCCTGGTTTCCACCGCGTCGGCGGGTACAAACACCGTCATGTTGGGCAAACAGCGCATCAGCGCGATGTCCTCCACCGACTGGTGGGAGGCGCCGTCTTCGCCGACGGTGATACCGGCATGGCTGGCGCCGATCTTGACGTTGAGACGGGGATAGGCGATGCTGTTCCTGATCTGGTCGTAAACCCGCCCGGTGGCGAACACGGCGAAGGAGCTGGCGAAGGGAATCTTACCCGCGGCGGCCAGGCCGGCGGCGGTGCCCATCATGTTTTGCTCCGCAATGCCCATATCGAAAAACCGCTGCGGGAATTTCTTGCCGAACTCCGCGGTCTTGGTGGATTTGGACAGGTCGGCGTCCAGCACCACCACGTCCGTATTTCTTTCCCCCAGCTCGACCAGCGCCTTCCCATAAGCCTCCCGGGTGGCTATTTTTTCGCTCATAATAAAAACCTCCTGGGGTTAAACTTGATTTCTCTCAAAAACCGGTACTTGATTCGTGCTCCGGCGGTATCGATCATTCGTTTCGTAATTTTACCCTTGTGGCCGAAGCGGCTTTTAGTCAACGCTTGCGGCAAACCGCCAACCTGCTTCTCCACGCCCCAAGGGATCATAGCTTTGGGGATATGACGGGCTGGGGACCGCATCCGGCACTCCACTCACTCCGGAAATCCGCCGGACCACCATGCAACTCGTAGTAATTTGCTATAGTTCCGCCAGCGCCCGTTCCACCTGCTCGGGCTTGGGAGCCGAGCCGTGCCAGCCCACCTCGTTTTCCATGAAGGAAACGCCCTTGCCTTTGACGGTTCTGGCAATGATGATGCTTGGCTTGCCCTTCGCCTCCCGGGCCCGGGCGACGGCCTCCAGAATCCGGCCCATGTCGTGCCCGTCAATTTCCTGCACGTCCCAGCCAAAGGCCCGCCATTTATCCGCCACCGGTTCGGGCGACATGACCTCCCCGATGGGGCCGTCGATTTGCAGCCCGTTATAATCCAAAAAGGCGATTACGTTATCCAGCTTATAGTGCGCCGCGGCCATGGCGGCCTCCCAAACCTGCCCCTCCTGGATCTCGCCGTCGCCCAACAGCACGTAAACCCGGTAATCTTTGCCGTCCAGCTTGCCGGCCAGGGCCATGCCGTTGGCCGCCGAAAGGCCCTGT
This sequence comes from Desulfallas sp. Bu1-1, assembly GCF_015594625.1. Classification (GTDB taxonomy): domain Bacteria; phylum Bacillota; class Desulfotomaculia; order Desulfotomaculales; family Desulfallaceae; genus JADNRQ01. The sequence goes on along the minus strand of NZ_JADNRQ010000001.1, from coordinate 314,709 downwards.
CCCAGTGAACCGGTGGACATTTCCACCCCCGGCACCTTGCGCATGTCGGGGTGCCCCTGCAGCGGGCTGCCCAGTTTGCGCAGCGTTTGCAGATCCTCCACCGGGAAATAACCCCGCTCGGCCAGGGCGGCGTAGAGCACCGGCGCGGCGTGCCCCTTGGAAAGCACGAAACGGTCCCGGTCCGGCCAGTTTGGCCTGCCGGGATCGATACGCATTACATCAAAGTAGAGCGCGGTTACAATATCGGCCGCCGAAAGGGAGCCGCCCGGGTGCCCCGACCCGGCCGCCCCCACCATGGCCACGATGTGGCGCCTGATCTGCCGGGCCTTGTCCCGCAACCGTTCCAGCTTTACTGCCTGTTCTTCCATTTACCAAGACCTCCTATTGTTTCAGTACAACTTTCAACCTTTCAACACCCGGCACCATTCTTTGAAACCCTCCCCGAGCACTTCCCGCACATCGGCTACGATGATAAACGCCCGGGGATCGACACCGTAGACTATTTCCTTGAGCCGGCTGACCTCCGACCGGTTGACCACGGTCAGGATCACTTCCCGGTCCATGCCCGTGTAAAGCCCCCGCGCCTTGAGCGCGGTGGCGCCCCGGCCCAGTTCATTCAGGACCTTTTCGGCAATGACGTCGATCCGGTTGGAGATGATGAAAAATGCCTTGGCGTAACTGATGCCCTCCTGCACCATGTCGATCACCCAGGCGGTGACGAAGATGGTGATCAGGGCATACAGGGCCAGTTCCCAGGAATGGAAAACGAACCCCGCCGCCAGAACCACGGAAGCGTCCACCAGAAATAAAAGCTGGCCGATGTTCATACCGGTGTAGGTGCGTACAATAGCCGCAGCCAGGTCAGTTCCCCCGGTGGTGCCCCGGTAGCGGAAAACAAGCCCCAGCCCCAGGCCCACCAGCACGCCCCCGAACAGGCTGGCCAGCAGCGGGTCCCTGGTGGGCACGGGCACCAACAGTTCAAAAAAATCCACCGCCGCGGAGAGGCTGATGGTGCCGTACAGGGAGCGAAACCCGAAGGTCAGCCCCAGCCGGTAGATACCCATGATAAACAGCGGCACGTTCAGCGCCAGCATGGTGATACCCACGGGCGAGCCGGTGACATAGTGCAAGATGGTGGCGATGCCGCTGACTCCCCCGGCGGCGATTTTATTGGGAATCAAAAACAGGTCCAGCCCCAGGGCGGTGAGCACCACCCCGGCGGTTACCCAGAAAAATTCCGTCAGTTGTTTCCAAGACATGATAATTTCCCCGCAGTCGGCCCGGCGAATACCTTAGTTTAGCTTTTCCCGGTTACACTATCATATTCCGGCCGGTTGGGGGGCGTCACAGTTCGTTTCTCCTGCCAAATACCCGCCCATTTCAGCCAATATATTCTTGGTTTTTGTAATAATTCCTCCCTGTCTATCGAAAAAAGCATTAGCATGAGATGTTGTTTCCGTACTTCCCGGGTAATATTCCGGAAGGCGCCGGTAATTAAAAAAGCATCCTTAACCACCACAAAGTCTCCGGGGAAGATTATCCCGGCGGAGTTTTGCAGTTCGACAGGATGCTTTTTTAACATGGCGCCTACAGCTAAGCCAGCCCCTTTTTGGCCTGCTCCCGCAGGTACGCCGTGATGAATTCGTCTATTTCGCCGTCCATGACGGCCTCCACGTTGCCCACTTCCACCCCGGTGCGGTGGTCCTTCACCAGGGAATAGGGGTGGAACACGTAGGAGCGAATCTGGCTGCCCCAGGCGATTTCCTGGTGCTCACCGCGCATTTCCGCCAGCTCGGCCTCCCTTTTCTGCATCTCCAGGTCGATCAACTTCGCTTTGAGCAGTTTCATGGCGGTATTGCGGTTGGAAATCTGGGAGCGCTCGTTCTGGCACTGCACCACGATGCCGGTGGGCAGGTGGGTGATGCGCACCGCCGAATCGGTCTTGTTTACGTGCTGTCCCCCGGCGCCGCCCGACCGGTAGGTGTCAATTTTTAAGTCCTCCGGGTTTATTTCGACATCGATGTCGTCCTGCACCTCGGGCAGCACGTCCACCGAAGCGAAGGAGGTATGCCTGCGGCCCGCGGCGTCAAAGGGGGAAATGCGCACCAGCCGGTGCACCCCTTTTTCGGATTTCAGGTAGCCGTACGCGTTCCTGCCCGCCACGCCGAAGGTGACACTTTTCACCCCCGCCTCGTCGCCGGGCAGCAAATCCATGATGTTCACCTTGAACCGCCGGTTTTCCGCCCAGCGGGTGTACATCCGGAGCAGCATTTCCACCCAGTCCTGGGCTTCGGTGCCGCCGGCCCCGGCGTGCAAGGAAACAATGGCGTTGTTGCTGTCGTAGGGGCCGCTGAGCATTACCTGCAGTTCCATATCTGCAACCCGCTTGCGCAAACCGGCCAGGGCCGACCTGGCCTCCCCGGCCAGCGATTCGTCATCCTCCTCTTCACCCAGGTCGATTAGCACCTCCAGGTCCTCCAGCGCCCCGGAAAGCTCGCCGAAGGCGGCGATGCGCTCCCTGAGCCCGGTCAGGGCCTGCGTCACTTCCTGGGCCCGGGAAGGGTCGTCCCAGAATCCCGGGCGGGCCATCTCCTGTTCCAGCTCGGCTATTTTTTGCTCCTTGCCGGCAACGTCAAAGAGAAACCCTCAAATCTTCGATTTTCTTCACCAGGGGCTCAAGTTCCCTGCGCAGCTCAATGAACAAACTCTCTCTCCTCCTTTTATTTATGAATACTTTAAATCATGACATTATGCATGTTCCGAGTGATAATTAATTTATCAGAATATATAGTTATTACAGTTAGGAAGGGCCTGACCCCCTTCTATTTGCCGCAGCATTTTTTGTATTTTTTACCGCTGCCGCAGGGGCAGGGGTCGTTGCGGCCCACTTTGTTCTCCCGGCGCACGGGCCGCTGCGGTCCTTCCTCCCGGTACTTGTTTTCCACGGTCTGTCGCTCCCGGGGTGCCTGAACCACGTTGACCCGGAACACGTAGCGCACCACGTCATCCTGGATGGCATCCACCATGTTCTGGAACATCTGGTAGCTCTCGAACTTGTACTCGATCAGCGGGTCCTTCTGGCCATAGGCTCTCAGGCCGATGCCCTCCCGGAGCTGGTCCATGGCGTCCAGGTGGTCCATCCACTTTTCGTCCACGATGCGCAGCAGCACCATCCGCTCCAGTTCACGCAGCAATCCGGCGCCCAGCTCGGCTTCCCGGGCCTCGTAAGCCGCCACTGATTTTTCCGCAAGGAACTCCTTTATCGCCTCGCGGCCCATGTCCTCCAGGTCCCCGGGCACCAGCCCGTGCCCCGGCAGGTAGAGCTGGTCGGCATAGGTCAACAGCCCCTCCAGGTCCCATTCCTCGGGGATGACGCCCTCGGGTGCGTAAATATCCACCGACCGGGCCACTACATCATTAATCATCTGCAGCACCACGTCCTTGAGGTTTTCCTCCAGGAGCACCTTCATCCGCTGCCCGTAAATAATCTCCCGCTGCTGGTTCATCACGTCGTCGTACTGCAGCACGTGCTTGCGGATGCTGAAGTTGCGGCTTTCCACCCGCTTCTGGGCGCTTTCCAGGGACCGGGTGATCAGGCTGTGCTCGATGGGCACATCCTCTTCCAATCCCAGTTTATCCATTATTCCGGCAATATTATCGGAGCCGAACAGCCGCATCAGGTCGTCTTCCAGGGAACTGAAAAACTGGCTGGAACCCGGATCCCCCTGGCGGCCGGCGCGACCCCGCAGCTGGTTGTCGATGCGGCGGCTCTCGTGCCGTTCAGTGCCGATGATATGCAGCCCGCCCAGTTCCACCACCTTGCGGTGTTCTTCCTCGCACTGCCGCCGGTATTTCTCCAGCGTCCGGCGGTACATCCCGGCGCAGGCGGGGTCGTCCGGGTCGTAATCGTCCCGCCCCCGCAGTTCGGCCTGGGCCAGGAATTCGGGGTTGCCGCCCAGCAGGATGTCCGTGCCGCGCCCCGCCATGTTGGTGGCAATGGTCACCGCGCCCAGCCGCCCGGCCTGGGCCACGATTTCAGCCTCCTTCTCGTGGTACTTGGCATTGAGCACCTGGTGGGGAATCCCCCGTTTGCGCAGCATCTCACTCAGGATCTCGGATTTTTCAATGGAGATGGTACCCACCAGTACCGGCTGGCCCGTGGCATGCCGCGCGGCAATCTCCTCCACCACCGCCCGGAACTTGGCCTGCTCGGTTTTGTACACCACATCGGGCAGGTCCTTGCGAATCATGGGCTTGTTGGTGGGGATCACCACCACGTCCAGGTTATAGATTTTACGGAATTCCTCCTCCTCGGTCTCGGCGGTGCCCGTCATCCCGGCCAGCTTTTTGAACATGCGGAAATAATTCTGGAACGTGATGGTGGCCAGGGTCTGGGATTCCCGCTCGATGCGCACGCCCTCCTTGGCCTCAATGGCCTGGTGCAGGCCGTCGCTGTAGCGGCGCCCGAACATCAGGCGGCCGGTGAACTCGTCGACGATGATCACCTGGCCGTCCTTGACCACGTAGTCGCGGTCCCGTTTCATCAGAGCGTGGGCCTTCAGGGCCTGGTTCAGGTGGTGGGTAAGCTCCATGTTTACATCATCAAACAGGTTCTGCACGCCCAGCATCTGCTCCACCCTGGCCACGCCCTCCTCGGTGAGCACCACGGTATGCGCTTTTTCATCAACAGTGTAGTCGGTATCCCGCTTCAATTTCGGCACCAGGCGGGCGAAAGTGTAATAATGATCGGTGGCCTTGTCGGCCTGGCCGGAGATGATCAGCGGCGTGCGGGCCTCATCGATGAGGATGCTGTCCACCTCGTCCACGATGGCGTAGTTCAACTCCCGCTGCACCAGCTGCTCGGGCCGCAGGGCCATGTTATCCCGCAAGTAGTCGAATCCGAACTCATTGTTGGTGCCGTAGGTAACATCGCAGCGATAAGCATGCTTGCGCTCGTTCCAATCCAGACCGTGCACGATCAGCCCCACGGACAGGCCCAGGAACTTATAGATACGGCCCATCCACTCGCTGTCCCGGCGGGCCAGGTAGTCGTTCACCGTCACCACGTGCACCCCGCGCCCCTCCAGCGCGTTCAGGTATACCGGCAGGGTGGCCACCAGGGTTTTCCCTTCACCGGTGCGCATTTCGGCTATCCGGCCCTGGTGCAGCACGATCCCGCCCATGAGCTGCACGTCGAAATGGCGCATGCCCAGCACCCGCTTCGACGTCTCCCGCACCACCGCAAATGCCTCGGGCAGAATATCGTCCAGCGTGGCGCCCCGCTCCAGCCGGCCCTTGAACTCCGGGGTTTTGGCCTGCAGTTCGGCGTCGGAAAGGGCGCTGATCTCCGGCTCCAGCGCGTTGACCCGGTCCACGATTTTTTGCAACCGCTTGATTTCTTTGGAATTATCATCTAACCAGTTGCGTATAAATTTTAGCATGGAATAATCACCTTTCTCCAAAAAAGCGCCGCCTTGAATCAGTTCCCTTTACGCGCGCTTTTTATACTTCATCCCTCGAAGCAAAATAAAAGCAAGGAACCATAGCGGTTCCCTTATGCTTTCGCCCATATCATTACTATTCTAACACTTTGATCATTACCCTGCAACTGTTCACTGGAGAGGTTGGAGGCGCGCCTGCAAGGCGGGCCGGCTTGTTACCCCGAAGCAAAGGGGGCAGGCCGCTTTTTTAAAGTCACCTGTCCCCTTTCAATCACCGGCTGTCTAAAACTCCGGCTCAATCAGCCCGTAATTGCCGTCCTTACGCTTGTAAACAACATTGACCTGCTCGGTCTCGGCGTTGGAAAACACGAAAAAGTTGTGGCCCAGCAGGTTCATCTGCAGCACCGCCTCTTCCACCGGCATGGGCTTGATGGCGAACCGCTTGGTCTTCACCACGGTCGGGCCTTCTTCTTCACCGCCGGGGAGCGGGACCCCGGCGGCCGCCTTTTGTTCACCGGCCCCGCGGCGGCGGGCCAGCTTACCCTTGTACTTTTCTATTTGTTTCTCCAGTTTATCCACCACAAGATCAATGGAAGCATACATGTCACCGGTGGCTTCCTCGCCGCGCAGGATCATCCCGTTAAACGGAACGGTTACCTCCACCTTGTGCGAGTCGCCTTCCACCACCAGAATAACGGTAGCTTCGTCAACATCATCCAGGAACTTCGTTAATTTACCCACCCGTTTTTCCACGTATTCTTTTAAAGCGCTTGTTACATCAACATTTCTGCCCCTTACCAGAACCTTCATACTCCCAACTCCTTTCGAGCGAGTAGTCATTATATTATTCCCTAAAATCGAGATAAATCCTTCCATTTTGCGCAATTTTACACATAAAAATTAAAAAACCCCGGCATATGCCGGGGTACCGGTTTGCTACAGCTTCACTACGTTGGCAGCCTGTGGACCACGGGCACCTTCAACTATATCGAATTCCACTTCCTGGCCCTCCATCAGGGTTTTAAAACCATCTTCCTGGATGGCGGAAAAGTGGACGAAAACGTCGCCTCCGTCCTCCCTTTCTATAAAACCGTAGCCTTTCTCCTTGCTAAACCACTTGACCTTACCTAACACTAAAACATTCCTCCTAAAGAATAATCCCGTGGTCTTGGCGACTCACGTGGAGTAATCTTATCACATCGCCCGGAACCTGTCAAGAGTTGGCACACCGGCGTTATACGGCTTCAGGTACCGCAATGCACCCCGTGCTCCAACCCGGAAACATTTTTTTTACCACCCCAATCGCCGTGTCGAAAATCCCCCTGTTGAACATTGTTTTCAACCCCAAAAGCTGTGGATAATGTGGATAAGTCTGTTAATAACCCGTGTTTTCAGGGGTTGAAGTTGTGAATAGTTTAAAATAAAAGTTGATCGTTGTCGGAATAATCGAACGGATGCCGTTTCATTTGTCAATTTTCCCCGTATCTACGCGTCCCGGCAAAGGTCAGGACCAAAATTTGCCTTGCGCCGGCCTGTCGCAATATCTGGGAAATAATGGAAGCAGTCGTACCGGTGGTAAAAACGTCGTCAACAACAGTAATTACTTTTCCTTCCACCGGCCTCGCGTCGGCAACAACAAAGGAACCGGATAAATTATGCAATCTTTCCCGCCCGGGCAGTTCCGCCTGGGGCGGCGTTTCCCTGATCTTGACGACCGCGCGTTCCAGTACCGGCACCCCAAGCAACCCCTCCAGTTCCCGGGCCAAAAGCAGGGCCTGGTTGAACCCTCGCTGCCGCTCACGGCGGTGAAACAGGGGGACGGGCACCAGCGCCTGAGTACGGGCGAAAGCACGCTCGCGCCCGGCCGCTTCAGCCATTAAAGCGCCCAGCGGCCGGGCCAGGGTTTTTATGCCGCGATACTTGAAACGGTGCACCGCATCCCGCAGCGGCCCCTCGTACGGCCCCACCGACCGGGCCAGGTCGAAAGGGCGAGTTCCGCCGCGGCAATAAAAACAGTAGTTGTTGGTCTTTCTCCCCGGGGGATCGCCGGGTTTACCGAAACTACCGCAAACCGGGCAAATGGTCTCTCCGGCATAGCCCTCCAACAGGCGCTCGCAGGCAGGGCATACCGAGGCGTCCGGGCTACCACCCCCGCACAGGGGACATGCGCGGCGGGGCGGGTAAATCAATTCCAGGACGGCCTCAACCAGGTTTTTCCACATTTCAACCACCACGCGGGCTTCAATTTTGCTTGGTTTCTCTTGAAAACTATCATTTCGGATATGCGCTTAAGTTGCTTTAAGAAAACCACTTCAAGTAGCGGCATTAACCGGGTCGGTGGCATGGCCCGGCATCTCATTTGATATTTTTAGACGGCCGAGGTTGGACATGTTCAATTAGGGTGTCACATTTGCATTCAAGCCCGGCCGCGGGAAAAGGCGATGCTGCGGTCCCGGCCGGATTCCTTGGCCCGGTAAAGAGCATTGTCGGCGGCATTAATCAACCCGGCCAGGTCGGAGGCGTGCGCAGGGTAAGTCGCCACTCCCACGCTGATGCGCACCTGGATACGCGTGCCCTCCACCTCAAACAGATTTTCCCGTACGGCCTTCCGCAGCCTTTCCGCCACGAGCATTGCCTCGGCAGGACCCGTTTGGGGCATCAACAGGGCAAACTCCTCGCCGCCGTAGCGGGTCGCCAGGTCACAGGCGCGCTTTTCGGACCGGATCACCCCGGCCACCCCGGACAGCACCATATCCCCGGCCAGGTGCCCGTACCGGTCGTTGATCTGCTTGAAATGGTCAATGTCCAGCATCACCAGAGAAAGATTGTCACCACAGCGGCGGGCCCGCTCCAGCTCCCCGAGGGCCCGGTGATAAAAATACCGGTAGTTATACAGCCCGGTGAGGCCGTCGGTGATCGACGCAACCTTCAGCTTGCGGTAAAGCTGCGCGTTGGCTATGGCCACCGCGGTTTGCCCGGCGATAATGGTGACCAGTCGCAGGTGCTTTTCCTCAAAAAAGCCGGCCCGCTTGTCCCCCAGCACAAGAAGCCCCACCGCCTCGGTCTCCGCCAAGAGCGGAACGACCAGCATGGAACGGTGGACCTGGGTCAACCCCAGGTCGCCGGCTGTGCGCACATCCGACCTGGTATCGTCTACCAGCTGGGGCTCGCCGTTTTCCAGCGCCAATCCCAGAAAACCTTCCCCCCGCTGAATCGCCGAGCCTTTAATCAGCCGGGCGTGCGGGCCGTAAGCCGCCCCCACCAGGTAGCACTTGTTTTCCTCCGACCACAGGTAAATGACACCGGTATGGAAATTAATCACCCGTCTGGTTTCCTTCAACACCAGGTCCATGATTTCCTCCAGTTGCAGGCTGCCTCCCAGCCGCCTGGCCACCTCGTATAGCACCCGGAGTTCCCGGTTGGCCAGTTCCAGGTGCACGTAAAAGCGCAGCACAAACTGCACCGCCAGGACGGGGAGAAACAGCAACACCGTACCGTAAACGCCGGTTTTGGAGTAAAGCATGCCCATGAGCAGCCCAATGGGTGCGGCCAGCAAGTAAGTCAGGCCGTCCCAGCGCAGCGCGTCCAGCCAGTGAAACAGCGGGTAGCCCCGCCGCACCGGCAATGTATATAAATATACCATCAGCTGGTTGAGACCGAAATAAGCCAGCATGAATACCGCCAGGGGCGGGACGTTGGACCAGTTCAGTGCCCTGCCGGCGTCGCCGCCGGCCAGCGCGTAAAGAAAATTGGCAACCAGCACCACCAGAACATACTGAAAGGCGTTAAACAGCGTGGTGCGCAGGGGGTTGCCCCGGTTGGCCACGCCCTGGGCAAAGGCCGTGGCCAGGCAGTTGACCCAAACCGTGGCCACCGGACCGAAAATAAGGTATGTAGCCAGGATGACGGCAAACCCCCCGGACAATTGACCCTGGGGAAAAACTACAGCCAGCCATTCCGCCAGCACGGCAAGGGCCGCCATAACCAGTAGTTCCCGGCCCCGGTCCAGATCCAGGTGGGGAAAAGTATAAACCAATAGCCATAAGCCCAGCCCGATTACCATCCAGGTATATAAAATATGCGGCAGCCTTCTTACCCTGTACAAACACCCTTCACCTCAAAATATTACAATTCGACAAAATAAAGGATTAACCTCCGTTTCGGAAAGAAAAATGCACCGTATCGAACAAATTAATTCTTAACAGCTTCTTGCCGGAAACATGGCACAAATCCAGGCAATGGACAGGTACCGGCAACCCGCTTGTTTCAATGGATCCCCCCGGTGAAGGCCCGCACTTTGCAAAACAGGCGGCCCGGCAGCAATCCGGGGTCTCCATGAAGATGTTCAGGGATGATGTCCTGGGACAAACCGGGCCCAGGTCTTCCAGCCGGCAAAAGCCCAGGTTGAAGCGAAATGCGAGCCGTTCCAGGATCAGGGAAGTTTCGTCGGACGACCCGCCGTCCACCAGTACCGTTTGCATAGCCGGGTACCGGTTAAGGCCGGCAACCAGACGTCGCACCAAACCTTCAGCGTAATCCGCCCGGTCCCGCACCAATACCGCCAGCCGCTGCAGGCGCTCAACGCCCGGGGTGCGGCTACCGGCTGCCCCCGGCCCGAAACCCGGTCCGGCCCACACCCCGGCTCCGGCGCCAGGCCCGCCTGCCGTTCTCCCGGCCGGCTTGCGCATCGCCAAATACAGGCGTAATACCCGGGACAACACCAGGGCCAGCCACCCCAGGAAAAACACCGACAGCGCGTATACAGCAACCAATCTACCACACCCCCCATCAGCCTTTAACCTACAATATGCAAAAACCCCCCCGTATGTTCGGGGGGGGATGCGACGCAAAAAAACTATTGCTTAACACGGACAAGACCATCGACGAAATTGCCTACTCGGCAGGCTACAACAATAACAGTTACTTTACCGCAGTGTTCAAGAAATTTGAAAAACGGACACCTTCGGAATTCCGGGTGCAGGAAAGGGGTTAAGTTTTAATACCACTTTCATCTCCACCCGGAGGAACGCCGGGCGAAACGATAACGGCGGTACTGTTACTTCATATAAGGTTCAATGCACTCCTGTTCCAGGCGAACTCCATTTTGCAGCATATATGCCAGCACCGGGTGAAAAACGCGGTAACCGGGGTCCGCCAGCAGCTTGCGCAATTTTTTGGCGTACCGGTCGTTGAAAGGCAGGCAAAATGCCCTGTATTTTTCCAGGGTATTTACGTCCATGAATACCGGGCGCAAATCCGCCAGGCAGTTATCCCGCAGGTGCACGAAAATATCAAACCCGCCATAATCTATGTCGCCCCAGTGATAAAACGGCTTGCTTATTCCGGTTGTATCCAGGTGTTCCCTGATTTTTCGCAGGAAGTTGCGGCGCAGCGAGTTATGGTAGCCTCCCAGGTAGACGGCCAGAAAATTGCCCCGGTTGGTCTTGATAAAACTGTAAAACGCAGCCAGGTTTTCGATGGTAATGATATAGTCGGCGGTTACTGCGGCAACCCGCATCCTCCCGGCCAATTCCGTGGAGATACCCAGATCGGGGTAAAAATCCGCGACGTCGATCAACTTTCCATTTACAATAAATTGCAGACCGCCGCTGATAAATATATGGCCGGGGTTATCCACGATACCCAGTTCGGCCAGTACCGCGCCGGTCTCCACCGTACCGCAACCGCCGGTTTCGCGAAACTGCGGGTGAAAATCCGCCGCCACCCGGGCCACCGCGCCCGCCACCGCGTCGAAAGCCTTGGTGGATCCCAGTACCCGCTGGCTGAACACGCGCCTGGGGGTTTCCTCCCCCAAAAGCCCCGCTTCCTTTACGGCTTTGAACAGCGCCGCGGCCCGGTCGGGATCATTAATATCCAGGTAACGGGCCACGCTTTCCCCGCTTTCCACCCGGTCAGCCACGTAGTGCAAGAAATCCCTCACCCAGGGAGCCGCTCCCCGGGCATACTGCCTGGCCAGCCCGGCCACCCGGTTCTCCTTGTCCTCCCTGGGGCGGCGGCCCAGAAAGTTGTATGCCTCCCGCAGGTGATCAAGATTAAGGGCAATTTTTTTAATCAGGTTCCCTTCTTCAAACCGTTCCCAGGCGATCTCCACCAGGCCCCGGTCCTCAAGGAACCGGGCCGCTTCATTGATATTTTCCTTGTGCCGCGCCGTGGAATCATCGAAATAGCGGGGCAGGTTGCGCCGGTTGAAATGCAGCCAGACACGCCGGTTGCTCCGCGTGGTTCCCTTGTACAGCACACTGTTTTCATACTTGTCCAGGAGCCTGTGCAGCAAAAAACCGGCTTCCTTCATGGCCTCACCTCTCACCTCCGGGACAATTCTCATACGTGGATTCACGTTGCGCTCCCCTTCGTGGTCAATCCCCAAAACTACGACTGGCCAAGCACCGCGGCTTGTTTAAACTGCCCGGCAGCCTCCAGTTTGAGCTGGTGATAATCCTCAATCCAGCTGTAATGGCCGTCCCGCAATACCAGCAGGGTGGTGGACACATGGGGCGCGATGTACTCGCACTTGTCGGTGGGCGCGGCGATGATGGCCTGCATCCCCAGTTCCCGGATAAACCGCAGGCTGTTTTCCACCCGGTCGCTGTCCATGCGATTAAAAGCCTCGTCGAACATCATCAACCTGATGCTGTCCCGGTTGGTCTTGGCCCGGTAAAGCTGCACGAAGGAGGCCACGATGGCCACGTAATACGGGGTCTGGGTCTCTCCGCCGGACTTCTCCCGGCAAACCTTGGAGAAGGTGGAAGTTTCGCCGTTGCTGTGGTAAATTTTAATGTCGTAATCCAGGAAAGTACGGTAATCCGTAAATTCGGCGATGCTTTCCGGCAGGTACTGGGGAGGCAGGTTGATAATCCGGTCAAACAACTCGTCCATGGCCTCCTTGTGCCTCTCCCGGAACATGGAATCAAACAGCGACCTGCCGCCCTCCACCATGTCGGTATCCATGATCATGTCGTGAAACTTGCGGTGCTGCTCGGAAGGCTTGACCAGAAAACGGTAGCTGTCGGTGCCAAAGGTGATGCCCTTCAAGGCGTCATTGAGAAAATTAAATTCGGTATGGGCATTTTCAATGTTCTCCCGCAGTTTAAAGATAAAATGTTCTTTAAACTCAATTTCAGCCTCTTTCTGAGCCTGGTTGATTTTTTCCTCGTATTCGGGCAATTCACTGCGGGTCAATTTGTCGTATTCCGCCCGGAATTCCTCGACGTCGTCAGCGTCCACCCTCCCGCCGAACTGGTAACGGTTGGCGTACCCGATCAATAGCTCGGCCAGTTCCTGCCGCTTATTATAAATCAAGGTGTCCAGGGACTTGCGGTTGTGCAGGAAATTGGCCGCAATCTCCCCGGGCGTTTTTTTGCGGCGTTCCCGCTCGTATCTTTTTGCTCCCACTTCGGCAACGCCGGGGTGGGCCTCACTAAACGACCTTAAATCTTCCTCCGCCTGATCCGCCGCCGTTTCCAGGGCGGCCCTGGCGCCGGTAATCCGTTCCAGATCACCTTCCAGGCGACCCCTGGCGCCCACCTTTTCTTCAATAAGTTTACCCGTCGCCTCGATTTCCAGCTTCAGCTGCTTCATTTTATTCTGGATTTCCGCAATGCCCGTGGTATCGATGGCAGACAGTTCTTGCTGTTTCTCCCGGAGCCTGGCGCGGGTTTCCTCCAGCCGGCGGAATACGCCCAGGCGTTCCCGGATGAAAATATATTTTTCATCCCGGCCCGCACACAGGGGTAGCAGCGCTTGCAACGACCCGGCCCGCCGTTCCAGCAGTTTTAACTCGGCCAGCACCTCCGCCAACCGGGCTTCCTTGCGGGCGATCTGCCGGGCGAAAGCCCGCTCGCCGATGAAGGGAGTCTCGTAAACATGGAAGTGGATCTGCCGCGCCGCGTTGTTCTGGTAGGTCATGCAGGTGGGAGTAATAGCCCGCCGGTGCAGCTTGAGCTCATGCTCATGCTCGCACTTCATCACGTTACCCATCAGCTGGCGCACGTAAGCCAAAGCGTACTTGTTTTCCGAGCGTACTTCCTCGGCCAGCGATCCCTTTTCCACCCGGTTGAGGAACTTCAACACCTTACCCGTATTCACCAGGCCTACCCCGGAAATGTTGTGCTTGCGCTTGTACCGCTCGTATACGCCCAGGGCGTAATCAAAGTGCTGGGGTTCCACGATCAGGTCGAAGCGCTGGGTGTTGAGCCACCCCTCCACCGCGTCCTGCCACTTCTCGTCGGGCACTTCCAGCAACTCACAGAGCACGGCGGGGATGACATTCTGCCCCCGCTTATGGAAACTCTGAGCGATCAGGTCCCGCAATTCGGTGACCCGGCGGTCATAAACAAACTTCTTGTTACGCAGGCTTTCCAGTTCCCGCAGCAGTTGCTGTTCCTCGTCCCGCAGCTGCCTGGTTTTGCCGTTGCACTCCCACAACTGCTCATTAACGCGGGCGGCAATGGCCGCCAGCAGCGCCTGTCCTTCGGCCAACCTGCGGGCGGTGGCTGCCACGGCGGCATCCCCGCCGGCGCCGGTAGCATCATCCGGACCTGCGCCGCCGGTCCCGTTTCCGGCATCCACACTTGCAATCACAGCCGCCCCCGCACCGGCCGCGGCAGTACCGGCACCAGTGGCGACACCCGCATCGACACCGGAACCCGCAGCCGCGCCCACCGGCACCCTGCCGCGGGCCACTTCTTCCAACAGCGCCGCCAGCGCTTCCAGGCGGTCCATTTCCCCGGCCCCCAGCAATTCCTCCCCGGCGCTGTCCCGCAGGTTGCGCAACGCCCGGGCCTCCGCGCCGGCGGTGGCGGCAACCCGGTTCCGCTCGGCCTGTATTTCCTGTAGCCTGTTCTTCAGGTCAATAATTTCCCGGTTCAAGCGATCCACCAGTTGGAAAGTCTTGTTGGCAGCCAGAGTATCCCGGTGATCTTCGTAATCCCGCTCCAGCTCGAGCATCCGCTGCCGCACCCGGATCAACTCGTCCTCCAGCCCGGCCAGTTCGTCCCGTTTGGCCCGTTCCTGCCGGGTATTTTCCTCCAGCTCGCCTGCCGCCCGGTCCCGGGTGCCGCGCCTGATCAGGTATTCCTGTACCAGCACCTTTTCCTTTTCCCGGGCGACCTCGGCGTGCTTGTCCAGGATCTTTTCCAGCGCCCCGATTTTTTCCCTCGTTTGGGCCGCCAGGTCGCTGTATTCCTTATAGCGAAGCAAGTTCTCCCGCATCACATCAATGTTGATGTGGCGTTCCTCCAGCACGTACGAGTAAACAAATTGCCTGATGTCGGTGATGGGCTTGAAGGATATGGCCTTGACAAACAGAGAAAAGAACCGCTCGTTCAGCGATCCCAGCTTGACCAGCAGGTCCTTGCGATAAAATTCCGCAGTGGCATAAACGGTGGCCCTCCTGCCCCGCAACGCCCCCTTCAATTCCTTGATGTTATAAGGGCGATTACCCGCCATGAACAGCGAATCCTCCAGGCGGCAGTCCTCAATCTTGAAATACTTGCTGTCCCAGGTGGCGTTATCGGCGTAGGAGTCTACCGCCACGCCCAGAATAAAGTATTTATTCTTGACGGTGTCGTAAAACTCCAGTGCCACGTAGGAAGTGATATCCCCGGAACGCAGGTACACCCGGCCGTCTTCGGAATCGTTGCCCGTCTTGCAGCGCAGGTAGCCTAAAAGGTTGCGCCTGGTTTCATCAAAGGCGGAAACGTTGAACTTGATCCTGCGCAAATCAGCCACCAGTACCAGCTGCAGGGCGTCCAGGATGGTGGACTTGCCGCTGCCGTTGTCGCCGGTGATCAGCGTGCTGCCGTTAATCTCAATGGTCTGGTTGACAAAGTAGTGCCAGTTGATCAACTTGATCCGGGTCAGTTCTTTCATCTACCCTCACCTTTCTTCAGCGGCGCGACTGCCTTGTGCCCGTATTTACTCATCCTCGCCATCATCCTCATCCTCACCCGGCGGCGCCGCGCCGTTCCCGGAATCCCGGTAGGTGTCCAGCTTATCGTGGATACTGCGGACATCCTCCACCCGGACGGCAAAAAGAATGGTGGGGAATATTTCCAGCCGGCATTCCGGGTCGGTGGCGTCGGCGTCCAGCGGGCGCAGAATGTTGAAGCGCTTCAGCAGGGCCACCGTTTCCCGCAGGCTCTTTTTATCAATGGGTCGTTTGCGAATCTGCAGGGCGGCGTATTTTTCCTGGATTTCCCGCACCCGCAGCATGATATTGTCGGCCAGGTTGATTTCCTTGCGCTTTTCCTCGTAACAAAGGCGGATGATCAGCAGGATGATGCTTTCCTCCAGTTTGAGCCGCAACCGGTTAAACGCAAACTCATTGATCACCTGGTACACGCCGTAAGACTTGTCCGCCACCAGAGTCCAGCCGGCCAGCGCCAGGTAATCCCGGAACAGCCCCTCGTTGCGCTCGATAAAATAATAATCCCGCCTGTCCTCCTCGTTTTTCCTGGTAATAAAGGTGACGGCCAAAAGCTTGTTGACGATCCGGGTAAATTCCTCCCGCTCCCTTTGGTGCCAGGTGTTGAAAGGTTGAAAATTGAAATCCATTCCACCAACCCGCCTTGAAAACAAAAATATTTTACTTCCGCCTGATCCGAATGTTTTTAAAACTGAACCCCTCTGCGGTGGTAATCCTTTGATTAAGTTTGAAATCCACCCGGTACTTGGCCAGGCGGGAAGGGGAGTAGGCAGCTATGTAAATCAGTTTGATGAAATCTTCCATGTCCCTGATGCCCAGTTCTTCCGCCGTGATGTCCGGCCTGCCGGCGAGCTTTTCCAGGACGTAATCGTTGATCTTCTCCCGCGTCATCCGGCGGGCCAGCATCTCCCTGTAGTGCTGGAGACGCCTGCTCTTTTGCTCCTCGCCCGGCCCCTCGGGCAGGCTCATCTCCTCCGGCCGGTGATTCTTGCTGTTCTCCCGCGCAGTATACAACGATCCGGCGTCCAGGTAACCCTGGGTAAAAATGCTGTACAGGGACTCGAGCGCCTCAGGCAGGGGATCGTCGGCCCGCAATTGTCCCCCGGTGCGCAGCCCGGCCAGGTGCTTTAAGATGTCCAGCAACTGGCCTTCGGTGTTTTTACTGCTGTTCAATATATACTTCAGCTGCAAAAAGGACGCGTTGGCGTACTGCGCGTTGCGCCGGTCGATCTCCTCCAGCAGGCTGTCCATGGTTACGTAGGATTGCCGGATGTAGTTCAACTTGCGGTACAACTCTTTTCTGGCCGCATCCCGGTCGGGGAAGCGCATACGCCTGACATCCAGGTCGGCGGCCCGGTTCACCCAGGCGGTATCGTTAAGCCATGTGTTAATCTTCTTGATGATGCGGGGACGATAGCGGGAAACATTGTCGGAGGTTTTTAGCCGGTGGTAGCTGTGGTCGATGATTTCCTTTTTATAATCCTGGAAATGCATGCGCAAAATTTCCCCGGGGTTTTTCTGGGACAGCACCCGTTCGATGTAGCGCTTGATGTTGTGGTTGAGGGACTTGAGGCCGTTGATCAGCTGTTCGGTCTGTTCGTACGCCTTTTCCAGGGCCAGGTTGCCCTGCCGGTCGGCCTCGGCGGAATACAGCAAGGTGTAGGTGGCGAAAACAAACCCCTGGTATTCGGTCTGCCGGTTCTGGCGGATCTTATCCAGCGTTTCCAGAATGCGGATGGCATAATCGTTCAAAGTGACGTATTGCTTATAGTCGCTGTAAGTTTCCACGGTGAGCCAGCCCGCGCTTTCCAGCTTGCGCAGCACGAAGGCCGCCCGGTCACGGGCACCGGTGGGGTTGTCCAGGGACTCCTCCCAAATTTCGTCATCCAGGGCGCGGCCGAAATAATCGTTTTCCTGTTTTTCTTCTATATAATCAACGATAATATCAACCAGCACTTCCCGCTCAATGCCGAAAGTGGTCAGAAGGTACTGCTCGTAAATTTTGAACAGGATGGCCGCGTAATCCTCCTTCAGGGGACTGGCCAGCACGCTGAACAGCTTGTCCGGAATAATATCAAACAACCGCACGGCTATTACTCCCCGTCTACTCCCAAATCACGAACATTATAACATGGATACAATCTGCAGAACAATAGTTCCAAATCGCATACCGGTATTGATTCTTTCATACCATTTATGTTGTCGCAGGTTTAACTTAGTTAAAAAATGCCGGGTCAACTGGTACCTGCGACACCCGGGGACGGTTCTCTGTTGTCGCATTAAATTCGCGTTTTCCCCGCTGGCACAGAATCAAAAGCTTTTAACACACCAGGCCACTTTTTCCAACAGCAACACTAACGCGTTCGGCCTGCCGGTTTCAGCGGGTCTTATCTTGTATTTCCAGAATGCGGATGACATAATTGTTCAAAATAACGAATTGCTTGTAATCGCTATAAATTTCCGCGGTGTGCCAACCAGCGCTTTCCAGCTTGCGCAACACAAAGGCCGCCCGGTCACGGGTACCGGTGGGTTGTCCAAAACTCGCATGCAACCTTCCAATTTACACAAAACCCTGCTTAAATTGAATCTTTTACAGGAGAAACTATTAAAAATATGCCGGGCATCCATCCACCCGGCATTTTTTAACGAAATGGTCATCGATAGAGATCAATTGAATTGCTTAAATATAAATTTTAATATATCCAAATAATGCAGTTATTACAATTACGACAGGCCTGACCCCTTAGGTAAATGCTTTTCTGAGGATGCCGGCCTTGTCGGTGCTCTCCCAGGGGAGGGCGATGTCCCGGCGGCCGAAGTGCCCGTAAACAGCGGTGTTTTTGTAGATCGGCCGGCGCAGGTCGAGGTCCCGGATGATGGCGGCGGGGCGCAGGTCAAACACTTCTTTGATCACTTTGACCAGTTTTTCTTCGTCCACCTTGCCGGTACCGAAGGTTTCAACCATAATCGATACGGGACGGGCCACCCCGATGGCATACGCCACCTGCACCTCGCACTTGTCCGCCAGCCCGGCGGCCACGATGTTCTTGGCCACGTAGCGCATGGCGTAACTGGCGGAACGGTCCACCTTGGTGGGATCCTTGCCGGAAAAGGCGCCGCCGCCGTGCCGCGCCATACCGCCGTATGTATCCACGATGATCTTGCGCCCCGTCAGCCCGGCGTCCCCCTGCGGCCCGCCCACCACGAACCGGCCGGTGGGGTTGATCAGGATCCGGGTGCCTGAATCTATCATTTCCCGGGGCAGCACCGGCTTGATCACCTTGTCCACGATTTCCTCCCGGATCACGTTCATCTCCACCCGGGGAGAATGCTGGGCGGAAACAATAATGGTGTCCAGGCGCACCGGCCGCCCGTCCTCGTACTCCACCGTCACCTGCACTTTGCCGTCGGGGCGCAGGTAGGGCAGTTCCCTGGTCTTGCGCACCATGGCCAGGCGCCTGGCCAGGCGATGAGCCAGCGATATGGGCATGGGCATGTATTCCGGTGTTTCGTTGGTGGCATACCCAAACATCATTCCCTGGTCGCCGGCGCCGATAGCCTCGATTTCAGGATCAGTTTCCTCCCCGGTTTTTGCCTCCAGTGCCTTGTCCACTCCCAGGGCGATGTCGGGGGACTGCTCATCAATGGAAGTAAGCACGGCGCAGGTATCGCAATCAAACCCGTACTTGGCCCGGGTATAGCCGATTTCCCGCACGGTTTCCCGGACCACCCGGGGGATGTCCACGTAGCACCTGGTGGTTATCTCGCCCCCCACCAGCACCAGGCCGGTGGTGACAAAGGTTTCACAGGCCACCCTGGCATTGGGATCCTGGCCGATGATTTCATCCAGTATGGCATCGGAAATCTGGTCGGCCACCTTGTCGGGGTGTCCCTCGGTTACCGATTCAGAAGTAAACAGGCGCTTTGCCAATTGACAGACCTCCCCTGCGGCTTAAAGCCACATTTATTTTGATATGGAAAGTATTCCAGGTCGATAAAAAAATCATGTTTATTCTAACAGGGTGTAGGAATTTCTGTCAACAAACAAGCAGTGTATGCCTACAGACAAAAATATTACCCCTGAGCACTTGATTCGGTGCTTAGCCCGTCATTGCCCCAAGTGTTACTTCAATCGACGGTGTTACGATTTCGGATCCACTTCCACCAGCACGGCATGAACCCCCACCAGCTTAATCTTTTCCCAGGGCACCACGGTATCGCCCCCCGCTCTGAGCAACCCGAACAGCCTGCGCGGTCCTTCCAGCACAATGGCCCGGATCTTCCCCTCAACCGGGTCGATGTGCACATCCTTTACCGGCCCCAGTTTAGAACCGTCTTTTACGTTAATAATGTCCTTCCGGGTAAGATCCGTTATTTTAAACACGGCGGACACCTCCCGGATTATACTATGAACGGAACGTGATAAATGCCACTGTTAAAAAAATGCGCCAATAGTCCTTGCCTGCTTGAACGCAAATTATTGCGTGCTTGTTTGCCCGCCTCCGTTTTTATATATTAAGTTATTTGAATAATACAGTTATTACAGTTGCGACAGGCCTGACCCCTGGATCCACCTGGATATTATCGCTGCCGCTTGAGCACGGGTAACCCTGCTCGCGGGAGCAAAGGCGCCATCCGGGTTGCCTTGCATCAGGCCTGACTTAACCGCCCCGGCCACGGCTTCCAGCGCCCAGGGAGAGATCGACGGGGCGTCGTTGAATCGCGAAAGCAATTCCCCCTTTTCCTCCTCCGCCAGGGTAATATCCGCTCCGGTTTTAGCCAACGCCCTGGCCATTATGGCAGCCACCTCCTGCCTGGTAATAGTGCGGCCCGGCTCGAACCTGCCGCTCCCGGTGCCGCTGACCAGCCCTTCTTTGTACGCCGCCTCCATCGCACTGCAGTACCAGGCGCCGGGGGCAACATCCTCAAATGTGGATTGGCCCGGTCGGTACTCCTCCAACCCCAGGGCGCGCAACAGCAGCGCGGCAAATTCGGCCCTGGTCACCTCCCGGTCGGGTTCAAAGGCGTTTGGAGCAACCCCTTTTGCTATACCCCTCGCGGTGATGAATAAAATATCCCTCCCGGCCCAGTGGCCCGTTATATCCTGAAAAGGATTTTTAAATTCCAACACCGCGTATTGGCTGAAGTGGTTCAAATTCACTTTGACATTACCATCTTCCAATGTGCCGCCCTCGCAAGTGTAAGAGCCGTTCTCATCGATCCGGTAAATAAACAGGCCCGTTACGTCTTCAACCATGCCGGGATCACCGGCCAGTACCAAAGTCATTTTTTTCCGCATCTCCCCTCCGGTTACCAATACGCCGGCGGCACCGCCCGCGGCAACAAGGCTACCCGAAAGGTTGCCGGTTATCTTTACTGGTTTAACGCTTACAGTAACGTCCCCACCAGGGCCAAAGGTGTTGGGTGGGATGACCAGATCGCACCACGGGGTATCCAGGGTTATCCCGGCATCCTTGTTCGCCAGGATTTTAAAAACGCCCGCCGGAAAGGTGATATTGACCGGTCTGTCAATCGTATTGATATCAACGACAATACCGCCAACCCCGGCGTCAACGTATTTTTGCACGATGCCGGCGGGAATCAGGGCGTCGGCGTAATCCCTGTAATAAGTAATTTTAAGATCGGATAAAGTGATCACGCCGGCGCTGAACTCCGGGTATGATAATCTTTCCCTGTTTTTATCCTTATTTTTACCATCGTCAGGCCCGGAAACGGTGGAAAAACTAAAGTGGTATGCGTCCGCGAGGGGATTGCCGGACAAATCCTCCACCGCCCCGGCGGGGATGTAAACCGCGCAGGTTACGTTGTAGTCCAGGTCACCCGGCGGGTCAAGAGTGAGCACGTTACCGGATAGTTCATACACATAATCAATAACCGTACCGGCGCAGGTTAGGCTAATCCCGGGAAAATAAGCTCCCCGGGTTATGTCCCGGTTAAAAAACACTTCTATGGCCTCGTCCAAAGGGACGCCAACAGCGCCGTCCGCCGGGTCGGTGCCCGTTACCGCCAGGGTTTCCGCGGGCAGGGTTGTTACAGTGATGGTGGGGCCATCGGAAGTCCAATTGCCCGCCGCGTCTCCCGCCTGTACGCAAAAGGTATAAGCGGTACCCGGTGTCAGGCCGGTTATGGCATAGGAATAAACGGAACCCGCAACCGTATCCAGGGGTTCCCCGTCCCGGTAAATACAGTAACCGGTAACTCCCGCGTTATCTACAGCCCCGTTCCAGACAAGGGTCAGGCCGGTTTGGCCTATGCTCGTTGCTGAAAGCGAACTGCCGGCCAGCCAAGTTGGAGACTCGGTGTCACTTTGCCTGCGGACCGTTACCGTGTAAACCTTTCGGGTAACCCCGTCCGGGGCGGTTACCACGATTTCAATCATGTTATCTCCCATGTTCAGGTTAACCGTAAAAGGAACCCCGCCGCCCAGGGCGCAGCCGTTTATCATCATGCCGGCATCGGCGTCCGCCGGTGTCGCGATAACCTCAATTACATCCACGCCGTAATCAACAACAGCCGTATATTCGGTAACCGACGCGTCAAACGCCGGAGCCAGCGTTCCGCTGCTCAAAGTCAACCCCGCCAGGCCGGCGTTGCAGGACTCAACCAGTGCTGTAATCACAAGCGCGTTGCTCGTCAGAGCTACCCCTTCCGACAATTCGTCGCCTGATACTGTTACGCTGAAATCCGCAACGTCTTCATCGAAATCAGTCCCATCAAAGGCCAGATTTAGCGTGCAATGGGTGGCATCAATATATGCAACGCTGCTGATTGTTGTCCCGGCGGGCGCGTTGTTCAAGGTAAAGTTTGCTTTGTCCAGGGCAGCATCCTTAAAGGTATCGCCCGTAAGGGCAACCACCAGGCTACAGCCATCCAGATTCGCCTCGTTCATCGATTGGCCGGGCGCGATGGAAACCGCTTTATATTTCATCACCGTCGCTTTGGTGCTGCTACCGTCCCTAAATGCCACGTACGGGATTTCATTATGCATAAATAAAGACGTATCATAAGCCCTAACACCTGAAAACCCGGGTTGTCCCACAGGCGCCCAGCTGTTCCCGTCGTACTTCATCACCGCAGCCCGTCCGCCCAGGTTATCATCACCATACGCTACATAAGGAATTCCGCTATATACATACAAGGATGGGTTGTAAACCAGGCCGTCCGAAAACCCCGCCTTTCCCACAGCTTTCCAGTCGCCGTCGACAAAACTCATTACCGTAGCTTTTCCGCCTTCTTGGTCATCCTTGTATGCCACATAGGGCGTTCCCCCGGATACATATAAAGACACATCACCTACCCGGCCCGCCGAGAAACCCGGGTTCCCCACGGGGACCCAGTTACTCCCGTCATGCTTCATCACCGTTGCCCGGCCGCCTTGGCTGCCGTCACTATAGGCCACATAAGGCGTCCCCTCGGATACATGTAAAGACGTGCCATATGCCGTGCCGGTTGAAAAACCGGCATTTCCCACGGGCTCCCAACCGGTACCGTTATACCTCATCACCGTCGCCCGGCCGCCCCGGCCACCGTCACCATAAGCCACGCAAGGCGTTCCGTCGTATACATACAAAGACACATCAGATGCCGCGCCGTCTGAAAAACACGCGTTTCCCACGCACTCCCAGACGAGGCCGTTATACTTCATCACCGTCACCCGGCCGCCTTGGCTGCCGTCACTATAGGCCACATAAGGAATTCCGCCGTATACATACAAAGAAACGTCAGCCGCCAGGTCACCTGAAAAGCCCGCAGTTCCCACGTAAACCCAGCCGCTCCCGTTATATCTCATTACCGATGCTCCGCCTTTCTCGTTGCCGTCACTATAGGCTACATAAGGTGTTCCCTCGTACACATACAGGGATATATCAGACGCCGAGCCGGGCGAAAAACCCTGTTTCCCCACCAACACCCAGTCGGCCGACGCCGTTCGCGGCCATAGTGCCATTGTGATTGTCGATATAATTATAAAGAGCATGCCAGTGACCAAGGATGATTTTTTTACAGTTATACCCAACACCATCACCCAATCGCGCTTTTTATTATAAGGCTTGAACTGTTTTTGTTAAATTCTACATATTTACGGATAATCCTCCAGTTTTAGCACTCAGTTTTAGCACTCAGTTTTAGCACTCATTTTTAGCACTCATTATTCCAAAAAAATGAAAGCACAGCTTGTAAGCCGAATTCATCTTATTACTAAAAATTATTTTCAAAAAATAAGCCCTTGGCATTAAGCCAAGGGACGTACATTATACGCATAATAATTTCCCATTTACCGGCCCCGGTTTAGAAGTCTTTCACGTTAATAATGTCCTTCCGGGTAAGACCCGTTATTTTAAACACGGCGGACACCTCCCGGATTATACTATGAACGGAATGTGATAAATGCCACTGTCAACAAATAAGCCAATAGTCCTTGCTTGCTGACCGCAAATTTTGCATGCCCGGTTGCCCGCCTTCATTTTTATATATTTTGTTATTTGAATAATACAGTTATTACAGTTACGACAGGCCTGACCCCTGAAGGATGCTGCGTCTTATTTCTTCGATTCGTTCCCTTTTTTCCGACTCCACGTAGATTCTAAACAACGGCTCGGTGCCGGAAGCCCGCACCAGCACCCACTCGCCGCTTTCCAGCACCAGCTTGACGCCGTCCAGAGTGATCCGCTCCCTTACCCTGGACCCGGCCAGTTCCTCCGGGTTGAACTCCCGCAACCTTTCCAGCACGTGCTGTTTTTGCGCCGGTGTGGTATGAACGTCCAGGCGCTCGCTGTACAATAAGCCGCCGTACTCCCGGGCCATTTCTTCCTCCAGCTGCGTGAGGCTCTTGTCGTGAATCGCCACCATTTCCGCCGCCAAAAGCCCGGCCAGGATACCGTCCTTTTCCGGGATATGCCCCTTGATGGACAGGCCCCCGCTCTCCTCCCCGCCAAGCACGCACCCCTTTTCCATTAAATTCTGCCCGATGTACTTGAATCCCACGGCGGTCTCATAAACCTCCTGGCCGTGCTTGCGGGCGATGCGGTCCAGCATGTGGGTGGTGGCCACGGTGCGGGTAACCGGCCCCACCATCCCTTTCACCGTGATCAGGTGGTGGTACAAAAGGGGCAAAAAGCGGTTGGGGGTGATAAAGACCCCGCCGGAATCAATAATGCCGAACCGGTCGGCGTCACCGTCCAGCGCCAGGCCCAGCCGGGCGCCCTCTTCCCTGATCCACCGGCAAACGCCTGCCAGCGACTCCCTGGTGGGCTCGGGGAGACTGCCGCCGAACAGCGGGTCACGGTGGCAACGGCATTCCTTGACCCTGTTCCCGGCCCGCTTGAGCATTACGTCCAGGTAACCGATGCCGCTGCCGTGCATGGCGTCCACCATCACCTGCAGGTTGGCCCTGCCGATGGCCTTCATGTCCACCAGCTGCTCAAGGTGTTCAAAATATTCGGGGCGGGGGTCGATCATGACGCGTTCCGCTACGCGGGGTTCCTCCGGGCGCGCGGCCATTGCCGGGGCTTCGTTGTTTTCAGGGGCGACGGCCAGTTCCGCGGCCTGTTCCTGGCCCGTCCCCCGCATCTGTCCGGTTCCCCTCTGCAGGCGCGCGATATTTTCCTCGATGGCCCCGGTGATGTGAGGCAATGCGGGGCCGGCGTAATCGGGGATGAATTTGAAACCGTTGTATTCGGGCGGGTTGTGACTGGCCGTCAGCATCACCGCGCCGGCCGCATCGTGCACCTTGACGGCAAACGCGGTAACCGGAGTGGGTAACGGGCCGCCGGTGAGGTAAACCTTGATGCCGTTCTGAATCATTACATCGGCCACGGTATCGGCAAACCGGTCCGATAGAAACCGGTTGTCGTAACCAACCACTATGCCCTTGTGTCCCATGCCCCGGTCGTTTATATAACCGGCCACCGCCTGGGATACAATGCGCACGTTTTCAAAGGTAAAGTCGTCGGCAATGATGCCCCGCCAACCGTCCGTGCCAAATTTAATTTTTCTCATCCTTTTAGCCCCCCCGGTAAAAGTTTTGTCCAAAAATACTTATCTTTCTTAGCCCGTAATTATACCAGAAAAATACATTTTTTGGCCATAGACCTGCATATAATGTACAAACTTTATTTTACCTGGGTCATGCCTGTTTATACATTTTTCACCAGCGAGAGGAGCGATAAGCGATGTGTAAAACGGCCCATTTTAAAATTTTCAAGATTGAGGATATCCGGCGGGAGGACATGTACCGGCAGTACCTTGCCGGGCTGGCCCAAAACAAAACAACCCCGGGGGCGAAGAAAGCCGCTTCACCCGCAGGTTATAGCGATTACAGGCGGGACAAACCGGATAAACCGGCTGATTTAATGCCTTAGTACAGGTAACTCTTTTTTGTTTATTCCCCGGCGGTTTGCCTGGCATAAACTTCATTGAACTGCAAAAACACCATAGCGCAGGTGATCCGGCGGATGTCTGGAGTGAGTGGAGCACCGGATGCTACAAGTTTCACCGGCCTCAAGAGTAAAATTGCGAAACGAACGGTAGAAACCGCCGGAGCGCCAGATACAAGTACCGGTTTTTGCGGCGAAATCAAACTACAGTTATTAATTTTGCGAACACCTTGCCGCGGCTTTTTTGGGTCACTTGCGATAGAACTTCACCGTTTCTTGCAGGCCTTCGGCCAGGCCCCTGGCGGCCCGCCAGTTCAACCCGGCGGCGGCCGCTTTTTCGTCCAGGTAACTGTGTTTGATGTCCCCGGGGCGGGGCGGGTGGTATTCCGGCGTGACATCGCTGCCCGTTATTTCCCGCAAAGTTTCAAACAACTCGTTTACCGAGGTGGGCATCCCGGTGCTGACGTTGTAAATACCGCCGCTGCCGCGCGTCAGGGCGGCCAGGTTGGCCTCCACCACGTCCCCCACGAAGATAAAGTCGCGAGTCTGTTTACCGTCACCGTAAATTTGGGGTCGCTCGCCACGCAGCAACCGGTCCGTGAATATGGCCACCACGCCGCCCTCGCCGGTGGCGTCCTGACGGGGGCCGTATACGTTGGCGTAGCGCAGCACGGTATAGTCAAGGCCGTAAAGCGCCCGGTAAACCGCCAGGTAATGTTCCACGGTGTGCTTGGATATGCCGTAGCCCGACAGCGGCTGCAGCGGGTGCTCCTCGTCCACGGGCAGGTAACGGGGATTGCCGTATACCGCCGCCGAGGAGGCGTAGATGATTTTTTTCACCCCGCAGGCGCGGCAGGCCTCCAGCAGGTTGATGGCGCCGGTAATATTCACGGCGGCGTCGGTCGCCGGGTCGTCAATGCTGGCCTGCACGTCGATCTGGGCGGCCTGGTGGATCACATAATCCGGCCTTTCCGCCCGCAAAGTGTCCCGCACAAAATTTTCGTCCCTGAGGTCGCCCTTATAAAAGTTCACCCGGGGGTCGATGTTTTCAAACCGCCCGGTGGACAGGTTGTCCAGCACGGCGGTGCGGGCGCCCCGGGCGACGAGCGCGTCAACAATATGGGAACCGATAAAGCCGGCTCCGCCGGTTACAAGAACTCTCATAAAACCTCCAATTTTTGGTCGCCGGTATCACCTATTACAGGCTTAAGTTGATGATCCGCGGGTATCGTTCATTTCTTCTACTCCTGCTGTAATTCAAAAGACTTGAGAAACAGGTTGCATCTTTCATAGAACTATGTGTATCTGCTAAACTGTATCTTTTTCCACCACGATTTCCTCAAGGTAACGCCTGAATTCTTCCGCCAGGTCGGGCCGGGCCAGGGCGAATTCCACCATGGCCTTGAGGTAGCCCAGCTTGTCGCCCACATCGTAACGCTTGCCCTCAAACACCAGGCCGTACATTTCCTTTTGCCCGGCCAGCACCTTCAAGGCGTCGGTGAGCTGGATCTCGCCGCCCGCGCCGGGACCCGTGCGGGCCAGAATCTCAAAGATCTCGGGTTCAATGATGTAACGCCCCATGATGGCCAGGCGGGAAGGGGCCTGTTCCGGGGCAGGTTTTTCCACCAGGCTGTGAATCCGGAAGATATTATCCTTGAACGGTGCGGCATCGATGATGCCGTACTTGCTCACATCCGCCAAAGGAACCTCCTGCACGCCGATAACGGAAGCCTGAACCTGTTCGTACAAATCCATCATCTGTTTCAGGCAGGGCACCTCGCCGCGCACAACGTCGTCGCCCAGCAGCACGGCAAAGGGCTCGTTGCCCACAAACCGGCGGGCGCAGTAAACGGCGTGTCCCAACCCGCGAGGCTCCTTTTGCCGGACATAATGGATGTCGGCCAGGCTTGATGTTTGCTTGACAATTTCCAATAAATCCTTTTTGCCTTTGCTGCGCAAATGATCTTCCAAAATGCGCGATTTGTCAAAGTGATCTTCGATGGCCTTTTTATCGCGACCCGTTATAATCAGTATGTCCTCTATGCCCGAATTTACCGCTTCCTCAATGATGTATTGAATGGTGGGCTTATCCACGATGGGGATCATCTCTTTGGGGAGCGCCTTGGTGGCGGGCAAAAACCGCACTCCCAACCCGGCCGCGGGGATAACCGCCTTTCTAATTTTCATCCGAATACCTCCCCCCGGTGATTAAGTTGATTTCGTTGCTATTAAATCAATTTTATGCACCAGTACCAAAATCTTCTTAATGTAGTATTCCAGCCCAAAACCAAAAATCCTTTTACCGTGAAACAATATGAACGGAATTTAAATTAAAAGCGGTCCTACATTTTCGAGGACCGCTGCTTTTGATAATGATTCGAAAGTGTGCCCCTCAGCACCCCCACCCGGTTGGCCATGTAAATCACCGCCACCGCCAGGACAACCAGCAGGGCCAGGGCCTGGTCGCTGCTTAAAAGATTCAGAACCACGGCATTTAAACCCAGAAAAGCGCTGAGCCCGTAGATGGCCAGCACCGCCTGCCGGTGGCTGAGACCCATGGCCATGAGCTGGTGGTGCAAGTGCTCCCGGTCGGGCTGGAAAATCGGTTTGTGATTGTGGTACCGCCTGATCACCGCAAAGAATGTATCCAGCAAGGGAACGCCCAGGATCACCAGCGGGATGATCACCGACACGGCGGTGGCGCTCTTGGTCAGGCTCATAATGGCCATCACCGAAAGGGTAAAGCCGAGAAACATGGCCCCCGTATCGCCCAGGAATATTTTGGCCGGGTGAAAATTATGCCTTAGAAAACCGCCCACCGCCGCCACCAGGGTCAGCGCCAGCATGATCATTTCCGGCAGCCCGCTGGTACCGAACCGGTTCCACTGGGTCCAGGCCACCGCGGCCATGGTCAGGGCGGCAATGCTGGACACCCCGCCGGCCAGGCCGTCCAGGCCGTCAATCAAGTTCACGGCGTTGGTTACGGCCACCACCCAGAAAACGGTGAGTGGTATGCTGAAAAAGCCCAAGAACAATAAATTACCGGTCAACGGGTTGGTTATATAATGAACTTCGATCCCGAAGGGGATAATGGTCAACGCGGCCAGTATTTGCCCCGCCAGCTTGATGCGGGGGGAAAGACCCCGGATGTCATCCAGAATTCCCACCAGGAGAATTACCGTTGCCCCCGCAAGCAACCCCAAAACCTGCGGCGTCAATTCCCGGAACAAAATCACCGCCGTTAAAAAGGCCAGGTAAACAGCCAGTCCACCCATACGGGGCATTAACCCGCTATGGACCTTGCGCGGGTCGGGGTAATCTATCGCGCCCGCCTTTAACGCCAAAACCCGTACCGCGGGGGTTATCACATACCCCAGCACCATGGCGAGCGCCAGGGGTAATATGTATTTTTCCACTTAATATCCCTCCAGCCGGCATAAATCGGCTTAGACAAACTCACGGTTATTTTATCACCGGTCAGCATTAACGTACAAATACCAAATAAGGGTGATATTTGGTCAAATTTGAAGAATAGTAGCTAATTTTGCCGGGTTTGTCCACCTCATCCCCGTAAGGCGTATTTTTAACTTTTCCCGGCTACCGGATATATACCGGATATATTCGAGCGGCGGCCGGTAACCGGCCGCGGTATGCATTTTACCGGAGTTATCCCCTGTCCACCAGCGCAAACAAAAGTTCAGACTCGGCCACCTGGTTTTCACCCACCCGGGCGACGGCCCTGCCCTTGCCCAGGCTGCCGCGCATGCGCAGCAGTTCAACTTCCAGGCGCAGAACGTCCCCGGGCACCACCTGGCGCCTGAAGCGCGCGTTGTCGATTCCGGCGAACAGGGCCAGCTTGCCGGCATACTCCGGCGTGCTGAGCACGGCCACCGCCCCCACCTGGGCCATGGCCTCGATAATCAGCACCCCGGGCATTACGGGGTAACCGGGGAAATGGCCCTGAAAAAAGTGCTCGCCCGCGGTGACGTTTTTGATCCCCACAGCCCGCACCCCGGGCACCACTTCTTCTATCCGGTCCACCAGTAAAAACGGGTAACGGTGGGGTAAAACGTCCATGATTTGTTTAATATCCATGCCGTTATTTCCGTTGTCCATAAATTGCCTCCTTCCCGGGGAAGTATTATGTAATCTTATTTTCCAATATTTCCTTAACAACCTCGGCCGTGCGCCCGGCGGCGCGGCGCAATTGCTCCACGTGCCGGGTTATATTCCCCGCAATCCGTTCCCGCCTGTCCAAAAACTGCTCAGCCATGCCGGCCAGCGCGTCTCCTTTAATCTCGTGCGGGCGCCCGGCGGGGTCAACGCCAATTCGCCGCAGGAACCGCTCCACCTTGGGATCATACGCTATGCCCACCGGGGGCACGCCGCATACCGCCGCAAAAATCAGCGCGTGCAGGCGCATGCCCACCAGCAGGCCGAGGTTGCCCACCAGGGAAATCATTTGCGGCACATTGAGCTTTTCACTGATCAGCACGTGCGGTTCCCGCATCACCGCCGCCACCTCCCGGGAAATCACCAGGTCCGCCGGGCTTTGCATGGGCACAAACACCACCGTGCGCCCCGCCCGGGCCAGCCTGTCCAGGGCGCGGGCCAGTTCCATTTCCCAGGCGGCCGGTCCGGCCAGCGGGCGCACCGAAACGCCCACCACCCCCGCGCCGGGGGTCACCCCGTGGCGCCGCAGGATTTCCGCCCCGGCAGCCATGTCGATATCTTCCGGCCGCAGGCCCAGCACCGGGTCGGCGGTCACCTCGACGGGCCGCCGCACCCCCATGGCACGCAGGTCCTGCAACGATTCCTCGTCGCGCACGGTGACGGCCCGCACGCCCCGGGTGGTGAGCCCCACCAGGCGCCGCCCGCTTTTCGACGTCACCGGGCCGATGCCCTGGGCGTAATAAACCACCGGCCGGCGTAACAGCCGGGCCAGCCAGATCACCCCCAGGTAATAAAACAGGCTCTGCAGCCCGGTGATGTCCTGCAGCAGGCTGCCGCCGCCGCTGACCAGCAGGTCGGCCCGGCGGATCGCCCCGGCCACCTCCCGCACATTCCAGCGGTCCACCGCCCGTACCCCGTAATCCCGCGCGGTGGCGGGGGGATCGTTGGAAAGCACCGTCACCTCCAGCCCCGGAATGCCCCGGCGCAAGGCATGCAGCATGCTGTACAGCACGGCCTCGTCCCCCAGGTTGCCGAACCCGTAGTAACCGGATATTACTATTTTACCGGCTTGATCAACCAAAAGAACACCTGCTTTCAAACCCGCACGGGAAAAGCGAACCTGCGGATCAATCTAATTTCCTTCGAGATAGTCTATGCTGGGGCTTGCAATCATCCAATTAACACAAAGCCCCGCTAAATGAAATTTTTCAAGAGCAGCTTAAAGTTAGTTGCCCCTGCAAAAGCCTGCCTTGGAGCTTCGCGTTAATTTCCGGGTTGCGACTGGGGTGATCATGTCTCGCTCGCCCCACCCCTGTTCAGCGCGGGCAAATTATTGATATCCAGCTCCAGAATCCTGGAGTGGGAATTGGTCAGGGTGAACACCGGCAGCAACCTGTCCCCGGCCAGCGCCGCCTGCCAGGTGTTCATCACCGGGTAACCCAGCAGGGCGGCGGACCAATCCAGTTCCCGGGCAATGTTGCCTTTCCCGTCGATTTCCACCAGGCGGCTGGTACCAAGGTCGGTCACCAGGGTATTGCCGTTCTCCAGGCGGCAGGCATACGAAGGTGCCGGCAGGAACTCCGGAACGGACCGCTCCGCCTCAACCCGGTCGCCTGTTACCGCCGGTACGCCACTGGAAAAGCGCAGCTCAGCCAACCGGCGGCCAAACTGCCAAACCACCTGCTTACTCTTATTTATTTCCAGGACCCTGCCCCCGGCAAACCCGCGATCCACCACCAGCACGTTGCCGTTGGCCAGGCCGGCGGCCATCACCGGCCGCTCCAGGTAGCCCGCGCTGTCCGGAGACAACGGTTTGCGGCTGCCGTAGGACCATACAACCCGGTGCTGCCTGTCCAGCTCCACAATCATAAAGGGCAGGGTCACCAGGATATTTCCATTGGCCAGCTTTTCAGCGTAGCGGGGAGATTCGGCCAGCGAGGCGAAACGGTGTTCCCACACCACTTTTCCCGCGGGGGAGACCTCCAGCACCCGCGGGGCATACGGCAGTCCCGGCGCGCCGGAATCGGCCACCAGCGTGTTCCCGCCGGGCAAACGCCTTGCGCTGACCGGCTGCACACCGTCGATGGACCACACCACCCGGCCCGCGGGGTCGATCTCCTGCACCGAAGGAGCATTGAAACCCACCCGGCAAACCAGGTAATTCCCGTTTTCCAGCAGGTCCACAAACAACGGGTGGTTGACAGTGACAGTATCGATATATTCCCGGTTGATTAATTTGACGGGGGCGGGGGTATTTTCCTGCCCCGCCGGCAAAATCTCCTCTGCCGCCGCCGGTAAACCCGGCAGGCCCGCCAGCAACATCAAACCAATAAACGCCGGTATAAATTTATTCCGGGCGCGGTCGATGAAATCAGCTATACTGGTCATCATTCGGGATTTACCCCCTGCTCAATGTTTTTACTGTAGATTTTAATCGCCTTGGGGCTGCTCTGCCACTCAACGCGGTCGCCCAGGGATTCACCAACGAACCTGAGGGGAACCATCGTGCGCCCGTTGATCACCCCGGGCACGGCATCCAGCAGCACGGGTTTATCCCCCACCAGGGCTTCCCGTTTACCGATGGTCAGGCTTACCGACCGTTCACCACGCACCGCCAGCACGGTTTGCGTCGCCGGGTCCCACGTTACCCTGGCGCCCAGCAGTTCGAAGATGCCCCGCAGGGGGACATAAGCCCGTCCCTGCTCCAGGTAGGGCGGAACATCAAAATAAACCCTCTGCCCGTTGAAGTAAGTGGGGATCTGGTACAGCACCACCAGCGCGTTGGCCACCTTTCTTTCGCTGCCGTCGGAGGGCCTGCTCACCAGCTTGCCGCCCGCCCACATGGCGCTGGACCCACCGCCGTCCAGTGCGGCCGCCCGTACCGCTCCCAGCCCGGCCATCAGCCAGGCCAGTTCATCCGGTGTCAGCCCCGCGCTGGCGTAATCGTTTTGTTGATTGGCGCTTTTCACTTTTTCCACCACTACCAGCAGCACGTTCCCGTTGGCCTTGACGCCCACGGCGGTCCTGGCGTTAGGCGCCAGCACCCCGCCCCGGAAACCCTCGTTGACGGCCTGAAAAACGGGAATACCGTCCTGCACCAATAACGGCCCGCCGGTAACCAGGTGATCGATCCCCTCCAGTCCGGAGCCGAAAGTGGATTGGATTTGGAGCGTGTCGCCCTTGCGGAAAGAGCCGGCCAGACCCGCCCGCGCGCTGCCGAATACCAGCATATAATTCCCGGGGCCGGGCCGGGCATCCACAACCTTAAAAGTGCCATCCCCGGCCCTCTGCAACACCACGGTGTTCGACCCGGAGGCGCTGATGCCGCCGCTCCCCAGGGGCGTCAACAAAGTAACTTCGCCCGCCCCGGGCAGCCGGTTGTAGCCGTCCACGGTCAAACTGCCCGCGCCCGAGACAACCCTCGTTCCGGGAATAAAATAACCGAATTTGAACTGGCCTTTGCCGTTCCAACCCACGGAAGTGCGGAGCAGATCCCGGTGGTAGTGCACCACGCCATCCACCACCAGCCCTCCAATGGGATTGCCGCTGCCGCCGTCAAAAAACCCCCCGTTTACAGCCGCCACGGCGCCGTGCCGGGCAGCCAGGCTGCTCACCGTCTCCCTTCCACCCAGCGCATCATTCCCCGGCGCCGGCCGGATTTCCAGCAGTTCCCCTCCGGGTGTGATTTCCGTAACATGCCCCGTCACCGGCTGGCCGGACCAGTTCTTGGTTGAAAACGGGTAGTAAACAACCCCGGGCGCCAGTTCTGTTTTAACGCCGTAGCGCAGATCGCTCTCCCCGGCGGCGCCGGCGGCGCCGGGCCACCCCGCGATCGACAGGGCCAATATCGCAGTAAAAACAACTATTATTTTTTTAACCAGGTAAAACATCATGATGCTCCCCCCGCCTGTCTATATCCATTTAACTATAGACTGACAAAATTCGGCTTTTGTTCCATGCAAAAAAAGCAATACCCGTTTGGTAGGGTATTGCCATTTGTTTAATGATTAAGGATTAATGATAATCTGCACGTGACCGCTGGAAGGGGGTGTTCCTGTTTCGGGCAGCGCGTTGTTGTCCCGGGGCACCTGCGGTTGGGATGTCGTACCGGAAGTGTCCGAACCGGTATCCGGGCCCTGATTGCTACCGGACCCGCTCGAATTTGCCCCCTCACTACCGGAAGCCGGACTTTCCGGGCCGGGTGCCGGTTCAGCCGTTTCCGGGGGGGCCGGGTTCCCGGTCCCGGCGGAATCGCTATCGCCGGCGGGCCGGGACGCCGGGCGGGATTGCTCCAGGGCGACCTGCTTGCCGCCGGCGCTATTGTTATCTCTTGTAATTTCCCCCTGCACCACTTCCACAACCTTGCCCTCCTCAAAGAGGGCGGCGGCCACTTGTTTTGCCTCTTCCGGGTCCACGTACCAGTAACTGACGCCGTTTTCGTTAAGGAACCAGCCCGGCAGTGTCTGGGTCACTATCTGCACGTTATCTATATTCCTGGCCGCCCTGGCCATCGCCACCATTTGCTTCAACCCCATATTGGTTTCCACGTTTTTATATATCTCGGGGATCAGCCTGGGCAGCTTGGTGATGGTGCCGGGTTTCATGACCTCCTCCCCGATGGCGGTGAGCAGCTTCAGCTGGCGCTGGGTGCGGGTAATGTCCCCCAGTTCGTCGTAACGGTAACGGGCGTACATCAGGGCCTGGTCGCCGTTCAAACGCTGCACGCCTTTTTGCAAATCAATATTATAAGCGCCGCCATAAGCCCGCTCGTGGTAGCGCATATCCTTTTCAACATCCACGGTGACGCCGCCCAGGGCGTCCACTATGCCTTTAAAACCGTTAAAATTAGTAATGATATAATAATCCACCGGCATCCCGGTAAGTTCCGAGACAACGTCCATGGCCATTTCCGGGCCGCCGAACAGGTTGGCCGCGTTGATCTTGTTCACCCCGTGGCCGGGCAGGTTCACCTTGGTGTCCCGGGGGATGGAAAGCAACGAAATCCGGTTGTCTTTATTATTGATGTTGGCCAAAATCATGGTATCGGTGCGAAGGCTTTTGTCATTTTGCCGCTCGTCCACGCCCATCATCAGCACGTTGAGGCCGTCCAGCCTGGCCAAATTCATTTCATCCCGACCATCATTTTTAGAGACAAGATTATTACCTGTAAGCCAGGGCCACAAGTAATTGTTGGCCGCCACAAAACCACCGGAAAATAAGCCCGCCAGCAGCAAAAGAAACACAAAAAATCTCAACTTGCTTTTTAGTCTTCTTTTTCTACGCATTTCTCGCCTGCGGCACCTCCTTTGCCGTCGTGCCGTAAACTGTTCCGCTTCAGTGCCATCAACAACCCTTAGAGAACATAATACACCTTCGGGGACAAACCTTCAACCAAATCTTTGCCGTCGCTTACCAAATCCATAGGTTTTCAGCACCAGCCAGGCAAATTTGGGCAGCACCAGCATGCGCCGCCAGCGGGACGGTTCCCGGATGAGCCGGCCCAGCCACTCGATTTTCATCCGCTGCATCCAGCGGGGCGCCCTGGCCACGCGGCCGGCGACAACGTCGAAACTGCCGCCCACGCCCATGGCCACCACCGGCCCGATCCGGTCAACATGGCGGTCGATCCAGAGTTCCTGCCTGGGAGCGCCCAGAGCCACAAACAAAAGCTGCGGCGCCGCCTGCTTGACCTGCCGGACAACCAGTTCCTCCTCGTCCGGCTTGAAGTAGCCGTGGTGGGTCCCGGCCACCTGCAACCCCGGATACTTGCGCTGCAGGTTGGCCGCCGCCTCACCGGCCACCCCCGGGGCGGAACCCAGAAGGTACACCCTCCAGCCCTCGGCGGCCGCCCGCCGCACCAGGCGCAGCATCAGGTCGATGCCGGTAACCCTTTCCGGGAACGGCGTGCCGGCAACCCGGCCGGCCCATACAATACCTTCACCATCGGCGGTAACCAGGTCCGCCCTGCGCACCAGTTCCAGCAATAAAGGTTCCGCGCTGACCGCCCGGTACAAAAATTCCGGGTTTAAAGTAATGACCCGGCAGGATCGCCCGCCACGAACCAGTTCCGCAACCCTTTCCTCGGCCTGCTCCATGGTCAGGCGGTCCACCGGGGCGCCAAAAAGTTCCACTCTCATTACATAATCACCTGGTATATGTATTTCTCCGTTTTCTGGAACTTACCTGTAGTAAATTTTTGAAAAAACCCGAAAAACATGGTAATACTTAATCCCGTGAATTAATCCAGCGTTCCGCTGTCCACGTCATAGGTGAAACTATCCAGTAAATCAGAGGATTCATCATAGAAATAAATATCGACTACCTCCGGGTCGGCGCCGGCATCGTCTTCAAAAATTTCGGCTATATCCTCGCAAATACTTTCAACGTCGCTTTCAATAACGCTTTGGCTCATATCATCCCACTTACTTGAGGCATCGTTGTCAGCTGCTTCCAGGTATACAACTATTTCATCATCATCTTCATCGTAGTCCACATAATACACTGAAAATTCGACGTCGCCCACATCGTAACTGTCGCCCAGCAGGTCGTCCTCCACGTCGCCGGTATCCAGGCCGCCGTTACGGTAATCATCGTCCTCAAAATCAACGTCGAGGTCGTCTTCCCCGTCCTTGTAAAACTCAACCAGCACGTCGTCATTGCCGGTGTTGATTATGGTTCCGTTCACTTCCGTATCTTCGGAAAGCTTATCCTGAATATCTCCGACCAGGTCTTCCAGCCAGTCTTCAATCTCCCGGTCGGTTAAATCATCCCATTCCGATTCATATTCATCCAAGTCAACCTCGATTTCCACGTCCACCTCGTCTTTGTCGCCGTCAAGCTTAATCCCGTCGATGGACACGTCACCCAGTTCATCGTAATCACCCAGCAGGTCGTCTTCCAGGTCGCTTAAATCCTGCCCTTCCGTTCTGGCCTGCTCCAGCTGTTGCTCCAGTTCGGCAATTTTCTTTTTCAGGTCCCCAATTTCCTTGTCCTTCTGGCTGACCTGCGTCTTCAGGCTATTTACTTCCGTAGTGGTTTTACTGGAAATATTGATGGTTTTGGTTGTCCCCTGCCAGTTCACGTAGCAGTTCAATGCTTCACCCACCAGCCGCAGCGGCACGTAAGTGACCCCGTTAATGGCAAAGGGCTCTTCCGATGGATTTATATTGACGGCTTTCCCGTCCACGTAAAGCTTGATACCGGCATAGTTCACTTTAACCTGTTTGGTGGCTATAGTAGCTTCAGCCACACCGGACAATCCCAGGGCAAAAACCAGCGCCGCAAGTAACACAATAAGCTTTTTCTTGAAAATTTTAGACACCTCCGTTAGTTTTTCAATTAATTACCTGGTATTTTGACGAAATAAGCTGGCAAGTTGTTCCTTGCGGCATGTTCAAAAATAACTTTCCGGTGCCCGTTGAAAATTATTGATAATAATACTTTTGCGCCAGCCGCTCGCCAATATTCCACAGCGCGATCAGTACCAGGCCGCCGGCGATGCCCAGCCAGAGCCCGTGGAAGCTCCGGGTCAGGGATACCAGCAGCGGCGTGTGAATGTGGGCGTAAGTATTCACCAGGGAAACCTGGCCGATGGCCCCGATCAGCAGCAGGGGCATGTAATTGTTGTTCCGGTACCCCAGGTAGAACAAAAGCAGCAACAGCGGGTGCCCCAGCAGGAATTCCTTGGTGCGGGGGCGCACGCCCAGCAGGTTGTCCAGCAGGGTGCGGAACTTCAGCTCCAGCGGGGATATGGCCGCTGATTCATTGCCCGTCCGGGAAACATACACCAGCAGCGCCACCAGCAGGATCGCCCCCACCACGGCGAATTTCACCGCTATGGGCTGGTCCAAAAACCGCTGCAGCTGCCGCTGCCAGCCGCGCCCCTCTTCATCCCCCCGGAAGAAAAAGATCAGGGCGACCAGGAGCAGGGGCGCCACGTGCGCCAGCTTCACCCCCGTAAACTGGTCCAGCTTGAGCATGAACCCCGCGTCGGCCAGCAGCCCCACCATTAAAAGCGCCCCAGCAAAAGTATACAGCGACGTGCGCAGCAGCAGGAGGATACTCCCGCCTACGGGAGAACCTCCCCGCTTCACATTAATAGCCAGGGACAGGGTGGGAAAAATAACCACCGCGGCAAAGGCCATCAATTTACGGGCCGCAGCCGGGTCCACCGCCAGCAGCCCCGTCCAAAGCAGCAGGCCGGTCAAGCCCAGGCCCGGCGTTGCCCTGTTCCAGCCCATGGCCAGGGTCAGCAACATCCCCCCGGCAATCACGCCCAGGCCGGTTACAAACAGCAGCCAGCGGGAAACGGTCAGGGGCTGCAAAACCGATGCATCCCCCACCTGCATGCCCTCGGCGCTCAACCTGGTCGATAGCTCGCCGGCCAGCTGCAAGTTCATCTGCAGCGCGCCGGGCACCTCCGTCTTCATGTAACTGTGCAGCAGCAGCACCCTGATGTTGCGCTCGGTGGCCGCAAGAGTGAACCGGTCCACCATGGCCGATATACTGTAATCCTTTTTGGCGTCCTCTTCCAGGGAAATAGTGTGCAACCTGACAATATGTTTATCCAGCAACAAACCCAGCCGGGAAAATCCTTCCTGGGGGGAAAATTCAATTTGGATTACGGGCACGTCCAGCTTGTCCAGCTCGTAGGCCAGCGACCTGATCCGGTCGGGCGCTCCCGGCAGTTTGGGGTCGTTGAACGCCACCCCGGCCAGGTTGGGAATCCGCCCCACCTGCCCCAAAACATATTCCAGCCCCCCGGGGGTAACCTGATCCCAACTGCGCAGTTGCACCAGGGTTTTCAGGCCGGCCGCCCTGATATCCTCCACGGCCTCATCCGGAATGCCCAGGCCGATCTGTTCATATAGTTTCTGGTTGTTGTAGCCCGCTTCAATGATATACAGGCCGGGCTGTTCCCAGGTCCTCACCCGGACCCCCTTGGCCCGCAGTTGCCCTTCGGCCCGCCGGTAGGAATTCTCGGCCGGTGTGACCAGGTACAGGAAGCCGGGCTGCACCTGCCCCCGCAAGTTGTCGTAAAACCCCCGGGGCATTTGCGGATTGCCCAGCAGCAATTCCCGGCCGGTGAAAACGGAAAACTCCCCGCCCAGTTCCGCGTCCTTCAACGTGGGCTCCTTGACCAGCACGGCCCCGACGCCCCTCTCCCGGAACCGGCTCAGCACATCCACGGTGCTGGTGCCGTTCATCCGGGCCAGGGAAGCCACCTCGTCATACACAACGGCCAGCGCCACGCTGCGGTGTTGCCGCTCCAGGCCATACCTCGCCCGGGCCAGCCAGCCGGCGGCAACCAGGGAAACAATAATTATTCCAATCAGTGCCAATTTCCACTTTTTCACGTTCACTGGTAAAACCCCCAGCTTAAAATATTGCTGCAATCATGGACTAAGCACCAGTCACCTAACGGTACATGATCACGGTGGGCTTTTCCGCCTTGACGCCCCGGCCGTCAGCCCTGGGGATCAGCAGCAGGTGGTTGTTTTGCGCCACCTGGCCCGCCAGCACGTTTTTACCGTCGGTCAGGTCAGAAATACCGCTGCCGGTGGGGTCCACCACCACCGCCCTGCCGCTGCGAACGATCAATTCCATGCCGGCATTGCCGGTAAATTCCTCCCCCGGCTCCAGTTCGGACAGGGCCCACCCCCGGGACGCCGGTCCCGCCGGGGACCCGGCCTGGTTAAAATATTCACGCACGTATTCTTCCACAAAACTTTTGGTTACCAGGGGGTCATTTACAGACCCGGGGGTTTCGTCTTCCCTGGCGGCGGTAGCCAGGCCGGCAAAGCCCAGCGCCGCTCCCGCCAGCAGCCCGGTTAAACCCAGTACAGCAATATATTTTTTCACTACCACACCTCCGAACTTTAATTCGACATTGCCGCAGCCGTATCCTGCCCGGCACCGTCCCGAACCGCGCTGTCGTAATCTTCCACCCACTCGATAAAATGCCTGATCAGGGTATAACCCACCCCGACCTTGATCACGTTGTTGTTCTTCCGAACCCGCTCCAGGAGCTTTTCGTCCCAGAATCCAAGGCTTGAAAGGTAGTCAAAGGCCTCCTGCTTGCCCATTTCACGCCCCAGGTAGCGGCAGAACATGTAAGCCACGTCGTTGATGGTCAGGCTGTTGGTCTCGGTGCTGAGATAAGGGTGGGCCTTGACCCTGGCGCCGGTCTGCTTGACAGCCGCGGACAAGCAGTAAATAAACCTGGAATCGGGCATTTCATCGTCCAG
Source organism: Desulfallas sp. Bu1-1 (assembly GCF_015594625.1). GTDB lineage: Bacteria > Bacillota > Desulfotomaculia > Desulfotomaculales > Desulfallaceae > JADNRQ01. The sequence continues at coordinate 274,508 of NZ_JADNRQ010000001.1, read as the reverse complement.
CCCGTAATGGTTATAATAGCCCCCTACGGCCCGGCCCAGGCGGCGTATGAACTTGAGCCCCTCGTAATCGGGGTGTTGCGTGATGGGGTTGCTGATATTAAAGGGCGCCAGTTTCATCCCCTGGCGGTTGAGCAGTTCCTGCAGGCGCTGCATATCCCCCGGGGAACGGGCCATCTGGCGAAAAGTTTTTCTCTCCTTGATCGCCAGGGCGGCCGCCGCCCCGGCGGCCTGGCCCTCGGCCATGCCCACGGGAATGGTGCGGGCGCTGCCGTGGGCCAGGCAGTCATAACCCGCGCTGCGCCCCACCACCAGCAAATTGTCCACCCGCAGCGGCACCAGGCTGCGGAACGGCACGGCATACTGGCGGGGATTGCCCACCACAACGCCGGGTTGCCCCGGCCGGGTGGGCTGGATGTCCACCGGGTAGGAGCCAAAGGCCACCCGGTCGTAAAAATCCCTGTTTTCCAGCACATCATCTATGGTCAGGCAGTATTCCGCCTTGATATGGCGGGACTCCCGGATGTACAGCTCGGGGGCGTACCCCGCCAGTTCGGCGTTTTTCAACCCGGGGACGTTTTCCTTTAAGAACTGGACCAGCCGCGGTAGTTCCGCAATGGCATCCATCCTCGCCCTCTGGCGGGATTCCGGATCCAGCGGGTTCACTTCAAAAATGTGCAGCGCGTTGATCAGCACACTTTTGTCCAGCTGCCGGCCGATATTCAAGCCGCGCAACCCGATGCGGGGGCTGGCGGGCCGGTAGTTCCTGGTGATTTCGGCAAACCCCCAGGCGCTCCGGAAGTTGCTCCCGCTCAGGGGGTTATTGTCCTTGTAAATCAGGTAAAACTGCATCACCGCCCAATCCAGGCCGGAAACATTTTTCAACCTGAACACCAGGGTGGCCGCCATCAAGTCGCCGGGCCGGCCGATTTCCTCGTGCCCGAAACTGTACGGCACCCCCGCCGCGGCGGCAAGGTCCGCATCCTGGGTGGCGTCAATCACCGCCCGGGCCAGGATATCCACCGTCCTTCCCCCGCAGGTGGTCACCCGCACGCCCAGCAGCTTTTTGGCCTCCCCATTTTCCTCCACCAGAGGTTCTATTTTCTTAACGGACAATAACCGGGTCAACTTTGATTCTTTGTCGATCATCTCGTTGAAAACTTTTTGGGCATAGTCGACGTCAAACGAGTCGCCGCCCACCCGCCGGTAAAATTCCAGGAAAATGCCCTCGTTCAAAATTTTATTGCCCGGGCCGTAATTCATATCGATGCTGTTCAGCCAGCCCCGGGTCATCAGCCCGCCCACCCCGGGCCTGGTATCCACCAGCAGCGTGTCCAGGTTGTTCCTGGCCCCGGAAACGGCGGCGGCAATCCCCTCCGGGTCGCTGCCCACCACCACCAGGTCGTATTCGACAACCCGGGCGTTCTCTATATCCTCTTTTTGTTCAATATTGTCAACCCGGTCGTCAAGCGGGTTGGATAAACCACAGCCGGGCGCGGCCAGAACCACCGGCCCGGCTGCCAGGAGCACAAATACGATTATGCAAAGCAGTTTGCGCCAGTTCAACCCCGTCACTCTCCGGCCTGAATTTTAATCACTCTTTAACTATTTCGTAAACCGCATCCCAAAGCATGTATAATTTTACTTTGTCGCCCCTATTAAGTTGATCAATGGAGGTGGTCAAGCCGTAGGCACTGTGGACATACACGTCCTTGCTCAGGTCGTAATTGCGCTAGCTGGAACCTTCCTCCAGGTAGATGCTTTCGTCATCGCTGTCGATTTCGCCACCCCCCTACTTTCATGAAAATTCACACTCCCTTGGCAAATTCTTTATTATTATGCTAATTTCGACATAACAGCCCCAAATCCTTTTTTAGGGTTTTAGGGTGCCAGGCACCTGGGTAATTTTTCCGGGTGCCTGGCACCTGGGAGTATCACAATGAAACCTGAACCAATACTGGTCACCGGCAGCAACGACCATGAAAAAAGGATAAAAAACACCCACCCGAAAACCAGCACCGCAGCCAAAACAACCGGCCTTATAAATAAAAAGACGGGCAACACTGGAAAAATGTTCCCCGTCGCTTAATACAGAAGCACTTGAATCTTGGCAACAGAGCAAATTGTTTATAAAATAGATGCTGCATTCATCCCAGGCATCTCAAGTATATTTCAATGGAATCCATAGCGGATTGCAAGGTTAGCTCCAGGAAGCTATCCAATTTTCCTTCCTTGGAGGCTTCCTCCAGCGCTTCCAAGTACCTCAACCGGTCCTCTTTTTTGAAAATAACCGGTGGGTAGCCTTTCTGCATTAGGGAAAAATTCATTAAAAGTCTGGCGACCCGGCCATTGCCGTCAATGAACGGGTGGATAAAGGTGGTGCGCCAGTGCAACATTGCAGCCGCTTTTAACGGGTGTTCCGCCTGCCAATCAGCATTGTATTTATCCACCATTTCCCTCATCAGGGCAGGCACTTCTATGGCCTCGGGAGGCTTGTGTTTACTTCCGGTAATAATTATGTTTTTTTCACGGTACTTTCCCGCTTCGCCGGGAAATGTACTTTTTAAAACCATATGATGAATATTTCGAATAAACGTTTCCGTTAAGGGAATTTTTTCATGGATATAATCCTCGATATATTCTATGGCATCTTTATGGTCGATAATTTCCAAATGTTCGCGCAAAGTTTTACCGCCTACCGTTATTCCTTCCAATACCATCTGCGTTTCCCTTAAGCTTAAAGTATTGCCCTCAATGGCTGTGGAATTATGCGTCCACTCTACAACATAATATTCTCTCAATTTGGCCGCCACCGCCGGTGGAAAGGGGCGATAACTGTCAAGCTTTTTTTTGAGTTGGTCTATTTCACTGAAATCCCTTCGCTTTTGGGGACCGTGTGTCACAATTCCATTCCTTCTTTCAGGATGTATTCCCGCACTTTCAATGACGAGGTCAGGAAGTGCCGGGCACCCGGGCACCCAAGGCATCTTGCACTGCGAGGTACGTTTCGTAATCCAAATCTTCCTCGTGTGCCAACAATTCATTCAGAATAGATTCGGCATCCCCGGACCGCCCATACCGGTCAAGAAACATAGCATAACGATAGCGGATAAAGCCGGTTGTTCGAATACTTTGCGCATCTTCCATTCCCCCGGTTTCAGGATAAAACCATTCCCGTGTCACACTGCATTCCAATATTTTGCCGGGTTTACCAGTGTTTAAGCCTGGGGATTAAGAACGATTAACCCATATTCTTTTGCTAAACGCAAAAGCTTTAGATCAGAGCAAACAAATACCGGTTTTTCAGGCAAAGATAGAGCCCTCTTCCTGTACATAACGTTTAAACAGGGCGCTGGTATCAAGAAAATATCCTTCTGTCACGGTTTAAATTTCCTCCCGCTCGGTGCGTATCCTCTTAGAGATTGAAAAAGGTAGCTTTTTTAAAATCTGTCTCGCATCTTCCGGCTTGGCGCGTCCGGCAGAATGTTTTTTACTGTAGTTCAGTAAAGCCTCTTTTCCCGTATTGGCAGGTATGGTTTTAAAAACTAATTCATTTCCTCTTAAAAAGGTTTCCAGGTAATCCCCTTCTTTTATTTTTAATTTATCCCTTAATTTTTTGGGTAAAGTTATCTGACCTTTGGAAGTAACTTTAACTCTTTCCACAACAACACCCCTTGGTAATGCAGTCCCGGTGCCAGGCACCTGTCAATTTCCGATGACACCATAAAATGGCTAAGGGCATCCTACCGGGATGAGCAATTGATCCAAGTAATCAAAAGCAGCCGTAAAATTTCCAGGAAAACTGCATCCCTTTGGCGGAACTACTTCAACTTGCCCGAGGAGGAAACGCCGCCGCCATACATTTGGGGCACCGCATATCTGAAGATTATGGAACCGTCCCCGTGTCGCAAATGAGATTCCCGCCGCTATTCCGCAATTTGAGCCAGCACTTCCAGGAATCTTTCCATGCTGTCCTTCAATCGTTTTAAAGTAGATTCCATATTATTGATCAGTTCTTCCATCTTGCCCCATTCCAGCTCGTACCCATAAAGGTTGCGAAAGCGATGTCTGAAGCTCAGATATTGCTGAATTTGCGCCGCCAATTCAGGATCTATAACCGCAGGTCTTTTAACCGGTATGTCCAGGGTCATTTGTTCCAGGAGTTGCCTGTGCCAACCTTCGCTTTTGGGCACCGTTTGGTCAATTTCCCGAGCTATGTTGACAAATATTTTTTCAATTCCGGAATAAAAGTCATGTAAGATAGAAGCGCACGCCCTTACCCGTACACTGTGAACCTTGAGTTCACGCATCCTGGTTATTGTTTTCAGTTCTTCCACCAGTTTCTCCAGGTTTAAAAGTTCCTTGCGTACCCGGACCTCCAGCAAAATCAGGTTGGGTGTCACAATTCCATTCCTTCTTTCAGGATGTATTCCCGCACTTCCGGATCGATCTTCTCCAGTTCCACCAGGTCGAAGTCAAAGGGCGCCAGAATATCCATCACTTCGGAATACAGCTTCCAGAAATTTGCCTGGTTATTCAAGCCGGAAACAGCAATATCAATGTCTGAATGTTCCATAAACCTTTCTTCCCGGAGCAGTGAGCCAAAGAGAATAACTTTACAACCATAGTTTTGTTTCAGGTGGACGGCCGCCCGTCTGACCCGGTCCGTGGCTTGCCTGTATCGCCGGGCCAGTTGTTGTTCCTTTTGTTTTTTATATTCCCGCCAACCGTCCCGGTATTTGGAAAACTGTTCGGGCGTCAGCATATTCGCGGCACTTCCTTTTAAGTATTTCGTTGGCTTATCCAAGAGTTTCCTGGTTTATTTCATTTTATTATCAACACTGTTTAACCGTCAATATTTTCTCCTTAACAGCAATCGAGCTGGCGGGGGCGATTAACCCCCGTTACCAGCATCGTGTTTGATACACCCCACTATGTTAGTTGTGGGAACACGTGTTCTCGGGTAGTGCCGGCATTCATCACCCACTTTAGAAGTGGGTGTCTTCTGCCGGGATATGATAAAAAAATACCTATAAAAATGGTATCCAGGATTATGGTATAATGATGGCAAAAATATTCATATCAACTGACCATCCCCAATATGTTAATGAGGGTGAAGTATTATGGATGCCATCGCAGAAAAAATCGCACATTACTTTTCCGGCAACAGTCAAATTTCAGCTGTTTACCTTTTTGGTTCCGCAGCTAAAAATCTGATGCGACCCAAGAGTGACATTGATATTGCCGTATTATTTGAAACAAAAATAAAAAGCAAGATAAAGCGGTTTGATATTGTTTTGACAGCAAGTATGGAACTTGAAGACATAATTGGTCGACCGGTGGACGTAGTGGATATTTTGGAAGCTCCCCTGGTATTACAGCACCAAATACTGAAAACGGGGAAACTACTGGTCGAAAATAACCGGTTGGCCAGAATTAACTTTGAGGTTAATTCACGCAGGCAGTATTTTGACATGCTCCCCCTGTATACGGTCAGGAACAAGAATATATTACAAAAATTCAAGGGGTAACACATATGGTTGAACCGTCCCCGTGTCGCAGCTGTGTCACAGTAATATCATTAAGCATTGATGGGCTTACCCTTACTGATAATCTCATCGTAAAGAAACTGGCCACTGTTAACCTTTTTGTATTCTTCCAATGAATAAGGTCTTGGGGAAATGTCCAAATCAATGTTCTCGCTGATTTCTTTCAACAGCACAGCTTCTTCCACATAGTCCTGGCCAAAGTCCGGGGAAATGACGGCCACGTCAATATCACTGGTTTCGACTGCATTTCCTTTGGCGTAGGAACCAAACAGGATGGCTTTTTCCACTCGGATATTTCTTTCTTTTACAGCCTTGATAAATTCCTTCACGATTACTTCAACATGCTTTTTAGCCATTTTGTCTCCTTTGAACGTTGCAAAATGTTCTTTGTATGCTCTGGTGTACATTTTGCTTCCAATTCCGCTTACTGACACATGAACATGGCCCAAAGGTATCTTTTTCCCTCGTAGCAGTGTTCTGCGGCTTCCAGGTCGTCCTCGGCTATTCCTATCCATACGGAAGTCTGTGCCCTCATTAATATTTCCCTCTTCCTTGAACCTTCCATACCAGGATTATACCAACTTAAATGAAGGAAATAAACAACTGTTGATTTCCATTCGGAATCAAGTGCGACAACGGAGACGGTTTAAAGGGCCAAGGGTCAGACCCATACATATAGGAAAATTTTGATTCGGTTAGTTTTTTACGTCAAATACTTGTTGATTATAGCAACTGAATACTGTTCATGTTTGGCACCCGAAGGAAACAGGCCCTCGCAACTTATTAATTTAACTTTGATATTAACTTAAATTAACTATTTTTTATATCTGGTGCCGATTTGCGCCAGAATTCCAGGAAAAACACCAGGAACACGCTGACCATCAGGCCCAGCACGCCGGCCACGGCCATGTTCAGCATTTTGCGGGGGCTGACCGGCTCTTCGGGCAGGGGCGCGTTCTGCAATATGATAAATAACCCCTTGCCGCCTGTTTTTAAGCCCTCTTCCAGATACTCCTTATCGGCCTTTAACTGGGTCACCGTACTATTGATTTCATCCCACCTGGCGGACAGTTTTTCATACATTGGATTCACTTCGGGAATAAGTATTACCTGGCCGCCGCGTTCCTTTACTTCGGTTGTGCCCAACAGTTTGGGGGTATTTGATGCATGACTGTTCGGCAAAACAAGCCACCAAAAATAATATACGGAATCATGCCCAAAAAAAGGACTTTGTATAAAATTGTCGAATACACCACTCCGCACGCAATTATTTAATTTTAAAGAAGGAGTGGTTTTTTTGGCTGCAAACAAAAAAAGGGTCATTGCCAAACTACTTTCAATCGCCCTGGCCCTTGTTGTAGCGTTAACAGCTTTCAGCAGTCCGCCAATACCGCCCCGGGCGGAGGCCGGCACGGCAGTCAATGCACAAAAACAACTACGCCCGCCCGGTGCCGGCGTGTACCCACCCGGCATTGACGGCAGCATAAAGGAAACAAAAAGCCAGCCGGGATTCTTTTCCGCCGCGGGGTCAATGCGGCCCGCCATTTCGCGCCGGCCCACCACCGGAGACCAAAAACTATTGGTCATCATGCTTGAATTCCAGGACGTGAAATTTACCCACGACAAGAATTTTTATTATAATCTCATCTTTGGCGAAACCGACAGCCTCAAGGCATATTACCGGGAAAACTCTTACGGAAAACTCAACCTGATTGGCGATATAAACGACATTACCGTGATCCAAAGCGTCTATGATATGGCTTATTATGGAGCGGACAACGGAGTGATAGACAGCCCTGAAATCGACGAAATGGCGCGCGAGGCCGTGCGTTTGGCGGATAAAGCCGGAGTCGATTTCAGCCGGTACGCCACCGATGGCGTAGTAAACAATTTTCTTCTCATCCACGCCGGCCAGGACCAGGCACTTACCGGCACCTCAAATGACATCTGGTCTCACCAGTATTTTATTCACGAACGTGAAAACGACTTGGTAACCAGCATTGGTGAAACCGTGGACGGGGTGGAAGTAGTTGAATACGCTACGGTGGCGGATGACGGGTACCTGGGCACCATGGTGCACGAGTTCGGCCACCAGCTCGGCCTGCCGGACCTGTACGACACGGATTACGAAAAAAACGGCGAATCGTTCGGCGCCGGCGTGTGGGATTCCATGGCCTACGGCTGCAACCTGGGCGACGGTGCCAGGCCGGCCCACCTGTCAGCCTGGTCCAAGCAACTGCTGGGCTGGATAGAACCAGTCAACGTTGTATACAGTGACAACTATTCAATCAGCGAAGCGGTATACGGGGCCGGGGAAGCCGCCGGCTTTTACCGCCTGTGGACCAACGGCCAGGCGGGCGACGAATACTTTCTGGTGGAAAACCGCCGCAAGTACGGGTTTGACGCCGAGCTGCCCGGAGATGGCCTGTTAATCTGGCACATAGACGATGCTGTAGGCGACATTAATTACAATGATATCAATACAAACCCCACAGATTTAAGGGTAGCCCTGGAACAGGCCGACGGGAAAAATGATTTGGAGAACTTAAACAACGCCGGTGATGCGGGAGATCCTTTCTCCACTTTAACCAGCACTGAGTTCAGCCAGTTGACCAACCCGTCAAGCAATCGCAAAGACGGCAGTCCCAGTTACGTCAGCATTACCAACATATCCGCCCCGGCAGACGTTATGACGGCCCATTTTACCGTTAAAAAGCCCGTAACCGGCACGATAAGCCTGGATAAAACCCAATACACGGGCACCGGCGCTACGGCAATCATCACTGTCAACGACGCGGACCGGGATACCGACAGCAGCATTAACACAATTACAGTGCAAGTAACCAGCACCAGCGATGCCGGCGGCATTGACGTTGCGCTCAACGAGACCGGAGCCGGCACAGGCATTTTCACGGGGAGCTTCGGATTTACAACTGACGCATCAGGGAACAACCTTATTAAGGTGGCCGGCGGGGATACAATCACCGCAACCTACTTCGACCAGTTGAACGCCTCCGGCAAAACGTCCATTCTTACCGCCACCGCCACCTGGTTGCAGAGCACCACTACAGGCGGCGGTGGCGGAGGTGGCGGAGGCGGTGGCGGAGGCATTACCGCTCCCCAAGTTACCGTACCACCGGGCGCCACCAAGCCCCAAAGCGATGCAGCGCTGGAAAAAGCCATCGAGAACAGTTCCGCCACCGGAATAATAAAGATTACTGCTGAACCGGGGGAAAATAATATAGCCCTGACCACAAAACAAGTGGAAAAGATTGAACAAACCCAAAAACCTCTAACAATACAAATACCGGGCATTTCCTTCACCTTCCCCGCCGGAGCGCTGCAGGTGCCGGAAATGCTGGGCAAAGACGTGGTTCAATTTGAAATCGGCGCCCGGGCCCTGGGAGCAAGTGAGAAAGCCAGCATATTAAGCAACGCCCGGCACAGCCACCTGTATATCCTGCGGAGCGAAATTTACGATCTTTCCGCGGTAACGGTAACCCGATCCGGCCATAAAAACGCCATTAAGCTTTTCAACGGCAATGTCATGGTTGCCCTGCCGGTCCCGGCAAACTACCGTGAAGCAGCGGCCCGGGGGAAAATCAAAGCCTACCGCTACAACCCGGAAAGCAAGGCCTGGGACGCCGTGGGCGGCGACTATGACGCGGCCACTACCAGCATCGTGTTTGAAACACCCCACTTCAGCCATTACGCTTTGCTGGAAATGGCTCCTAAAAAACTTGAGACATCGCCCTTTACAGATATAGAAAATCACTGGGCCAAAGATGATATCGAGTGGATGTACACCCATAACTACGCCAGCGGCAGAAGCCCTTCCCGGTTTGAACCGAATGCCGGCATTACCAGAGCAGAATTCGCTGCGCTGCTGGTGAACGTGCTGCAGGTGGAAAAACCGGCGGAGATACCTTTTACGGACGTCCCACAAAACGCATGGTACAGGGACAGCGTCGCCAGGGCCTTTGGAGCCAAACTGGTGAGCGGCACCAGCGCAGTGCAATTTCAACCGCAAGCCCTGATTACCCGTGAGCAAATGGCGGCCATGATCGCCAATGCCCTCAGGTATAAAGGGGTGCATATCAGCAGCGCCGCAACACTGGAATCCTTCCAGGACCGTCAAACCATCGCCGCCTGGGCTGTGGATTCAGTGAGGCTGGTTGCCGGGGCAAACATCGTCACCGGCAAAGCAGGAACCAACGGCCCTGTTTTCGCCCCCAAAGACACCGCAACCCGGGCGGAAGCGGTGGTCATGCTCAAGCGCTTATTAGGTGAATTGCAAGGGCCGCAATCTTGATATTGCTGTGTACAACAAAACCGGGGTGGCCTGACCGCCCCGGTTTTCCCTGCACAGAACAACAGCTCCCTATACCCTTTCGACAACGGCTTTCCTTCCCGGCTCAATTTCCAGCATCAACAACCAGGGAATCATGCCGCTGTCGCATTAAGCAAAATTCTGAAATAAAATAAAAAAACCCCCGCCGGCGCGTGGCCGGCAGAAGCTGTTTGATGTCGCGACACTCGAGAACCGTCCCCGTGTCGCGTGTTTTAATTTAACTTTGATATTAACTTAAATTAACTATTTTTTTATATCTGGTGCCGATTTGCGCCAGAATTCCAGGAAAAACACCAGGAAAACGCTGACCATCAGGCCCAGCACGCCGGCCACGGCCATGTTCAGCATTTTGCGGGGGCTGACCGGCTCTTCGGGCAGGGGCGCGTTCTGCAATATGATAAATAACCCCTTGCCGCCTGTTTTTAAGCCCTCTTCCAGATACTCCTTATCGGCCTTTAATTGGGTCACCGTACTATTGATTTCATCCCACCTGGCGGACAGTTTTTCATACATTGGATTCACTTCGGGAATAAGTATTACCTGGCCGCCGCGTTCCTTTACTTCGGTGGTGCCCAACAGTTTGGGGGTATTTGCCATCTCCTGATTTATATTTGCCAGCATTCTTTCAGCTTTGATAATTTCCCTTTCTTTATTATAAATCAACCTTTGGCGAAAATCGTTTACGCTGATTTGCCCGAACAAGTTGGCAATTTGCCGCACAAGCTCCGGGTCCGTGCCGGTGGCGGTAATGGAAACAAGGCCCGCTTCCTTGTTGACTTCAGTCTTGACCGATTTTTTAAAGGATGTCATGGTGTAATCTTTGTCACCTAGCCGCAACTCTTTATAGACATACTCCATTCTCGCGGGGGTAAGAACCAATTCTTTATAACTCTCCAGTGACAATCCCTGTTGTTCTATAAAACTATTATCAAACATAATCGCCGCCCGGGCTTCGTATTTCTCAGGCAACACAAAAAAACTGAACACACCGGAAACCAGCACCACGGCCAGGCAAATGCCGGCAATCAACCACTTTCCACTGATTAGTACCTCAATCAATTCGCGAAGGTTAATTTCTTCTTCCATGATCGTCAACTCCTTGTGCCGTTTATTTATTTGTTATGACCATCAATAAAATCCAGCAATTCCCCGGTTTTTTGCCTTAACAGCGACGGGTCGCCCTTTGTTTCCACGTTTAGGCGCAACACCGGCTCGGTGTTGGACATGCGCAGGTTGAAGCGCCAATCGGCAAACTCCACGCTCAGGCCGTCCGTGCGGTCGATGGCCACCCCCCGGGCAAAGCGCTGCTCGACAAGCCTCATGATTTCCCCCGGGTCGGCCACCCGCCGGTTGATTTCCCCGCTGACGGGGTACCTGTTCACCCGTTCGCCAACCAGTTGAGATAGCGGCTTTCCCTCCCGGCTCATGATTTCCAAGATCAGCAACCAGGGAATCATGCCGCTGTCGCAGTAAGCGAAATCCCTGAAATAATGGTGGGCCGACATCTCCCCGCCATAGACAGCGTCTTCCAGGCGCATGCGCTCCTTGATAAAGGCGTGCCCCGTTTTGCACAGCACCGGAACGCCGCCCGCCTCCCGCACCAGTTCGATGGTGTTCCAGGTCAAGCGGGGGTCGTGAATTATTTTGGCCCCGGGATAACGGTGCAGGAAAGCCCGGGCCAGCAGCCCCACGATGTAATAGCCTTCAATGAAATTACCCCGCTCGTCGAAAAAGAAACACCGGTCGAAATCGCCGTCCCAGGCAATTCCCGCGTCCGCCCCCGTTTCCCGCACCGCCCGGGCCGTGGCCTCGCGGTTTTCCGGCAGCAGGGGGTTGGGAACGCCGTTGGGGAAACTGCCGTCCGGCTCGTGATTCACCTTGATAAACTGAAAAGGCAGGTGCGGCTCCAGGGCGTCAATGACCGGGCCGGCGCAGCCGTTGCCGGCGTTGACCACCACCTTGAGGGGGCTCAATGCGGAACTGTCAATATAGGACAATAAGTGCCGCACATAGGCTTCTTTTATGTTTACCTGTTTGCAGGACCCCGTTGGCCCGAATAAACTCGTCCCTGATTTAAAGCTCCCGTTGACTACCAGTTCCTCCAACTCCTGCAGCCCGCTGTCACCGCTTACGGGCCTGGCCCCGGAGCGAACCAGCTTCATGCCGTTGTATTCCCGGGGATTGTGGCTGGCCGTGACCATAATGCCGCCGTCCAGCTCAAGGTGAAAGGCGGCAAAATACACCTGCTCGGTACCGCAAAGACCCAGCTCGATGACATCACAGCCCCCGTCCGCCAGCCCCCTGGCCAGGGCCGCGGCCAGGGCGGGGCTGGATAAGCGCACATCATACCCCACAGCCACTTTACCGGTTTTAAAAAGCTCCACATAGGCTCTCCCGATGCGATAGGCCACCTCTTCGTTTAATTCCTCCGGAACCCGCCCGCGTATGTCATAGGCTTTAAAGGCATTGCGGCAAACCTCGAAGCTCTTTTGCATAATGCCATTCCTCCATTTGTCGCCCCGTGTCGAAATCAGGACGCGCCGGATACCCGGCCGAAATCATCATCAAACCTGACTATATCATCTTCTTCCAGGTATTCGCCAAGCTGCACCTCTATAACCTCCAGCAAAACCTTACCGGGGTTTTCCAGCCTGTGTTTGTATCCCGATTTTACAAAGGTGCTTTCGCCGCTTCTCACGAAAGACTCCACCCCTTCCACGGTAACCCTGGCCGTTCCCTTGACCACAATCCAGTGTTCGCTGCGGTGGTGGTGAAGCTGGTAGCTCAGCTTTTTGCCCGGCAAAACGGTGATTCGCTTGATTTTATAAAACAGTCCTTCCTCCAGAATGGTATAGGAACCCCACGGCCTGTAAGTAGTCAAATGAAAGTCCGCCCGGGGATTATTGCCGGCTTTTAACCGGTCAACCACTTCTTTAACTTTTTGTGATTGGTCTTTTTTGCAAATAAGCAGCGCGTCTTTCTGGTCAACCACAATTAAATCGCTGGCGCCGATTAACGCCACGGTTTTATCCTTGCTGGTGTATAGTAGATTGTTTGACGAATCAATCAATATGTCACCGTTAAAAGTGATATTACCGTTTTCATCCCTGGCAAATTCGTCATAAAAGGTATCGAAACTCCCCAGGTCGCTCCACTTGATGTTTAACGGAATGACGGCCACCCGCCCGGATTTTTCCATAATGCCATAATCTACGGATATGCCGGGCGTTTTTTCGTAAATTTCATTAATATCGCTTGATTTAAAGGCTTCATGGACTTCCGGGCAGTGCCGCCTGACTTCTCCGGTAAAAATATCCGTCCTGAACATAAACATGCCGCTGTTCCACAAGTAACCCTTTTCCAGGTATTCCAACGCGGTCTCATGGTCCGGCTTTTCTTTGAATTCAGCGACCCGGTAACCGGGCCCCAGGGGCGCCGCGGGCTTAATGTACCCGTAGCCTGTATGCGGCTTGTTCGGGCGGATGCCAAAAGTTATGATATATTCCCCGGCCAGTTGCTCACCTTGCTTGACGGTGCGGATGAATTTTTCCTCATCTTCAATCAAGTGATCGGACGGAAAAACCGCCGTTATATCGTCACCCTGCTTTTGTATTTCCTTTACGGCGTAATAAATGGCCGGCAGGGTATTTTTACCCTGCGGTTCAACCAAAATATGACTTTCGGTAAACCTGTAGCCAAGTTCCTCAATCTGCCCCAGCACCAGGAATTTATAGTTTATATTGGTCACTATGTATATTTCCGCCAAACCGGCAAGTTTCAAGCACCTTTCAAAGGACAGCTGGAAAATGGACTTGTCCATGTTTTTCAATTTTAAAAACTGCTTCGGAAAGTTATTTCTACTCAAAGGCCACAGCCTGGTGCCGCTGCCCCCGGCCAAAATAACAGCTTTCATAGTTCAGTCCTCCAATTGATCTTTTCAGAACGCTTATAGCAAAAACGAATTCGACCATAAAACAAATCAAGCTGGCGATCAATATATTCACGCAGTTCGCGCCGGAACCGCTCGGGTGAAAAACGCAGGGCATTTTCGCGGCAGTCCTGCGGGGAGATTTTATGACCTTCACGCTCAAATAACTCCACCGTTTCCACCAACGAAGGTACGGTCTGTTCATGAAAAAATACCCCGGTGGGTGTAGGATGTTCCAAACCACGTATTGTTTCCAACACCCCACCTTTACCATACGCAATCACCGGCGTACCACAAGCCTGTGCCTCGACCGGCACAATGCCAAAATCTTCTTCAGCGGCAAATATAAACGCCCGAGCCCTTTGCATATAATCCTTCAGCACATTAAAAGGCTGATAACCCATTAGTACCACATTAGCTCCCGCTTTGGCCCGGACCTTTTTAAAATCCGGCCCGTCCCCGATAACCACCAGTTTTTTATCCGGCATCTTGGAAAAAGCATCTACAATTAGATCAATCTTTTTATACGGAACCATACGTGAAGCCGTGAGATAAAAATCCTCCTTGGATTCCGATAAAGAAAAAGCCTCTATATCAACAGGCGGGTAAATAACAGTGGATTCCCTCCGATACACTTTCCAAATACGCCTGGCTATAAAATGGGAGTTGGCAATAAATCCATCCACCCCATTAGCTGTGCGATAATCCCAAAGGCGTATTTTATGCAATAACCACCTGGCCAACCAACCCTTTATCCCTTTATCCAAGCCGGACTCCTTTAAATACTCATGCTGTAAATCCCAAGCATAGCGAATAGGCGAATGTACGTATGAAATATGAAGCTGGTCCGGTCCCGTCAGCACTCCCTTGGCCACCGCATGAGAACTGGAAATTACGAGGTCATAACCCGACAAATCAAACTGTTCAACGGCAAATGGCATAAGTGGTAGATATTTACGATATTTATTTTTTGCAAACGGTATTTTTTGAATGAAAGAAGTATTAACGGGTTTATCTTTAATAAATCCCCTGTAATCATTAGGTATAAAATCAATAACACTAAATATATCTGATTCAGGAAAAATGCGAATAATCTGTTCTAATACTCTTTCCGCACCCGCATATGTTACCAGCCAATCATGTATAACGGCTATTTTCATTCAAAATAAGAACCTCCTTAAACTAACATTATACAAATAAAAATCTTAGCTTAGCTTTGCTTTAATGGCTTGCACTAATAGTTCTGAAAGCATATTATGGTATTGTTGCCTGAAGTGAAACCAATCCCAATTATAATAATTCCTATATGTTTTACTTTCCAATAAAGGAGAGTTTAATACTATATTTTTATACAAATCCAGAATCTTTTTATTTATTTCCATTGCCCTTATATTATGTATTTTGCCATATATTATTGAATTCACTTCAAACAAAGGCATTATTATTAATTCACTTGAGCTTCTCTTAATTATTCGAATAAGCTCTTGAAATTCGTAAATAATTTCATTGTTCGTAGCATAGAATTCCTGATGTAGACGAATAAATATTAATCGAATCACAAAAAAAGGGAACCTTAACAAATACTTAATGCCAAATATTGGTGGTACTGAAAAAAGAGAATCCCTGAACATTGCTAGCCCTTTTTTTCTAAAATACTTAAGAATATTTATAGGCATTCGAGGGTGAATATCAGGGTTGCCAATTTGAATAATACATAGATCATAATAATTTAAAGTTAAATTCTTTAAAGCTTGATTAATTTTTTTAATTGGCATACCACCAAAAGTTCTAATGTCTATCTCCCATTCTTTTATCCTTTCAGCTAATAAATATGAATAACTTGTAACTCCATAATTTGCCCCATGAGAATCACAGATTATTAGAATTTTTTTTTTGCCATTTTACGAATCAACCCTTTTATTAATTTTATTTGTAAACAACTTTAAAATTAACAGATTTAAAAATATAACCGCTTAAGATTATTGCTATTAAAAAATATAGCCCCATACCTGATTGAATCATATTTAAAAATGGGGAGTGTAAAATAACTGAAGCTATGTAAGGATATAGCAATATGTGCATAACTTTTCTCTTGGTTGCCTTAACCCAAGAACTTTCAGCGATTATACCCAGGATAAAGCAATAAATAAATCCGAACATACCAAAGTCTGTTAGCACCGGTCCCCAGAATGTCGTATATACACCTTTTGTTTCTACAATGGAATCTAAAAAACTTTTATTGATATTGCTTAAATTTAATGCGGCTAGAACTTTCCAAATTGGGTAAAACTGAAATGCTCCATAAGCCATGTTATCCATATCAAAATAATTAAATAATAAAATAAATTGATAAAAACCATGAATAAAATAGTGCATAATACTTATAAATGTATAAACAATATATCCCAAATAGTCATTGCTCTCAACTATACTCCATACATAATCATTTATTGCTAGATGTCTTACGGTTTCCATATATTTTAGGTGGGTTTCTACCGTAAAACCCATTTCATACAAGCGGCTAATTAAGATTCTTATAGAATATGCAAAAAACATTAAAAATACTACGATAAGATCTAAAATCATTTTTATGCTATTTTTTTTGATCTTAAAGTACAATAAAAATTTTTTTATATCCAAAATTTTTATATTCTCTGATATAGCAGCTGATGCTATAACCATAATTATTACTAGAGTAATTGTTGTTCTTCCACCTCTAAGTATTGTATATACAAAAATAGTACTTGCAGCAAGAATAGCATAAAACAGTTTGCAACTTGACAACTTATCTTTAAAATTTATAGCAATTATCAATAATACTATACAAAGAGGGAAAAGAACAGCTGATAAAATTGATACTAAATTAGTACTACTCTCTATGTAGTAAATTCTAAAATTGGTAATTGAACCATAAGAAAAAAAGGACTTTAAATAAATTAAGTCATAAAATCTAAGAAAGATTCCAAGAGTGGCAAGAAAAGCTATAATATTGTAAGCTTTATTTATTTTCTTAATACAAATAAAATCGCCGCAATTTTTAGCAGATCTCTTCAAATAAGAAAAACAAATGACATCATATAAATATGTACCCAAATAAAAAAAAAGTATATTTATTATTAGATACATTAGCGCTTTTATTGAGAGTTCAACATTATATTCTATTGGGGCTATTAATTTCAAAATAAACCATATTAATATGGAAATACTTAATAGATATCTTGGAGAAAAATATTTCATTATGCTTCACCATTATTTTTATATAAATATTTTAAAACTTCTATAAAGCCCTGAGATACTGCTTGAATATTTGATTCTGACATACAAATTGGAGCTGATTTAGGGTCACTAATAATTCCCTCAAAAGAGTTCGCCAACATATGAGCCAAAGCAAGGACATCCTCTTTATTTTCTTTATTAGACTTACTACATTTTCCTTGAATATAATTGGCTATCATATTAATATTATCTAAATAAGTAACACTAGAAAGAGAATTAAAGAACATTTTACTTAATGTGACTGCTCGTTTATTATGTAGGCCAGCTTCGAAAGCCACTGTTCCAGAAACTGTTATAACTAACTCTGATCTTTTAATTAATTTGTGAATATCAACAAAGGGATTTATTAATTTCACTCCGGGAATCTGCTTTATTCTTTTTAATTCAACAATAGGTCTATCCCCAAGACAATTAGCGTGTTCTTTTACATATAATACTACATTATGAGGCAGATTCATAGCAATAGTTTTAATAAGTTCAATCTGATTCTGATATTTTACACCTAAAACATCCAATGAAGATTCCGGCTGCTTGTGTAGTGTATATAAAACATATTTTTCTTCTTTGGGTTCTTCAAAAATAGACATTTTGTTTGCTAATAAGTATCGCACGGGCTTTAAAAATTTCTTTTCATATTTAAAATGGTAAAATAATGGCTTAACTGTTGCATCTGTTTTAGATTCAGTTAATGCCTCTATTGTTTTTGAGAATATGGTTGAGATCATAGATAAATTATACTTGGGCTTTGAATTTGACCAATGCCAATAATTAGGTCTCATTCCCTCATTAACTACCTTTGAAATTACTGTTAATGCCTCATTTATATATTGATAATCTTCTTCACTTGCTTTTATAACATGAAAATCAGATTGTAAATATCCCTTAAAAAAAGCAAATCTATTACTAGGTATTCTTAAAGTGTGTGGACATAAAAAATGTATATTCTTTTGTTTGCAAATAATCGCTGACAAAACTTCGTGTATTGCTGTTGCTTCACCAAATATTACTTTTATATTATTCTTATTTATAAAATATTCTATATTGGTAATTAGATATATAATATATTTTCTAGCTTCTGACCACTCCCATTTACTAACCACTCTATCCATATAAAATATAGTCTTAATATTCTCTTTTGTTTCTCTCTCAAATTTGTCTAATAAATAAATAAGGTCTTTCTCGCTTACTTGCCATAAATTAGCAAAGTCCCTACGAAGTACAATAATATCTTGCCTATTAACACCTTGATTTATGAGCCACCTACTCCACTTATTTGAGGTTGAAATCCAATATACATTATATCCTAAATTCATCAAGTTATCGGCTATAGCTTTAAAAAAAATCGTCTTATAAAAGCATGTTATAAATGCTATATTCATTTTTTAATCCAACCTCTATTCATATTTACAAAATATCATATATCCTCTTCTTACCAACAGCAGCAAACTTTAGAGTAGATAACACCAACGTGGCAATTAATATACTTAGTGATGCACCCAGGGAACCATAACTAGGAATTAATAAAAAATTCATAATTATTGATACTACCAAAGCAACAACGGTGCTTTTAAGAATTGCAATATCCATCTTTCTTATGTAAAGTATATAGTGCGGTATTTGTCCAAGAGTTTTTATGATTACTGAGATTAAAAGCATCCAATATGTTATAATATAATTAGCATATATTGTTTTTTTAATTAGCAAAAGCAACGGATTAATTCCTAATGCAGCAATTACTGAAAGTAATATTACCCCACAAATAGAACCTAAACTCATCTTTTTCATTAGAGCATGGTATTCTACCATCTTGTTTTGCTGGTAAGATGTAATAATTTTTGGAAGCAGTATCATAACAACGCCCGTAAAGACGAAAACTTCTACTACATTAGCTATGCTAAAATAAAAAGTAAAAACACCTACCAATGCTTCCCCATGATATAGCTGTATAAAATATCTCCCTCCGTATTGCATAATTTGTAAGGATATTGTAGCACAAAGGAACGGTAATGAACCCACTAAACCTTTACGAATCCAAACCCAGTTAATTGGAATACTGAAAACCTTCTCCCAATTTAAATATCGCAAGGCATATACACTCAAAATAATACTAAAAGAAGCACCTACCAACCATCCTAGCCAAATAGTAGTTAAGTTTTGTAAGTGTCGCTTGTGATAGATAATCAAAACTATTGCATATACCCATACTCCACTTCTAAAGAATAAAACTGTATTAGCCATAATGGGTTGAGACAGCGTAGTTAATAAACGAGTTGCTTCTTGTGATATATGTTCTAAAATTAATATGATGTAAAACCAAAAAAAATATTGCCAGGGTAAAAAACCAATAACAAAAACCAATAAAAGCAAAGGTAAAAAAAACAAATACATAATGCTATGAAAGACGATTTGATCTCGGACTAGTAAGGCACGTTTACTTTCACCGTGAGCTAAAATTTCACGGGTATTATAAATATAGAAATCCATTCCCAAAAAGTACAAAGAGATACTTATAGTAGCCGTCATTAACCCGTATATACCTAAATCTTTTGGCGATAAATAGCGTGCTATAAAGAGCAAGATAAGGAGTTTGCTTCCTAAAGTAAGCCCTCTTAATAATAGATTCAAGATACTTGTTTTAAACATATATTAACCTATCAGATCCCAACTAACTGGTGTACCTTTTTTGACATTTTTTATAACTCTTTTTCTTAGAAGTAAGTCAAAATACTTGGGTGGTAAGCCATAACCAGGCCTAATGACCCTCAAGTTTTCTTTTGTTAACACTTCACCCGCTTTCATATTTTCAGTAATATACAAGGAACGCCGGAATTTTAAAGACGCTTTTTCTTGTTCGGTCGGGCCATACGTTATTTTACCTAAAGCCTGCCAGGCACGCTCAGTTTCAACAACCAAGGATTTCATCTCGTGCGGTTCCACAGAAAAAGCGGAATCTACACCACCTTCTGTTCTGTTCAGGGTGAGATGTTTTTCGATAAAGGTAGCCCCCATGGCCACACTGGCTACCGCCACACCTATGCCCATAGTATGGTCAGATAGACCAACTTGGCAGTTAAAAAGCTCCCGCATGTGGGGAATAGTCACTAGGTTAGTGTCTTCTGGACTGGCCGGGTAAGTGCTGGTGCATTTGAGCAGAATAATATCTTCACAGCCCCCCGCTCTGAGGGTGGTTACTGCTTCATCTAATTCAGCAACACTGGCCATCCCAGTAGATAGGATTACTGGTTTACCTGTAGAAGCTACTTTTTGTAGCAACGGTATATCTGTGTTTTCAAATGAAGCTATTTTATAACAAGGTACATTAAGGGACTCTAAAAAGTCAACTGCCGTCTCATCAAAAGGAGTGCTGAAGGCAATTAAGCCTAACTCCTTGCACCTTTCAAAAATCGGCTTATGCCATTCCCAGGGGGTATAAGCCTGTTGGTAAAGTGCATATAGGGTGTTACCCTGCCAGGGGCTTCCCGGGTCATCTATAAAGAAGTCTTTATTATCAGTATCAATGGTCATGGTGTCTGCTGTATAGGTTTGAAGCTTTACCGCATGAACCCCTGACTTAGCAGCAGCTTCGACTATTTGTAATGCTCGTTCCAGTGAATGATTGTGATTACCAGACATTTCTGCCACTATAAAGGGTGGATACTGCGACCCTATGTTCTTATTAGCAATGGTAATACAATTCACCTTATCCCTCATTTCTCAATGTGTCTCCAAAAAACTAAGTATTGTAACTCAGCATAATTGCATAACCGTCAACAAACGTCTCATGCATCACAAGCAATTTTGGAGAATGCTTCTATATCCTGGGCAGTGATTAATTTGCTTTTTGCTGCTGTATCTCCTATATTCATGTTTTCACCTAAACGTAATCTTCTATTTCGATGATTGGGTAGGTATTTATAAACTGGTTTCTGATTGTTTCCCATTTCCGTTTAGTTATACTCATCCTTATAACATCAAAATACTCACCATTCTTAAAAATATGTTCTCTGAGTATTCCCTCTACCTCGGAACCAAACTTCTGGTGCAAGGATATGGCTTTAGAATTGAATTCAAGAACTTCAAACCAAAGCTTATTCATTTTCAATGAATAAAAAACATACTCATACACATTAACTTCAATGATTTTTGCCAGACCTTTCCCTTTAAACCTGTCGTCTGCAATATAATGGCCCAAAGAGCAATGATTATTCTGGTAGTCGATGTTAGTTAAACACAAAAGGCCTATGCTAATCGAGTCAACATTAATTATCCAGTACTTAACGCTAGGATCGGCTTTATTTTTCTCATACCATTTAACTTGCTGTTCGGGTGTTATTATAGGGTCGGTATACATATATTTTGTTATTTCAGGTAACATTCGCCATTGTCTAATTTGTTCCAGGTCATCATAGGTCACTTTTTTAAGAGCTATTTGCACTTAAAAACCTCCCCGCTTATTTTTGCATTGACTGAAAAACAAGCTATAGAAGCTAAAACTCTCTCTAACTGCAAATAATTCTAAGGCTTTTAAACTCATTGCAGATAGTCTATTTGGATCATTTATAAAGGAGTTTATACAGGAGCTAATCATTTCTACTGTTACCTCAGAAAAGCAGCCCAGATTATTAATAATCCCTTTCTCGTTTAAGGCTACACTAACTTCTTCCTGATTCTTGGCTATAACTATGTTAATGGCAGGCAGTCCCAGGTAACACCTCTCCCAGGTTGTAGCCCCTCCGGCTCCTACAGCCAGGTCAGCTTTTAGCATTAGTTCTGCCATATTATCGACCTGGCAGTGGTAGTTGAAATTAGAATATTGTGAGCATAGAGCCCGGATTTCTTCCTTTCGCTGATTCGATTTGCCTACTACTACATCAGTAATAATATCGGTCTTATTCAGCGAGGCGATAGCCTTTATAGCCTTTGCGGTTTCATTGCTGGGATCTACCCCTCCGAAAAACACCAGTATTCTCTGTATCTTATCCCTTACTCTAGCCTCTGGCCGAGCCTGGTGAAATTCAGACCTTAACAGTGCGTACCGGGGGCCTAAGAGCTTTCTGCAATATACTGGTACCAGATCATCATATCTGCTTTGATAGTTTGCGGTAAGGTTCTGGTCCAGCAATATATCGCAGTCATGATAGCGGTTGGCCAGGTCATCTATTACCATAATTTTTTTTACACAGTCTTTTACACTTTTTTCCCAGTTCACATCCAGGGCATAATGATCAACTATCAGCCAGTCAACACAATCCTGGGTATCTAATATATTACGTGTTTGTTCTGCATCAATCTGCCAGCTAACACCCAGCCAGCGTGCATAGCCTTCCAGGTGATCATCAGCAGATTGATCTGATCGGGGCAAATAGTGCACATGAAAGCACCTGTCAAGTGCTATATCGGCCAGGTTACCCGGCAGATCCCTACAAATAAAGTTTACACTAACATCTGCTTCCCTTAATTCTTCCGCCAGGGTAAGGCAACGCATTAAATGGCCGGAACCAATTATAGTTGATGAATCAGTTCTAATAAAGATTTTCATTTCAATATTCCTTCTGCTGAACATGCCTATTTATCTGTATCAGCTCCGGATGCTCGTTTAGCAATTGCAAACAATCTTCCAGGGTGAAGGCGGGATTTACTGGATAAATTTTTTCTAAAACGGCCTTTATAAGTTCAAAGTCTTCTGGCGTATCTACTGTCAAGCGATGATGGCTTTCATCTCGAATATAACTTAGATTTGTTAAGCTATATAGCTCTGGATGTTGGTAGATAAAGAACGTGACATGTTCCCGATCAGCTTTTCCTTTGGCCTTATTAAAGATCTCTTCCAACACCCGGTACGGGAACACTTCCGTATCCATACCCCGCGGGTAAGTCCTTTTAAGGGTATTGGACACATAATCATATTCATTGGTATTTTCCAGGTAGTGTTTTATCACTTGATCAATTACTCCCGGATCTATCAGCGGACAGTCTGAGGTTACCCGAACCACTACGTCTGCGTAATGCTCCCTGGCAGCTTCGTAATAACGAGATAGGACGTCCTCTTCTGAACCCCGGTAGTAAGGAACATCAAGCTTTTCGCACAAGTCGACGATAGGCAGATCGCTTGCATTGGTAGTAGTAGCAATGACTAGTTCATCCGCCAGTTTGACTCTCTGCAGTCTTTCTATCTGGTATTCCAGTAAAGGTTTGCCCATAACTTCTTTGAGAACTTTTCCGGGTAAGCGGGTAGAAGTCATTCGAGCCTGATTTATTATGACCACTTTCATGCCAGCACCTCTTTTACCACCTGAATTACCGTGTCAATCTCATTATCACTTAAGCCGGGGTATAAAGGTAAAGAGATCACTCGCTTATAATGGTCTTCAGCAACGGGGTAGTCATTCCATCGATAGCCCCACTCCCGCTGGTAGTAAGGCATAGTGTGTACAGGTATATAATGTACCTGCGCCAAGATGTTTTTTGCCCTTAAAACATGGTAAAACTTGTTACGATCAATTTTAGCTATATCTCTTAGCTTCACTGTATACAGGTGGTATGAACTATAACATCCCTCGGGCTCTACTGGTAAATCCAAGGGCAAATCTGCTAAAGATTGATTGTAAATCTGAGCAATTTCGCGGCGCTTTTTAACAAAGCGTTCCAGCTTATTTAACTGGGATAATCCCAAAGCACACTGTATATCGGTTATGCGATAGTTTAAGCCTAACTCCTGCATTTCATAATACCAGGGGCCATGGCTATCATAGTCAAAAATACTTTCATCGCGGCTAATACCATGATTGCGCAGCAATTTCAGCTTCTCAAACAGTTCTTTAGAATTGGTGGTTATCATGCCTCCTTCACCCGTAGTAATATGCTTCACCGGGTGAAAGCTGAAAACAGTCATATCTGAATATGTACAGTCTCCTATAACAGTATCTCTGTACCGGGCTCCCAGGGCGTGGCACGCATCTTCAATGACTATTAGATTATGCCGCCGGGCTATCTGGTTAATGGTCTCCATGTCACATGGTAAACCGGTATAATGCACTGGAATAAGAGCCCTGGTTTTCTCAGTTAATTGCTTTTCTATTTCCACCACGTCAATATTTCCAGTTAAGCGCTCAATATCAGCAAAAACCGGCTTAGCCCCTACATAAGCTGCACAGTTGGCCGAGGCAGCAAAGGTCATCGGTGAGGTAATTACTTCATCTCCAGGCCCAATCGCTGCAGCCATGCAAGCCAGATGCAAGGCAGCAGTACCACTGGATACCGCCACCCCATATTTTGCCCCTACCTTTTGCGCAAATCGCTTTTCAAACTCCTGGACATAAGGGCCGGTAGTCAAATAATCTCCCTTAAGTACCTTTACCACAGCTTCTATGTCATCTTTATCTATGTACTGACGGCCATAAGGAATAGGTTTGCCCAACTAGATCTCTCCTAATTATACTGCGTAGTTCTTCTACCGTAAGCCAGCGGTCATTATTGTCACTGCTATAGTAAAAACCCTCCGGCACCCTGCGGCCTCCGTTTGTAGCTAAGTAATGCTCCTGATCCCACCAGACGAAGGATGGCTGAATAACATAGTAATCATCATATTCTACGGTATTTCGGGCATCATCCACAGAGATCATATATTCGTGCAGCTTTTCACCGGGGCGTATGCCTACTATTTCAGTTTCGCAGTCCGGAGCAATAGCTTTGGCCAGATCCATGATGTTCATGCTCGGTATTTTGGGAACAAACAATTCCCCTCCCTGCATGCGTTCGAAGTTTTTCAGTACAAAATCTACTCCCTGCTCCAGGGTAATCCAGAAGCGGGTCATCCGGGGATCGGTTATGGGAAGCTTACCTTTATCCCGACAACTCAGAAAAAAAGGCACTACGCTCCCCCGGCTACCCACCACATTACCATATCTAACTACGGCAAAGCGGGTTTCCTTGGAACCAGCGTACGAATTTCCGGCTATAAAGAGCTTATCTGAACAAAGTTTGGTAGCTCCGTATAGATTGATGGGGTTGCAGGCCTTATCTGTACTGAGAGCTATGACTTTTTTTACCCCCCGGTCTATGGCCGCATTGATGACATTTTCAGCTCCGCCGACATTAGTTTTAATAGCTTCGATGGGGTTATACTCTGCTGCCGGTACCTGTTTTAAAGCAGCGGCATGAACCACATAATTTACTCCATCCATAGCCCGATACAGTCTCTCTTTATCGCGCACATCACCGATGAAAAAACGTAGCTTCGGGTGATGATTAAACTGCTGAGCCATTTCGTATTGTTTGAGTTCATCCCGGCTGAAAACAATTAGCCTATTTATATTCGGGTATTCCTGTAAAACTTTAGCGCAAAATTTTTTGCCAAAAGAACCGGTTCCTCCGGTTATAAGTACGGTTTTTCCATTAAACATATATTTAGACCACCTTTGTGTTTAACTAGCTTAATATGCCCCTTTCCTTCCCAGCACCACGCCAACGGTCCTAAAGAGCAGGCTGATGTCCAACCACAATGACCAGTTGCGCACGTACCAGGTATCCATGCGCAAGCGGTCATTAAATTCAATGTCATTGCGGCCACTTACTTGCCAAAGTCCGGTAATACCCGGTCGGGTGAGCAATATATCTTCCCGCCCTTCCATCCTTTCCCTCTCACGGGGGAGGTAAGGGCGTGGTCCCACCAAGCTCATTTCACCTTTTAGAACATTAAATATTTGTGGTAATTCATCTAAACTCAATTTTCTTATTATGCTTCCAACTTTCGTGACCCTTGGGTCATAATCCTTTAGTTTGGCATATTTGTCCCACTCTTTTTTTGCTCGAGGATGTAACGCAAGGTATTGGTTTAAAATCTCATCAGCATTAAGATACATGCTTCTAAATTTATAACAGTTAAATTCCTCCCCGTTTTTCCCAATACGCTTATCTTTAAAAAGTATTGGCCCTTTTGAATCTAATTTTATTGCTATACCAATAAGCAGCATAATCGGTGATAACAATGGCAAAAGTATAATTGATAATAGCAAGTCAAATAACCTCTTTACAGCTAAATTCATTTTATCATTCAAGTTATTTTTAATGCCGAGCACCAGGGTGCGTTCATTGAACAGGTACTGCACGTCAACCCCTTCCATGGCCATGCCGAAAAGATCGGGCACCACCAAAAGGTTATGGGCCTTGCGCTGTAACCGGTTGACCAGTTGGACCAGTTTTTTGGACTCCATACCGGGAGCAGCAACAATAATATCGCGGATGCCGCTTTGCTCCATTATGGCTTCTGCCGCATCAAAGCTGCCCAGTACCGGAACTTCTTGCCCCGAAGCCAGTTCGGGCGGGTGCAGTTGCTTGACTTTATCATCATCCAAAAATCCGACCGGTTTATAGCCTATGGTGGGTTCCCGGTGCAGGGCATTGGCGATAAGCTTCCCCGTTTCCCCGGCGCCGACGATAATGACCGGCTTTTCCCAGATATGCAACTTTACCAGCACTAACTTGCCCAGGTACCGCAAAGTTGGCACAATAAACAAACTAACAGCCCATGACAGGAGCACCAGGGTGCGGGAAGTCGCGTCCCCCAGCTTGGCCAAAAATACTATACATATGGCCACCAGAAAAGCCAGGGTGGTTGTTTTTACTATTTGGCCGGCTTCCTGCCAGAAGGGAAGGCGCTTTATGTATGATTTTTCGTAGATAAATAAGATGCAGCCAAGTAAAGGCACCCACCAGATAATTTCTAATACAACAAACAAGGATATTGGCGGAAAGGACTTGATCAATACGGGCAACAGCAGGGCCCTGATCACGAAAGCAATTAAAATACTTAAATAGAAAGCCAGTATATCATTGAAAATCAGCAAGGGAACAGCCAACAGCCGGAGTTTGCCACTATGCACTGCCTTTAAATGAATGGAAAGCTTTTCACCAGCTGGTAAATAAGGCCGATCAACCATACCGGCTGCCGGTGCGCTTATGGTTTTTAATTTCTGGTTATAACTCACGGTACCACAAGCCCTTCAAGGGGAAATCTGTTCTTTGATGAATTTACTTTTACAGAACCGGAATTTCCTTTAGAGACTGGTATTGTTGGGCAAATTCCGGGGTCAAGCTTTTTGCCTGGTCAATTAATTTTTTAGCCTGTTCGGCCCGGCCGTTTTGCTCATGCAATAATGCCAGCCATACCAGCGCCTGGCCCTTGATTTCTTTCCTGCCCGAATTGGATGCCTGCTGCAGGTATTTTTGCGCTTCGGGGAATCTGCCCAGGAAATAGCCGGCCTGCCCCACGGCGAGCTGGATTTTATCATTTACCACCAGCGCCGGCCCCTGCCACATGGCAATATCTTTCTCCTCCAGGGACGCCGCCCGGTTATTGATTATTTTAATAACGCCGGCGGCCCTGTTGAAGTGCTCCCGCGCGGCATCCTTTTTGCCGGAAGCCAATTCTTTAACGCCCAGGTTTACATAATTTTGGGCGTATTCTTCGTAGACCTCTATGTTATTGGGGGCCAATGGCAGTGTGTTTTCAATTTCCTTGGCAGCCAATTCATGGTTGCCGCTTGCCATGGCTATTTTAACCAGGTTATTGCGCACCGCAAAACTGTACGGGCTCAGGTCCACCGCCGCCCGGGCTTCAGACACGGCGTCATCGCCTTTACCCAACCCGCTGTAAACCTGGGACAGGGTGATCCGGTAATTTGCGTTAAACGGGTTGTAGGCAGCGGCCTTTTCCAGGCTTTCTACTCCCCTGTCAGCATTATTTGCCCTTAAATAGTACATTCCCTGGTTATACAGTTTGAAAGCATTTAAAAGTATAGTACACACCAGGATCACGGCCAGCGATGCTGCCGTGGCCGTAACAACGGGGGCATAACTTAAGGTAGTTTGTTTTGCGCGCCGCCGCTCCTTTGCCTTGTCCAGCCACAGCAGGCCTGAAGTCATGCCCATAATGCTCCATAATACAATTGTCAGGGCAGAAAGAGAAAGGTCGAAATCAATAAGGGCATGCCCGGCAATCATGAAAAAGACGACTGCAAACAACCACGCCAGTTGCCGGTGTGCGTAATTTTCCTTGTTTTTATGGAACAACCGGTGAGCTAACGCCAGGAAGGATAGCCAGATGCCGAGCACGATTATAATACCTGTGATGCCCGTTTCCACACCCACCTGGAAATAGTAGCTGTGCACTTCCCGGGTGGTATACCGGTAACTCAGGTAGGCCTCGTAGGCTTCCTTCCAACCGCCCCCGCCCCAGCCCAACAGGGGGCGTTCCCCGATCATGTCCAGGGCGCTTTCCATGTAATAAAAACGGTGATAGGCGGTGTATAGATATTCAGGGCTGGTTACTTTTTCAAGAACTTGCGTTTTTCCAGCTACCTGGATTCCGCCGGCTACCATAACAACGGCCGCCAGGGCGGCAAAAGCCAGGATAAATTTCTTGCCGTCCCCCGCCCACCGGTCGAACACATAACGGTTCAGCAAGGCAAACACCAGTTGCCCGGCCAGGGCCAGAATCAAGCCGCCGGCAACCCAGAGCCAGGCCGTATTATGTTGACCCGCCTGCGCCAGGGCAATAAACTTGCTGATAACGATATAAGCAACCGCGCCCAGGTAGCCTGTTATCAGCGAGGCGGTAAGCCGCCTTTCGTTACCCGCGCCAATTAAATATAGAACAAACACCAACCCGAACACCAGCAAGCCGCCCCGGGACTTGCTGCCCAGCAGCACGGCCAGCAGCAGGAAATTGCCGCAGGCATAGAGGCAGCCCGCGGGATTCAACCGCGCCAGTTTTAATTCGACGGTTTGCCGTGTGCCGGCCGGCGCGGCCAGAGCCGCGCGCCGGCGGTCGTTGGAGCGGTGCCAAAGGTAGAT
This sequence comes from Desulfallas sp. Bu1-1, assembly GCF_015594625.1. GTDB lineage: Bacteria > Bacillota > Desulfotomaculia > Desulfotomaculales > Desulfallaceae > JADNRQ01. The sequence continues at coordinate 245,554 of NZ_JADNRQ010000001.1, read as the reverse complement.
ACCAAGAAAGAACACCGCGCCCAGGTAACTGGCCAACGCGTTATGATATTGGAATGTGGATGAAATCATACCGCCAAATTGCGAAACATTAAAACCGTCTTTAATATTTATAAGCTCCGTCGCCGTAGCCAATCCCGCCAGGGCCACACCAGTGGCGCTGATATAGATTACGTGCAGCAGCTTGTGCACATCTACCTCGTCGCGCACCAGCCGGGATGCGGACCAGTATGTAAGGAAGTACAGTATGTTTTTGACCACTTCGTCGATGGCCAGCCCCTTGTTTACCGCCGTGAAGGTGGATATTATATAAACCACCGGCAGGGCCAGGGCGAACCAGTCCAATGGGCCGCGCAGGAATTTATGGTCGTTCTGCAGCCAGCGCCACAGGAAGGTGAGCCAGAACACCAGGGCGGCGAACATGAGCGCCTTTTCCTGCTCCGGGGCGAAGAACAGCCCCCGGAAGTAGGGCGGGAAAAACAGCAGCAGCGCCAGGCCCCAGAAGGCAACCTGGTGCAGCGGGTCAAATTGCTCCTTAGGTGTAAGGTTTTTTACTTCTTTCCGGGCGGCTTTAAGCCCGGCTTTTTTCTTTTTGGCGGTCATAGTTTTATGCTTCCTTTTTTGCAGAAATGGAAACTGGTTTCATTACCTGTATAACATTGCATGTAATTCTACATAATGCTACATATTCCTGCTTCAACTTATGTAAAAATAAAACAGGGTGAAGCTTGACCCCGCCAAATCTGATTCTAACACCTGATCAAATGAGCAACTGCTTCTCTTTCCGGGCGGTACGCATTGACAATGAAATGATAGATCCGAACAAACGAGTTATCAATTTCCGGGTTCTTATGCCGGGTAAGCAGTACTCCGCGCAAATCCGGGCTATAAATACTCATGTCAATAATAGGACCTTCTCTTTCAAAGTATCTTTGCCCGTCTATTTGCACGTAAAAATTTTGCAAAATTCCCTGCCTACCTTTCAGTACTGTTTCTAACCTTGTATGCTTATTAAAAATTATTGTAAAGCCAAATCCTCCTTCTTCCCTCAGGTATCCAAGCAATTGCTTAAGCTGTCCATTAAATTTTTCCGGTGCCCACTCCTTGTTCTCTCCGGTGGCTATGTTTTCATAACACTCACCGGTTCGGTAAAGAAAAAGGTCCAGTTCCCCAGCTTTCGCCCTGGCGTACCCCTGTGGGGCTTCCCTTTCAATTTCTATACCTTCACCGGTGAGAAAGGACATTTTAAGGTTGTTTTTGATATCATCGCTTAATTCGTTTTCAGATTTCTTTACTAAACTTTTCGGCGTTTCGGAGAGCAGTTGAATGGCCTTGTTGATAGTCCTAACTATTTTCATTTCCAAATCCGGTATGGTTAGGTTTAAAGTTGATTTTACCGAACATTGCAAGCTCATTATTAGCTTGGAAGATAGTTCCCTTTTATCCCCGGTTTCCCTGATTTCGGACAAAAAATTGGGTATATTATGAACTAATTTTTCAACATTCTCCAGCACTCCGTGCATGGAAGGTTCATAATCTGGATTGAGGCTCCTGGAAATCATAAAGTAGTAGAGTGATTTTACCGGGTCGATATGGGCATAGGCGCAAGCAAGGTTGGCATTTAAAAGGTAATCATCCGGATAATTAGTAATGTGTTTTTCACACCATTCCACGGCTGTATCATATTGACCCAGGGCTATCAGTACGGCCGAGTAATTAACGATTTCCTGAATTCCGGGTTTTTTGTGTCGGAAATATTCGTCAAAACATTTTTTGGCTGCCGGGTAGTCTTTCTTCAAATAGTAAGCTAGTCCCTGCCTGGCCTTATTTTCCTTGCCGGAGGGTAAAACTGTCAACGCTTTATCATATTTCTCCAGGGTTAAAAGCGCATGAAACTCCAGCAATGTCCAGTATTCTATTCTATCGGCCAGGCCTTTATGTTGCGCGCCCAGATCCTTTAAATAGCTTATAAACCGCAATGCTTGTTCCGGGTAGCCGGCGCGCACCAAAAAGAAAGCTTCTTTTTCAGCCACACCAAGGCCAATGCCGCTTAAATCAGAAGGGAATAATTGTTCAAGTTCAATATTCACTTTCATTTTCAGGCTCTGTAGCAGCATAACCCCCTCGGTAAAGGTTAAATTATTTTTAATTGATTCAATAAAATCTAATACATATTGTTGGTCTTTCTTTTGCAATAGTTTGATAATGTAATGCCATAAAATCTGTTCTTCTTGAACCGCAACGTTTTCAAATATGCTAAAAGTGTCATGCACAAAGGAACTCCACGAAAGGGGCCCTTCGTCATCTTTAATGGTAAAAGGCTTTAACTCACGGTAAATACGGAGAACGTAATCCGTTATTTCCTCGCCCAACTCATCCCGGTTATTATAATTAAGAACAAATTTGGCCAGAATTCCCAGGTGGAACCTGAGCTTTTTGGCCAGGTTGAAATATTCTTCCCAATCAACGGAAGCATTAGTTTTATAAACCGAAAACCTTAGGATAAAATCGATTGACAGTAGTTTTTCGGTAATTTCCTCAGCCGGCAGCCAGTTCAGGCTTTGCATAAGGTTATCTACACCGTTCAGGCCAAAGTACGTATAATAAAATCTTTCTTGATTTAATAAATCAATATACTTATTAACCAGCATGACGGCAACTGTTTCTTGATTTTGAGGCGTGTTTTGGGCATATTTAATAAGCAGATCATAAACGGCAAAATCATCACCTGGCGCCTGGTCATTGAAAATTTGAAAAAACCTTTCCGGTACGGAATAGTTGTTCAGATAATCCACTGCCTTTTCTATAACATACTGCCTAATTCTTTGCTTTTGCCGGTAGCCGTTATTGTTTCCAAAGGAGCTTGGTCCGGTGGGTAAATAAAAGTAGAGGTCTAACAGCAGGCTAAAATATTGTTCTCCATTATCGCTTATACGATCAATAAAATACTTAACCAACTCGATTTTAAATTCTTCGATATTAAAAAGCGCTTGTTCCTGGAGATAATAATCAGGGCTTAACGACAAAACGTTATGGATTATGACCGGTATAAGTTCAATAGATTTATATTCAACCAGGCAGCTTGGCTTTTGATGCCCGTACAGGGAGAAATAAAACCTGTATATATTGGAATTAATCCTGGAAAAAATGTCTTCAAATTCTTTGGGTGAAATATATTCAGCTAAATATCGAAAAATAAAGCTTACTTCCGGGATGAGATATTCGTAGTAATGCCGGAACTCAAAGTCATCGTAAAAGAGGCCTGTTACCTCAAAAGCTTTAAACTGGTTTTCCAGCTTATACCTGTTTTTATCGTACGGAATAATTTTTGAGGATTCGCGCGGGGAGTATATGTTTTCACCTTTAATCTCATAAGGCACATATTTTAAACGCATCAAGTAATTAGGGTCTTCCAGAGAGAATATATCTTTTTCTTCTTGCAGCCTCCTGGCCGCATAGCCGGCCAGGACACGCAGCTTGTGTACATCCATGGAATTTATAACGTCAGTAAGATATATTTCTGCGATATCCAACTCCAGCAGCAGATAAAAATAATGGTCGATGCTTTCTTCCCATGTTTTATAGCCCGTATTGAGAATAAAAATTTTTAGTGCCTGGTAAAACGCGTCCTTCAGGTTATTGCGGTTTTGAAAAATGGCTTTGTGTAAATCCTCGCTTTCGGCCAGTAAATCCGCTTCTGTCAGCTTTTGGGCAAGCCTTTCGTTGTGCTTGTGTAAAAGCTGTTCCCAGGTATGTATTTGAAATAATGGATACTGAAACATACTTTTTGAAAAGTTCTGTAAAAAAGCAACTTCAGGTAGGTTCCGGTAACCGGGATCATCGAATAACACCTTGATTGCCGGGTTTATTATCGCGCGGCCGTTGGCCTGCAAAACATAATACTTTTCTATTAGTTCCCGGCAAGCAACCTTTTTCGTTGGATTTGCGGCATTCCAATCATTGACTGAAGCCTCAAAAGCGGCAACTGAACAGTGAAGGTGCTTCTCCTTATCAAAAGAAGCGAGCAAGGAAAGGAAAAACTGAACGATTTGATATTTATCGATGAAGCCAGCCAAGCGGTGATTGTCGTCTTTATCCTCCTTTGGCCGGGATGGGGAGTGATAATCAAAAACTCTGAGAAACCTGCGGTATCGTTCCTGTTTTTGATGTAAATCAAAAGTATTCATAGCCGGCTCCTTTCACGGTGCCAGGCACCTGTCAATTAGGCACCTGTCAATTTAAGTAAATTTAAGGGTAAGGGAAAGGTGACCTGTCCCCCTTTTCCCTTACCCGGCATATCAACCATTATTGATAATTTTTCGCATCTCCTCCAGCGAAGAAGCTACAAACAGCTTGCTGACTATCTCGTCGAGCACGTCAGCATCGGTAATTTTTTGTACTGTTTCTTGTAACTGTAGGGTTTCTGATCCAAACTTGGTTTCCAAAAATCTGCAGATTAAGTTTCGTATGGCTTCTGCTCTGCCTTCTGCTCTGCCTTTTTCCATACCTTTTTCCATACCTTTTTCCATACCTTTTTCCATACCTTTTTCCATACCTTTTTCCATGCCTTTTTCCATGCCTTTTTTCATGGCTTCCAATTCTGCTTTAGCTGCAGCCGCAGCCGCGCGTCTCTCCACCATCCTGCGGGTGAAAGGGTGGTTGGCCAGCAGTTCCTCTATTTTTTTCTCCTCTTCCGCGCTGATATCTCTGGCCATTTTTAACATCACCTCCATCTCGTTATACGTTATCAACTTGTTTTTTATTTTGAACTCTATTAGCTCTTTTAAGCGTGTATTGCCCGGCTGTTCCAAGTATTTTCCGATCAATAGTGAAATGGCATTTAGCTTCCCGGTGCCAGGCACCTGTAAATTTATGGGAAAAGGGGACAGGTTATCTGTCCCCTTTTCCCTTGCCTTGCTACGGTGTACTGCGTATACCGGTCTACCAATCTCCCAAAAAAATTATGGCATTTTCCAAAACTGTATTTTGCATGGCGTTCGCCAGGCGGTACTGGAATCCACTATATAGGTCTTCATCGTTTTCGGTCCTCGCTGATCAGTTCCGCGCTATCCGAAAAATGTACTTTTTTTGCCTCAAGTTCCTTCCTGATACTGGCAGCTATCTTGATGCCTTTTTCGGTATTGTGACTAACCGCTTCGGTCAGGATGATTTTTAGTTCCTGCTGCAAGGATCTGTTGTTATCCCTGGCTCTTTTTTTGAGCTGATTATATAACTTTTCCGGAATGTCCCGAATAAGAATGCCCGGCATTAACATCACCCCCAACCAATGCTATCATAATGATAGCATTGTTTTTGCGGCGCCGCAATATGCGGGTGAAAGGGTGGTTGGCCAGCAGTTCCTTGTTTTTCATTTTGAAACAAGTATTTGGTAAGGCTTGGTTTACATGTTGCCCAGTATTCTCTCCAGCGGTTCCCGCAGTTCCAGGGGGATGGCGGCAATCTTGCAGCTGCGCCCGTCGAGGGTGGCCCGGCCCACCATCACCAGGGCCTGGGACCAGAGGACGCCCAGGGGGGATTCCGGGTCGTATTCCTGCCAGAAGAAACCGTCGCCCTCCATGGACCCGAACTTGCGGGTAACGGCGTTCAGCCTGCTCCAACCGCCCCGTTGCAGCAGGTACCTCAGCAGTTCCCGCTCTTCCTCGACCAGCTCCCGCACGGCCTCTTCCAGGTTTTCATAACCGGCAAGAAATTCTTTTAGCTGTTCCTCCCGCTCCCGGCGGCGCCGCGCGGGGTCGAGACCGTAGACCAGGCAAGCCCCTTCCAGCCAGTGGGCCGGCATGTTTTTCAGCCCCCGGGCGAGAGTGGCATCCGGCGGCAGGGGTTTTTCCTCGATTTTCATGCGCTGTTCTTCGACGTACTTATTTATCAGATGTTCTGTGTCGCAGAAAAGCAATGAGGTTGCTTCGGCCAGCTCTATATCTTTTTCCAGTCCCTTCATTTTTTGCCTGAATTCGCTATCCAGCCCGCGGCTGTCGATTCGCTCCAGATATTCGCGGGCCCGTCGCGGCTCTCCCATTTGCAGCATCAGGCCCGCAAAATTGAACAAGAGGGCCGGTTCCTCGGGGGCTATTTCCTCCAGCATCTCCATCAATTGCAGGGCTTCCTCCAATTCGCCCTTGTGTCGCAAAAGGTTGGCCAGCGTCATGAGCGCCCGGGGATACAGCTTGCCTTCCCGGTAAAGGTCCTGCAGCAGGGCCGTGGCCTCTTCTGTTTGCCCGTTATCCCGCAGCCGGATCGCCCGGTCCACAATTTTATCCAGTTCTTCGTCCGGTTCCAGTATAACAGGGGTCTTTTTAATTTCCACCAGCCGGTGCTCTCCTTCGATGAACATGGGCACGGGTTCCCCTTCCCGCAGCACGCCCCTGGCCACCAGGGCTTCCGCCGCCGCCAGCTTCAAAGCAGGAGAAAACCCGGGGTATTCCAGCACCTGCCGCCCCAGTTTCTCGCCCCACTCGCCGCCGTATTGCACCAGCGAGTATATGGCCAGGATGGCGCTTTTGGAACTATCATCCTGCAATATCATGGACAGCAGCGCCACGCGGAAAAAACTGTTCTGCACGCACTGCCGGCGCGCTTCCTCACTGGCGCCGGCCTCTTTAACCATCTCCTGCAGTTTGTCATCGGACTCAAGCTCGTAGCTCATCTCAAAGGGCGGGATTACGCCCCGCTCAATCATGAAGGCCAGCTGCTGCATACACTCAAACAGCTTGTGCACCCCGGATATGGAGGACCAAAGAGACGCGGCCCGCTTGTAACGGCCAATGTTGAAACAGGCCACCGCGGCCAGAAATTTGTTTTCCCAGGAAACATGATGAGACTCCCAGCGGCGATAGAGGTCGAATACCAGCCGGTGGTCTTGCAGGTCGGCGGCAGCCCGCATGATGATGACCGTATATTCCCGGAAGAAGTTCAGGTCCTGTCGCAGTCCTGTGCGGCGCAGTTCTGATAGTCCATCCTCGAAGCTGCGCACGGCCTGCTGCAGCCGCCGGCGGGCCTGGTCCTTTTGGTCCAGGGAGCAGTGAATCCTGGCGGCCAGGGCGTAGGAAAAGGGGTTCGCCCCGGTGTTTTCGTTTTCCGGTTCCACGTAAGGCTCCAGCGCCTCAAGTGCCCGCAGCGGCTCGCCGGCCATAAAGTAAGCCAGCGCCAGGTTATTGCGTGTGGGGATGGCTTCGTCCAACTCCAGGGCTTGGGCGAACGCCTTCCGGGCAGCCTGGAAGTCGCCCGCATCCAAAAACTCTTTTCCTTTTTGCACAAGTTCTTCCGCTTTTTTAACCTTCATTTTTCAACCTCCGGTGCCCGGTGCCAGGCACTTGTCATTTTAAGTAAATTTAAAAGTAAGGGAAAGGGACCTGTCCCCCTTTCCCTTACCCGGCATATCAACCATTATTCAAAATATTTGGCGACCATCTTTTTTACTATTCCGCAATTTGGGCAAGCACTTCCGGGAATCTTTCCACGCTGTCCTTTAATTGTTGTAACGTCGAGAGTTTGCCGTTTATTTCATTCTATTACCACCATTGTTTAACCGTCAATATTCTCTCTTTAACGTTGAAGAAAGGCAGCGGCCTGCCCCCTGCTATTCCCCTTTACTACGCCCGGCCGGGGGCGCCTTTGGGAGCATACCTTTGCATTTCAATGGCCCGCTGGGCTTCGACGCGTTTTTTGCTCAGCATAAAGATCAGCGGGACGGCGAACAGGATGATCACGGTGCCCACAATGAAGGTATCGCCGATGGCGATGGCCATGGACTGCTTTTGCACGGCCAGGGTGAGCAGGGCTACCGCGCCGTCCCGGCCGGCGGGGATGCCGCTCGCGCTCAGTTGCGCACCCACGCTTTGAATTAAGCCCGGGGCCACGGGGTGGGTCAGGCCGGCCGTGTCGGACATAATATTAGCGTGGTAAACCTGCCTTTGGAGCATCACCCAGGTTAAGAAGGCGATGCCCAGGGAGGCCGAAATTTGCCTGACCAGGTTGTTCAGCGCCGAGGCCGGGCCGGAGAGAAACGGCGGCAGGGTGTTCATGGCGGCGGTGGTAATGGGCATCATCATCAGGCCCATGCCCGCAGCCCGGATCACCAGCATGCCCTGGAGCCAGCGGTAGCTTGTGTCGAGGCTTATTTCGTGCAGCTTGTAGGTGGTTGTGATCAGGATCACCATCCCCACCACGCACAGCGGCAAGGCGCCGAACTTGTCGAACAACCGCCCGCTGATGGGCATCATGATGCCGCTCGTCAGCGCCATGGGCATAAGCAACAGGCCGGTCTGCATGGGAGTGAGCCCCATCAGGTTCTGGGCGTATATGGGTATGAGAAAGATGGCCGCGAACAGCCCGATGGTGAGGATGGCCGTGGCGGCCTGGCTGGCCGCGAACACCGGGTTGCGCAAAAGCCTCACGTCCAGCATGGGCTGGGGGGTCTGCAGTTCCCACAGCACGAACAGCAGCAGCAAAAAGAAGGCGCAAACGAACAGGGTGACTATGTACTGCGAGGTCCACCCCTTGTCCTGCCCCTCGCTCAGGGCCAGCAGCAGGGCGAAGCAGCCCGTTCCGCTCAACACAAACCCGGGCACGTCGAATTTCAGCTCGTGCCGGATTTCGGTTTCTTTTAGAATCAAGCCGGCCAGGATAACAACCACAATGCCGATGGGGATGTTGATGGTAAAAATGGTATGCCAGGAAAAGTTGTCCACCAGGTAGCCGCCGGCGGTGGGACCGACGGCTGGCGCCAGCATGGCGGTGATGCCCCACACCCCCAGGGCCGTACCCATCTTCTCCCGCGGCACGATGCGGAAGATCATGGCCATGCTGACGGGGATCATCATCCCGCCGCCCGCGGCCTGGACCACCCGGAATGCCACCAGGGAGTTGTTGCTCCAGGCCAGGGCGCAAAGGGCCGACCCGGCGGTGAAAGCCGCCAGGGTATAGATATACAGGCGCTTGTAGCCGAAGCGGTCGCCCAGGTAACCCGTGACCGGAATAACCACCCCGGAAACCAGCAGGTAGGCTGTCATCACCCACTGGATGCTGTCGGCGCCCACGCCGAAGATGGCCATCAGCTTGGGCACGGCCACGTTGACGATGCTGCTGTCCAGTATGGCCATGAAGCCGCCGGCGATCAGGATAAACAGGGCGGGCCAGGGGATTTTGCCGTCATTACTTGACATGGATCCTCACCACGGCGTTGGTGCCGTACAGCAACCGGGAAGTGTCAATGCCCTCCAGCCGGATGCGCACCGGGATGCGCTGCACCACCTTGGTAAAGTTGCCGCCGGCATTGGCCTGGGGCAGCAGGGAGAAGGTGGACAGGGTGGCTTCGCCGATAAACTCCACCCGGCCGGTAAATTTCCGTCCCGGGATGTTGTCCAGGGTGATGTCCACCGGCTGGCCCACCTTCACCTTGTGTAGATCGGTTTCTTCAATATTGGCTGTAATGTACAGTTCTTCGGGCCTGATCACCATGGCCACGGGCTGGCCCGGCGCGCCGATTTCCCCGGCGCGGGCCAGTTTCTTGATTACCAGGCCGCTGACGGGGGATTTGACCAGTGCCAGGTCGGTGTTGCCGCCCCGCGGCAGGGCGGTGTCGTCCAGCCTGGCGATCACCTCGCCGGCCCGGACGACGTCGCCCTCCTCCACTTTCATTTCAAGTATTTCCCCGGCAATTTGCGGGCTGGCCTTGTAAATATCGCCGTCCACCCTGGCATCCTCGGTGCTGACGTAATGGATGCTGTTGTACCAGTAGTACCAGGTCACACCGGCCAGGGTCAGGATCATCAACGCCAACACGATCACTATCGCTTTTTTATTTTTCACCGGCTATCACCCTATTCAAAATCCTTTTTTTCTCCTTAATTTTAGCTTGACGCCCAGATCGTCCATGATGGTATAGACCACCGGCACCAGGATTAATGTAATCAGGGTGGAAAACAGCAGCCCGCCCACCACCACCGTGGCCAGCGGCGCCTGGCCCTCCGCGCCCTCGCCGATACCCAGCGCCATGGGCAGCATGGCCAGAATGGCAGTTAAGGCCGTCATCAGGATGGGCCGCAAGCGGGTGGGTCCTGCCTGGAGGATGGCTTCATCCCGCGCCATGCCCCTCCTGCGCAGCACATTGACGTAGTCCACCAGCACGATGGCGTTTTTCACCACGATGCCCGCCAGCAGGATGACGCCGATAAAGGCGGGCACGCTGAACGTCCTGCCGGTGAGCAGCAGGCTCAATACCACGCCTATAATGGTCACCGGCACGGAGAACATGATGATGAACGGGTAAATCAATGATTCAAACTGCGCCACCATGACCAGGTAGACCAGCACAATGGCCAGGATCAGGGCCAGGCCCAGGTTGCCGAAGGCTTTCATCATTTCCTCATTCTGACCGCCGTACTCGATAAAGTAGCCCGGCGGCAGGGGCAGGTCATCAAGCCTGCTCCTGATGTCTTTCATCACGCTGTTCAGGTCCCGGCCGCTGAGGTTGGCAGTGATGGAAACAAACCTGGACTGGTCCTGCCTGTTGATGGACGTGGGACCCTCCTGCTCGATCAGGTCGGCCACCGTGCCCAGCGGCACGGTCACGCCCGTCTGCGACATCACGGTCAGGCTTTTCAGGTCGGCCAGGCGGGCCGAACCGGCATTGGCCAGCTGTACCCGCACGTCAATTTCGTCCTCGCCCGTGCGGTACCGGGTGGCCACGGTGCCCTCAATGGCGGTGCGCAGCGTGGAGGATACCTCGGCTCCGCTGAGGCCGTACTGGGCGGCCTTGTCGCGGTTCACCACCACCCGGATTTCCGGCAGGCCCTCCGCCAGGCCGCTGTCAACCTGCCTGGTGCCGGGAACCTGCTCAATAATTTTCGCCGCTTCGCCGGCCAGGCGGGTGAGGGTGGCCAGGTCGTCCCCCTTGATGTTCACTTGCACCGGGGCGCCCATGCCCTGGCCCTCGGAGGCGGGGCCGGTGGCGGAAACCTGGATGTCCGCGCCGGGAATATCCCTGACCAGGCCCCTCAGTTCCTCGGCCACCTCATCGGTGGACCTGGATCGCCGGCTTTTTCCCACCAGCTCGAAGTAAACCTGGCCCCGGTCGCTGCTCACTTCTCCACCCATGCTTTCACTGCCGGTAAAACCGATGCTGGAGTAAATGTTTTTTACCTCGGGGATCCGTTCCGCCAGCCTTTCCACGGCGGTGATGGCGCGGTCCGTTTCTTCCAGGCTGGTGCCGTTGGGCATGTCGACCGTCACCTTGACGTAGCCCTCGTCCATGGTCGGCATGAACTCGGCGCCCACCCTGGGAATCAGCGCCAGGCTGGCGATAAAGAGAACGGTGACGCCGGTAATCACCCTTTTCCGGTGGGACAGGGCCCAGGCCAGCGTATTCTTATACCGGTTATGCAGGCGGTCGAACCACTTTTCCGAAGCGCCGTAAACCCGCCCGGAAAAGGTGCCTTCCCGGACCTCGGTCAGCTTAAGGAACCTGGACGCCAATAGCGGCACCAGGGTCAGGGCCACGGCCAGCGAAGCGCCCACGGAAAACGACACGGTCAGGGCCATGGGTTTGAACAGCTGGGACGCCAGCCCCTCCACGAATACAATGGGCAGGAACACCGCGATGGTGGTGAGAGTGGAAGCGATAACCGGGCTGGCCACCTCGTCGGTGGCCACCCTGGCGGCGTCCACCAGGGAGTAGCCCTGCTGCCGGTGCCGGTAGATGTTTTCCAACACCACGATGGCGTCGTCCACGATCAGCCCCACGCCCAGCGCCAGGCCCCCCAGGCTGATCAAGTTCAGGGTCATGTCATTGAAATACAGGAGCACGAAGGTAAAAATGATCGAAATGGGAATCGAGGTGGAAATAATCAGCGTGCTCCGCAGGTTGCGCAAAAACACCAGCATAACCAGCATGGCCAGCAGGCCGCCGCCAAAAATTTTATTCACCACGCTCTGGATGGACTGCTCGATGAATTCGGACTGGTCAAGCAAAATGCTGACCTGGAAATCTTCCGGGATGTCCTTTTCCATTTCCCGCAGCGCTTTCTTGACATCCCTGGCCACCTGGACCGTGTTGGCGGTGCTCTGCTTATTAATCATGATGGTCAAGCCGGGTTTACCGTTGACCCGGCTGATGTGGGTGGCTTCCTTGACGCCGTCCCTGACCTCCGCCAAGTCCCCCAGGTGCACGGTGGTTCCCGCGGGGGAAGTTAAAACCAGGTTCTTGATTTCCTCCGGGTCCTTGAACTCCCCGGTGGCCCGCACCAGGAGGTCCTTTTTGCCCTCCTCCACCTGCCCTCCGGAGACGTTCATATTTTCCATTTGCAATGCCTGCACGATCTGGTTGAGGCTGAAACCGTAACCCTGCAGCCGGGCCTGGTCCACCAGCACCTGGATTTCCCGCTCCGCCCCGCCTTCAACCCGCACGGCGGCAACGCCGGGCACCCTTTCCAGCCTGGGCTGGATGACGTCCTCGGTGACCTGCTTTACCCGTACCGGGTCCCGCCCGGAGACCGCCATCTGCAGGATAGGCAGCATGTTGGGGTCCATTTTGAACACGGTGGGGTTGCCCGCGTCGTCGGGGAAGTAGGATTTAATGAGGTCCACCTTCTCCCGCATCTGCAGGGCGGCAAAGTTCATATCGGTGCCCCAGTTGAAGAAAACGATCACCAGCGAGTTGCCGGTGGAACTTACCGATTGTATTGAATCAAGGTCGCTTACCGTCCCCAGGACGGATTCCAGGGGGCGGGTGATCAGGTTTTCCACCTCCTGGGGTCCCGCGCCGGGATAATCGGTGATCACCGCCGCCACCGGCAGGTTCATCTCGGGATACAGGTCAATGTTCAGGCGGCTCAGGGATACGCCGCCCAGGATTAAAACCACGGTAACCAGCACTGCGATGGTGAGGGGTCTCTTGATGGAAAAGTCGGTTATTTTCATAGATTCGCCTCACCTAATTCTTGATTTCCACTTTTGCGTTTTCCTGCAGCGTGTCCTGCCCGGAAACAACTACCTGCTCGCCCTCTTTCAGACCCTTTTTGATTTCAATCTTTTTCCCGTCGCTGATGCCCACTGTGACCGGACGGCTGCCGGCCTTGCCGTCTTTCACCACCCAGACGATATCCTTGCCGTTTGACTTGACCACGGCTTCCCTGGGCACCAGGAGCGTTTCCTTCTGTTCGCCGGAGAGTTGCACCTCGGCGAACATGCCGGGTTTAAGCAGGTAACCCGGGTTATCTATCTGCACCTTGATGGGATACGCCTTGCTCACCGGGTCGGCGGCCAGGGCGATGTTGGTGATGGTCCCGGTGAACGGCTTGGCGGAAACCGCGCTCACCAGCACCGGCACCTGCTGCCCCTGCTTGATTTTGTTGATCAGGTTCTCGGTGACCGTCGCCTTGACCACCACTTTATCCAGGTTGACCACGGACACGACGGGCGTGGGCGACGCGGGGCTGGCCAGTTCCCCCGGGTCGACGTTGACGGCGGTCACCACGCCGCTGATGGGGGACTTGATAAAAGCGTTGTTGTACTGCTCCCGGGCGCCGGCCAGGGTTGCCCTGGCGGCCGCCAGCATTGCGGGCTTGGCCTGTTCGTAGTCAATTTTGGCCTGCTTATATGGAATTTCATAGGCGGTTTCATAACCTGTCGGCCCCGCCTGGGGGATGGCCCCCGACTCGTAGAGCTGTTTGCCCCGCTCATAGTTGGCCTTGGCCTGCTCATAGGTAATCCTGGACACTTCCAGGGCCGCCTCGGCCTGGGCCACGCCCTGCTCAGCCTGCCGGACCGCCGCTGCCAGGGCGGCGTGCTCCAGGGTCACCAGCGTCTGTCCCTTGCTGACCCTGTCACCCACCTGCACATTGACGGAATACACCTTGCCCCCCTGGCCGCCGGGCACTACATCGGACGAAGCCAGGGCTTCCAGCTTGCCGGAAACCACGGTGGTATCGGCCAGCACACCCTTTTCCGCCGCCGCCGTCCGCACGGAAACGATAAGCTCATCCCCTTCCGCCTTGACCTGGTCCTTGCCCTTGCCGCACCCGGCCAGGACCACCGTTAAGGCCAGTATAAGGGCCAGTAAAGCAATTAACTGGCTGGTTAATGAATATGTAACCTTGCGTTTAATCTTCGCCTACCTCCTTTTGAGTATTTGAGCTCTCTTATCGACCGTATCTCTGTAACCGCCCTGGATGCGAGCGAACACTCCCGTATTTACGCTCCCTCTATTCGCCCGTATCCTACTTCAGGTGTTTGCGCTGCGGGGTCCTGGTAGGTACCTGCAATCCTCTATTCACTCTTATCAACCGGGACTCGTTGGATAACCTTTCCGGTTTCCTCCTGTTGCATCAGCGCCAGTATTTTTTCGTAAATCCGGATCATATGTAAAATCTCTTCCTCATCCAGTTGCCCCAGGTAGCGCTGAATCAACCGCTGCCTGCCCTCCTGGCAGGCCTGGACCACGTTTCGGCCTTCTTCCGTGAGTTCCAGCCAAACCACCCTGCGGTCCTCCTCCGACCGGTGGCGCACCACCATCCCCGCCCGGCACAGGCGGTCCACCAGGGCGGTGACGGCGCTCAGGGAAACGCTCAGGTCCTCGGCCACCTCCGAAACGGTCACCCGCCCGCGGTCGCTGATCATTTTCATCACCACAAACTGGTTGCCGGTAACTCCCTTTTCCATCACACCCGCCAGTTCCTGGTGCATCCGGCGCAAAAATTGCTGCCCCAATTCATCCAGGCGGTTAATGTACCGGATCAGAACCTCCTGGTCCAATCCCCCTCCCTCCCCCGTAATAAAAATAAAAAAACAATACCTCCAGGTATAAAATTTGGAGGTTGAATAATTTACTAGGTTAAGTTTATTCATTTTGTTAAAGGTTGTCAAGATCAAGGTGCCAGGCACCTGTCAAAATTTGCTACGTGCCTGGCACCTGGGCGCGGGGTCGGGGAAGATTCAATTGCAATAAGTTAAGTTCCTGGCAACGGACTAGTTTACAACTGACCATAACCATATACCGGCACTTTAATAACCCGCCTTGCCTTGGGCGGCCTATCCTTCATCTTGTCAAGCTCTTTAATGACATCGGAATCAAAATATTGCTCTCCGCAACGCTCGCAAACCCATGCCGGAACGTTCTCCACCAAGGTCAACGTATCACCCCACCAATTCTCGGCAATAATAAGTTTTCTTACAGTCGAACTCCCACACTGAAAACATCTGGTCACCATATTAATCCCCCTTTCCGCGGGTGCGTTCATTAATCCACTTTGGAGGTTCAGGAAAATAAACCGTAATTATTATTAATGTGTCCGAAGGATCCATCCCACAAACAGCGTGCACCGGCTTACCGGGCCCAATATAACCGAGTACCAAACAACTGTGTCCACGGGGATCTTCCGGGTAATCCTCAATTATTTCCCCGTTCGCTATGGCAATGGCCACATGGGTCCAATATCCATTAAAGTCCATTCCTGGTCGTAAACAGTTTGGTTTAATTTATTTTGACATGATAAGGGGTAAAAAAACAAGAACACCCTGTATTTTATTTACCAAGGGTGTATGTAAAAAATTAACAGGTGCCTGGCACCTGTATCATTTTACGAAGAATATTGCTATAATAATAACAGCAAAGGGGAAAGGAGATTTATTATGCCTAACATTAAGCCGATTTCCGATTTAAGGAATTACAATGAAGTGTTGCGCAGCATAGAGGAGGGTTCACCGGTCTTTTTAACAAAAAATGGCCGTGGCCGCTATGTGGTTATGGATATGCAGGAATATGAAAAAATGCAGGCAAAATTAAAATTACTCACTGAACTTGCTAAAGGTGAAAAGGCAGGGCGGGAAAATGGATGGCTAACCATTGATGAACTAGAAGCAGCCCTGGGGGTAACGAATGGTTAATCTTAAAATTTCGCCCAAAGCGCAATAGGATATGCTGAAGATAAGCATATATCTCCGAAGAGTTATGTAATCCTACAGCAGCCACGAATGTGCTGGCCAAAATCACCAAACGGATCAGAGATCTTATAGATTTTCCGTTGATTGGAGCGCCCTTGTCCTCTGTTATTAAAATTGAAACAAGCTATCGTTACCTTGTGTGCGGGCAATATACAGCTTTTTACCGTTATGAAAATGATACTGTATATGTGGACAGAGTGCTATATGGCAGACGAGATTTTTTGCGAACCCTCTTTGGGGATGTTGCAGAGGAAGAAGACAACTGATTATCAAATATAAGATTTTAATTGGTAAGAGCATCGCTTAGATGGTGCTTTTTTCTTGCCCATTTTTAGGAGGAACGAAAATGAAGCTATCGATAAAATTAATATAAAAAAGTCGGTAAAGCCTCAGCCGTATAAATGAGGAACCAAAAAAGTACTTTTTTTAGGATAGCATAAAGCTATCCTATTTTGCTATGATAGGAATTGGATAGGTTTTGAAAAGAATCTATATATGTGCAATTCAAGATGATTATATCCAGTTCTTAAAACAACAACCGTAAATGATTTACATTCGATAGCTAATTAGTAAAATTGAAAATTCTTATTATTTTAAAAATTTATCGGACTATGTAAAATGGCGCCACCCTGCTGTGGAACAGGTTATTTGACGCCAATATTACTATACAAACAGATAGCCCGTCGGCCCAATAGCGACCTGCGGGCATTTTGCTGTTTATTGTCGAATTTTTAGAGTGAAGTGCCAGGCACCTTACGTCTATGTTAAACTGCCCTCAAATCCACTATTTTCAGGTCTATCTGGTACCCAAGGCGATTCAAATAGCTTCGGCAATCTTCCCAGGTAATGCCGAATGCTTTTACGTCAGCCAGGCCCAGACGACCGGTGATATCTTTGAGGTTTTCGTAGTCTTTTTCGTCAAAATCAGCTTCCATCATGGATTTTTCGGCCCAATCAATAAGTTCTGCCAGGGTAATACGATGGTAAAGGTAATCAATAATTTTTTGGGCTATATGTTTACGTGTAATTATCATTTTGTTTCTCCTTTCAAAACTTTTATGTGGCCTTTGTCAACAGGATATTTTTCGTGTATTTCAACAAGGGTACCGTTTTGGTCGTAGATTTCTTGATAGAATCTAACGGTAATTTCCGCTTGATCAACTTCTTTGACGTAACGGGCCGACCAGCCGTGTTTTCCTTTTATTTCGTAAAAATAGCGGCGGCCACCGTCGGGAAGATTGATCCAGAAACCAAACTTCTTTTCATTTTCTTTGCGTTTTTTAGACACACTTAAACCTCTTGTTTTTTATTGATTATATCTAGCATAGAGGTGTATGTCAATATTAACCATATATGAAAATATCTTCTGCTGTTTTATGCACCCCGCAGGTAAAAGTTAACTTTAAATTATCTATCGTTAGCTTAATTATACGGTATTTTACGTAAAACTTCACGACTTTTTAGCATTTTGGTTCGCGGATTCAGGTATGAGCTATTTGGTGTCTGGTACCGTAGGCTTCCCGAGGTAATAAGCTAAGCGCCTGTCAATATCACTATAAAAACACATAACCCGCTGGCCCAATGGCGACATGCGGGCATTTGCTAATTCAACACGGGCAAAAACCAACTCAACAATAAGTTAAGTGCCTGGCACCGGATTACGATTAGATTATTAAAATTAGCATCCCTTTAAATTTTAATGTATAATTTTGTCCAATAAACAAATTACGTTTAAAATGCTCTGGAGTTGGTTACTATGAAACGCCTTATTTTAGGCGTTGTAATCGGCATATTGATGGTAACCTCCTTAGTGGGTAGCAATTATAGCCCCGGTTTCAGCCCGGAACCCCGCCGGGGCGGCGAAATTGCCGCAGCCAAAAACCGGCCCTTAAATATTCTTTATATCCCCCTCGACAACAGGCCTTTAAATTACGACAACGTGATTTCCCTGGCCGAAATAGCCGGGGTCCAACTGCTTGCCCCGCCCCCGGAGATGCCCGGCGAGGGCAGCGGACCGGCGCAAACCGATGAGATTTGGAATTGGTTTAAAGATAACGCCGGCCGGGCCGACGCCTGCGTAATCTCCCTGGACATGCTGTTATACGGCGGGCTGGCTCCTTCCCGCTCCCATGACAGAAGCAAACAGGATATATTGGAAGACATGCAACAGCTGAGGGACCTGTTGAAGGGCATAAAAGACAAAGGTACCCCGGTGTACGTCTTCGCCACCGTGATGCGATCAGCCGCCTCCAGCGCCAGCGCCAGCCAGCCCGGCTACTTTGCCCGGCACGGCGACAGCATTCTGCGCTTATCCCAGTTATCGGATTTGGCCGAGCAAAAGCTGGCATCCCCCGGGCAATTGGTGGAGATGCAAAGGGTCAAGGACTCAATTCCACCGGAAATACTGGAAAATTACCTGTCGCGCCGTGACACCAACCTGACCGCGCTGAAGGAAGCGGTGCGCCTGACTGCGGAAGGGCTGGTCAACTACCTGGTGGTGGGCCGGGACGACTGCACCCCGTATAGTTTCAGCCGCATGGATATGAGGAAGCTGGACAACGCCATAAAACAGCATGGCGTGGCGAATCAAACAGACAGCTACCCCGGCGCCGACGAGCTGGGAGCGGTCCTCCTGGCCCGGGCCGTGAATGATTTACGGAGATACGAGCCCCGGGTTTACACTGTATGGGCCACTCCCGGGGGACCGGGCATCACCGCCCTGTATGAAGATATAACACTGGGGGAAAACGTAAGCCTGCATATTAAATCCGCCGGCGGCAGGGTGGTTGACAGCCCCGGTAAGGCTGACCTGATACTGGCGGTAAACACGCCGGCAGGTAAAGTAGTCGAAGCGGCAACACAGCCTGTAGAACCGCATCCTGCCGGGCACCACCATAACCTGGCCGATCAAATAGCAAGATGGATTGGTGAGGGCAAACCTGTCGCTGTAATCGACGTCGCCTACGCCAACGGCAGCGACCGAGCCCTGATGGGCGTCCTGGCCGACCGTGCAGTGCTGCCCCGGCTGGCGGGCTACGCCGGGTGCAATACCGCGGGGAACAGTATCGGAATGGCCCTGGCTCACGGCTTATTATACATAACCGGGGAAAACGGCAGTACCGGCAAAGAGGAGAAAACGGAGGCGCACCGGGAATACCTGGTGGCAAGGCTTGTGGAGGATTGGGGATTTCAGGCGATAGTGCGGCCCGGTTTGATAGCCCGGCATTACGGGGCCAGGGGGGCGGGAACTGTTCTGGATAATGAAACGGCAACCGTTTTACAAAACAAGATTAACTCCGAACTGAACAGCTTTTTACAAGAGGAAATAAACCCTCAATTTGGCCAAAAAAACAAGGTGACTAACGTCACCCTCCCCTGGAACCGGTTGTTTGATCTCCGGTTTGAGTTGCGGGCAATGTAGCGATGCTACGAAGGATCCATCCCGCAAACAGCATAGGGGGCAAAAAACAAGAACACCCTGTATTTTATTTACCAAGGGTGTATGTAAAAAATTAACAGGTGCCTGGCACCTGTACTGCCTGGCACCTGTTTAATTGGTTTATTCCAATACTATTTCGTAAATCATATCCCATAACATGTATACAGAAACTTTATAACCGCTGTTAAGATTAGTTTTACCTAAAGTGGTGCCGCTGGTATTGTGAATATATACATTATCTTGCAAGTCGTATCTTCTCCAGCTGTTTCCTTCTACCAGGTAAATACTGTCGCCGTTAACATCCGCGCTGAAGGCCAGTTTACTAGATACCTTTTCCATAACCCTGAAAACATACCCACCGTCATCGTTTTCGATAACTTCCACCCTGTCACCAATAGCCAGGGCGCTTAATGTCGAATATACTTTACTGCCGTTTTCAACCTTGCTACCGTTGCTGAAGGACACCGTGGTGGTTTTACCGTTAAACAACTTCAGGCTTACGGTACTCCTGGTTGTATCAAGAAAAGTAACCTGACCGTAAAGCGGATTGAGCACTTCAACCGACTTCAAATCACTGCCGCTAAAAACAGCCCGCACAAGATCGCCTTTATTCACATCCGCCACGTCGGGATAAGTAATGCCGGGGATAATCAGTTCCGCGCCGTCTCGGATATATAATCGTTCACTGTCTCCTTCTTCATCCACCACATCCAGCCTGTTTAAAGAATCCCTGACTGTTTCAACCCTGCAGATCAAGGTGCTCCGAAGATCTATTTCTATTACTTTATCGCCGGATAATACCAGGTACGCATAGTCGCCTCTTCTAAGTTCGTCCACTTCGTCCCTGTTATCCTTGCTGTCAACGTCAACATTTTTTGCTATAAAGTAAGTTTCTCTGTCACCGTTATCCCTCTGGAACTCCATGATCAAACTGTCGGAATCAATGCTGGTAATTATGCCGCCAATTTTATTGTCGGTTTCCAGATAGATGATATCTCCGTTAAACAGGCGAATCTTAACATCCATATCCTTTTTTAAATCACTTAATTCTGCATCATCGTCGTCATCTACTATGATGCGCGCATTACTCAAAACGTCATAAACCTTTAATGTCCCGGTGCGGTCTTTTAGAGTTATCCGGTCGTTAGTCGTGTCAACGGCCATTACGGTGGCGGTAAAATCATTCTCAACCTGGCGCCCGGAAACGGTTATTGATGTTACCTCGCCATCATTGATTGTCGCCGAAACCGTATCCCCCTCTTGCAAATCAGAGACATAAGCGCTGGTCATACCGGAAATGTTAACCCGCACATCCGCAGGCAAACTGTAAACACACAACTTACCGTTTACTTCAAGGTTAATAAAGTTCTTATCTGTATTAAGGGTAATAATCTTACCTGTTACGGTGAGCCGTGATGCAACCTCCAGTATTTCAATGGCGATAACCTGGTCGTCTTCAATGGTTACTTTAACCCGGTCACCTGTAGTAATATCATTCAAGGTAGGCAACCTAACCCCTTGGGCGGTAACATTGACCATGCTACTCAACCTGTAAGGTTGCAACCGGTTATCACTTAATTGAAGGGTTAAAAGCCCGGTTTCCATGTCCAAGTCATATACGATCCCTTCTGTTGCTAAAGAGCTACTTCTTGATTTAACATTTATACTTAAAACATAGCCTTGCGCATCCAGTCCAACACTTACTTCATCCCCGGGCTGAAGCGCATTTAAACCCTGGGCGCTGGAGCCCACAACAGAAACGGAAGCGCTATCCGGCAAGTATAGAGTTCTTAGGTTACCTCCTGCCTCCTCCACTACAAAGGCGCTTAATTCCGGATAAACTTTTACCACCAGGCCGTTTACAGTGCTGGATACCTGCTGCCCGGTATTATAGCCGCTTGTACCCGGTAATTCATTTGATGCGCGGCTTAAAAAAGATACCATTTCCGCCCGGGTGACTTCACGGTCGGGCTTAAATGAATTATCAGGATAACCTGCTATCAGGTCATAGTCCTGGGCCACCCGAACGTAGTAAACGGCCCAATCCGGTATTTTGAAAGTATCAGTAAATACGGGCATTAATAGTTTTTCCTCGGCTTCCGCTTCTTTACCGATCATCCGCACCAGGAGCCTGGCTACCCAGGCCCTGTTTGCAGCGCTATAAGCGCTAAACTGATCTGTATCTTTGATCAACCCCTGCTGCAATGCCAGTTTAACATCATTTTCCGCATAACTGGGAACAGGAAAAGTAATTTGAGGCAATGTGCCTGATGAAGAAGTTTGCAAACCCATAGCTCTAACAGCCATGCATATTGCGTCAACCTGGCTGACGGTATTGTTGGGTCTGAAAGTTCCATCAGGATAACCGCCTATAACTCCCCTGTCCGACATTGTTTTAATTATATTCGCAGCCCAATGGTCGGGCTTTACATCGGAAAAATCAGCCCATGCCGCCCCACTAAAAAAAATAGACAGAAGCAAGGTCAACGACATAACCCATAATCCCTTGAGCAGGCTTCGATTCCTCATGATAATATTCACTCCCCTGGCATATTCTACATGTGTATTTCGACATTAAGCGTTTATGTCCTGCCAAATTCCGGTTGGGCGACATGATTTTTTCAACCCACCGGCTCGGCAGACATGCCGGGCGAACGCAAAAACCCACCGGTCTGACAGCGACCCGTGGGCTTATAAAATAATTATTTAATCTTTAAAGTACCAGGCACTAATTATAAAGTTCCACCTTAACTTAAAAAAGATAACCATGGCTTTTTAAAGGTTAACTTGCATAAATTATAGTTAATCTTTATGTTTAGTAAATCCCCTTCAGCTTTGACAATAGCCATTTGGCTGTTTAAAAGGTCGTCCTTGGTTATCATACCGCTGTCATATAAGGCTTGTGCGTTTTTTAAACCCAATTCAGCCGTGGCCAGCGCCTGCGTTGCAGATTCATAAGAAATTTCCAGGGTTTTTAGGGAATCATATAATTCTTTCATTTTTTTTCGTGTTTCAACCCTGGCCTCGTCGTAGCTTAATCTGGCTTTATCAATGTCAACTTTACCGGCTTCCTCGGGCTGTGTATATGTCCAGGCATACTTTTGCAGTTCATAGCCTTCCTTTTTGCTCCACAAATACGGGTTTTGGTCAGGGTTCATGGCTCTTATAATTTCAGCATCAAGGGATGGTATCTCCAGTTTTTCAAATTCCACCGGGGTTACTAATTTGGGCCTGAAATCATTATCTTTACCCATGATCTTGTTTAAGGCCCGGTAGGCGTTTTCAAGGTCGGACCGGGCGAATTCCAGAGCGCTTTTGGCACCCTCAAGCTCCGTTTTTTTAGCCTGCACTGTTGTGCTGGTGACCATGCCCACTTCATTCTTGATTTTTGCTTGATTGTAAGCCCGTTCGGCTATTTCCAAGGTTAACTTTGCCGCATCCAAATTTTGTTGCTTTTTAATAATATCATAATAACTTTGCGTTACCTGGATGTTAATTGCATCCTGGCTGATTTCATATGTTTTCTTTTGTATAAACGCAGCACGGTCGGCGGCCAGGGCTTGAAAAAGAGAATCATCATCCGTACCGGGTAAACTCATGAACGCCTGTTCCGTTGGTACCCATGTTTTGCTCAACATGTAACGGTGATTGTCCCACGCCGCGTCCCGGACCTTTTCAGCCCGGTCGACATCAAGCTTGGCCTGCTGAATTTTAAAACTGTTTTTAAGCGCACTGTTTATTGCATCATCGAGCGTCAGCTCAACACCGGCAGGGCTTCCCTGGTTCTGCTGGTCTTCCGCGGCAAATGAAGTAAGGGCAAAACAAAAAACCATGGCTAATGTTATTAGAGCAATAATTACATGCCGTCGCCGCAATATGACCAACCCCTTCAATTGATTAATAATTTACCTATTTAAGTATAATGGCACATATTTAGCTAGTCAAGCCAAAATAATCTACTTTAAAGTCATTGCAAGTGGCGTAGCGGCGCAGCACCCCGCACTTCGCACGTAACATAAGAAAAACCCGGGTTTATGGCCCGGGCTTTTCATTGTTTCAGTTACTTAACGAACTTGAACGTAGCGGTCTTGGTGGCATCATCCCAGGTGAGCTCTCCACCAAAGGCCATCTGGATGCCGCGCAGAGTGGCGTAGGTGTAATTGTTGATAATCTTGCCGCCCTGATCGACAGCTATCTTGGTACCGTTGATGTAAATGGCGTTTTCACCCATCGGGAAAGCAACCACTTTGCCGTTCAGCACGAAGTAAGCGGTCTTGGTAGCTTCATCCCAGCTCTTCTGCATGCCGAGGACTTCGCACAGTTTGTTGACTTGTACCAAAGTGCGACCATTTACAACTGCCACGCCTTCGTCACCAACCTTGAAGGTGGCGGTAACTTCGTTCTCATTGACAACGGTGGCGTTGGCCACAGTGGCAATCACGCCAGTGTCGTCATAGTCTTCAATCAACGTAGCAACAGTAGTATTACTGTCAGCTCCGTCAACAAGATCCCTATCAATGTAGTAAGCCTTTAGTACCACATCACCGGTCAGTGCCAGGCGGCCAGTGTCGTAGTTAATGTTGTAAATCTTGATTTCACTAGCATCGGAGCTTTCCCTGGTTACTTCCAGCGCAATGATACTGTCGTCAATGACGGTGATATCGCCGTCAAAGTTGCCCTCAACTACATCAAGTTTCGGCTTGCCGTTTAGTTCAACACCTGAGGGCAGTTCCAGTACAAGCACGTCGTCCTTCTTCAGAGCGCCGTCGCCGGCTTCCTTGATGATGATGTCACCGGCTTTTTGGTTCAGAGCTTCGGCCAGAATCGGGGTTTTTTCAGCACTCAGTGTAATGGGCTTGGCTACCACACCGATGGTTACGTCGTCGAGGTCACCGTAATCGCCACCGATGGTCAGGGTGATGTCGCCGGGCTCAACGTCGTTAGGCAGTTTAATTTCCAAATCTTCCAAAGTAAACTTGTCAGCTATACTAGTACCGCTAAATGCTACATAAAAAGCTTTGTTGCTATCATAACGTTTGACAGATGTACCATTACCTGTAACAGTAGGATCTTTAGTGAATTTACCTTTATTCAGTTTAAAGGTCATCATATCGCCGTCTTTAAAGCTTGAGCCGTCTTCAGTTTTAATCTTTATTGAAACATCCAGTTCAGTTTTTTGGCCGCTGTATGCAACAGTATCATTGTCTTCCAGCTTGTCAATCTTCGCCTTGGCATCGCCAACGGTAGCTACTACAACAGTTGTTCTGCTAATGGTGCTTGTGCTAGTGTTTATCTTAAAGTAACCACTGGATTCAACAGTGCCTTTGACGCTGCTTACACGGATTTTAATATCACCAGTCGCATCCGGATCCACGTCTAATATTGGGGTTAAAACAATATCTCCGGGGAAGATATTTGATTTTGCAGTGGGCTTAAACACAAGTGTTTCATAATCGTCATCCGTGAAATACAGAGTACCTCCACTGAAGCTTACAGCTTGCACATTGCTATCGGGAGAGCCATTAGTTTCGCTAAACTTTACACCGCTGGTCATAATGTCAAAACGAACAGCCTCATCACTGGCTAATTTCCCAGGTTGAGTCTCATATACTTTTATATCTGCACCAGTTTTATTGCTACCCTTGGTAACATTTTTCGCAGTCTTTGCGGATACAAGAACGTCACCGGAACCTGCAACCTTAGCCAATGTTACTGTATCAGACTCGCTCCATACAACCGAATTATTACTAAGAGCCCAAACTTCGATTGTAGCATCAAGATTACCGGTGAAATCCGAATCAATGTCTACAGGCATAACCTTAACAGTATTGCCGCTAGCATCTTTGTACGAAAAAGTGAACTTTGTTTCAAAAGTTGCAGTAGTGCTAGTGTCAATTAAACCCTTCAAGGTTATGCTTGATGAATCGGACTTAACATAGTAAGTAGTACCAGAACCATCAGGTATATAACCAGTCAATCCAGTAACATTTACAAAATTCTTGGTTGGATCACTACTATTATTAACATTATCTTTAGTAGGTTTGTCGGTAAATTCAACACCGGATGGCAATGTTAACTTAACCTGGATATAGGTAGCACCAGCAACGCTCATTCCACTTTTTGCGGCTACGGCAGCAGTACCTATTGCTTGTTCAGTGTCAGCAGTAACATAATTGTAGGTGCTGCTGTATTTCGTATTGTCATTGTCTGCCGCGAAGCCTGCCACCGGCATAATTACTGTGAACAGGAAGATCAGAGTAATTGCCAGTGAAATTGACTTTCTCTTCTTGAGCAAATCGGTTTCCCTCCTTGAATTAATTGATTGGTTTTTTGGGACAATTCCCTGCGGCCTTTCGACCAAGTGGTTACCTGCTTACAGTGTTGCACATCCCTCCCCCGGTTGGTTCTTAATTTTGTCTCGTGTGCCGTTCGCGCTGCTTGCGGAGGCACTTCCCTTACCCTGTTTTCCGGCGGGGAACCGTGTTTATAGAGCGGGTTATTATTGCTGTTCCCCATTTTTGCGGGTAAGGTAGACAGGAAATGCATATTCTACATGCCCCGCCAAATTTCCTGCCTGCTGAGTAAAATTATGCAGTTGTGCAACGGCAAGGTTATGCAGTGTATGTTTTACTGATTTGGATGCCTCGTCCTTGCCATCTGATTAGTTAGACACGGCAGTTCCGGAAAAAGTTCCTTGCAGGCAAATTTTTTTTACCTGTTAAATTTTAACCATTTGAACCATGGGGCAAATTGAAGTAAATTAATATAGTAGGAATGGGGGCACACCCTTGATAAACACCGGGCAATGTTCCCGAATCAACTAGATACGTAAATATAACACACTAAAATACCATATGATTATTTTTTGAAAATTTTACTCCCTTCCGGAACTTTAATGTTATTTTTATTGTCTAAAATGTAACCGGAGCGGAGGGTCGGAAGGAATGTCTTCCCTTGGACAGAACCGTCAAGCTACTGGTAAACAAATCTAAACAGGGCAGCAACGAAGCGTTTGAACAACTTGTCAAGCTATATCAAAATAAAGTTTACGCGCTTTGTTATCAACTGACCAACAGCCGGTCCGACGCCCAGGATCTTGCCCAGGAGACATTTATCAAGGCTTACAGATCCCTGTCCGGGTTCCGTAACGAAGCGGATTTCGGAACATGGATGCATCGAATTGCCGTTAACCTTTGGATAAACATCAAGCGACGCAAAAAGCCGGAAGTTTCACTGGACGCCACAATAACTACGGACAACGGCGAAATGTCTATTGACGTGGCGTCCAATGACGAAACGCCCGATGAAAAGCTGGAGCGTAAGGAATTTAACACACTGGTTAAACTGGCGCTCAATGATTTGTCCGAAGAACATAGAACTGTGCTAATACTAAGGGAAATGTACGGCTATAATTACGAAGAAATTGCGCAAATTATGGACTGCTCCCTGGGCACGGTAAAATCGAGAATAAACAGGGCGCGCCAAAGCCTGAAAGAAAAAATTTTAAGGCAAGCGCAGGCCCGGGATTTAAAGTTGCCTTACGTAAACAGGCATTGACTTTATGGCGGTGATATACATGAAATGCGACAATTACATGCAAGAATTAATTTCGGCCTGGCTTGACGGCGAATTGGACCGGGCCGAAGCCGAAACGGTGGAGAAGCACCTGGGCGAATGCACCGCCTGCCGGGAGCACCTGGCATTTTTGAAGCAGATTCAAGCGGAGTTACGCGCCTGCGCGCTGGAATTGCCCGCGCCCGAGGGTCTCTCCGCCGCGGTAATGGCCCAAATAGCCGAACCGGGGTTGCCGAGCTCTGCTCGCAATGATAAGCGCAGAACATGGCGCTTGGGAAGTATTGTGGCCAACTGGAAGCGCAGTATTGCCGCGGCTGCCGCCACTGTGCTGATTGCCTGCGGAAGTTATGCCGCTGCCACGCATTCAGGTTTGACCACGGGAATACTGGTGGCCGATAAAAATAAAACTCGGGTGGCGGAGATTAACCCTGATAATAACGGGACTGTTGCACCGGTTAACAAACCCGGGAACGATATGGAAACAGAACCGGTGGTCAATAATGGTAATCCCGGTAACCCTGGTAACCTTGATAGCACAAACAATCAGGATGGGAATGGTGTTAATAACACTCTACCTAAAACAACCGAGGATAACGGTAAACAGCCGGAAAAATTCAGCACTACTTCCACACCGGCAGTTGATGTGATGCAAACTCCGGAGCTGGTCGCCCTGCTTAGTGTTGATAAGCAACGGATTATCAAAAGTACGCTGATTAAAACCAGGGTTGAAGAGCCCGGTACCGCGCGGGAACGGGTAAATTCGCTGGCAGGGAAATATAAAGCAAGCATCCGGCTGACGGAATCACAGAACACAGCCGGAGGAAGTCTTATAGGCTATGAAATAACGGTTGACAGGAATAAAGCCGATAATTTGATAAGTGAACTTGAAACCATCGGAACACTGGTTAATAAGGATGAAAGCAGCAAGGATATCGGAGGCCAGTATAACAAGCAGGTGGAGCAGTATCAATCTCTGGCCGCTCAATTAAAGAGGAGCGATAACGTTGAAGAACAGGAAAGATTAAGTTTAAGAATGAATGAAATTGCGCAGCAGCTGAAAGCATGGGATAGTAGTGCCAGCAAGCAGACAATTGTAATCTGGCTGGAAGGCTAGTGGAAGGGATTGCCATACTTCCCTCGCAATGATAAAAACATTTGGTTTAACGAATTAAAAAGGGAGCGATATGAAATTTGCTCCCTTTTTTATTTTTATTTGTGGCACAATATCACTGTTGCAGTTGTTTGCTTACCTGGTTTAGCAGTCGGTTTAATACCGCCGCCGTTTCTGCCCGGGTAATATTTGCTTGTGGCTCAAACTTATGGCCCGCTCTCCCGCCCAGCAAGCCCGCCTGCCCGGCAGTATCCACGCTGGTGCGCGCCCAACCGGGTATGCCGCCCGCATCACGGTAATTTGGGCTTGGGTTTTTTGCATCCAATTCAACATTAAGGGCTTGGGCCAACCGGACAAACATAACCGTGGCTTCCGCCCTGGTGAGAAGTGCCCGGGGGCGAAATGTGTTGTCCTCATAGCCCGTAATCAGCCCCCGGCCGTTGGCCAGCCGCACGGAAGTTTTGGCCCATTCCGGTATATCACCGGTATCTTTGTAGCCAAGCTGCGGCATGGAATTATTTTGCCCGCCCAGCAGCCGGGTCAGCATGGCTGTAAACTCAACCCTTGTTATGGGCTGTTCGGGCCGGAAGCTGTTATCGCCATAACCTGCAAGCATGCCCCTGGAAACCAAGCTTAATATTTCCACCTCGGCCCAATGCCCGGCTATGTCGTTAAAAACCTTGCCCCGGTGATCCGGCAGTTTAACTCGCACCCCGGTAACCGCACCGGTTTTGGCATCAACTGCCACAAGCTGCACCACACCCCCATTGGGGTAATAGACAGGATAATAAAACTCACCGTTTGTTAATTTAACCGGTTCCGATCTACCGTCCGCATACCAGGCCAAAAGCTTTGACGCCGGTGTTTTTCCCTTGATAATATAAAAGTTTTCAAAAGGAATGGTTGATTCAACAAACAAGTTCAAATCGCCGGCTTCCGGGGAACTGTGAGCCTCTGCGGAAACAAGTGCCTGAAAATTATTATTCTGCCCGCGCAGAGAAACCAGGTCAACCTCTTCCCCCGGGAGCAAGTCTACTGCTTGAACCGGGTAACCATTTTTGGTTATTGACGTTTTAGAAGTTATGACGTAGTTATGGCCGGATTCCGTGCTAAGCAGACTGTCTTTCTGATTATAGGACTTGACAACCTCCCGGCCCTGGAACCCGGTTTCCGCAATGTCAACCCTTAAAAGATTACCAGTGTTTGGATTAATTATTAACCGGACCCACTGGCCCGGCGCCAGCAGCGAGGTATCCGAAACCAGACCCCAGCGGTAAACCCGGGTATCCTGGTTGAACCTGTATTGCCGGTTTACCAGGTGGTTGTCAGTAATGTATAAAGTATTTTGGCCTGCAAAATACACACGCCCGTATACACAGGTTGAATAAACCGAAAGTGCCAGCACTTTGTTGCTGCCCGGAATAATTATACCCATAACCAGGTCGCCCGGTTGCAGCGCCGAAAATGAGGCCGCTTTGTCATCCCTGAGCAGTTTTATCCCCGGTAACACCTGGTATTCATCACCGGACGTCAAGGAAAATCTCCCGCCCTTTACATCAACGGAAGCAATATCACCCACAACAACCTGGCGTTCAGCCTCCATATGATAAACCGTACCGTCCTGGCCCAGAATCAGGCGGACAGGCATACCGGGCATGATATTTTCTTTATCTCCGGGCACAGGAGCGCCAAAAGGAACTGATTCGGGATCGCCCCCGGCAATTTTATCGTTAAAAGTAACAGCCAGTTCGGAGGCAACATTAAACTTTTCTTTATTATTCAGGAGTTCCAGTTCCTGGTTATCCCAATCCAGACTTTTTACAACCCCTTCCACTTCATGACTAGATGCCAGTACCTGCCATAACTTTTGGGTAGTGGGGTTAATTGACGCTTCAATACTCGCGCCCGGCGGTATGCCAACTCCACTGGGCAGTTTAATTCCGTTAAGCTTAACAGTGTTTTTGGGATGTTCATCAATATAATACCCTCCCTCCCTATAATCGCGGTTAATCCTGACCATCATTGTGCCCGCAGCGGAGAAGAGCGCCTTGATCCCGGATGCCTGCCAGCTCCGGCCGACCGCCAGCGCAGCCTCAGGTGTATTGGACGGCCCGGCCAGGTAAATATCGGAACCGGGAAGCGGGTCTCCGGGTACAATTTTACCGTTCAGGCTGGTCTTTAAATTTCCGGGTTTGTCTATTGTTTTACCGGAAGTCAATTCCAATTTATCGTTTTCATCTTTGACGACCACGCTTTGAAGGGGCGGCTGCCCGTACACCAGGGCGAAATCCTGTTTAACCATGTTCAAAACTGATGAAGCCTTAGTATTAACCGATGTTCCATGTACTTCAATTTTATAGTTTCCGGGTACAGGATTATTGATAACTACTTGTTCAACGTTGTTTTTGCTATCCGGCACCCCGCGCCCGCTGCTGTCATTACCCAGATGTTTTTTGCCGTCCGGACTAATTACGACCAGGTCCAGATTATTAACCAGTGCTTTTTTCGCCCCCGGGGTCGCCGGGGGATCTGTCCAGGCCAGGGTGACCTTAAACGGAGTTTCAGAGGATTTAACTTTAAATTCCCTGGTCTCGATGTCCCCTTCAGCAATCCCTTTCCGGTTATCCTCCAATTCGAAAAGTTTTTGCTGCAGCGCCAGCACGGTTCCGGCCATATCCAGCAAACCAAAGCCTGCTTGACGCACATTACCATCCAGAGGCCGGGCGCCGTTGATCAACACGGCCTTAAGCAGGGCAGCCGATGGTTTGTCCAAATCCGTATAATGCTGAAAATACTCGGCCAGTAATGCCGCGCTGCCGCCTGTTACGGCTGCAGCCATACTGGTCCCCTGCAGCCTGGTATATTCTTCACGACCGGGCAGATTGCTTTCAACCAGGCTGGAGCAGGTGGAAATAATTGAAGTCCCCGGGGCCAATAGTTCAGGCTTAATTCTACCGTCACCGGTTGGACCACTGCTGGAGAAGTCCGCAACTTGCTGTGTGTTACCTGTATCATTATCAAATACCGGCCTGGGGCTGCGTGAAGCGCCGACCACCAGCGCATTTTTACTGTTGGCTTCAGACGTTAGAGTACCGTCACCGGGCCCGAAATTACCCGCCCCAAAAATTGGAATAAAATCGGGGTGTTGACGCACAAAATCGTCTATTTGACTTGCGGCGCTGGCATATTGGTTATTTTTTCTCCCCCAGCCGTTGACATGAATGCGCGCACCGGCTTCATAAGCGGGCATAAACAGGCGGGACAGGTCGTGGGGAGGTATGATATTGTCATTGGCGTCCACTATGCCCTGGAAGTATAAGCTTGCATCCGGAGCTATACCGGCGTATTTCCCGGCGGAAGCAGCCCCACTGCCTACAATAGTGCCGGCCATATGAGTGCCGTGACCGATATTATCCGCAGGCGGGTCAACCCCCGCCAGGGAGTTAATCACCAGCACCCTCGGTCTTTTACCTTTATCATTGCGCAGGTCGGGGTGTAAAGTGCCCAACTTGCCGGTATCCAGGCCACTGTCAGCCAGCCCGACAATAACATTTTTACCCGTCAGGCCGCCCGGGGTAAAAAAATTGGGTATCGCCAGCGGTCCCGCCCCGGTGATATCCCTGGCCCGGTCATTTAAAAATTCGGGCCGGTGATATTCTTCCACATATAATACCCATGGGGAGGTAGATATCTTTTTAATATTGGTAACCGGAAGCCGCACTCTAAGGTAATTATCTTGGGTGTTCGCACCATCCAAGATTACGCCGTCAAGTTCCTGCACCAGTTTAACTACGTAGGATTTATCCTCTGCTTTAACCAGGGTCAGCGTTAAATCAAGTTGTTTTGCGTTTTGTTTTATGTTTTGACCGCCTGCATCCTTACCGAAACTGCTTTGTAATTCCCCGGTCATCTTTTCTTCCGGCTGATATGTATTAATTTCTCTAATATACGGCAGTTCTTTAAGCTTGTTTGCCGTTTCCGCTCCGGTGCGCACCATCATGAAAACGCCGTCAAGCTGCCTCATCCAATCAACTTTTCTTGCTAATTCAGCCCTTTCGCTGTCACTGAGCGAGCGTTCCAGTTTCAGGGTATACAATTCTAATTTACTGTCTGACATGCTGCCAGATGTGCCATCCAATGTGCTATCAACGGTCCCGCCGGCTTTTTCCGAGTCACCCGAGTTCGGGTTAATGACGGTTTGCCAGTTGATCAAGAAAAAAGCCAATAATGATAACGCAACTACAACTATCGTTTTTTGGGGATTTAGCGTAAACACCACCCCTTTCCGGCTATTATTTTCTCCATAAATCGCTATACTTGTTTCATTTTCTATAATTTATGCTGTAAATCCTTTTATTAAATCAGTTAATATTTAATATAATTAACTAACTTTTTTTAAAAAGGAATACATATTATATTTACGGGCAGATATGATCCGGCAGGAGGAATGAATTGCAAAACTTTACGCTTGCCCGGTTCGAGAATACCCAGGAGAGCAGCTTCTGTTTTTGGCTGCAATATACCGCTGTCTGGTATATAAAATGGCTTTCCGTCCCAACTGCCCGCCCCGGCAAAAACGCCCCCCCGGGGGTTTAGCAATAGGGCAACCCTTTGTTGGGACTCTATGGTTATGCTGTATACCACTCCATAGTTACCGGGATTTCTTGTATAAAGTACATTTTGGCCGCTGGTCACATCCTTGCCGTAAAGGAATGCATCATCCTTCCCGTCCGCTATAACAATCCTTGAGGGCTGTTGATTAAAATCAGGTATTTTCACAGTCATGTTTCGGCTGGGCAGTTGAAAGGTGCCTCTCGTATGGGTTTGATCCCGGGGAAGCACAGGTAGCTGTTCATAATCATTTATGGGGTCTTGTTTCCCTACGGCAACGATGGCAAAGGTTAAATAGCTGTCCGAACTAACATCAAAAATCCCGTGCACGGTCTGCCCGGGCTTTATTGGGTTATTAGCATCCTTGTTTAATATAATTTTTTCCCCCGGCTGCAGTTCCAAGGAATATGAATCGGATTGATCAAACCCCAAAAAATTGTAGGCAGCCAAACGGCCCACATCCATTGGGTTTGACGGACCCGCCATACCTTGTCTTTTTACCCAAAGCGTGGCAGGCCTGGAGCCGTTATTGATCGCCAGTAAATAGACACTTTTGGGCTGGTTTGCGCCGTTAAGGTGGTGATAAAGGATCCGGTTGTTACCCGTAACCTCATCTCTGTACAGAACACCGTCTCTTGTAAATGTTTCCGGGCAATTACTAATAATTACACTTTCTTTCTTCATGGTTACCACCCGGCTTAATATTTTCATTTCCAGCACCGGTAGATGAGAGACATCCAGAGCCTTGCCAAGGACAGGGTGGTTAAAATAATATGCCAGTTGATCCATTTCCACCTGGTCGGTAATTTTAATAATCTGGCTATAGGGTTCACTCCAGGCGCCGTTGCTGTCCTTGACCGTCAGGGATACTTTGTATTCACCCTGTTTAAAATATGCGTTTTCCCGGCCTTCCCATTTTCTTTCAATAATTGCATCGCCGTCGGGATCGTAGCTTTCATCTTCATATGCTATCGTTTCGCCCTGGGCATATGTATCTTTTGGCAATTTAAACAAAGCAACGGGACGCTGATTGGGAGGAGGTAATTTTTTAATCTGGATTTCTTTTGTATTTGTATTATAATTTACTTGATAATTCAGGTTTTGCGCCAGAAATCGCAAAGGAACCATTGTAGTACCGTCTTGTATCAATGTTACAATATCAGTAGTGCTTGAGGTGCCGTTAATATAGGCTATATTATTATGCGTATCAATTTGTATAGATTGTTTTTCATTCATCTTTAGGTTAACAATACCGGTATACTGTTCCCAGGAAACAGTACCCCCAAAAATTTCGGAAATTACACGCAGGGGCACCATAGTAACCCCTTCATGGACAGTTGGAGCTATTTGCATCTCATGCGCCTGTCCATCAACATAATAGTTGGTATCCCCCAGTTTCATTTCAACACTGTTTGCTTGCGGGTTGGCCAGGGCAATGCCGGGATAGCCCACTAAAAAAATCATAATTAATGTCCATTTCTTAAAAACATTCACAATAGCACAACCTCCCAAAAAAAATAACTGTAGCTTCCTCGCAAGATGTTTGTAGTTAACCCTTGCAAAATAGTGCCAAACCACTACTTTCACAACGCTAAGGGGGCATAGCTTGGGGATATGACGGGCCAGGGACCGCATCCAGTGTCTCACTTCTCCAGAAATCCGCCGGATCGCCTGCCGCTGTAGTTTTTTTTGCGGTTAACTCACAATTGTTTTTGTTATAGACGTTTGTTTTTTTTGTTTTGTTCCGGCTATATGCACAAAAAAAATAGGGACAGGCATCTTTTCAAAAAGCGAAAAATAGCCTGTCCCTTTTTTATCTATCAGCCGTCGTTAATTTTTGCCTGACCGCTTTGCTGATCAACCGCCGCTTGTGCTGGGCGTTCAGCACGTTGAGCATGGTCAGCGCCCTGCCGGTGCCGATGGCCACGCAGGAGAGCGGGTCTTCGGCCACGAAAACGTTCAGCCCGGTTTCCCTGGCCAGCAGCGTGTCGAGGCCGTGCAGCAGCGCCCCGCCGCCGGTGAGCACGATACCCTTGTCCACGATGTCCGCGGCCAGTTCCGGCGGCGTTTGTTCCAGCACTTCTTTGACCGTGCTCACGATCAGGGCAAGGTTGTCACTAATCGCTTCATGGATGTGATCGCTGGTAATGGTTATTTCCTTGGGCAGCCCGTCCACCAGGTCCCGGCCCCTCACCTGCATCCGGGCCGGCGCGCTGCCGTCGGGGTAGGCGTTGGCTATCTCCATTTTGATTTCCTCGGCGGTGCGCTCGCCAATGGCCAGGCTGAGTTCCCGGCGAACGTATTTTACAATGGCTTCATCAAATTTGTCACCGCCCACCCGGAGGGACCGGCTGATCACGATACCCCCCAGGGAGAGCACGGCCACGTCGGTAGTTCCGCCGCCGATGTCCACCACCATGGTTCCGCCGGGCTGGGAGATGTCAAGCCCGGCGCCCAGCGCCGCGGCCAGGGGTTCCTCGATCACAAAAGCCTGGCTGGCGCCCGCCTGAATTGCGGCCTGTTTTACCGCCCGTTCCTCCACCCCGGTGACATTGGCGGGTATGCATACCATCACCCGTGGTTTGAAAAGCAATCTTTTTCCGTTGGCTTTATCAATAAAGTAGCGCAGCATTTTTTCCGTGACGTCGTAATCGGCAATCACCCCGTCGCGCAGGGGGCGGGTGGCCACAATGTTGCCCGGGGTGCGGCCCAGCATGCGCCTGGCCTCCGAGCCCACCGCGATTACTTTACCCGAGTTTTTATCGATTGCCACCACCGACGGCTCCCTTAATACTATACCTCTTCCCTTCACATATACAATTATATTGGCTGTGCCCAGGTCAATCGCAATGTCGGTACTCATGCGGAACATGAACTTGTCCCCTTTCAGGATTGTTTCGCAGGTGCCTGCCCTTTTGGTCGTTAGTCGTTAGTCGTTGGTCGTTGGTATTATTAACTATTGGGCAGGCTGACGTTGATTATTTCTACTTGTTGGGACAAATTCCTCCAAGTTCTGCTATTTTTGTTAGTTATTTTGACGATATTTTTTTCTGGTGGCTTCTCCCCCGCGCAGGTGTCGTTCCGATTTATTGAAATCCAGTACTTTCTTTACCTGGTTGGCAAGTTCCTTGTTCAGCGACGGCAGCCTCTCCGTCATGTCCTTATGTACCGTGCTTTTGCTTACTCCGAACACCTGCGCGGCCTGGCGCACGGTGGCCTGGGTTTCCAGGATGTAGGTGCAGATTTCCAGAACTCGCTTTTGGATGTACTCCTGCATTGCCTTACCTCCCCGGGCATTTGTACATTATATGCAGGGGGAGGGTAGAAATGCTTTTGAACTTTCTAAGAAAATTCAGGATAAGTTGTTTAACATTAATCGCAAAATAGAACCCGCATTAATTTCATTTGAATATAAGGATCAATACCAAGCAGCCAGCGCCTCAGCCACTCGCGGTACTTTTCCAGGGGGTCGATATCCCGCAATCTTTTGCCAAAGGGCCACATAAATTTATCCTCCTTTTTAATTTTACCGGAGATAAATTTATTGTGGCCCGTTTATTCGATTTAATTCTCCCTTTTTATATCTTGCGCGGCCAAGCAGTGTGGTAATTAAAGATATTTTAGTTTTGGGAAATGAAGCACCGTTTTTAGTGCAAACGGGAGTTTCAA
Organism: Desulfallas sp. Bu1-1; assembly: GCF_015594625.1. Taxonomy (GTDB): domain Bacteria; phylum Bacillota; class Desulfotomaculia; order Desulfotomaculales; family Desulfallaceae; genus JADNRQ01. The sequence continues at coordinate 209,195 of NZ_JADNRQ010000001.1, read as the reverse complement.
TCTTTCAACACCCGGTACAAATTCTGAATACTGACGCCGGTATAATAATGCTTCAGGATCTGCCGGTAATCGTAACCGTGCTCCGCCATGCCCTTGGCGCCGTACTGGCACATGCCCACCCCGTGACCGTATCCGATCGTTTTGAAAGTGATTTTGTCGTCCTTGAGCTGCCAGGTAAAGTTGGTGGAGCGCAGGTTCAGCTTTTGCCTTACCTCCGTGGCGGGCAAGGGCTTGTCCCCCACCAGCAGCGTTTTGGGGCGGCCGGTGGAGGTGCTCTCCATAACCCGGATCATCTTATTGCTGCCCGTGGAAACCGCTACCGCGTGCAGATCGACGCCCAGGGCTTTTTCCACCCCGCCCAGGGTGAGGGTTACCTGCCGCTCCGGTTCCGGATCGGCGTCGTAGGGGCAGGCCACGCTGCGCAAATATGGGACCTCGAATTTCCATACATCTTCGGAATTTTCCGTGCGCCCGCCGCAGGATGCGTGGAATACCGGGTCGATGGGCTGGCCCCGGTAAGTGATGATTTCACCCGCCGTATCGTCCACAGCCATGCGAATTTTATAGTAATAGCGGTAGTAATTGACCGTACCCCAGCGTTTTTTCATTTCCTCCCGGGAAATCCAGGCCTGGGCGTGGTTTGGATCGTCACAGGTGTCGGCGCCCGGGTGGCTATTGTTCATCACGCCGCCGGCCACCATGCGCTTGTATATGTAGGTCCGGGCCGCCACCGCCTGGGCCATGAGCGCCTGGGAGGGGAATTCGGCGGGCATTTCGGCGGCCACCACGCCGGTGACGTAATCCTCCAGCGGAATCAGTTCAACCTCGCCGGTGGCGTGCCTGTACAGGCGCACAATGGTGCCCTCGTCCCGCACGGGCATCTCCATTATACGGTCGACCACCCAGGGCAGCCCCAGGGCCAGCAGCAGCGCCAGGATCAAGGTAATAAGAAAAATTCTACGCATAAGCCTTCACCCTTTATAACGCCTGTTCCAACATTATATGCCTCGCAACAGGCAATTATTACCTATTATTTCCTTTCGGGGTGAGGCTTAAACTTTTTCCGGGGCCATAACGGGGTAAGCGCCGAGTGCTTGAGCTTGAAAGAACAGGGCACCTGGTATATAGTTTAGGTGTAGTTATTATAGACACAAAACCAGTAAGATATGAATACTGCTTCAGTAAAAGTAATTTTTGTTATATGGGAGTAACGGGGTGAAGTAGATTGGCAAAAAGGTTGAACAAATTTTTAAAAGCCGATATCGAGCGGGGGTTTATCCTTGCTTACTACGAATTGGTCAAGGGTTGTTCGGTCAGCCTGGACAAGCCGGGGGAAAACTTTATGCCGGTAGTGGCTTTTGCCCATAAACCGGGAGAAATTTACGGCATGGATTTCTCAAGCACTTATCACTTCGCGGAAAAAGAAAAACCCCAAACGAGGTTGCGCCGGGTAAGAAGGAAAATTGACGAATTGCAGCGCTTTGTCAAATTTATGGAATCTCAGTGGGAAATGGAACACCGGTTGGTTTATGAAATCTGGTGTTTCTTGCGGCCTAACAGATTTGTTACCGAAACCGTAGATGCTGCAAGAAAAGAGGGCTTGCCCGTGGAACTGGTGGACCTGGATCAGGTGCATGAGAGAATCAGGCAGGTGGCCATGTTGGAGCCAATGAATCAGGATGTTATTTATGAGAACGCGTTCCTGTGGGCGGCCAGGCTTTTCCGGGAAGCCGGCGCCTGGAAATAGCCTGCAGCCGTTTTGCATAAATCAAAATGTTTCGCTCATTCAAACGCACCTCATTACCATGTTTTAACTTTATTATAACCTATCCGCAAAGAGCGCACAAGGTGCCAATTTAAAAAGGCCGGTGTTGGTGCTCCATTCGTTCCGGAAATCCACCGGATCGCCTACCGCTGTTATGTTTATGCAGTTAAACCACCTCTTCTATTTCCGCCCCCAGGCCCCGCAGTTTTTCCACCAGGCGCTCGTAGCCCCGCTCGATGTGGTGGACGTTGCCCACCACGGTTTCCCCCCCGGCGCGCAGGCCGGCCAGCACCAGGGCGGCCCCGGCCCGCAGGTCGGTGGCCTTGACGGGCGCGCCGCTCAGCCCGGCCGGTCCCTGGACAACGGCGTTGCGGCCCACCGTTTTAATTTTCGCCCCCATGCGCCTCAATTCGCTCACGTGCATGAAGCGGTTTTCGAATACGGTCTCGGTAATAATTCCCGTACCCCTGGCCCCGGTCATCAGCGCCATCATCTGGGGCTGCATGTCCGTGGGAAAGCCGGGGTAAGGCATGGTCTTGACGTCGACGGCCCGGTACTCGTCCCGGCCGGTGACCCGCAGCCCTTCGGATTCCTCGTAAACCATGATGCCCATTTCATTCAATTTAGCCACCACGGGCTTGACGTGGTCCAGGATAACGTTTTGCACAAGCACATTTCCGCCGGTGATGGCTCCGGCCAGCAGGAAGGTGCCCGCTTCGATGCGGTCCGGTATCACCGGGTGGGTGACTCCGTGCAGTTCTTTTACGCCGTTGATCCTGATCACCTTGGTTCCGGCGCCCTTGATTTGCGCGCCCATGGCGTTTAAAAAGTTGGCCAGGTCCACCACTTCGGGCTCTTCGGCGGCGTTTTCGATAATTGTTTGCCCTTCCGCCAACACGGCGGCCATGATGATGTTTTCGGTCGCCCCGACGCTGGGAAAATCCAGGTAAATCCGGTTGCCCCGCAGGCCGTTGGGGCCCACTTCGGCCCGCACGCTGCCGTAGCCGTGCTCGATGCGCGCGCCCAGCGTGTGGAATCCCTTCAGGTGCAAATCCACGGGCCTGCTGCCGATGGCGCAGCCCCCGGGCAATGATATGGTCGCTTGTCCCGTGCGAGCCAGCAGCGGCCCCATCACCAGGAAGGAGGCCCTCATCCGGCGCACAATTTCGTAGGGAGCCTCCGTGCAAGGTCTTTCCGGAGGATGAATCACCAGGGTGCTGCCGCTGCGATCAATCCTGGCGCCCAGGTGCTCCAGCACCAGGCAGATTGTGTGCACGTCGACCAGGTCCGGTATATCTTCCAGGGTGCACGGAGTAACGGGAAGCAGGCAGGCGGCGATAATGGGCAGCACGGCGTTCTTGGAACCGCTGACCCGCACGCTGCCGTTAAGGGGCCTGCCGCCCCGGATGACCAGGTTCTTCACCGTACACCTCCCATACCGGCATATATTACCTATTGTTACCAGTTTGTGCCCCGGACATACTTTATGTATCTAACACTAAGATTTGATGGATTGCAACAGTCATCCGTACCTGATCATACCCGTTGACATGGGGGCATAACAATGGTACATTACCGTCAATATCAGATTTTGTTATAGGCCAAATGCGGACCATCTTCCTCCCCATTTTCACGCCAGTTTTGGTGAACATGAAGAGGATGAATTGCTGGAAAACTGGCATCGGGCTTTCAACAATCAAGAGATGTTTAGAATTGATCCATTAAGATAGGAGGTTAACTTGTCGATGATCGCGCCGGGCTTAATTCAGGTCTGTGCAAATGACGATTATTCTATAACATGCCAATTTGCAGATGGAAAAATTACCAGGTTTTGCTTGCAAGATTTAATTAATAAGGGTGTTTTTACGCGATTAAAGGATAAAAATGTTTTCAAAGAAGCGCTCACTATATTGAATGATACAGCAGCTTGGGATTTGGAGGGCAACCGGGATGAAACCAAATGCATAGATATTGATAGGTGGGTATTATATACCAGTGAAGAAGTTAATTAAAGTTCGCGTATAAGAGATAATTCTATGAATATGTTTTTTTCTCCGACGCTGCATAACTTGGAGGCAAACCGAATGCAATTAATATTTAAGCGTAGAGTGCCATAATTGAACTGATAGAGCAACGTATAGCAGTAAGCTAAACAGGGGACAGGATGCTCAAGGCACTCTGTCCCCTGTTAATTGTTCACTTTGTTATTGTTCGGTTTGTCTTATTACGGTTATTGTTGATTATCGCGATATATTAATACTGCAGTTATTACAGTTACGACAGGCCTGACCCCTTAGCTTACGGCTTTGAGGCGGTTCAGGGCGCGCTTGAGGGCGGCTTCCGCCCGGGCGATATCGATGTCGGGGCCGCCGGCGGCCAGGCGCTGCTCGGCCCGCTGCTTGGCGGCCTCGGCCCTGGCCACGTCGATCTGGTCCTCACGCTCGGCGGCGTTGGCCAGAATGGTGACCCGGCTGTTGCGCACTTCCACAAACCCGCCGCTGACGGCAATTTTTAGCACCTTGCCGTCCTTGTGCACCCTGACCAGGCCGATTTTCAGCGCGCTGACCAGGGGGGCATGGTCGGGCAGGAAACCCAGTTCGCCCTCGCTGCCGGGAACCACCACGAACCGCACGTCTTCGCTGTATACCTTGCGTTCAGGTGTGACAACTTCCAGGCGTTGCAGTTTTTCTTCCGCCATACCTATGCACTTCCTTCTGCCAGACGTTTCGCCTTTTCAACTGCCTCCTCGATGGTACCCACCATGTAGAACGCGTCTTCAGGCAGGTCATCGTGCTTGCCGTCCAGGATCTCCTGGAACCCGCGGATGGTGTCCTTAAGCGCCACGTATTTACCGGGCATGCTGGTGAATGTCTCCGCCACGTGGAAGGGCTGGGAAAGGAAGCGCTGCAGTTTCCGGGCCCGGGCCACGATCAGTTTGTCTTCGTCGGACAATTCTTCCATACCGAGGATGGCGATGATGTCCTGCAGTTCCTTATAGCGCTGCAGCACCTGCTGCACGCCGCGGGCGGTCTGGTAGTGCTCCTGCCCGATGACGTTGGGGTCCAGAATCCGGGACGTGGAGTCCAGCGGGTCCACGGCCGGGTAAATGCCCAGCTCCGCGATTTGACGGGACAGAACGACGGTACCGTCCAGGTGGGCGAAGGTGGTCGCCGGCGCGGGGTCGGTCAGGTCGTCGGCGGGCACGTAAACGGCCTGCACGGATGTAACCGAACCCTTCTTGGTGGATGTAATCCGCTCCTGCATCTGGCCCATCTCAGTGGCCAGGGTGGGCTGGTAACCCACGGCGGAGGGCATCCGGCCCAGCAGCGCCGAAACCTCGGAACCGGCCTGGGTGAAACGGAAAATGTTATCGATGAACAGCAGCGTGTCGGCGCCCAGTTCATCCCGGAAGTACTCGGCCATGCACAGTCCGGTCAGCGCGACCCGGAGACGCACCCCGGGCGGCTCGTTCATCTGGCCGAATACCATGGTGGTTTTATCCAGAACGCCGGCCTCGGTCATCTCACGGTACAGGTCGTTACCCTCACGGGTACGCTCGCCCACACCGGCGAACACGGAGATACCGCCGTGCTGCTTGGCGATGTTGTTGATCAGTTCCATCACGATAACGGTCTTGCCCACGCCGGCGCCGCCGAACATACCGACCTTGCCGCCCTTGAGGAAGGGCACCAGCAGGTCGATAACCTTGATCCCGGTTTCCAGCTGCTCCGCGCGAGTGGACTGGTCCACCAGGGCCGGAGCCGGCCGGTGAATGGGATACTCCTGTTCACTTATAATGGGTCCCTTACCGTCAATGGGCTGCCCCAGCACGTCCACCAGGCGGCCGAGCACCGGCTTGCCCACGGGAACGCTGATGGGTTTCCCCAGGTCGACGGCCTTCATCCCCCGCACCAGGCCGTCGGTCGTGGACATGGCCACGGTGCGCACGATATTGTTGCCCAGGTGCTGGGCCACTTCCAGGGTGAGGTCGATTTTTCTTCCGAAAGCGTCCTCTTCATCGCTGGTAATTTTGATAGCGTTATAAATATCAGGTACCTGGCCGGGTGGGAAACGGATGTCCACCACCACGCCAATGACCTGTACTACTTCACCTACGTTAGCCATTAGCTACTCCGTACCTCCTTTGCCTTCGATATACTGGCTAACCGTACGGAACCCCCGCCCCGGTTACTCCAGAGCGGCGGCGCCGCCGACAATTTCGGAGATTTCCTTGGTGATGGCGGCCTGACGGGCACGGTTCATGGACAGCGTCAGCCTGTCGATCATGTCCGCGGCGTTGCTGGTTGCGTTATCCATGGCCGTCATGCGGGCGCTGTGCTCGCCGGCCTTGGATTCAAGCAGCGCCTGGAACATGGCGTTTTCCACGTACATGGGCAACAGCCGGCCCATGATCTGTTCCGCATCGGGCTCGAAAATATAGTCCACTCGCTTGCCGTCGTCCTCGCCCTCCGGGGGCTCGACGGGCAGGAGCTTTTGTACCACCGGCTTTTGTACCAGCACGTTCACAAACTGGCTGTAAATCAAATATACTTCGTCATACTCCTCGGCCGCGTACTTATCCATCACAAACTTGGCCACCCGGCGGGCCAGCCCGATGTCGGCGGTTTCACCGATGCCAACATACTGCTGGGCGATGTTGTAACCCCGGCGGCGGAAGTAATCCCGGCCTTTACGGCCGATAGTGACAACCTCGACGTTCGGGCGATCTTTCATCTCCTGAACGGCCTTTTTGATGATGTTGGCGTTAAAGCCCCCGCACAGGCCGCGGTCCGCGGTCACGATCACATATGCCACCCTGTTCGGCTCGCGCACGGCCAGCAGCGGGTGCTTCAGGCCCACGGAAGCCGAGCCCACCCGGCCCAGCACATCGCGCATCCGCCGCGCGAATGGCCTGGCGGCCAGCACGCTTTCCTGGGCGCGGCGCATTTTGGCCGCGGACACCGCCTTCATGGCCTTGGTGATTTGCTGGGTGCTCTTAATACTCTTGATACGGCGCCGGAGGTCGCGTAAACTTGCCATCTACTTTTTCACCACCTCGCTGTTAACTTTCGCCGGGTGCGTTACTTGACAAATGTATCCTTGAATTCCTTGATGGCGGCTTTGAGTTTTTCTTCCAGATCCTTGGAAATTTCCTGTTTGTCGCTCAGTTCCTGCCGGATCTCGGGCTTGTTGCTCTTGATGAACTTGAGCAGCCCTTCTTCAAACGGCAGCACCTGTTCCACCGGCAGGTCGTCCAGGAAGCCCCTGGTGCCGGCGAAAATGGAGATAACCTGGTCCTCAACGTCCATGGGCACGTACTGCCCCTGCTTGAGCAGTTCCACCAGGCGCTGGCCCCTGGTCAGGCGGGCCTGGGTGGCTTTGTCCAGGTCGGATCCGAACTGGGCGAAAGCGGCCAGCTCGCGGTACTGGGCCAGGTCGAGGCGCAGGGTGCCGGCAACCTGTTTCATGGCCTTGATCTGGGCCGCGCCACCCACGCGGGACACCGAGATACCCACGTTAACGGCGGGGCGGACACCGGCGTAGAACAGGTCGGGCTCCAGGTAAATCTGGCCGTCGGTGATGGAAATCACGTTAGTGGGAATGTACGCCGAAACGTCGCCGGCCTGGGTTTCAATAATCGGCAGGGCGGTCATGGAACCGGCTCCCCGCTCGTCACTAAGCTTACAGGCGCGCTCCAGCAGGCGGGAGTGCAGGTTGAACACGTCGCCGGGGTAAGCCTCACGACCGGGCGGGCGGCGCAGCAGCAGTGAAAGCTCGCGGTATGCCGCGGCCTGCTTGGTCAGGTCGTCATAAACAATCAATACGTGCTTGCCGTTCTCCATGAACTCCTCGCCCATGGCGGCGCCGGCAAACGGTGCAATGAACAACAGCGGAGCCGGGTCGGACGCGGTGGCGGACACCACGATGCTGTAGTCCATGGCTCCGGTATCCTTCAGTTTTTGCACCACGTTGGCCACCGTTGAGTTCTTCTGGCCCACGGCAACATAGATGCAGATAACATCTTTGCCCTTCTGGTTGATGATGGCGTCCACCGCGATGGCGGTTTTACCGGTCTGGCGGTCGCCCAGGATCAATTCCCGCTGGCCCCGGCCGATGGGAATCATGGAGTCGATGGCTTTGAGGCCGGTCTGCAGCGGCTGGTGCACGGATTTACGCTCGATAACGCCGGGAGCGATCCGTTCAACGGGACGGAACTTGTCGGAGTTGATGGGGCCAAGCCCGTCAATGGGCTGACCCAGCGGGTTGACCACCCGGCCGATCAGCGCGTCGCCCACGGGCACGGAAATAATCCGTCCGGTGCGCTTGACGGTGTCGCCCTCTTTAATGTGGGTGTAGGGTCCCAGGAGCACGCAGCCGATGTTGTCCTCTTCCAGGTTCAGCGCCATGCCCATGGTGCCGCCGGGGAACTCCAACAGCTCGCTAGCCATACATTTCTCCAGGCCGTAGACCCTGGCAATACCGTCACCCACCTGGATGACCGTTCCAACGTCGCTGACTTCAATTTCAGCTTTATATTTCTCAATTTGCTGCCGAATGATCGAACTGATCTCTTCAGGTCGCAAATTCATCTACTGTTTCACCCCTATCCACTTTAACTTATTTGCCTGAGGTGTTCGCGCAGGGTTTGCAGGCGGGTACGCACGCTGCCATCAATAACCTTGTCGCCAACGCGGACCACCACGCCGCCCAGCAGGGCCGGGTCGACGTCATAGCTGAGCTTGACTTGCTTGCCGGTGCATTTTTCCATGGCCCCGGCAAGCCGTTTCTTTTCCTCCTTGGTCAGTTCCACCGCCGAGGTGACCTTGACGTCGGTAATGTTGCGCGCCTTGTTGGCCAAATCAACAAAATAATCAGTGATATCGGCCAGGTAAATTTCCCTGCGGCGTTCCACCAGAAGCCCCAGGAAATTCATGGCGACCTCGGAAATGCGGTCCTTGAACAGGCTGTCCAGCACTTCCTTTTTTTCCGCGGCGGTAATGCGGGGGTGAAAAAGAACTTTTCTCAGCTGTACCGATTCATTCACCACGTCAACTACCGCTTTTAGTTCTTTTTCCAGTTGGTCAACCAAGTTTGCTTTAACCGCAATTTCATAAAGGGCCTCGGCATAGCGCCCGGCCACGGCCCCCTTTAGCATGGCAGATCCCCTGCCTCTTTAATAAATTCATCAATCATACCGCGCTGAATATCGGCGGTGATTTTCTCGCTGACAATCTTACCGGCAACCAGGATGGACAGCGTGGCCACCTGGTCGCGCAATTCTGCCACAGCCTTCTCCTTCTCCCTGTTAATATCCTGCATGGCGGCTTCCTTGATGCGGTTGGCTTCCGCCTTGGCCGCCTCGATAATTTCACGGGCCTGCTCTTCGCCGGCCTTGGTGGCCTGCTGGATAATCTCCCGCGCCTCGTCCTTGGCCTTTTGCATATCGGCCAGGTACTGCTGGCGCAAAGCCTCGGCCTGTTTTCTTTCTTCCTCGGCGGCGGCCACGTTGTTTTCAATGTAGTTCTGCCGCTCTTCCAAAATCCTGACGATATGAGGATATACAACAATGCGAAGGAAGATGAGTAACATAATAAAGTTGAAAACTTGCGCCACCAGGGTAGCATTAAGGCCTAAAGCCTGAACAACGGCATCCACAACTTACCCTCCTTCCTTTCGTTTGTGACAAAAGGAAGGCGATAGCAGGTCTTGAGCTGATCAAAACCCGCTATACCGCCTTTCGCCACAACATTCCTTGCCAGACGGGGTTAACCTCCAATTTTACCCATCAAAATGAAGGCGATAACGACAGCGATAATGGGCAGCGCCTCGATCAGACCTACGGAAATGAACATCATGGTCATCAGGTTACCCCTCATTTCGGGCTGGCGAGCGATAGATTCCACGGTTTTACCGGTTACGAGACCGTCGCCGATACCGGCGCCGATGGAAGCCAGGCCCACGGCCAGAGCCGTACCGATTGCAGCAGCACCCGCTAATTCCATTCTTTTCCCCTCCTTTCTCCAAATTTGTAAAATTAAACTATGGCTAGGTTATGGTGGCATATCTCTATTAAAGAGGCTTCCTGTTTCATTGAGTGGATCTCTCCGACAGGCGTAACTTCGGGCGGTCCCCGCCCTGGCCGCCTTTCATCCTCGCCCTCACGGACGGGGACTTCCCGGCGGAAAAGTTAATGATGTTCGGCGGTTACCTGGGAAATGTACGCAATGGTAAGCATGGTAAAAATGAAGGCCTGGATAAAACCGACGAAGATACTGAAGGCCAGCCATACCACCGACGCGATGAACCCGCCGAAAATGGTAATGGTCAGCGGGATCAACCCCAACAGCACCGCGATGAGCACCTCACCGGCGTAGATGTTGCCGTAAAGACGGAAGGCCAGCGTCAATGGCTTGGACAGTTCCTCGACGATCACCAGCGGAAGGAAGAATACAAACGGTTCGACGAAATGCTTGAAGTACTTGGCCTTGCGGTAATATAGGCCGAGGATCTGGACCGTAATAAACACCCCGATGGCCATCCCCAGCGTGGTGTTGACGTCCGCCGTGGGAGACATCATGGTGGGTATCAGGCCCCAGAGATTGCAGAACAACAGGTAAATAAAGAGGCTGAACAAAAGACACATCAAAGCGGCGCCTTTTTTCGGATCCAGGTTCTCGTAGGCCAGACCCCGCAAAAACTGGTACATCTCCTCCACCATCAATTGCAACTTGCCGGGACGTTTCAACTGCATGTTCCGGGTGGCGGACACGGTAAACAGGATTACCAGCGCCATCACGATCCAGGTCATGACCAGTGTTTTCAGGTTCATGGGAAAACCCAAAATATCCACCGGCGTCTCGGGAAACCCCCAAACGTTCAAGTTATGGTGCACCGTGGTAAGCATGTCTTGGCTTGCTTCGTGACCTGCGGCTGCGGACAACTCTCTCTCACCCCTTTCCCTTGATAAATTAATTATTTATATCTTATCAACGGCATTGCGTGCCGCGAAATACCGGTACAGCGCAACATTGGCGTCCACCACGGTGATCAGGGTGGGCACCAGAAGCCCGGCCCCCACGCCGTAAACGTTGATGAAGTCGATCCTGCCGGCCAGGTAGATTACCGCGATGATCATGCCCATGCGCGGGTAAAACCCCGCCCGCATGAACATTTTGGCCTGTTTCCGGCCGGCCTGCCGGCGGTCCGGCCGCATTTGCATGATCATTTCCACCAGCATGCGCATGCGCTTGACCAGAAAATAGCAGTTCACGATACCGGCGACGCTGCCCACAATAAAGCCCAGGATCAACGGGTCTTTGGGGCTCAAGACAAGCCCCGGCAACGTCAGGGCCGCGATCAGAGCCGTGATCCTGGTGGTGCGCGCGTATTGCAGATCGATATCTCTGATGGGTGTCCCGGACAACCCGATCACTCCTAACTTTTAAAAAACCGCTGCATGGTCTGGATGATGCCCGCTATGCCCACACCCACCCCGGTCAGGATGCCCGCGATCATGAACCAGGGATCGGTGCCCAGCCTGTCATCCAGCAATCTGCCCCCGTAAAATCCCAGGAGCACGGTAATGGCGAGCTCGGTGCCGATGGTGGTTGTCGCGGCTATAGCCATAAGCGCTCCGCTTTTCCTGGTTTTGGGTTCCTCCACGGTACCACGCCCATTCAACAAAAAATGTCGCATACCTTACATTTCTGTCCACAGAATACTTTCTACAAAAAAGAGGGTATTCCTCCAGCGGGAAATTACTTTTTTAAGGGATACGACTTTATTTATTTTTTGCAACCTTGGAAATAATTATGACAAAATAATTATGACCTTGTGACAAGGCGTACTTTTTAACCCGCACAAAACACTCCCTACATGCAGATATATTAAATAGATGCCTTACTTAGTAGATACAAATTCTCCGCCAAAAGGTGTTTTTCCTCCCCCCCGGAGCACGATGAAATTATATTTTTTGATTTCGCTGCAAAAAACCGGTACTTGTATCAGGCGCTCCAACGGTTTCTTCCGTTCGTTTCGCAATTTTACCCTTGGGGCCGGAGATGTTTGCAGTTAAATCATCTTTTCCGTTTTGGGGCCGGGTTTGCGCCGGGGCATGCTTAGGTATTTTTTCATTTTCCGGACCACGGTGGATTGATTGATGCCAAGGGCCTCGGCCATCCGGTATGTGTTGCCGTACGTTTTATAGGCCTTTTCAATTAACTGTTTTTCCACCTCTTCCACGGCATCCCCCAGGGGGCAGACATCCGGAACGTAAATCTTATTCAAATTTTTGCTCACGTGATTCAGCACGTAGCCTGGCAAATGGGCGGGTTGAATTTCAACTGTATCGGACGTTACAGCCAGCCTTTCCACGATATTTTCCACTTCCCGCACATTGCCCGGCCAGCCATACCGCTCCAGGATGGCCCTGGTTTCCGGGGCCAGTTTTTTGGCCATGCCGTACTTCCGGTTAATTGCATCCAGGTAGTATTCCACCAGCGGCATGATATCTTCGCGGCGATCCCGCAGGGGCGGTATCTCCAGCGGAATAACGTTGAGCCTGTAAAACAAATCCTCCCTGAATTTGCCCTCCGCCACCATATCCCTGATATTGCGGTTGGTGGCGGCAATAAACCTTACGTCCACATTGACGGGGGCTGTGCCCCCGACGGGCATGACGTTTTTCTGCTGGATCACGTGCAGCAATTTGACCTGCAAGTTGAGGGGAAGCTCGGCCACCTCGTCCAGGAACACCGTACCGCCGTCACCCATGGGAATCAAACCGCGCTTACCTCCCTTGAGGGCGCCGGTAAAGGCTCCCGGCGCGTACCCGAACAGTTCCGATTCCAGCAAGTTCTCCGGTATGGCCCCGCAATTGATGGATACAAACGGTCCGTCACACCTGCCGCTCAGCCGGTGAATCCGGTTTGCCACGACACCCTTGCCAACTCCGGATTCACCTGTGATCAACACCGTGCTGTCCACACCGGCCACCTTGTCCACCAGTTCCAAAAGCTTAACCATTTGCGGGCTGCGGGCAATAAATTCCTTGCGCCGGGTTTTATCGCTTTCCAGCTGCATCACCTGCTTGCGGTACGTTTCGGCCAGCTGCTCGGTTTCCTTCAGGCGCTGGCGCAGGGTGGCCAGCTCGGAAATATCCCGGGAGTTGACCACAATCCTGATAATATTGCCGCGCTCATCGAACACCGGGTTGGCGGTGACGATCAGTTCCTTGCCGCTGCGAGTGTGCTGGGTAATGGTGACGCGCTGCTTGCGTTCGAAAACAAGGCGGGTAACTGAAGGGGAAAAATAACCCTCTTTCTCCAAATCAAGCACGTTTTTACCGACGAGTTCGCTGGTTTTAACGCCGTAATAGGACTCGCCCGCCTTGTTGATTCTTTTGGTGATGCCGTTGCCGTCAATAACGAATATCTCATCGTATGATGAATCCAGAATGGCTTCCAGCTCCTCGTTGACTTCCTCCAACCGGCGGAGCCGTTCTTTCAGCTTTTCATGCTCGGTGATATCCTGAATGATAAAGATTGAACCTATGGGCCTGGTGTTTTCATAGACCGGGGTCCGGCTGACAACCACGCGCCTGCCGAAAATGGTGAGCTGCTCCTCCACAGTGGTCCTGTCCGTCCACAAAACATCGGTGAGCCTGCTGTCCGGGATGATTTCCTTGATCATTGTACCTGTGATATGGCGATACTCCAGGCCCAGCAGCACCCTGGCCGCTTCGTTCAGCATGGTTATCCTGCCCGCAGCGTCTGTGGTTATTACTCCGTGATTGCTTGTATTAAGCTGCATATCCCCCCACCTTTCAAAGGGCTCTTGCCTGTTATGCAGATGCCCTTGTCAACATTATACCAGACTTATTTGATTATCTAAAAAGTTTGCCGCTTTAATCGCCCGGTTGATCACTGGTCCCTGCGGGGGGATCCGGCAAAAAAAGTGGCCCGCATCAACGGGCCTGTTTTAGGAAGATGGAAATTATATTTGGAACTTGCGCGCCATTCAACCGGCGCGCAAAAGCATATTCCGCCGCACTCCTAGCTGATTCTGCCGTAGCGCTTCTCGTCCTTGCGGTCAATCAGGCGCATCAGTTCCCTGACCTGTTTTTCCAGCTCCTCCAGCTTGCGCACCGCCTGGTTGGGGGCACAATTGCCGTACTGGGCACACTTGCTGCATGGATCAGAGTAAGCGATGGGGCATCCGGTCATCTCCCATCACCCCCTTTTGTTATTAATTCACGATCAACCTAAGCCGGCTTGGCCTCACGCTTGATGTCGGCGTACATCTGGTTGCCCAGCCAGCCCCTCACGCGCATGCCCTCGCTGATACGCTCGATGGCCACCATGTAGGCCGCGCCCCGCATGTCGACATCCTTGCGCTTGCTGTACAGGCTGTAAACGTTATTGAAGGCTTCGACCATCTTTCTTTCCAGCCTGTTGTTGACTTCTTCCTCGCTCCAGTAATAACCGTACTGGTTCTGCACCCACTCGAAGTAGGACACGGTCACGCCGCCGGAGTTGGCCAGCACGTCGGGCAGCACCAGGATTTTCCTTTCGGCCAGGATCCGGTCCGCTTCGGGGGTGGTGGGACCGTTAGCCCCTTCGGCCACGATTTTGGCTTTGATCTTGCCGGCGTTCTGACCGGTGATCTGGTTCTCCAGCGCGGCCGGCACCAGAATATCGCATTCCAAAGTAAGCAACTCTTCGTTGCTGATTTCCTTGCTGCCCGGGAAGCCCTTGACGCTGCCGGTCCGGGCCTTGTGTTCCTCCACGGCGGCAATGTCCAAACCGTTGGGGTTGTATATTCCGCCCGTGGAGTCGCTAACCGCCAGTACGCGACAACCGTCCTCCTGCTGGAGCAGCCTGGCGGCGATGCTGCCCACGTTGCCGAATCCCTGCACAACCACGGTGGCCCCTTTCAGTTTCAGGCCGGTAACCCTGGCCGCCTCGCGGATTACAAACACACACCCGCGGGAGGTGGCTTCCACGCGACCCAGGGAACCACCCACGATGACAGGTTTGCCGGTAATCACGCCAAACTCGTTGTAACCCCTGATGCGGGCGAATTCGTCCATCATCCAGCTCATCACCTGGCCGTTGGTTCCCACATCGGGCGCGGGAATATCCAGGTCGGCACCGATCACGGGCGCGATGGCGCGGATATAGCCGCGGCTGAGCCTTTCCAACTCACCCCGGGAAAGGGTCTTGGGGTTGACGATAACCCCGCCCTTGCCGCCGCCATACGGAATGTTGGCCACGGCGCACTTCAGGGTCATCCAGGTGGACAGTGCTTTCACCTCGTCCAGGTTGACGTCATGGTGGAAACGAATGCCGCCCTTATAAGGACCAAGGGCGTTGTTGTGCTGGGAGCGGTAACCGGTGAAGACTTTGACGGACCCGTCATCCATTTGCACCGGAATGGTTACGGTCAACACGCGCTGGGGTTCACTGAGAATTTCACAAACCGACTTGCTTAAATTCAGCTTTTTGACGGAAGTGTCAATTAGATTTTTTACGATTTCAAAACTGTTGATTTCCTGGGTCATGCAAAGCCCTCCTTAAATGTCACCGTATTATTTGGTATATGTTGATTTATCTAACAAGCAAAAGGAGTGCCACATGACGCCGGTTTTTAAAAACATGACAGATTGTTTGTTTTTCAGGCATTGTTATATTTTCACCCCGGCGGGCGCAATGGATATTAATGCCTTACTGCATCATTTCCGTTCAAATCCAGATTGTATGCAATACACAAGCCCCAATCCCACCCACATTTATGCCTTTCTGCATCAAAATTTTAAATTAATTTACTTTTGCATTAATACATGCCGTTTGCTGCGGCAAATCTCCTTTTCCGGTTCATTAACCAGCAAATCATTATTATAATAATCACAATAAAATAACTTTTTCTTAATAATGTGTCTCAAACGTGATCCATTATGTTTCATGGTTGAGATTATTTTATCGTTTTTGAGACACTGTTGCGCTAAATAAAAGGATTTTTCTTAATGACACAGAAAATAAATGACAATTATACGGGGAAGTGATGGCCATGTCGCTATTATTATCGATTTCCGACACCGCCCAGCAGGTGGCGGAAGCCATTTCCGCAGTGCTGGACGTGGAAACCGAAATTCTGGACAACAATTACACCATCGTCGCAGGAACCGGAAAATATAAGGATTTGGTGGGCACCAAGGACGACGAGGCCTGGCATCCCGACGGGAATTTCATTTACACCCGGGTGCTGAAAACGGGAAAAACATTCATTATCGAGGATCCCGGGGAAAGCATTTACGGTCCGATTTTAATCGGCGAAATGGGCGAAATATGCTGCCCCATTAAGCTGCGGGATTCCGTAATCGGCGTGCTGGCCCTGGTTGCTTTTGATGAAACGCAGAAGAAACAGCTGCTTGGGAAAAAGGAACAGCTGGTTAATTTTCTGCACCGCATGGCCTTTTTGCTCGCCTCCAGGGTGTCGGAAGTTGAGGCATACAACCGGCTGGAGGTGACATCCAACAAGCTGAAGGTCATCCTGGAAACCATCAACCAGGGCATCCTGTCGGTAAATAAGGATAATATTATTACACATTGCAATAGTTATGCCGAATCGCTCACCGGCATTCCTCGAAAGCATCTCCTGGGCCGCCACATCCAGGAAATTTGGCCCGGCTCCCCGGTTGCGGAGGTGCTCAACACAGGCGTGGGTTACAGGGAGAAGGAGGAAATATACGGCTCTCCCCCGCAGCAAATGCATCTTTTGGTTACGGCCACGCCGATCCTGGTGGACAACAGGCCGATGGGGGCCGTGATTTCCTTCCGGAACATGTCCGACGCCCGCCAGCTGGCCTATGACCTGACCGATAACAAAATCGCCCTGGAACTGGACCAGATCAAGGGCAACAGCAGAAAAATAGTGGAAGTAAAGCGCCAGGCCCTGCGCGTGGCCAGAGGCTCTTCAACCATTCTGATTACCGGCGAGAGCGGCACGGGCAAGGAACTGTTCGCCCGGGCCATCCACTATGCCAGCCCCAGAAAGGACAAGCCGCTGGTCATCGTCAACTGCGGAGCCATTCCGGAAACCCTGCTGGAAAGCGAACTTTTTGGTTACGAGGAAGGGGCGTTTACCGGCGCCCGCAGGGGAGGGCGGCCCGGCAAATTCGAACTGGCCAACGGGGGCACTATTTTCCTGGATGAAATCGGTGACCTGCCCCTGCACTTGCAGGTTAAATTATTGCATGTAATCCAGCGCCGGCAGGTGGAAAGGGTGGGGGGAAACAAACCGATACCGGTGGACGTGCGGATAATCGCCGCCACCAACCGGAACCTGGAATCCATGTGCAAGACTGGTGAATTCAGGGAAGACCTGTACTACAGGCTCAACGTGATCCCGCTGTCCATCCCCCCGCTGCGGAACCGCAAGGAAGACATCGCCATCCTGATGGAATATTTCCTGGGAAAATACTGTAAACTGCTGGGGAAAAACATCACCGATTTCAGCGAAAACGTGCGCCGGGCCTTCACCCGGTACGACTGGCCGGGAAACGTGCGGGAACTGGAAAACGCCATCGAGTACGCTGTGAACATGGAGCCCGGCAAAATCATCACCCTGGAAAGCATTCCCCAAAAGATCACCGCCCAGTGGCTTACCGAAGACCAGGTGCACTCCGACAGCAACCTCAGGGACGACCTGGAGCACCTGGAAAAAGACCTTTTAATCTCCAAAATAATGGAGCTTTCCAGGCGCAACCTAAATAAAAAGGAAATCGCCGCCGCGCTGGGCATCAGCAGGGCCACGCTGTACAGGAAAATTAAGCAGTATGGAATCAGGATATAGACTTTTTATCGCTTTCATAATTTCCTGCATTATTTCGGGCGCGACCATATTAGAAATACACCTCTTTTCTTGAATGTTTTAATGCGGTTTGTATTTCTCTTTTTAGTTTTAATTATCCTCTTATTGCTATAGTATAGCCTGGTGAAAAAAAAGAAGCCGCCGGAGGCTTTATCTTTATAAAAGACATTCCAGCGACTTGATTGAGCGCAACCATTTTTGTTTGCACGGTTTTGTCCAACACATTTCGACAGCCTGTTATTTTATCCTTCCGGAACAGTTGGCGCAATTGCCGCTGCAACCGGCAATGCCTGTTTATTGTTCAAGCACCCGAATACTTCGTAGATGATTTTCAGCGCGGCCCAGGTGGTAATATCGGAATGATCCAGGGCGGGTGAAACCTCCACTATGTCCATGGCCTTGACCGGCAAATTGGTCATGATCAATTTGACCAGTTCCATCAGCTCGCGGCTGGACAGCCCCCCCGGCTCGGGCGTGCCTGTTCCCGGCGCAAAGGCGGGGTCCAGCACATCGATGTCCAGGGTGAAATAGATGGCGGAATAATCCCGGTAACGCTTTTCTATTTCCCGGTACGCTTCAATAATACCGTAATTGTATATATCCAGGGCATGGATTATTTTTATCTCCGGATGCGCCTTCAGAAACCCCGGTTCCTCAGCTTCGTACGAGCGAATACCCAAAAGCGTCAGATCCCCCGGCCCGATGACACCCTCCAGGCTTCTCCTTTCGGTGCAGGCATGCGACCAGCATTTCCCGTCATAGGTATCGCACAGGTCGCAGTGGGCGTCAAAGTGAATAATACCGTACTTGCCGGCCGTCCCGGCCCGGGCGCGGGCGGCCTCCCGGCAGCGCCCGAAGGCCCTGTGCAGGGGAATTGTTACCGAATGGTCCCCGCCCAGAAACAGGCAAAACTTGTTTGTCGCCATTAATTCAAAGGCTTTGTCCTCAACGGCTTTAAAGTAATTCTCCCAGTCGGGGTCCGGGGGGACGTCCCCGGCGTCATACACCTTGATCCTATCGATGAAAAGTCCCGTTTCCGTGGTGGGCGGAAAGTAGCGGGACAGCCTCCTGATTCTTTCCGGTGCCCGGGCGGCGCCCTTTCCGCAGCTTACCGCCAGGTCAAAGGGCAGCCCCAAAATGCATACACCGGCCGCGTCCAGTTCGGTTGCCAGCAAGTCCCCCCAGGGATGAAATTCAACCATACCATACCTCCCATGCCGCCGCTAATAACAAACCGGTATAAGTACTGCCATTATACCCAACCGCAGCGAAAGCTGCAAGCGGCGCGCAACACGAGCCGGTACCGGCAAGACCGCCCGGCCCGCCTCAAATATCGCCACCGGGATGGGCGGCACAAAGCTTATGCCTGAAATATGTCTTCAAATTTTTTGCGGTCATTTTCCCGGGACATGGGCTTCAAATTTTTGCCCCAAATCGCATACCAGATCATCGGCAAAATCAACATGGGCACTCCAACATACAGCGACGCCCTCAAATCGGGATTCAGCGCGACAACCACCAGGCAGGCCACCTGTGCCCAGATGGCAAAATGAGTAAAGTAAGGGAAGAAAGGCACCTTGAACTTCAACTTGTCAATGCCAAGCCCGCCCTGCTCCAGCCGCCGGCGGAACTTAAGCTGGCACCAGCAGATGGAAATCCAGGCCATGGCCCCGGTGAAGCCGGACAGCGCCAGGAGATAGGTATAAAGCATTTCACTTTTGTCCACCGTAAAGGCAATAACCCCGAGCCAGCAGCCGGCCACCGAGAATAATATGGCGTTGTAAGGTACGCCCTTTTTGTTCACCTTGCCCAGCCACCGGGGTGCCATGCCCTCCCTGGCCAGGGCGTATACCGCCCGGGAGGTGGCGTAAAGGCCGCTGTTGGAGCAGGAAATGGCCGCGGTCAGAACAACAAAGGAAAATATCGCGCCCGCCCACTTGAAACCATAACTGTTCAAGGCCATGGCAAACACGCTTTCCTCCAGGCCGGCGTCCTTCCAGGGGATGATGGTCACCAGCAGCATCACCGGGATAACATAAAGAGCAATAATCCGGTATGAAACGTTCTTTACAGCCACGGGTATGGATTTTTCGGGCTGCTGGCTTTCACCAGCCGCGAGGCCGATGATCTCGGAGCCCTGGAAATTGACCAGAATCATCACCATGGTAAGAAATACCGCCCATACGCCGTTGGGAAACATCCCCCCGTGACCCAGCAGATTGGAAGTTCCCAGGGGAGCTTTCGTTCCGATCAAGCCGAAGATAATCAACACCGCAATAACCGAAAACATAATGATGGCCAGTATTTTGATCAATGCCAGCCAAAACTCCAGTTCGCCGAACGTGCCTACGTAGGTCAGATTGACCACCGTGATCAACAGGCCGAAAAATAATGCCCAGTAAACCGTCGGTATCGCAGGGACAAAGGTATGCATGATAATGCCTGCCGCGATCATCTCGGATGGAACGTATGTAACCCACGTTGTCCAGTAGGACCAGCCCACGCCGCAGCCCCAGGTGGGGCTGATAAAGTCATTGGCGTAGTTGACAAATGAACCCGAAATGGGAATATGTACAGCCAGCTCGCCCAGGCACATCATCACCATGTAAACAAGCAGGCCGCCCAGCAAATACGCGAACATGGCCGCCGGGCCGGTTGACTCAACCACGTACCCGGTTCCAAGAAAATAACAACTGCCGATGATGCCGCCAAGGGCAATAAGTTGCAAATGTCTGGGTTTGAGGCCCCTTTTAAGCCCGCCCGCTTCAAGCCCGGGCTGGCTTGCATTATACTCCTGAACCGACATAGATATCCTCCTTTACCGGATAATTGCTTGTCGAATTACCGGATTGTTGCTTAATTTTTTTGCTTTTCTGAATCAATTATTTTAAACGGTAGTCCAAATTTTACTTATACAAGACTGGGTCCAGTATTCCGCAGCGTTCAACCTCCCGCCACCACCGGGAAGATGATCAAATGATCACCTTCCCGCAGCGCGGTTTGCATGGTTCCCTTTTTTCCATTAACCACTATCAATCCCACGTGATGGCATGGAATGTGCAACTGGTTCAGGATTTCCAGCACAGTGACCCCGTTGTCAGCTGTCATTTCCATCCTGCCGGTTCCCTTGTCCCGGGTACCGTAGCGCGCCAGCGGCCCGCGCAATTCAATTTTGACGGTCCCCATATCGCCCGGTTAAGCCAGGCCCAGACGGGCCAGCTTTTCCGGCGTGGGCCTGCCGTTTTCGTCCCAGCCCCGGAGAGAGTAATATTCGGCCAGCATCTTTTTAAACTCCCCTTCGGGCAGAGTTTTGCCCATGGTGGCGCCGCCCGGCAGCGGGTGGCTGTAAATTCTCTCCGGCAGGACGTCGTCTTTGGCGCCCATACCCTCCCGGATATTGAACAGCCTGGCCAGGTTGAAGATCCTTTCCCCGGCCAATTCCAGGTCCCCGGCGGTAATTTCCCGGCCCAGCAGCGCCGCCAGCATTTCGGCCATCAGGTCGAAGGAAAGCGCCCAGAAGTCGCAGAGGATCAAGGAAAACTTGGCCGCGTTGTAATGCTGCAGGTCTTTCACCAGCTCCGCCTTGCCTTCAATGGTAAAGGGATCGCGCTCGCCGTAGGCCTCCTCGGCCACCGGCCACGCGCTCATGTGGCAGGCGCCGCGGGGTGCGGTGGCGTAGGCCAGGCCCATGCCCCAGGAACCCCGCGGGTCATAGCCCGGGAACTCCAGGCCCTTCACCTGCATGGCAAACTCCCGGCCGCCGTAAGTTTCCGCCAGTTTTTTCACGCCGTTTGCCAGTTCGGCGCCAAGGCCCCGCCTGGTGGCGATCAGCCCGGGCAGTTCAAGGTATTTTTCCACATCCCCGAACCGGATGCCGAAATCGTGAATGCCCTTCTCGGTCATTTCCATGGCAAAGGCGATCACCCCGCCCGTGGAAATAGAGTCTAATCCGTAAGCGTCACAGTAGTTGTTAAATTTGGCGATGGCGCCGAGGTCGCCGATTCCGCAGTTTGATCCGGCGACGGACAGTGTTTCATACTCGGGGCCTTCCACCACGACATCGCCGGCTTTGATAAAGTTACCGCAGCCCAGGCCGCAGCTGGTGCAACCTTTTTTGGCCAGCCTGGCCGCCGTCACCGACTCGGACTTGATGCCGGCAAATTTGTCAAAGTTACCCTGCTGGAAGTTATTAGTGGGCAAAATCCCCGTGGTTTGGGACAGTTCCACGATCATCGGCGTGCCATCGGTATAAGCCCAGAGGTTGGTGTCCGTTAGCAGGTCGTTTTTGAACGCGTTATGGGCGACTTCCATCAGTTTTTGGATATCGGCCGCCCCGACCCCGCCGGTTCCCTTGACCACCACGGCTTTAAGCATCTTGCTGCCCATGACGGCCCCGACCCCGCCCCGGCCCGCCTGCCTGTACATATCGGAAGTGATGCAGGCGAAGGTGACCAGGTTTTCGCCGGCCGGCCCGGTGGAAAGGACGCTATAATCATCGCCGTAAGTTTGCTTGAATTTTTCTTCGGTATCGTGGCAGCCAAGACCCCAGTAATCCTTTGCTTCCCTGAGTTCCACCCGGTCGTCTTCAATCAGCAGGTAGACCGGGTGGTCCGACTTGCCTTCAATAATTACCGCGTCATACCCGGCACGCTTGATCTCCACCGCGGCGGAACCGCCGATGGAGCAATCCAGGATCGTGCCGCTGGCCGGCGATTTGGTGACGATGGAAAGCTTGCCGGAGCAGGGCACGATTGTCCCGGTAAACGGGCCGGTCATGAAAATCAGCTTGTTTTCCGGGGCCAGGGCTCCGGCGCCGGGGCCCACTTCTTCGTACAGGTATTTCATGCCCAGGCCCTTGCCCCCCAGGTAATCCGCGGCCCATTCCATGTTTAATCTTTCAGTGGTCACTTTTTGATTGGTCAGGTCAACCCTGAGCACCAATCCCTGGTAACCGCCCATCTACCTCGCCTCCTCTACCAGCAACGCTCCATGGGGACACCATTTGACGCAGTACGGGTCGCCCCGGCAGCCGTCGCACACCAGGGGAAAACCCTGCCCGCCGGGGCGCAAAACACCCGTGGGGCAGGCCTCGAAGCAGGCGCCGCAGTTGACGCATTCGTCCCCGTTCAGCACCAGCTGGGCCGCGTCAAACTTCAGCGCGCCTGTTGTGCAGGCGTCGACGCATTTCAGGCACCGGTCGCACAGCCTGGCCTCGTTGACCAGGTTGTAGGACTTGTATTTCGATGATACTTGCAGCCGGGCCAAAGCGGGGTTGAAAACCCCCTCTTTGTAACCGGAACAGGCCAGCTCACACAGGTGGCAGCCAATACACTTTTCCGGTTGGAATTTTAATTTCACGCTTACGCCTCCTTTTATGGGAGTTTTTCGAGGCAGGTCAATCATTCCATCAACCAGCAAATCTTAATCCGATTTTGCCGTTATGGTCAAGCATTATTTTAGTTCCACCGCGATTTTGTTTACTTCCTCCAGGGTTGCGGCAAGCCGCTCGATCACCTGGTCCTGCTGCTCCCTGGTGATGGTGAGCGGCGGCTCAATGCGAATGGACTTGGCGTTGATCAGGGTACCCGCCACCAGCACGCCCCGGGCGAACAGGCCCTTGGCCACTTCGTAGCCCAGCTCGTTGGTTTGAAACTCGATGCCGATCATCAAACCCCTGCCCCTGACTTCCTGCACCACGGCGGGATATTTTTCCGCCAGTTCCCTGAGTTTGCCCAGCATGTAGGCGCCGGACTCGGCCGACCGCCGGGGCAGGTTTTCCTCCAGCAGCACGTTGATGTTGGCTATGGCCGCGGCGCAGCAAACCGGGTTGCCGCCAAAGGTGGTGGTGTGGAGGAAGGGGTTCTCAATCAACTTTTCCCAGACCGGCTTTCTGGCCACGGTGGCGCCGATGGGCATCACCCCGCCGCCGAAGGCTTTGGCCAGGCATAGAATATCGGGCACCACGCCGCTGTGCTCGCAGGCGAACATTTTGCCGGTGCGCCCCATGCCGGTCTGCACTTCGTCCAGAATCAACAGCGCGCCGTACCTGTCGCAGAGTTCCCGCAGCCTGGGCAGGTAGTCGTCGGGCGGGACGATCACGCCGCCCTCGCCCTGGATGGGCTCAACGATCACCGCGGCCACATCTTCCCCGATAAAGGCGCAGCTCTCCAGCATCATTTCCACCGCATCTGCGTTGCCGTAAGGCACGTGGTGGAAGCCCGGAACCAGCGGCAGGAATGGCTTTCTAAAGACCCCCTTGGCGGTGGCGCTGAGCGACCCCAGCGATTTGCCGTGGAAGGCCCGGGTGGTGGAAATAAAGCTGCGCCTGCCGGTATACATTTTGGCGAATTTAATGCCGGCTTCAACCGACTCGGTGCCGCTGTTGACAAAAAACACATATTGCAGGTCCCCGGGGGTGATGGCCGCCACCAGTTTGGCCAGCAGCGCGCGCAGCGGGTCCAACAATTCCTGGCTGTGCAGGGACTGGCGCTTGAGCTGGTCCAGCACCGCCTTCATCACCTTGGGATGGCGGTGGCCCACGTTATAAATGCCGTATCCTCCCAGGCAATCAATGAATTCCTTGCCCCAGATGTCGGTGAAAGTGGAGCCGGAGTCCTTCCATTCCACCGAGGTATAATCCGTGGACACCGACTTCCTGTATTCCAGAAACCCGGGGTTGACGTTTTCCCTGAATCCCTCGACGGTTTCCCTGACCACCCATTCCTTTTCCTCCCGGGTCAATTCCTCTTTGGCGATCATGTCCAGGTAACGTTGTGATTGAGCGATAATGTCGTCATAGTTTTTAAGCATTTTTACCTCCTGCAGCATTTAATATTTGATTTAACTGCAAAAACACCACAGCGGCAGGCGATCCGGCGGATTTCTGGAGTGAGTGGAGCACTGGATGCGGTCCCTAGCCCGTCATATCCCAAGAGTCATGACCCCTTAGGGCGTGAAGAAGTAGTTAGGCAGTGAGTTGCAAGCGTTAACTACAAGCTTCACTGTCCTCAAGAGTAAAATTGTGAAACGAACGGAAGAAACCGCCGGAGCGCCAGATACAAGTAACGGTTTTTACAGCGAAATCATATTTTAAATAAAGTTTTTTTATCTGATTGATGAGCCGGGTCAAAACACCCCCCTTCTGGCAACAAAAGGTTGACCCAAGTGTTATGCAATCAGGGTGCCATACCGCCGCCGTGCCCCGCAAAGCAACATTTAAGCCCATTTCCCGGACACAAATAAATTTTTTCAGCCCCCCTTTGTCTTATTTATAAGACACCGCGACCCATACCGTGGTTTTGGTTGAATTTTGTGTATTTTCTAACTATATAACCAACAAATAAGGTATAACTGGTTGCTCGTTTTAATGCTATTCTTTCACAAGGATTATCTCAATTTTTAAACAATAGTCTTAATTCTGATACATTGTATACGTAATGCAAAATAATAAGCCCCAAAGCCGGTTTCCCGGCCGGAGCCCCTAAAAGTATATCGTATAATTGTCGTCCCAATTTGTACCCGGTTTTGGGACAGCGACCGTTTATCTCACAATGCGGCCACGGCGCCAAAATCCATCCGGGAGCCCCGGGTGATTGGAAATAACTGCGTCGTCGTGAACGCTGTTGCCGCTTACCACCCGCGCAGGCGGTAATAATCGTCCACCATCTTGTTGAGTTCCGCGAGGGTGATGCCGTTTTGCCCGTCGTTGACCTTCTCTTCGAACAACCGGGCCGGCAGAGTGTCGTCCGCCCTGGTCATGCCCTGCCGCAGGTTGAATTCTCTCGTTGCGGTGACGATCCGGTTGGCGATCTCCTCCAGGTCTTCTTTGGTATAGTCCAGGCCGGTGAGGGCGCGGTTCAGTTCCACCAGGGTCTCCCAGGGGATCAGGTCCCGGAAGAATACGCACAGGATCTGGGTGTTGAAGATGGTCAACCGGTTTTCAAAGTCGATGAATAGTTCGGCCTTGCCCTCGGTGGTGGAGGGGTCGATCATGCCCGCCAGTTCGGGTTTGTAGAAGGTGGCCCGCAGGTGGCAGGCGCCACGGGTCGAGGTGGCGTAGGCCAGTCCCATGCCTTTGAGTACCCGGGGGTCGTAGCCCGCGGGTTCCAAACCCTTGACGTGAATGGCGATGCTTTCAAGGCCCAGTTGTTTGCCGGCTTCTTTGATGCCCAGGGCGAGGGTGGCGCCCAGGTCTCTGCGCTCGGCGATCTGGTTGACCAGTTCCACCGCGGCGTTTATGTCGCCGTATTTGTAAGGGGCGTCGATGAGGCCGCGCTCCACGCCTTCCATGATCAGGCCCACCAGGTTGCCGGTGGTGATGGTATCCAGGCCCAGGCGGTCGCACAGGTCGTTCAGGTAGGCCACCCGGTCCAGCCTGTTGATGGCGCACAGCCCGCCGAAGGAGTAGATGGTTTCGTATTCGGGGCCTTCGATTTCCAGACCCGCGTATTCGCCGCCGGTGATGGTTACGTGTTTGCCGCAGGCCATGAAGCAATTGGGGCAGGCGGTCGATTTGACTTTGTGTTGCTGGAGCAGGGTGTCGCCGCTCAGGTTTTCCCAGTCCGGGTCGAAGGCCCGGTTCCAGTACCTGTTGGGAAAGGCTTTGGCGCCGTTCATGATTTTAACCATGACGGTGGTGCCGTAGGTCCGGTAGTTGTTGACACCGGGGTTGTCTTTGCCCAGTTCCCGGATTTTTTTAACTACTTCTTTTAATAGTTCGGGATCGGCGATTTCGGCTTTTTGGTTGCCGTGGAAGACCACAGCTTTTAGTTTTTTGGAACCCATGACGGCGCCCATGCCGGTGCGGCCGGCGGAGCGCCAGCGGTTGTTCTCGATGCAGGCGAAGCGCACCAGGTTTTCGCCCGCGGGGCCGATGACCAGCGCCTGGGCGCCGGGTACGTTCACTTTGTCCAGCGCCGCTTGTTCGGCGGCGTAGGTGTCTTTGCCCCACAGGCCGGTGGCGTCGTGGTAGGTTACGCCGCTGTCGCTGATTTCCAGCATGACGGGTTTTTCCGAGGCGCCTTCGATAATGATGGCGTCATAGCCGGTGCGGCGCATGGCCGGCGCCACCCGCCCGCCGGAGTAACTTTCGGCGTAGCCGCCCGTCTGCGGCGATTTGCCGTAGACGCCGTAGCGGCTGTTGCCCACCATGATGGTGTCGGTGGCGGCGCCGGTGGTGAAGATGAGTTTGTTGCCGGGCGACAGGGGGTCGACGCCCGGTCCCACGTTCTCCAGCAACAGGTGGGAGCCCAGGCCTTTGCCGCCCAGGTATTGTTCAAGTATTGTTTCGGGTATTGGTTCTTCCGTATGGCTTTGCCGGGTCAGGTCTATCCGCAGCAGTTTGCCGTAGAATCCTTTCATTTCTCTACCTCCCGGTAGTTCTAATAAAACTTCAAACTTTCAACAGTTGGTGCCAGGCACCAACTGTTGAAAGTTGACGAAGATCGCTTTAAAACAAACCGCTTATTTCAATCTTTCAACCTTTCAACACCTGGCACCAACGCTGGCTACGGCTTGTTCGAGCACATCGAGTCCTTTCTCCAGCTGTTCGTCGGTGATGACCAGCGGAATGAGGGTGCGGATGACGTTGCTGAAGATGCCCGCGGTGATGACGATGACGCCGTGTTCGATGCAGTATTTGGATATGGCCGCGGTTTCGTCTTTGGCCGGTTCTTTGGTCCGGCGGTCTTTGACCAGTTCGATGGCGTTCATGGCGCCCAGGCCGCGCACGTCACCGATGATGGGGTATTTTTCTTTCATTTCCAGCATGCGGGCGCGGGTCTTCTCGCCAATCTTCCGCGCCCGTTCCACCAGGTTTTCTTTTTGCATGTATTCAATGTTGGCCAGCCCCGCAACACAGGAGACCGGGTTGCCGCTGTAGGTGCCGCCCACTTCTCCGGGGTTCGGGGCGTCCATTATTTCCGCCTTGCCGACAACACCGCTCAGAGGCATGCCGGCGGCGATGGATTTGGCCACGGTCATCAGGTCGGGCTGCAGGCCGAAGTGTTCGCAGGCGAACATTTTACCGGTCCGGGCAAAGCCGGTCTGCACTTCGTCGGCAATCAGCACGATGCCGTGCTTGTCGCAGATTTTGCGCAGCCCGGGCAAGAATTCCGGCGGCGGAACGATGAAACCGCCCTCGCCCTGGACGGGCTCGATGATCATGGCCGCCACGGTTTCCGGTGCTACTTCCGAGGCAAACATCCGGTCGAATTGCTCCAGGCAGTGCATGCCGCATTCCGGGTAGGTGGACCGATAGTAGCAGCGGTAGCAGTAGGCGGACGGGATTTTGTAGACTTCCGGCGCGAACGGCCCGAAGCCGAATTTGTAGGGCTTGACTTTGCTGGTCAGGGTCATGGTCATCAGGGTGCGGCCGTGGAAGGCGCACTCAAAGGAAATTACAGCAGGCCGCTTGGTGTAGGAACGGGCGATCTTGACGGCGTTTTCCACGCACTCGGCGCCGCTGTTGACAAACATGACTTTTTTGGCATAGTTGCCGGGGGTAATTTCAATCAGTTTCTCCGCCAGGTCGAGGTAGGAATCGTACATGGTGACCATGAAGCAGGTGTGCAGCAGTTTTTCGGCCTGGTTCTTGATGGCTTCCACCACGGGGGGCGGGCAGTGGCCGGAGTTTAATGTGCCGATGCCGGCGTAAAAGTCGATGTATTCGTTGCCGTCTACGTCGATGATGGTGGCGCCTTTGGCCTCCTTGACGAATATGTTGGTGGAGTTGGAGATGCCGCGGGATATCAACTTTTGTTTTCTTGCCAGCAGTTCTTCTTGTACTTTGCTCATTTGGTTTTACCTCCAGTTAATTAATTTATTATTTTATTATTTATCCTTAAAGCAAGGAAAGACAAATCGGTTATGCGCCTGTTAAGCGGCGTTATCCTTTCTTTGAGACTCCGAGCCGAAAACATGTTCACGCATTCTTTTATCGGCTTCATTTATACCGTAAGCAGACCTGGCCCAGAAGTATAATCCCACACCAAGAATGGTCCAGACCAACACAATGGCCCATTCGTATGGCCAGATCAGGGCGGTGGGACTGCCTGGCATGCAAAGCAATATAAATATAGCGCTTAAGATAACGGCCCCGTAACCAATAAAATTGCCGTTACTGACCTTGAAGGGGCGGTCCATATGGGGTTCTTTTTTCCTTAAGATAACAAATGAGAGGGCCACCATAGTATAAGCAAGCATAATCCCAAGGCCGCCGGCGTCAACCAGCCAGACGAGCATCTTTCTGCCAAAAAGCGGGGCCAGAGTTGTGAGTATACCAATTAATAGAACAGCGTTATGCGGAGTTTTATACTTGGGATGCAATTTGCCCAAAAAAGCGGGAAGCATTTTGGCCTGTGCCATGGCATAGATGGCACGGCTGCCGCCAATGTAAAACGCGTTCCAGCTTGTAATAATACCGCAAATACCGCCTACGATGAGTATTTTACCGGCCCAGGAACCATTAAAGAGAATGGTCATGGCGTCAGCGGTAACCAGGGAAGATTTGGTCATTTGCTCCGCGGTCATGGCCATGCCGACGCTAAAGATCACGGCAATATACCAGAACGCCGCCATGAATACGGATAATATAAGCACTTTACCAATGGCTTTATAGGGCAGGTTGATTTCCTCAGCCGCCTGCGGGATAACGTTAAAGCCTACAAACATCAGCGGCGTCATTAATAATACAGCAAACATACCTTTAAAACCGCCGACAAATAAAGGTTCCATATTTGCAGGAGTACCGTTTAATAAACTGCCGGTGATCAAGAGCAGTCCCACCAGGGCGATACCCACAGTAAATACATTTTGCAAAAACGCTGCCACTTTAATGCCGATGTAGTTGAAAATCATGATCAAGATGGACCCGACTACACCCATCGCCGCCCAGGTTGCATATACATCCCAACCGGCGATGGTCCAAAGGTAGCCCTTGATATAATTGGGGAACAGGTATTCCACAACCGTGGGCAGCGCCACCGCTTCAAAAGCCACCACGGAGATATAGCCCAAAAGAATAGCCCAGGTACCGATAAATGATGCCGTTACACCCATAGCCCGGTAACAGAAAACCTGCTCGCCGCCCACCTTGGGCATGGCAGCGGTGAGCTCGGAATAGGTCAGCCCCACGAAAATTACCAGTATGCCGCCCAGTAAAAAGGCCAGCATGGCTCCCAGCGAGCCCGCGGAATTGACCCAGGAACCGGCCAGGACCACCCAACCCCAACCGATCATGGCGCCGAATGCTAAAAACAATACATCAGTGCGGCCCAAAACTTTTTCAAGATTCTGCTTCTGCTGACTCATCCTCTTCCTCCTTATTAATTAATATTAAGCAGCTCATTATCAAAGCAAGAACCTGGCCACGGAATATACACGCTTGAATGCACTATTTACAATAGTCTGAATAGTATTACTTGCGCCGGTTCAATGCGCTGTCGCATTGTTTTAGCACACCCTGGCTGGACATGCCCTCACCAATAAGCATTTCTATAAATGCGCCATTGCATTGTTTTAATGTTTAGGGGCATTTTTCGACATAATTTTAAGCCCCGGACGGCCCGCTCTCATAAACGCTCCTATAAATTACTTTTTATAATTATCTAAAGTCCCGTGCATCTCCAATTCACAACCGAACATGAGAATAATACCGGCTATTTTCAGATTAAATTCACGCTATTTCTAAAAGTATTCTATTACCGGCAGCCGGCCCCTTTTGCCCGTTTTTACCAACGGGTAATAAAAAAGCCCCGCCTTTTTGCCGGCGGGGCCGCTGCTTCTCATTCCCTTACATATACCATTTGCAGGACATATACGGCCTTAACTTTTTCATCATTCCGGGCAGGTGGGCCTATGTGCTCATTTGGCCCTACCTCCAATTTATTTATTTTTAGCCTCCTGTAATGTAGGGAAAAAGGATCACTTTGTCGCCCGGGTTCAGCTTTTCATCCCAGGTCTTTTTTTCGCCGTTAACGGTGACAAAGCTGATGTAATCCCCTGGTATGCCCAGCCGGTCGACCAGTTGCCTCAAGGTTGCCCCGCGCGGCAACCGCACGTTTACTTTGGGTTTCCTGTACGCTTCATCCACAACATGGCGGGCCAGCGCGATGCCCATGTCCACTGTCACGTCAAAGTTCATTTTATTCATCACTACCCGAGATATTTTTTCATTTTGCGCATAACGGTGGACTGGTTGATACCCGGTATCTCCGCCATGCGATAAGTATTGCCGTACTTGTCACAGGCTTTTTTCAGAAGCTGCTTTTACAGTCGCTCGACAGCATCCTTGATGGCGCCGAGACGGAATGCTGATTATTTAATGATTGCATTAACGCCCCGGTGGTTTTCCTAAAACCACCGGGGCGCCGTGTAATTCAACTTTGCACCAACTCGTACCGGAACTATTGATTAACTGGAATATTGCTTGCCATTGCCGAATTTGCCCAAAACATGCTCCCGCATGATCCTGTCCGCTTCGTTCTTGCCGTAGGACAGCCTGGCCCAGATATAGAATACCAGCCCCAGAACAGACCATCCCAAAAAGATCATCCATTCAAAAGGCCACACCAGGGCCGCCGGGCTGCCCGGCAGATACAGCAGTACAAATGCCAAGCTAAAAACCACGGCAATGTAGCCGATCCAAACGCTGCCCACCTTGAAGGGCCTGATCATGTTCGGCTCTTTTTTCCTCAGGATCACAAAGGACAGGGCCACCATGAAATAGGCTACTACGATGCCCAGCCCGCCGGCGTCCACCAGCCAGACCAGCATTTTCCTGCCAAACAGGGGAGCGGCAACGGATAATAATCCGATCAACAACACGGCGTTATGCGGGGTTTTGTATTTGGGATGGAGCTTGCCCAGAAAAGCCGGCAACATCTTGGCCTGCGCCATGGCATAAATGGCCCGGCTGCCGCCAATGTAAAAACCGTTCCAGCTGGTCAGAATACCGCAGATACCGCCGATGATAAGCAGCTTGCCGGCCCAGGCGCCGCCGAACAACGCGGTCATGGCGTCGGCGGCAACCAGGGAAGCATCACTCATCTGTGCCGCCGTAAGCGCCCTGGAAACGCCAAAAATAACCAGGATATACCATAGAGCCGCCAGGAACACGGATAAAATCAATATTTTGCCGATGGTCTTATAAGGTATATTTATTTCCTCCGCCGCCTGGGGAATGACGTCAAATCCGACAAACATGAAGGGCGTCATAATGGCCACAGCAAAGATGCCCTTGATGCCGTTAACAAACAGCGGGTGCATATTGGCCGCGCTGCCGTTGAACGTGGCGCCAAACATCAGAACGAGGCCCACCAGTGCAATTCCTAAAGTAAAAATCAATTGCAAAAATGCTGCCAACCTTATGCCCAGGTAATTTACCACGGTAATGAGTATGGAACCGAGAACCCCGATGGCAACCCAGGAAGCGTACACGTCCCAGCCGGCTATGTTCCAAAGAAAGCCTTTCATGTAATTGGGAAACAGGTATTCCACAACGGTGGGCAGAGCCACCGCCTCAAAGGCCACAACGGAAACATAACCCAAGATAATGGCCCAAGTACAGATAAATGAGGCCGTTACACCCATGGCACGGTAGCTGAAAACGTGCTCACCGCCCACCAGCGGCATTGCCGATGTAAGCTCGGAATAAGTCAAGCCCACCAAAATTACCAGCAGGCCGCCCAGCAAAAAAGCCAGCATGGCGCCCAGCGAACCGGCCGAATTGACCCAGGAGCCGGCAAGCACCACCCAGCCCCAGCCGATCATGGCGCCAAAAGCAAGAACAAGAACGTCTTTGCGCGATAGTACCCTGACAAAGCTTTCATTATTATTGTGTTGACTCAAGTCAAGACCTCCTCATGAAACCACATAATTTTGTCAATATCAGAGCAAATCAAAAGAAACCAACTTCTATACCAACTCCCCCTTTCCGGTGGTTTTTCAATCATTGCCAGATGCTGCAAATTCCTGCAAGCAAAAGACAAGTCATTTGCTCAACACACTATTTTTAACAGTCAGAAAAGTGCATACAATAACATAATGTAGATGCGCATTACAGATTTGCGCCGGCCAACCAAAATCTCCGGAATTAACTGTATTTGAAATAATGCAGCGCAGAATTTTGAAAATGCTGCCGCGCATTATTTCAGTAGATTTATATTACATACTATTGGAATATAAAAAGCCCTTTGAAGAATACAATTCTTCAAAGGGCCCCTTTGCCCCAAACGGTACTATATATTAAATCAATTTAATTATATATATTTTATTATAATTCGTCAATTACTAATTATTAAAAATAAATTTATTCAAAAATTTTTAATCGTTTTGGACATATCATTCCTTGCCGCATCTTCGCTTATTGAACCGCTTAACCGGCATTGGTACCGGTAACCGTTGTTTTTCCGGGGGCGCCGGAGAACTCGCGCCTTGCGTGCGCGATAGTCTTGCACCGGCGCGTATCCTCGGGCTCACTCGTTCTTTGAATTAAGCTCGTATGCAACCCTCCAATTAACACGAAACCACGCTGAATTTGAGTTTTTCAGGGGAAACTAGTTAGGCAGTGAGTTGCAAGCGCTAACTACAAGCTTCACCGTCCTCAAGAGAAAAATTGTGAAACGAACGATTGATGCCGCCGGAGCGCCAGATACAAGTAATGGTTTTTGCAGCGAAATCAGTTCTACTTACCCGAATTTTTGATGGTGATTTCGATGTACTCATCAAGCCCGGCCAGGCTCTTTCTGGCAGCGGCGCCGCCCATGATCAGGTTGGCCGGGTCGGCGGCCCGCACCGCCGCCAGTTCCTCAGCGGTGGGCTCGGGCGCGGTTTTTAGGCCGGCGGCCACTTTCAGATCCCAGCCCACCAGAGATTTTACCTCTTCCACGGCGACGCCGGGATAGATGGTATCCAGGTACATCTCATGCGTTTGGGGGTCAAACCGGAACAGGGCCTTGTCGGTCACCACCGCCACCGGGCCGCTGCCCAATAGTCCCGCTTTCTTCCTGGCGCCGGGGCTGCCGTCCAGGAATCCCGGAGTGGTTAGATAATCCACTTTTTCCACGAAGCGCAGGGGCTCCAGCCTCACCATCACCACCACGCGGCCGATGTTGGAGCCGATGTCGTTTCCGCCCCCGCTGCCCGGCAGGCGAACTTTGGGGGAATAGTAATCCTGCTCGCCGAAAATGGCGGTGGTGTTAAGGTT
The DNA here is from genome assembly GCF_015594625.1 of Desulfallas sp. Bu1-1. GTDB lineage: Bacteria > Bacillota > Desulfotomaculia > Desulfotomaculales > Desulfallaceae > JADNRQ01. The sequence continues at coordinate 175,356 of NZ_JADNRQ010000001.1, read as the reverse complement.
CCCGTACTTGTCGATCTGGGCCGCACCCAGAACCCCCACATCATAATAACCGCACTGCATGTCGCTGAACACCCGCCACTCGGAGGTCAGGCAAAGGGCGCCGTCCGCCGCCGAAGAATCGCCCACATTGAAATCGACGCGGTATTTTTGCGGCCCGATACAGCCGGATTCATACACGATATTTAGATTTGGCGCGTGAAAACGCTTGGCGGTGATTCCCGCCACCAGGGGGATGCCGATGCCTACGAAGGCAACCTCCCAGTCCCGGAATTCCTTGGCGGTCATGATGGCCATCAATTCCGACTTGGTGTATCTCGTTTCGCTCATGTTAATCCTCCCTCCTATCCCGGAATGCGGTTGAACCGGCGCTCCATGCCCATCAGCTTTTGCAGCCGGTCCCAGCCCACCTTTGCGCAGTAAGCCAGGTGGTCTTCCGAGCTGAGCACGTAATGGTCCAGCCATTTCAGGAATTTATCCCTGTCCTTGGCGGCTTCGTGATAGTCGCCGCAGAACAAAACATCATAAGCGTAGTAGCCGTAACAGGATTGCGGGTGGCACCCGAAGGGCACCTGTACCACGGCGTCCACACAGTAGAATGGAATCAGGGTAAGATTGCCCTGGCGCCTGATCTCGTCCGTGGACACGATTTCCTCGCAGGTGATGATGGTATGCCTGGCAGCGCGGGCCTTGTTTTCGTCGTTGCCGGTAAAGCCCCAAACCTGGGCGTTGCCCATCACGTCCGCGCGCTGCACGTGGATTATCGCCACGTCCGGGCGGGCCGCCGGAACAAGGGCGACGGGCTCTCCCTCATAAGGGTCGTTGATTACCTTGACCCGCTCATTGTACTTGATAATGTCCGTTCCCAGCATGGACCTGGTGGCCATGAAGGGGACGTTCAGGCTTCCGGCCAGGAATCGCATGCTGATACCGGCATTGGACCAGTCCTCCAGTTCGATCTTCAATGGCACGCCCTTTTCCACCGAGCGCCTGATATTGGGTGCCAGGCCGATGGCGCCGTACCCGAGGTAGGCTCCTTCCCACCTTTTAACGCAACCGGCGCCGACCAGTAAATCCATCACATCTGTTTTACTGTCGTCAATCACCGTCAGGTCACGGATTCCCTGCCTGATGATCTCGTGCGCGGCGGCAACGCAGTCCCGGCCGATGAAACCACCAAAGGTGATGCTGCAACCGCTTTGAACATATTTTTTAATCGCTTCCTGAAGCGTCATTTGCTTACTGGCATAATTAGACTCTGTCATAGCACATCCACCCCCTGGTTGACGTTTATGTAGGTACGATTTCTAAAAAGACCATAACCGCGTAGTGTTGCTACAATTCACCCCCTTCAATTGCTTCCGGCGAAGCGCCCAGGCGAATGGAAGCGTCCCGGGCGCATTTTTTGGCGACTGCCAGGTACCCCATCAACGCCTCCCGGCTCAACCTGGTCACCGGCCCCAGGATATTCAGAGAAGCAACCATTTTCCCGTGGCGGTCCCATACCGGCACCGAAAGACTTGCTCCCCCGGTAATTCTTTCACCGAAACTACTGGCCCACCCTCGCCGGTTAATCTCTTTCAGCTCCTGGAACAACAACCTCCTGTCGATGACGCCGCCATTCAGCCCGGCCTGTTCACACTGGGTCAGCACATTCGCCACTTCCTCCTCCGTCATGTAAGCCAGCAGCAGCTTACCGGGCGAGCCGGTATGGGCATTGAGGGGCACAACGGTTCCAACCCCCACCGAGTATTTCAGGGGGTGCGGGCTGACTATTTCCGCCACGCACACCCTGCTGTAACCCTTGCGCACGTATAAAGTCACTGTTTCCCCGGTATGCCGCCACAATTTCTGCATGAAGGGGTACACGCACTGCACCAGCTGTTGCTCCCGGGACAAACTTTCGGACAACAGCCCGATCAGGCCCCAGTGCAAAAAGTACCTGCCGGTTTCCTCGTCCCGGGCCACGAAGTTCTTTTTCTGCAGCGCCCCCAGAATACGGTAAACGGTAGCTTTGCTTAAATTAACTTCCTGGCTGATTTCCGTCAGAGTTTTTTCGCTGGTGCCCAGGCATTTTAAAATGTCCGCCGCCCGCTCCACGGAACGCACGCTGCCGGAACCTTTTTCCGCCATGTCTTTTCGCAGTGATTCCATACGGCTCAATTCCACCCCCTCACCAGATGTTTCACCTGACGAAACCCTATTTTAAATATTTATTTATGTCACAATTAAACATCACGAGTAAAAAATCCTCCTGAGAAATTTAATTATGTTTACTGATATGGGCAAATCACAGCTGTTTACTAAATCTAGTTAATTGATTTGACATTCAAAAAAGGTTAAAGTATGTTATGAATAGACAAAGATTACGATTTTTAATTTTGAATTGGGATTTCACAGGGCAATACAAGGGCGGTGAAACAATGCTGGTAAAGGATATTATGACCAGAAGCGAAATCACCTTAAAACCCGGCCAGGATGTCCTGGAGGCATGGGATATTTTTATCCGGACCGGGCTCAAGGGCATTCCCGTCACCGGTGACGGGGGCGGCGTTACCGGCATCGTCACCTGGGAGGAAATCATCAAAGCCGGCCCGCAAATCTGCGCCGGCGGTATCACAATTCAATCAATCATGCAGGACGAGGTCTACACCCTTGGTGAGAACCTGCCGGTTTCCGACGCCTGGACCCTGCCGGCCAACGTGTTTCCAGTGGTCGACGAGGACGGGCGGGTGACCGGTATTCTGGACCGGTCGGAGGTCGGACATGCCCTGTTTAAAAAAGCCAGCCAGCTGTTCCAGCAAATTGAAACCATCATGGACTCGGCCCATAACGGCATTGTCGCCATCGATAAGGACGGCATTATTACCACCTTCAACCAGGCCGCGGAGAAGATAACCCGGCGCAAAAAAAGCGAAGCCATCGGCCGGCACCTTTCGGAAGTGATCATACCCCGCGGCCTGCTGGATATTTTGAAAGAGGGCAATTACCAGTCCCATTATAAATTTACCGTGGAATATTCTTCCGGCACGCACACCTACCTGACCAACCGCAGCCCCATTATAGAAAACGGCAAGGTGGTGGGCGCCATCGGCGTGTTCCAGGACATTTCGGAAATTGAATTCATTTCTGAAGAATTAAGTACCGTCAAGCAGCTCAACAAGGAGCTGGAAGCAATCATTGAATCTTCATATGATGGAATTCTCGTCACCGACCGGGACGGCAACATCGTCAGGGCCAACCGGGCCAGCGAAAGAATCACCGGCATTGCAACCGGCAAACTGCAAAACATGAACATCCGTGATTTGATTGAAAAAAGCGGTTACTCCCAATCAGTGGTGGACGCCGTGATTAAAAAGGGCGAGCCGGTCACCCTGATGGATCAGACGGTCAACCAGAATCACCTGCTGATCACCGGCAACCCGGTGCACAACCATGCAGGAGAAATTGTCCGGGTCGTGATCAATATCAGGGACATGACGGACTTAAACAAGCTGCAGGCGCAGCTGGAGCAGAGCATCGCCCTGAGCGAGCGGTACCACGGTGAATTGACCCAGTTGCGCAGCAAGCTGATCGAACAGGAAGACCTGGTGATAAAATCCACTCAAATGAAAAAGGTGATGGAAATCGCCCTGCGGCTGGCCCAGGTTGATTCGACGGTACTTTTACTGGGGGAATCGGGCGTGGGCAAGGAAGTGGTGGCCAAAACCATCCACAAGCACAGCAAGCGCGGCGACGGCCCCTTTATCACCGTAAACTGCGGCGCCATCCCGGAAAACCTGCTGGAGTCGGAATTGTTCGGTTACGAGAGAGGTGCCTTTACCGGCGCCAACCGGGAAGGCAAGGCCGGCATGTTCGAACTGGCCGACAACGGCACCCTGTTCCTGGACGAAATCGGCGACCTGCCGCCGCCTTTCCAGGTTAAACTGCTGCGGGCCATTCAAGAACGGGAGATTACGCGGATCGGGGGCACCAAGCCCCGCCCCGTCAACGTGCGCATTATCGCGGCCACCAACCAGCCTCTGGAAGAACTGGTGCAACAGGGCAAATTCCGGGAGGACTTGTATTTCCGCCTGAACGTGGTTCCCATCAAGATACCGCCCCTGAGGGAAAGAAAAAATGATATCGTACCTTTGATTTACGCTTTCAAGAAGCACTTTGAAAAGATTTACGGCATTGAAAAGGAATTCTCACCCCAGGTTTTTAAAGCGCTGCTGGAATACCACTGGCCGGGCAATGTGCGGGAAATCAAAAACGTGGTGGAGCGGCTGCTGGTAACCTCCCCCGACAAGGTGATCAAATCCGTGGATATACCGCTGGAAATAGCACCCCAATCCAGGAGCGATACCCGGGAAATTACCGTCACCGGCATTATGCCTCTGAAAAAGGCACAGCTGGAATTGGAGCGCCAGCTGATCGGCACCGCGCTAAAAGAACTGGGCAGCACGTACAAGGCGGCCAGGGCGCTGTGCGTGGACCAGTCCACCATCGTGAGAAAAATAAACCGGATCAAGGAGCAGGGACTAACGATTTAAATCGCCGGTCGCCGGTCGGGTGCGACACCGGGGACACCGGGGGACACCGGGCGGGGGGGGGTGCGACACCGGGGCGACACCGGGGGGGCGACACCGGGGACGGTTCTTGCGGTGCGGGTGCGACACCGAGGTGCGACAACGGGGACGGTTCTTGGTTGTAGCACTAGCGATCGCTGCTCGTGCGCGACTTTGCGACATTTACGAACCGTCCCCTTGTCGCAGCGGTGCTTAGGTAGCAAAAAAAGACCTTTCTGGAACTGGCTGGTTCCGGAAAGGTCTTTATATTGAAATGCCCGGGTTAACTGGTTATTAGAGAATGGCCGAGATAAACGCCCCGGCGGCGACGGCGGTGCCGATAACCCCGGCCACGTTGGGTCCCATGGCGTGCATCAGCAAGTAGTTCTGCGGGTTGGCTTCGGCGCCCAAATTGTGCACCACCCGGGCGGCCATGGGCACGGCCGATACTCCGGCGGCGCCGATGAGCGGGTTGACCTTGTTCTTGGTGAACAGGTTCATCAGCTTGGCGATCAGCACGCCGCCCGCGGTGGCGAAGGCGAAGGCCACCACGCCCATAATAAACACGCCGATGGTTTTCCAGGTTAAAAAGGTTTCCGCCGTCATGGTGGAGCCCACGCCCACCCCCAGCAGGATGGTCACGATATTCATCAGCGCATCGCGGCTCACGTTGGTCAGGCGTTCCACCACGCCGCTCTCCATGAACAGGTTGCCCAGCATGAACATGGCGATTAGCGGAGCGGACTTGGGAACAAGCAGCATAATGACAATGGACGTTAACAGGGGAAAAACAATTTTTTCCGTCTTACTGACCATTCTCATCTGGGTCATTACCATCGCCCGTTCCTGCTTGGTGGTCAAAAGCTTGGCGATGGGCGGAATAATAATCGGCACCAGTGCCATGTAGGAGTAAGCCGCCACCGCCACCGAGCCCATCATGTGCGGGGCCAGGTTGGCCGACAGGAAAATGGAAGTCGGGCCGTCGGCTCCGCCAATAATACCGATACAGGCTGCCTCACTGATAGTAAAGCCCATGAGCAGAGCGCCGAAAAACGCAACATACACGCCCAGCTGGGCCGCCGCCCCCAGGAGCAGCGTTTTGGGATTGGCAATCACCGGGCCGAAATCGGTCATGGCGCCCAACCCCAGGAAAATCAGGGGGGGTATTAATTCATTTTCAATACCGTAATGGTAGAAAATATAAAACAGTCCACCCTCTTCTAAAAGGCCGGTCAGGGGGAAGTTGGCCGCAAAAATTCCGAACCCGATGGGAACAAGGAGCAGCGGCTCAACCCCCTTCTTGATGGCCAGGTAAAAGAGGACAAAGGCAATCAGCCACATGGCAATGTTGCCGGCGGTTAACTGAGTGATCCCCACCCCGCTGAATATTTCAATCAGCTGATTCATGCCCCTTCCTCCCAATTATTGTCTAATTATTTCAATGCAACCAGCACGGTTTCAGTATTGACAACATCTCCCGCGCTGACGTTAACTTCCGCCACTTCACCGTCGCTGGGCGCGTAAACTTTAATCTGCATTTTCATGGCTTCCAGGGTTACTACCACATCGTTCTTTTTCACCTGGTCGCCTACCTTCACTTCCACCGATAAAACCTTGCCCACCATGGGAGCATTGACTTGTACCATTAACCTAACCTCCCCAAATTAAGCTTTTTGTTTTTCCTTTTGTTTTTGGGCCTGGCTGTTGATAATCGCGCCGGCCACTTGAACGGTGACCTGTAAAACAGCCAGCACCGCGAATACCGACACTATACCTGACAGGGCCACCCTGACAGCTGCATCCCAGTCAACCATTTTGTAATTCCCTCCCTCTAGCCGCCTTTCATCCCCGCCCGCACGGACGGGGACTTCCCGGCGGAAAAGTTAAAGAGCTCTTGTTTTTAATGCACCGGCCCGGCCAAAACCCGGTTTTATTACATGTTGATGTTGGAGAACTTCCTCCAGGGCCTGGCCACTGTTTTGTTCTCAAGCAGGTCAAGTGATGCGCAAATCTTCTTCCTGGTTTCCGAGGGCAGAATAATATCGTCCACGTAACCGCGCGCCGCCGCATGGTACGGGTTTTCGTACAGGTCGCGGTACTCCTGGATCCGCTTGGCCCTGACCTCGGCCGGGTTTTCCGCGTTTTTGATTTCCTTGGCGAAGATTACGCTGGCCGCGGTTTCAGCGCCCACGATGGTAATGGTTGCCTCGGGCCAGGCGAAAACGATGTCGGCGCCGGTGTCCTTGCAGCACATGCCCAGGTAGGCGCCGGCGAAGGACTTGCGCATAATCACGGTAACCTTGGGCACCGTGGCGTCAATGTAGGCGAAAAGCATCTTGGCGCCGTGCCGCAGGATGCCCTTCCATTCCTGCTCGGGTCCAATCATGTAGGCCGGGGTGTCGTGCAGGTTGACCAGCGGGATGTTGAACAGGTCGCAGAACCGGACGAACCGGGCCACCTTGTCCGCGGCGTCGCAGTCAATCACGCCGCCCATCCAGTTGGGCTGGCTGGCCACAATACCGGTACTCCGGCCGTTGAACCGGGCAAAGCCGATAATCACGTTCTTGGCAAAGTCGGGCATTATTTCAAAGAATACACCATTGTCCACCAGTTTGTAAATAACTTCGTGCATATCGTAGGGGATCATGGTTTGCTCGGGAATCATCCCGTCCAGTTCGGGCACCAGGCGCATTGCTTCGTCACCGGTATCCACCCGGGCCGGTTTTTCCTTGTTGTTCTGGGGCAGGTAAGCCAGCAGTTCCTTGGCCTTGTCAATGCAGTCTTTGTCGTCGCCGGCGACGATATGGGTACAGCCGGACTTGACGGCGTGCGCTTGAACGCCGCACAGGGTTTGTAAGTCAATGTCAATGCCCAGCTGGGTCTTGACAAAGGCCGGGCCGGCAATGCCCATGTAACCGTGGTTGCGGCTCTGGATGACGAAGTCCTGCATCACCGGGTGATATGCTTGGCCGCCAAGGCACGGACCCAGCAGTAACGCTATCTGGGGGATAATGCCGGAAGCCAGGTTTTGGGCCTTGAACAACCAGGCGTAGGCTTCCAGAGTGTCCATGCCCTCCTGCAGCCTGGCGCCGCCGGAGTCGTTCAAGCCGATGAAGGGGATGCCCATATCCCTGGCCATTTCAATGGCCGCGGCAAATTTTTTACCGTGATACTCACCGAAGGTGCCGGCCATGGAGGTGTAGTCTTCCGCGCCCACCATGACCATTCTGCCGTTGACTTTACCGTAGCCGCAGACAACGCCTTCCGCCGGAACTTCCTTTTTGTCCATGCCGAAAGCGGTGATCCGGTGGGTGACAAAAGTGCCGATTTCCGTGAATGTTCCGGGGTCGAATAAATATTCAACTCTCTCCCGGGCGGTTAATTTGCCTTCCGCATGCTGCTTGGCCACGGCCTTTTCGCCGCCCATCTGCATGATTTTAGCTCTTCTGCGCTGAAACTCTTCATATTTTTGACTCAAGCTCAACAACCTCCCGTCCTTGAATTGCTCCAATATGTTATATTACCGGTTGGCCTTGCGGTAACCGAGGGCGTCCTGGGCAATGATGAATTTCTGGATATTGCTGGTGCCCTCGACGATCTGGTAGGACTTGGCGTCGCGGTAGTAGCGCGCCACCGGGTATTCCTCGGAATATCCGTAGGAACCGTATATCTTCATGGCACAGTCGGCGCAGAAGTTGGCCGCTTCACCGCACCAGTATTTGGCCATGGAAGTTTCCAGCGCGCAGGGTTTGCCCTGATCCTTCAACCAGGCCGCCTTGTAAAGCAGCAGGCGGGCAGCTTCGGTTTTCACGATCATCTGGGCGATCATGTCCTGGTTCATCTGGAATTTGCCGATGGGTTGGCCGAATTGCTGGCGCTCGTTGGCATATTGCAGCACCGCGTCAATGCAGGCCTGAGCAACGCCCAGTCCGCCGGCGGCGCAACCCAGGCGGGTGTCGTTCAACTGCTCCATGCAGATCTTGAAGCCCTGGCCTTCCTGGCCCAGCAGGTTTTCCTTGGGCACGGGGGTATCTTCAAAGGTAATCACACCCACGGGAGCGGCCCAGGTGCCCAGTTTTTCGGTGATGGGCTCGACGGAGATGCCGGGCGACTTCATGTCCACGATAAATGCGGACATGCCCTTGACTTTTACGCTCGGATCGGTGTAAGCATATACCAGCGCGATATCGGCGACGGGAGCGTTGGAGATCCACATTTTATCGCCGTTGAGAACATACTTTTCGCCGTCCCAAATGGCCCTGGTTTTCATGCTGGCCACGTCGGAGCCGGCGTTGGCCTCGGTAATGGCAAAGCAACCCAGGATGCTGGCGTCACACAAACCGGGGAGATACTTTTTCTTCAATTCTTCACTGCCGTACCTCAGGATGGTTTGGGCGGGCCCGAGGGCGTTCATGTTGAAAGGCAGGCGCATGGAACTGTGCACCCTGGCTATTTGCTCGGCAATCAAGGTGATGGCTAAAAAGCCCATTTCATTGCCGCCGTATTCTTCGGGAATAACACAGCCGAAAAAGCCCAGCTCGCCCATCTTGTTGACGATATCGCGGCGGAACCGGTGCGCTTTATCGTCCTCGTCCACCGTGGGGGCGATTTCCTTCAGCGCGAAATCACGGGCCATTTTCTGAACGTCAAGCAGCTCTTCGGTGAGTTCAAAATTCATGTTATACCCTCCTTGATTTTTTAAATTTTAAACAGGCACAGGACCCATAAACAGGGCTGTATATACGCTTATCATAACCAAGCAATTGCCGTGCCAAATCACCGGGAGCGACATTGCAGGTGTAATATTGCATACAACCCCCGTAAACAGAGACTTTGGCTGTAGACCAAATAAAAAAGCCGGCCCCCTTTCCGGAGAACCGGTAACTGCATTTTTACATCGATAATGTATTTTTGCAAGGCAATCGTGGCGTATTTTGGAGAAATATTGACTAGCCGGGCAATGCATTTTTGCAGCAGGTTTCATCTCTTTCCAAAAATTTTAATCTGAAAATGCTGGAGGTAATGCCCTGTCAAATTCCTGCGGTCTGTGGCCGGCCAGCTTAAATACATATTTTATGGCCTGGACGATCCGGGCGGCGGCCCGCCCGTCCCCGTACGGGTTAACGGCTTCGGCCATGGCCCGGTAATGGTCCCGGTCGACCAACAGGCGCTCGGTTTCCTCCCGCACGGTGCCGCGGCTCGTGCCCACCAGGCGGACAGTACCCGCCTCCACCGCCTCGGGACGCTCGGTGGTATTGCGCAGCACCAGTACCGGCTTGCCCAGGGAGGGCGCTTCCTCCTGCATCCCCCCGGAGTCGGTGAGCACAAGATGGCACCGGGCCATCAGGTTGACAAAGGGCTCGTAGTCCATGGGCTCCACCAGGTGCACCTGATCGGAGCCGCCCAGCACTTCTTGCACCACCCGGCGCACCGCGGGGTTTTTGTGCACGGGGAAGATCACCCGCACGTCCGGGTGCCGCTCCAGCACCTCCCGCAGGGCCAGGTAAATCTCCCGCATGGGATCGCCCAGGTTTTCCCGGCGGTGGGTGGTCATCAGGATAACCCGGTGCCGGTTAAAATCCATTTCGTCCAGCAGCGGATCGCCGAACCGGTAATCTTTCCGCACTGTGGCCAGCAGGGCGTCAATCACGGTATTGCCGGTGACAAAAATTTGCGCGGGGTCCACCCCTTCCCGCAGCAGGTTGGCCCGGGCCCGGGCGGTGGGGGCGAAATGCAGTTCGGCCAGCGCCCCGGCCAGTCGCCGGTTCATTTCCTCGGGGAAGGGGGAATACTTGTTGCCGGTGCGCAACCCGGCCTCCACGTGGCCCACCGGCAGCTGCATGTAGTAAGCGGCCAGCGCGGCCACAAAGGTGGTGGTGGTATCGCCGTGCACCAGCACCAGGTCCGGCCGCTCCGCTTCCAGTACCTCCTGCAGGCCCGCCAGGGCGCGCCCGGTAATGTCGAACAGGGTCTGCCCCGCCCGCATGATGTTCAGGTCGTAATCCGGTGCAATATCGAAAAGGCGCAGCACCTGGTCCAGCATTTCCCTGTGCTGCGCCGTCACCGCCACCCTGCAATCCAACTGCCCGTCCTTTTGCAGCATTTGTACCAGGGGCGCCATCTTGATGGCCTCCGGCCTGGTACCGAACACAACCAGCACTTTCAACCCAAAAAACACCCTCTCTTCTCAGGGGTCAGGCCTGTCGTAACTGTAATAACTATATTATTTATATATACTAATGATCCTATTCGGTATTTCCCTCTCCCGGGACCAGATACCCCTTTTGGATCAATTTTTTGATATGTTCATCCAGGGCTTTTTCAATACTGACACCGTAATGTTCCTCCAGAACAAACATCATGGAAACGGCGGTCTGGGCCACGTCCAGCAGTTCCCTGGTGATCCGCGCCAGCGCCTCGCGTTCGCCCACGGTACGGCGCTCCCCGCTCATCCCCCGCAGCTTGCCGATGGCCTGGGCCAGTTCCCCCGCTTCCTCCATCAGCTTGAGGGCGGTGGATTCCATGGTGGGGGTTAAATTATTCAGCTTGGGCAGGGCGACAATTTTCTTTTGCATCGGCATCACCGTTTTCCCTGTATAGCATTATCAAATTCCACCGGTTGTCCATTTTCACCCAAATAGATAATCTTATCAATCAGAGCATTCCTGATCATTCTCCGGCAGAGCAGGCACGGTTCGCCGGGAGCTATGGTTCCATCCGCATAAAAACCGGCGATATAAATAGTGGCGCCCTTCATTTTAACAGGGTCCCCGTTGATAATCGCGTTTTGCTCCGCGTGGACGGCCACGCACAATTCATAACGCTCACCCCGGGGAATGTTTAATTCATTTCTCAAGCATTTACCGGTATCGGAACAATTGGCCTCGCCTCTTGGCGCGCCGTTATACCCCGTACTGACTATGATTCTGTCATTGACTATAACAGCTCCATAGCGCCTTCTCAAGCAAGTGGAACGTGTCGACACAACCCGGGCGATTTCAAGGAAGTATTCATCCCAGGACGGTCTTCTTGAGTTTGTCCTGCTCAAATAGATTTCCCCCTATTATAATCAACTGACACCACCTTAATCAAGATTACCGGAACTGATCCAGGTAACCTGTATATAATTCCCCCTTTTGCACCGGCAGTCCTTCCGGCCATCCGAAAAACAGCGCGAATAATAACAAATTTCAAAGCGGCCAAGGTAGCTACCACGGCCGCTTTGTTATGTCTGACAATCATTGCCCCAACGGCTAACTAAAGGCCCATATCTTCATTAACAACCAGGATGCGCAAATCAGTTAAAGGAGGCTTGCGCTCAACAACAGTCATAATGCGACAAATGCGATCGGGGGAGTTGCAGTCGTGGCAAAAGCCGGTTTTGGCGCAAGGGGTGTTTTTGTTAAGCCGCTTGGCATTGGGAGGGGCTGCATATCTTTTAATCCGCTTAACCGCTTCCTCCACATTGTCGACGATTTTGTTCCGCCCGGCCACCACAATAACCTTTTTGGGCCCGAAGAACATCGATCCCACCCGGTTGCCCGTCATATCGATGTTCACGAGGCAACCGGACAAGGTCAGGGCGCCCGTACCGGCCAGGAACAGGTCACTGGTCAGCTGGCGGCGCATGATATTCAGCACTTCTTCAGGCTTTAGCCCCGGCTTGCCATGGATAAGCAGCTCTTTGCCCATTTCCGCCAGTTTCTCAGCCACCGCCAGGCCGGCTACGGACATGGAACCGCCGAATCCGACCGTCTGGGCATCCCGGGCTTCCTGCAAAATATAGTCGGCAGCCTGCTGTTTGGCCGGGCAGTATATAGCCGTAAAGCCGTTCTTTTCAAGGGCTTGTACCGCCTTCCGGCATTTCTGCTCGTAATTCCAGTTGACAAGTTCGGTTATATTCATGTTTTTATCCTCCCAACTAAAATAAGACAGGCTGCTTTTAACCTTTGAAAAGCAACCCATCCCATTTTATTTCGTTAAACAATTAAAAACCAGTTTCCCGGGAACGCCACTTTTTAGCCCAAGTGAGGAGCTGCATAGACTCCGCCTTCACGGTAGATGGGAAAGCGCCGACATAAACCGGCGGCCATTTCCCGGGCCTGCTGCCGGCGTTTGGTGTCGTCACCGAAACTCAAGGCCAGGTGGATGATCTCAGCCACTTCGACCATTTCCGTTTCTTTAAGACCTCTAGTGGTTACGGCTGGAGTGCCAATCCGAATGCCGCTGGTAATAAGCGGGGGCTGGGGATCAAAGGGAATGGCGTTTTTGTTTACGGTAACGCCCACTTCATCCAGCACTTGCTCGGCTTCCCGCCCGGTAATATTTTTGTTACGCAGGTCCACCAGCATCATATGGTTGTCGGTGCCGCCGGAGACCAGTTCGAAGCCGCGTTCCACCAGCGCCGCGGCCAGAGTCCGGGCGTTGCTGACGATCTGCTGCTGGTACTCCCGGAAGCCCGGTTGAAGCGCCTCGCCGAACGCCACCGCCTTGGCTGCGATTACGTGCATCAACGGGCCGCCCTGAATACCGGGGAATACGGCTTTGTCCACGGCAGTGGCATACTTATCTCTACACAGAATCATACCGCCCCGGGGCCCGCGCAATGTTTTATGGGTGGTAGTGGTAACCGCATCGGCATGCGGAACAGGACTGTTATGCAAGCCTGCCGCCACCAGGCCGGCAATATGCGCCATATCCACCATCAAGTAAGCGCCCACCGCATCGGCTATTTCTTTCATGCGGGCAAAATCAATTTCCCTGGGGTAGGCGCTGGCACCGGCCACGATAATTTTAGGCTTACTTTTGATAGCCGCTTCCAAAACCTGGTCGTAATTGATCCGCCCCGTGTCCTGCTCCACCCCGTAAAAAGTGACATTAAAATAGCGGCCCGAAATGTTTAAAGGGCTGCCATGGGTCAGATGCCCCCCGTGAGCGAGATTCATTCCCAGAATGGTATCGCCGGGCTCAAGCAGGGCGAAATAGACGGCCATGTTGGCCTGTGAACCGGAATGGGGCTGCACGTTCACATGCTCGGCGTGAAATATTTTTTTCGCCCGTTCAATAGCCAGCGTCTCAACTACATCCACATAACCGCAACCCCCGTAGTAGCGGCGCCCGGGCAATCCTTCGGCATATTTATTGGTGAGCACCGAACCCTGGGCTTCCATAACGGCTCGGCTGACAATATTTTCAGAAGCGATTAATTCCAGTGTGTTGCGCTGCCTGTCCAGTTCCTGGGCAACAGCACGGGAGATTTCAGGGTCCACCTGGGAAAGAGGGCTGTAAAAACTCATTAAAACTTCCTCCTAAAGCAAGCTAGATTAGTCGTCGGTCGTCGGTGGTCAGTCGTCAGTGTATGAATACATCCACCCGGTAAATGAAATATACCGGGATAACTATTTGCAGTTAAAACTTCTTTCTATCTCCGCAATCTTTTCAAGCCGGCGGGCATGTCTGCCGCCGGCAAACCGGGCGTTAAGCCAGGCGGCGACTATATCGCGGGCCAGACCGGGCCCGACTACCCGCTCGCCCAGGGTGATAATATTGGCCATGTTATGCTCGCTCGCCATCCGGGCGGAATAAGTGTCATGGCAAAGGGCGGCCCTGATGCCCGGCACCTTGTTGGCGGCAATGCTTACGCCAATGCCGGTGCCGCAGCACAGAATACCCCGTTGGAATTCTCCCCCCGCCACGGCTTCGGCCACGGCCCGGGCAAAATCGGGGTAATCCACCGAATCCAGCGAGTATGTACCGAAGTCATTGTATTCTATATGATGTTCCTTCAGGTAAGCGATGATTTCCGCTTTTAGTTTGAATCCGCCGTGATCGCTGCCAATGGCTACCCGCAAGGTTTTTCCCTTCCTTTTAAGCAAAATTAAACATAAAATTAAAACCGAAATTCGGCCGGATCCAACCCCGACCCCTTAACACGAACATATTCTACATTATTTGCCCGGTTTCCTCCAGATGTGCTTAAAATATCAAAACAGCCCTCTTGGCAAACTTAACCACCACCTGCTAAAGCAGGTGGGACTGGTATCGACTGAAAATCGACTTAAGCAGGAGTGCCGCAGACCCCCGACTTCAGTCGGGGGTAGTTGAACATTCTACCGCTTCCCCAAAACCCCCGTTTTTAAACGGGGGGTCAAGAAACAGGCGCTAAAGCTTTCCGGCTGAAAGCCGGAGGTTTTAGACCTGGCGGCTGGAAAATAAATCAACTTATGCAAATAATGCAGTTATTACAGTTACGACAGGCCTGACCCCTGGATGAAGCGGTGGAGGGCCTGGCGCACCAGGTTGTCGAGTTTGCCGGCGACGGAACGGTAGTAATTTTCGTCAAGGCCGAACGGGTCGGGGATATCGCCGCCGGAGCCGGCATATTCGGCCAGGGTGTGGATTTTGCCCGCGGCTTCCGGGGCCGCCCGGCACAGCATATCCCGGTGGGCGGCGGTCATGGTCAGAACCAGCGCCGCCTTCTCCACGTCTTCGGGCTCGACCCGGGAAGATTTGTGACCGGCCAGGTCGATGCCCATCTCGCCCAACACGGCGACCGCCCGGGATGAAGCCCCGGTACCGGGCAGGGCGGCGATTCCCGCCGATTTGATTTCAATGTCATCCCGGCCGGGATAAAGCTCGTCCAACGCCCGGCGGGCCAGCGCCTCGGCCATGGCGCTGCGGCACGTGTTGCCCGTACAAATAAACAGGATTGTTTTCTTGCCCATCGCGTTCAATCTCCCCATCCTGAAAAATATTCCTGCGCTGCGCTTCGCTTCACTCCGGAAACCCGCCGGATCGATTGCCGCTAAGGCATAATCATGCGCAACCCGATACCCACCAGCAATAACCCGCCGCCCAACACGGCGCGCTCGCCCACGCGGATGCCCACGAACCGGCCCAGAACGAGGCCGGCCGCCGTCATCACCCCGGCGGTTACGCCGATGATGCCGGCGGTTACGGGCAGGTTCACCTGCCTTGTACCCAGGGAAAAGCCCACGCTCAGGGCATCCATGCTGACGCTGGCGGCCAGCAACAAGAGGCCCCAGGTATTGACCAGCACCACCCTGGGATCTGCAGCATCCCCGCCCTTC
Source organism: Desulfallas sp. Bu1-1 (assembly GCF_015594625.1). Taxonomy (GTDB): domain Bacteria; phylum Bacillota; class Desulfotomaculia; order Desulfotomaculales; family Desulfallaceae; genus JADNRQ01. The sequence goes on along the minus strand of NZ_JADNRQ010000001.1, from coordinate 159,719 downwards.
CAAGCCGAACGGATCATTTTCACTCCCAGGTAAACCAACAACAATGCGCCGGCGATACCGGCGGCCCGCCCCGCCAGGGTACCCACGAATTCACCGGCGTACCAGCCCAGCAGGGGCATTACGATGTGAAACACCAGCACCGTCAGGCTGACGATCAATATCTGGCGGCGGGTCACCCCGGCCATGCCGAGCCCCAGGCACATGGAAAAAGCGTCGGTACCAAGGGCTACCGCCAGGGCTAAAACGGTTAAAAGGCTCAACTTGATTCCCCCGAGTCACATTTTTGTTTATGTCTATGCGCAAGCTCTGGGGCTATGACGGGCCAGCTATGATATTCCCTCCCGCGGCCCGCCGCAGCCTGTTCATCACCGCCAGGCCGACCCCATCTTCGGAAATACCCTCGGCCAGAATCACATCAACCTCCATCCGGTCAAACCGCCGCAGCGATTCGTACAGCGCCGCGGCCACGCTTTCAGGATCGGACCGCCTGCCGGCCACAACCACGGGATATCCCTCGCGGGCGTAAATCTGCGCCGTTTCCTCGCAGGCCAGGATACCCACCTTTCGCCCCTCTCCGGCCAGCCGCCCGGCCTCCGCCAGGATGCGCGCGGCCATGGACTCTTTACCGCAGCCTTCGAAAAGCAGCAGCGGCGCGCGGGGCGCGTAATGCGTATATTTCATGCCGGGAGAACGGGGCTTGCCCCCGGGCGCCTGGCCGTCAACCGAGGGGTCCAGTTCCACCGGCCCCAGCACCGCCTCCAGTTCCCGCCTGGTAACCCCACCCGGGCGCAAAATAACCGGGTTCCGCCCGGTTAGATCCAGCACGGTGGATTCCACGCCCAGACCGGAAGGGCCGCCGTCCAGCACCAGGTCAATTCGCCCGGCCAGGTCGTCCATCACGTGGCCGGCCGTGGTTGGGCTGGGGCGTCCCGAGATGTTGGCGCTGGGAGCGGCCACCGGTACGCCCGCCGCCCGGATCAGGGCCAGGGCCACCGGGTGACCGGGCACCCGCACTGCCACTGTTTCGAGACCACCGGTAACCACCGCGGGAAATTTATTCCTGTTTTCAATCACCAGGGTAAGCGGCCCGGGCCAGAAACGCTCCGCCAGCTTCGACACCGCCGGCGGAATTCTTTCAACATAATTTGCCAGTGCCTCCGGGCCTTCAATATGTACGATCAGCGGGTTGTCGCCGGGCCGGCCCTTGGCCCTGAAAATACCCGTCACCGCCCGGGGGTCAAGGGCGTTGGCCCCCAGGCCGTAAACCGTTTCGGTGGGGAAAGCCACCAGCCCGCCCTGGCGCAATACCGCCCCGGCCTCCCGGATTACAGAGGGATTCGGGTGTTTCGGATCCACCACCAGGCGCTGCGTGGAGCCATTATCCCGTTCCATCTTTTACCACGCTCCCTGTTCTCTGGAGTAGTATACCACAAAGGATTCCAGGATAAAAGGAACCGGCCGGACCTTTGGTATTTCGAAAATATTTAGAATTTGCAGTCGAATCATGACATAATATATCGTTATTTGTAGGAAAAATTTTTCAATTTTAGGCAGGTTTATGCATTTTTTTGTGGAACATTGTTCCATATATAGTAATTTAGCATAAACCCTGTCATAGACAAATCAAGCTTCTTGCCGGTGGAAGGTGGTATCTCATGGACTCGATAATCAAAAGGCTGTCCCGGTACCTGGCCAGGGAAGGCAATTTTGCCCAAATCGCCGGTAACAACGGAGAGGTTTTTACTTACGCTCTCACATTGCTGGCTGTCAACATGACCGCCCTTGGGGCAATCGCGCTACTGGCCTGGCTGCTGGACACGTTGAAGGCCACCATCTTTATCTGCCTGGCTTTTTACTCCCTGCGCATTTTCACCGGAGGCCGTCACCAGTCCGGACCGGTCAAATGCTGGCTGCTGACGGTATTCATTTTGACAACCCTGGGTTACCTGGCAACAACCCTGGCGCCCCGGGCAGCTCATTACATGAACCTGATTACCGCCCTGGGCCTTGTATTTGCGCTTTTTGCAGCCATCACCCGGGCTCCGGTCACCATCGCCAGCAAAAAATTCACAACGGAAAAGCGCCGGAAACTAAAAATGGCTGCAGTGGCGGTAATTATTTTCTGGGCCACCCTGGTGTTGATACCGGCTTCGACAATAATCACGGCCGACCCGGTCATCGTGCTGGCAATTATAACCGGGCTGGTGACACAATCAATTTCCATCCTGCCCCCGGGTTCCCGGGATCGGGGCTGTAACGAATAAATATAACGTATTTACGCCACCGGTAGGGCACACAACGAAAAACCGGTAGATTTCCCGCGTAAAATTAAGTATAATCTGGAAAGGGGGGATGGACATGAAAAAAGTACTGCTGATTGCAACCGCCACAGCGCTGCTCTGGATTGCTCAAATCGGCGCCGCCTCGGCTTGTTTTGGGGGGTGGTACGAGCCCGAAGTTCCGGAGAGATTTAGATGAGCCAATTATCGGACCTACTGGTTTTCTTAATCACCATCGGCATTCCGGAATGCATTAGTATGGCAATGGTATTAGTGGCGGCATTAAGATTGGAATTTCGGTGGAAGAAAATCCTCCAGATAAGTATTATCCTATCTTTAATTATATTCATTGTCAGACTGACAGTCGTTAAGGCTATAATTACGCCGGGAATTCATTCAGCGATAGCAGTTTTGACCTTGGCCCTGCTGGTGGCGTATTTTTATCAAACTTCAAAACTGTTGTCCCTTACCACCAGCATCATTGTTATGTTCCTACTCGGTACGTTAGAGACTTTTACTTTCAAGTTGTCCGAAACAATTTTTCAACATGACTTACACGACTTGGTTCAAAACAAGTTGATTTGGATCTTCACCAACTGGTTACATATTATTCTTTTAGCCGTTATTGCCTTTTTAATCACCCGAACAAACTGGTACAGGCGCGGAAGAACATGAAACTAGTTCCCATATATGAAGGGCGCGGCTTAATGCCGTGCCTTTGATCGAATACGAGAGGTTTGACACATGAAACTGGATTCGGGCTTGAACCGCATCAAAGAATGCTACCTGTTCGCTCATCTGACCTACTGCATTTTATCCGTCTCCTGCCTGGCAGAATTGCTTAGAACATCACAATTATCTTTTAACGAATATTACTATCATTTGTTATGGGTTGTCTACCTGCTGATCATCATCGCATTGATCCCGGCCCAGCACAAAATCATCACCAAAACCTTTTACCGTGACCATCGCCACCTGCACCTGTACAAGCTGCTTTATACCGCGGCAATCTGCATCATCTACACTCCCATCATCACCAGTATCCTTGCCGGAAAAAGCCTGAGCATTTTGGTAATCGTTCCGGTGATTTTAAACTCGATCATTTGCGGCACCGTTTACGGACTGGTCACGTCGCTGGTGGTTTTACTGGTGGCCTTACTGGTATGCATCAACCATTTCGGGTTTTCAAACCAGCTGTTGACCGAGTATCTCCTGACCCTGGCCCTGATGGCCACCACCGCCTGGTTTACCGGCCAGTCTTTCGAATATATCAAAAACCTGTTCTACCAGCTGGTGGAAAGCGATAAAAACCAGAAAAGCATTCTGGACAACCTGGGTGTGGCCACCCTGCACGTGGACGGCTCCGGTTACATCATTCACGCCAACAAGCGGTTCCGTGACCTTTTCGGATACCAACCGGAAGAACAGGCAATGCTCAACGACATCATAGAGCGGCACCTGCCGTTTTTGAAACCCGCCGCGACCGGCAAGGGCAAGCTGCTTATAAGCTGTAGTCCCGTGTTTGGACAGGCCGTCGACGGCCGGGGCAAGTCGATGCCGGTGCAATGCGTAATTCATCAGGTAAGCACCGGAATGGGCAATGATAACGGCCTGGTTTTATGTATTAACGATCTTTCCCTTTCGGAAAAACTGGAGGAAGAAAGAGCCCGGACAAATTATTTTATCGACTTCATCAATTCAGGGGTCATCCTCGCCGACGGTTCGGGCAAAATCATTGAGCTGAACCGGCAGGCCGAGGCATTGCTGCACCTGGACAAACAAAGCGTATTGAACGAGAACCTGCAGTGCCTGCTGGGCCGGCTGGCGGGCAAAAAACCGGATCAGCAGGCAACCTCCAGTTATGAAGTGGAAATGGCGGGCCGGACCCTGCTGTTCAACCGCGCCGAACTGCGTACTCGCAGCGGTAAAATAGTGGGCATGGCATGCATTGTCAACGATATCACCGACACAAAAGAAATGGAACGAAAATTACAGCGTTCCGCCACACTGTCGGCCATAGGGGAACTGGCAGCCGGCACCGCTCATGAAATCAGGAACCCGCTGACCTCCATCAGGGGCTTCCTGCAGTTGATGAAAGAAAAAAAAGATGCCCCCATCAGGGACTTTGACGGCTATTTCGACATTATCCTGGCCGAAGCTGACCGGATCAACGCCATCATCACCGAATTTTTAAAGCTGGCCAAACAGGAAAAGGTGGAATTGCGCCCGGTTAACCTCAATGACATTATCAATTTCATCTGGGGACTGCTCAACAGCGAAGCGCTGCTCCGCGAAATTCACCTGGTCCGTAAGCTGGATCCCGAAGCGCCTCCCATCATGGGCAACATCGACATGCTGAAGCAAGTGGTGATAAACCTGGTCAACAACGCGCTGCAGGCCACCGGGCGGGGGGGTGTCGTGAAGGTGGTCACCAGGCGGAAAGAAAACGGCGTGCTGTTAACCGTGGAGGATAACGGCGCCGGAATAGAAGAGTCGATTTTACCCCGGATTTTTGATCCCTTTTTTACCACCCGGGACGAGGGAACGGGGCTGGGCCTGGCCATTACCAATAAAATACTGGGCGAGCACAATGCTTCTATAAATGTAACCAGTAAACCCGGTCGGGGAACAACTTTTTATATCACCTTCCCCCTGGCCGAAAAGGCCGAAAATACAGATACGCATTAATTTTAAACAATTTTGATTTAACTGCAAAAACACCACAATGGAAAGTTGCAAGCGTCAGCGAAATCAATTTTAAAAAACCGATGGGAATGGAAGCGGAACGGGGAATATAAAAATTAATATAAACAAAAGGGGACGGCTGCTTTACAATACAGGCTTACCGTCCCCCTTTTTTTGAGCAACAATAAGGCGGGGGCGGCCCGCCAGGTCCGGGAGCGCCGTTGACCGCCAGCGGGGCGGAGGCACCAACTCCAGGGCGCGCTCCTTCTGATCCGGGGCGATTTCCACCAGCAGGTGCCCGCCCGGGGCCAGAAGTTCCCCGGCCCCGGGCACCAGGCGGCGATAAAGTTCAAGGCCGCCGGGACCGCCGTCCAGGGCCAGAGCCGGCTCGTAATAGCGCACGTCCCGGGGCAAACCCGCCATTTCCGCGCTGGGGATGTACGGCAGGTTCGCGGCCACCACCGCCACGGAACCGGGTGGCAGCACGCCTTGCAGGGGGGACAGCAGGTCTCCCCGGTAAAAGCGCACCGGCGCGCCGTGCCTGCCGGCATTGGCGCGGGCAATTTCCAGCGCCTCCGGCGAAATGTCGGTGGCGTATACTTCGGCACCCGGCGCCAGGCGCGCCAGGCTGACGGCCACCGCGCCGCTGCCCGTGCCCACGTCCACGGCAACCCTCCGGCCGGGGGGACACCCGGCCAGCATGGCCAGGGCGTATTCCACCATCAACTCGGTTTCGGGGCGGGGAATTAAAACATGAGGCCCGACTATAAAGTCAAGCCCCATAAATTCCTTGTGCCCCGTCAGGTAAGCCACGGGCTCGCCCCGGGCACGGCGTTCCACCAGATCCCGGTACACCCGGGCCTCTTTTGCATCCAGCCGGTGTTGGGATTCCCGGAACAGGTAGACCCGGTCCCGGCCCAGCGCGTGGGCCAGCAGCACCTCGGCATCCAGCCGGGGCGAAGTTGAACCGGCTTCCCGCAACCATTTTTGCGCCCGGGCCAGCGCCTCCCCGATAGTCAGGGCATGCACGGTTATTCCACCTGCTGCAGCCGTTCCGCCTGGTCGGTGGTAATCAGGCTGTCGATGATTTCCTGCAGGTTCCCCATGAGCACTTCCTGCAGCCGGTGCAGGGTCAGGCCGATGCGGTGGTCGGTCACCCGGTTCTGGGGGAAATTGTAGGTACGAATCCGCTCGCTGCGGTCGCCGGTCCCCACCTGGGATTTACGGGCACTGGCCATTTTCTGCTGCTGTTCCTGCTGGGCCTGGTCCAGCAGGCGGGCGCGCAGCACCCGCATGGCCTTTTCCTTGTTTTTATGCTGGGACTTTTCATCCTGGCAGGATACCACTATTCCCGTGGGAATGTGGGTGATACGCACCGCCGACTGGGTGGTGTTCACCGACTGCCCGCCCGGCCCGGTGGAGCAGAACACATCAATTCTCAAGTCGTTGGGGTTGATATCAACGTCGACCTCTTCGGCCTCGGGCAGCACCGCCACCGTGGCGGCGGAGGTGTGAATCCGCCCGCCCGATTCGGTGGTGGGCACCCGCTGCACCCGGTGCACGCCGCTTTCAAATTTGAGCTGGCTGTAAGCCCCCCTGCCCTCGATGAGAAAGATGATTTCCTTGATGCCGCCCAGGTCCGTGTAATGGGAATCCATAATCTCCGTACGCCAGCCTTTCAACTCGGCAAACCTGGTATACATGCGAAACAGATCGGCGGCAAACAGTGCCGCTTCCTCCCCGCCGGTACCGGCGCGTATTTCCATGATTACGTTCTTGTCGTCGTTGGGGTCCCTGGGCAAAAGCAACACTTTTAACTGTTGTTCCAGGGCCGCTTTTTTCTCCCGCAGTTCTTCCTCTTCCATTTCCGCCAGCTCGAGCATTTCGGGGTCCAGTTTATCCTTCAGCAACAGCCTGACGTCGTCCAGCTCCGACACCACCCGCTTGTAATCACGGTAAACCGTGACCACGTCGCTGAGATCGGCATGGGCTTTTACGTATTGCTTCCATTTATTCTGATCTTCCATCACCTTGGGATCGGCGATCAGTTCACTCAATTCATCGTACTTTTTTTCCAGATTCTCCAGTTTATCTAACACTGACCTCACCTCTATCTTCCCTGAGTACCGCTTTCAGGGCGGTTAGGGCCACCTCTACCATTTGATCGTCGGGTTCACCGGTGGTCAACCGCTGGACCCACTTGCCGGGCGCGGCAAACAGGCGGAAAAAAAGATTATTTTCGTAGCGGGCCGAGGCTTTGAGCAATTCATAGGAAATGCCGGCCACGACGGGCAGCAGCAAAATCCGGGACAGGATGCGCCACCACAACACCTGTTCACCCAGCATGGCAAAAACAAAAATGCTGACCACCAGCACGATAAGTAAAAAGCTGGTGCCGCAACGCGGGTGATAGGTGGGGTAACGCTGGATCCGGTCCACCGTGAGCTCTTCACCGGCCTCGTAAGCGTTGATTACTTTGTGCTCGGCGCCGTGATACCGGAAAACCCGCTTAATGTCGTTCATCCGGGCAATGGCCGCCACGTAGGCCAGGAACACCCCGATGCGGATCACGCCCTCCACCAGATTTTGCAGCACGCTGCCCGGCACCCAGCGGGTGAGCATGTGGGTGGCCCCGGTGGGTACAACCACGAACAGCACGATGGCCAGGGCAAAGGCGATGATCATGGTAATGGCGATGTCCCGGGTGGTCAATTCCTCATCTTCTTCTTCAACAGCCTGGCCGGCGGAAAATGAGAGCGCCTGCAGGCCCATTACAAGGGACTCGAACAGCACCACCACGCCCCGCACCATGGGCCACTTCAGCGGCCGGACGCGGGAAGTGATCGACGACACTGGTTTTTCGTCGATGACAATGGTATTGTCCGGGCGGCGCACCGCCACGGCGCGGCTGTCCGGCCCCCGCATCATCACGCCCTCAATGACGGCCTGGCCCCCGTAATTAAATTCCGGGCGCATAAAAAATCACCCTTTGCTTTCTAAAATAAAATAAAAGCAGAGCACCCGCCCTGCTCTAAGCAGCTTATTTCAAGCCGTATTTTTTGCGGAATTTCTCCGCCCGGCCGCCTGTTTCCACAGTCCGCTGGGAACCGGTGTAAAACGGATGGCACTTGGAGCAAATTTCCACCTTGATTTCCTTCTTGGTGGAACCGGTCACGAAAGTTTCACCGCAAACGCAGGTAACCCTGGCTTCGCCATACTTGGGATGAATTTTTTCCTTCAACGGAACTCACCTCTTTCCAAAACATGATGTTTATCGGCAAAACAGCTGGTTAAACCGTGTTTTCCCTGATTAGACACTTATCAATTATAGCATAACCACGTAATTCAAGCAAGAATTATCGGTTAAGGCCAGTGTGATTTCGCTGCAAAAAAACCGTACTTGTATCTGGCGATCCGATGGTTTCTTTCGCGTACTTCGCAATTTTCTTCGTAGTGGTTAAAGATGTTTCGAGAAAATTCATCACTTTTTTGTCACCGGCCGGGAGAAATTACCCACCTCCAAACCGGGGATGTTTTTCAGTACTTCGATAAGGTGGAGAATTCCGAAGATTTCTCCTTCAGCAGAAACCCGGCGCCAGAAGTAGTCCGGATCGATGTTCAGGTTGCGCAGTTGGACCTTGTTGACGTCGTTTTCCCGGATAAAATGCACCAGGGATTCAATTTCCCGCTCCCGGTCGTTCAACCCCGGCAGCACCAGTAAATTCAGGGATACGTACACGCCGCGGGACCGGGCGGTTCTGATGGAACGGGCCACGTCAGCCAGGGTGTAATCCCGCGGCCGGTAATAAGCATTATACACTTCTTCCCGGGCACTGATCAGGCTGACCCGGATGGAATCAAGGCCCGCTTCGCAAATTTGCTCCACTCCCCGGGTGTACCCGGCGTTGCTGTTCATGTTGATGGTGCCGTGGCCGGTTTGCCTGCGGACCTCACCAATTACCGCCGCTACATCGCTCGCCGCCAGGGAAGGTTCACCCTCGCAGCCCTGCCCGAAGCTGATAATCCCCTCCGGGGCGTGCAGCAGGTGGTGCAGGGCCACTTCCACCGCATCTTCCCGGGAAGGCCGGAAGGTCAGCCGGGACTGGGGGGAGGGGCAGCATTCCGCCGGCTGCAATGAAATGCAGCCCAGACACCGGGCGTTGCAGGCGGGCGATACCGGCAGGCCGCCTTCCCAGCGGGTGTAAAAGATGTTCTGGGCGGTAAAGCAACTGTATTCCAGGGCGCAGCGGGCCAGTTGCCCCAGCACCCGGTTGCCGGGGGCCGCCGCCAGCCGGTCCTCCACCAGCCGCGGTAAATCCCGGGTGTTGTAGTGGGCGGGATCCCAGCGGTCCGGGTCGTCGGTGCGGGCGGCGGCAACGTATATCTTACCGGACCGCCAGGCCACCGCCGCGTAACCCAGCAGGGGGAGCGGCTTGTCCTCCCGCCGGCGGTAACCGGGCAGCAGGGTGCGGGTGTAACCCTGGGGCAGCAACGCGCCCACGGCCCGGGCCGGCCCGCCACCGCCGGGGGCTTTTTCCAAGAGCTTGAACTGGCCGTTTTTATTTATCCCCACGGGGGTGCTGCCCGGCAATAGCACCAGGGAGGCGCCGGGCGGTAACTCTATCACGTCATCTTCCAGTATTTCCACCAGCCGGTCCCCCGTGCGCCCGGTGGCGGCCAGCCCGTGGTCGAACATTTGGCCCTGTTCGTCGGCGTATAATAGTCGATACATTCGCAAATCCCCTTAAACCCGGATTACCAAAATCATCATTTGCCCGCAGTTAAGCTCCAGTATTCCGGCTTTTATTTTAACACTATCCAGCGGGCACATTCCACTAATAACTTGTTGCTGGCATCTCGTACCTGTCGAATTTCACCCTAAAAAAACAGGACAGGCCTGTTTGGAAAAACAGCCTGTCCCTTTACCCCGTCCCGGCGGGCGGCAGGGCAACCCCGTTAAGCAGAGTAAACCATGAGCTTATTTTGGGGTGTATTTAGATATTATTGCCACACTGTCATAGATAGCAGATTTAACCCCTTTATGCGTAGGTACGTTTCAGGCAGATCATGGGGTCGAAGGGTACACCGTTCAAGCGCACTTCCAGGTGCAGGTGCGGTCCGGTGGAACGCCCGGTACTGCCGACCCTGGCGATGGGCTGGCCCGCCAGCACCTTCTGGCCTTCCCGCACCAGCAGGGTGGAGTTGTGGGCGTAAAGTGTTTGCAAACCGCTGCCATGGTCGATGATTACGGTGTTACCGTAATCGCCCCGCGGCCCGCAGAATACCACCCGGCCTCCCTTCACCGCGCGAACTACCTGCCCGTGGTCCGCCGCAATATCAAGCCCATGGTGCATTTCACCGTCCCGCATGCCGAAAGGTGAGCTGATCCAGCCCACCACGGGCCAGCGCAACTGGTTCAGAGGCAGCGCCCGGGACACCCCGGCACTGCCCCCGCCCTGCCCGGCCGGGATCGTCAAGCTCTGTCCCGCCAGCAGGTGATCCGGGTCACGCAGGCCGTTCATGGCGGCCAACTCTTCCTCGTCCACACCGAAGCGGCCGGCAATGCTGCCGAGAGTCTCACCCTTTTGCACCACGTATGGGAAAGTGGTGCCCGGCAGCATCAGCACCTGCCCCTTGATGATGTGGTCAAGATCGCGCAGGTTGTTCATTTCCGCCAGTTGTTTTACATCGACGTTGTGCCTGAGGGCAATTGCACCAAGGGTATCTCCTTCGCGCACAATATAAATCCCGGGCGTCGCCGCCACCCGGACATTCTTTTCTCCCGTCGGCGATTCCGGCCCGGCAAAGTAAGGGGCATCGGGCCGGATAAGCTCGTCCAGCCTGGCCTGGGCCGGCTGGGGAGCCGCCAGTATGCAGCCGGCGATCAAAAAGGCTGTCCCGAAAGTAAAGATTCTTAAAATATCTTTTTTAAGCCAGTTAAACATGGTTCTACCTCTCCTGACAGTTTTATCTAAAAACATGCCATCATAGAGTATATCCCGCCACCGGCTTATTTATACCTGGTTGTTCCTCCAAAAACCCCATTTGGCAGGGCTCCGTGCCAATTGAAGGTTTGAGCGAGCGCGGGGATGCGCGCCAAAAATTAAAAGACGGGAAAGCCCTTATTCCCGTCCCTAAAACACAACCGGTACCTTTTACTCCTGCCGGCACCGCGCCGGCGGCCGGCGGTAGCTTGCAACTAACGCCAGCAACTTACCGCCCAACTACTTCTCCATCGTCCCAAGGGGCTGTGGCTATAGTGGAATGTTGCGCATCGACACCGACCACCGGCGACCGACCACCAACCACCAACCACCAATCAAGTCAGGTTTGCGCCCGGCTGGAGTCCCTGGTTTCCGTTGCTCCGGCGCATGGTCCGGAAAGCCCGCACCAGCTCGGCATTGGACCTGGTTTTTTTCAGCCGCTCGGTAATGTACTCCAGCGCCTCCGCCGCCGACAGGCCCGCGGTGGCCTTGCGGAAGTACCAGTTTAGCTCCAGTTCATCCTTGGTCAACAACAGGTCCTCGCGCCTGGTACCCGAGCGCAGCACGTCAATGGCCGGGAAGATGCGCCGTTCCGCCAGCTTGCGGTCAAGGATCAGCTCCATGTTGCCCGTGCCTTTGAATTCCTCGAAAATCACGTCGTCCATCCGGCTGCCCGTTTCCACCAGCGCGGTGGCCAGGATGGTCAACGAACCGCCTTCCTCCAGTTTACGCGCCGCCCCGAAAAACCGCTTGGGCTTGTGTAGTGATGACGGGTCCACGCCCCCGCTCAATGTGCGCCCGCTGGGGGGAACCACCAGGTTATGCGCTCTGGCCAGGCGGGTAATGCTATCCAGCAAAATCACCACGTCACGGCCGTGTTCCACCAGCCGCTTGGCCCGTTCCAGCACCAGGTCCGCCACCCGCACGTGGTTTTCCGGCGGCTCGTCAAACGTGGAACTGATCACGTCACCCTGCACCGAACGCTCCATGTCGGTAACTTCTTCGGGACGCTCATCTATAAGCAGCACGATCAGGCTGATTTCCGGGTGATTTGTGGTAATGCTGTTGGCAATCGCCTTCAAAAGCACGGTTTTTCCCGCCTTGGGCGGAGAAACAATCAATCCCCGCTGGCCTTTGCCGATGGGAGCTATCAAATCGATGATCCGGGTGGAAAGCTTATCTCTCTCGGTTTCCAGGATAATCCGCTCATGGGGATATAGTGGGGTAAGTCCAGCAAAGTGCAGTCTTTTGGCGGCTTCCTCGGGGTCGGCTCCGTTGACCTGTTCCACGCGCAACAGCGCGGAATAACGTTCGTTATCCTTGGGGCCCCGTACCTGCCCGGCAACCAGGTCCCCTGTTCGCAGGTCAAATCGCCTGATCTGGGAAGAGGAAACATAAATATCGTCATAGCTGGGTAAAAAGTGGGACGGTCGTAGAAAACCATATCCGTCCGGAAGTATTTCCAGCACGCCGCTGGAATACTGCAACCCGCTTTTTTCCATTTGCGCCCTGATTATTTCCGCTACCAGTTCCTTCTTGCGCAACCGGGAATACCCGGTAAGTTCCAGTTCCTTGGCCATGGCGTAAAGCTCGGCCAGGGTTTTACTTTCAAGCTCGGCGTAATTCAACGGCATCCCCCCTTCAAGGAAAAAATTTTTTACCGGTACTTAAAATAGTCCAGATGTCCATTTTTCAGATGATACCCTTCCTTTTTTGCCTCAGGATCAGGATCCTGCGCACGATAAAAAACAGCATCAACCCGGTCAGAAAAGAATTAATTGCCGCGCCGGCCAGAAAAGGGTAACCTAGCCGGGTCAAATAGTTCAACCAGTCCGACGGTGTGAAACCGTCCATTTTCATCACCTTTTCCATCTTGTCAAATTCATCGAAGCCCAGCACCAGGCTCCCCGTGGCTACATTTAAAACATAGAAAAAAGGCACGGCCCACTTGAAAAACGCCGCCGTCAACGCCGCGGCCACGCCGTTGCCTCCAGCCAACCGCGCCGCCAGGTAGGCGATAGGGATACTGATAAGCGGAATGGGCAAAAAGTCCATAGCAACACCCAGTGCGGCGCCGCGGGCAATTTTTATGGGCGCGTCGGGAATGTCCATGACCTTGGTGTAATACTGCTTGAGGCGCCCTATAATTTTCAACGGGTTTTCCTCCTAACCTTTGGGTACTGTGGCCCAGTCCGCCAGGAATTTTTCAATCCCCAGGTCGGTCAAGGGATGCTTGAGCATCTGCATCAACACCTTATAAGGCACGGTGGCAATATCCGCACCGGCCAGCGCCGATTGGGTCACATGCAGGGGATGCCTGATACTGGCGGAAATAATTTTCGTTTCCAGGCCATGCAATTCAAAAATCTGCACAATTTCTTCAATCAACGCTATGCCGTCATGGCCGGTATCATCAAGACGGCCTACAAAGGGGCTCACGTAAGTCGCCCCGGCCAGGGCCGCCAGCAGGGCCTGGTTGGCCGAAAACACCAGCGTCACATTGGTCTTAATGCCCTTTGGGGACAGCGCGCTTACGGCTTTCAGGCCGTCCGCCGTCATGGGTATCTTGACCACCACGTTGGGGTGAATGGACGCCAGTTCAACGGCCTCTGCGATCATGGGGCCGGCTTCGGTGCTCACCGCCTCGGCACTCACCGGGCCGTCGATAATGGAGGTGATTTCCCTCACCACCTCAACAAAATTCCGGCCCTCCTTTGCGATTAGGGACGGGTTCGTGGTAACGCCGCTGATTACTCCCAGTTCAGCGGCAGCCCTGATTTCCCCAACATTGGCAGAATCAATGAACAGCTTAATGAGAAACACCCCCGGAAATAGTGGTTGGCTTGAATAGTGGTTGGTGGTTGGTGGTTGGTGGTTTGCCATGGCGGTTTGAAAACCTGTAACCGGCATCAAAGCCGGCTTAACTAAAATTTGCCCTTTAATTATATTACAGGTAATGGAAAAAGTCCAGCATATAACAACGCCTGCAACGCCTGGTCTAACTAACCACCATCCACCCACCACCAACCACTTATAACCAAATCAGGCTTTGCCCGAACTGCCGAACAACCTGATTTTTTCCCTGATCAATTCCACAGCCGCTTCCCGCGCGGGGCCCAGTATTTTACGTGGATCGATTTCGTCGGGATAGGCGGCGATAATTTCACGGCAGCGGTCTACAAAGGCCTCGCGGATATTGGTATCAATGTTAACCTTGCGCACACCCAGGCGGATGGCCTCCCGGATGGCGTCGCCGGGCACTCCGGAAGAACCATGCAGTACAATTGGTATGTTGACAAGGGAGCGGATTTTTTCCAACCGCGCAAAATCAAGTTTCGGCTCGCCCTTATACCGGCCGTGCGCGGTGCCGATGGCCACGGCCAGCGCGTCGACCCCGGTTTCCCGCACAAATACCCGGGCTTCCTCGGGATCGGTAAAGAAGGCGTCGGCTTCGTTGACGTGAATGTCGTCCTCGGTGCCGCCGATTTTGCCCAATTCAGCCTCAACGGATACCCCCACCGGCCTGGCGGCGGCCACCACCTGCTTGGTCAGAGCGATATTATCTTCCAGGGAATGCTTGGAACCGTCAATCATGACGGATGAAAACCCGGCCCGGATGCATTGCATCACCTGCTCAAAGCTGGTACCGTGGTCCAGGTGGAGGGCCACCGGGACGTTGACCAGTGAAGCGGCGGTTTTGGCCATGGCGGTGATGTACTCAATGCCCGCGTATTTAATGGCGCCCTGGCTGGCCTGCATGATCACCGGCGCCCTTTCCGCCTCGGCGGCGGCGGCAATGGCTTGAACAATTTCCATGTTGTTGCAATTGAAAGCGCCCACGGCGTAGCCTCCGGCATCGGCCGCCTTAAGCAAATCGCTGACTGGAACCAAACCCATCACTGATGCCTCCTCAACAAACGGGTATATTTTATCGCAAAATTATTATACACCCCGTAAGGGGTGTTTATCATGCTATTTTCGCCTGCGGCTGTTTTTTTTGCCCGTTTTGCCGGTATTGGCCACGCTGTCCAGACACTTGAAACCGTTACGGGTTAGTTCTATGGTGTCTATTTCCCGGATGATCATTAAATCATCTTCAGTTTCCGCGTAGATAATGTTGACACTGTCGCAATCCTTGCAGTGCAGTTCCAGGCGATCGGGGAAAACATCCACATCAACGTCCCGGTTGCCGCACTGGCAGTACAGCGCTCCCTGTTCGGCAATGTCATGCAGGCAGTTCAACACTTCATACATTATACCGGCGTTGTGAAAGAATTCATCTTCCTTTTCAAACTCACCGGCCAGCGCATCCATACTTTCCTCGTACGCCGCGGCAAGGGCCATGACATCTTCTTCCGGGCCCAGGTACCCCAGTTCCAAACCGGTCTCCTGGCAAAACAAGTAATTAACCTCGCCGGACCACAACATTTCGGCGCTGAGGGTACGCACGTGCCTGGCCTCGCAAACAACACAAGGCACCTGCAGCAGGTAATCCTTGCGGTTCCTGGTGGTAACGAAAAGTTTCACAAAGCCGCACGTGCAAGTTATCTCAACACGTTTCCGGCCGCTGAAATCAAAGCGGGAAAGTTTATGAAAATCAAGTTTTCCGCATTCAGGGCAACGCATACCAAGTAGCGTATCAGTTACTATAATCATGGCAATCCCCCTGCCGCTAATATTACTGATACCCATTAATTCTACACCTTCACAACCAAATCCTCTTTCGGGTTTTATTTACGGGCCTTAACCCAACTGCAGCGCGCTTTCCCGCAACCCGGTTTCAAGAATGCCTTTGACCAATGCGCGTAACTCGTTCAAGTCAAACGGCTTGCTGATTTGATGTTTGACTCCTTTGTTGTGGGCTTCTTCCATTATCTCAAGTTCACCGTAAGCAGTCATCATTACCACCGGGACATTACGATCGATCTTTCTTATTTCATTTAAAGTTTCCAGACCGTTCATTCCCGGCATTTTAACATCCAGCAAAATCACCCCGTATTTTTTCTGTTTGACTTTTCGGATTGCTTCCGCACCGTTGGAGGCCTGTTCGACCAGATAGCCATCATCCAGCAAAGCTTCGTAGATCAGCCTGCGCACACCTGCCTTGTCATCGACTACCAGTATATCATATGTTTTGCCAGGCATACCTTACCCCCTCTGCAAGAAGCCTTTCACATTTGTGTTCGACGGAAGGGGTAAAATCCCTTTTAATTGTCATGCAATACAACTTATTTTTTAAAAAATTTTAAAATATGGATCTACAGGGAGAGTTGACACCGCAGACCCAACAATGATCATCGCCAGTACCATTATCGTCACTACAGCCAGGGCTGGCGAAAATACGGTCAGCACGGCCCTGCCCGTACTGAAGCGGTGCACCTCCCGCACGCCGGTAATCAACAGAACCGTGCTCCAGACAAACACTCCCAACCCCAGCAGGCTGGCAATTAATGTACGGGTAAAACCCGCGGCAAGATAAAATAGTAATATATTCACGGGGATCATGAACACCGCGGGCAGGCCGGCCACTCCGTAAACGGCAAAAACTTTCCGGGCACTGCCTTTGCCGCCGAAAATTTCGGCCACCAGGTGCAATAAGCCGGCCATGACAAACCATTTCATGATGCCCAGCACAAAGCCGCCCGCCGCCACGAGCGGCGCCATATGACGCACAAAATCAACCCCCATCATGCCGGGTACGTGCATCTCCCGGAAATACTGGGGGGTGATAAACAACCCCATTAATGATTCCAGCAGGTGAAGCGAAATATAAATAACCACGGCCGCTCCAACGGGAGGGTTATGGGCAATTCCGGCAAATGTGCGGGCGGGGTCGAATAAAACCCCGTAAATAATGTCGAGAATGCCGTTTTTCACCGGCCCCACATTATGGATAATGTCCCTCTGCCCTTCCAACATCATCCCCCCTTCGTTAGTCCGCCGCCGGTCTGTAAATCAACCAGGCGGGGGCGTGGAATGCCGGTAATTCCAGCTTAACGCTGCTCAGCGTCTCCCACCAACCGCGCCTGGGAGCCAGTTCGACAACTTCCGGTTCACCCCGGATTCCAGCCAGAACGGCCGCCGCCCTGATGGCATCGTAATAATTGCCCAGGTCATCCACAAGGCCGTATTCCAAAGCCTGTTGGCCGGTGAAAACGCGCCCGTCGGCCAGTTTCCGCACCTGGCCGGGATCCATGCCCCGGCCGCTGGATACCGTGGCGATAAACTGCTCGTACATTTCATCCACCATATCCTGAAAAATCTTTTGTTCTTCCGCGGTAATGTCCCGGGCGGGAGAACCCATGTCTTTATGCTCTCCGCTCTTAAACACCCTGGAATCCACCCCCAGTTTTTCGTAAAGCCCCTGCAGGTTCTGCGTCTCCATGATTACGCCGATACTTCCGGTAATGGTGCCGGGGCTGGCCACAATCCTGTCGCACTGCGAAGCGATCCAGTAACCGCCGGAAGCCGCCACGTCACCCATGGAGGCCACCACTTTCTTACCCGCCTTGCGCAAGCGGGACACCTCGAGGGCTATTTCCTGGGAGGCCGCCGTCGTGCCGCCGGGAGTATTGAGTCGCAGCACCACCACTTTGATGGACGGGTCCCCGGCCGCCCGGCGCAGTTGTTCCATCACGCTTTCCGAGCCGGCCACGGTGCCGAACAGGCTGCTGGAACCGGGCCCGCCGACAATCATACCGTTAATGCGAATTACCCCCACCGCGTCACCGGTGGCTCCAGCGCCGTAGTAATCGACGCCCCTGCCCCCGAAAACGGCCGCGGCCAGCAGGGAAAGCGCCACCATCCCGATGATTACACCGGCTACAACCTTGCGTTTCAAAATCATCACACAACCTTCCTTAATGGTCGCCAGTTGTCAGTGGCCGGTCGCCGGAGCAACCAACCACGACCCGAGTTGCCTTCATTTATTCAACATACATACCTTTCCTAAAGAAAAAGCCTTGGATTGTAACCAAAGCTGACATTTTGGTTGCCGGTCGTCGGTGGTCGGTCGTCGGATTAAACAAATCCGTGCCCCGATACTGTTCGTTTTTATCCATGTTGTCTGGCTTTCATTATGTAATGAATTTTTATCAACATTATACCATAAAGGTTTACTATGAAAGGTCCAATATCATTAACCGGTAGTCTTTTTTACCGGCGACCGACGACCATTCAGCGCTGCCCCGATGAAGTCCCGGAACAGCGGGTGAGGCCTGTATGGTCGCGATTTAAATTCAGGGTGGAACTGGGTGGCCACAAACCACGGGTGGTCCTTTAATTCAATTATTTCAACCAGGTACCGGTCGGGCAGGGTGCCGCTCAGCACAAGGCCGGCATCTACCAGCGCCTCGCGGTACTTGTTGTTGAACTCATACCGGTGACGGTGCCGCTCGT
Organism: Desulfallas sp. Bu1-1; assembly: GCF_015594625.1. Taxonomy (GTDB): domain Bacteria; phylum Bacillota; class Desulfotomaculia; order Desulfotomaculales; family Desulfallaceae; genus JADNRQ01. Next base: position 141,373 of record NZ_JADNRQ010000001.1, on the reverse strand, counting down.
AAATAATTTCTTCTCCGTACGCCCGGTACGCCAGCGTGCCCGGAACCAGCCGGCAGGGGTAACGTCCCAGCCGCATGGTGCCTCCCATTTTATCCAGTTCCTTTTGCTCGGGCAGCAGGTCAATTACCGGGTAGGGTGTATCCGGGTTAAATTCGGTGCTGTTGGCCGGCGTCCAGCCCAGCACGTTTCTGGCGTACTCCACCACCGCCAGTTGCATGCCCAGGCACAGTCCCAGCAGGGGCACCTTGTTTTCCCGGGCAAAGCGAATGGCGTTGATCTTGCCCTCAATGCCCCGGTCCCCGAAACCGCCGGGCACCACGATACCGTCCAAGCCGGAAAGTAATTCTTCCGGGCGCTTCACTTCCAGCTCCTCGGCGTTGATCCAGCGGATCTCCACCGCGGCGCCGTGATAAAGCCCGGCGTGGCGCAGCGCCTCGGCCACGCTGATATACGCGTCGGGCAGGGCGACATATTTGCCCACCAGGCCAATGGTGGTCCGGCGGTATAAGTTTTTCATTCTATCTACCATAGCACGCCACTCGGTGAGGTCCGGCGCGTTGGGACACCGCAGGCCCAGCCGCCGGACGGCCAGGTCTCCCAGGCCTTCTTCTTCCATCATCAACGGCACCTCGTAAATATGCGAAGCATCCACGGCCTGCACCACGGCGTCCCGGTCGGTGTCGCAAAACAGAGCCAGTTTCTCCACCATTTCCCTGGACAGCGGTTTTTCAGTGCGACATACCAGCACGTCAGGCTGGATGCCGATGCTGCGCAGTTCCTTCACGCTGTGCTGGGTGGGCTTGGTTTTCAGCTCGTTGGCCACTCGCAGGTAAGGCACCAGGGTAACGTGGATGTACATCACGTTGTCCCGGCCCAGGTCGCTTTTCAACTGGCGAATGGCTTCCAGAAACGGCAGGGATTCGATATCGCCCACGGTGCCGCCGATTTCGCAAATCACCACATCGGGATCATGCTCCCGGGCGATCCGCAGCACCCGCTCCTTGATTTCGTTGGTGATATGGGGGATAACCTGCACGGTGGCCCCCAGGTAATCGCCCCGCCGCTCCTTGCTGATCACCGACCAGTAGATACCGCCGGTGGTGACGTTGCTGCTCTTACCCAGGTCGACGTCGATAAACCGCTCGTAATGCCCCAAATCCAGGTCGGTCTCCGCGCCGTCCTCGGTGACGAACACTTCACCGTGCTGGTAGGGACTCATGGTGCCCGGGTCAATGTTAATGTACGGGTCCAGTTTTTGAATTGCAACTTTAAGCCCGCGGCTTTTCAGCAGCCGGCCCAGGGAGGCGGCGGTAATCCCCTTGCCCAGGGATGATACAACACCTCCGGTCACAAAAATAAACTTGGCCATGGTGCTCCTCCTGTTGTCCTTTTCTCACATAATACCTTAAATATTCTATCACGCTGCAAGAACATGTCAATAATGAGCACCGAATGTCGGGCGCCCGGTGTTAAAAAATTAAGTCATTTAATCCCAGCCGAACAGGCGGGTGGCCGCCCAGTAGCCGAGGAACAGCCCCACGATGCCCATAACCCCGGCCAGCGTCGGCGGCGCGGGAACGGGCAATTTAAACCGGGCAAAAATGAGGCCGATAACGAATCCGGCCAGTGTGGTCAAAATAATATCACGCATATTGATCCCCTCACATTTTTTCGGGCGCGCTGACGCCCAGAAGCCCAAGGGCGTTGCGCAGCACCACCCGGGTGGCGTCCACCAGGAGCAGCCGGGCGTTGCTCAACTCCAGGTCATCGGTGATCACCCTGTGCACATTATAAAAGCTGTGCAGCAGGCCGGCCACCTCATGCACGTAACGGGCGATCCGGTGCGGGGCCAGCTGCCGGGCCGCCAGGGTCACTTCCTCGGGGAAATCGGCCAGGCGGCGGGCCAAGGCCAGTTCAGCCTCCTCCTGCAAAAGCTCCAGGTTCACCCCGCCCGGGTCGGGCAGTTGCCTCCCTTGCTCCGCCAGCTGCCGGAAAATGCTGCAAATACGGGCATGGGCGTACTGTACGTAATAAACCGGGTTTTCATTGGACTGTTTCCTGGCCAGGTCCATATCAAATTCCAGGTGGCTGTCGGCGCTGCGCAACACAAAGAAATACCGCGCGGCGTCACGCCCCACTTCTTCCACAAGTTCCTCCAGGGTGACGAACTGGCCGGTGCGCTTGGACATGCGCACCAGTTCCCCGCCCTGGAACAGCCTGACCAGTTGCATCAGCACCACGTGCAGCTTGTCCGGGTCATAGCCCAGGGCCTCCATGGCCCCCTTCATCCTGGGCACGTGGCCGTGGTGGTCGGCACCCCAGATGTTGATGACCCAGTCGAAGCCCCGCTCGAATTTATCCATGTGATAGGCGATGTCGGCGGCAAAATAAGTGGGAACGCCGTTTTTACGCACCAGCACCTCGTCTTTTTCCACGCCGAAAGCGCCGGCCTTGAACCAGAGGGCGCCCTCGTGTTCATAAGCATGGCCCCGTTCCCGCAAACGGCTGATGGCTTCGGCCACTTTGCCGCTGTCATGCAGGGACTGCTCGGAAAACCAGACGTCATAGCGCACACCGAAATCCGCCAGGCTCTGTTTAATCGCCCCGATTTTTTCCGCCAGGGCGAACTTCACAAGGGCATCCAGCCTGGTCCGCCGGTCCGCTTCCAGTAAACCGCCGCCGTGCTGATCGATAAACCGGCGCACCGTATCAATGATGTCCTTGCCGTGATATCCCCCTTCGGGCACCTCGGCCTCCCGGCCCAGCAGTTGAAAATAACGGGCCTCCAGGGTCAGGGCGAAGTTTTCGATTTGATTGCCGGCATCGTTGATATAATACTCCCTGGTGACCTGCCAGCCCGCAAAATCCAGGATGGAGGCGATGCTGTCCCCCAGCGCGGCGCCCCGGGCGTTGCCCATGTGCAGCAGGCCGGTGGGGTTGGCGCTGACAAACTCCACCTGTACCTTCCGACCCCTGCCCAGCCGCACCCGCCCGTAATCGGACCGCTGCCGCACCGCCAGGGGCACCGCTTCCAGCACCCAGCGAGGGTCGAGGTAAAAATTAATGAACCCGGGACCGGCTATTTCCACCCGCTCCAGCCAGCGGACGGAGCGGGGCAGGTTTTCCAGCAGGACTTCGGCGATTTTCCGCGGGGCCATCCGGGCCTGTTTCGGCAGCAACATGGCCAGGTTGGTGGCAAAATCCCCGTGCTCCCGCTCCCGGGGCACCTCCACCACGAAGCCGGGCAATTCCACCGGCGGCAGCCCGCCGGCCTCCACGGCTCCCTTAACGGCATCCACCAAGGCGTGTTTCAGCCCCTCGCGCATTTGCTCCACTACACCACTCGAATTGTTTGTACCATTCATGATAGTCGTAACGGCCTCCTTTTGGTGCCAGGTGTTGAAAGGTTGAAAGTTTTGCGAAACACTGGTAAAATTAGGTTAACTGTTCCATTGTACAAAGGAGGAAATAAATTATGGGAAGACTTCCTCGCTACCCGGCACCAGATACAGTATACCATGTTATTTGCCGGGGAAATAACCGGCAGGATATTTTTCTTGATAACCGCGATTATTTTAAATACCTTGATTTATGGCTCAAATATAAAGCCGAAATGAATTTTGAAGTATACGCTTATGTATTAATGACCAATCATGTACACTGGTTGTTAAAAACAGGTCTGACACCGCTCTCCGAAATAATTCATCGAGTGCATAGTGTTTATGCAAGATGGTTTAATTATAAACACGAACGGGTGGGACACCTGTTTCAGGGACGCTACCAGGCTTATACCTGCACAGATGATGCTTATTTGCTGGCACTGGCAAGATATATCCACTTAAACCCGGTAAAAGCCGGCCTGGTTGAAAAAGTATACCTCTACCCATGGAGCAGCTATCACAGTTATCTCGGCCAGGAGTCTAATTTAGTCGATACCGAATTTTTATTAAATTATTTTAACCAAAATATCGATCAAGCCCGCCGGGGTTTTGTCAAGTTCACTCAGCAAGCAATTTCCCCGGAGGATGACGCCCTCCTGAAAACACCTCCACAAAAAGAAAAACGGCAGTTAATGCCATTAAAAACCAAACCGGAAAGAACATATGATAAAGCCAGTCCTAATAAAGGCACTACCACAGTTCGTAATAATCCAAGCTTGGACCAAATTGCAGCGTGGATTGAAAATGCAACCGGCGTTTCATTGCCGGAGTTGAAGGACACTACCCAAAAACGCCAGGTTGTTTTGGCCAGAAATTTATTTATCAAGATAGCGGTACAGGAAGCCGGGGTGAAACGCAGCCTGGTGGCAAAATATCTGGGTAAAGATCGTTCCCTGATCACCAAGGTACTTGAGAAATGGTCGGAAGACAATATTTCTCCCCCGGCTATTAAACTATTACTACGGTTTAAAAAAGAATTTGGTTTGGCAGGTTGATTATACTAGGGATTACTTATAACTTTCAACCTTTCAACACCTGGCACCTTCGTTGAAAGCTTTTTGGTTCACTTCCAGGAACCGGGGCGGAACTGTGGCCGCCAGCGCTTCCCGCCAGATTTTTTCTTCAATGGGCAATTGTTTGGCCAGGGCGCCCAGCAGCACCACGTTGGCCGCTTTGGCGTTGCCGCATTCTATCGCCTTCTGCAGGGCGTCGAGCACCAGCACGCTGGTTACCCGCTCCTTGATTTTGCCGATAATATTTTCGGGATACTCGGCCGCGCCCGCCAGCACGGGCACGGGGTAAATCCGCTGGTTATTGATGATGATTGTTCCGCCCGGCTTGAGGTAAGGCAGCCAGCGCAGCGCTTCCAGCTGTTCAAAGGCCAGGATCACGTCGGCCTCGCCCTCGGAAATGAGCGGGGAGTGAACCTTTTCCCCCAGGCGCACCTGGGTGACCACGCTGCCGCCCCGCTGGGCCATGCCGTGAATTTCGGACATTTTGACGTCGTATCCGGCCGCCCGGGCAGCCGCCGCCAGCACTTTACTGGCCAGGATGGTGCCCTGGCCGCCGACGCCCACCATGAGTACATCCACCGGTTTAAGCATCCGCGCTCCCACCTTTCATCGCCCCGGTCTTGCACACCTGCACGCACAGGTTGCAGCCCACGCACAGGTTGGCATCCACCGAAGATTTATTATCCGTGACCGAAATGGCCGGGCAGCTCAGTTTCAGGCACATTTTGCACCCCTTGCATTTCTCCCGGTCCACCGTAACCGCCGGTTTGGGTTCCCGCTTGAGAAGTGCGCAGGGGCGCCGGGCGATGATCACCGACGGGCCCGGCGCGGCCGTCTCGGCCTTGATGACCTCTTTCAACCGGGCCAGGTCCAGGGGATCCACCACTTCCACCCTTTGCACCCCCAGTGCCTTGCACAGCATGGTCAGATCCACCTCGGGCGCCCCGGCGCCCTTCAGGGTCCGCCCGGTGCCCGGGTGGTCCTGGTGACCGGTCATGGCGGTGGTACGGTTGTCCAGGATAATTACAGTGGTATCACTGCCGTTATATACCGCATTCAATAACCCGGTAATACCCGAGTGCAGGAAGGTGGAATCGCCGATCACGGCCACGGTGCGTCCCTTCAGCCCGGGCACCGCTTTGTCGATGCCGTGAGCCATCCCGATGCTGGCCCCCATGCACACGCAACTGTCAATACCTTCCAGGGGCGGCAGCCCGCCAAGGGTGTAACAGCCGATATCACCGGTGACGGTCAGTTTCAGGTTCCGCAGGGTGTAAAACACGCCCCGGTGCGGGCAGCCCGGGCACAGCACCGGCGGGCGGGGCGGCGCCTGGGGCAACCCGGCCGTGTTGTCTTGCGCCTGTGGCGGAGCCGGCAGCACCCCGGCCTCAACGAATTTGCGCCGGACCAGTCCCTGGCTGAATTCACCGGTGACGGGGAACAGTTCCTTGCCGGTCACTTTTATCCCCAACATGCGGATTTGTTCTTCCAGGTAAGGCTCCAGTTCCTCCACCACGTACAGGGATTTCACCCGGGAAGCAAATTGTTTAATTAATTGTAAGGGCAGCGGGTTGGTCATGCCCAGTTTGAGCACCGATGCCCCGGGCAGTACCTCCCGCACAAACTGGTAGCTGATCCCGCTGGTAATTACGCCTACATTATCGTCTCCGCGGACGATAAAGTTGACCGGGGTGGTTTCGCTGTATTCCGCCAGCCGGGCCATCCTTTCCGCCAAACTGACCCGGCGCAGGCGCCCGAAGGCCGGCACCATCAGGTTTTTCTTGACATCCTTGGTATACGGTTTAATCTCCCTGGGGCCCGGTTCGCCCAGTTCCACCATGCTTTGGGAGTGAGCCACCCGGGTGGTGATGCGCAGCATCACGGGAATATCAAACCGCTCGCTGATTTCCAGGCCCAGGCCCACCATGTCCTTGGCCTCCTGGCTGTCCGAAGGCTCCAGCATGGCTACCTTGGCGAACCTGGCGTAATAGCGGTTGTCCTGCTCGTTCTGGGAGCTGTGCATGCCGGGGTCGTCCGCGGAAACCAGCACCAACCCGCCGTTAACCCCGGTGTAGGCGGCGGTGAACAACGGGTCGGCGGCCACGTTGACCCCCACGTGCTTCATGGTTACCAGAGCTCTGGCCCCGGCCATGGCGGCGCCGATGCCCACCTCCAGGGCCACCTTTTCGTTGGGCGCCCACTCGCAGTACACTTCCTCGTAGCGGGCGAGGTTTTCCAGAATTTCGGTGCTGGGGGTACCGGGATAGCCGGCGGCCAGGGTGACTCCGAATTCATAAGCGCCCCTGGCGATGGCGGCGTTGCCGGAAAGCAGTTCTTTCAAGTTTTTTCCCTCCAGTGTTGGTGGTCAGTTGTCAGGCACCGGACACCGGATAAAAACAAAACGATGCCCGGTGTCCGATGTCTATTTGGGGCGGTTGTCGATGACCCGTTTGATTTTGCCCTCACTGCGGGCCAGGGACCGGGGTTCCAGCAGTCTCACCCTGCAGTTGATCGACAGCACGCTGAATATCTTCTGGCGAATTTTCTCTTCCAGGGTCTCCAGGTCCCGGAAGTGGCCGGTGAACATTTCGTCCGTCAGTTCCACCTGCACCTCCAGGTAATCCAGGTAGCCCTTTTTGTCTACCAGGATCTGGTAGTGGGGGGACAACCCATTGATGTTCATCAGCACGGTTTCAATCTGGGACGGGAATACGTTGACGCCGGAGATGATCAGCATATCGTCGGTGCGCCCGCGCACCTTGCGCATCCGGGCGTTGGTCCGGCCGCAGGGGCATGGCTCTTCAGTGAGCACGGTGATATCCCTGGTGCGGTAGCGCAATATGGGCAGCGCTTCCTTGGTCAGCGTGGTGATGACCAGCTCGCCCTCCCGGCCGTAATCCAGCGGCTCGCCGGTTTCTGGGTCGATGATCTCCGCCAGGAAATGATCCTCATTAATATGCAGGCCCGTCCCAAGGGCGCACTCGCCCGCGACGCCGGGGCCCATGACCTCGCTGAGACCGTAGTTGTCCGTGGCCTTCATGTTCCAGGTGCGCTCCAGTTCGGCGCGCATGCTTTCGGTCCAGGCCTCGGCGCCGAACAGCCCCGTGCGGATGCCCAGGGTTGCCGGGTCCACGCCCATAGCACGGGCGGCATCGGCCAAGTGCAGCGCGTAAGACGGGGTGCCCACCAGGGCGGTAGTCCCGAAATCCTGCATCAACATGATTTGCCGGCTGGTATTGCCCACCGAAGCCGGTACGATGGTGGCCCCCACCTTCTCCAGGCCGTAATGCAGGCCGAAGGCGCCGGTAAACAGGCCGTAGCCGAAGGTAATTTGTACCACGTCTTCACTGGTAACTCCGGCCGCGGTGACGATGCGGGCCACCAGTTCGGACCAGTTTTCCAGGTCCCGGCGGGTATAGCCCACCACGGTGGGCTTGCCCGTGGTGCCCGAAGATGCGTGCAACCGGACGATTTCCTTCACCGGTGCCGCGAACAGGCCGTAGGGATAATTGTCCCGCAGCGCCGTTTTATCGGTAAAGGGCAGTCTTGATACATCGGCCAGGGTGCGGATATCCTCCGGCCGCACGCCGGCCTTGTCCATGGCAGCGCGGTAAAACGGCACCCGGTTGTAAACCCGGGCCACCGTTTCCTTGAGCCTTTCCAACTGCAGGGAGCGCAGTTCCTCCCTGTCCATGCACTCGTGTCCGGGGTCCCAAATCATACGCTTTCCACTTCCTTGTTTTTATATAACTTGCCCTGTTCCCGCCCCGGAGAGGAACCAAAAAGGTTCTCCACGTGTTGTGTCTGGGGCAGCCCCCAGGTGCCCAGGCTGGTCAGCACCACCAGTGAAGCCAGCGGGAGCCAGCCCGGGGGGCCCACCGGCGCGGTCAAAGCCGGGTTGATTTCGGCCAGGCGCCGCACGCCCTCGGCAATGCCGCCTACCTGGGGGACCGAGATTACGTAATACAACAGCATGCCCACGCCCAGGATCATGATCATACCCTGGAAAAAGTCCGTCATGGCCAGGGCCCGGTACCCGCCCATCACCAGGTACAGGGCGGTGAGCATGCACATGAATACGGCAGCATACAGGTAAGGAACGCCGAATACCTGGTTGAACAGGTAACTCAGGCCCATGTATACCGAGGCCGAGTACGGCACCACGAAAATAAAAATAACCAGGGCGGAAAAAATTTTAATACCCCGGCTTTGATACCGGGCTTCCAGGAACTCGGGCATGGTCATGGCGTTCAGTTTGAACATGCTGCCATCCACCCATCCTGCAATGAATTTTAATATTTATAATCAATAGTTTTTTATTCTATAAACTTTGACAGATTCCTTCCAAAATTAAAGGGCCGAAATTGTCAACGGGGTGGAGATCACCCGCGGGCGCACGCCACGACGGCGGACAAAGCGGGCCATCCGGCGGAAGGCTTCGCTGAGATCATCCAGGGACGCGGCGTAGGACACCCGGGCAAAGCCCTCGCCCGACCGGCCGAAGGCGTTGCCGGGCACCAGTGCCACCTGCTCCTCCTTGAGCAGTTCCCCGGCAAATTCCTCGGAGCCAAGGCCGGTGACGGATACCTGCGGAAAGGCGTAAAACGCCCCGCCGGGTTCAAAACAGGGCACGCCCATATCCTTGAATGCCTGCACCACCAGGTGCCGGCGGCGGTTATAATGTTCCACCATGCGGCGCATGCCGGGCTTGCCGTTTTTCAGGGCTTCCAGTGCCGCCATCTGCCCGGTGATGGACGTGCACAGCATGGAATACTGGTGAATCTTGACCATGGCGCCGATGAACTCGGGATTGCCGGCGGCGTAACCCACCCGCCAGCCCGTCATGGCGTAAGCCTTGCTGAACCCGTTGAGCAACACGGTGCGATCCCGCATGCCTGGCAGCGATGCCATGCAGGTGTGCCGTCCCACGTAGGTCAGCCGGTCGTAAATCTCGTCGGAAATGACAATCAGGTCGTGTTCCACCGCCACTTCGGCGATCCGGGCCAGTTCCGCCCGGTCCATCACCGCCCCGGTGGGATTGTTGGGATAGCACAGCAGCAGGATCTTGGTCCGCGGGGTAATGGCGGCCTGAACCTGGTCCGCCGAAAGGCGGAAACCGTTTTCCAGGCCGGTGGGCAGGAATACCGGCGTACCCCCGGCCAGGGTCGTGCACGGGGCGTAGGAAACGTATGACGGTTCGGGAATGAGCACTTCATCCCCCGGCTGCAGCAGGGCGCGCATAGCCAAGTCCAGCGCTTCACTGACTCCCACGGTGATCAAAATTTCATTCCTGGGGTTGTATTTGACGCCGTAAGTCGCTTCCAGGTCGGCGGCGACGGCCTCGCGCAGTTCCAGGAGCCCCCAGTTGGAAGTGTACATGGTATAGCCCTTTTCCAGGGAATAAATACAGGCTTCCCTGATGTGCCAGGGAGTGACGAAATCCGGCTCACCCACGCCCAAAGAAATGACACCCCTGGTTTCGGCAACAAGGTCAAAAAATTTTCTAATGCCGGAGGGCGGTATATTGCGCACCGCCGGGTTGATTTTTGCCGCCCACTTGTTTTGCGTCATGGTGATATCACCAGCCTCCTGTCTTCCTCTCCGTCTTCCATGATTACTCCATCCTGCTTGTAGGTTTTCAGAACGAAGTGAGTGGTGGTGCTGACCACTCCCTCGATGGTGGCCAGCTTGGTTGAAACAAAGTTGGATATTTCCTTCATGCTGCGGCCTTCCAAGAACACTGCCAGGTCGTAGGTACCGCTCATCAGGCGCATACTGCGCACCTCGGGGAAGCGGTAGATGCGCTCGGCCACGGCGTCGAAACCGACGTCTCGCTGGGGTGTGATGCGCACCTCGATCAAGGCGCTGACCTTCTCTTCCCCCACTTTTTCCCAGTTCACCAGGGTAATGTACCCGAGGATGACTTTTTTGTCTTCCATTTCCCGGATAACCTGCCGCACCACGTTTACTTCGACATCAAGCATGACTGCAATTTCTTCAGGCGTCAGCCTGGCGTTGTCTTCCAGCAGTTCGAGAATTTCTCTGGTTAAATCGTTCATCTGGTCACCCCTTTCCAGCGGTATAAAATACTTTTGATTTCGCTGCAAAAACCGACACCTGTATTTGGCGCTCCGGCGGTATCAATCGTTCGTTTCGCAATTTTACCTTTGTGGCTGGAGCAGCTTTTAGTCAAAGCTTGCAGCAAACTGCCAGCCTGCTTCTTCACGCCCTAAGTAGTCATGGCTTTTGGGATATGACGGGCTAAGCACCGCATCCAGTGCTCCACTCACTCCAGAAATCCGCCGGATCGCCTGCCGCAAAAGATTTTCTGACCGAAGTCATATAATCGGAAACTTCCATGTGCACCGGATGCACCTGGTAGGACCCCTCCTCAAAACCACTGACGACCGGCGACCAATAAAAAACCCCGCCCCGGCAAGGGACGAGGTTTACTCGCGGTACCACCCTATTTGACCGCTTGCGGCAGTAGCCGGTAAACGGTCCGCTCTAAGCCCTTTAACGGGGGCGAGCCGGCATAGCCTACTTAATCGCGCATTTCGGCCGGCAGCTCCGGGGTGGCACGGGTGCTTTTACCTGCCGGGCTTGCACCATCCCCGGCTCGCTGGATGGTAATAAGACTCCCTTAATCCCCTTCATAGCTATTTTTCATAGAATTTACAGCGAATATCGATATTGTAGCATGCCCCCCCCGGGGTGTCAACAAATAACCGGTAAATTAGCTGTGGTAGTTATTGTCCGGAGAGCCGGAACAACCACTCTCCGGGCGTGCGCCCGCCCGGCCCTGCGCCGGCGAACGCCCCGAACAGCATGCACACCAGTGCCACCGGTAAACCGGCAAACAGGGGGTGCATGTTGATTTTACAAAAAAACCACCTCGCGCAAGGTGGTTCACATGGTCAGGGCGCCATCCCTGGTTTGAATCAACTTGAGCACTTTTTCCTCGTTGCCGTCCAGGGCGTTGATATAGACCAGGTAGGTGTCGGGCCCCAGTGTGCCCTTGAATTCCCAGGTCAGCCTCTCCCTGTCCACTTCCAGCGGGATCAGCGCCAGCCTTCCCCGGCCCTGTAGATTAAGTTTTTCATTCACCAGCGTCCGGGCCTGTTGTTCCGTCAGCCCGGGCCGGGGCAGGCTTCGCTTGCGGTGCGACATCAGGTAACCCCTGGCGTCAACACCGACCACCTGACCGTTATCCAGGGCCACCGTGACCTTGACCAGGTCGGGGTAAATGATAACCCCGTCCTGCGTAAGGGCATAGTTGAACGTCACCGTATTGTCGTTGCGCTGGTAATAACTCATGGTCATGTTTCTATAACCATGGCTTTCCAGGTATTCCCCCGCCCTGGCCCCGGCTTGTTCAATGCTCCAACCGGCGCGCGTTATGTTGCGGGGAATGATCATCCAGATGAGGTGGCCGCCCTTTTTGGAAATGTCGGCGACCGCCGGTTCTCCCCTCACCTTGCCCCCGCTGCGGCGCACCATTTCCACCCGGTAAGCCGGAATATTGCCTTCCACCGAACCGGTAACCCGGGCGATGATATTATCCTCGCCCTTGTTGTCATAAAACTTTCGGGCTATGGACTTCGCCTCGTTCTCATTGATCATGGTCCCGGTGACACCGCGGGCCTCGCTCCGTTCCATGTGATCGGAAAACGGCCCGTCATAAATCAGGGTTGGGTATCCCTGCATTTCCCGGTCGACTTCCTGAAAGTTGGCGCTGGCCAGCTTTCGGCCTTCCCGGGCCAGCCGGGTCGAACCCGCCGCGGCGAGTTCGAAAAAGTTAAGCCTGCCGTCCGCCACATCTGCGTGGATTTTCCGCAGTTCACTGTTCAGGTCGGAGGCCTGGTTGTAAAGCCGGTTCAACGTGTTCCACTGTTCCCCGGTTACGGGCTTGCCCAGAGCCACCTGCTCGGAAAGCATGCGGGAATAATCCCCCAACTGGGTGATAAACTTGTTCGTGCGGCCCAGCAGCGCGTCTCCCACCGGCAGTTGGGACAGGTTGTCCAGCGCTTGGTTGGACTGAATCCAAATTTGTTCAAAGAGCTGCTCGTACTGGCCGGGCCCGGATGCAACAAGGCTTTTCCCCAGCAGCACCTGGGCGTTTTGCACGTGGTAGGATGCATTGTAAAACGCTCTGAGGTAATTATTGCCCAGGGCCGTTTGCAGCAACTGCCTGTTGGTATACTGCTGGTAGCCCCAATATCCAAGCCCCAGCACCGCCAAAGCGGCCAGGCCAAGCAAAGTAATCCACTTTCTCATTCATTCCGCCTCCCATCTTAGTCGTCAGTAGCCGGTAACCGGTGGTAAAACTACCGGGCAAACACGTGTCTTCCGATCCGGGCGATAATTTGCCTGCCCCAAATCCAGGGGCTGACATTTTTGGCCGGGTTCCAGAAAAACGTGGCTCCGCCTGTAGGGTCGTAACCGGCCATGGCCTGCCTGGCCGCAATGATGGATTCCTTGGTGAGCGGGCGGGTGTACTGGCCGTTGGTTACCGATTCAAACGCATGGGGCTGGAAGATTACGCCCGCCACCGTATTGGGAAAAGCGGAGCTTTTGACCCTGTTCATAATCACAGCCCCTACGGCTATTTTCCCGTATAACGGTTCATCAGCCGCCTCCCCCTCGATGACCCGGGCCATCAGAAGCACGTCCTGGGAGGTACTGACCGCCCCCCTTGATACGCTTGCATTAACTGCGGCCGGGGAAGCTATCTCGTTCGCCGGCACGTTGTATCCCAGAGCCGCCCAGGTTCTTGGACCCACCACCCCGTCGGGACGCAACCCGTTTTTCCGCTGAAAATCCAGTACCGCGCGGTAAGTTGCGGAGCCGTAAACGCCGTCCGTAAATCCATGGTAATATCCCCATTGCCTGAGTTTTTGCTGCACTGTCACCACATCACCGCCCCGGCTGCCCCAAAAGAGTGTTTTTCTCTGGGCGCAGGCCAGGTTACCTTCAATTATGACCAGGGCAATGGCATAGATGACCAGTGTCCCCAGCAACACCGGCAACAACCTGGTCACAATTATACGAAGCTTCAATAAACGGCACCCCCCGAGCATTTTTTAAATAGTGTTTCTTAAAATGTCAAAACCTATGTGCCGGTGAAAAGATTTTAGCCTGCAGGCAAGGATTTACAACAGGGCGGGTAGAATAACTGACGGTAAGCTAAACAAGCAACTGGTTTTACGGATTCCCCGGCGCGTCAAATTGCGTAGCTTAACTTACAGGATGGGGGGTGAATACCCTGGCCGGAACAATCGATGTGGATAAATTTATCCAAATGCGGCAAAATGAAATAACGTGGCGGAAATGCTTGATGCGGGTAGCACCGCGGGTTATGACAGGGTTGATCACTAAATCAAACCGGGAGTTGTTATCGTTATGAATTATAAAACCATAGCCTTTTTAATTTTTTTAGGTGTCGGCGGGTTAATGGCCTTCTTTTACGGAGCGTTTTACGAATATCGTAAAAAAAATCGCCGGGAGCAACCTGCTACCGACGATTAAAAGACGAGCCGGGGTCCGGCATCCAGCGTGCATTTCACTCCGAAAAGCCGCCGAGTCGTCTTGCGGCTCGTTGGATTAATGCGTGCTCCGGGCCCTGTAATTCTCCCCCGCCGCCACCAGTTTTTCCGCCCAGCCTGGGCTTGACAGCGCGTGCAGGTGAGTGTAACAGGCCAGTACATTTTTATAAATTACCCCGTCGTGTGTTCCGTCAATTCCGTAGCCCCTGGTCACCCGGAAAGCGAACCTTACTTTGTCATTTTCCAGGTTAACCACGCGGGAATGGTGGAACTCGTGCCCGCGCACGCTTGCTCCCGCCTTAAAATAGGGGGTTTCCCCTTCCACCTCCAGGGTAATATACCCGTGCCCCTGGGGCTGGTCAGTCATGGTCACGTCGAAGGGCAACGCGCCCGACATGGCGTATTCCCTGCCGTTCCAGATCAGCTTGCGACCCAGGTACATCAATCCGCCACATTCCGCGTATACCGGCAAGCCCACCTCAATGCGATTCCGCAAATCACGACTCAGCCCCTCGTTGGCCGCCAGCCCGGCGGCGAACATCTCGGGAAATCCTCCGCCGATGTAAGCCGCATCCACGTCCGGCAGGCGATTGTCCTGCAGGGCGTTGACCGGAACCAGTTCCGCTCCCGCGGCGGCCAGGGCTTCCAGGTTTTCCGGGTAGTAAAACGTAAAAGCCCGGTCCAAAAACACCGCCACTCTGATGCGGGGTACGGCGGGCCGCAGCCCGTCCAGCCCCGGCAGCTGCATCACGGGCACGTCAAGCAGCGGGTGCCCGGCTTGGATTGGTCCCGCTTGTTTGGCAATTTCCACGATCCCCGGCAGGTCAAGGTAATCCCCGGCGGCGCTTCCGGCATCGTCCACCGCCGCGGCCAATGCGTCGTCCTCGGCGGCTGGGATTAGTCCCAGGTGACGGTCCGGAATATTAAACTTTTTGCCTTTGGGAATAACCCCCAGCACCGGTATGCCGCAATAACGCTCTATGGCTGCCCGGAGCATCTGCTCGTGGCGCGGGCGAGCCACCTTGTTCAGAATCACCCCGGCCACATGCACGCCTGGATCAAAATGCATGTAACCGGACACCATGGCCGCAACGCTCCTGGTCATACGGGTGGTATCCACCACCAGCAGCACCGGCGCCCCTATGGTTTTGGCGATTTCAGCCGTACTGCCGCTGCCCTCCAGGTCCACGCCGTCAAACAATCCCATGGCCCCTTCCACCACCGCGATATCGGCATCGAGGGCGCTGCGCACGAACGAGGCGCGGATGGCCTCCCGGTCCATTAAGAAGCTGTCCAGGTTGCGGCAGGGGCGCCCGGTAATCCTCGTCATCCAGCTGGGATCGATAAAGTCCGGCCCCTTCTTATAAGGTTGTACGCGATAACCGCCAGATTTCAGCGCGGACAAAAGCCCGATGGTGGCCGTGGTTTTACCCGACCGGCCGTGGGGCGCCGCGATCACCAGGCGGGGGATATTGCATTGCCTCATCTTTGTCACCGCCTCTCGATTTCGGTGGTCAGTGGTCGGTCGTCGGTATGACACCTGGTGCTTGCACCCGGTGCTCCGCTCCTATCAAAAATAACAGGCACGGGGCTTTCCCGGCGCTTTACACGCCGGGCATTACCTGTGCCTGAAACAACCCAAACTAAATCAAAGGTTCATAAAACCAAACACTTAAAACTTGCCTTGCATTGACAAATGTCTCCTATCTAAACGCCAGGCATAATTGTTCTACCGACGACCCACCACCGGCGACTATTACACGCAGCCGGTGGGCTTGGGCAGGCCCGCGAGCTTGCAGGCCCCCTTGGCCGGGCCGGAGGGGAACAAATCGTAAATATATTTCAGACTGCAACCCGTTTCCTTGCACAGTTTGCGGACCATGGGCGCAATGTGGTATTGCTTGAAGTAGTCACGCAGGTAATTGATAATCTTCCAGTGGTCCTCGGTTAACTCGTCAATTCCCTCGGAGGCGGCAAGAGCCCTGGCCACATCTTCGTTCCACAGGTCCGGATCAATCATGAAACCGTCCTCGTCCAGTTCAATTTCCACGCCGTTGATGATTGTGCTAGGCATCGCTTTCACGCACCTCCATAATATGTTAACCGGCGACCGCTATTTCCAAACCAGGGCCTTGCCGACCAGGTCGACCAGTCCCTTGACCTCCACGCCCAGTTCGTGTTCTTCCACCATCGGGTACAGCTGGGCCTTGCAAATGGAGCACGGCGCGCACAGAATCCCGTCGCCGTTCTTACCCACACCGGTGGCCCGGACTTGCTCCGCCTTCTTCTTGCTGAGCAGAATCCGGCGCTGGTACATTTCGGGATCGTCAAACAGAATCGCCGAGCCGCCGCCGCAGCAGAAGTTATCCGCGCCGTGGGGCGTCATTTCCCTGAAGTCGGTGGTTACCGCACGGATAATGGTGCGCATGTTTTCGTTCAAGCCGCAGGCGCGCACGTAGTTACAGGGGTCGTGCAGCGTAACGGGCTTGGAGTTCTTGGAAGGATCAAGCTTCAGCTCATTCTTCCGGATCAGGTCGGCAATTTCATCGTGAATATGGGTGATGGGCCACCTGACCGGCCTGTCGGCCAGGGACGGGATGTACATCTTGGCCGCCCGCCAGCCGTGACCGCATTCGCCCCAGACGATCTTCTTGACACCCAGTTCCTGGGCCGCGTTTAACAGGCGCATCACGTTGCCCCGCTGAGTCCAGTACTGGTCGAACAGCAGGCCGAAGTTGCCCGCCTCGGTGACGGTGCTGGGGATGGTCCAGTTGGCGCCGATATAGGTAAAGAACATGCCCGCGCCCATCAGGGTGTAGGGGTTGAGCAGGAAGTCCGCCGAGGATGGAATATACATGATGTCGGAGTCTGGCTTGTCAACGGGAAACTCAACTTCCACGCCGAACTCGTCCATGATTTCCTCGGACATGAATTCCAGGGTGTCCACAATACCTGGCTTGGGAAGGCCGGTGTGGTTGCCCACCTTTTCCATGGCGGCGCCCACGCTGGCATGCAGCTTGGGCGTGATACCCAGCCAGTGCAAAATCTGGCGGCCAATAAAGGTTACCTCGCAGGTGTCGATGCCGAAGGGGCAAACGTGCGCGCAACGGCGGCACTGGCTGCACTGGTAGAAATAAGAATACCACTGCTCGATGACGTCCAGGCTGATGTCTTCAGCCCCCACCAGCTTGCCGAACCAGCGCCCTTCCAGGGTAAAGTAACGCTTGTAAATCTTACGGATTAATTCCGCCCGGTTGGTAGGTATATTGTTGGGGTCCCGGGTGCCAAGGTAGGTGTGGCAGTTTTCCGCGCACTGGCCGCACTTGGTGCATGACTCCATGGCCATAACAAAGGAACGGAATTTTTTGCGAATTTGGTCCAGGTATTCCAGCGCCTTTTGCGGTTTTTGCTCGTCGGGTACGGGTTCAATGTGAATTTTACGCATTTCCTCCGGTGTGGCCCGAACCGGTTGTACCATACCTTTATACTCAGGCATAACTTACACCCCCTCTTCAGCGGCATCCGCAGGCACGCCGATACCGGCCGCGCGGGCCGCGGCTACGTCGACATTGGGCAAACCGGGGGCGGGATCATGATAGACCCGGTTGACAATCCAGCGCTCGGCGAACATGCCGAACAGGTGCATCAGCTTGCTGTACGGGAACACGATCAGCAAAATCTGCACCAGCAGGTAGTGAGTCAGGAAAAATCCGCTATTCAGGAGTTCCATGTGCACCACGGGCTGGAACAGGGCCAGCGCCACGATGTAGTCGCGCACCAGTTCGTATTCAATGTGAAAAGCGGGAACAAGACGCATGATGTTGCCGACGCCGACCAGCACCAGCAGGTAAACAAGCCACAAATTGTCGCTCAGCCTGGTCACCTGTTTAACATGGGTGAGGGCTAAACGCCTGTACAACAGGTACAGCAAGGCAACAAACAACAAAATACCGAAAACCGTACCCAGCAGGTCGGACATTTCCTTACTGAGTTCCGGCGTGATGCCCAGGAACGGGATCAGTGCAAACTGCTCGCCCAAAAAGCCAAAGCCCACAATATGCCCGCCGAGAATGTTCAACAGAGCAAAATGCATTAAAAAGGCGCCGGCCCACAGGGCTAAATCAAACCTGAACAGGTTACGGAACAAAAACGCTTCCGAGCCTATTCTTACAGCAACCTGGGTATTGTTTTGCAACCAGGGCGAAAGGGTGATGTTATGGATAATCCGAGCTCCCGCCCAGCGGCCCAAACGGTAAAGTATCCCCAGGGTAAACAATGTTACAGTTATATACGGAAGTATTTGTCCAATTAGTAATTTCACTCGCACACCTCCCTCGGAGCATAGCCCTGAGCGCACTGGTCAAAACTCATGCCAATATTAATTTTCTTCCACTTTTACGGCTCCGCTGGGGCACACGCTGACGCAGGTCTCGCAGCCCAGGCAGTCGTCAAGGCTGCCGGTCACGTCGGCCTTGCCGTCCACCATTTCCAAAATGGAAGCCGGGCAGTTGTCGGCGCATTCGCCACAACCCTCGCACAGGTCACGGTCAACGGTAACTACGTACATTGAGTTCACCTCCTTAACGGCATTCGCTTTCTACTTCTTGCAGGCGGCCCGGCTCCAAAAGCTCTCCTCTCCGGGCGGGGCCGCCCATCGAACAGATGACGGGTAAACCGTACAAATCCCCTATACATTATTCGTTGCTTGCGAAATTATTCCTTCCGGAAATCAATAATCACAACTGGTTTTTTTCGGGATTGGACGAATACGCGCAAAAAATGACGACAGCGATTCGCCCATCCAGATAAAATGACCACCACTTTGGGATTTCCCCAAACGGCGGCCACTAAAGCGGCATTTATGTTTCTTTTATTTCAAGTTTAAGGGATACGCTTAATTGTAGATTAGCATGTCATTAACCAACCTGTCAACGGACACAATATACCAGACATAATTTCATTAGGTTACCGGGAAGGAACCAGTCCCTCGAAAATAGGAAATGAGACCTCGTCTCGCCGGTTTGACGCTTATACAAGGTGCTGTTATACTTAAAAAGTAAGCCCCAAGATATTTTTCTACATTAATAAATATTAGAGGGATGTGAAATCATGCCTATCTTCGAATTTCGGTGCTTAAAATGCGGTAAACTTTTTGAGAAGCTGTTCATATCGGGTTCAATGGAGCAAGTGGAGATCGCCTGCCCCGAATGCGGCTCCGACTCCTTTGAGCGTGTGATCAGTAAAACCAATTATGTGATGGGGTCGGGCAAGGGCGGCAACAAGCCCGGCGTTACAACCAAGTCCTGCAGCTCGGGAAACAGTTGCACCTCCTTTGAAATCCCCGGCCCGGAGTAAACCGCAACTTTCAATCTTTCAACACCTGGCACGAGAGGATGAGCAACATTCCATCATGAATAATTATAGAGAATGCCGCGACACCAGGGTCAGGCCCACATGCCCTTTTTGCGGGCTACCCATTGCGCGGCCCAAAGAGCCGGACGTGCACAGGCCCGGGGAAATGCCCGTGGGGTCCTGTTCCTGCGGCGCCGTGTACGCGTTCGACGCTACCGGGCACAATCTCGGCGCTGCGTTTTCCGAGGCCCTGGTATTCGGGTGCAACATGGACTGGGACCTGGCCTGGAACCTCCTGCCGGAGGAAGATTACCTCGAAGCGCTGGTGGAACATTACGATATTGAAAGCAATTTGATTGTCCCGGCGGGGTCTTACGAAGGCAGGCGCATCTCCGGCGCCCTTTATTTCGTAAGGCTGCACAATGATATCCGGGAAGTCACCGGCCAGGGCGTACAAAAAAAATTGCGCCGGTTCATGCCGGTTTCCCCCGAGCCCCCCGTCAAACGGAACGCGCAAAAGAGCTTCACCAGGCGAGATGTCGAGGAATGGGTAAGGGAATACCGGCTGGAGCCGCTGCAGGATGCCGCCGGGCGGGATAACAGAATCATCAGGGACCTGCAGCGCCTGCTTTACACGGGTGACCGGGTGCTGCGGTTCAAAGCGGCGGACGCCCTGGGCAGGGCCTGCAAGGTAATTGCTCAAAGGGACCCGGGCGCTGTCGCCAAGCTGCTGCAAAGGTTGTTCACCTCCGTTTCCAACGCCGACTACGGGGCGTCAAACTGGGGGGCCATCGACGCCATCGGGGCGATCATCGCAGGCTCACCCGGCATGTTTGCGGGGTACATCCCCACCCTGTACCAGTTTCTGGAAGACGAGGAGTTGCGGCCCGATGTCCTCAGGGCGCTCGGAGTGATTGCGGAGGCCAAACCCGAACTAATTCAAAAGTCCGGCGTGTTTTTCGCAAGCTACCTGCGCGACGGCAAGCCGGAAACCCGGGGCTACGCGGCCTGGCTGCTGGGGAAACTTGATTATTCGGGGACAAAGCCCGGCACGGCGGAAGTAAAAAAAGCGCTGGAGGGCGCTCGCAGTGACGAACATGAAACCGGTATTTATACAGGCGGGCGGCTGGAAATGAAGACAGTCGGCCGGCTGGCCGCCGAAGCGCTGGAAAAGATGAACCGACGCTGAAATAAAAACACTCCTGGATCAATAGGCAGGAGTGTTTTTTTGTGACTTGAAGCTTACCCGGTACTGGTTAAATTATCCGGTGGGGTCTTGATGGATTTGGAGACGCTGACCAGGAGGGATGCCCTGTCCAGGTCGGTTTGGCCGGCCCGTTCCAAAATTTTTTTCGATAATCTATATAATTCTTTGTAAATGCCGTCCAGGTCAAAAGCGGGGTACGCTTTGCCTTTTTCAAACCCCGCCTTCCAGCAGGCATGAATTTTCCCGTTAATAACGGTTGGAATGCCGTATACCCGGCAGGTGACGGGCCTGTAAGGGTAAAGGGAACATTTATGTTCTTCGCTGAGCAGCGGGCACCGGACCCTTTCCCTGCCTATGGCCTCGCTTAATTTTTGCGGGTCGTCGCCAAGCTGTTCCAGCCTCTTTTGCATTTCCAGCAGGTCCCGATCCGCCTGGTCCGCCCGGGCGAGAATTATCCGCCTGGACTCCTCGTCCAGCGCGTTGAAATGCCGGCTGAGGTATAAGGATTCCACGAGAAAAAGCCCGAACACCGCGTTGCAGCAATCTGAGCATTGCTCATGGCACTTGACGCATTTTCCGTACTGCCGTTGCATTTCCCGGAATGCCCGGTCCGCCTTTGCCGCCAGTTGTTCGTATTCTTGGATGATATCATTGTAGTCATTCATTTGCGATACGGCTCCAGTTCCTTGATAAATTGGGGGTGAGGCTTGAATCCCAGCTCAATTGCCTTGTCCAGGTGCTTGATGGCCCTGGCGTAATCTTCCTTCAGGTAATAAGCATAGGCAAGATTATTATGGCCGAGGGCAAATTCCGGAGCAAATTCCACCAGTTTTTCACCGGTCTCGATCGCCTTGTCCAGGTCGTCTTTCTGCAGGTAGGCATTGACCAGGTTGCTCCAGGCCTGGGCAATGCCGGGGTTAAGCTCGATGGCTTTCTCCAGCGCCTTAATGGCTTCGTCCGTTCTAGCCATCTGCAGGTAGGCAAATCCCAGGTTGGCATACCCCCGGGCATACCTGGGCTCCATTTCCACGGCCTTTTGATTGGCCTCCACAACTTTCTCCAGATCTCCCAGTTTGAAATAAATGTAACCCAGGTTCACGCAGGCCTCGAACATGCGGCCGCTGTTGGCAATGGCCTCTTCAAAATATGGGATGGCCTCTTTTAATTTCCCCTGCTGCATCAGCATAACGCCCAGGTTGTACTGGGCATTGGCACACTCCGGGTTTTCGTTCAGCATGTCAATTTGCTGCCGGATAAATTCGTTGGAATCCTGCGGTGTTTTCATGCTATCCGCCTTTCCATCCAGATTTTAACACAAAAGAGAGGCCACCACCCGTAAAGGACGGCAACCTCTCCCCAATACCAGGGTTTACTCCGGATCTTCGGTCATGCCCCTGCCCTTGAGGCCGTACATGGTGCTGCTGCCGGTGGAGAAGTAAATTAAAGTGCCGTCATTGATCAGTTCCGTGCAGGCCTTTTTAATCTCTCTCATTTTGGCGTCCGGAATCACTTTCTGGACGGCTTTCTCTATATCTTTAAAATAAAACTTGGTTTTTTTGTTGGTTTCGGCAAACTCAACGATTGCTTTTTTAATGTCTTCCATCGCCATAATATCCTCGCTCCTTTTAAATACAGGGACAGCCCTGTTCTGTAAAGCAACAGGTCTGTCCCCGTATAAATTTTCTCAAGTATAAATTAGTCTATCCCACCGGCGGCTTTTGATACATTCCAGGCCGCATCGGTGAACTTGAACTGGGTGCTGGTCCGCCAGGTGTCATAGGCCAGGCGGTAGTCGTCAATGAGGTGCTCGGTGAACTCGAGACCGCACTTCTCGAAGAATTTCTCCCAGCCGATCCGCTCGGCCCAGTCGCCCAGACGCTCGTACTTGTTGGCGTTTTGGGCATAGGCGTTGAGAATCTTCTTCACGTTCTCGACCACTTCCGGGAACCGCGGGAAGTTGTTCGGCAGCCAGGGCACGACAACTTTCGAGAACTTGGGCGGGCTGATCCGGTTGGAGATCTTGCCGCCGGCCAGGATCGTCACGCCGTCGCCCTCTTTGTCCGAGAGCGGCAGAGCCTGGCACATGGTGTAGCAGTTACCGCAGAACATGCAGCGGTCTTTCTTGATTTTAACCGTTCTACCGCCTTCCGGAGTCTTATCGGGCGAAATGGCGCCCACCGGGCAGGCGGCGATGGCCAGCGGAATTTCACAGACCTTGTCGATAATATCATGGTCAATGATCGGCGGCTTGCGGTGGTAGCCCAGCAGGGCGATGTCCGAGCAGTGCACGGCGCCGCACATGTTCAGGCAGCAGGCCATGGAAACCCTGACCTTCGCCGGAAGCTGCATGTTTTGGAACTCGTCAAACAGCGCATCCGCGACCGCCTTAACCATGGAGGAGGCATCGGTGGCCGGGGTATGGCAGTGGATATAGCCCTGGGTGTGCACAATATTGGTCACACCGGCGCCCGTCCCGCCGATGGGGAACTTGTAGCTGCCGCCGGCAAACTTGCGGCTTTGCAGGTCTTTTTTCAGGGCCTCCAGTTTTTCCACGCTGTCCACCATGAACTCGATGTTGTTCCGGGTGGTGAAACGAACATAGCCGTCGCAGTACTTGTCGGCAATGTCACAGATCTCCCGGACATGTTGAACGGTCATGAAGCGGGCCGCACCGCATCTCACGGTATATACCTTGTCTCCCGTTTCCGATACGTGCACCAAAATACCCGGCTCAAGTACTTCGTGATAAGCCCACTTGCCGTAGTTATTTTGAATGACAGGAGGGAAATACTGCCAGAAGTGCCTGGGACCAAGGTCCGTACGCCTGTTCTTTTGCGGATCCGCAGGATCGTATTTGCCGAGTCTTTCTAAAGATAAAGCCATTACACTAACCTCCTATCCCTTATCTCTTATGTCTGGCCCGATAATCTTTGATATCCCTGTCCCAACCGCCGGGCACATCCTCTTCCTTCCAGAAGATGTACGGGTTCTCACGCGGCATCTTGACCATTTGCGGTGCGGGCGGCAGTTCCATGATTTCCAGGAACTTGGGCAGGCCGAAACGCTGGATCAGTTCGCCCAGGCGCTCGCGGTTCTTGCCTTCCTCCATCCAGAACTCCCAGACTTTCTCGATGAATTCCTTGACGTTGTCATAAGGAGGTTCCAGCTTCATGAAAGGAACGATCAGGGTGGACATCTGAGCGCCTTCCAGGATGGGAGCCTTGGCGCCGCACAGAATGCTGATACCGGTATCTTTACCCGGTTTCAAAGCCCTGGGCATGGTGTTGATGCAGTGCATGCAACGGACACATTCGCTGTTGTCGATGGTCAGCACGCCGTCTTCATATTTCATGCACTTGGAGGGGCACAGGTCGATAACTTCTTTTTGAATATCGAATTTACCCCAGTCCCTACCGGCAAAAGCGCCGCCGTTGGGAGCGAAGTCACCGGCGATATAGCCTTGAACTGCGTCTTGATCAATGCGGATTTCGTCTCTCCAGGTGCCGATGAAGGACATGTCGGCACGGGCGATGGAGGCCACACAGCCGTTGGGGCAGCCGTCGAACTTGAACTTGAACTTGTAGGGGAACGCCGGGCGGTGCAATTCGTCCTGGTAATAAGTGGTCAGTTCATAGCTCAGGTCCTGGGTGTCATAGCAGGCAAATTCGCAACGTGCCTTACCGATGCAGCAGGAAGGCGTGCGCAGGTTCGAGCCGGAGCCGCCCAGGTCCTGATCCAGTTCGTTGGTCAGTTCAAAGAAAATGGGTTCAAGCTGCTCGGTGGTGGTGCCAAGCAATACCAGGTCGCCGGTGGAGCCGTGCAGGTTCATCATGCCGCTGCCCCGGTATTCCCACAGGTCGCAGATGGTTCTCAGGAAGTCGGTATTGTAAAACTTACTGGCCGGCTGGTTCACGCGAATGGTGTGGAAATGGGCGATGGAGGGGAATTTTTCCGGCAGGTCGGAATAACGACCGATAACGCCGCCGCCGTATCCGAACACACCCACAATACCGCCGTGTTTCCAGTGAGTTTCACCGTCATTGAAAGAAACCTGAAGCTGGCCGAGCATGTCCTCGATTACGTCCCGGTCAATCAACATTCTGTCGTCGGCAAGCTTTCTCCTGTGCAGGGCGCCCTGCTTGGCGTCGGACACAAAGCTGGGCCACGGCCCTTTTTCGAGCTCTTCCAGGTCGGGAATGTCATGCTTGATTTTAAAGTTTTTCAGTTCTTCTTCCGTGTAGTTGTTCAATTCTTCGTCGGTGTAGATCCGCATTTCGGAGTACTTTATTTCTTTTTGCGGTTCTTTGGGTTCAAAAGCCACTGCAATACCTCCTTTGGTTAAGTACATGTTAAAGACCAAAGATATCCGTCAACGGGCAGTTTAGTTTACCTAACTCCACCCCCTTCCAGAATTAAATGAAATTTCAATAGGCCATACTATAACTGCAACCGCACAGTCACAAAGACGCGAAAAACTCAGCCCAACCAACGCCCCGCAGCGTTTTGGACCAAGATGCGGTTATTCGCCGGTACCATTGAAAAAACTTACATACGTAAGCTATTCGTTACAATTTGCATTATTCCTTCCCGGCAGCATTATTTTTTTGTGGTATTTCGCACAAAAACCTTGCCCGTACCGGTAAAAATATGTGGAATAAACCACTCTTCACGCCCTCTACGGGGCCAAGGCTCCGGCTATGACGGGATCAAGCGCCAGCAACGCGGGCGTCTGTTGGAAAAAGGCCAAAATTTGTCCCGCCGGCCCTCTCTTTATTTTAATTAATTAACAGGCGTCAGTCCATAGGCGATCCATGGCATTTATAAACAAAATGCCCCTCCAATCCCGGAAGGGCCATCGTCTACGCTTTACAAAGCACAAGATTCCATTTTAGCACAGGTTCTTTAATTGCTTGCCCAGAACATCCTCCAGGCCCTGAAACAATTCCGGCTCGTACTGTTCGATCCGCCCGGCATCGCAGAGTTCGGCCAGGGCGGGGTCGATGGGCAGCCTCTCCAGCAACCGCAGGCCCATGGATGTGGCCAGCGACGCGGCGCGACTTTCACCGAAAACCTTGATTTCCCTGCCACAGTCCGGGCAACGCAGGTAACTCATGTTTTCCACGAATCCCAGGATGGGGACGTTCATGTGCCTGGCCATGTTCACTGCCTTTCTAACCACCATGTTGGCCAGGTCCTGGGGCGAAGTGACGATGATTATGCCATCCAAGGGCAGCGACTGCATTACGGTCAGGGGTACGTCGCCCGTCCCGGGCGGCAGGTCCACCACCAGGCAATCAACCTTGCCCCAGGCCACGTCGGTCCAGAACTGCTTGACGGCTCCGGCAATGATCGGCCCCCGCCAGATCACGGGCTGGTCTTCGTTTTCCAGCAACAAGTTCAACGACATTACTTTAATGCCCTTGCCCGTCATTTTGGCGTAAAGCACATTTTCATCCCGGTCGGGAAGCCCGCTGATGCCGAACATCTTGGGTATGCTGGGGCCGGTAATGTCGGCGTCCAGAATGCCCACCTGGTAACCCTTGCGGGCCAGGCTAAGGGCTACCAAGGCGGATACCGAAGATTTGCCCACCCCGCCCTTGCCGCTCATCACGGCAATTACATGCCTGATATCGTTATACTCATTCTGGGGCAGCGTTTGGATACCGCATGTATCCGGCGAGCACCCCTCCGTTTTTTGATTGCATGTACTGCATTTGTCTTCTTGTGACAATTTCCTCTCCCCCTTTGATAAACTTATACCCGCGTACTGCCTTTCACTCCCAATAGAAAACTATATACCCAATTGCCGCTCAACGCAATGCCAGAGCGAAACAATGTCGTCCACCACCGCGCTCATCACCTGCACTACGGGCTTTCTCTCCATGGCCGCGGCAATCACGGCGGGGTCGTAGCCAACCCTGCCGATCAACGGTATGTCCATATCCCGGCACATAATTTCCACCGTGCGGCTGTTTCTGGGGTTAATATCCCACTTGTTGATACACACCGCCGTTTTAACCCCAAAATGTTCCGCCAGCCTGATCACCCTGACCAGGTCATGAATGGAAGAAAGGGTGGGTTCAACCACCACCAAGGCCAGGTCGGTACCGCCCAGGGCGGATATTACCGGGCAGCCGATCCCCGGCGGGCCGTCGGTGATAATTAATTCCCTCCCCTCCCTCTCGGCCAGGCTGCGGGCCTGCCGGCGCACCTCCGCCACCAGCTTGCCCGAATTATCTTGAGCGACCCCCAGCCGGGCGTGGACAAAAGGACCGTAACGGGTCCTGGAGATAAACCACTCCCCGGCCAGGTTTTCCACCAACCGCACCGCTCCTTCGGGGCAGGCATGGTAACACACCCGGCAGCCTTCACAGGACATTTGATCCACCCGGCCTTGCTTGACGGCGCCAAAACGGCACAGTTCCTCACACAGGCCGCAACCGGTGCATTTTTGTGGATCAATTTCAACCTTGGGCATGCCCCAAAAATTTTTTCTCACCTGGATTTCAGGATCAAGCAAAAGGTGTAAATTGGCGGCGTCCACGTCGCAGTCAACCAGCACATGGTTTTGGGCAAGCACGGCAAAAGAGCCGGTGATGCTTGTTTTACCGGTTCCACCTTTACCGCTGATTACAGTGACTTCTTTCATTGGCAACCAGCCCCCCGATCTCCCGGTAAAGCTGTTTGAATGCGTCATTCCAGCCCCTGTCGAACTTTGCCAGAGACACTCCCCGGGAATAAGCCTCGGCTATTTCCTGGCTCAAGGGTATCTTCATCATTACGGTTATTCCTTCTTGCCGGCAATACTTTTCAATGATCCCCCACCCTTCCCGGGCACGGTTGATCAGTACGCCGCAGGGCACCCCCAGGCTCCTGACCATTTGCACGGCCAGATCCAGGTCGTTTAACCCGAAAGGGGTGGGCTCGGTAACCAGCAGGCAGAAATCCGTACCCCGGACGGAGTGGATGACCGGGCAGGAAGTGCCGGGCGGGGCATCCACAATGGTAATTCCCCCGGGCCCCCGGTTTTTTCTTACCGCGTCAACCAGGGGCGGGCTTAACGCAGCACCAACTTCCAGGCGCCCGCGTACAAAAGCCAACCGCCCGGCCACGCCCCGTTCCACCGTGCCGATTTGTTTCGGTTCCGGCGAAATAGCCCCCACAGGGCAAAAATACCGGCAACCGCCACAGCCATGACACAGTTCGGGGAAGGTGATAACCGCTTCCCCGGCGACAAGCAGGGCGTTGAAAGCACATACTTCGGCGCATCTCCCGCATAAATTGCATTTGCCCGGATCGATTTTAGGCACTTCGATATATATGTTCTCTGTTTCCGTAAACTCCGGATTAAGAAAAATATGCCCGTTGGGCTCTTCAACATCACAATCAAGAAAGGTAACATGATCACAGGCTTGCAATGCCAGGGCCATACTTGTGGCAACCGTAGTTTTTCCCGTTCCTCCTTTGCCGCTGGCCACGGAAATAATCATTTAACCACCCGCTTCTCCGGCCCCTTGCCCGAATGTTGACGGGCATTGGGAACGGCCAGCGGCTGCATGAGTCCTTTTTTATAGTTTTCCAGGGTCCCGGACACCGTGTCCGCAACACCGGTATAAACCGCCACCCCGCCGGCCAGCAGGGCATTTATGGCCTTGGGACCCACCCTGCCGGTGAGCACCACATTTACATTGTGATCAAGTAAAATCTGGGTGGTTCTGATACCTGCCCCTTCAGCGCTGGCCGCACCTTCATTGTTAATTGTCTCCAGCACGTTGCCGTTTTCGTCAAACACCACAAAATAAGCGCAGCGCCCGAAACGTTCTTCCGCCGGCGCGTCTTTTGAAGGCCCGGAGGCGCCAACCGCAATCCTCATTTAAATCACCCTCCTACAATTCCCTTGCCGACCGCGTCCCCGGCCGGAACCACGGTCGCAAACTCCCCGGCCAAACCCTGTTCCGGGAGTTCCACTACCGGCTCCCATAATGCCGGGCTGGTTCAAACGGCCACCACCACCAACTCCGGCTCTGTCATCACGGATCATTTTGCCCCCGCAATCGGGGCATATCATGTCCCTGCCGCGCTGGTTCGTACACCAGCCCAACTCGGCGCTTTTACCACAGGAAACGCAAATAAACTTGCGCAAAAAAATCACTCCTTGCGGGTTTATGTTCATATGTTCAAATCTAATATAAACCCATTATGAACTTATGTCAATAATAATTTGTCTTTTACTGCCACACTTCTCTCATAAATTTTAAAATTAAAATAGCCCTTCAAAATCCAACCTACGGGAGTGGTTTTGAAGGGCTTCAATTTCCAGCATCATCTATTTTCTTGCGCCTTTTTGATCTTGGCCCAGGTATCCTTCAAGGAAACGATCCGGTTGAACACCGGTTTGTTACCGGACGTGTCGGGATCGACGCTGAAGTACCCCTGCCTCAGGAACTGGTACCTGCTGCCCGGCGCCGCGCTCGCCAGGCCGGGTTCCACCATGCACCCGGTCAACGTTTCCAGTGAGTTCGGGTTTAAATTGGCTTTAAAATCCTCGTCTTCATCCGGACTTTCTTTCAGAAACAGGTGGTCGTACAACCGCACTTCGGCCTCGACGGCGTGGGCGGCGGAAACCCAGTGCAATGTGCCCTTGACCTTGCGCGTTTCCGTAGCCATACCGCTGCGTGTCGCCGGGTCGTAAGTGCAGCGCAGTTCTATAATCGCACCTGTTTGCTCGTCCTTGACCACCCGTTCGCACTTGATGATATAGGCGTGCTTGAGCCGCACCTCGCGGCCGGGGGCCAGGCGGAAAAATTTTTTCGGCGGGTCTTCCATGAAATCATCCCGCTCGATATAAATCACCCGGGAAAAGGGAATTTGCCGCGAACCCATTCCGGGGTTTTCCGGGTTGTTCTCAGCGTCCAGCATTTCCACTCGATCCTCCGGGTAGTTTTCGATGACCACCCGCAAGGGGCGCAGCACCGCCATCACCCGCGGCGCCCGGAGGTTCAAATCCTCCCGGATACAGTGTTCCAGCATGGCAATATCAACAATGCTGTTGGCCTTGGCCACCCCGATGCGCTCGCAGAAGTCCCGGATGGCCTCCGGCGTGTAACCGCGCCGCCGCAACCCCGAGATGGTGGGCATGCGCGGGTCGTCCCATCCCCTGACGTATCCCTCTTCCACCAACTGCCGGAGCTTGCGCTTGCTCATCACGGTGTGACTCAGGTTGAGCCGGGCAAATTCGATTTGCCGGGGTGGGTTCTTGATCTTACATGCCTCCAGCACCCAATCGTACAGCGGGCGGTGATCCTCAAACTCACACGTGCAAATCGAATGCGTAATTCCTTCGATGGCATCCGAAAGGGGATGGGCGAAGTCGTACATCGGGTAAATGCACCACTTATCGCCCGTCCGGTGGTGCGTTGCCCGCATGATGCGGTATAGAACCGGATCCCGCATGTTCAAATTGGGCGAGGCCATGTCGATTTTGGCCCGGAGTACCCGGGAACCATCCGGAAATTCCCCCGCCCGCATCCGCCGGA
This sequence comes from Desulfallas sp. Bu1-1, assembly GCF_015594625.1. Taxonomy (GTDB): domain Bacteria; phylum Bacillota; class Desulfotomaculia; order Desulfotomaculales; family Desulfallaceae; genus JADNRQ01. The sequence goes on along the minus strand of NZ_JADNRQ010000001.1, from coordinate 111,280 downwards.
ACAGGTCGAGGTTCTCTTCCACCGAGCGGTCACGATACGGGCTGGGCTTGCCGGGCTCGGTGAGAGTGCCGCGGTACTCCCTGATTTGCTCCGCACTCAAATCGCAGACATAGGCCTTGCCGTCCTTGATCAACTGCACCGCATATTCATACAACTGTTCAAAGTAATCCGACGCGTAGAACAGCCTGTCGTCCCAGTCGAAACCCAGCCACTTGACGTCGGCCTTGATGGACTCCACGTATTCGACTTCCTCTTTGCTTGGATTGGTGTCGTCAAAACGCAAGTTGCAGAGGCCCCCGTACCGGGCGGCGATACCGAAGTTGAGGCAGATGGATTTGGCATGCCCGATGTGCAGATAGCCGTTTGGTTCAGGCGGAAAACGAGTATGCACCCGTCCGTCGTTTCTATTGTTAGTCAAGTCCTCGTTAATGATGCTTTGAATAAAGTTGACAGGCTTTTTCACATCCGTTTCCCCGGTCGCCTCATGGTTTTTCATACAGCTGCAATGCTCGATGCCCTGGGTCCGCATATTGATCTATTTCCTCCTTGGGTAAAGACATCATTTCTGCTACTAAACTTTATTTTAAAGGGTTGGTTCATATTTCCATATCTTAACCCAAAACCCTTCTTTTTATGATACTGTTCCCTAACCCCTTATCCCGGTTACGCTTTAATAATCCTCGGTTATCAGTTAATACCATCCTACGACAATACATTATACCATATTTAGCATAAAACTACCCGGCATTAGGTTGAATTGAGCCGGAACTGCTGCATGCCAGTACATGTAAAAGTACCCAGCAATCCCTTTTCAATTAGTCATGGCATCTACTTGCCACCAATGTCAATTTAAGGACTCCCCGCATTCTTCCTAATGACAGTCCCCGTTTTTCTTGAAACACTTCCCAGCCACCATTTCAATACGGGTGGGACAACGAACAAAATAAACAACAGTCTGAACATCTGATAAGCGGTTACCAGGGAAAGATCGGCTTTGACCAGAACGGCCGTCAATCCCATTTCCGCTATTCCGCCTGGCGCCGTGCTTAAAAAGGCATCGGCAAGTTTTAACGGGTGCAGGCAAGTAAGCAGGTAACCAATAGCAAGCGCAAAAAAAACTATGGCCACACTTCCCCCAAGGGTATAGGGCAAGATCCTCTTCCAGTCGCTCAAACTTTCAAAACGCATGGTCAAACCCAAATACGCACCGATGCAGATTTGGGCGGCAACTATGAGATACCCGGGCACCCGCGGCGCTTGCAAACCGGCTAGAACAAGAATGGCGGACCCCAGAAGAGGTCCGAGTAGAAATGGTGTGGGCAGGTGAACACGCTGCGCGACCCATATTGAAACCAGGGCCACGCCTAAAAACAAAGCCCAAACCCAAGTAATTTCGGCCGGTGGAATACCGCCCGCCCCTGCCGTGCCGGCGTAGGCCATATCCCCGGAATGTTTGGCCAGCCCGTGAATGACGACAAATGGGACGATAAAAATTGCCGACAATAAGCGAAACGTTTGCATGAATGTTATAACCGTGATATCCGTGTCCGCGATCTCTTCGCCCAACACCGCCATTTGCGTAAGGCCGCCAGGTATGCTTCCGAGTACGCTGCTGGCCAGGCTGACCCCGGTTTGCCGGCAGGTAATACAGCCCACCAACAGGCTGAAAAGAACCGTCGTTGCCGTTGCCAGCAACATAGTCGGCAGTTGTTTGAAAATCTGCAGGCCGGTGGCCAGGGTAAACGAACCGCCCAGCAGGCAACCGAGAACGATCAACCCCGCGTTGCGCAGCCCGACCGGCCAGTACACAACCCGTTTAAGCACTGATTTCCAGATCATTATTGCCGTTAAAGGCCCCAACATCCACGCCAGGGGGATGTGTAAAAAGTGGAAAAGAACCCCGCCGCATAAAGCAACGAATAACGTTTCTATAAAATGTAACATTGGTGATGCTCCTTTGAGTAACGATCGATTGATTATCAAGTTAAAATCATTATACCACCATTGTCAGGGAGGCATAAAAATCCCCCTTTCATCTGCCGGTTCCCCGGCAAACAAAAAGGGTGTTTTATTTTCCAGCCGCCAGGTCTAAAACCTCCGGCTTTCAGCCGGAAAGCTTTAGCGCCTGTTTCTTGACCCCCGTTTAAAAACGGGGGTTTTGGGGAAGCGGTAGAATATTCAACTACCCCCGACTGAAGCCGGGGGTCTGCGTTTTAATTTCCATTATTTGGGCGCACCGAACACTTTAACGTGGCGGTGGAGGTTTTAATCCGCCCGGCAATCTTTATTTATCTTAGCTTATCGCCGGTGAGCCGTCGCCCGCTCGTTAAGCAGCTCATCCCATTGCGCCTGAAAACTATTGTAAATAAGCGGGTATTTCCTTCGGATAGCCAGAACGCCATCAGCAATATTTATATCTATGTAATCACCATAATCCGAATATAAATTCTCCAAAATGCTTATCCTTTTTTCCCTTATCTGGGAGGTATCTTCAAGCGTTGTATATTTTTCATAAAACCATTCAATTGCATACGTGCTAACTAGTGGAAAAATGTCCGGGTCAGCACACAAGCGATCCAGCTCTTTCTCAACACGCAACAACTCCCGGGTTTTGCGGCGTTGCTGTTTTATATGCGGGTTTTTGGAATCAATATTATGCGCCAGATCAATAAACAGCATGGCTTCACGAAAACAGCCCGTTTCAAAATATTCATTGTGCTCGCTCAGCAAGGCGGTTATAACCATAAGCTTGTCTTCTTCATCTTGAATAGCTTTTAAAAATTTGCGCGTGCGCAACTGGACTGCAGACCAGACGTCCCATTTTTCCAGTTCGATCATTATGTTGATCCAATGAATATAAACGAAGATGTCCTCCGGATTCCGGGAGTCCGGGGACGGTAGCGTATCCATGGTGAGGGCCCACAAATCATCTTCCCGTCCCAGAATCTTGTAGACATCAATATACATGCTTTGTAACAGGTCACCATGCTCCGGGTATTGTGCCCGCGCATATTCCAGTATCTCAAGAGCTTCTTCCGGGCGATCTTTTTCCAGTAACAACCTGGCCTTAAGCGCCAAAATCAACGCTTTCTCATTTTCCGGAGCCAGGTTGCCCGCCAGTTCAAACTGTTCCTGGAACGTTTGTTCATCGTCTTGGAGGAGGGCGATCTGGCCCAGCGCAAGGCATATTTGCATATTATCCGGAGCGATTTTCCGGGCCTGGTGCAACAAGTTTGCGGCCTTATCCCATTGTTCATCTTCCGCAAATGCCAGGGCCTCTTCCATAATCCGTTCGATCTTGCCACCGTACTTCCTCATCAAATCGTATTCCCGGCGTTTGACCGGATCGCGGAGCGTTTCATAAGCCCGGCGGATGCGCTGAAACTCTTCGGGATGGGTTTCCGGAGGGAAAGACTTAACTGATTCAATATATTTCTTTTTAATCGTTTCCTGGGATGCATTGGACCGGGTGCCAAGTATTTTGTAATAATTTTCAATTTTGGGCTTGCGCGATTTTCTCCGGGATGGTTTTGGTTTTTCCATCTTTTCATTTTACTCCTTGAATTCCAGGTCGATCATCAAGTCCGTCACCCTGTCAAGGGCTTCCTGGAGCTGGTCGATATCATCCCCGGACATGGCATTATTCAGTAAATGAATAGCTTTTTCCAGCTTCAACCGTTCTGCACCGGCCAATGTAGGAAGTAACTTTTGGGCCCGGGCAAGTAAACCGGATGCTTCTTCATGCATATCGGCAGATGCGAGCTCCTGGTCCACTTCCAATTGTTCATCTCCGTTATCCGGCAACTCATTGAACAGTTCCATTTCCTCCCCGACCAGTTCATCGTCAAAATCCTCATTATCGACATTTTGCCAGAGCGCCTCCAGCCTTGCCGCGCTTTCAGAAAACGCTTCCTGCGAATCACGGTTCAATGCGTCCTGCACAGTAACACTCATCTCTTTGCCGGTGGACACACACCTGGCTGTTACTTCAAGAATGCCGTTTAGATTATAGCGATAGGTCACCTCGACGGCTTCCGCCCCGGCTTTGTTAGGGGGGATGCCCTCCAATAAAAATTCTCCCAGCCGGTGATTGTGTTTCGTCCACTCATGCTCGCCCTGGTAAATTTCGATGGAAGCAGCGGTTTGCCCGTCAGATGTGGTATAGAATGTTTCCGTGCGCGTCACCGGAATGGTGGTGTTGCGTGGAATAATCGCATGAAAACCGCCCGGGCGTAACGTGATACCCTTCCATTCCTTCAGCACGGCAATCCCCATGGAAAACGGGGCAACATCTGTCGCCACAAGCCCGCTTTTGGACAGCGACCCCGACTTCAAGCCTGCTTGAACAGCCGCCCCCAGTGCCACTGCTTCGTCGGGATTTACATCCATGCGCGGTTCTTTGCCAAAAAAGTTGCGGATTAATTCATGTACACGCGGTATCCTCGTTGACCCCCCGACAAGCAGAATCTCATCTATATCATCCTTGACAAGTCCCGCATCTGCCAGCACGCGCTGCACGTGGTTCATTGTCTCCTGCAGCAGGGGATCGATAAGGGCAACCAGTTGTTCACGGGTAAACTCAAGATCAAGGCCCACTGGACGATTATCCTTGACTGTCACTACAGGTAACGATACGGTAACAGTTTCTCGAGCGGACAGTTCTTTTTTAATTTTTTCCGCCTCTTCCTTCAGCAATGCCCTGGCGCGAATATCGTCCCGCGGGTCGATGTTGTGTTCTGCAATTATCTTTTCAGCCAACCAGTCAACGATCTTCCAGTCGAAATCCTCGCCGCCCAGGTGATTATTTCCCGTAGTTGCTTTTACTTCCAAAACGCCGCTCATCATTTCCACGATGGAAACATCAAACGTACCGCCGCCCAGGTCATAAACAAGAATGTGCCGGTCTTCTTCCAGGTGATCCAGGCCGAAAGCAAGTGCAGCGGCAGTGGGTTCGTTGATAATTCGCTCCACGACGAACCCGGCCAGTTCCCCCGCTTGCTTTGTCGCCCGGCGCTGTTCGTCGGTAAAATAGGCCGGCACCGTAATTACCGCTTCCTTTTCACCTTCACCCAGCCGGGTATCAACATAACTTTTCAGCTCTTTCAGGATTAGGGCGGAAATTTCCTGTGGAAGCAGTGCTTGTCCACCGACCGGTATGCGTTCTTTGGAGCCCATCTTCCGTTTTACCGCAGCAACGGTACGATCGGGCATGGCAACAAGAGCGGCACGCGCATCCTCACCCACAATGATCCTGTTTTTCAGGTCGATCAATACAACTGATGGGGTAATCCGCCTGCCCTGTGGCGATGGTATGATCTCCGGTTTTCCGCGGTGGATGAATGCCACTGCGGAATTGGTTGTACCAAGATCGATCCCCACGACCGGGCGAAAGGTTGGCCGGGCATACTTGTCATCAATATTGCTCATATTATACTTCCTCCCGCATGGTAATAACTTGCGCTTTTCGCAGCAACCGTCCGTCATTGAAAACAAAACCCCGCCTGGCAACCTCCACCACTTGGTACGGCACGGTAGAGCGAGTATGCCCATCGTTTGATGCTCCCGGCGCGGACGGGCTGCAAGCCACCGTACCGATTGACTCCGCCAATTGCGGGTTGAAACTACGACCCTTGACCTCCAGTTCGTGAACGCCGATCCCGGCCAGTGCCGTTAATATCTGCCCGGCCCATTTTTTCAGTAATTGCCGCCAGGCTTCTTGTTCCCCATCCTGCAACCTGGCACTAATCAAGTCAATATCGTCAATCCAGTTGATAAGAACCATCATCAAAGAATCAATCTGCCGTTCCATGGCATGCAATTGCGTTAATTCGGCATCGCGGGCCGCCTGCCAGTGTTGCCGGGCGTCATCTATGCCAATCATCAACTTTTCCAGCTTTACCTGCATGTCCTGTCCCGTTTTATATTGTAAGCGGGCAAGCTTATTCAATTGTATACCCAGCTCCGCCATTTGTTCATTACTTTTGGCGATTTGTTCACTTTGCCGGGATATATGTGCAACTATTTGCATTATTTGTTCATTAAGTTGCTCCAAAGTCACATTTTCTTTGCTTTTCTTTAACTTACGCCAAAAATTCCAGCTCATTCATTTCCTTCCTTTATCGGGGGACACCCCTTCTTTTCGCATGCGACATGTGCGACATGGGCATGGGACGCGACATGGGGACGCGACATGGGGACGGTTCGGGACGCGACATGGGGACGCGACATGGGGACGGTTCTATTGGCACTAAATTATTTCTGTCTATTTTAACAAAACGGATAGCATGCGACAAGTGAGAACTGTCCCCTGTCGCACCATCGTATACTACTACGTTACCGGTGGTAAGGCTCGCCCTTGGAAATTTTAAATGCCCGGTAAATTTGCTCTAACAATATCACCCGCATGAGCTGGTGCGGAAAGGTCATCTTTGAGAAAGACAAACGCCAGTTGGCCTGTTTGAGCGCCTCCTCCGGCAAGCCAAGGGTGCCGCCGATTAAAAAGGTGATGTCGCTGCGGCCGGCCAGGATCAGATTGTCCAGGCGGGCGGACAGTTGCTCGGAAGATACCTCTTCACCCCGCACGTCAAGAGCCACCAAGTATGTACCCGCCCGCAGGTACCGGGCCAGCCGATGCCACTCCCTGGCCTTTATTTGTTCTTCCTCCGCCGCCGACAGCCCCTCGGAAAAAGCCTCGTCGGCCGCTTCGTATATTTCCAGGCGGCAGTAAGCACCCAGCCGCTTCGTGTATTCCTTGACCGCATCCCGCCAGTATTGCTCCTTTAACTTGCCTACTGCAGCCACGGTAATTCTCATTTACTCCACTTCCTCATGGATGTAAATGGTGGTATGATGAAGTCAAACTGTAGCCCACCCATGCGACACGGGGACGGATCGTGCAACAAGAAAGGGCGCATCATATATTGTGTGGGAACGTCTGGCCAGGGAGCGCCCGGCTTCTTCCAGCATCCAAATTATGCTACAAGAGAGAACCGTCCCCGTGTCGCATCCTGGTTAAATCGGCCCCTAATGATCTGAGCTTTTCTTCCAATTGGTGGTATCCCCGGTCAATATAGCAGGTATTGGAAACCACTGTCCGCCCCCGGGCCATCAGGCCGGCGATCACCAGAGCCGCACCCGCGCGCAGGTCGGTAGCCCGGACCTGGGTGCCGTGCAGCGCCGGTACCCCTTCCACCACCGCCATGCGGCCTTCCACTTTGATCCGGGCGCCCATTCTTTTCAGCTCATCCGCAATCTGGAACCGGTTTTCAAAGATATTCTCTATAATTACGCTGGTACCCTCCACGGTGGAAAGAAACGCCATCATCTGGGACTGCATATCGGTGGGGAACCCGGGATAGGGCAGCGTTTTTATATCCACCGGGCGCAGGGGGCCGTTCACCCCCACGGTAAGCACGTCCCCGTTTTCCGTCACGTCCACTCCGGCATCGCGCAGCTTGGCGCTGATTGGTTCCACGTGCGGCGGAATGATGTTTTCCAATTCCACCTGCCCCCGGGTGGCCGCAGCGGCCACCATGAAAGTACCGGCCTCAATCCGGTCGGGGATCACGGCATAGCGCATGCACCCGCCCAATTCGGACACACCCTCGATTTTAATGATATCAGTCCCGGCGCCGCGCACCTTCGCACCCAGGCAGTTCAGGAAATTGGCCAGGTCTACTATTTCCGGCTCCTTAGCCACATTTTCCAGCACGGTTTGTCCATCGGCCAGGCAGGCGGCCATCATGATGTTTTCCGTTGCGCCGACGCTGGGAAAATCAAGGTAAATCCGGGCGCCTTTCAAGCGGGGCCCGGATTTACCTACGGCATACCCGCCGTGGAGGTCGATCCCGGCGCCCAGCCCGGCCAGGCCCTTGAAGTGCAGGTCCATCGGCCTGACTCCGATATTGCATCCCCCGGGCAGGGAAACCCTGGCGTGCCCGAACCTGGCCAGCAGCGGTCCCAGCAGCAAATTGGAGGCCCGCAGCTTCTTCACCAGTTCACAGGGCGGATCGCCGGCCAGTTTTGACGGTGCGATAATCCGCAGCGAGGAATCCCCCTCCCAGGTGACTTCCGCCCCGATATGCCTGATTATTTCTATCATCACCCGGACATCGCTGATGTCCGGAACATTTTCCAACAAGACCGGTTCACCGGCCATAATGGAAGCACACAAAATGGCCAGGGAAGCGTTTTTCGCACCACTGATCCGAACTTTGCCCCGCAAAGGTTTTCCCCCGTAAATAACCAGTTTGTCCATGTTTAAAATTCTTCCTCCCGTTTTACGGCCGGGGACTGGCCCAATTCCCCGGCCAACCATTCGTGCCATGCCTTTTCAAAAGATATCATATCCATGCCCAGGGCTTGTTCCAGGGAATCGGCCAGGTTGATGCCCCGGGCCAAATTCCTTATTATGTTATTCAGCCCGTCCTCGCCATAGACCGCTACAATATATTCCACGACCGAAAGGGATTCCCGGTAAGCCAGGGCCTGGTCCGGCAAAGCGTCAAAATTGCGGTCCATCCTCTGTAAGGGATACAATCCCCGGTCCCAAATCCCTTCCGGATGATCAAACATAAACCCGGTAATTTTATATTCCTCGTACTGGGCCAGGCCTTCGGTAAACCAGCGGGGGTAATTGCCCCGGGCCAGGTAATCCAACACCAGGTGGGTTATTTCGTGAGCCATCGGGCCCGCCTGTTGAAAAATTTGCTCCACCACTTCCGGATCACTGTCCCTGATCCAGGCCTCGGGCGCCAGCACCCTGATCACGCCACCCCAGTAAACGCCCATGGCGTTTTCACTGGCCGGCCAACCAAAGCTGGCGTTCAACTCCTCCCGCGAGGGATAAACCACAATGGGGATTTTTTTCCCGGGAACACAGGACAAATCGTTGCAGATGCGCCGGTAAAAAATCCGGGACGTTTCCAGAACCAGGCGGGCCGAATCCTCGTCACCCCGGTAGCGGATGATGAAATGCGCATCTTCCATCTGCCGCCACCCCTGGGTGCGCAGCAACATCTGCCCCCGGGCGATTTCCCTGAAAATGCTGTAAATGTAACCCTTGACACCGTCCGGTACCCGGACCAGCAAAAATACACTCACTGCGAACAAAAGCGCCAGCAGTGCGGATATAAACTTTGCCGGGCGGGAAACCGGAGCCCTGGCTGCCTTCATATTTATCAACGGTTCCGGGTTCATGATATTCACCTTTTCCAAGTTGATAAATCAATTATATAATCAATGTTTATTCATTCCCACGGTAAAATCTAACAAAAAAAGGCCAGACAAGCCCTGGCCCCGTCATTTTACTGTTTGCCCGACTTTAATTCCTCGATCATTTGCCGGGCCTTTTGCACGTCAATCCCCTCTTTTTGCAAACGCACAAATTCCTCCAGTTCCTTGATGCCCTTGTCGACATCCCGGCCGCCATCGCTGCGATAAGCGTAAAACTGGCCCAAATAGTAATGCGCTTGGGCGTCACTGGAATTTTGTTTCAGAACTTCCTCAATTTCGCTTACGGCTTTATCGTATTCTCCCATCAGGTAATAAGTGAGCGCCAGGTCCTTGCGCAACCTGACGTCACCGGGCTTAATCTCCAGCGCCCTGGAGTAGGTGTCCACCGCCTGCCGGGCCTTGCCATTCTGCCAGTAAAGCTCCGCCAGCCGCCCCATTAATTCGGTGTTCTTCGGATCTTCCTTTAACATGGCCTCCAGGTTTTTGATTTGTTCCTCCGCGGTAACTTCCGGTCGGGTTTCGGTTGCTGCCGAATTGTCGGTGATACTGTTACTGCCGCCAAAAGCCCAGAACATGGAGGAACCGACCAACCCCACCCCCAGCACTATGGTAAGGATGATAAACACAATCTTTTGCTGTTTTTTTCGCCCGGCCACGTTTACAAATGATGAGGAGACGCCCTTTTGAGTTTTTTTAGTGCTTTTTTTAGCCATATTTGTTTCGCCCCTCATACTTGGACTTAATTTCATACAAAAACATTATACCTTAAACGCGGCCCAAGGCAAACAGCATTACATGGAAAGCCGATTCCAGGTATGTTACGGGCAAATTAGATAAATAGCGACGGGTTCTTGTGCTCACCGTTGACGATCACTTCAAAGTGCAGGTGTGGCCCGGTGGAATTGCCCGAGGAACCGGTCCGCCCGATAAACTGGCCCCGCTCCACCCGCTGCCCCGGTTTCACCGCTGCCGAGGAAAGGTGCGCGTAGCGGGTAACCACTCCACCGCCGTGACTGATGTCAATACACAGTCCGTACGCACCCCGGTAGCCCGCCCTTAACACTGTGCCGGCCTCCGCCGCCACCACGGGGCTGCCGTAATTGGCTGCGATATCCACCCCTCGATGCAGGCGGCCGTGGCGGTTGCCAAAAGGCGAGGTAACAGCGCCCACGGTGGGGTAAGCCAGGCGGCTGTTGCCCCCCCGGAAGGCCAGCAGTTTCCGGGAGCCCTTGGCGATAATTTGCGGCACCGGTTCGGTAATAACTTTTTGCTTTAGAACTTTCCTTTTAATCTCCACCCCGTTTTCCAGGGCGACATTGTAAACAACTTCCCGCTCTCCTGGTTTACCCCGCTGCACCAGCTTGCGTTCACCCAAATACAGGCTGTCGTCCACTCTTTCCTGCACCCGGTATAGAATCTCTTCCCGGCGGGTATCCCGGTACGTGCTGATTACGTCAACCAGCGGGCACGTTTGGGAAATTTTTATTTGCTGCCCGATTTGCATCGTTTCCGGGTTCAGTTCCGGGTTGGCCTGTAACAGTTTATCAACCGGCAGTTGCACCGCCGCGGCGATATCCCACAGCGTGTCGCCTTCCTTAATCTCATAGGTACTGGCCCTGGTGCCGCCAAACCGGATATATTCCACCGCTTCTTCCGGGTCCATCAGGTCGGAGCCGGCCACCTCCACCGGTTTGAGTTCCACCTTTTGCTTGAAGGATACTTTCCATGCCCCGTCGTTATCATACGTATGTAAAAGCGTATCCAGCACCTTTTTGGCCGCCTTGGCGTCTTTGACCGCGGCGATCATTTTGCCGTCGGCGAAAATGCCGGTGGCTTCGTAACGGCAATCCACCTTGGCAGCCAGGTTTCTCTGGATTTCCTCCTTGCCGGCAACCGTCCCAAACTTCCAGACGGGCCGGTACTTGATTTCTCCTTTTACTTTAACCGGCATCCCGGTGATTCTCTCCAGCCGGGTGAAATACTCCTCAACCGCAGCTTCGGCTACCCGGCGGTCGGGGGCCACCGCCACCACCTCATTTCCCAAAACAACGGCGCAACGGGCCTGCGAGATGAATGCCAAAATAACAATGATGGGAACGCAAACCAGCAAAATCTTTTTGGTACCCGGACGAGAACCGAATCTAATAATCCAGTTAAGTTTATCTTGGTTTGTTTGATTGTTTGATCTGTCCGTCAACCGGTTAAAAATTGGCTACCACTCCTTAAAACACCATAACATGCCAAAATAATCGATGCCAAACCTGTTTTATTATAGCACAGAAAGAAGCTTGTCGCAAACTCACCTTTTTTAGCGAACTTAACCACCACCTGCTAAAGCAGGTGGGTTTGGTACTTAAGCACGAGTGCCGCAACCCCCCGACTTCAGTCGGGGGTAGTTGAACATTCCACCGCTTCCCCAAAACCCCCGTTTTTAAACGGGGATCAAGAAACAAGCGCTAAAGCTTTCCGGCTGAAAGCCGGAGGTTTTAGACCCGGTGGATGGAAAATAAGGGGGCCTGTTTACGCCCCCTGATAATTGCCGCCCGGTATTTATTTTTGCGTGCATACCTTGAGATATAACGCGCATTCCAGTCGCTTGCGGGCCAGCAGGCACCCCAACCGGTAAGGTTCCAGCAAGTTGCCGTTAAAGGCAAGGGCGTTGGCATGACAACCGCCGCTGCAGTGAAATTTGGCCCAGCACTGCCCGCACGCGTTCTTATTATATATATGGGCCTCCCGGAAAAAACATGCCGGATTGCTGTTCAAACCCTCGAAGACATTGCCCATCCTGAAGTCCTGCCGGCCCACAAACTGGTGACAGGGGTACAAGTCTCCACCCGGGGTCACCGCCAGGTATTCCAGCCCCGCGCTGCAACCGGTCAGGCGCTTGGGCAGGCAGGGGCCGTCCTCCAAGTCGATGTTGAAGTGGAAAAAATCCACCGGGCGGCCCTGGCGGTGCCTACCCAACAGGTACCTGGTCAATTTTTCGTATTCCTCCAGTAAAACGGGGACGTCCTCATCCCGCAGGGCGTAGCCGGTGTCCGCCCCGGCCACCACCGGCTCCACCGAAATATGTTCAAACCCGGCCTCCGCCAGGTGCCTTACGTCCTCGCTAAAGTCCAGGTTATACCTGGTAAAGGTACCCCGGATATAGTATTCTCCGCAGTACGGGGAGTGGACGAACTGCTTGATCCTTTCCATAACCCGCCGGTAACTGCCTTCGCCGGAGGGAAAGGGACGCATGCGGTCGTGCACACCCGGTCGCCCGTCGATGGAAAGTACCACCGCCAGGTCATTTTCGCCGATAAACCGCTGCATTTCCCGGTCCAGCAGCAGGGCGTTGGTGGTAAGGGTGAATTTGATTTCTTTGCCCGCCTCCCGGGCCCGAAACCGGCCGTATTGGACCAAATCAAACAGTACCGGCCGGTTGAGCAGCGGCTCGCCGCCAAAAAAATCCACTTCGACGTGCCGGCGCCCGCCGGAGGTTTGCATCAAAAAATCGATGGCCGCGCGGCCCACCTCCAGGGACATCAACCCGCGGTCGCCGCCGAAATCACCCTGGCCGGCAAAGCAATAGCGGCAGCGCAAGTTGCAGTCATGAGCCAGGTGCAGGCAAAGCGCTTTAACGACCCCCTCCTCCGGGGGGCGGTACCCGCCCGGCAGGGGATCGCCGGAAAAGAGCAGTCCCTTGTTTTTTAATTCGTCCACTTCTCTTAATATTTCCCGTACCACATCCGGGCCGTATACCGGCGCATACTTCTCCACAAGTTCCCCCCCGGTCGCGCCGGCGTATTCCTTAATAATATTGAAGGCCGGTTCGTCCACCACGTGCACCGCGTTGCTGTTCACATCAAGCACAATATTGGTGCCGTCGAAAGTAAAGGCATGAATCAAATTGTTTCATTCCCTTCCAGAACAATTCCCAAAAAAAAGACCTCATCCCGTACGGGATCAGGTTCAGTTATTTTTCTTACCGCTGGCGCAAGCCTGGTTACCCACCGTGCAGGAGGTCTTGCAGGCCGACTGGCAGGATGTCCGGCACTCCCCGCAGCCCCCGTTGCGGACGGTGCTCTGCAACGTGCGGCTATTGATGGTTTTGATGTGTTTGCTCAACTTGTTCTCCCCCTTATCAGTTGACTGTTTAAATTATATGCCAAAAAAATAAAAATAAGCAAGATAATTTCTTCCCGGGTTGAAATATCTGATTGGACCGGTGTTATTAGTGATTCCCGGGTATCGTTATGAAGCTCAATTATAATTAATTCAATTTCTTGGGTATTTTAATTACTTGCCCGACTTGAAGTGTGGCTTCAACCGTCAAGCCGTTTAATTTAGCCAACCGGGAAGCGTGATCATCCGTCCCGAAGTATTGTTGCGATATTTTCCCCAGGGTATCGCCGGGCTTTATCTCGTAGTACAGGTACAGCTCATTTTGGGGTAATTCATTTACTACTTGTTGACCAGCCAATTTTTCTTTGAGGATGTTGATTTCTTCTTTGAGGGTTTTATTTTCAACCGCCAACATATCATTTGCGGCTTTCTGACGGGCCAGCACCGTGTTTTGATGCCATATCACACAGCTTAAAATGACCAATGCAGCCCCCATAACCAGTAATAATAAGGACTTTAATTGCGTCTTTCGATTTTTGTTTTTCAAACTTGCTTCGATTTCCCTGACGGTTTTACCCTCTATGCTGTTTAATTTCATGTATTTCTCCCGGGCGGTCTTTAGTGGTATTATACCACAAAGAAGTCAACCCATCCCGCACCAAGTTGACGTTCCCCCAAAAAAGTTCCGGGCAGTCCGGCAATAATATGCCATACACAGTAACAATAGCTTTTGCTAAGTTAACGACTGCTTGCGCATGCGGAGAGATTTGGGCGTAACCTCCACCAGTTCGTCATCACCGATAAACTCCAGGCACTGCTCCAGGCTCATTTGCCGGTGCGGGGTCAGTTTGGCGGATATTTCCGCAGTGGAACTGCGAATATTGGATAACTGTTTCTTCTTGCAAACATTAATGTAGAGATCCCCGGGGCGGGAATGCTCCCCTACGATCATGCCGCGATAAACGGGCACGCCCGGGCCTACGAACAGTTCACCCCGCTCCTGGGCGTTTTCCAGGCCATAAGTTGTGGTCTCCCCGGTTTCAAACGCCACCAGCGACCCCCTGGTCCGTGTCAGAATCTCCCCCCGGTAAGGCGCGTAGTGATGGAAAGAGTGGTGCATAATGCCCTGGCCCTTGGTATCGGTTAAAAACTCCGAACGAAAGCCGAACAGGCCCCGGGTGGGCACATGGTATTCCAGGCGCACCCGGCCGTCATCCTTGTGCAGCATATTGACCAGCTCGCTTTTGCGAGGGCCTAGGCGTTCCATCACAATTCCCATGCACTCACCGGGCACTTCAAGGATTAATTCCTCCACCGGCTCGCATCTAACCCCGTCAATTTCCCGCTCGATCACTCGCGGCCTGGAAACTTCGAACTCGTAACCTTCCCGGCGCAGCGTTTCAATCAGAATGGCAATGTGCAATTCCCCCCGGCCCGACACCATGAATGTATCCGGCGAGCCGGTGGCGTCCACCCGCAGGCTGACATCGGATTCCATTTCCCGCAGCAGCCGCTCACCCAGCTTGCGGGAGGTAACGTAAACGCCCTCCCGGCCGGCAAACGGGCTTTTATTGACATGAAATGCCACCGCCACGGTGGGCTCGTCAATGCGGACAAAACTCAGGGGAACCGGGTGTTCCGGGTCGGCCACGGTGTTGCCCACGTTGATGTCCTCCAGCCCGGCCACCACCACGATCTCCCCGGCCGCGGCCTGTTCCATGGGAATTTTTTTCAGCCCATTGAAGACGTAGAGACCGGCAATCCGCTGGCGCTGCCATGTCCCGTCCCCCTTGATCACCGCCACTTCCTGTTTGGCCCTGATCATGCCGTTGTGCACGCGACCCACGGCCTGGCGGCCCAGGTAGGGATCATAGTCGATCAAGGTAACCCCCAGCTGCAGGGGAGCTTCGGTGTCACCCCCCGGTGCCGGGATTTTATGCACAATCATTTCGAACAGGGGTTTCAGATCGGTGCCCGGAACACCGGGGTCCAGGGTGGCCACCCCTGTGCGGGCGTTGGTGTAGACCACCGGAAAGTCCAGCTGGTCGTCATCCGCTCCCAGCTCGATAAACAACTCCAGCACCTCATCCAGCACCTCGGCCGGCCGCGCGTGCAACCGGTCGATCTTATTGATCACCACGATGGGGGCCAACCCCGCATCCAGCGCCTTGCGCAGCACGAAACGGGTTTGCGGCATCGGCCCCTCAAAAGCATCCACCAGGAGCAATACCCCGTCCACCATCTGGACAATGCGCTCCACCTCCCCGCCAAAGTCGGCATGGCCGGGGGTGTCCACGATATTGAGCTTGTAATCGCCGTAAAAAACAGCGGTGTTCTTGGCCATGATGGTGATGCCCCGCTCCCGCTCCAGGTCATTGCGGTCCAGTACCCGTTCCTCAACCACCTGTTTTTCATGAAAAACGCCGCTTTGCTTGAGCATGCCGTCCACCAGCGTGGTCTTACCATGATCCACGTGGGCGATGATGGCCAAATTGCGTATTTTATTCCGTTCCATACATATTCCCTTCCGCTGCTTATAGTAAGTTTGGCGTAGCAAGAAATAACTCTTATCTTACAAGATATTACTCCGTTTAGCGCTTTTTTTCAACAGCCCCCGTTTACCGCCGGCGCTTTAGCGGTTAACAAGTAAAACAAATTAGTTTCCCCTGAAAAAGGCCGCGAGGCCCCATTTCAAACGTGCTATCGCTTTGGCCCCCGGTTTGCCTTGAGCCCGTTTTTCGGCACAAAACACAGGCAGCCCTTGCCCGTCGCTCTCAGCACTTCCACGGCGGGCAGGTATTTGCTTTTGATGCCGTAACCCCTGCAACCGTTGGGAAACCTGTGATCCCAGGTGATATAAAAGTGCTTGCACTTATGGCATACCGGCCGGTTCCCGTCCATAGATAACCTCGGTAAAACTGGTTTACTACTTATCCCCGCCAACCTTCAAAGCCCGCCCCACGCACACCCTTTCCAACCGGGCGCCGGCGAGCAGCGGGTTCAGGCTGACATCCACAACATCCCCCGGCTTGATGGGCAAGTCGCCCACTTCAACCACCGTCAGCTGCATGCTGGTTTTACCCAGCACCTTGAGGGACTTTCCTTCGTAAAACACGCTGTGCTCGGGCTTAATAAACGTCTTGATCAGATGATACTGTTCCCGCAGGAAATCCACAAACCTGAAAGAATCGATCTTCTTTTGCACACCGAAGCCGTCGGTGTAACCTATGGGCAGCACGGCGACGTTGGTATCCCTTTTGACCCGGTGGGTGTTGCTGTAACCCACGAAACTGCCGCTCTTCAGCCGGCGGACCTGCAACACCCTGACCCGAAAGCGGTAGGCCCTGGTCAGCGGCACCCGGGCATTAAGCGTGCCGTTGCCCAGTAAAGCCGAACCGATCCTTACCATGTCCATATGGGTCTCGGGGAACTTTAAAGCGGCGGTGGAATTGGCGCTGTGTTTAATCGAAAAGGTCAACCCCTTGTCTTCCAGCCGGTTAACCAATTGTAAAAAACTGTCCTTTTGTCTTTTGGTATAATCAAAAATCTTTTCGAAAGCGTTGCTGTAATGGGTATAAATGCCCTCGTACCTAAGCCCGCCGAGCTCCTGCAGCCTTTCCGCCGCCGCCAGGATTTCCTCCGGGGCAAAACCCATCCTGCCCATGCCGGTATCGATTTTTACGTGCACACTAATGGGCCTGTCCAGTTCCAGGGCAACCCGGTGTAATATTTCGGCGCACTCCAGGGAATACACCGACGGGGTAAGATCATAGCGCCATAAATCATGCACCTTCGCCTGGTCTGCCAGGGAAGGCGCAAAAACCAGGATCGGGGACCGGACGCCACCGTTTCTGAGTTCAACGCCCTCATGGATATGGGTAACCGCGAAAAATTTAATCCCCAGCCGCTCCAGGAAGTTGCCCACCGGCACCGCACCCAGGCCGTAGGCGTTTTGTTTCAGTACCGCCATAATGGGCACCTTGATAAAACTCCGCAGCGCCTCGAAGTTTTGCCTTAACTTATTGAAATCCACCTCGATCCACTTGTCCACGGCCCACCCTACTTTCTCAGTTTTTTCCCGGCCATGATGATTTTGGACCGGATATTTTTCGCCAGCGGAAGCCCGATGTCCCAGAGCTTGTACATCAAGGGATCAAAGACCAGGTCAAATTCTCCGATCAACTCCGTAAACACGCCGTTAAACCCTTTTTTGAACCGGTAGAGACCGTACAAGGGGTTGGACGGGTCCAGGTCCCCCGAGATACCCCGAAAATCGTAAAGAGTACAGCCCGATTCCTTGGCCCACTTGATCATTTCCCACTGCAGCAGGTAATTGGGCATCACGTTTCTGCGGGTATTGCTGCTGGCGCCATAAACGTACCAGCATTTTTTCCCGAACATCATGTTGATCGCCCCGGACAGTATATCTCCCTCGTGTTCCGCAACGTATAACCTCATATACCCCGGGGGCACGAGATGGTCATACATTTTCTCAAAGTAGGCCAGGCTCCTGACGACAAAGTTGTCCCTCAGGCCCGTTTCTTCCATGATTTCGTGAAAGCGCTGCAAATCGCTTCTTTCACCCACGCGGACCGTGACGCCTTTACGCTGCGCCAGGCGGATATTGTACCTGGTTTTTTGATGGAAGCCCATCATGATCTCATCCAGGTCCCCGGTAATGTCCAGGTGGGCCACAAACCGGGGTTGAATGCCCTCAAAGTTGAGGGTCTGCGGTTTTTGAACGAACCCTGCGCCAAGCAGCGCGTCAACCGCGTGTTTCTCGGTCGCCTTGACATACGGGTCGATTTTCAGCATTAATGCTTTGTGTTGCCTGGCGACCTGCTTGATGTTTTCCACAAAAAACCGGAGCACCTCACGGTCGTTATAATCGGCAAAAACAGGCCCCCTGGGGCAGTACATAAAATTCCTGCCCACAACGGGGAGTTCCCGGATCAAGATGCTCCCCGCCGCTTTGATGGCGCCGTTGTTCTTGATTACAAAATAGAGATTGTCCCAGTCGTCTTTAACCTTGGACCACTCAATGGTCTGCATGAAATGCCCTTTTTCCTGGTTCCTGATAAAATCCGTATATTCCCGCGGGTCTCCGTTAAGGATAAACTCCATGTCCATTCTCCCATCTATTTGTTGTTGATAAACTGATCAAAAGGTTGTCCGGTTTGTTCGGCGACAAACCGTTCAAACTGGTCCAGGGTAACCAGGCGAAATTTAAATCGATTGTAATAATCCCTTAAAAAGCGGTCAAAGCCCTCTTTCCCCAGGGTAAAATAGATGTTTTCAAACAATTTTTCGCCATTGGCGTAATGAACATCGCGATACTGCCGCCAGGAGCCGAACTCTCCCAGGTTGCGATCCAAACCCCGGATACCGGGCCAAAAACGCGGCGTTTTGTCATCCAACGCGTATTTGCTGATAAATTCAACCAGCCCCTCGTCCATAAAGGGGTGGTGATACTGGTCGTTTCCTATAATATTATAGAACCACTGGTGACCCACCTCGTGAAAAACCGTCCTGGCCGGGTTGTTTTTAATGGCCCTGGTTGAAATCAAGACCATGGTGGAGTATTCCATGCCGTCAAGGTACATGTCGTTTTCCACGATATTCAGCTGTTTCCAGGGATATGCCCCCACGGTGCCGGTATAAAACGCCACGGCCTTTTTGGCCGCATCCAGGACCTCATCACTGTTTCGGGAAGTGTAATAATAGCGGATTTCAGTTTCTCCTTCCCTGGCCACGGCTTCCTTGTAGCCGCGGTTCAAAAAGACGGGCAGATCCCTGACCCGCTCCAGGATGCCATGATAAACCCTGGCGTTTTCCCGTTCCTCCACGATCTCCGCATTGCTTAAAACCAGGTCATAGCCCCCGGGCACGGTAAACAAAAACTCATAGGTGGATGAATAATTTACATAAGGGTCGCCGATTTCGGTGGGCTTGTACCCCCGGGGGTCAATACAAAGCGTGGGCAGCCAGTTGCCCAACCAGATTCCCTGTTCGTTGCCCCCCACCCTGTCGGCGATAAAGGGGATCTTAACCCGAAACCCGATTTTTAACCGGTGTTCGCCGGGATCAAAAACTCCTTTCTCCGGTGTCACCATCAACAATTCCCCGTCTTCCCGAAAGGAAACCTTTTTACCCTCGCACGACACCCGTTGAATATCAATGTATCCCGGGTCCATTCCCCGTTTCAAAGCATACCGCCGGATTTCGGACGAGTTCAGGGCATCGTTTTGATAGCGGTTGAGGTATAAATTAAATACCGCTTCCCGCCGGGGTTCATCAAACTCGAACACAACCTCTTGTTCCCCTTCAATCATTTTGTGTTGGGGATAAAAGACGGCCTTCACCCGGTAATAGGGAAGGGGATAGGCGTTTATATGAGCCGGAGAGGCGGAAACACCGGCTTCTTCAGTCACCGGTATAAACGACGCTCCAACAAACAGAGCTGAAATTAAAATAATCAAGACTAAAGAAACCAGGGAAACCGCTTTTGGGGCAAAGATATACCCGGTGCCGGGCGACGGTTTCCCCTTGGGGCTTAACCTGTTACCGGCCGCAGTGCCGTTTTGTTCGCCCAAAACCTGTTCGTTGTAAGCCTTGCGGATGAGGTTCAGATTATTCACCGCTGATTTTGCGTAGGTATGGCCGGCCCCGAAAGCCTGGGTCGCTATCCTGACTGATTTTTCCGCCAGTTTAATAGCTTCCGGGTAACGCCCCCGCCGGTAAAGCGTAACCACCTCGTCATCAAGTTCCTCAAGCAGCTTTTCGATCCATGATGAACCGGTTATTTTCATCCTCCCCCTTCAGGAGGTTTCGCCGCAAAACCCTTGAATGTTAAAAGCGCGCGGCAAGTGGAAGGCCAGGGATTGGGCGACACAATAAGCCCAATTTTACAAATATCAAAAACTTATACAAACAATGATAACCCCAACCTGGCCGGGCTGTCAAAGAAATATACAGGATTAAGCGGAAATAACAACAACCGCTGCAATGCAGCTTCCAATTTGGCTTTGCAATTATTAATCGGATCTTGTTTAAACAACTAAATAACTGGTTATCAACATGAAATTTAGGCTATAATACAATCAATCAAATAACAAAACCCCAAAAGCTATGTACTAAGATGGCAATTAACGGCGATTACTTTTCATGCCGAGCAGGTGAAAAAGCCGCCTGCCGGCGGCCTAAAATACAGTAGTTTCCGTTTTGTATTTTCCTATAACTTCATCTGTATCTTTTAACGCAGCCATATCCAAACCCGCCGTAATAACAGTTCTTTCAGCGTATTCTGCTTTTTTTCTTTCCAATTCTTCCCCTCTTATTTCGGGCGTCATTTTAAAACCTCCTCTCAATTTTGATTTTAGTATGCTTAAAAAAGGATTGGGATATAATAAGTTATTTCTGGGTATTAATTAAATTTATATTGAAAAAGGATAGCAATGTTTGCTGTATAAATGAAAGCGCAGGATGAAAAATTCAATCCTGCGCCGGGTTAGTATTAACAGTCTATTAACATTTACTATTATTGTTGCTGTTTTTTGTTGCTGCTGCATCCTGATAAATCTACCTTCGCGGACGAAGCCCCCGGGCTTGTCACGGAGGAGGTTCACTGCAGTAAAATGGGGTACTGCAGTTAATACAATACCCCGAAACCCTTGCTATAACTGGAGCGGGTGACGAGGATCGAACTCGCAACCCTCAGCTTGGGAAGCTGATGCTCTACCATTGAGCTACACCCGCTTGTGATTTAGCATTATTAATTATAGCATTTTAAAATGAAAAGTCAAGTTGCAAACGTTTTTATGCCCCACATCAATATTTGCTAAATGATCAGTTGTCCAGTTAATGGAATGCCTCCGTGGCTAATGTATAAAAAAATGCCAAAGTAGTAGGCATTGGCATATTTATAGATTAATCAAACATTAAAATGGGCTAAGCGATTGTATAAGAAGCTAACCTCTGTGTTAAGCCAAAGCCAACTATTTACAGGGAGTGAGTCAATTGTTAAAGATTGTTATTGACCCGGGACACGGGGGGAATGATCCCGGTGCCGCAAACGGCTACCATTACGAAAAATATTTCAACCTTTCCATAGCAACGGAAACGGCCCGTTATCTAAACGACAACTATTCCGCAGCGGTCTTCTTGACCAGGATATCCGATATCGCGATGGGACTCTCGGAAAGGGCGAGTTTTGCAAATGATTTAAAAGCGGATTATTTTGTATCGCTCCATGTTAATGCGGGGGGAGGAACCGGTTTTGAAAGTTTTATTCATACCAAAGCCAATTCCACTACGCAGAAGTACCGGGACATACTGCATAACCGGGTAGCCGGTTTCTACATTTCAAGCGGTTTTAAAGACCGGGGCAAAAAAAAGGCTAATTTTGCCGTCTTGCGCGAAACCAACATGCCTTCTATTTTGTTGGAAAATTTATTTATTGATCATCCAACCGACCTTGCAGCATTAAAAAAACAGAGTTTTTTAAAGAAGCTGGGTGAAGCTATCGGTGAGGGAATCGCCCGGACGCTACAGTTGAAAACCAAAGCCCCCGGCAGCGGAATCGTTCCAGCCCGGATGCCGGCAGTGGCAAAACCGGACATAGCCAGGCAGCTATTAAAGTCTCGCAACCCGGCGGCACCGGACTATGTCAATATATACGTGAGGATGGGGGAGCTTTACCGGATACGATGGGATGCCGTATTTGCCCAGTCCTGCAAGGAAACCGCCTACTGGAAATTCGGGGGGGATGTCCGGCCGGAGCAAAACAATTTTGCCGGGCTGGGAGCATTTAACGGTAAGGGAGGAGCATCCTTTGCCACTCCGGAGGAGGGCATCGAAGCTCAATTCCAGCACTGGCACGCTTATTTCCACGGTGGTAAACTGCCTCCGGGCAGACCGGAATTGGACCCCCGGCGCCAAGCGGTGCTGGAAGCAGGCTGGGGGGGCGCTTTGAACTTCGTAGAAGATCTGGGGGGCAGGTGGGCGCCCGCCCCGGATTACGGAGTTAGCATCGTCAGGGACTATATGGCCAAGTTCGTGGATGAAATTGCGAAGCCCGACGGCAATGAAGGGTGGAATCCGGAGGCGGAAATCGAACGCCTGCGGAAAGACGGGTTGGTCGCCAACGAACACGATGCGAAAGCACCTGTTACCTGGGGGGAATTCGCCACCGTGCTTAATCGTTTGAGGGACCGGCTGGCATAAATATTGATAAAATTAAATTAAAAATTTAGGGGCCGCTATTCAAGGGCCCCTAAATTTTGCATAAAACTTCCCCAAGGCTACTCACGACGTAATCAATTTCATCTTCAGATAAATTATTATGAAAGGGCAAGGCCAGGGTGGTTGCAGCAACAGCTTCAGTTACAGGGAAATCGCCGGGCTTATAACCAAATTCCTTGCGATAAAAAGGCTGAAGGTGAATGGGCTGGAAATAAGCGCGGCAGCCAATTCCCCGGTCATTAAGCTTTCGCATCACAACATTCCGGTCAATTCCGGGGTCCAGCCTGATCACGTAGACAAACCAGCTCATTTGCACCCCCGGTGCCACGAACGGCACTGTAACACCATCCACGTGCCGCAATCTTTCGGTATATGCCCCGGCCACTCGCTCCCGTTTGTCTAATATCTCGGTCAATCTTGCCAGCTGGGCGCAACCTAACGCCGCGCTCATCTCATCCATTCGATAATTATACCCCAAGCGGGTATGGTCATACCACCCGTCCCCTTCGCCCCGGCCCTGGTTGCGCATGCTGCGACAGAGATCAGCCAATTCTTTAAGGTTTGTTAAAATAATTCCCCCTTCGCCGGTGGTTATTTGTTTATTCGGGTAAAAGGCAAATACCGCCGCAGTGCTTTCACTGCCTACAGGTTTGCCGTTATATCTTGCACCTATGGCCTCGCAGGCGTCCTCAATTACCGGCAAGCCATATTGCATAGCGATGGCCATTATTTTATCCATGTCCGCCGGGTGACCAAAAACATGAACCGGCAAAATGCCCTTCGTTTTTTGATTAATTTTCTGCTCGATTAAATTATGATTAATATTAAACGTCTTGGGATCGATATCCACAAATACCGGACGCACCCGCTCGAAAAGCAGGCAATTCGCTGAAGCAACAAAACTGAAGGGTGTGGTGATTACCTCGTCTCCCTCGCCCAACCCCAGGCCGCGTACCACCAGGTGGAGTCCGGAAGTTCCGCTGTTGACGGCGATGGCATATTTTACCCCTACATATTCAGCGATTTTTTTTTCGAACATGGTCACCACCGGCCCCATACTGAGCCAGCGACTTTTTAACACGTCCAGCACAGCTTCTCTTTCCCGGTCGCCTATGTCAGGCAAAGATAGGGGTACTTCCATTTTCATTTTTTATGCCTCCAGATAAAACCCATTTCCGACAAATTCGCTATAGATTAACTATCCATAATAACCCAACTTGTGGCCACAGGTCTTTCTCCCGCAGTATCGGAGGGTTTATTTAAAACCCGGTTTTTGAAAACCATTGTGGAAGAGCCGCCTCCGTCCAGGTTAAAAGCATTATAAGCCCCGAGTGCCATCATTATTTCTTGTAGTTCATAGTAAGTAACCCCCATACTCCACCCGGGCCTGCGACCGTCTATGACTACGAATAATAGTGAGCCGTTTTTCTTTTGCCCGATGGCAGTGCGGGGGTGGGCTTTACCACCTGGTTTTTGCAATCTTTTACCATTTTCAATTAGCTGTGGCCTAAATGATACGCCTTCTACTATGCCCGCTTTTTTGATATCAGCGGGATTTGCAAAAGTTCCACCCATCAAGGTACCGTTTTTTGTCAGACCTACCAGAATTTCTGAGTTGTACCTGTCAACCCGGGTAACTACCCTGCCCCCCTGAACGGTATAATAAAGGGGGTAAAATAGGGGTTCACCCGGCAACGGGCGATTAAAAAAGCCCCCTCCATTGACGGCGGCCACCGCACCTGCTTTTTGGGCCATCTCGCTTGTTTTCTGCAAGCTGCCCGGTCCACCTTCGGGCAACATTACTTTTACCGCTCTCGGATTACTTACCAGCATAACGAAACCACGAAATACAACTTCTTCTTTTTTATCCTTACCCTGGATTGCATCTACCCTAACATAAAGATTACCGTTGGAAAAATAGCTGACAGGAGTTTCCTCAAGGTATTGCCACGTCGATACCGTACTGTTTGTGGTAAGGAGATGAAAGCTTAAAATCCCTGTCAGGACAACAATCAGGAATAAAAAAAACCTTTTTCTCAAAATTTCACCCCCCGGCAACCTTCACTTCCTTTCCCGGGGTTTCAACTATATTTGGAATATTAATCTGAAACGGCCAATTCTACATCTACACATACTTTAATTTATGTCGAGTAACGATGATAAGTGATTCCCGTCCGGCTCGCTATTATCCCCCACCCCTCTAAAGCGTATTACAATCTGTTCTGCCGGTAACAGCCAATCACCTTGCCCAGGTACCTGTAATAAAAAGGCGAAGGCCTGGCCCACAAAGTGCGGTGAGCCTTTAAAACTGTCTCACGCAGGTCTTCAAACCGGCTGTAAAAATTCACCGCTCCCAATTTCAATTCGCTGGCGAAATGGGCGTCATTACCCACCAGAACCGGCTTGTCATATGCGCGGGCCAGTTCCATGGCAAACCGGTTTCCAGCAGAATCTATACGACAGTTGTAACCCTCTATAAGATCTACGCAACGCATTAATTCATCATCCACAACCTTGAGCCGTACCGGGTGCGGCAGCAACACCAGCCCGCGCTGGGACTTGATCGCGGAAATTACCTCCACACTGTTTCCGGTCGATATTTCTTCAGTTAAAAACAACCCGATAATATCTCCCTTTTCCGTGCTGTATTCAGCCCCGGTGATAATATGCAGCCCGCTGCATTTGTTAAACTTTTCCGCTTCACGCGCGCCGGCCAAAGTATTGTGGTCCGTAATCGCCAAAAGATCAAAGCCGTGATCCAGGGCATAATTTACTACTTTGGCGGGGTGCAGTAAAGAATCAAACGAATGCCTGGTATGAATGTGAAACAAGCCTTTCATGGGTTTACCGCCTGCTTTTTTTAATATTTTTATGTCCTCCGCAACCGTTAAGTGAGTGTGCTTTACCAAAAACCATATAGCATTGTAACAAAAGCAGGTAAAACCCACTTCAATCAATTTATTAAACAGGCCATTACGCATATTAACCATGTGCTGACAGGTAATTGAATTACAGGTAAATACAGGAACAAAAATTTCTCATTATTCATATTCTGTAATTGCAAAGTAAAGGAGGGAACTCTTTCTTGAAGCAAAAATCTCGCGCGATCCCCTTGATGCCACCGGAAATATTAAGTGACCGGCAGAGGCAAATCTATCAACTTTATTGTCGGGGAATGGCGAATAAAGAAATTGCGCGCAAGCTGAGCCTCGATCCAAGGGTAGTGGCGACCCAGCTATCACGCATCAAAAAGAAAGCGGCAAACCTCAATTTTACATACAAAATCGAACCCGGGGCGGAGTATGCCCATTTACAGCACCAGTTGAATTCCCCGGCCGAGCAGCTTAAGAAAAAAATCCGGGAAGACCCCGGGTTTTTTTCTTTGATGTTTGACCGGTACGCCTCAAATGATGAACCCGCGGGTGAAAACAGGTTCCGCCTTGCCTCCGCCGGCTTTAACCCTGCGCTGCTGTCGTACGCCAGGGCCAGGCGCTTAAAAATAATCGCAATATCGGGCAGGAATTCCGGTAAGGCCACAATGGCCGTAAAAATAGATAGAAAAGACCGCCAGGTCTTGAAACATTTCCTGGAAGAAAACAAAATCCGGCCGGTGGAAACGTACTGGGACGATGGCAGCGCGATATACCTGTTGTCCCCCCGGGATCTCAGGAAAATACAACAATTGCTTGGCAACTTCCCTGGTGAAATATATACCCGATAACCCAATATAAAAGGAATTGAAATAGTATGCTTAAAAAAACGATTATCATCATCGGTCCCGAAAATGAAGCCGAGCAGGTGGCTCAAAAAATTTCCGGCCATTTTGGCGGGCAGCTTGAAATCTTTATCTACCACGAGGTTATTGACGCCGGCTTGTTTAATAAGCTGGTTAAAAACCATGACCTGGTCTGTATAACTTCAGGCGTATCGAAATGCCAAATGCAAGAAATTATATCTTTGTGCCAGGAAGCAAATAAAACATTATACCTGTTGCCGGGTTTATTTGAAGTTCTGTTGCAGGGAGCAAATTTTTTTTACGTGGACGATATGCCGCTTTTCACCATCAACTGCCTGGGACTTTCCCGCCGGCAACAATTGAAAAAAAGAATATTTGACATTTTTTTGTGCATCCCCGGTCTGATAATTGCTTTTTTTTTATTCCCTTTAATCGCGCTGGCCATAAAATTAACCTCCCCCGGGCCGGTTATTTATTCCCAGGAAAGAGTAGGTTTAAACGGCAAAATATTTAAGCTATTAAAGTTTCGCTCCATGATTCACCAGGCGGAGCAGCTGACCGGACCGGTGCTGGCCACTGATGATGATGCCCGGGTGACCCCGGTAGGAAAAATATTGCGGGCCACCCGTTTGGATGAACTCCCGCAACTGTTTAACGTTATGCGGGGGGAGATGAGCATGGTGGGCCCCCGCCCGGAGCGCCCCGATTTTGTTGGAGAATTTATGCAAACTATACCTCATTACAAATACAGGCTTCGCGTTAAGCCGGGAATTACCGGCCTGGCTCAGGTTAAGGGCAGATACGCCACCTCGGCGCAAGATAAGTTGAGATATGATCTCTGGTATATCAGTAACTACTCCTTGCGGCTCGACCTGAAAATACTGTTAAAGACACTGCCGGTGGTCCTGAACGGTAAAAATGCGGAGGGTATATACCGGAAAAAATCTTAAGTTTGCTAAACAAGGAACATGGAACGTGAGCTATAGATACGAGTATTCTGTTATTTGAAATGAGGGGTTTGATGCAAAAAATTTGTGTATTGGGATTGGGATACATTGGTTTACCCACGGCCAGCTTGTTGGCAACAAAGGGTTTTAAAGTCCATGGCGTAGATGTCAATGCGCAAACTGTGGAAACTATTAATCGTGGCAACAACCACATTCATGAACCCGACCTTGATGTTCTGGTTAAATCAGCGTTCCGAAGCGGTAATCTTGTTGCCGCTTTAGAGCCTGCGCCTGCAGATGTATTCATCCTTGCTGTGCCGACGCCCCTTAAAGAGGGCCATCTTCCCGACATCACTTACATTAAAGCAGCTACCCGTGCCATTGCTCCTTATTTAGCTCCCGGCAACCTAGTTATTCTAGAATCAACGATTCCTTTGGGTACAACCGAAAAAGTGGCCGACTGGTTGAGTGAATTACGTCCCGACCTCATCATTCCTCCTATTAATGAGCATGGAAGAACAGTTGATAATGATAAAGCTCAAATTTTTATTGCGCACTGCCCGGAACGTGTTTTGCCCGGACAGATTTTAAAAGAACTGATAGACAACGACCGGATAATCGGCGGTATCGATCAATCTTCCGCCAGAACAGCTCAATTGTTTTATGAAAGGTTTGTTAAGGGCAATATTTTACTTACCAATGCCCGCACGGCGGAATTATGCAAGTTGGTAGAAAATGCATTCAGAGACGTGAACATCGCTTTCGCCAATGAGCTCTCACTTATCTGCGAAAAGTTGGATATCAACGTTTGGGAGCTAATTGATTTGGCCAACCGCCACCCAAGGGTAAATATACTCCAGCCCGGTCCCGGTGTAGGCGGCCACTGCATTGCCATTGACCCCTGGTTTATTGTTAATTCCGCCCCGGATGAGGCCAGGCTCATTCGCACCGCCCGGGAAGTAAATGATCATAAACCCCAATTTGTCGTAACCAAAATCAGGGAAAAGGCGGCTCGCTTTAAGAAACCTGTAATCGCCTGCCTAGGGCTGACCTTCAAGGCCGACACTGATGACTTGCGCGAAAGCCCGGCAGTGGAGATCGTGCGACAGCTGGCCATAAAACAAGCAGGCCATATTCTGGCTGTGGAGCCGTATATTGGGACACTACCTGCGACGCTTGTAAATTTTGGCAATGTCCAACTTGCTGACCTTAAAACAGCTTTGCAGCGGGCGGATTTGATGGTGTTGCTGGTTAACCACCGTGCCTTTTATGATATAGGTCGCGAACTGCTTAATGAAAAGGTCGTAATTGATACACGAGGGATATGGCGATGAAACAGGTACTGATTAAACAAGGAAAAGCCGTAGTTGAAGAGG
This sequence comes from Desulfallas sp. Bu1-1, assembly GCF_015594625.1. Lineage (GTDB taxonomy): Bacteria > Bacillota > Desulfotomaculia > Desulfotomaculales > Desulfallaceae > JADNRQ01. Next base: position 82,637 of record NZ_JADNRQ010000001.1, on the reverse strand, counting down.
TTCCCGCACCCCAGCCGGAGCCGGGAACGGTGCTGGTTCAAGTCAATTATTCTTGTATCTCCATCGGTACCGAGATGAGCGGAATAAAGGTCAGTGCATTGCCGTTATGGAAGCGTGTCCTTCAACAGCCTGAATATCTTAAGAGAGGATTACAAATGCTGGCCACCCAGGGCCTTGCCCGCACCCGCAGTTTGGTAGAAGGCAAACTTTCTACGGGACACCCCACCGGCTACTCAGCCGCCGGCATTGTGCTGGAAACCGGCGAAGGGATCGAGGACCTGCGGCCGGGTGACCGGGTTGCCTGTGGCGGTGCACAGTGCGCCCATCATGCCGAGGTCATCCGCGTGCCACGCAACCTTGTAGTTCCCGTACCTGGTAATCTGAACCTTGCTGCGGCCAGCACAGTTACTTTGGGTGCCATTGCCCTTCAGGGTGTGCGCCGTGCTAAAGCTACCCTGGGCGAAACTTTTGTGGTTATCGGCCTCGGTGTGCTGGGGCAACTTACTGTGCAGCTACTCAAGGTCAACGGTTGCCGGGTGATCGGTACGGATTTAAATCAGGGGCGTATTCACCTGGCTCAAAATCTGGGCCTGGATGCAGGCATTCATCCCGATGATGGCAGCGACCTGGAGCATGTAGGACGCCTGACCGGCGGTATCGGCGCCGATGGCGTGATCATTACCGCTGCCACGCCTTCCGATGCAGTGGTCTCCACTGCTTTCCAAATGTGTCGCAAAAAGGGGCGGGTGGTATTGGTGGGCGATGTGGGGCTAAATCTTAACCGGGCTGACTTTTACGAGAAAGAACTGGACTTTTTCATTTCCTGTTCTTACGGGCCCGGTCGTTACGACAACAACTATGAGGAAAAAGGGCTGGACTATCCCGTTGCCTATGTACGCTGGACCGAGAATCGCAACATGGCCGAATTTTTGCGGCTGCTGGACGAAGGCAAAGTAAAAGTCAGCCCGCTGATCGCCGCCACTTATCCCATAGATGAAGCGACAACTGCTTATGAAAAGCTTAAGGAAGGAAATGATATCCCACCCGTCGTTTTGCTTTCATACCCGCAACACACGGGGACTGCCGCACCTTCCCCATTAGTTATCAATCCAGCTGCCCAACCTGCCGGACCTGACCGGATCCGGATCGCCCTAGTGGGCGCGGGAAGCTTTGCTAAGGGTACGCACCTGCCGACTCTCCAGGCACTATCAGATCGTTTTCATTTACAGGCGGTGGTGAGCCGCACCGGTCATAACGCCACCGCTACGGCGAGACAGTTTGGGGCCAACTATGCCACCACCGACTACCGGCAGGTTTTGGAAGACCCCGCGGTTGATGCGGTGCTGATTGCCACCCGCCACAACCTGCATGCCTCGATGGTCCTGGAAGCGCTCAAGGCCGGCAAGCACGTGCTGGTAGAAAAGCCGCTTGCTTTAACGCAGGAAGAACTGGACATGATCGAAGCGTTCTACGCTTCCGCCTGCGGCGATTTTACGCCGCTGCTGTTGACGGGTTTTAACCGCCGCTTCTCCCGCTACGCCCGGCGTATTTACGAACTGGTTCAGGGCCGGAGCAATCCGATGATCCTTAACTACCGCATGAATGCAGGCTATATCCCACCGGATCACTGGGTCCATACTGAAGAAGGCGGTGGGCGCAACCGCGGTGAAGCCTGCCACATATACGACCTCTTCACCTACTTTACGGGCAGCAAAGTTGTTAAAGTTAACGCTCAGGCCATTATGCCAGATACAGAATATTACAAACGCAACGACAACTTTGTGGCCAACATGACTTTTACAGATGGTTCGGTAGCCACCCTTACTTATACGGCGCTGGGGTCCGGGGAATACCCCAAGGAACAGCTGGAGGTATTCGTAGACGGCAGGGTCTTGGTGCTGAATGATTACAAGCGCCTGGAGGTTTTTGGCGCAAGAGGCAAGGGCATAAGCAGCATGATTATGGAAAAAGGGCAAAGGGACGAACTGGAAGCATTTGCCCGCGCGATTCAACAAGGGGGCGACTGGCCCATTCCGCTCTGGCAGCAGGTGCAGGCTACGAAGATAAGTTTGGAAGTGGAACGAAAGATATCCCCTTACTCAACCAGCAGTGGGGGTAACTCCTGATGTGCGGCATCGCCGGTGCAATGACGTTCAAAAACAGCTGTTTTAAGATTACCGAACCATACATTAACCGCATGCGGGATACCATGGTCCACCGGGGCCCGGATGGAGCGGGAACATGGGTGGCGGAGGACGGCCGGGTGGGCCTTGGCCACCGCCGGCTGGCCATTATCGATTTATCCTCAGCCGCCGCCCAGCCCATGTGCAACGAGGATGCTACACTGTGGGTCACCTTCAATGGCGAGATCTACAATCACGCGGAAATACGCGCGGAGCTGGAACAAACAGGCGGGCATCTGTGGAAGACGGACCACTCGGATACCGAGGTTATCCTGCACGCGTTTGAACAGTGGGGCATCAATTGCCTGGAAAAATTTCGGGGCATGTTTGCCATCGCCTTATGGGACGCCAGGGAGCGGGAAATGTGGCTGATCCGTGACCGGATTGGGATCAAGCCGCTGTATTACAGCATCCACCACGGCCGCATCACCTTCGCCTCCGAAATTAAGGCTCTCCTGGAAGACCCCGAACAAAAACGGGCGGTAAACGAGGAAGCACTCTACCATTATCTTTCTTTTTTAACCGCACCGGCGCCTCACACCCTGTTTGAGGGCATTCACAAGCTGCCCGGCGGCACCTGGCTGCAGGTAAGCGAAGACGGCCGGATCCGCAAGCACCGCTACTGGGATGTTCTGGACCACACCACGCCGCTGGCCGGCGTCTCCGAAGAGGAGATCGCCGGGCGGATTTTGGCTGAACTGCGCACAGCGGTAAAGCTGCGCAAGGTCAGCGATGTGCCGGTGGGGGTTTTTCTTTCCGGCGGGATTGATTCAAGCACCAATGCGGCGTTATTTTCCGAAGGGGAAGGCGGCCCCATCAAAACTTTTTCCATAGGCTATCAAGGCGCATACCGGTCATACCAAAACGAACTGCATTACGCCCGCAAAATGGCAAAGGAAGTCAGGGCCGAATATTATGAGCGGCTGCTCAGTATTGACGACCTGATCGATTTTCTGCCCCAAATGGTGTACTTGCAAGACGAACCCATTGCCGACCCGGTATGTGTCCCGGTCTACTACGTTTCCAAGCTGGCCCGGAACAACGGCGTGATCGTCTGCCAAGTGGGGGAAGGAGCGGATGAGCTGTTTTGGGGCTATCCCGGCTGGCAAACCGCGCTCCGGCTGCAGCGTTACGATGACCTGCCGGTCCCCCGGGTGTTCAAACACCTGGGGCTCCTGGCACTGGAGGTATTAGGAAAGAAACAATCCACTTACTACGAATGGCTGCGCCGGGCAGCCAAGGGGCAGCCAATCTTTTGGGGCGGGGCGGAAGCCTTCACCGAATCCCAAAAGCAGCTACTCCTGTCTCCCCGCCTGCGCAAGCGGTTCAACAGGCTTACTTCCTGGGAGGCCCTGCAGCCCATCCGCCGGCGCTTTACGGAAAAAGCGCGGGAAAAGTCCCACCTCAACTGGATGACTTACCTCGACCTGAACCTGCGACTCCCGGAGTTGCTGCTGATGCGGGTGGATAAAATGAGCATGGGGGTCAGTTTAGAGGGGCGCGTCCCCTTCCTTGACCACAAACTTGTGGAATTGGCCATGAGCATTCCGGAAAGGGTAAAGACAAAAAACAATACTCTTAAATACATTCTCAAGCAAGCCGTGCGGGGCTTAATTCCGGACGAACTGATCGACCGCCGGAAACAGGGCTTTGGTGTGCCGATATATGAATGGTTCTTGGACCGCCTGGGCGACAAAACCAGGCAGGAACTGAATGACTTCTGTAACCAGACAGATTATTTGGACCGGGCCGGGGTTGAGCGTTTAATGGACCAGGGACGGGGCCCGCAGGCCTGGTATCTGTTAAATTTTGCCCTGTGGTGGAAGGAGTACATGGCATGAATAAAAAAATTTTTTTATTCGGCCCTTACCCTCCGCCATATGGCGGGGTATCAATATATGTTCATGCTCTAAATGAGTTTCTTATTGAAGTTGGGTTTGATTGCAACCTTAAAATATATCGACAAGACGGCACAGCGATTGATTATGTGCAACCGAGTTTCACCAGTGTGTATAAAAATTTCTTCAAAATCACGAAGAAAGATACCTGTTTAGATTCGTGCAGCTTCTTTTTGGAATATCCTTCAATAAAAGCCACCCTGGCATGGCTATTAATTAAGATGTTAAAAAGATTCAGGTGGATAAAAATCATACATGATGGGTCACTACCGTCACGATATAAACATTTTGCATTTGTCCAGAAGTTTGTTTTCCATGCAGCAATTAAATTTATTGATGAACTTATTGTAGTCAGTGAAGATCTGTACTCCTGGTTACGAAACAACATCAAGGTTAAACAAAAGGTCTTACTTATAAAAAGTTTGCTGCCAATTCCTCCTCAAACTTTTAATACCCCCTTACCTGTTGAAATCGAGCAAGCAATAGCGCATCATAGAAAAACGGTATGTTGCATCGGCGCATTTACTCCGACCTATGGATTCAAACACGTTGCAAATGCTGTAGAGAAAATTCGTAAAGAGACAGAGGATGATATTGGACTGGTTTTTATCAATGCATCTTTTACCGGGGACAAAAATTATAAATCTAAAGTATTAAAGCAGAGGGAATGGATTACTGTCCTAACAGACATTCCACGTTCACAAGTGTTGCAGATTTTAAAAAGAAGCAATGTTTTTGTCAGGGGGGTTGATTTCGAAAGCTACGGCCTTTCCAGAGTAGAATCGCTTTGGTGCGGCACCCCCGTTGTAGCAACAAGGGTTGGGGAAACACGAGGGATGCTGTTATATGATTGCGGAAACGTAAAAGAGCTGGTTCAACAAATTAAAAAAGCTTTATATACTCCCTCCGGACAGGATATCCATAAGTGGGCGGAGCATTTTCGCCAGGAAGCGGAGGCTAATTTGGCGGCAATAATAAACATCATAAACTCCGGTAGAGGTTCCAATGGTTAATAAAGTAAAAAATCTCCTTGCAGGCGGTACAATACAAAGAGATGCTTTGCAGATATACGCTATTCAGTTTTTGTCACTTGGCTTGGGTTTGGTTGGGAGCATTATTGTGGCACGAACTCTTGGCCCGGCCAACAAAGGCATCTTTGACCTCTTTAACTTACTGAGCTCATTTATTGTTGAGTTTGGGTTGCTAGGCTTTGGTAGTGGTCTTCTATACTATTTAGCCAACAAAGGCGAGCCGGTCAGTAAAACCCACGGGACAGGGCTTATATTTGTACTGGTAATGGGTTGTTTAACTGCCATAACCGGGTGGCTTGGTCTACCCGGTTGGAAAAGGATTTTCCCCGGTTTACAGGATTGGATCATCTTGCTGGCCTTTTTTTGGGCCCCGGCAGCTTATTACCGGATAATTTGGTCAAATATTTTGACCGGAATTAATCGAGCTGTAGTAACTTACCGAATCGGGTTATATATTACAGTTGTTAATATCCTGGCAATTGTAACCCTGTGGGCTTCCAACAGGTTGGATGTCGAAAACATTATAAGACTAACTGCTATGCTAGGTGTTATTAACGGAATCGTTGCTTTTATTATCCTGTGCAAACACGAGAGGAAGGTTAAAGCAAGTCTTAACTTGGCCCGAAAAAGCCTGCGGTATGGTTTGGTGATCTATGTTGGGTTTATCGCAAACATAATGCATTTCAAAATTGACCAGGTAATGATAAATTACTGGCTGGGAACAAAAGCGGTGGGAATATATGCCGTTAGTGTTCGCTGGGCGGAAATGCTTTTTTTTTAGACGGTGCGATAATCTCCGCTGCGCTATACAAAATAAGTTCTGCGAGTGCTGAAGAGAGCTATGTGCTATCAAAGCATCTTTCTAAAATACAACTTTTGATCAGTGGCGGGTCGGGCATATTACTGGCTGCAGTGGCTTACCCGGTGATTCTGATTTTATATGGTGAGGCTTACCGTAATGCTGCGTGGTCGCTTATCTTACTTATTCCTGGTGTAGTAGCCTGGTCCGTTTCAAAACTGTTATCCAATACGCTAACTTATAATAGAAATATGGCATCATTTGTTGCAAAAGTTGCTGTTTGTGGTTGCTTGCTTAATATACTGCTAAATTATGTATTTATAAACGTCATATTAATTGGAATTAATGGTGCTTCCATAGCGTCTTCGTTAAGTTATTTTTTTGTAGCATTATTGATCGGTTTAAAAACCAGGGGAGTAAGTAACTATGAAGCTAACAAAACAACAAATCGAATATTTTGTGAATAAAGTTGGACAGCCCGAGGCTTCAATTTTACTGAATAAATTTTTTAATTCATACAGGCATTATCTTAATTCAAGTGATGTTGCCGATCTGTATGATGATAATTACGCAGCTAAAATCAACTCCTTGGAAACTTATTTAATAATTAACAATAAATACAAAATACACACATACAATAAATACTCTTATGAATACTTAATCCCAAGGCTCACAATACATAGCAGAATACTGGATGTGGGTTGTGGAAGTGGAGATTTTGCATTAGCCATAGCTGCACAGGGAGTAAAATATGTGGTTGGCATGGATTTTTCCCGGAAAGCCATAAAGGAGGCCAATGCCAAGCTTGCCAAATCCGGATTAAATATGTGTCACTTCCTTTGTGCAGATGTGTTAAATATGGATAACCAATTTATATTTGATTTTGTTGTTCTTAATGACATAATTGAACATCTTTCGGACGCAGAATTGAAAACCCTGTTTAAGAATATCAGCAGTGTTTTGGTTACTGGTGGCGAGGTTATTATTCATACCCCCAATGGCTTAGCCATATGCAATGATACTGATACAAACTTTTTTCAAAAAGCTGCGAAAACATATTTACGACTGTTTAAACGCTGGAGAGGCTTTGAAAGAACAGTTGAACAAATATATTATGATCAAACTCATATAAACATAAAAAGTTTTCGACAACTAAGAAAATGTTTAAAAGAATATGGTTACCAAGCATCAGTAATCTACGACGAAAAAAGCAAGTTGCCGTTTATAAACCAGCTATCATCCAACATGCTTGTTATAGCAAAAAAATAATTAATGATTGATAGTATGTGCCGAACTTAGTATAAAAACTGGAGGCGCATAAGACGTGAGGAAATTAAATAGTGAAGAATACGAGCATTACTGGAACAACGTTCATATGAAAATTACGGACGACTTGGCAGCTGTTTGCTTTCCTGATAAGCCTGCTTATTTTAATGCATTTTATGACAACATACAAAAATATGCTTTAAATAAGTATTTTACCCATGAAAAAATATCTTTTAAGGGTAAAAAGGTATTAGATATTGGTTGCGGGAGGGGACGTTGGTTGTCGTTCTATAAAAAAAGATATGGTGCACAAGCTGTAGGTATCGACTTGTCGGAATCCGCAGTGCACGCATGCCAAAATCAAGGTCTTGATGCTCACGTAGGCTCAATAACTTGCATGCCGTATGAAGATCAGTGTTTTGATTTCGTTAATTCAATAACTGTATTAATGCATTTACCTGACCAACTCAAAGAAAAAGCCATAGCTGAAATTGCAAGGGTTTTAAAATCGGGTGGTAATGTATTTATTCTTGAAGCCACCTGGAAAGACCCCTCTCCTCACGTTTTTAGCTTAAGTGTTTTAGAGTGGGAAAAGCTATTTAAGAAATATGGTATGCGTTTAATACATAAATCTGCTCATTGTTTTAACTTATTTCGAAGGAAACTGCCATTTTTTCCAATATTCAGAGATTTCATATCTATTTATCTAGACTATCCATTAGAATTTTTATTAATGAATTACTTTTATGGTAAACAATCAAATGTTTCCTTACAGCATTTGTTGGTGTTTGAAAAATGAGAAACATATCATTTTTGAAATCTAAACCGATTCAATATTATAAAGGTATCCGCATAAAGGCGGATACCTTTTTGCATGATCAACTGGCCAATATTATTTGTTCCTTTTTGCCGAAAGGGTCGAATATTTTGGATTATGGTGCTGGTGAAGGCGCTTTTTCTCAACGTATTCATGATCTTGGATACAGAGTATTTGCAGTGGATATAGAACAAGAAAGTTTTAAGGCCAGTGTACCATTTGAACGACTGGATTTTAATAATAACTCTCAAATTATATCTTTCCAGCAAAAATACCTTGAATCATTTGATTTGGTCCTTGGAATTGAAGTTATTGAGCATGTTGAAAATCCCTGGCAGTTTATCCGAAACTTAAAAAGCCTGGTCAAGCCAGGAGGGTGGATATTAATTTCAACACCTAACGTAACATCATGGTACTCAAGGATAAATTTTTTCTTAAAAGGACGGTTTCATCAATTTGAAGACTATGACCGTCATTATGGACACATTAATCCGGTTACCGAAGATGAATTAAGACTAATTTGCGAACAGTCCGGATTGCAGGTTAAACAAATACTTCCGGGAGGATGGTTGCCCAGGCTTTGGTTGAGTTGCTCTCCAAAAGCATTACTAATTAATTTGTTGGGTTTTTGGGGATCCTTCTTCATGAAAGGCCTTTATGAAGGCTGGTGCTTGATTGCATTAATTAAAAAACCCGGTGATTAAGCAGGCGATAATTATATGTCTGTTTTAAGAATTATTATTTTGAAAAATGCACTTCAAAAGCCTAAACCTTCTTCTCATTGCACTGTTATAACATTTGAAGAAATTAAGAATTGGATTGCACGAGGGGTCTTTTTAAGACATCTTTTTTGCTATCAGGAGGTAAAACTGTTAACCTACCGCCTGGAGGTCTTATCCAAGCCTTTTATAACGGCAATATTAATACGCCTGTTAAGCCGAAGGGTTTGCTGCTTTGAAGATGAACAAGGGCGCTACCAGTCGATTACAATACCATTTCTTGTTAAACTATTTTGGCACTTAATAAGAGATTTGGTACAAAAATTCATCTCAATACATTGCATACACCGTGAAATCGAACAACTATCCGGTGAATGTTTTACCCGGGCATCTACATCTAAAGTCTTGGATTTATCGGCAACCCCGGTCTACCTGCGAACTGATTTATGGTTTGGCATCCGCTCGGGAGGGTCCGTCGGGCATATTGCGGGAGTTTTAAACCACTTGGACGAGTTTACCGGAAAACCCGTTTTTTTAACCACTGATATCATCCCCACAGTCAGAAAAGATATAGAAACCCATATTGTTTTACCGGACAACTCCGGCTGGGATTTTAAAGAACTCCCCGGCTTTTTCTATAATCAAACCCTGGAAACAGCAGCCCGTAAACTTTTAGGCAATAAAAAAATTTCATTTATTTACCAGAGATACAGCGTCAACAATTACGCGGGTGTAAAGCTGGCGCAATTTTACAACGTCCCCTTCGTGCTGGAGTACAACGGCTCGGAAATCTGGATCAACCGGCACTGGGGAAAACCGTTAAAACACGAGTCCTTATCCGAACTCATTGAGTTCTTGAATCTCAAAGCAGCTGACGTTGTGGTGGTCGTCAGTCAACCGATGAAGGATGAGTTGGTGGCGCGGGGTATTGACGCCGACAAAATCCTGGTTAATCCCAACGGCGTTGACCCGGAACGATATTCGCCCGGTGTGGATGGTTCCGCTGTACGCCGGCGATATAATTTGGCCGGCCAAACAGTGATTGGTTTTATCGGCACATTTGGCAGGTGGCACGGGGCGGAGGTGCTGGCGGAAGCCTTTGGACGCCTGCTCCGGGAGTTTCCGGTGTACCGGAGGCAGGTACGGCTTCTCATGATCGGGGACGGGCCAGCGATGCCGCGGGTAATAGATATTGTTAAAAAGTTCAATATAACGGATGCCTGTATCCTCACCGGGCTCATTCCCCAGGAAGAAGGACCGGCTCACCTGGCGGCCTGCGACATCCTGGCTTCTCCCCACGTGCCCAATCCCGACGGCACCCCTTTTTTTGGCTCGCCCACGAAATTATTCGAGTACATGGCGATGGGCAAAGGGATCGTGGCGTCAGACCTGGAGCAAATCGGCGAGGTGCTCAAGCACAATCATACTGCCTGGCTGGTTAAGCCGGGAGATGTGGAATCGCTCATGCTGGGCTTAAAAACGCTGCTGGATGATAAACAACTCGGGGACAGACTGGGTCGGAATGCCAGACATGAGGTGATGAACAGATATACATGGAGTGAACACACCAGGAGGATTATCAATTGGCTAAACAAACGTTGCGGTTAAAATATTTAACCGGTATTGTTTTGCTCTTGATCTTTTCGGTTTCATTATTGGATGCCTGGGGTCTCTATACTCTCAGAAAATATGGGTTTTTTGCTCGCTTTCATGCAGTTGACACCCGTACTTTTGACGAACTCGGGCGCAGCCAACCTCTAACAAGTTATTCGGATGCAATCTGGTTCAGGCAAGAGTTAGCCGGGGCCGGTCTTAATCATGGCAGCGATGAGCAACAGGTTGTCCAGGTAATGAAGTGGATTATGAACCAAGTTAACAAAGCAGGTGTGTCATCTCCCGGGTCAGCCCGGGAAGCCCTGCAATTGGCCAGAAACGGTGAAGGCCTTTCTTGTGGTGCCATGAGCCAAATATTTGGAGAGGCTTTAAATTCACTTGGCTTTCAAACCAGACAAATTCAACTGGTCCGCAGTCTATTAAATAATAAGGATACTCATGTAACTACCGAAGTATTAATAGGCGGAAAGTGGGTCATATTTGATCCTACTTTCAACGTCAGTTATAAAAAGAATGGTACGCTGATTGGTGTTCAGGAAATACGAAAAGCACTATTGGATGGAACTGCATCCGACATTAAGCCCTGTTTTTATGGTGAAGTAGCTTACCCTGCAAGACTGGAAGCTTATTACTTAAATTGGTTGCCGCTATATAACAATTTATTCATTTACGAGCAAAGAAATACGGAGTTGTGGTCTAAGCTCCCGCCTTTTCGTTACTTGTTTGGACCTAGAATTTATTATCTTGAAGAAAATTCAAAGGGATTGTGGTATTTCGAGTTAGAGGAAAAGGTATATTTTGTGTTTGTAGTTTTGTTACCTGTTATCGCCTGTATTTTATTTTTGGTTTTAATATTAATTTTATTTATTTATTCAATTGAAATAAAGGGGTAGGTTATTATTGCATATGGATTTAAAAACATTCAAATACATTTATGATTTATTAACCAGTGACAAAATTCGCACATCAGTTTTTGCCGGCCCCGCCTGTTAACTTGTTTTTTCGGGATTGATCCTATGAGACTAACATATTACCTTCAGCGGGCCAGGAATCTTCCCCCGCATATGGTCATAATAAAAGCAATGAGCAAGGCCTGGAAACGGGCAACGCTTTTATACCGGCGCCGGCGCGATGCCAGGCACTCAACTTACGTAAAAAATGTCCCCTTCCCTCCGGGCAGACTGAACAATTATTTTGGCGCCGTACCCCTGGGTATATTACGGTCGCACGCCGAACAAATCGCAGCGCTGGCCGGGCATTACCTGGAGCACCGCTTCGATCTGCTTGGTTCGGGCTGGGTGCAGGTGAAGCACGGCATACATTGCCGCGGTTTGGAAGGTTACCGGTATGGAATGGGCTCCCCTGTACATCCGGACAGCAACGGCAAGTGGTTGGACGGGAAAATTAATCGCACCAACGTAGCCGAATCCCGGCGCATCTGGCGTGTGGTGGACGGGGATTACGTCCCTATTGATTGGCATTTGGATTTTAAATCCGGCTACCGCTGGTCCGAAGATACCTGGTATCTTGATATTGCCTACGGGCATAAACCGGGCGTGGATATCAAGGTACCGTGGGAACTGGCACGCATGCAGCATCTGCCGCAACTGGCCTGGGCCTGTGCCATGGCAAAGGATGGGCAGGTTGGTTTTGCGCCCGCACGGGTTTATGCCCGTGAGTTTCGCAACCAGGTCCTGGATTTTATCGCCACCAACCCGCCCCGTTACGGAGTAAATTGGTGCTGCACCATGGATGTAGCGATCAGGATAACCAACTGGCTGGTTGCCTATGACCTTTTCCGGGTACAGGGAGTGGATTTTGATGCAAAATTTATGAACGTATTTATGCGCAGTGTATATGAACACGGCCGGCATATCGCAACACATTTGGAATGGAGTCCAGAGCTGCGCGGCAACCACTACCTCGCCGATATTGTCGGCCTGTTGTTCGCGGCGGCCTACCTGCCCCGCAATCCGGAAACCGATACTTGGCTGGCCTTTGCGGTTCAGGAATTGATCAGCGAGGTAAACCTGCAGTTTTACCCGGACGGCACAAACTTTGAAGCATCAACTTGTTATCACCGTCTGGCCGCGGAACTGGTTGTATACGCCACTGCGCTGGTGCTGGGCCTGCCGGACGAGAAACGAGCCGCGCTCAGGGAATATAACCACCACTTGCTTACGGTCCAACCCGGACTTAAGCCCGGTCCGGTTCCCCTCTATCCTTTGCCGGGCAGTAACCGCCTTGCCCCCTTCCCGGCTTGGTACATTGAGCGGCTGGAAAAGATGGCCGAGTTTGCCATGCACATCACCAAGCCCAACGGGCATGTTCCCCAGATCGGCGACAACGACAGCGGCCAACTGCTCAAACTCCAACCGGTTTACCGGAAAATGACCGTGGCCGAGGCCAGGGCCAGGTATGCAAATTTGGACGGTTACACCGATTTGCCCGGCCAGGCTGTTTACTGGGATGAAGATCACCTGGATCACCGCCACCTGGTGGCCGCTGTTAACGGCCTGCTGGGGCGGGAGGATTTAGCGGTCTTTGCGGGCGATAACCGGCTGGAGACCGGTCTTGTGCACCACTTGGCCGGCGGTACTCGCCTGGCATCTTACCGCCTTGGCGGTGAACCTGCGGGCGCCGAACGGGCGCGCATCGGAACAAGGAAAGACTGGTTGAGATTGAAGTCCCGGTTTAATGCACTGACCGGGGAGCAGCGGGTTGTGGAAATTCCGGTACCCGGCAGTAACCTGCTCAAAGATCTAAAGCTTTATGCCTATCGCAATTTCGGATTGTATATTTTCCGTTCCAGGCGCCTTTACCTGGCGGTGCGCTGCGGGCCCATCGGTCAAAACGGCAATGGCGGCCACGCCCACAATGACCAGCTGGCCGTCGAATTGAACGTGGACGGCGAAGATTGGATCGCCGACCCGGGCACGTACCTTTACACGCCATTGCCCGCGCGGCGCAATGAATACCGTTCAGCGAAAGCACATTTTGTGCCGCTGGCCAAGGGACGGAGGGAACCGGGACGGTTGGACCGGGGATTGTTTACATTGGGCGATGAAGCAAAAGCAAAGTGTTTATATTTTGGCGGAAAGGGGTTTATTGGCATGCACTGGGGCTACGGGGACCCTGTTTACCGGGTGGTGCAGTTAATGGAACACGGGATACGGATTATGGATTATACCGGGGAAGGCAGCTTTTGTTGCAGTACCAATACCACAATTCCTTCATTATCCCCCGGTTATGGTATCCGGCATGGATAAAATCGTTCCACGCCCTCCATCAACGGCCGGGTCCCTGTTTAAAACAACCGGGAATACCAAAGTCAGCGCATTTTTGTTGATATATGCGGCACTCATGTTCGGAAATGCGCTGGATGCCTATAACCTCGGCCCCATACCGGTTCAATGGCTGGCACAACTCGGAACGATTGCCGCCGTTTTGTTCCTCGGGTGCACCCGCAAGCTTTATATTGTACCGGGAAGTCAAGTGTTGCTGTGGTTCTTGTTATGGGCGCTGCTGGTTACAACTTTCAATAGTGCAATTAACGACTATAAAAGCTTAATGCCACCCCTGGCAACCACACCTTACCCGGTTTTCATTTCCTTGCGGTTTCTGACAATATTGTCTTTTATTTCTACTTTATGCCTGGTCTACTGGCTGGTGGTAAAGGGTTACCGGGACTCGGTCATTAAGTGGATGGTAATCATTGGAACCATCGTTTCCATTGTGGCAATTTATATCTATATAGCCCAGATCTACGGTCTTCCGGAACTTCCCCGGAACCGAATCAGCACTGATGGGGTAACAGCTGGAGAAGGCCAGCCGGTGGTTTTCACTTATGCTTTCCACCGGGCTCTGGGCACTTTCCGTGAGCCCAGTCACCTGGCGGAATGGCTGGTTGTACCCTTTTTTTTAAGTTTAATATACCGCCAAAGTGTGCTACACAATATCCACACTATTCTCATAGGCACAGCTATTCTTCTCACCGGTAGCTTGACCGGCATTTTAGGGTCCGCACTGGGATTTGTCGGGGCAATTTTTATTTTCAACCCATTCAAGCTTAATAACCTGAAAACTTTATTGCGTTTTGCTGCAATAGTTTTACTGGCCCTGGTTATTTTTAACAGTATTGTTGTAAGCTACGGAACTGGAGAAATAAATTTATTCCAAGTAATTGGAGACCGGTTAGCTCCGATTTTCTTTGAAGGGGGAATGAAAGAGTCTAATAGAAGTTACATCTATGAATATGTTGCCAATACTTCAATTCCGCTGTTTGGTTCAGGACTTGGAAATGCAAATATTCTTCTTAGCCAGTATTTGGGAGTCGAGGTTATAGCCAGCTTTCTCAGCTTGTATTTTAACATTGTGTTTTCGTCAGGTGTTTTGGGGTTGGCTTTACTTTTCCTTTTTTTCTTTCGCCCCGTAGTTAAAATATTAGTAATTAAAAAGCTTCGGCAAAGCAAAAAAATTTTGTTGATACTTGCCGCTTACCTGGCGTGGTTAATCATGCTGGCGGTTCATGCAGAAGAATTACCAATGATGTTTGCAGTGGCCTGTGCTCTGTTGGCCCATGAAATCTATAGACATGAATAAGTCAGAGTGTGAAAACTTATGAAACATGTCCTTATTATCACCTATTCCTACGCTCCCGCAATCACGCCTCGCGCTTTCCGCTGGGCTGCCATTGCCGAACATTGGGCCGGTCAGGGACATCATGTGGATATTGTCTGCGCCTGGATGCCCGGCCTGCCCCGGGAGGAAATTTTAAACGGCGTCCATATTTACCGGGTTGGGAGTACTGTCAGCGAGGTGCTGCGAAGCCGGTTTGGCAAACCGGATGCCCATCCACAAACCGGGCGTGGTAAATTAACAAAAGGTATAATTTCAGCCTCTCTACTCCGGCCGGCTTCTCTGGCCAAGTGGATTCATGACCGGACATGGAAAAAAATATACTGGCCTGATTACGCCTGTTTGTGGTATTTTCCGGCCCTAAAAAAAGTGCAGCAACTGGTGCTAAAAAACCGGTATGACAACCTGATCAGCGTATCCCATCCTTTCACGGGGCATCTGGTCGGGCTGGGCTTAAAAAAGAAGTATCCGCAATTGAGATGGGTCGTTGATATCGGCGATCCATTTTGTTTTCTTGAAGAAACACCGGCGAACAATCACCAGCTGTACAAATCATTAAATTATTCCATCGAAAGAAATATTTTTCGCCATGCCGACGCCGTTGCGGTCACAACTGAACCCGCTTTGGAAAAGTACGCCGGCTTGTTTCCTGAAAGTGCCGGTAAAATTCGCGTTATTCCCCCTTTGCTTTCGCTGGTGGAAGATTATGCAATTGAGAATACACGGTTTCCGGGAGATCACAAAATCAGGCTTGCGTTTATCGGCACCCTGTATAAAACGATACGGAATCCCGGCTTTTTACTGCTCTTGTTCGAGAAACTGCTGCAGACTCACCTGGCAGATAGATTGGAACTGCATTTCCTTGGGGACATAAATAACTGCCGTGATTGCTTTAAACCTTACAAAACACTGCTGGGCACCAGGATTTTTCTCCACAGCCCGGTGACCCATGACAAGGCGCTTGAGGCCATGAAAAATGCTGATGTGCTTGTAAATATCGGCAACAGCACCCCCTACCAGTTGCCCAGCAAACTGGTGGAGTACGCAAGCACGGGCAAATCGATTTTAAACCTTGCTAAAACGGCCAATGACAGCTCTACAGCATTTTTAAAAAGTTATTCGGCTTCGCTCTGCCTTTTGGAAAATACCACCACCCTGGATGCAAACCAGTTAGTTAATCTAATTGAATTCATAGAATATCCGCCGCAGATCGATAGATTGACGCTCCGGCGCCGGCTTGCTTCTTTCCGGATAGAGGTGATTGCAGCCGCCTATGAAGGATTATTAACGATAAAAAACAGGCCTGTAGTACTTACTACCAGCAATTACTATATTCCATGCTATAAAGGCGGCGGGACTATCCGCACCCTGGCCAATATGGTGGACCGGCTCGGAGACGAATTTAGTTTTAAAATTATCACCCGGGATCGCGACCTGGGTGATTTTAAGCCCTGCCCGGGAATCCTGGCTAATTGCTGGCAACAGGTAGATAAAGCAAATGTCCTGTATCTTTCCCCGCAGCATAGTTCACTGTGGAAGATCAGAAAAGTGCTCCGGGCAACGGAGCATGATGTGCTTTATATAAACAGTTTTTTTTCCATTGATTTTACCGTCAAGCCGCTGCTCCTCAGGCGGCTGGGGTTAATTCCCAAAGTGCCGGTAATCCTGGCCCCGCGGGGAGAGCTTTCCCCGGGCGCCCTGGCGCTGAAAGGTTTCAAAAAACGCCTGTTCATAATCGCAGCAAAGCTCCTCGGATTGTATCGCGGCATTACCTGGCAGGCATCCAGTGAGCATGAGGAAAAAAATATCAGAAACCGGTTCGGCGACCGTATCCCGGTAATAATTGCCCCGGATTTGCCGCCGGTTGTACGTCTAACACACCAGGAACCATATCGACGCAATAAAATTAAAGGCTTTTTAAATGTTATTTTCCTGTCACGCATAGCCAGGATAAAAAATCTGGACGGCGCCTTAAAAATGCTCAAGTCCTTGCAGGGTAAAATCCAGTTCAATATATACGGGCCGGTGGAAGATCCGGATTACTGGGCGAAATGCCGGGAAATTATTGATTTACTGCCCGGCAACATCGAGGTGCGTTATATGGGCGCAGTGTCTCATGAGCATGTCGTATCCGTAATCAAGGACCATGACCTGTTCTTTCTCCCCACCCGCGGGGAGAATTTCGGGCATGTCATCCTGGAGGCACTGATCGCCGGGTGCCCGGTGCTGACCAGCGACCAGACGCCCTGGCGAGGCTTGGAAGATAAAGGTGTAGGGTGGGATGTGCCCCTGGATAAACCGGAAGTCTTTCAACATGTATTACAGAAATGCGTGGATATGGATACCCAAACCCACCGAAAATTGTCGCAGCGGGCGCGGGCATACGGTTGGCAATGCAGCCGGGCGGCAAAGTCGCTGGAGCAAAATCGCACTTTATTTCTAAGTGTTGTTCGAGGAGTGCTTTAAGTTGAATATTCTTGTTGTCACTCAATATTTCTGGCCGGAAAATTTCCGCATCAATGATTTGACACAGAATTTAAGGGAAAAAGGTCACCAAGTGACGGTCCTTACGGGAATACCGAATTACCCCGGCGGGAGTTTTTTCCCGGGTTATGGATTTTTCAAACCGCGCCGCCAGAATTATTACGGTGTCAAAGTAATCCGGGTGCCATTGATACCACGCGGCAGGGGACAGGGCTGGCGTTTAGCCATAAACTATTTTTCTTTTACTCTATTGGCCAGCTTTCTTGCCCCTTTTTACTGCCGCAACAAGTTTGATTTAATTTTTGTTTGCCAGTACTCCCCCGTTACCGTCGGCATACCGGCCATTATTTTAAAAAAGTTAAAAGGTATTCCCGTTATGTTTTGGATCCAGGATCTTTGGCCGGAAAGCCTGTCCGCAACGGGTGCCGTGCAATCCCCGTGGGTGCTGCGCATGGTTGGTAAATTAGTAAATTTCATTTACCGGAATTGCAACCTTATCCTGGTACAGTCCAGGGGCTTTTACCCTTATGTTGAGAAGGAAGGAGTAAAACCCGACCGGATACTTTATTTTCCGAACTGGGCCGAGGAGCTGTATAAGCCGGTGGTCATAGAAAATGACGCGCCGGAGCAAACGGGTATGCCGGCGGGGTTTCGCGTGATGTTTGCGGGGAATATCGGAGCCGCCCAGGATTTTGATACAATACTTGCCGCCGCCGGAAAACTGAAGACTTACCCGGATATTCACTGGTTGATTGCCGGGGACGGGCGAATGCGCAGGTGGGTTGAGGAGCAAGTGAAAGACCGGGGACTGACCGGCAATGTACACCTGCTGGGCAGGCATCCGGTGGAAGCGATGCCGCGTTTTTTCGCCCTTGCGGATGTGATGCTGGTTACATTGAAAAGCGATCCGGTTTTTTCGTTGACCATCCCGTCAAAACTGCAATCTTATCTGGCTTGCGGGAGGCCTGTCATCGCTGCATTGAACGGTGAGGGCGCCCGGATTATAAATGAAGCCGGCGCCGGTTTCACTTGCCCGGCAGAGGATCCGGAATGTTTGGCGAAAATGGTTCTCAAAATGTACCGGACGCCGGGTTCCGAAAGGCAGGCCATGGGATTGCGCGGCCGGGCTTATTACGAGGCACATTTTAAACGGGATATGATATTGGATCGCTTGCAATTTTGGATGGAAAAGCTGGTAAAAGAGGGGTAATATGCAGACTAAAAAAGTATTAATTCTCGGCGGCACCGGGATGTTGGGCCATACCCTGTTCGTGCAGCTTTCAACAACGGCACAACTGGATGTTTATGCCACCGTACGGAATTCCAACCTGGTTTCCCGGCGGTTTCCCGCAGCACTGGTGGAAAAGATAATCGACAACGTGGATGCCAACGACTTTGCCACTATTATCCGGGCCGTTGACGACACCCGGCCCAGTATTGTCATCAATTGCATCGGCTTGATTAAACAACTGCCGGCGGCCAGCGATCCGCTGGCCGCCATTTCAATAAACGCTTTGCTGCCGCACCGGATCGCAGCGGTATGCCGTGCTGCCGGAGCGCGGGTGATTCATATAAGCACGGACTGTGTATTTGATGGAAAAAAAGGAAATTACAACGAAAACGAACCTGCCAGCGCCACCGATCTTTATGGCCGGTCAAAATTGTTAGGGGAAGTTTACGACCCGCATTGCGTTACCTTGCGCACATCAATTATCGGACACGAACTCAGGGGAAAACATGGCCTGATCGAGTGGTTTCTCGCTCAAGAGGGGACCGTTCATGGATTTACCAACGCAATTTATACCGGGCTTCCGACCATTGAGATGGCACGCATTATCGGTGAGTTTGTGATTCCCAGTCCAAACCTGAAGGGCCTGTATCATGTTTCGTCGGATCCCATCTCCAAATATGATTTGTTAAAGCTGGTGGCCCGGAGGTACGCAAAACAAGTTACCATAGAGCCTGATGAAGAATTCAGGATAGACCGCTCTCTGGACTCTTCCGTTTTTCGCCGTATCACCGGCTATACTCCGCCATCCTGGCCGGAACTGGTGGATAAAATGTACCAAAATTATATTTCGTCAACGTATTACAATTAGTTTTTGCAGCAGGGTGTAAAAAATGTTAATTTTTGATAACAAAACAGTGGTTATAACCGGTGGAACAGGGTCACTGGGCAAAACTTTGGTGCGCCGTGTTTTAACCGGAGAGTTGGGAATCCCCAAAAAAGTGATTGTATTTTCACGTGATGAGGCAAAACAGCATGAAATGAGACTTTCTTACCTGCAAAGGCACGCGACTACTGACGAGGTTATTTATCGCAATTTCATGCATGTACTGGAATTTCGTGTTGGCGATGTGCGTAATTACGCCGATGTTTGTTCGGTGATCAGGGATGCGGATATCGTGATTAACGCAGCCGCATTGAAACAGGTGCCTTCTTGCGAATACTTCCCGACGCAGGCACTGATGACCAACTGTATCGGCGCCGCCAACATCGTGCGGGCAATTGAAGAAAATAATTATTCCGTGGATACCGTTATCGCCATCAGCACCGATAAAGCCTGTAAACCCGTTAATGTCATGGGAATGACCAAAGCCCTCCAGGAGCGCATCTTCACTGCGGCAAATATTTTAAATCCCAAAACCCGTTTTATCTGCGTGCGTTATGGCAACGTTCTGGCCTCACGCGGTTCAGTCATTCCGCTGTTCCATGACCAGATTAAACACGGTGGCCCGGTTACCGTAACCGTACCTGAAATGAGCCGGTTTTTGTTAAGTTTAAATGATGCTGTGGATACCGTTATCGCTGCTCTAAAATACGCCAAACCAGGTGAGACTTATATTCCGATTGCCCCTGCCGCCACAGTGATAAATATTGCCAGGGCATTAATCGGCAATCGCAGGATGGAAATTAAGGTCATCGGCCTTCGCCCGGGTGAAAAAATGCACGAAGTATTGATCTCTGAAGAAGAGGTGCATCGCTGCATAAAACGCGGTGATTATTTTGTTATTCGACCTATGCTCCCTGAGTTGCGTGATGAAAAAGATGTTGAACCAAAAATCTTAACCAAGGAATTTAGCTCGGCGGATCAGGTTTTAGACTTGAACGACACGGTTGAGTTACTGAAAAAACATAATCTCATGGTAGACCGAGATAATTTTATAACTGGTGGCGAATTGCTTAGATAACAAGGAGAACGAGATCAGATGTCGTTAAAAGTAATGACTCTGGTTGGTACACGCCCGGAAATTATTAAACTCAGCAGGGTGATACACGAACTGGAGAACCATACCAACCACGTACTGGTCCATTCCGGCCAAAATTATGACTACGAGTTGAATGAAATATTCTTTCAGCAATTGGGCATAAAAAAACCGGACTATTTCCTTAATGCCGCCGGGAAAACCGTTGCGGAAACTATTGGAAATATCATCTTCAAGTCGGATGAAGTAATGGCCAGGGAGAAGCCGGACGCCCTGTTGCTGTATGGCGATACCAACAGTTGCCTGGCGGTTATAGCTGCCAAGCGCCGAAAAATTCCGGTTTTCCACATGGAAGCCGGGAATCGCTGCTTTGACCAGCGCGTGCCGGAAGAAATCAACCGGAAGATTGTCGATCACTTAAGTGATATTAATATGCCCCTAACTGAGCACGCCCGCCGCTACCTGCTTGCCGAGGGTATTAAGCCGGAAACCATTATTAAAACCGGTTCCACAATGATGGAAGTGCTAAACTACTACAGGCCTCAAATCGAGGCCTCGGACGTGCTGTCGCGCCTGAACTTGATACCCCGCGGATATTTTGTTGTCAGTGCCCACCGGGAAGAAAATGTGGATGCTGAATTGAATTTACAAGATTTGCTGGATTCTCTAAATGCAATCGCGGAGAAATACCATAAGCGTGTTATCGTCTCCACGCATCCAAGGACAAGGAAGAAACTGGAGCAATTGCGGTCAAAGGATTTGGATACACGGATACAGTTTTTCAAGCCCCTGGGCTTTTTTGATTATATAAAGCTACAAATGCAGTCTTATTGCGTGATTTCCGACAGCGGAACAATTACGGAAGAGTCTTCTATCCTTAATTTTCCTGCAGTAATGATTCGCCAGGCCCATGAACGTCCGGAGGGTATGGACGAAGGTACACTGATCATGTGCGGTCTGAAACGTGAACGAGTGTTACAGTCCATTGATACTGTAACCGCTCAACATTCCAATGCCAATCGTCAATTCAGGCTGGTTCCCGATTATCATGCCAAAAATGTCTCTAAAAAAGTTGTTCGTATAATAATAAGCTATATTGATTACGTAAACCGTACAGTTTGGTATAAATAAGCAATTATTAAACAATCCATAAGAGGTGGGAGGAATTGTCAAGTGAGCGTAAAACCGGACATTGAAGTAGATCTGAAAGATATATTGATTATCTTGAAAAAAGGTCTGCCAATCCTTATTTTCATTCCGTTATTATGCATGATTATCACCGGGTATGTGAATCTAAATTACCTGCCTCCTGTTTACCAGGCGTCCACAACACTCATGGTAAGTAACATATACACTTTTGATGATAAACAATACATGCGTTACGAGGACTTACTGGTGGCCAATCAACTGGCCAAAACTTACAGTCAAATCGCCAAAAGCAGGTCTGTATGCGAACAGGTAATAGCAAAAAACGGCCTTGAGATGAGCCCGGAAAGCTTTAGCACCAAGATATCGGTGCAGGCGCTCAATAACACACAGCTTATTTCTTTAAACATTACCGATTCGGACCCGGTATTGGCGGCCCGGCTGGCCAATGAAACAGCTATGGTGTTTATGGAAAAAGTAACCCGAATCATGCAGTTCAACAACGTCAAAATTATTGATTTTGCAACAATTCCTTCAAAGCCTATCGAGCCAAATGCCAGGCAAAATGTTCTCTCAGCAGGCATTCTTGGATTACTTCTGGCAGTTGTACTTGTTTTTGTGAGACAATTTTTAAAACAAACTTTTGAAAACACTGAAGAAGCGGAGCAGTTGCTGGAAATTCCCGTACTGGCAAGCATCCCGGTAATTAAAAACTCTAAAAATAGCCCGGAGGAATAAAAAATGCTCCATCATAAACTGGTTACCTGGCATAATCCCAAATCCCCGGTTGCTGAAACCTACCGTATTTTACGCACCAATATTCAATTTATGAATATTGACCGTAAAATAAAAACCATATTGATTACCAGCCCGGGTCCAAACGAAGGAAAAAGCCTCACCACCAGCAATTTAGCCGTCAGCATGGCGCAAAACAACAATAAGGTAATAATAATCGACGCCGACCTGAGAAAACCGGTATTGCACGATGTGTTTAATGTTTCATCCAGAGCGGGAGTAACCGACGTATTACTTGGCCACGCGGAACTTTCTTCCGCACTGAAGGAAACCGGCATAGAAAACCTAAGCATACTACCATCGGGGCTGCTCCCGCCCAACCCGGCTGAAATGATAGGTTCCGCCAGGATGAAGCAACTTATCCGGCAAACCGAAGACCTGGCTGATGTGGTGCTCATTGACAGCCCCCCGCTTATGCCGGTAGCGGACGGGGCGCTGCTGGCCGCTGCGGTGGACGGGGTAATCCTGGTAATTGCCAGGGGCCTGACTAAAATAGACCAAGCATTGAAGGCAAAAGACATTATAACCAGTTCGCAATCCAGGCTGCTTGGGATGGTTTTCAATAAGTCCGGCGTAAAACGTAGCGGATATTACTATTACCATAGTGTGAAAAAGTAAGACTGTACGAGGGGTGATATGGTAAACAAGGTATTTGGAGGTGGGTATTTGAAAAAATTATTTACACTGGTATTAATTTTTATCATACCCTGGATTGTTGGTTTCAATTTTGTCAGCGGCAGCGATGCCAGCAAGGGGCACCTCCATTCTCATGAAGGTACACCTCCAAAATAGAAATCCGGGTTCTGCAACAGCCAATCCCGCATCTTGATCAACCCTTCCCTGATCGTTACCGAACGCCCGAGCTTGAGGACGTTTTTGGCCAAAGTGCCGTCAATAACCAGCCGCCTGTCGTCAGCCGCGACATTTTCCTCCAAAATAACCTGGCTGTCGCTACCGGTCACCTCTTTAACCAGCAGCGCCAGGTCATACAAGGAAATGGCCTGGTCCCCGGCGATATTCAGCACCATACCGGCCGCCGAAGGAGTTTGCAGGGCGCTGAGCACCGCCCGCACAAAATCATCCACGTAAGTGTAAGTCCGGGCCTGCCTGCCCGAACCGAACACCCGCAGGGGGACCCCTTGTAGGGCGTTGATTAAAAATCTTACCGGCACGCTGATCCTGGTGTTCCTGGGCCCGTAAATGTCCGCCACCCTGAGGATAATTGCCTTTAAACCGTGGCTGTTGGCCAAAGCCCGGCACAGGAACTCACCGGAAAGTTTCATGGCGCCGTGCAGCATAACCGGCTCCAGGGGGTGGTTTTCATCCACGGGCACGTACTTCTGGTCGCCGTAAACGGCGATGGAAGAAATAAAGACAAATAAAGCATGGTTTGCTATGGCTTCTTTGAGCAGGTTGAACAACCCGGCCAGGTAATCCACCACAACGCTTGTTTCCATGGACCGTTCCCGCATGGACATGGGAAAGGCCGCGTGGACCACGGCATCAACGCCGCGGCAGGCGTTTTTCACCATGCTTGCATCTTCGACGCTGCCGTCGAATAATTCCAGCCGGTCCTCAATGCCGGCCAGGTTGGATACCCGGCCGGAGGAAAAGTTGTCCATCACCCTTACCCCGGCCCCGGATTCCACCAGCGCTTCGCAGAGGTGGGAACCCATAAAGCCCCCGCCCCCTGTAACAAGTACCGTTTGATGCGACAAGTCCATCTCTTTTCCCCCCGTCAGTATTTCATAAATGGGTCGACATCCTTGCGGTCCGGCCTGGCGGTCGAACTCTTTTTATCAAAAATAGTCAGCACGGTTTTGAACAAAATTAAAAGATCCAGCCACAGGGAATAATGGTCAAGATACCAGAGATCCAGTTCAATGCGCTGCGGCCAGTACAGGGCCACCCGCCCGTTCACCTGGGCCCACCCGGTGATGCCCGGCTTTACCAGCAGCCTTCTTCTTTGTTCCGCATCATATTTGGGCAAATGAAACACAGGCGCGGGCCTGGGTCCGACAATGCTCATCTCCCCCTTTAATACGTTGATCAGCTGTGGTAATTCGTCGAGGCTGGTTTTGCGTAAAAATTTGCCGACGGGCGTAATTCTGGTGTCGTTTTCTTCCAGTAACATTCCGGACCCCATGGACACCGCGTTTTTAACCATACTCCTGAATTTTAACAAATAAAAAACCCGGCCGTGCCGGCCCAACCTCTCTTGCTTGAAGATAACCTCTCCGGGAGAAGTTACCTTAATCGCAAAAGCAATTAATAGCATCAACGGGCTGAAAATAATTAGCAGGATGATAGCTGTAACCAGATCAAACATCCTTTTTAACAACTGATTGGTTTTCGTGATCGCCATAGATACCTCCGGCAAAGTGACAAATACTTTTCTTCCAGTTGCTCGGACAACTTGTGATAAAATAGTTGTTTATAAATATCTTATCCCTCGGATTCTTGCTTCCTATAAATTATGTTTTTACAGTTGCTCGTGTTACAAAGAAAGTTGGACAACATCTCTCTGATCTCATCGTCAGCATATGAAAAATCGGGATTTTCCAGCCTGGCAAGCAACTGCTTGAGATCATCAAACGTAGTCTTTTTTTTGTTGATCACAAAAATTTTATTATGCCTGGTGGGCGAAACTTGTTCATCATCCTCAATCAATATTTCCCTGATCTTCTCCCCCGGCCTGATGCCGGTATATACTATGGGAATATCCTTTTCCGGTTCCAAACCTTTCATCCTGATCAGTTTATAGGCAAGGTCCTTGATACATATCGGCTCCCCCATATCCAACACAAAAATTTCCCCTCCCTTCACCAGCGCCCCCGCCTGAATCACCAGTTGTGCCGCCTCGTCCACGGTCATAAAGTAGCGGGTCATCTGCGGGTGGGTAATGGTTACCGGTCCCCCCATGCCAATTTGTCTTTCAAACAGGGGTATGACGCTGCCCCTGCTTCCCAGAATGTTACCAAACCTGACTGCCGCAAATTTTGTGCTTCCCAGGCTATTCATCATTACCACAATCATTTCAGCCACTTTTTTAGTGGCCCCCATGATACTTGAGGGTTTCACAGCCTTATCGGTTGATATCAGGATAAATTTCTCACATCCCGTTTCAAAGGCGACATCGCATAACACTTTTGTGCCAATGATATTATTTTTTACCGCTTCTTCCGGGATTCTTTCCATGTAAGGCACATGCTTGTGGGCAGCCGCGTGAAAAATCACATGTGGCCTGTATTTTTTAAACAACCTGGCCACCCTTCCACGATCTTTGATATCCGCTATTTCAGTCACAATGTTTTCATGCAAATTGCTCAGTTTCAGTATTTGTTCCACTTCATATATACTGTTTTCACCACGTCCCACCAGTATCAGCTTTCTTGGATTGCTGTTGGCCACGTGATAAGACAATTCCGTGCCAACCGAACCACCCGCCCCTGTGATTAAAACAACCTGGTCATTGATGTATTTATATATCTCTTTTGTGTCAAGGGTCAGCGGTTCTCTTCCCAACAGGTCGCTTAATTGCACGTCACGAATTGGTGCGGGCTTTAACCTGCCGGTGACCAGGTCATAGGTGCCAGGTAGAATTTTAACCCTGGCTTTTGTTTGATTACAAATTTCAATAATTTTGCATATTTCCCGGGGAGGCGCCGACGGCAGTGCCAGGATGATTACGTTGATCCGTTGTTTGGCAACTACCGCCGGAATAGCAAACCTGTTTCCCCAAACAGGTATACCGCATACTTTCGAGCCTATTTTACGGTAGTCGTCATCTATAAAACCTACCGGTGTCCAACCCTGCCGCCCCTCTTTATTTTCATTGAGGGCGTGGAAAACCCTGTTGCCGGCGGAACCGGCGCCCACGATCAAAACCCTGGTTTGCTTGTTTTCCACAATTTTTCCTCTCCATCTACCCCGGTGGGTGGTTTATTTTCTATCATATGGAAATCTTGCCGCCGGGGTGATTAATGCCATGCAAAACTTGAGGAGAAACCGAGGCTTATTATGACAAAGAATAACGCCGGACAGGAACAATTTTATTTTAATTTCATACCCTTAATTATGAGCTTCGGGCTTCATCGCGCGAATGCAACGGCGGGCGGTTCAGCCGGGCTCGATGCGGTGGCTACAAAAACGGTGCCGGATCAAGCCGTTGTTGCCGGCAATCCCGCAAAACAATAGCGTTGAGGGCGGTTGATCCAGAGTGAAAATAGTCACGGTGATCGGGGCAAGACCCCAATTCATCAAGGCCGCGCCGGTTTCTTCCATCCTTTCCCCCAAATACAACGAGATCATCATTCATACCGGGCAGCATTATGACCATGATTTATCGGAGGTTTTTTTCAAAGAACTGGGCATACCGGAACCCAAATACAATCTTGCCGCAGGTTCCGGCAGCCACGGGTGGCAAACGGCGAAAATGGTTGCAGGAATTGAAGCCATACTGATGATGGAAAACCCGGATATTGTGCTGGTTTACGGTGATACCAATTCCACCCTTGCGGGCGCTTTGGCCGCCAGCAAACTGCACATCCCCATAGCACATGTCGAAGCCGGTGTAAGAACGTATGACATGAGGATGCCGGAAGAAGTCAATCGCGTGGTAACCGATCGCCTCGCTTCTTTTTTGTTTTGCCCGACGGAAACCGCCGTAAACAACCTCAAGCTTGAAGGGTACAGCAGCATACTGGGGCAGGGCCAACCGGTTGAAAACATGGAAACACTGCCTGACATATATACAAACTACGGTTTCGGAATCGCCTGCAATGTAGGCGACGTTATGTATGACGCCGCTCTCATGTTCGCTGAAATCGCCTTTAAAGAAAGCGGTATACTGGGCCAGCTGGGGTTGCAAGAGAAAAATTTTGTGCTGGCAACGATCCACCGGCCGCAAAATACGGACCGGACGCAAAACCTCGCGCAAATAATAAACGGTCTGGTTGCCATAAGCGAGGAAACCACGGTGGTGTTCCCCGTGCACCCCCGGACCCGAAAAGCGCTGGCCAATATTTGCGATCTCAACCTCCTTAAAAAAGTACCCTCCTTCAAACTAACCCGGCCCGTATCTTACTTGGACATGATCGTCCTGGAAAGCTCGGCGGCCGCGATCATAACCGATTCAGGCGGTGTTCAGCACGAAGCGGCTTTTTACCGCGTTCCCTGTGTCACCATCCTGGAACGAACACCATGGATTGAAACCGTCAACAATAATTGGAACAGGCTCTGCCCGCCTGATAAAAACAAGATTATAGAGGCTTACAGGGAAGCAATCAACAGCAACCCCTCCTGGGACGGCCTTTGCTCGTGTTACGGAACGGGCGACGCGGCTAAAAAAATTATTGGTATACTGGAGAAGTACCGGCCGTCCCGATAACATATTCCCCGGTGTTTAAAACAACACCGGGGAAGGCTTTTTTCTCTTGCCAAAGCCTTCCCCGTTTTTTCCTAAATGGCATGCACGGTATAGTCGTTCAATTTCTCATAAGCTTTTTTGCACTCGTCACACCGGGCGTAGTTACCGGTAAAATTTAACAGGCTGCCGCATTGGCAGGCCCACCCCCGAACCGCGGCGGGATTGCCGTACACCACCGCATAACCGGGGACGTCTTTTGTCACCACCGCCCCCGCCCCAACCAGAGCATACTCGCCGATCTCCACCCCGCAAACGATGGTGGCGTTGGCTCCAATGGAAGCGCCTTTTCTGATTACCGTAGATGCGTAATGCCCCCTCCTGTTCACATGGCTGCGGGGGTTTTTTACATTGGTGAAGACCACCGACGGGCCTAAAAAAACATCATCCTCACAGGTTACACCGGTGTACACTGAAACGTTGTTTTGTATCTTGACGTTCTTGCCCAGTTTAACCCCCGGCGAAATGACGACATTTTGGCCGATATTGCATTCCTCGCCTATTTCAGCCTCCGGCATGACATGGCTGAAGTGCCAGATCTTTGTTTTCGCTCCGATGGTACAACCTTCGTCAATTACCGCTGTGGGATGGGCAAAATAATTAAACTCCTGTTCCTCTTGTGGTTTTACCCAAAACGCATTGTTTTCCAGCGACTGTTGGGCGGCGGCCAGTACCCTTAACACACGCAACCCTTCCTCCCCGCTGGTTACCGGCTGTTTTCTGAATTGTACCGCCTGGATAAAAGCATGGCATTCTGCTCTCAGGGGTTCGATATCGTCCAGTGGAACAACTTCGGGTTCCTGCTTGCCGGGGGTTGGCTTTAATCCCTGCCATTTGACGGGCTCCGGGTAATAGAGCAATTTTTCCCGCCTGGATACATCGTTAAATACCAGCATCCCCCTTTCGCCCGCTATGACCAGCCTCTGTTCTTTGAACGGGTGCAGCCAGCTTACAAAAATATTGGCGTAGATTGAGCCTTCAAATTCCATTTGCAGATTGACGGTGCCGGGCACGCCCGCCGTCAATGCGCCGGCCCCCGTGGCCATCAACCTGACCGGCGGGGACCCGGTAAGCGACAGGATGACGGAAATGTCGTGGGGCGCAAAACTCCATAGCACATTCTCTTCGGTTCTAAAAATACCGAGGTTTAAACGGTTGACATGAATATAGTGGATTTTTCCCAGCCGCCCCGCATGAACCATTTCCTTAATTGCTTTAACCGCCGGGTGGTAGTGCAACAAATGGCCGACCATGATCATTCTGTCCTTTTGTTTGGCCAGCTCACATAGTTTCCTGCCCTCACCGGGATCAAGGCATAATGGTTTTTCCACAAATACATCTTTGCCGGATTCCAGGGCAAGCCGGGCCAGCGCAAAGTGTGTTTTGGCCGGTGTCGCCAGGACTACGCCCCGGATGCCGGGGTCATTCAATACATTGCGATAGTCGTGCTCCGTGTGGATGCCGGAATAGTTTTGGGAACACTCCCTGCGGCGTTCAGCTGATAAATCACAAACGGTTTTTAAATATCCCAGTTCATAAAAATTTCGCACCAGGTTTTTGCCCCAGTAACCCGCTCCGACAACCGCGATCTGTTTTTGATTATTCATCAAGTATTATCCTCTTTCGGTTATTGTAAAAATCATTAATGACATTAACGACCCGTTCTTGTTGTTGCAGCGCCAGTTCAGGGTAAACGGGTATGGCGATAACCTCGCCCGCCGCCGCTTCCGCCACAGGCAAATCACCCCTGGCGTAACCCAGTTGGCGAAAACATTGTTGCAGGTGAAACGGAACGGGGTAGTATACTTCGTTACCGATTTGATTTCCGGTTAAATATTCTTTTAACTGATCCCGGTGTTTGACCCTTAAAACAAACTGGTTATAAATATGGCCGTTCTTGATACCGGGATAAACTTCAACCGGCAATTGGACATAGCCCGCATCCACCAGGCCGGTTTTGGAAAACAATTCCCTGTATCTTTGGGCATTGGCGATCCGCATACCGTGCCAGCGTTCCAGGTGCGCAAGTTTCACGGATAAAACGGCCGCTTGCAGTGCATCCAGGCGGAAGTTGCCCCCGATTTCGGCATGATAGTATTTCGGCCTGGCCCCGTGGGTTCGTAACAACCTGATTTTCTCCGCCAGGGTACTGTCTCGGGTCACCACCAGCCCCCCATCACCAAGGCAGCCGAGATTTTTACCGGGGAAAAAGCTGAAACAGCCGCAATCTCCGATGGTCCCGGCATTTAAAACCTTACCTTCAAACGGGCACCTGGAGCCGATGGCCTGGGCCGCATCTTCAATTACTTTAAGGCCGTAATGACGGGCTATGCTCATAATTTCGTTCATATTGGCGCACTGGCCGTACAAGTGTACGGGAATAATCGCCTTGACGGCTTCGCCTTTTTCCAGGGCATTGGCAATGGTTTGCCGCAAGGACTCGGGACAAATATTGTAACTGTGGGGTTCAATATCGGCAAACACGGGCTTTGCCCCCGCCCTTGCGATCACCCCGGCGGTGGCAAAGAATGAAAATGCTGTTGTAATCACGGTGTCACCGTGGCCAATCCCCAGGGCCATTAACGAAACCAACAAGGCATCCGTACCAGACGAAACCCCGATGGCGTGTTCGACCCCCAGATACTCCGCTATTTCATGCTCAAATTTTTGCACCCAGGGTCCCATAATAAATTGACCTGAATCGTAAACCTGTTCAATGGCCTTGATAATGTCATTTTTAATGGGCTCATTTTGGGCCCTCAAGTCCAGAAGAGGAACCGGATAGGTAGTCATCGCCATATCCCTCGTTTTCATTTTTCATCCCCGGTAGGGCGGGAAAAAATCTTCTTTTTGGCCCGGCGACGGGCAGCCCGTCAACCGGGCCACAATTTCCTCATTGTGAACCTTCTTGCCGATGTAATACCCCCGGCGATCCCTGGAAAAAGTGCTTTTGTAGCGAAAAATTCCGTCATCGTCACTTCTGCCCCCGCCAAGCACGAAATACTTGATTCCCCTTTGTTTGGCCCAGTTGATAATTTCGTGTTTAAGCAAATTATTGGGACGGTAAATGAAATAGTCCGCCAGGGTCCCGCCTAAAAAAGAGTGAATATAATGTTTGTTGTAAATCAACAGCTCGGAGGCCACGATGCGACCGTCTTTCCAGGCATGGGCGTAGATATGGCCGCCCGGCAGGAAGCAATGCACCCGTTCAAAAAAATCAGGGGGGAAATAATAAAACAGACCGGCGTTGTTTCTATCCAGCGTTTGCCTGTAAATGGCCATAAAATCGGCAAAATGCCCGGGTGAGTTATCAATCACCACCGACACATTTTCACGCCGGGCCTTATTGATGTTCTTGCGGTTGCTGCGGTCGTATCCGGACCAGATTTCATCAGGGGTTTTGGACAGGTCGACGAACACTACCGTGGAGTTCCTGGCGACATCAACCAAACCGGTCATCAACTCGTGGTTGCGCAGCAGGGGGTGAAAGCGAATAAATTCGGTAATAATGTTGTTTTCCCGGCAAAACTGCTGAAAGCAGGCGTAAAAATCGTTGATCAGCCGCTGATCCGTGCCGGGTGGATACAGGGGTCCCCCGTAGCCGTAAGGAGAAGTGATATCGTAAAAAAATTCCGAGCCGGCTGCGCCCGGAAGGCCGTTTACCGGCCTGAGAATAAACGGGTAGATAACGGTTTGGGCCTCCCTTTCATAGACAAACAGCCGGGGCTCGCCTTCCCGGAAAACTTGCAGATACCCGGGTTCAAAATGCACGTCCGGAGCCGGCATCCTTTTCAATAAATCAAGCCATTCACCTCTGTCCGCGATGCCCAAAACACGGTATACGCCGCTCATGGTTCAACCCCTGAAGCCGCTGGCTCCAATTCCCTCGTTTTAAAGCCGCGCCCCACGCCCTGGTAAACAAACCCCCAGTTGCGCATGGCCCGGGGATCCAGTAAATTACGTCCGTCAATAAAAATGTTGCCCTTCATTAGCTGGCGGATTTTCCGCCAATCGGCTTTTTTAAACTGGTCCCACTCGGTAAGCAACACCAGCGCATCACAATCCCGGGCCAATTCCACCGGGCTTGCGGCGTATTCCACTTTCAAGTCAGGGTATTGTTTCCGGTAATTTTCCATTGCCACCGGGTCATAAACTTTAATGAACACGCCCAGATCCAGCAACTCCGAGATCACGTCCGTGGCGGGAGTGTCCCGGATATCGTTGGTGCCGGGTTTAAAGGACAGGCCCATGATGCCCACGGTACTGCCCGGAACTTTTTCCAACAACGACCGGAGTTTGGATGTCACTATTTTTCTCTGCCTGCGGTTCACCTCCAGGGCCGTTTCCACCAGGGAAAGGGTATAGCCATACTTTCGGGCGATGGAAATGATGGCGCTGGCATCCTTACCGAAACAACTGCCTCCCCACCCCACGCCGGCATTGAGAAATTTATCACCAATCCTGTGGTCAAAACCCATGCCCCGGGATACTTCGACAATATCCGCATCCAGTAGTTCAGCCAGCACGGCAAATTCATTGATAAAGGAAATTTTCATGGCTAAAAACGCGTTTGATGCATATTTAATCAACTCCGCATTGACGGGACTTGTTTCCACCAGGGCGGGCCCGGAATAACCCTTTGGACCGGGAAGGCAATGCGGGGGCTCAAAATTTTGCTCCAGTATGGGGGCATATAGTTCCTTTAGCAGGGAAAAAGCAGACTGGTCGCCGGCACCCAAAACAATCCTGTCCGGGTAGAAAGCATCCGAGAGGGCGTTACCCTCCCGCAAAAACTCGGGATTTGCGGCCACGGAAACCCCCGGCCGCAACCCCTTGCCGGATATGAATTTATTTATCAGTACCTGGACCCCGTAGGTCGTTCCCGGAGGCACGGTGGATTTAATTACAATTAGCGGGTATTTTTCGGCGCCCAGTTGATTCGCCACGGCCAGGACCGCGTTTTCCAGAAAACCCAGATCGGCGTTGCCATTGCTTTTCGGCGGCGTACCCACCGCGATGATGACTATGGCGGAATCATTAACCCCGGAAAAAGAGCATGTAAAAGAAATGTTATCCCGGGCTTGTTGCATTACCACATCCAGACCATTTTCATAGATTGGACTGGTACCACTCTTCAGGCTTCTGATCAACTTCCGGTTGTTATCCAGCACAGTAACGCGATGGCCCAAATAGGCCAGGGTTACTCCGGTCGTTAGTCCAACATACCCCGCTCCGATAACGGTTACCTGCATTGCCTTGTTTCCTCCACTACCGAATCTTTTAGATTAAACTATGATTTTGCTGCAAAAACCGTTACTTGTATCTGGCGATCCGGCAGTTTCCTCCGTTCGTTTCGCAATTTTACCTTAATGGTTGGAGCAACTTTTAGTTAACGCTTGCAACTTACTGCCCAACTACTTCTTCACGCCGCTAAGGGGTCATGGCTTTGGGGATATGACGGGCTAGGGACCGCATCCAGTGCTCCACTCACTCCGGAAATCCGCCGGATCGCCTGCAACTGCGATGTTTTTGCAGTGAAATCAACTATGTAATTGTTAAATTTTGTGTTACTGCCCACCGGCTGAACTAACAGGTTTTTACCAGCGTGCATAACTATGGTTGACCGGAAAAAGGCCAGGTGAGATTATTGCTGTTGGTTGCTGTGCTTGTTACAGCCTATGGCCATTTTTTAACTGAATATGTTTTACAAAAAACAAGGCTGGGGGTTTTAAAAAGAAAAAATTTTCCGGGACTGCTGTTACATGCCTTTTTATGGACGATTTCAGTATGTCCCGGACTTGGCCTGCTTGGCATATTTGCCCCGTGGAAAGCCTGCTTTTTATTTTCCACGCATGCGCTGATTGATTCTGTCAAAATCAGGCTAAAGCCGGGAAAATTGCAGATCACACACCCTGTTAACATTGCAGATCAACTGCTCCATTTATTAACAATTGTCATTGTTTATTTAAAATAAAAAGAGACTATTAAAACCTGTAAAAACGGGCTTTAATAGACCTCTTTTTTTTGTCACATCAAGGAAACCAAGCATACTATATATTGACCCGGCCGGAATTCAAACAATAGCAGGGAGGGAAAGAAAATTAAAAACAACCGGTTTATAATTGCGACGGCCTTTAGCATCATATTTGCGCTGGCGATTGTATTTTTGCTCTATAACAACCTCGGCATTGGAAAACAAAATGCCCGGACTGACCCGAATCAAGCGTCATCCGGTGACAAAAACTTGAAAACAATCATTTTCGATAAGCCGGCCATTTTAAACGGTGATTTTGAACAGGGAGAGCTGGGTTGGGGAAACCAGTACGCGATACAAACTGAAGAGAATGGAAACCACTATATCATCAACAATTACAGCTGGCGAGTGTCGCAGGATTTGGATTTACTTCCCCATACCACTTACGAAGTAAGCGCCTCCACCAAGAAGGGAACCGCAAAAGGGCCGGCAAGAATAACGTTTACGTTCCACGACGTCAACGGCAATAAACTGTTCCAAAGTTATGACATCAAGTATATGCATGAAGGCACTGAATGGGAGGAAATTCCAAAGCAGTTCATAACTATCCCCGCTAATGCAGCTGTTTCGAAGATTTACCTGTTAACCAATGACCCGGAGGGATACCACTGCTTCGATAACATCAATATTGCCAGAGTGAGCGATGTGGGCGATCGAAAAGAACTTGAAGCGAACGCAGACAAACAGGAATTATTGATTAACGGCGATTTTAACCTGGGGCTTTACGGCTGGGCCGGCTATGCCTCGCTAATAAAGGAGGAAAACGGTAATAAATTCATCAGGAACGGGTATAACTGGGAAGTATTCCAGCCGCTGGAGGTTGTTCCCGAACAAAACTATGTCATTACCGCTAAAACTAGAACTGTAAATTCATCAGCACCATCAAGAATTAAAATAATTTTTTATAATGATGAGGGTCAGAGGGCACCTGAATTTTACAATATCTTACACGTGCCTGGCACCGGTACCTGGGAAAACATAACGGAAGTCCTTCAAATACCTCCGGGTTACCACCTGGCCAGAATTTACCTGCTGTCGGATGATTCCGCAGGCAACGGCACAAGTGATTTCGACAACGTATCTTTTAAACCGGTCAGCGACGAGGAATTAAAAAACATTGTTATGTCAACCGGTGAAAAAACCCGGATAATTCGCGGTTCTCAAGATAATCACATTAAATACGCAGTGCAGAGCGGCGATACGGCCTCAAGCATAGCCCGGCATTTCGGTGTACCCGTTGAGGATTTAATTGACGAAAACAGCCTGAGGAACCCCGACAGGCTCGAGGTGGGTCAGATACTGTATATTCCGCAAAAATAGTATAGAGGGAGCCGGGATAACCGCTCCCTCTTTTTATGGCGCCCATCATGCCCACTGGACGCCATTGCACGCGTTTAGCATCACAACCCCCGGATGTGATTCACCGGGCAAGGCGCCTGGCGCTCGTTCATTCCGGAAAGTCTGAATCGCCCTTTCTTCAAACCGCCGTGCTGCACCAATGGCCCGGCCTGTAATAGAGTATGGGGTGAATAGTAGTGAAATTAGTATTTTGGTGCACCCTGGCACTTACCTTTTACACCTTTGTTCTTTATCCGGTTATTTTACTTGTTTTGCATTTAGCCAAAAAGCCGGAAACCAAACCCGCGGGAATTATGCCCGCCACGTACCAACCGAACGTATCATTTATTATCGCCGCCCATAACGAGGAAGCGGTAATCGAAAAAAAAATATTTAATACCCTGGATCTGCGCTACCCCCGGGATAAAATACAAATCATTGTAGCTTCGGACAACTCCACCGATGCCACAAACGATATTGTGAAAAGGTACCAGAATAAGGGTGTATTGCTCCTTGATTTGCGCCGGCGGGGGGGCAAAACCAGGGCCCAAAATGAGGCGGTAAAAATGGCATCAGGAGAAATTCTGGTCTTTTCCGACGCCAATTCAATGTGGAAGCCGGACGCCCTGGAACAGTTAATGCGGCATTTCACCGACAATAAAACCGGCTACGTTTGTGGCCAGTTAAAATATGTAAATACCGGCAGCAACAGCGGGTACTCCGAAGGACTGTACTGGAAATACGAAATGCTGCTGCGCCGCCTGGAGTCCTCCCTGCATTCCGTTACCGCGGGCAACGGTGCCATCTACGCCGTGCGGGCCGCTGATTACGTCAATATAGCCGAACTTTACAGCCACGATCTTGAAATGCCTCACCTGATGGTCGCAAAAGGAAAGCGGGCTATCTACGAGCCCGCTGCAATCGCCATTGAAAAAACGGCAAGTAATAGTCAAGAAGAATACCGGCGAAAAATAAGAATGTTGACCAGAACCTGGCACCGGGTTATCTACGGGCCCTGCCTGTATAACCCTTTCAAATACGGGGTCAAGTACGCTTGGATGATGGTTTCCCACCGCCTGTTCCGGTACCTGTTTCCTTTTTTTCAAATCATTATTTATTTATCCAACTGTTGTTTATGGAAGCAAGGCTTAATTTACCAGGGCCTTTTAATTTCTGAGACCCTTTTTTACCTTCTGGCCCTGGCCGGTTACCTCCTGCCCTTGAAAAGTAAATTATTTTACCTGCCCTATTATTTTTGCATGTTCAACTATGCCTCGCTGGCAGGGTTTGTCAAAGCCGCTACCGGGAAAGTATCCACCACCTGGGATAAAGCGGAGAGTACCCGGGCCGCGGATTGAATCCACAGCTCTTTTATTGATAAACCCCCGGTTGGTGAAGCTGTTACTTGGTCATCAGCTTCGTTGTAGCTTCACGGCCCGGGCCGTTTGACAAGTTTTCGTAAAACTGAAGCAATTTCCGCGCCTCGGCATCCCAGTTATATTTTGCGCTAACCGCCTCCTGCCCGCGCTTGCCCATGGCTTCCGCCTCACCCGGATTTTCCAGCAACCATTGCATAGCCCGGGCAATCGACCGGGGGTCCAGCGGGTCTACCACAACCCCGCATCCGGCATCCTCAATAATGCTGCGCCATAGGGGGAAATCGGATGCGATCACGGGCAAACCCGCTGACATGTATTCAAAAAGCTTATTCGGGTAGCCATTAAGATTATTCGGTGTCGGGTACCCCATTACCAGTCCCACCCGAACCCGGCCCAGAATCTCCGCAACCTGTGCGCGGGACTGCCAGCCCCAAAATTCAACTTTTTCCCACCCGGGCACATCCCGCAATTCATTTTCCAGCCCGGGCGGGTTGAAATTACCGGCCAGAACCAAACGCGCGTTTATGGTTTCCGGCAAAAGCGCAACGGCCTCCACCATTTCGCGGATTGCCCGGATGACCCCAATTACGCCAACATATGCTATTAAAGGCGGGCGCTCGCTATATTCCACCCGCCGGGGGGCGGCCAGTTCACCGGGCGAAGGAAAGTTTTGCACCAGGACAGTTTTACTAACGGGAAATTGTTCTGCTATTGTCGGGGTTGCGGCCACAATACCATCCAGCAGGCGGGCGGCCGACGCCTCCATTACCCTCGCGGCCCCCGCGGCCATACCTCTGAACCACTTTGGAATCCAGTCTTTATTTAAAATCTGGCGCGGCACATGTTCATGCACATCATATACAACCCGTTTTCCCCGCAACTTGAGCATTAAACCCGCGGGAACCAATTCCGGGTCATGAAAGTGATAGATATCCGCATTTTCCGCCGCAGCCGCCCGGTATACCCGCCAAACCGTGCGGGTCAGCCGCGCCCGCCTTCCGCCCGGTTGCGGCACCGCGCGGATCCGCACTCCTTCCACAACTTCATCCCGGTCATGCGGGGCCACCAGCACCGTCTCGTATCCGGCGCCGGCCAGCGTCTTCGCCTCCCGGTAAAAAATCCGGGTATCAAAGGGGCGGTGCACAGAGGTGAGGATACATATTTTAACCGCTACCCGGCCCCCGGCACTCATAAAAGCACCACTTTCCCATCCCGGTTGGGTACCGCTTTTGTAACGTTCCTGGTGTCCACGATTTTCCATGCCTTTTCCACCAGCCAACGGTAATCGATGTTGGAATGGTCAGTGATAATGACGACAAGGTTCACCCCCGACACAAGTTCTTCAGTCAGAGGCTCCGATTTAAAAGTGTAATTTGCTATAGTTATTTCGGGTATATACGGGTCGTGGTACGCCAATTGCACACCATCCCGTAATAACAACTCCGCCACACGCACCGCCGGTGACTCACGGTAATCATTAATATCTTTTTTATATGCCATACCCAGGATGAGCACTTTGGACCGGGAGGGGGCCCGGCCCGTTTCATTAAGTGCCTTCAAAACCTTTTCCCTGACAAACTCCGGCATTCTCCGGTTGATTTCGCCGGCCAAACCAATGAACCTGGTGATAAAATTATATTCCCTGGCCTTCCATTCCAGGTAGTGAGGATCAAGAGGGATACAATGTCCTCCCACACCGGGCCCCGGGTAAAAGGGCATAATGCCAAAGGGCTTGGTAAAGGCGGCGTCCAATACCTCCCATACATTGAGGTCCATTTTATCGCATAAAAGAGCCAGTTCGTTCACCAGGGCAATATTCACGGCCCGGAAGGTATTTTCATAAACTTTGACCATTTCCGCCGCCCGGGCGCTGGAAACCGGCACCACATACTTGATGGTTTGCTCATAAAAAGCCCGTGCCACCTCCAGGGAACCGGGCCCCACACCCCCCACCACCTTGCAGGTGTTTTTTGTGGTATAACGCCGGTTCCCCGGATCCACCCGTTCCGGGGAGTGGCATAAGAAAAAATCCCGCCCCAATTTTAAACCGGATGTTTCCAGTATGGGCAGCATGATTTCCTCGGTAGTGCCCGGGTAAGTGGTTGACTCAAGCGATATCAACTGGCCGGGACGCATCCGCCGGGCAATTTCCCTGGTAACGCTCACGACATAACGCAAGTCAGGCGCCAGGTTTTTATCAAGAGGGGTGGGCACGCAAATAACAATAACATCCATAACCGGCACCGAAGCAAAATCAACCTCGGCGCGAATCAGACCACGACCGGCCAGTTCTTTCAGTTCTTCATCCCTGACATCGGTGATATAATTTTCCCCGGCGTTTATTTTGTTCACCCGCTCCGTGTTCTGATCAATACCAATTACTTTATAGCCCACTTTGGCCTTTTCCACCGCAAAGGGCAGCCCTACATACCCCAAACCCACGACGCCGATGCAAGCGGTTCGATTATAAATGCTTTCCATCAGGGTTTGTTTGAAACTTTTATCATCGCGAGCCATTACTCCGGCCATGACATTACCTTCTTCCTTTCCCAAGCGTGATGAAAGTTCTTCGGCTCTCATTGGCAATATAGAAATATATTATTCAACAGTGTTTTCCAAGGTTACCGGGCTTTTCAAGCCGGTCCGGCCTGTGCGCGTCGATCCGGTCCTCCCATGTTGCGGCCATAAATGCCGTTTATTTTCAATAAAAAGCCCGGGGCATTAATTAACCCCGGGTTTTTTCGCTCTTTTTTAAAGAGCCTTTGACTAAACTATTACGAGTCATTGTTAATTAGCAGGAAGCAAAGTTACATTATCAAAGTCATGGGTGCCGGAGCCGCCGTCCACCGAGAGGTAAATCCTGGTGACCACCGCCGTGGACGGCACCTCGATGGTCATTTCGGGCATGGATTCCCAGCCGCTCCCGCTGTGCCGGTATCTGAAAGCATAAGGAACTGTTTTACTGCCGTTCCGGTGGATAAATTGTACCACGACTCTGGCGCCTTCACGAGCCGTACCTTTACGGGTTTTGACGTTTAACCTGTATGTGCCCGGCTGCAGTTTCAATTCCTGGTAAAATTTGAAGTTATATGTGTTGGTGGCGTATTTGTTGCCGGTGCGGCTTGTATTTATAACGGCCGTATTATCTTTATTTACCCAGCCCGCTACGCCGGCGCTGAAATCACCGTTGACTATGAGGTTGCCGTTATCATTGCTGTTACCGGTACTGTTTTTGACTTGAATGGTAATTGGTTCCGAGGCGGCGCTGTTGCCCGCAGTGTCCGTCGCCCTGGCCTGCAGGTAGTAAGTGCCGTCCGCCAGGCCGGTTACGTTCCAGTTTAACCGCCAGGTGCCCGACGCTTCCGTGCCACCGGCCAGGGTGGCCTCGCCAATGGTGGTCCAATTGCCCTGCGTACCGGCGGCATAGGCGAAGGTAACCTTACTGACGCCCCTGTTGTCGCTCGCCTTGACGTTCAGGTTTACCGTGCCTTTCAAGGCGGCGCCCGCCGCCGGGGCGGTTATTGTTGCCACGGGCGCCTCGGTATCCGGTTGCGGCGCCGGTGCGGGGGCGCCACCCGCGGAAACCAGGGTGATATCATCAAAGTCATGGGTCCCGGCGCCGCCGTCCACCGAGAGGTAAATCCTGGTGGTCACCGCCGTGGACGGCACCTCGACGGTCATTTCCGGCATGGATTCCCACCCGTTGCCGCTGTGCTTGTATTTATAGACGTAGGCAAATTTGCTGCTACCGTCACGGTTTATAAACTGCACCGGCACTCTGACACCCTGAGTAGCCGTGCCTTTTCGGGTTTTAACATTTAACTTGTAAGTGCCCGGCTCCAGGCTCAGGTCCTGATATAATTTAAAGTTATAGGTGTTGGTCACATATTTGTTTCCGCTGGATTCGGTTTTTATTACCGCCGTATTGTCTTTATTTACCCAGCCCGTTGTACCCGCGCTGAAATCACCGTTGACAATGAGGTTACCATCCAGCCCCGGATTGGGTGTGGGATTGGGCTCCGGGGCGGGACCGGGTTGCTGTCCCCGCGGAGGATCTGACTGGTTGCTGCGGGCATAAGCATAGTTTAACAGGGCCAGCGCGGCCAGTTCGTTAGGTATTACCGAAGTTCTATTTTTAAAGAGATTATATGATACGTCAATCAAAGACGGCGCCCAGGGCTCAAACCATAACCAATGGGCGAGCTGCCCCGGATCACTGGCGGTGCCGTTACCGTCAAGATACCTGGCTATCGTACCGTCGCTTTTTACCAGAACCTTGCTGGCGGTATTAGCAAACTTTTGCATGTCCGAGTCGCTAAAAATACCGTTGCGATAGGCCAGGTTGATAAATTCCACACACCAGGTGCTGTGGCTTATATCTTCAATTACACTGCCATATTTGGGGCTGTTGGGGTAGTATTTCCAAAAATAACTGTTTGTAGCTCTGTCCACCGTTAGATATTTTTTAAAGTAGTTGGCAATTTTTGTGGCCTTGTCCAGGTACACCCTGTCCCCCGAAGCCTCGTAAATAGCCAGCATGGCGCTGCCCTGGGCCAGGTTCATGTTAACGGGCCTGTCCAAATACATTGATGTTGCATCCTCATACCACCTGCTGTTGACATCCAGGTATTGAGGCTTGTCCCTCATATCATGCACGGCAATGGCGTCTTTGGCGGCCTGTAAATACTCGTTCGCCCTGGCTCCATATTCCGTCAAGGCCGGGTCTTTTTTGACAATGGCTGCAAATTGAGCCATAGGTGTAACAATCAAGCCGGTTTGCACGGCGTAAATATAATAATTATCGGTATAGCTGCCACTGCGCCAGGCGGGCAGGCTCAAGCCGCGGTAATCCGTTACCCCGCGCTCGCTGTCCCTGCGCCGCAGCAGGCTGTCGGCATGCCCGGTGAATAAATCCAGGTAATGCTTGTCCTTCGTTGCCTGGTACATAAGCAGGTACGATCTCATAACCATACTTTCGCCCCAGGCTATAGCGCTCTGGTCGACCATGGTCTTATACCCGTTCCATTTATTCTGGTTA
Source organism: Desulfallas sp. Bu1-1 (assembly GCF_015594625.1). Lineage (GTDB taxonomy): Bacteria > Bacillota > Desulfotomaculia > Desulfotomaculales > Desulfallaceae > JADNRQ01. The sequence continues at coordinate 40,826 of NZ_JADNRQ010000001.1, read as the reverse complement.
TCCAAACGGTCAAACAATTGCCTTAAATCTGTTTCATTTACTGTTGCAGCCTGAACATAATCAGAAAATCCCAGGGTAAACATAAAAACCAGTGCAAGCAAAATGTAAATAAATTTCTTTTTTTTCACTTACTAGCCTAACCTCCTTATTTTTGTTATATGGAACAAAATTCGACACAATTGGCGTTAAACCTCCTTTTTTTTCTTGGCAATTTATACCTTGGATTACTGTAAACTATTTCGCCAGGCAGGCAAAAAAAGAAACCCCGTGCAATTTAAAACCACGGGGTCAGCATTGCGCCGGTTTGGCAACCATCATAATATCCATCAAAAGTTATTTAAACGCAACAGCTGGATGGAAATTGGCTTTCCGTTTGTTCTATCAACCGGCGGTAAACATTCCGGTAGGCTTCGGCTGTTTGCCGCCAGGTCAACCAGCCTTTCAGAATCGATTGCCTGGCATAATCCCCCATTTTTCTCCCCAGTTCGGGATCAGCCAGCAGCATTTCCAATGCTTCCACAGTTTCATCAATATTTGCCGCCTCCACGAGAATCCCGGATTTACCGTCAGCCACCAACTCCGGAATTCCCGTAACCCTGGTGGCTACTACCGGCCTGCCGCAACTCATGGCTTCCTTGATTACATTGGGAACTCCTTCGTGGTAGCTCAATAAAACAACACATTCGCAGGCCGCGTACCACCAAACAAGCTCTTGATACGGTACTTGCCCCGCAAAGAAAACTTTTTCCCGCAAACCCATTTGATCCACCAGGGTTATTAACGCGTTTTTTTCCTTCCCTTGCCCGGCCATGGCCAAAACAGCATCCGGAAATCTCCGGTTAACCTGCGCAAAAGCTTCGATTAACTCGTATACTCCCTTCTCGCGCACCAGCCCGCCGACAAAAAGGATGATCCGGTTATTCGGGTTAAATCCCAGTTTTAATTTTGCCTGGATCCGGTCCACATTTGTTGTGTCAAAAATACCGCTGTCGACACCCTCATATATTACTTTAATTTCTTTAGCCGGTTCGGATATTTTTTCAGCCTGTGACGCCAGATCCTTGCTCACCGCCACAACCTGCCCGGTGTTTTCCAATACGTATTTAGCCCGGGCCCTCATTGTTTCCGATGTTTGAGCCATGACATTGATATCCGAGCCGATAGCGGTACAAATTGAATTTAAATTCAACTTCCGGGCAATCATTATGCCGGCATAACCTGCAGGCAGCACTCCATAGGAATGAATAACTTTGTACCGGGCCTTGTCGTTAATAATTTTTATGGTGGGACAGATGGCCCAGTACATAAACAACATGTTCCATTCGCTAAATCTTCTCCCGGGCAGGCCGAAGTAACGGGGATGAAGTATTTTCACCCCGTCGATACACTCTTCCCACGGAATGTGCCCCATGTTCCTCCATTTTTTGTTAAACCACAAGCACACAGGCGCATAAGGAACAGGCGCAATAACGTCAAGGGATGCACCCGCGGTCTTAAGATTTTTAACCAGCTGCAGGGCAAAAATACCATAGGTTGGGTTTGACCGGTTAGGGAAAATGGGAGATAAAAACAAAATTCTATCTTTATTCTTGCCGGCACCACCACCCGGGTGGTCAATTTCTTTCCAAAAACCAAATTGGGCCAGAATAGCGGGGATCGCCATTCCCAGCCAGAAAAACTTGCTGAAAATATCCGTACTCGTTAACCCGGAAAATAAAAGAAAAATTATAATCAGCTTACCGGTAACGGCATCAACCGTGCTTTCCGCGCGCCCGCTTAAACGCCATGCCGAATAGAAAAGAGATAAAAAAAGCAGAAACCCCGGGATACCCAATTCAGAGACAACTATCAAGTAATTATTATGCGCGTCTCTATTTAAACCGATAAACCGGTCAACACCCCCGGTTTTCGGAAAATATTCCGTATAGGCGTATGGAAAGTTATTGATCCCCACACCCTTGATCCAGTTATCTTTGGCAATTTCCAGCCCCACCATCCAGATATCAATTCTGCCCGCGCCTCTATCCACCTGGTTGGAAATTTGCGTTAATGTTTGCGCCCTTTGGACGACAACGGGCGGTAGGTGTTTAATTATGTAAGGGCTTAAAACCGCAGCAATAAAGATGACGGCCACAAGGCTTGACAAAGCGAACCGTTTTTTACGCAAAACTTGAACAATCAGGGGCCCGATTAAAACCAAACCCACAACCAATGTAATCAAGATAGCAATCCAGGCACCCCTTGAACCCGACAACATAACGGCAAATATTACCGTAGCCAGGCAAATCAAGCCGGCCAGGCGAACAGCAGCATGCCTGGCAATTATAATAAAGTAACCACAGAATAACGCGCCAAGCAACAGCTGCCGGGCGTAATAATTCGGGTCATTGAAGTTGCCTAAGTCCGTCCTGACGGTAAATTCATGCAGATATCCATTATAGATACCGAGGCATGCCGCCAAAAACGCGCCCAGCAGGTAACTTCCCATGATAAAATACGCGTCTTTTTTATTTTCAACCAGGTTATAGCCTAGAAAAACCATCACCAATAACTGGCTCATGGAAATAATCCTTTTAATGCTCTGCCCGGGTTCAATAGCCCATGCGACAGAAATCAGGCACCATAAAACAAAAAAAGTCAATAAAATAATAAAGCTGTTCACTTTGACAAATTTTTTGCCTACAAGTAAATGCATCAACCAACCCCAGAATGTAATAATGCCGATTAATTTAATAATGGTAAAAGAAGGGAAAAGCAAGGTTAAATTTTCCAGGGGTATAAAAAACAGCATCAGGCCAAAACCGGTTAACGGCTGCCAGATCACCAGGGCAATAAATAAACAGGCAAGTACGGCGAGCAACGGTAATAATGATTGAAAAATAAGACAAACAATAGTTATTAAAAAGCAAAATAATAACCCCTGTACTTTTAAATTCCGCATAATATCCTTCATAATTCCACTCCCAATTTTAATCTACTTAACACCATCCCTCCAGGCAAAACCTGTCACATACAAGTTAAAATACCTTCCACCACCCCTGTCTCGAACTTTTATAAATATATAGTACGTGTCACTTTACCAAGTGGTTACCGCCTGGTTCGGGCGGGCAGTCCCAAAAAGCTCCGGGAAAATTCGAGAACAGTAACAATTAATCCGCCATAGCATAATTTAAACTCAGGGGGTGGATTACTTGGAGGGTCATAAATTTATCTTTATCGGGGGCTTGCACAGGAGCGGCACATCGATGCTTTTCAAGTGTCTCCGGGATCATCCCCTGATCAGCGGGTTTAAGGACACCGGTGTGCCCGAGGATGAAGGGCAACATTTGCAATCGGTTTATCCCCCGGCATATGTCTACGGTGGTGCCGGAAGGTTCGGATTTCAAACTGTGGCGCATCTCACTGAAATGTCACCACTGGTTTCCGGGGCAAACAGGGAAAAACTATTTAATGAATGGAGCAGGTACTGGGATACCGCAAAACCATTGCTTTTGGAAAAATCCCCTCCAAACCTGATTAGAACCAGGTTTTTGCAAAGTTTGTTCCCCGATTCTTATTTCATTATTGTCCTCAGGCACCCCGTGGCGGTTACTCTGTCCACCCTCAAATGGGGTAAAAGAAGAACGACTCATTCACTGATTAAACACTGGCTGGTTTGTCACGAACTGTTTCAAGAGGACTGCAAATACTTGAATAATTTATTTGTGCTCAAATATGAAGGCCTGGTTAAACAACCGGGACATTATTTAAGCCGGATTTTTGACTTCCTGGGCATCGAAAATTACCCCACCAGGCAAATAATGCACAGCGACATAAACGAACATTACTTCAACCTGTGGCGAAAACGGCAAAATAACCCTCTTTCAGGCTACTACATAAACTATATCGCTAATCTTTATGAGGAACGGGTAAACAAATTCGGCTATAGCTTGCTGGATTTGGCTTATTGCGCCGGTTGGCAGTGTGAGAGGGCAGGCTGATAATTTTCCGCAGGCGGTGATTAAAATAGATTCCCTAATTAAAAAAAAAATATTAACCGGCAGTTATTATGTTTTATTGGGGCAGGCAGCCGGCCTGGTCCTTGGGACGGCCAACAATATCCTGTTGGCCCGCCTGCTGGGGCCGGCCAATTTCGGCCTCTACGCAATTTTTTTAAAAACCTGCAACGTGGCGGAGATACTATCCCAATTGGGAACCAACGCGTCAACAGTCAAACTGGTGGGCATCGCCGCCGGTGCCGGGGACTGGGGCAGGCTGAAAGGCATCCTGCACAGCACCTGGCGCATTATTATCGCCAGTTCCGCCATTACGGCACTTATTATTTGGATCACCAGGCGGCCACTATCCTTGCAGGTTTTCAACTCCCCGGAGCTGGGTGGTATTCTGGCCTTCGGGGTAGCATTGATTCCCCTGCAAAACGGTTTGCTGCTGGTCAGGGAAACTTTTCGCGGCTTGCAGGACTTAAAGATCGTTTCATTTTTGCCCGTGTTGCAACAACTGGTATTACTCGCAGCGCTGGCAATTTTAAGTCTGAAAGTCATTACATCTATCCGGAGTGTGCTTACCGCCTTTTGCACGGGCGTATTTTGCGCACTGGCCGCAGGGTTGTTGCTCCTGCGGCGCAGAGCCGCACACTGGGAAACGGCGGCGGAAAAGGTCGACGCAACAGCCATCCTGGCGGAATCGCTACCCATGATGGTAACCAGGGGTTCCTTGCTGGCCATCTCCAGCATGGATGTGTTGGTGCTGGGAATGCACGCCAACTCATTCGAGGTGGGCATTTATAGCGCAGTTAGCAACCTGGCCGCTACGTCAGTTTTTTCCCTGGGCATAATCAATCAGGTTATACCAGCCTTAATTGCCCATTATCACGCCCAAAAAGATTTGCAAACCCTGGCCTATGTCGCCCGGTACGCCTCCACCGTCGGGGCACTGTTCTCCTTCCCGGTTTTTATTTTATTACTATTGTTCGGTAAACCTGTTCTAAGTATAGTTTTTGGACCCCAATATGCCGGTGGAATCCTGGCCCTGAATTTTTTACTTATTGGCCAGTTAATCAACTCCGTCACCGGATCCTGCGGGTACATGCTGCAAATGACCGGGCAACATATGACGTTAATGAAAATCAGCATATCATGCGGGATGTTGAATTTGATTTTAAATTTTGTTCTGGCCCGCTATTTCGGGAAAGAAGGGGTCGCCGCGGCCACCGCTTTGTCCCTGGTTATGCAAAATGTTTTAGCGGTAATCATGGCCCGTAAAAAAACCGGTATTTGGACCATGGCCTCCATGGAAATGACCATAGAAATATTAAAACAGGCAAGGAGATACGTATGCACTTTATTCTCACGCTAGGTTATCCCAAGAGAGATCATTTAAAGCGGGACGAATGGACTATGTACAAGGAATGTGCCCTGCAAATCATCAACTGGGAAACCGGGACACTGGTAAAAGAAGTTAAGTATATTTCACCCCCTGATAGAATAGCCGAAGATGGCAGTATTTTATTCAAGGCGGGTACTTTAGATAAAAATAGCTTTATCGTACCGACCAACACGGAGATACTTGTTTACGAACTTCCCGGGCTCAAGATTAAAAAAATCTACAGCCATCCTACTTTCAATGACCTTCACCACGTAACTGTGCACAATGACTTATTTTATATTTGTAACACCGGCCTCGAGATAATTCAAGTTATGAATGACACCGGGGATATTATCGCCGATTATAATGTGGGGACCACCAACACCTGGGAGCGCTTCAGCCGGGATGTTGACTACAGGCTGGTTCCCACCACCAAGCCACGTGAAACACATGCCAACTTTCTATTTTTCCTGGAAGAGGAGCTATGGTGCACACGCTATTTGCAAAAGGACGCCATCTGCCTTGGGGATAAAACAAAAAGAATAGATTTAAATATCAGCAAGGGTGGGCCTCACGACGGGCTGGTCCAAGATGATTTTATTTACTTCACGTTAACAGATGGCTATGCGGTTATAGTAAACAAATATAACTTAAGGCGGGAAGAGGTAATAGATTTAAATAAAATCAGCGATTATAAGGTCTTGTTGGGCTGGTGCCGGGGCATTGAAGTAGTCGGGAATAAAGCTTATGTCGGTTTTACCGCCTTTAGAAAATCCAAGTACCGGGAGTATGGACTCTGGATCAAGTACGGGAAAAAACCACTGGGCAGCAGGGTCGCCGAGTACAACCTGCATACCAAAACGCTTGAAAAGGAAGTGCATGTGGCACAAGAAACCGGGGCAGCAATTTTTACAATAAAACATATTCCGTGGAGTTTAGGGGCTAATGTTGAATACCTCAAATAGGGCTTATATCAAGCAGCAAGGAAGGATAGATATGTACAAAACAGCAAATGCAAAGGGATGATTCGAGCAAAGTCTCACCGGCGCCCCAGAGGGGCGCTTAATTATTTATATATTAAAACACCTCATGCGGTGGCATTACCGGTTCCGGCCTCATAATTTGGTAAGTGTGTAATTGAAAATAACTGGAACAGAGGGGAGAGCCTGTTGTGCAAAAAGGATTTACCCTGTGGTTGACGGGTTTGAGCGGCGCAGGCAAAACCACAATCGCCCACATCCTGGAAAAAAAGATGAAACAAATGAGATTTAAAGTGGAACTGCTGGATGGAGACGCAATTAGAAGCAACCTTAGCCCCGACCTGGGTTTTTCCAAACAGGACCGCATGGTGAACATCAAGCGGGTGGCGTTTATTGCCAAGCTGTTGACCCGCAACAATGTCATCGTCATTGCTTCGTTGATTTCACCGTACAATGATATCCGGTCATACTGCCGGGCAGAGATTGGTGATTATATTGAAGTATTCGTCAAATGCCCGCTGGATGTTTTAATCAAAAGGGACACCAAGGGCTTGTACGAAAAAGCCATGGCGGGTGAAATAGCCAACTTTACCGGAATATCCGATCCTTATGAGGAACCGTTAAATCCCGAAATAACAGTGGCAACGGACAGAGAACCCCCTGAACAAAGTGCGGAAAAAATCCTGCAATGGCTGAAACAAAAAAACTATATTCGATAATCCTTGCCGTGTACCGGTTACCAGCAAGAAAGGCGCGCTTTAAATCAGTTCCCTTTAATGCGCGCCTTTTAGTACTTTATTCCTTTGCCCTGGCTATAATTTGGCCAGGTATAGTTTCCTAAAGTGCATAGAGAAAAGGGCAGTTACCTTTTTAAAGTAACTGCCCTTTTGCTGGTGACCCCACCGGGATTCGAACCCGGGTTACCGCCGTGAAAGGGCGGTGTCTTAGGCCGCTTGACCATGGGGCCGTTGGTGAGCCATCCGCGACTCGAACGCGGGACACCCTGATTAAAAGTCAGGTGCTCTACCGGCTGAGCTAATGGCTCACTGAAGTCTTACAGTTCTATATGATACATTAAGTTAGCCGACATGTCAACAATCTTATTCTGTTAAACGTGTTATTGTTTTACGTTACGGGGAGCAGCCCCGGGCGGGGCTGCTCCCGCGATAAAAGCAGGTGGTGCCGCTTGTGGCATGGGTATCTCTGCAAACAATAGTTTAAAAGATGTCGTGCAACACCAGCGTCTGGGTCCGCCCGGGACCAACCCCCACGATGGCCACGGGCACTCCGGACAAATCTTCCAGGTACTTGAGGTAATCCCTGGCGTTTTGGGGCAGCTCGCTGTAATCATTCACATTGGAGATATCTTCCTGCCAGCCGGGGAATTCCCGGTACACGGGTTCACACCGGGCCAGCACCTTCAGGCTGTCGGGGAACTCCGTGATAATTTCGCCCTTATACCGGTAGCCCGTGCAAATCTTCAACGTTTCCAATCCGGTGAGCACATCCAGCTTGGTTACGGCCAGGTAGCTCAAACCGTTGATCCGGGCCGCATAACGGGCAATTACGGCATCGTACCACCCGCAGCGGCGCGGCCGGCCGGTGGTGGTACCGAACTCGTGTCCCCGCTCCCTGATCTGTTCGCCCAGCTTATCGTGCAGTTCGGTGGGAAAAGGCCCTTCACCCACCCGGGTAATATAGGCCTTGGCCACACCCACCACGGTGTTGATTTTAGTGGGGCCGAGCCCGGCGCCCAGGCAGGCGGAAGCGGCAATCGGTGAACTGGAAGTCACATAGGGATAAGTGCCGTGGTCGATGTCCAGCAGTGTGCCCTGGGCGCCCTCGAACAGCACCTTTTTCCCCCCGTCGATAGCCTCATTGACCAGTATGGACACGTTGGCCACGTATTTTTTGAGCCGCTCGCCATACCCGCTGTAAAGTTCCAGTATTTCCCGGTAATCAAATTGATCGCTGGAGCCGTACACCCCTGTAAGCAGCTGGTTCTTAAACTCCACCACGTCCCGCAGCTTCTCCGCCAGCTCTTCCCGGTCAATCAGTTCCACCATGCGGATGCCCACCCGGGTAGCCTTGTCCATGTAAGCAGGACCGATGCCCCGGCATGTGGTGCCGATTTTGCTTTTACCTTTGCGCTCCTCTTCGGCCATGTCTATTCTTTTGTGATAGGGGAAAATGACGTGCGCCCGGGGACTGATCCTTAAATTGGCGGTGCTGACGCCCTGGCTTTCCAGCACATCCAATTCCTCCAGCAACACCCCGGGGTCAATCACCACACCGTTGCCGATCAGGCACATCTTGTCGCTGTACAAGATGCCGGACGGGATTAAATGCAGCTTGTAAATTTTATCGTTCACCACCACGGTGTGACCGGCATTGCTACCGCCCTGGTAGCGTACCACCATATCGGCCCGCCGGGCCAGAAAATCGGTAACCTTCCCCTTTCCTTCGTCCCCCCATTGCGCTCCTATTAAAACAACCGTAGACATCGGTAACCCCCTTACCTTAAAATCCCGGAAATTAATTTTTCACTATAATTTAACGGCCGGGGATTCTGTTAAGAATTTCCCTGGCAGCCACCACGCCCGCCACCGAGGCCTGGGCCAGACCCCTGGTCACACCGGCGCCGTCGCCAGCCGCAAACAGGTTTCTGATCTGCGTCTCCAGGCTGTTGTTTAAAGCCAGCCGGGAAGAGTAAAACTTAACCTCCACCCCGTAAAGCAGCGTGTAACGGGAATAAACCCCGGGTGCAATTTTATCCATCGCCTTTAGCATTTCCACAATGGCCACCAGGTGCCGGTACGGAAACACCAAGCTCAGGTCGCCCGGCGTAGCTTCCTTCAGAGTGGGCACCACCAGGCTCTTTTTCATCCGGTCCAATGTGGAGCGGTGCCCGTCCAGCAGGTCCCCCAGGCGCTGCACAATCACGCCGCCGCCCAGAAGGTTGGCCAGGCTGGCCACGTACTTGCCGTAGGCGATCGGCTCCCGGAATGGTTCAGTGAAGGTTTTACTCACCAACACGGCAAAGTTGGTATTTTCAGTCTTGTTGAAGGCGTGGCTGTGGCCGTTTACCGTCACCAGGCCGTCGTTGTTTTCCAGCACTACTTCACCATACGGGTTCATGCAAAAAGTCCTGACCCGGTCGTCAAAAGCACGGGAATAATAGATCAACTTGGACTCGTAAAACACCCTGGTCAGCGGTTCCATCACCTCGGCCGGAACTTCCACCCGCACACCGATGTCGACGGGGTTAACCGCGGTTTGCAACCCCAACCGGAACGCTTCCTGGGCCAGCCATTCGGCACCCTCCCGGCCCGGCGCCAGGATTACGTGGTCGCCGGTGATCTCCTGGCCGTTATCAATGCGAACGCCCTTTACCCGACCATCGTCGACGATGATTGATTCCACCATTGTCCGGGTGCGTATTTCAACACCTTTTTTCACCAGGTGATCCCGCATGTTTTGCAGTATTTCCTGGCAGCGGCCGGTGCCCAAGTGCCGTATGGAAACCGGAATTAATTTAAGCTCGGCCATGGTGGCCCTGTGTTGAAATTCCTTGATTTCCTCTTGATGTTCCAACCCGAAGACCTGTTCCGGCGCGCCGAATTCCAGGTAAATATTGTCAATGTATTTGATCATTTCATTGAGCTTTTCTTCACCCAGGTACTGTTCCAGGCTGCCGCCGATTTCGGAAGAGAGAGTCAGTTTGCCGTCACTGAACGCGCCGGCGCCCCCCCATCCGCAAATGGTGGAGCACGGAGAACAATTAAAACAACTGCCGCCCTTCTCCCGGGAAGGACAATTACGCTTATCGATATCGCGACCCTTTTCCAGGATCAGTATGCGCAAATCGTCCCTCTTCGCGGCCAGCTCCAGGGCAGCGAATATCCCCGCGGGTCCGGCGCCGACAATAATAATATCATAGTGATGCAACACTTGGGCAAACCTCCCGTTTTCCTAATAATATTTTGTGCCTTCGACATAAAAATAACCCAAACGTGCTGCTGTTTGAGTCAACTAATCAGTGTACGCCGGGTGTAGTCGTTTATCAATTTATTGTACTCGGGTTTATCAAAGCACAGCACTACAATATTATCAAACCGGACAAGTTTTTGTCAAGGATAATTGAGTAATCGTTCACCGGTATACAACATACATACATTTGAATATCCTCGCGGCCGTCCAACCCGGCTATTCCCCGGCGTTTTCCCTGCGGGCCAGGTTCATGAATCTGGTGAATTCCTTCAGGAAGGCCAGCTCCACCGTGCCGGTGGGCCCGTTTCTCTGCTTGGCCACGATAATTTCGGCAATCCCGACTTTTTCCGTATCCGGGTGATAATACTCATCCCGGTAGATAAACATAACCACATCCGCATCCTGCTCAAGGCTCCCGCTTTCTCTCAAATCCGACATGATTGGTCGTTTATCCTGGCGCTGCTCTACTGAGCGGGAAAGCTGCGCCAGGGCCAACACCGGAACGTTCAGTTCCTTGGCCAACCCTTTCAACGACCGTGATATCTCCGCTATTTCCTGCTGCCGGTTCTCGGCGCGCCGGCTGCCCTGCATCAATTGCAGGTAATCGATAACGATTAAAGCCAACCCCTTTTCCAAGTGCATCCGGCGGGCCTTGGCCCTGATCTGGCGCACCGTGAGTACGCCCGAATCGTCGATAAAAATGGGCAGCCTGGCCATCTCCCTGGCCTGCTGGGTCAACTTGGCCCAGTCGCCCTCACTAATAAAACCACTGCGCAGTTTATGCTGGTCCACCATGGCCTCGGCACACAGCATCCGCTGCACCAGCTGTTCCTTTGACATTTCCAGGCTGAATACGGCCACCGGCTTCATGGTTTTTACTGCGGCATGATAGGCGATGCACATCCCGAAGCTGGTTTTGCCCATGGAAGGGCGCCCGGCCACTATGATCAGGTCACCTGGCTGAAGTCCCTGGCAAATCCGGTCCAGGTCCTTGAACCCTGTGGGCACGCCAGTAATTTCGCCCTTGTGCTTGTATAAATACTCGAAATGTTTGAACGTGTCCAGTAACACGTCTTTAATTTCCGTAAACACGGTGGATGTCCGCCGTGAACCCAGCTCCAGCAACATCCTTTCCGCTTCTTCCATCAACCGCTCGGCGTCCTCGCTGCCCTCGTAGCTCATACCGGCGATACGAACGGCTAGATTGATCAGGTTGCGTAGCAGGGCCTTTTCTTCGACTATGCGGGCATAGTATTCAACGTTGGCGGCGGTGGGGGCGATATTGGTCAGGGAGGCCACGTAAGTGGCACCGCCCACCTTCTCCAGCTCGCCCTTGCGGCGCAGTTTTTCCGTGACGGTCACCAGGTCGGCAGCCTGGCCGTTATCCTCCAGTTCAAGGATGGCATTAAAAATTACCCGGTGGGATTCCAGGTAAAAATCCTCCGGGTTTAAAAACCGCACCACCTTGGAAATGGCGCTGTTGTCCAATAGCAGTGCGCCCAGCACCGATTGCTCGGCGTCTATATTATGGGGAGGCACTTTATCCCACATGAACTGTATCACCCGTTTTTAGTCAGTTGATCTTCTTATTACACTGGCGGGAAGACTTGTTTAATAATTTCCTCCACCGTCTCCACAGGTATCACTTCCACCCCCCGCGTGTCGGCGGGAATGTCCTTTTCGTTTTCCCGGGGTAAGAAGACCGTTTTTATGCCGCATTGCTTGGCGCCGTAAATTTTTTCCGGCACGCCTCCCACCGCCTTAATGCGGCCCTGGATGGAAAGCTCACCGGTGACGGCAATGTTCTGGGGTATGGGCAGGTTTTCCAGTGCGCTGTATACCGCCATGAATATGGCCACGCCCGCGGACGGGCCGTCGATCCGCCCGCCGCCCACCACGTTTACATGCACGTCATAATCATATATATCCCGCCCGGTCAACTTCCGCAGTACCGAAGCCGCGTTAAATACGGAATCCCGGGCCATGCTGCCCGCCGTTTCATTAAAGCGAATCATACCGCCGTCCTTACGCCGGGCCGGAAACACCATGGCTTCGATCTCCAGCGCCGAACCCAGGAACCCCGACACCCCCAGGCCGAAAATACAACCCACTTCATGGTTTTCCGAAGCACGCCGGCTAACAAAAGGTGTCAGGCGACCAACCTTGATTACCTCGTAAATATCGGCCTTGGTGATCACCACATTGTTTTCATCCCCCGCCCTGTAACAGGCCAGGGCATAAGCATCAGCCAGGAAATTATTGGCCTTTCTACCTTCAATGGTATATTCGGCAATGATATCCGCCACGCCTTCTTCTATGGCAACTCCCAGTTTCGATGCGGCCTGCTTGACGATATTCCGGATATCCGCGGGCGTCAGCGGTTCAAAAAATATTTCCGTACAGCGGCTACGAATGGCGGGATTGATTTCTTCCGGCTCCCGGGTGGTAGCCCCGATTAGAATAAAATCCGCGGGCGCCCCCTCTTCAAACAGTTTTCTAATGTACTGGGGTATATTACTGTCGGTGGGGTCATAATAGGATGATTCGAAAAAGACCCGTTTATCCTCCAGCACTTTAAGCAGCTTATTCTGCAGGATGGGGTCGAGCTCACCAACCTCGTCGATAAAAAGCACGCCACCGTGTGCTTCCGTCACCAGGCCAGGTTTGGGTTCCGGCACCCCGCTGTCCGCCAGGTCACGCCGCGCTCCCTGGTAAATGGGATCGTGCACCGACCCCAGCAGCGGGTTGGTCGATTCCCGCGGGTCCCAGCGCAGCGTGGTGCCGTTCACTTCCACGAAGGGCGCGTCCTCGCTGAACGGGCTGTGTTTCATGGCACGGGCCGCCTCCAGGGCCAGCCGGGCGGCGGTTGTTTTGCCCACCCCGGGCGGGCCGTAAAGTAGAATGTGCTGGGGAAATGGCGACGCCAGCTTGGAGAGCAATGAACGCACCGGGCGCTCCTGGCCCACGATTTCATTGATACTGGACGGGCGCAGCACTTCCAGAGCCGACCGGGTCAGGCTTTTCCGCTCCAGTTTTTCCAGAATTGCGAGTTTTTTCAGCGTCTGGGCATTTTCCGGGCCGGCGTTTTCCTTGATGATTTGCATCTTGATTTCACGCACGTAATCCTCGTGTTTTTGCTGCATCCGCTCATTGATTTTTTTCTCCAGGTCGTCTTCCACCGTGCGCCGGGCGATGATATCGGCTATTTCATTTTCAATATCTTCCAGTATGCCCGGAATATCCTCCAATTCAGGCAATATATCAAGGGTGGGATCCTCAAAGACAAGTTTCTGCAGGGCCAGCACCTGCTCGGACAGGTAATCGGACCGCATCATCTGTAGCACGTTCAATTTCCCCGCCCGCAGCACAATTTTATCGGACCCGTATAACTCGGATAAAATGTTGTACAATGATTTTACCTGCCGCCTGAGCTGATCCTGTTCCCTGTCCCTGGAACCAAAGTCGTTTACGTTTTTGAATTTCTCCAGAAAGCTTTTCATTGCTGTCAATTCTCCTTGCTGTCCAGGATGATGTTCTTTATCCGGCTTATATTTATTCCGCCACAACCTCAACGGTAATTTGCACCTGCACAGCCGGGTGCAGCTTGATCGTGACCGGGTATTCACCAAGCGATTTAATGGGATTTTTTAGTACAATTTTTTTCTTGTCCACGGACAGCCCGTGATTTTTTTGCAGGGCTTCGGCAATATCCTTGTTGTTGATGGCCCCGAACAGTTTCCCCGCGTCACCAACACGGGTTTGAATGGTCACTTTCAACCCGTCCATTTGCCGCCCCAGGACCCGGGCTTGTTCCTCGATCTTCTTTTTTTGCTCATTCATAATCTTTTGTTGATGCTCAAGGTCTTTCATCTTACCTTTGGTGGCTTCCACCGCCAAACCCTTGGGAATCAAAAAGTTGCGGGCATATCCCTCCGCCACTTTGACCACATCGCCCTTTCGGCCGAGTTTTTTCACATCTTCAAGGAGAATTACCTGCATTAACCGGAGCCTCCTTTCGATACCATATCATTATCAACTGGTAACCGACGCAAGTTGGCCACGGGGTCCACCACACCCAGTGACAAAATAATCGCCGCTGCCAGCGGCAAGTACAGGACCATAGCGATAATAATAAAAATCTTGGCCGGCGTGGAAATTTTCCATACCCGTATAAAATACGCCAGCACGGCCGTACCCAGGATCAAGAAAATAAACACCGAGATATACAAAATATTCTTGCCGGCAATTCCCACCAGTTCGAGGGAAAATTCCTCCCCCGCCATGGTCAGCGCCAGGCCCGCAATGACCAGCCAGATGGAATACCAGGGCAACTGCCACTCCGTAAAACGTAAATTGCCGGAAACGTTATAGCCCAGGCCGCGAGCCAGGTGCCTGGTGATAAAATAGGTGAATATGGTGATAATAATGGTCCACACGGCCATACCGCCGGGCAACAATTCCCTCACCAGCCTACCCGCTTGTTGGGAGACCTCAAGAAATTCCTGCCGGCCTGCTTCATCCATCAAGCCGCTTTGCAGGTAAAACTGGGACATTTGTTCCATGGTGGTATTAAATTCCGTCGCTATCCTGGACAAACCGGAACCGCTGAGCACAAAACTGAACAACAAATTTATTCCGGTCACCGCCAGCGCCCAGAAAAACAGCACGGCCATGCTCTTGTCCACCGCAACTTTGTTCTTTAAAAGCAGGCCAATAATAATTCCCACCGGTCCAAATTGCAGGAGCAACAAAAATACGGGTTTTATCCCGCTAATGGCGAAAGACAGCATCAGCGCGGTTACGCCCAGCGCCAGCAGGCCGTACAGCAGGTTCCGTTTGATGATCAGGTAGGCCAGAGGCACCGGGAGCAATAATGTAGCCAGATAAAACGCCGGCATAAGATAAAGGCCCAGTAGTCCCAGCAGGGCCATGACGGCGGCGACGATTGCGGTTTCAATCAAAACCGGTGAATCATTTTTGAAAACCAAAGGATCACCTCAAAGGCTGAAATCCAACTTATAGTTCTGCACTAAACAGAGCTTTTCCTCCCCGGTTCACCCGGTCCGACAATGTTATTTGTTACCCGTCGTGCCATGTCCCAAGAATAAAGGAAGGGGAACCCTCTCTGTTCCCCTGTTGCTGCTCAGTTTTTTTATTTACTCAACAGTAAAAGGCAGCAGCGCAATGTTGCGCGCCCTTTTCACTGCAACCGTCAGCATCCGCTGGTGCCGGGCGCAGTTGCCGGAAATTCGCCGGGGCAGTATTTTACCCCTTTCCGTGATATATTTTTTTAAACGGGGCACGTCCTTGTAATCTACTTTTTCCAATTTATCCACGCAGAAGCTGCAAATCCGCTTCTTGCCGCGCCGCCCGCGTTCACGTTTCATCTTCCTTCCCTCCTAGAACGGGATTTCCTCCTCGTTGAAGCTTATTTCACTGCCGAAACTTTCACCTTCGGTGAGATGGCTTCCTCCGCCTAATGACCCCTGGGCATCCTTCGGCCGGTCCAGGAACCTCACATCGTTGGCCACAACTTCGGCGACCCTGCGGCGAATCCCCTGGTTATCGTCATAGGAACGAATTTGCAGCCTGCCGTCCACCGCCACCAAGCGGCCTTTGCTCAGGTGATTGGCGCAGGTTTCCGCCAGCTTCTGCCAAACCACAATATTGATAAAATCGGTTTCCCTTTCTCCCTGCCGGTTGGAAAACTGGCGGTCCACCGCCAGGGTAAACCTGGCCACCGGTACTCCGTTGGGAGTATAACGCAGTTCGGGGTCCTGGGTCAGCCTGCCGATCAGGATAACTTTATTCAACATATTCTCACCGCCCTGGTGTTCCTAATATTTAACTGGTATCTTTTAATCTTTAATTATCGTCATCACGCACAATGATATGGCGCAGAATTTCATCGGTTATTTTCAGCACCCGGTCAAGTTCTGCGGCGACCGCGGCTTCTCCTTTAAAATTCATCACCACGTAGTAACCTTCCCGGACATGCTTGATCTCATAGGCCAGCCGCCGCTTGCCCCACTTGTCAAGCTTGGTTACCTCGGCGCCATTGTTTTCAGCCAGTGCCTTGACTTTTTCAATTACGGCCTCAACGGCTTCCTCTTCCAGGTCAGGCCTGATGATGAATACCAGTTCGTACTGACGCACGATGTTCACCTCCTCCCTGTGGACATAAGGCCCTACTTTTAGTGGTGGTCGGTCGTCAGTGGTCAGTCGCCGGTTAATTCAGGCAACACCAACATCCTTTACATTGCCTGATAGTATTCGTCTTGGAAAACTATTGACCACTAAAACCGGTCACATGTAGAGCAGGGTAGGCCACATATTATATTTTAAACTCTAAAATTATAGCACATAAATGCAATTGGGGCAAGGAATAATTGTTAATTTAATCCGTCGCTTTTGACGCCACGATTTTTTTAACGCTTTTTTCAAATTTGGGCCGGGGCAACAGCAGCACCCGGCCACAAGTGGTGCACTTGATGCGAAAGTCCACCCCGGTGCGCATTACTTCCCACTCATCACCGCCGCAGGGGTGGGGTTTACGCATTTTTACAATATCCCCGATATTATATTTCACCAGCATGGCCCGTCACTCCCGGTACATGGATTCAAGACTGTAAAAACGCCTGGTAACCGCGATACATCATAAAAATATCGGCCTTATGACTTACCTCGAAGGGGGAATGCATCCCCAGCAGAGCCGCTCCGCAGTCAACCACATCCATGCCGTAGGCAGCCAGCATATAGGCGATGGTACCTCCGCCGCCCTGGTCCACCTTTCCCAATTCCCCGGTTTGCCATATAACGTTGTTCTGATTAAAAATTCTCCGCACCCGTGCCATATACTCAGCGTGAGCGTCGTTGGCCCCTTTTTTTCCGCCGGTGCCGGTATACTTGGTCAGTACCACTCCGCACCCCAGCCGGGCGGCGTTGTTCTTTTCCATTACATCTTCAAAATTCGGATCCAGCCCCGCATTGACATCGGCAGAAAGTGCAGCAGAAGAACTCAGCATTTTTCTCAGTAACAACTCGTTATAGTGTTTAACGCTTTTTTCCAATAACTCGGCAATAAAATTAGTGAAAAATGCTGATTCCATGCCGGTATTGCCCACGCTACCAATTTCTTCCTTGTCAGCAAATATCCCCACCGCCGTGCGGGTCTGGTTATTAATGCCACCGATGGCCATGAGCAGGGCGTAAGCGCAAACCCTGTCATCCTGCCCGTAGGCTCCGACCATGGACCGGTCCAACCCTACATCTCGTGGCGTTAGTGCAGGCACCAGGGATAATTCCGCGCTGACCAGGTCCTCTTCAATAATCCCGTATTTGTTGTTCAGGATACCCAGCACCGTTTCCTTGACCCTTTCTTTAACCTCTGTGTTTTTCAGCGGTAAGCTGGCGCACAGGGCGTTCAGGTTTTCACCGGGAAAAGCCTCGGATAATTTTTTTTCCATCTGGTCTTTGGACAGGTGCGGTAATAGATCGGTAATGGTGAAAACGGGATCGTCGATTTCTTCGCCCAGGCAGATATCTATTTTAGTGCCGTCATTTTTATGAACAACACCGTGCAATGCCAGCGGCAACGCCAGCCAGTGATACTTTTTGATGCCACCGTAATAGTGTGTATCCCAGAGAGCCAGCCCCGATTGTTCATAAAGAGGGTGTACTTTTAGATCGAGGCGTGGGCTGTCCACGTGTGCGCCGATAATGTTGGCTCCTTCCGTGAGCGGGCGCTCCCCCAGCACCGCCATGATAAAAGATTTCCCTCGTACCGCATGGTAAACACGATCGCCGGGCTTAAGTGGTCTCTGTATTTTGTCCAGTGAGACAAATCCCCTGCTTTCAGCATACTCCCTAATTAATAAAGCAGTTTCCCGTTCCGTTTTGGCCCGTTTTATGAAGAGCTTGTAGTTTTCACCCATGTCCATTACGGCCTGCTTTTCTTGTTCACTCAAGTGTTCCCAGGCTATTTTTCTGCTATAGGCCAGGTGGCTCTTTTCAGTCATATACAACCCTCCATCATTTCGTTTATTGCACTTATTATGGCCGGATTAAGCATATTTACTTACCACGGCCTTTAAAGGCCACCCGCTGGTGGTAAGCCGGGAAAATGAAGATTGAGCAAATCGAGCGCCTGGCGAACATATGGCATAAAAATTGAGTTTGCGGCAGCACGCCCCAGCATGCCGTTTTCCCCCGCGCCAGCCGGCATAAACTGCTGTAAGAGCATAACTATAACCAGCACGATTAATATTCCCCGGGCCAGGCCCAGGACCAAACCTCCGAGGCGATTCAGGGGTCCGAACGGTGTCACGGCAATAACACCGGAAAATATTCTAAAAATCATGGAAACAACCATAGTAATGGCAATTAATAAAACAATAAATGAAAACAACTCCAGTAACGACAGGGCCAGCTGGTGCGCCAGGTCTGCCAGGCCGGCCGGTATATCCCTCCCCACGGCAGCCCCTTTCTGCATCCCTTTAATAGGCATAAACTGTTTTAGATCAGTTAAGGATAAACTGCCGGCCATTCCCTGTAATAGCGGCTGCGGAAGCCATTTCAATAAAAAGTTCGCCACGCTGTCCCCCCAACCCAACTGCCTGTCGAAATAGAGGGCCAACGAGCGGTGCCAGGTATAGGCTGCAGCTATCCCGGCCACCAGGCCTAACAGCCTGGAAACCCCTGCAATTAAACCGGTTCGCAAACCTTGCAGGGCGGACAACCCGATAATGATCATGAGCAGCCAATCCAGCCAGTTCATTAATTATTTAAATCCCTCCAATGAGTTTAACTTTTCGCTGGTAATATTTTTTTCCCTGCCTGAAAAGGAAGATTAATCCTTTGCCTTCCAAGAAAAAGTGTTGCCTATTATTTTTTGTACTCAGGCAGTTTCTTCCGTTCTTTTCGCAATTTTGATTATTACCTACCATATTATATTACAACCTCAAGATTAATTGTTCCTTTTTATAAAGGCCATCGCCGGTGGCGCCAACAATAAAGCGGCTATGATAACCAATCCGGCGTACCCGAAAACCGGGTATATGGTGTTCACCAGGCGATCGAAATCAACCAGCGAAAGCGGTATGGCCAGCAATGTAACACACAGACCGGCTAATTTATACTTAATGCTCCCCGGGGCGGCTATCCGGGCAGCCAGCCCGTGCGTATTGGCCACCGCAGTGGTTAGTATTGCCAGCCAAATTAATAATCCAATCGGTAATTTAATAGACTCATGAATCATTCCGGCCATGTATATGGTTGGTACCTTATAGGCCAGTATCTTTGGCCACAGGGCAATTCCGGCCAAGCACATGATACCTGCTGTCAACCCCAGGCCAACCCCCCCAATCACTCCGCCGGCCGCCGCTTTTGTAATAGATATGCTTTTTCCCAGTGTCGCCAGCACCGCAAGCACTAACATCATATTATAAGACACATATAATATCCCGGACCAAACCCAGGACCTAAAGATCTTTTCAACCGGCTGTCCCGGATCGGGTAGACAACCGGTTTTATTTTGAGTATGGATTACCAATAAACATAAAATAAAAATAGCAGTAATTTTAACCGGTACCAGAATGGCGTTTATCCAAAGTACTCCATGCAGCCCTTTTAGCATTACCACGCCATTGATTAGTGCCACCAGAGCTATACCCAGCCAGGCGTCAATTTTCAGATGTTCCTCAAATACCGCTCCGCTGCCCGAAAACATTACACTCAAGCCCCCCAGAAGCATCGCCATGCTCAACAAGTCAAAGAAATAACCGGCTTTTTTTCCCAATAATCTATTAATCAAGCTTAAATAATTATTTGTTTTTAATTTAACGGCCAGGTAAAGAATGGAGGCTCCCAGGTAGCTGAACAGTAAGGTAACTAAAATGACCTCACGCAATGCGTTCCCGCCATGGACGATAAAAAATTGCGAAATTTCCTGGCCCGAGGCGAAGCCCGCTCCTATAACAGAACCTATATACATTGTGGCAATCTTTAATATTGAAATATCACCTTGTCTTTCCAGGTTCGATCACCTCCAGCGTTTAGTTGATTGTATGCTTCAATTAACTGATTTTTTACAACAACCGGAATAATGTACCTGGTTTAAGGGAATAAATATATTAATTGTTTGTTTTTAAGGGGTGAAAATAATGGCTGTTTTTAATCAAATTAATCTAAATACTGTGAAGAATAACCGAATTCACGTGGAAGATCCGCTTGCCATAGAAAAAATACATCACGCCGTTATGAAAATGCTGGTTCGGTATAACATCCCCGACAACCGTCCTGTAATTTTACTTTGCATCGGTACCGACAGGTCCACAGGCGATTGCCTGGGTCCGTTGGTCGGTACCCGGCTAAGTTGCGAGCAACAACAACTATTTCAAATCTATGGTACGCTGGATCACCCGGTTCATGCCGGAAACCTTCAGGATTGCCTGGATGAGATTCACAAAAACAATGATGATGTTTTTATCATTGCCCTGGATGCCTGCCTTGGCAATCTTGAAAATGTTGGTTGTATTACCATCGGCGATGGTTCTCTTCAGCCCGGTGCAGGAGTAAACAAATCTCTTCCCCGGGTCGGACATATGTATATAACGGGGATTGTCAACGTTGGTGGGTTTATGGAATACCTGGTGCTCCAAAACACCCGCCTCAATCTCGTAATGAAAATGGCCAATACCATTGTCGAGGGATTGTTAAAGGTGGCCAATGAAATGCGGCACGAAAAAGCCCGGACGGTTTAAACCAAACCCGGGCTTTTTTCGCTTGATTTTTCATATGTCGTCTTTTGCATCAATATGGTTTAGGGGATATTCCGCAACTCATCAATAATTTCTTGGATGCTTTTACCGCTGGCGTCAATTATTTTTTTTTGCGTTCTGATGTCCTGCATATTCATAAAATTGTTTTCCAGGCCCGAAACAACAAATGCATCGGCTTGTTCGGCCATGGAGCTTTCCACTACCCTGTAGCCTTCCTTCTCCAGATTGGTTTTTAATCTTGCCAGATCGTCATCAAGGGCTATTGTTTTCAAACTATACACCTCCTGCTTTAATTGTTCTTTAAAGTCCCCACTTTTATGCAGAAGGTCGATTACTTCTTGATCCGTCGTCTGGTCAAAGTTTTGATAGAACTGGCCCACGGCATAAAAATCTTCCGGCACCAGCGGGCATACCACATCGTCAACCTCTTCTTTAAAATTATTGATTGTGTCAGCGGGCGCCACCGGCACCGCCAAAATTATTTTCCGTGGTGAAAACATTTTTTTAATTGACCTGATGGCTGCCATTACGGTAAATCCGGTGGCTATGCCGTCATCGACGAGAATTATCGTTTTACCCCGGTAATCCGGGTACTCAGCCTGCCCGCGATATTTGATCATCCTGCGTTTAATCTCGGCAATTTGTTCTTCGGCCAGTTTTTGAATCTGGTCTTTATCCAATCGATGCAACGATGCAGCATAATGATTAACCAGTATGGTGCCGTCCTGTGTTACGGCGCCTATAGCCGCCTCCGGATTAAGGGGTGAACCAATCTTGCGTGGAATGATAATATCCAAAGGCAACCCGAGTTTACCGGCCACCCTGGCGGCTACAACCACACCACCCCGGGGGATGCCCAGCACTACTGCGTTTTGTATATTTTTTCCCGCCAAATTTTCCGCTAGGATATCGCCAGCCCCGGCACGGTCCCGGTATTTGTTCAACATCTTCACCCCCGTATCAGCATTCTTAAATTATAAAGAGATTGCCAATAACTAATACAATTTAATATCCACATTTATTATGTCAAACTTATGATATTAAATCCCCTGTTTCCACGGTATTTAGTAAAAAACATACGCCCTGTTTTAACTATACCAGAACATGTGTTTCTTAATAAAAAATAATCCACCCTTTCCCGTGGATTCGTGTGGATTATAATATTGATTTCGCTGCAAAAACCGTTACTTGTATCTGGCGCTCCGGCGGTTTTTTCCGTTCGTTTCACAATTTTACTTTTGAAGACGGTGAAGCTTGTAGTTAACGCTTGCAACTCACTGCCTAACTACTTCTTCACGCCCCAAGGGGTCATGACTCTTTGGATATGACAGGCTAGGGACCGCATCCAGTGCTCCACTCACTCCAAAAATCCGCCGGATCGCCTGCCGCTGTGGTGTTTTTGCAGTTGAATCAATGTTAAATAAAATTTAATTTCTGGGCAAAGTAAGCTAGAGGTATCACTACGATTACAGCCGGCAGCAGGTTCCCAACTTTTATTTTTTTAATCTCCAGTATATTTACAGCAATGCCGATGATCAGCAAACCACCTGTGGAAGTTAACTGGCTGATAACAAACGGGTTTAAGATATCTTTCAGGGTAGAGGCTAACAAAGTAATAGTTCCTTGATAAACCAGCACGGGCAATCCCGAAAACAATACCCCGATGCCCATGGTGGAAGCAAAAAATATTGCACTGACGCCGTCCAGAAGAGATTTAGCCAGAAGGGTGTTCGGGTTTCCGGTTAACCCATCTTCAATTGAACCCACAACCGCCATGGCCCCGACACAGTAAACCAGGCTGGTTGTCACAAAAGCCCGGGCAACATCCCCCCCGTCACCGCCCATCTTGCTTTCCAGCCATAATCCCAATTTTTCCAATCTGTATTCTATTTTTAATAATTCCCCGCACACTCCGCCCAGGGCCAGGCTGATTATTACAACCAGCAGCTGGCTTGCCTGTAAGGACATTTGAGCGCCCACCAAAAATACAGCCAAGGCAATTCCCTGCATTACCGTACTTTTTATCTCCGGCGAAATACCTCTTTTAAGTGTTACCCCGATTATAGCACCCAAACCAATGGCAACCACGTTGACAATTGTTCCTGTCATAAAGATTTCTCCATTCAATTGTTTCACGTGAAACAATTAACTGATTTTTAGTTTGTTTATTAAACGAATCAATTCTGTTCGGTTGTTGTATTCAATAATCAATTTACCACTACCTTTGGAATTGTTTTTAATCTTGACAGTTTTTCCAAGCCTTTCTGCAAGTTCCCTTTCCCAAATCAAGCATTCCTGGTCGGTTTGTTTTTTCTGTCTTTCCTTACCTTTACCTTCAATATATTTTCTAACCATTTCTTCAGTTTTACGTACGCTTAACTGTTGTTTTATAATTTTTAAAGTAAATTTTATTTGTGTTTCGCTATCTTCCAGGGCCACCAATGCTCTTGCGTGACCGGCAGATATCACACCCTCCGCCAGCATTTCCCTGATTTCCGGTGGTAGCGTCAATAATCTTATCATATTTGCGATAAAAGACCTGCTTTTACCCACCCGGTTCGATAATTCCTCCTGGGTGAGACCGTAGCTGTCCATTAACTGTTTATAGGCATTTGCTTCCTCTACAGCGTTTAAATCCTCTCGCTGTATATTTTCGATCAATGCTGCGGCCGAAGCCTCAAGATCATTGTATTTTCTTATTATTACCGGCACCCGATCCATATTTAATTTTTTGCATGCTTGCCAGCGTCTTTCACCGGCAATAATTTCGTAACTTTTATCATTTTTAGGTCTGACAATAATCGGCTGAATCAACCCATGCGTTTTTATTGATTCCATTAATTCTTCCAGACCCTTTTCATCTATTTTTTGCCTGGGTTGATTTGGATTTGGTTTAATCTGGTCTAAGGATATATGTTGTAACTCATTTTCCATATTGCCGTTTTCAACGTTTTCTTGCACCGGTATAAGCGCGGATAAACCCCTGCCCAACCCTCTCCTTTTAGTCAATCCCCATCACCTCACGCGCCAGTTCTTGATATTGTTCGGCCCCCCGGGACCTGCGATCGTATAACATAACTGGTTTTCCGTGGCTTGGCGCCTCGCTTATTCTGACATTTCTGGGTATAATACTCCTAAATACCTTATCTTTAAAATGTTTTTTTACTTCGTCAACAACTTGAATGGATAAGTTTGTTCGCCCATCATACATGGTTAAAACAACGCCTTCCAACACCAAATCTCTATTCATTCTTTGCTGAACTAGATTAATTGTGTTCATTAGTTGACCAAGTCCCTCCAGCGCATAATACTCACACTGTAAAGGTACAATAACCGAATCCGCCGCTACCAGTGCGTTGACAGTCAGCAACCCCAGCGAAGGAGGGCAATCGATAATGATGTACTGGTAATTTTCTTTTTGTTTACGTAATATATTTTTAATTAGTACTTCCCTGTTTTCCATACCGACCAGTTCAATTTCCGCCCCCGCCAGTTCGATAGATGACGGAATTAAATCAAGATTCTCGATGATGTTTCGAATTATAATATCTTCAATGTCCACATTACCAAGTATTAAATCATATATATGTTGTTCCAGTGCGTCTTTATTAACGCCCAAACCACTGGTTGCATTCCCTTGCGGATCAATATCAACAAGCAATACACCGCACCCCAGCATAGCCAACGACGCCGCCAGGTTTACCGCTGTTGTTGTCTTGCCCACACCCCCCTTCTGGTTGGCTACTGCGATTATCTTACCCACTTTATGCACCCCTCGGAGGCTGTATTTCCATAAATTTTATTCCACATCAATATCCAATCTTCCTTCCCTTTTATTTGCAACAAAAAAACAGGGATACACTCACCCCCTGCCCTATTTTAATAATTGAATCCTTCTATGTTTAATTGGTTGTTTACATCACACATGACTATAGATCCTCAATTTATGAATTACATATTGCAAAGGTTAATTTAATTTTTAAAGCGGATTTTTCCTGGGTTTACCCGCCTTGCGCGGGTACTTTTTCGGCGTATTTTTTACTTTTCTGATGGTGATGATGACCCTGGGGTCACCGCTGACCGGCAGTTTATCATGCCTAATGTTTTCCACCTGACCGCCCAGTACATTGATCGCATGCCGGGCCAAGATAATTTCTCCTGTTACGCCGGGTCCTTTGGCAGCAATAAAAACACCACCCGGCTTAACAAATGGCAGTGTATATTCAACCAGTACCCGCATCTCCGCTACCGCCCTGCTGACAGCGACATCATAACTTTCTCTGATTTTTCCGGCCAAGTCTTCCGCCCTTGCGTGTACTGTGTTAACCCCTTTTAAACTCAGCTTTGTAATAACTTTATTCATAAAATCAACTTTTTTTCTAACTGCGTCAACCAGTAAAACCTCAATATCCGGCCGGTATATTTTTGTCGGCAGACCTGGAAAACCAGCTCCGCTGCCGATGTCAATCATGGAAATATTAAAAAAATATTTTAATTCCCTGCTGATCATTAATGAATCCAGGAAATGCTTTTCCGCCACTTCTTGCTGTTTCGTGATGGAAGTTAAATTATATTTTTTATTTTCCTCCAGCAACAGATGGGAGTATTCCTCAAACTGTTCCAGCATTTCCTCCGTAATGTTCAATCCCATTTTTTCCGCGCCAGTTACTATGGTTTGTTTAAATATATTCATTACCCGGTATCTCCACCTGCTATATTGCGCCTGTTCTTTTCCAGGTACACCAGTAATACTGAAATATCCGCCGGGTTGACCCCGGAAATGCGCGAAGCCTGTCCAATTGATACAGGTCTTATTTTTTCTAGTTTCTGCATTGCCTCGACCGCCAAACCTCTTACCTTTTTATAATCAATATCGGGCGGTATTTTCATTCCTTCCATCTTTTCAAACTTTTTAATTTGTGACTCCTGCTTTTTGATATATCCTTCGTATTTAACCAGTATTTCCACTTCCTCCATGACTTCCTCGTCCAGCTGCGGGTGCTCCAAGGGTAATTTTAAAAGGTCACCGTATTCTATTTCAGGTCTTTTTAATAAATTAGCCAATGTTGTACTTCCCTGCACTGGAGACGATCCTTTTGTCTTCAGAATTTCATTCATTTCGGGGCTCACTACCACCATGGTACTTTGAAGCCGTTCAATCTCCGCTTCAATTGCTTTTCGCTTGCTGATAAAACGTTTATAGCGTTCCGGGGTTACCAGGCCGATCCGGTACCCGCGTTCAGTTAATCTTAAATCGGCATTATCCTGGCGCAACATTAAACGGTATTCCGCCCTTGATGTAAGAAGACGATAAGGCTCGGTAACACCCTTGGTGACCAGATCATCAATCAATACCCCGATATATCCCTCCGACCGTGAAATAATAAACGGCTCTTCCCCTTTTAAATACATGACAGCATTAATGCCTGCGATTATACCTTGCGCCGCGGCTTCCTCGTAACCGGAAGTACCGTTAATTTGTCCAGCCGTAAACAAACCGTGGATCGCTTTTGTTTCCAGCGATAATTTAAGCTGGCTTGGGTCGATATAATCATATTCAATGGCATAGCCGGGCCGAATAATTTCAACATTCTCCAACCCCGGCAATGTTCTCAACATGGCTACTTGAACATCCTCAGGAAGACTTGTGGACATCCCCTGGACATACATTTCATTAGTCCATCTCCCTTCAGGCTCGATAAATACCTGATGTGCCGGCCTGTCGGCAAACCTGACGACTTTATCTTCTATTGAAGGACAGTACCTCGGTCCTACACCCTCAATAAATCCACTATAAAGAGGCGAACGGTGCAAATTTTCCCTTATTATCTTATGTGTCTTTTCATTACTATAGGTAAGCCAGCACGGGATCTGTTCCCTGTCCGTTACATCCGAAATAAAAGAGAAATTAAGTAATTTTTTATCTCCCGGCTGAATAGTCATCTTGTTAAAATCAATGCTTCTCCTATCTACCCTGGCCGGTGTCCCTGTTTTAAATCTACCCAGGGTAAACCCCAATTCCTTGAGGCTTGCCGATAAATTTATTGAGGGAAAATACCCGCTGGGACCGCCCGAGTAAGCCAGGTTGCCGATTACTATCCGTCCCCTCAAATAGGTGCCCGTGGTGAGGATTACAGCTCCGGCTTCAAAAACCGCACCGGTTTGTCCCACCACTCCCACAACCCTGTCACCACGCACCAGTATTTTCTCCACCATTACCTGCTTGATATCAAGATTCTTCTGGTTTTCCAGCACCCACTTCATGTTCACGTGATAAATCTTTTTATCAGCCTGGGCACGCAATGCCTGCACAGCCGGTCCCTTGGCGGTGTTCAACATGCGCATCTGGATTGCCGACCGGTCCGTATTAAGCCCGATCTCCCCGCCCAGCGCATCTATTTCCCTGATCAGCTGACCTTTGGCCGGTCCGCCCATGGCGGGATTGCACGGCATCATAGCAATATTATCCATATTTATTGTCAAAACAAGTGTTTTCATACCCATCCTGGCGGCTGCCAGCCCCGCCTCGCAACCGGCATGTCCGGCCCCCACAACCACTATGTCGTATTTTCCAGCCAAATATTCCATATCTCCACCTCACTTTCCAATACAAAACTCTTCAAATATTTTATCCACGATATTTTCCGTTATAGCAGTGCCGTTGATTTCACCAATCGCCTGCCAGGCGCCACGGATGTCCACGGCTATCAAATCCAGGGCCAATCCGGATTTTATTGCCGCCTGCGCCTCTTTTAAGTTTTCCAGTGCTTTCTTAAGCTGGTTTTTATGTCTGACGTTACTGACCAGAGTACCATCCCGTGGCACAACCCGCCCTTGGGTCACAAGGTCATATATTACTTTTTCCAGATCATCTATTCCCGCTTCCTGTGTGGCAGATATTTCCACCAGTGGCCAACCGGGCAACACCCCGCTAAGCTTGTTTTTTAAATCCGTAGGGTGTTTAAGATCGATTTTATTTAATATTTTAATTCCTTTTTTTTGCTTAACCAGATCTATTATTTCCTCGTCTTCATTACTGAAACCCGTCTCCGCATCAAAAACCAGCAGCACCAGGTCAGCCTGATCAATGCTTTCCCTGGTTTTCTGTACGCCTATTTTTTCAATAACGTCCTCCGTCTCCCTGATTCCTGCGGTATCTATAATCCTTAACGGTATACCGTTGATATTCAACACTTCTTCAATAATATCCCTGGTGGTGCCGGGTATATCGGTAACAATGGCCCTTTTTTCCCTCAGTAATACATTTAGCAAAGACGATTTACCGACGTTCGGCTTGCCGGCAATAACGGTTTTCAGACCTTCCCGGTATATTTTTCCCGTTTCCGCACCCGCCAGCATTTTCTCAATTTCCTGCCTGATTGATTCCACCCGGTTATAAATATCTTCCACATCATATGCATCCACATCATCTTCCGGAAAGTCGATGCTGGCTTCAATCAAAGCAGTGATTTGCAACAACTCCTGTTGGATGGCATT
This sequence comes from Desulfallas sp. Bu1-1, assembly GCF_015594625.1. Taxonomy (GTDB): domain Bacteria; phylum Bacillota; class Desulfotomaculia; order Desulfotomaculales; family Desulfallaceae; genus JADNRQ01. The sequence goes on along the minus strand of NZ_JADNRQ010000001.1, from coordinate 12,217 downwards.
AATTTTTTTGGACAACCCCCCCTTGAGTTGCCCCACGGCCAAGCGCAGTGCATCATCGGTGGTAGCCCTGATAATATCGATAATGGCCTCGGCCTGAGCCATGTCCAGTCTGCCGTTTAAAAATGCCCGCTTGGTGAATTCACCTGGTTCGGCCAGACGCGCCCCAAGGGAAAGAACAAGTTCCAACGTTTTTCGCAGCGGCAATATGCCGCCGTGACAGTTTATCTCCACCACATCCTCCCTGGTGTATGTATGGGGCGCCCGCATCACGCCCAATAAAACCTCATCTATAATTTCATTATCCTCCGGGTCGTGAACATACCCGTAGATCAACCGGAAGTTATCTTTTTTTAAGTCGCGCTGTTTATAAGGTTGAAATATTTTTTCCGCAATCGAAATCGCTTGCGGTCCACTAACCCGGACAATACCGATACCGCCTTCACCCAGGGGTGTGGAGATGGCGGCTATGGTGTCACCAATCATATGCTACCTCCATATTTTTAAAAAACCCAGCCTTTTTCCGGCTGGGCTTATTTTACTCTATTTTTTGGGAGCAATGATTATTTTTCTGTATGGTTCTTCTCCCTCACTAAAGGTATAAATATCTTCCCTGTCCTGCAAAGCGGTATGGATAATTCTTCTTTCCATCGAGTTCATCGGTTCCAGCACCACATTGCGACCGCGCTGCCTGGCTTTGTCGGCCAACTTGTAGGCCAACTTTTTTAACGTTTCCTCACGCCGCTTGCGGTAGCCTTCAATATCGATTAATATCCTTTTTCTTTTTTCCATGTTTTTATTGGAAGACAAATTAACAAGGTACTGCAGCGCGTCCAGCGTTTCCCCCCGTCTGCCTATCAGTATTCCCAAATCGGGCCCGTTAATATTAATCAGTATCTTTTCATTTTTTTCATTCACTTCAATATCCACGTTCAGGTTCATGGTTTGCATAACTTTTTCCAGCAACTCCCTGGCCCTTTCCGATGGACTGTCCTTTTTCATCACCCGAACCCGTGCGGGCTTGCCTCCCAATATTCCGAACAACCCCTTGGTGGGCTCCTCCAATACTTCAACTTCCACTTGATCCCTGGTTAAATTCATCTCTTTTAACGCGCTTTCAACCGCCTCATCCACTGTTCTACCGGTTTTTTCAATGTAATTCACTTCGAAGGAGCACCCTCCTTTATCTGCTCTACTTGCTTATTGACCAGAATCTGTTGAGCATAACCCAAAATATTAAATGTCACCCAGTATAACACCAGCCCGGCAGGAACCGTTGTGCTGATCCAGGCAATGAACACAGGCATCATGTAAAGCATCATGCGCTGCGTTTGATCGGTGGTAGATGTGGTTAGCTTTGATTGCATATAAGTGGTAATACCAGCCAAAACAGGTAGTATATAATACGGGTCATGAGCTGATAAAGTTTTAATCCAGAAAAAACCGGCATGTTGAGGATCTAAAAACTTAATGTGCAACAAAGATCGATACAAGGCAATCAAAATCGGCATCTGGATTAGAATAGGCAAGCATCCGGCCATGGGGTTAACATTGTTTTCCTTATAAACTTCCATAATCTTTTGCTGCATTTTCTGCGGGTCCTTACCTTTGTACTTTTCCTGTATTTCCTTGATTTTAGGTTGAATCTCGGCCATTCTTTTCATAGAAGTCATTTGTTTATGGGTCAATGGAAACAACACCAGTTTAATTAATATTGTCAACAGAATAATGGCCAGTGCATAACTGGGTAAACCAATCGTTACCGTCAGGCCGTACAGCCAGTGGGTTAAAGAAGTCATGCCATCAACAAGCGTTTGAAATATCTCGCCCAAACCATCGCCTCCCTGGGTTGAACCAAATATAAAATAGTTTAAACCGGGTCATGCCCGCCCGGGTGAAAAGGATGGCACTTTAAAATTCTGATGATTGCCTTGAATGATCCTTTAATAAGACCATATTTTTCCATAGCCTGGATTGTATATTCGGAACATGTCGGGTAAAACCTGCAAGTCCGTCCCTTTATTGGTGATATAAAAAGCTGGTAAAACCGGACAACATAAATTAACATTTTTTTCACAATACTAATTTTCCCTTGCTATCTTTTTGTTTATTCTGTACGCCAGATTTTCCACACTATCCTGTATTGAGTTGTAACTTAACTCTTCAATTCCCTTACGGGCGATTAATATATAATCATATCCGTTTAGAAAGAATTCATCGTTTTTTCTGCAAATTTCCTTTAACCTGCGCCTCACTCTGTTTCTTTCCACAGCCTTACCTATTTTCTTACTGACTGAAAATCCAAATCTCTTTTGGCCCAGGCTATTCTTGAGGGTAAAAATTACCGCATAACGATTGGCCAATGAGATACCCTCGTTATAGATTTTTCGATATTCCTTGTTTTTCTTGATCAGGTATTTTTTATTCATAACGGCTTTTCATACCTTATATAATTAGCAAAAGGCCACTTGGATCAAGCGGCCTTACGCTGTAAGCCTTTTTCTGCCTTTTAGTCTTCTTCTCTTGATAACCCTCCGTCCCGCTTTGGTTGACATTCTCTTCAAAAAGCCGTGAACTTGTTTTCTCTGCCTGTTTTTAGGTTGAAATGTTCTTTTCACTTAAACACCCCCCGGCTACTGTCTTTTTCAATTATATAATATTGATACAATTTCTTGGAAAATACTAGGCGTACATACTACATTATATAGTATGCCCTGTTTTTGAGTCAAGCAGTGATTTTTTCCGACTTTCGCGAATGAACACTGCGTAATGCCAAGACAATTGTTATGCTTATTGAATAGATCAGTAAATTTTGGTATCATTTAGCTTAGCCCTTGTATACATTTGACTTATTCACAGCCTGTGGATAAGTATGTGTATAAAATGTTAATATTAATTTCTTTTAGATTTAGACAAAACGTGACAAAATTATTAACAAATCTGTCTGAGGGGGATATACCCATTGTCTTACTCCAGTTTAACCACCATTTGGGAAAAAACCATTACGCATTTAAAAAATCATCTTAATAGTCATTCATACGAAACATGGATCAAGGTAATGAAACCGGTAACTATTAAAAATAGCATATTTTATATCATTGTTCCGGATCACTTTTCCAGAGATTGGTTAAATAACAGCTACGCCCCACTGTTTAGAGAAATTATTCACCAGTATAATCAGTCCATCACTGACGTACAGTTTATCGTGGAAGAGCAGATCAACCAGTTATTAAATAATTTAAACCCCCAGCCGGCAGATTTTGACCTGCAAAATACACCGTTGAATCCAAGATATACCTTTGATAACTTTGTTGTGGGCGACAGCAACAGGTTCGCCCACGCCGCCTGCCTTGCTGTAGCCGAATCTCCCGCCAAGGCATATAACCCACTGTTTATTTACGGCGGCGTGGGGCTGGGCAAAACACACCTAATGCATGCCATCGGTCACTTTATTAAGGATAACAACATGAACAACCGCGTGGCTTATGTAACCTCGGAAAAATTCACCAACGACCTGATCAACGCCATCCGCGAGGAAAAAACTGTTGAATTTAAAAACAAATACCGTAATATGGATACGCTGCTCATTGACGATATTCAGTTTTTAGCCGGTAAGGAGAGAACACAGGAGGAATTTTTCCACACTTTTAACACTTTATATGAAGCAAACAAACAGATCATCATTTCCAGCGACCGGCCGCCAAAAGAAATACCAACCCTGGAGGACAGGCTTCGTTCCCGTTTCGAATGGGGTCTGATAACTGACATTCAGCCTCCGGACTTTGAAACCAGGGTCGCCATTTTGCAAAAAAAAGCCCAAATGGAGAATTTAAATGTTCCAGACAGCGTGATTGCCTTTATCGCCGACCAAATCCATTCCAACATCCGGGAACTGGAAGGTGCGCTAATCAGGGTTGCCGCTTATAGCTCCTTAACGAAAGAAGTAATTGATAGCGATACCGCCAAGGAAATTCTTAAGGATATTCTGCCGGCCAAAAAACCTGTTGAAATTACTATTCCCTTAATTCAACAGAAAGTAGCCGGTTATTTCGGAATTAGGGTTGACGACCTCAAATCAAAAAGAAGAACCCGTTCTGTCGCTTTTCCCAGGCAGGTGGCCATGTATATTTGTCGCGAGATGACGGAAAATTCACTGCCGCAAATCGGTGAACAATTTGGCGGAAGAGACCATACCACCGTGCTACACGCCTATGATAAAATAACCATGGAAATGAAGAACGACGCTACGCTAGCGTTAACTATCAAAAACATTATGGAATCTATTAAACAAAATTAACAGTACCTGTTTATTTTTTTGTGTATAATGTTATTTCCAACTAACGAATTTCACCAATCCCCGGAGAATTTTCTACAACCTTATACACCGGCTTTAGCTTACAATGGCGGGGAAAATACTACTTATCCACCATTTCACTCATACTACTGTTACTACGACTTTAATCTATGAATTTTTCTTGTTCTGGAGGTTATTATGCAGTTCATTGCACCCAGATCCGATTTAAATACAGTTACCCAAATTACCCAGAGGGCCATTTCTTTGCGTAGCCCGTTGCCAATACTATCTTGCCTGTATTTTGAAACCGGCGATAATATTCTTACTGTTACTGCAACCGACCTCGAATTCGGTATTCGCTGCACTTTGCCGGTAACCACTTTGTTAGAAGGTTCGGCGGCCTTACCCGCCAAGTATGTTACAAGCCTACTGAACAAGTTACCTGATATAGATATAAATGTTTGTTGTGATGTTTCCAACAATAACACATCTTTTACCTACGGTGATTCGGAATTGGTTTTAAATGGCTACCCGGCGGATGAGTTTCCAAGATTTCCCGACTTACCTCAAACTCCAGCGCTTAAAATAAAACAAAATGTATTTAAGAGAATGCTGAAAAGAGTGCTGTTTGCTGTTTCCAATGACGAGCGCCGGCCTATATTCACCGGTGTGCATATTCGTTTAAACGAGAAAGGTGTTTTATCCATGGTGGCTACGGACACGCGAAAGCTGGCCGTTTGCGAAGAGAACCTGGAAATACCCCGGGACAGGCTTATAAATGTAATCGTTCCCGGTAAAGCTTTAAATGAGCTTTATAAATTAATTGATGCCGTGGATGATGAATTTGATTTATATCTGACAGAGAACCAGATTTTTTTTGTCATTGGCAATACCTGTTTAATGACCCGTTTAATCGCAGGTCAGTATCCCGATTACCAGGTTGTAATACCCGCCCGTTACGAATGTGAGGTTAAAGCGCCGCTAAACGATCTTCTGGAAGCTGCGGAAAGGGCCTCGTTACTGATTGATACCAAGCGAAACGTTTTTAATATATCTTTTCAGTCACAGGGTTTAATGATCTACTTTTACACCGAATCCGGAAGAATCCGGGAAGAATTAATGGCAGATTTTTCCGGAAATCCTATTGATGTGGGTTTTAATGTGCGTCTTTTTATTGAACTGCTCCGTTCCATGGATTCAGAAAACGTAATTATTAAGCTGAGCGGCCGGGAAAGTCCAGCTTTGTTTCTGCCCGTTGATCAAGAAGGCTATTTTTCCCTTCTGGTACCGGCCGTGGCATGAAAAGGATGCGTGAAAATTGATTCGCAATATCCAGGTCAATGGAGAAATCAGGCTTGATCAATTTTTAAAATGGTCTCGATTGGTTTCCACCGGTGGTCAGGGTAAAATTTTAATTTCTAATAATCATGTCAAAGTGAACGGCGAAATTGAAAACCGACGCTCGCGCAAACTAAAGGACGGAGACTTGGTGGAAGTAACAGATTTGGGCTCTTTTCGTGTTGTTTTCAATTAGGGAGGACTCGTGGTTGATTTTAAAGAGTCTTGACCTGGTTAATTTTCGAAATTACCATAAATTATACTGGAAACCACATTATGGTATTAATGTGATCACCGGTCCCAATGCCCAGGGAAAAACCAACCTGCTGGAAGCTATTTATTTAACCGGTTTGGGGTTTTCCTTTCGCAACAGGGACAGAGATGTGGTAAGATGGGGAAGCGATTTCACCTCCCTTAATGCCACTTACCAATTGCAGAGGTCGCAGGGTTTAAATGTTGATGTGGCATTAACCGTTGATGTTGAGGGAAAGAAAAAGGTCTTGATTAACGGTGCCGAAAACAAGCGGAATCTATTGCCCGGGCGTTTCGGCATCGTTCTTTTTAAACCTGACGATTTACAAATCATCAAAGGTCCGCCATCCCGGAGACGTGATTTCATTGACCAGGACCTCGGATTCATCGATCCTGTCTATCACCGCCTTTTACAGCAATACCGGCGCGTGGTGATCCAGAGAAACAACCTGTTGCGCCTTGGGGAGGTTCACCAGGAATCTTTCCAGGTATGGAACGAACAATTTTATCGCTATGGCGCTGAGGTTTTAGCCAGGCGGTTTAAGCTATTAAAGCAGTTTTTCCCCCTGGTACGGGAGATGTACCGCGGCATTGCCGGTGACGGTGAAGAATTGGATATGAAATACCTTTCCACCACCACGCTTACCGGTGTTAAGGATAATGAACAGTTATTAAAAGATTTCGTAAGGGAAGGAAAAACAAGGGAAAAGGAAGAATTATATAAAAAACAATCCGTTTTTGGGCCACATCGTGATGATATTGTTTTTTTTCTAAACCAAAGAGATGTTCGTTATTACGGTTCACAAGGACAAATCAGGTCCATTGTGCTGGCGTTGAAAACCGCCCAAATCCGGCTGTTTCACCGGGAAATCAAGGAATATCCCGTATTGTTGCTTGATGACGTACTGATGGAACTCGATGAACAAAGGCAAAACTATTTAATGCAACTGGTCAGCGACAAAATTCAAACTTTCATAACCACAACTACATTAACCGATAAAATTATCCGTTTGTCGGACAGGGTATACTTTATAAATAAAGGCATGATGAAGGAGGAAAAATAAATGTTCTTGCATCTTGGCGGTGATGTGATTGTACCGAAAAAGGATATCATCGCTATTTTGGATATCAGGTCCAAGTCTTCCGCCGTGACCAAAGAATTTTTAGAAATTGCCTCTGATGAGGGTTTTATTGTTAATATTTCAAAACCGGGGAATGAAAAAACTTATGTAATTACAAACAACGAAATTTATCTTTCTCCCATCTCCTGTACCACATTAAAAAAGCGTGCCCTGGCGTCTTACCAAATTTAAGAGCTATTATTTCATATTACACTTTTTGCACCTATATAAAAAAATTTAGAAATGGAGGATTCCTTATTGTTGGAAAATAATACCAGATACGGTGCCGAGGAAATCCAGGTACTTGAAGGGCTGGAAGCGGTTCGGCGCAGGCCGGGTATGTATATTGGCAGCACCAGCGCCAGGGGGCTGCACCATCTGGTTTACGAAGTGGTGGATAACAGCATTGACGAGGCCATGGCCGGTTTTTGCAATAAAATAGACGTGATCGTGCATCATGATAATTCGGTAACAGTTGTTGATAACGGTCGCGGTATTCCCGTGGAAAATCATCCCAAAATGGGCATACCCGCGGTGGAAGTCGTTCTGACCATGCTGCATGCCGGTGGTAAATTCGGAGGTGGCGGCTACAAGGTTAGCGGTGGATTGCACGGTGTGGGTGTTTCAGTGGTTAACGCCCTTTCCGAATGGCTGGAAGTTGAAGTGCGCAGGGAAGGTTTTGTCTGGCGCCAGCGTTTTGAACGGGGTGTGCCCGTAACCAAGCTACAAAAAACAGGCAAAGCAAAAAATACGGGTACCAGGGTAACCTTTAAACCTGATCACGAAATATTTGAAGAACTGGAATTTAACCAGGAAACGCTGCTTCAACGCCTTCGTGAACTTTCTTACCTGACTAAAGGCGTGAAAATTACCTTGGTCGACGAGCGTACCGATCAGCAATTTGTCTACCAGCACAGCGGGGGCATCAAGGACTTTGTCGTGCATCTCAATAAAAATAAAAACGTTCTGCACAAACCGATTTACTTTGAAGAAATCAAGGACGACATTATGGTTGAGGTGGCCTTGCAGTATAACGACGGTTTTGTGGAAAACATGTTTTCCTACGTCAACAATATCCATACCGTTGACGGTGGTACCCATGAAACCGGCTTCAAGACGGCATTAACCAGGGTTATCAACGATTACGGCAAAAAATACAATATACTGAAAAACGGTATTGCCAGCCTGCTCGGAGAGGATATTCGCGAGGGTTTGACCATCATTATCAGCGTTAAAGTTCCCGAGCCGCAGTTTGAGGGCCAGACAAAGACCAAGCTCGGCAACAGCGAAGTGCGCGGTGTGGTGGACACAGTGGTATCCGAAAAACTGAGCACTTATTTTGAAGAAAATCCCGCAGTGGCTCGAAAAATCCTTGAAAAATCAATTAATGCCGCTCGGGCCAGGGAAGCGGCGCGCAAAGCCAGAGAGTTGACCAGGCGTAAAAACGCCCTGGAAAGTTCAACCTTGCCGGGCAAACTGGCCGATTGTTCCGAACGCGACCCCGCCTTGAGCGAACTGTTTATCGTGGAGGGCGACTCCGCGGGAGGCTCGGCCAAGCAGGGCCGGGACAGGCGCTACCAGGCCATTTTGCCCCTGCGGGGTAAAATATTAAATGTGGAAAAATCCCGTATGGACAAGATACTGGCAAACGAAGAAATCAGGGCTTTAATTACCGCGCTGGGGACTGGTATCGGCGAAGATTTCAACATAGACAAGGCCAGGTACCACAAAGTTATTATCATGACCGACGCCGACGTGGACGGTGCGCATATCCGCACCTTACTGCTTACTTTCTTTTACCGGTACATGCGGCAGTTAATTGAGAACGGGTACGTTTATATTGCTCAGCCGCCGTTGTACCGGGTGCGTAAAGGAAAAAACGATTATTACGTGTTTAGCGACCATGAACTGGAACAGTTGCTCAATCGCATCGGACGCGAAAAAATATCCATCCAAAGGTACAAAGGATTGGGAGAAATGAACCCGGAACAACTCTGGGAAACCACTATGAACTTTGATTCCCGGACTATATTGCAAGTCAAGCTGGAGGACGCCATCGAGGCCAACCACATTTTTTCCATGTTGATGGGAGACAAAGTGGAGCCACGCCGGGAATTTATTCAGGAAAACGCTCGGGCTGTTAGAAATCTCGATGTTTAAGATGCTTAAGATACGGCGGGAGCAACGTGTTTCCCGCTTTTTTGTTACGCATAATTGTTATAGTATTGCCATACATAAATAAGGAAATTATACTAATAAAGATGTTAAATATTTCTTTTATGAGGTGAAACACTTGTGCCGGCACTGACTGGAAAAGTAATTCCCATTAATATAAACGACGAGATGAAACATTCTTATCTGGACTATGCCATGAGCGTAATCGTGGGCAGGGCCTTACCTGATGTACGGGACGGCTTAAAACCGGTGCACCGCCGGATACTTTACGCCATGCATACCCTCGGGGTAACGCCGGATAAACCTCACCGCAAGTCGGCCTACATTGTGGGTGAAGTTATGGCCAAGTACCACCCTCACGGTGACTCGGCCATCTACGACACGCTGGTAAGGTTGGCCCAGGATTTTTCTTCCCGTTACCCGCTGGTGGACGGGCACGGCAATTTCGGGTCCGTGGACGGAGACGCTCCGGCGGCCATGCGTTATACGGAAGCCCGCCTGGCCAAAATCGCCACTGAAATGCTGGCCGATATTGAGAAAGAAACGGTTGATTTCATTCCCAACTATGATGACAGTGCCAATGAACCGGTGATTCTTCCGTCCCGTTTTCCCAACCTGCTTGTGAACGGTTCCGCCGGCATTGCTGTAGGCATGGCCACCAATATTCCCCCCCACAACCTGTCGGAAGTAATTGACGGGGTGGTAATGCTCATCGATAATCCGGAAGCCGGTGTCAATGATTTGATGCAAGTGATCAAGGGTCCTGATTTTCCTTCCAGCGGGATAATCATGGGCCGGGAGGGCATTAAGTCGGCCTACAAAACCGGCAGGGGCACTATTATTGTCCGGGCAAAGGCCGAAATCGAGGAAACCGGCAAAAAAACCAGCATTATCGTTACGGAGTTACCCTACCAGGTTAACAAGGCCAAACTGGTGGAGAAAATAGCCGACCTGGTCAAGGATAAAAAAATAGACGGCATTACCGATTTAAGGGATGAGTCGGACCGGCATGGCATGCGCATTGTCATTGAATTGCGCCGGGATGCCAATCCCAGGGTGATCTTGAACCAGCTGTACAAGTATACCCAAATGCAGGATTCCTTTGGGGTGATCATGCTGGCGCTGGTTAACGGCGAGCCCAAAATATTGAATTTAAGAGATATCATCTATTATTACCTGGAACACCAGAAGGAGATCATTGTTCGCCGTACAAAATACGATCTGAGGAAGGCCGAGGAAAGGGCGCACATTGTCGAAGGGCTGCGCATTGCCCTGGCCAACCTGGACGAAGTGATTAAAATCATCCGCGGTTCCCGCACGGTGGACGAGGCCAGGACCGGTTTGATGGAAAGATTTAATTTTACAGAATTGCAGGCACAGGCTATTTTGGATATGCGGTTGCATCGTTTGACCGGCCTTGAGCGGGACAAGCTGGAAGCGGAGTATAAGGAGTTAATCAAAAAAATTGAATATTTTCGATCCGTTTTGGCGGATGAAAAAATGGTACTGGCTATAATTAAGCAAGAGATCATGGAAATTAAGGACAAGTATGGAGATAAACGGCGGACGAGCATATCGACCGTTGAAAACATCGATTTCGAAGTAGAAGACTTGATTCTCGAAGAAGATGTGGTGGTGACCATCACCAACCAGGGATATATTAAAAGAATGCCGCTGGATACTTACCGCAGCCAGAGAAGAGGCGGTCGGGGCATTCACGCCATGGGGGTCAAAGAGGATGATTTCCTGCGGCACCTGTTTATCGCCACAACCCATCATTATTTCTTGTTCTTTACAAATAAAGGGAAAGTTTACAGGCTTAAAGGGCACGAAATACCCGAAGCCGGGCGGCAGGCGCGTGGTACGGCCATAGTCAACCTTTTATATATTGATAAAGATGAATATATTACAACGGTAATACCCGTCAGGGATTTTGAGCCCGATTATTACCTGTTCATGGCTACCCGCAATGGAATTGTGAAAAAGACTCCTCTGACCGATTACGACACCTCCAGGAGGGACGGCATTATCGCCATTAATCTGGACGAGGGAGATAACCTGGTGGATGTTTTATTGACGGACAACAGCGGGGAAGTCATTATCGGCACTAAATACGGAATGGCCATCAGGTTCCCCGAGGATGAAGTCCGGCCCACGGGTAGAGTATCCAGGGGAGTTAAAGGGATTACCTTAAGGGAAAGTGACCAGGTGGTTTCCGTGGACCGGGTACGGGAAAACTCGGATTTACTGGTGGTAACCAGCAAAGGTTACGGCAAACGAACCAGGCTTAGTGAGTACCGGGTCCAGTCCCGGGGTGGCATTGGAATTACCAATATAAAATGCACGCACCGCAATGGCCATGTTGTAGCCTTGCAGGTAATCGCGCCCGGTGAAGAAATTATGATGATCAGCGCCGACGGAATTATGATCAGGCTAAAGGCAGACAATATATCTCTATTTGGCCGTGCTACCCAGGGCGTGTTGTTGATGAAATTGGGCGAGGGTGATTATGTTGTGTCAGTGGCCAGAGTGGTTGCCGGGGACGACGGCGGGGAAGATTAATTTTTCCCCGCTTTTTTTATTGACAGTCCAACGCTTGCCGTGCTATATTATAAGTCGTGATTAGGCTGGCTGAGGTAAATTCTATAAGTTACCTCTTGCAATGCGCCGGCCTAAATGATAATATGTAAAAGTCGTCGCGAAACGGCGAAGCGAGACCGGAAAATAGATCTTGACAGTGCCGTTCCGGCATGATACAATTACAAATGCCGCTGAACAAGCGGTGGAAAAAACAACCTGATCCTTGAAAACTAAACAGTGTGAGAGATGGAAAAAAACCTCGTCAAAAGCCAAGAGCTTAAAGAGCGAGAGTAATTCCAAAAGCGAGCAAAGAGATTAAACTCTTTATATAATCTTAAAAAATATATGGAGAGTTTGATCCTGGCTCAGGACGAACGCTGGCGGCGTGCTTAACACATGCAAGTCGAGCGATTTGGTGGTGGGTCGTTAGTGGTTAGTGGTTGGAGTAGAAGGAATTCGC
>NZ_JADNRQ010000019.1 GCF_015594625.1 Desulfallas sp. Bu1-1 | reverse complement strand
TTCTACGCTTAAAACTTTCAGTTGCCTGAACGTCTCCAAGAACTAGCTACAGGGCTGCTGGTTAGGCATTACCCTGGTGGGGCTTTCACCCACTAGAATTAACGACCTTGCCCGGCCGCACTACACAAAATGATTTACACTCCCTTTGTTTTCGAGCCTTTTATTCTACAAATGAAAAACCCCGCCATTCCGCAGGGTTTTCCCTTTGTTGATAAGCCCTCAATCGGCATTCCCCGACTGAGTTAAATTGTATATTGATTAATCTTATTATATTTTTTGGGGGAATGAATGTCAATATATTTTTTATTCCATGGTTTTGTTCATATTAAAAAAATTTTCCAAGATTTTGTCCGCAGTTTCCGCACCTATGTTCTTTTTGCCTTCTTTTATGCCCTTTATCTTTTCTATCCTCCTGTAGTGTAGAAACCTAACATGATTGAAACTAACATAACTGCCCTTTGTACCTTCCCCAGGGAGACCGAGGTCTTTTAAATGGATATTGTAACCTTCGTACGGTTGAGGTGTACTGGTCAGAGGCGCAATTAAATACAAAGCGCCCTTCCTATTTAGTATAATCCCATAATGACCGTTGGTTAATTCATCGCCAAAACCAACCCCATACTTTACATAAATAATATCACCCTTGACTAATGAAGCTGGGTAATTTTTTGGCAATATTTTTTTTCTTTTCTCTCTTAGTTCGATTAATTCTTTTCTTGAAGTAGCGTCCGTTTTACCCCTTAACTGCTTTATTCTGGCATTTATTTTTGATTCCTCAATATGCTTTTTATTGCTTAAGTTTTTCCATAACCCAGTCCACATAGTCTACGGCATATTGACTTTCACAGTCTAATAATTCACTGTAAACAGCCTTCAGCTTATCAAAGACATAAACCTTATTAGCTTCATCGCCTCTTAAAACTGTCATAAAACTACCTCCATTTCTACTTAATGTTTTTCGACACAAATAGAGGAATTACCTGCATATAAGGAACCATCCAATTAACTTTACCAGGAAAATGGTATAAGAAAAATAACAAGAACTCCGTAGCTCCCAAAGCCTACGGTGATTTTTCATTTTTTACCAAGGAGGTTTCCAAATGAACCCTATCCGTGTCGTCGCCTACGCAAGGGTCTCATCCAAAGAAAAGATATGAACAGAAACTACAGCTGGACACAATTAGCCTCATTGATAAACTCGCTGCCGAAATTGATGTTAAAACTACCCATGTGAATCTACTGAAAGCAAATTCCCAACTTATGTCATCCCCTCAAATCATAAACATCTTGAAGATCTGGAAGCTGAAATTTCATTGATGAAAACACGGAAGGCGGAATTGGAAGCTTTTGTTCGGGGTTAATTCCAGAAATGCAAAAAATACATAATAAATGGCTCTTGCCCGCTAGCTAGGCTCTAAAAAGGCAACCGCTTTGTTGGCGTCCATAAAACTGGCAAAAAGGCTCCACTTTCCATCACCTAATGAACCACAGATAATCCGAACCCCCGGGATGTTTATAACCTTGTCAGTGACATGCAATTCCTTGACCGGGAGCATTTTAAGGTAATACTACTGAACACTAAAAACCACGTTATCCGGGTAAAAACAATAAGCATTGGCACACTGAATTCTTCCGATGTTCATCCCCGAGAAGTATTCAAATGCTATCTTTTTCCATTCAATTTCAGGCTTCTGCCTTTTGATATTGTCGGGAATTTTCTTAACAGCCTCACCGATAATTTCCAGGTTTCTTGCTACGCTATCCTGGACTAGTTCATTTTGTAAAAAATCTTGAAATGACATGTTGTTTGTGTACCGCTCAATTTTATTAATCGAGCCAATAATATCGCTAGAGATATACCTTATAATCCCTGGGCATACCGTACACTCCCTGTAATGTTGGGCTTTAAATCCGGCTTAATTGCTTCAGCAATTACCAAGTCTACTTTACGGCCAAATAAATCCTCAAGATAGAATTTTAAATCCATGTAATTATCAAACGTTTTCTGGTCTTGATAAAATTCCACCATTATATCTATGTCACTTGTATTGGTTTGTTCTCCCCGGGCAAATGACCCGAACAGCCCTATTTTTTTAACCCCAAAGCTTTTAATTTTTATCATATTTTTTTCGATTTTCGCCAGTATTGCATTTGCGTTGTGCATTATTAAATCACCTTTCAGGCTGGATTTCATTTTATGCGTTAATTCTATTTGGGAAAATTTCTTTGCCCAAAACCCTGTTTTTATATGGACATATCCAGAATATCTTAAAATTCTTTTTTGATTTTGCTGCAAAAACCGGTACTTTTATCTGGCGCTCCGGTGGCTTCTTCCGTTCGTTTCGCAATTTTACTTTTAAGGCCGGTGAAATTTGTAATTAACGCTTGCAACTTATTGCCTTACTACTTCTTCACACCCTAAGGGGTCATGGCTCTTGGGATATGACGGGCTAGGGACCGCATCCAGTGCTCCACTCACTTCAGAAATCCGCCGGATCGCCTGCCGCTGTGGTGTTTTTGCAGTTAAATCTTCTTATCTTGATAGATGCTAAACATATAAATATGTTTAGATCGGCTCAATGCTATAAGCAGGCATGTCCAAAAATTAGTAAACCGAAAATTTCCTTGACTCCGCCTCGCGCTTTAGGCGGGCCAGCACGGTGTCGACCCGGAGCTCGCCTTTGCCCTTTTTCATACTGTCGGCCAGGCGGGCGGCAGCGTCCCTGGCCGCTCGAACAAAGATGCGCGGTACGCGCAAGTTGACTTTATCGCCGATGCCGGGCACCCGGCAGTCGAAAAGCAGGTCCCGGGCCCGTGCCCTGAGCAGATCCCCCGGCAAACCGGTTACCAGGATGTGTTTATGATCTGTCAAAAGTAAATCCACTTCGCGCAAAACCGGCCAGAAGCGCACCTTATTACCGGCGGTTTCGGGAGACCCCGCCCTGGTGCGGAGGATATCGGCGATCACCAGGAAATTCATCAATTCCTGCAACCGGGCGGCCCGCAGGTTTTGCCGCTCGATGCGATCCACCGCCAGACAGGGTTCAAATTCTTCCAGGGCCAGCCGCGCCAGCTGCTGCCGCAGCGGTTCCACTTCGGCTTCGCTCAAAGATTCCCCTTCCGCCAGGGATATTCCCGCCAAATCACTCCATTTACTGATGAACCGCAATTCCACGGCGCCGCCCGGCCCACGGCAGGCCGCCGCGTAACCCACCAGTTCAACCCCGTCCAGGCCGGGAACAGGGACGGCAATGCGGCGCACACAGGGAGAAAGCTCGAAACTGTTCAGGTGCTCCAGCACAGCGTCAAACAACGGGTCACCGTAAGAAGCAAAACGTACCCGGGTGCCGCTGCCGGCCAACCCTTCCTCGTAAAGCGTGCGGGAAACCGTCAGCATTGTTCCATCCGGGACGCCGGCCAGGCCGGACAGGGTTAACACCGGCTGCGCGGGGTCACCCGATACGGTACAGCCCAGGGCGCGCAAGAACGGCGACTGGCTCAGCGCCTCCCAAATCGCCTCCAGATCAACGGGAACGGGCCGCCGGTTGCCGGGTTGAGCCAACCGCCGGTAGATGGAATATAGTTCCTCCGGCTGCATCTCCATGGATTCCGATTGTTTGTGTTGCCGGGTAATCCTTTCCCGGGCGCGTTTGAACAATTCCTCCTGGGTAAGCTCTCCTTCGGCCAGCTGCCGGAATTCATCGGGTTCCACCGGCAGCAGGGATATTTGTTGCGTGCCGACGATCAGGTTGGCGTCCGCCAGGCGTTTTAACAGCCGCCCGTAAACAATTTCTTCGGCGCTTCCGGTATAACAAAGATTCAGGACAAAAATATCACTATGCCTTTGTCCAATGCGGTCGATCCGCCCAATGCGCTGCTCCACTTTCATGGGGTTCCAGCCCAGATCGAAGTTGACCAGCAGGTCGGCGGTCTGCAGGTTCAAGCCTTCCGCCGCGGCATCCGTACAGACCAGCACATCCACTTCGCCGCGCAGGAACCGCTCCTTTACCTCTTCGCGGTCTACGCTGATCATCTCATTGTCTTGCGGGTTGTAATATGCCGCGCCCTTCCCCGAATAGGTGCCCACAAGCATTGTCGGGTCGGCCCGGCGCAACCGGGTGACAATATCCTGCAGCGTGTCGTAAAAACGAGTAAAGACAACCGTCTGCTTAATTCGCCTTGATTGCCTGTCCCTGCGCTGGTCGAGCTTTTGTAAAAGCACCTGCATCTTGGAAGAATGCCCGGTCAGGGCGGCCAGGCCGGCAAGCATGGATTTTAATTGGTTCCGCTCCCATTCCAGGTCGGCCGGTTTACGGTTATGCAACAAAGACTCCACCGCCGCCAGGTCGTCTTCATCTTCGTTTTCAAAAAGCAATTCCCGCATTGAGGGATTAGCTGCTTCGGGCTCATCACTTTCCAGGACCAGCTGGTGCCGCAACGTGGCTTCCACCTTGCGCAGGCGCCGCTGCAGCGTCTCGCGGAACGCATAGGTGCTGGACGCGAATCGCAAACGCAGAAAGCTCAGCAAAAAGCTCACCATCTGGCGCGTCCGGGTATCGCTGTGTTTTTGGATTTGCCCGGCCAGGTTTTTGCAGTAATCCTCCAGCTGGTTGTAAACATGCCGCTCCGCCGGGGTGAATTCCACGGGTTCCAGGGGCAGGATATGACGCCGGGCCAGGTTTTGCTGCAATTGCCCGCTGGCGCGGTAGATTTCCAGCAGCCGCCGGGTATGACGCAGCATCACCCGCGCCAGCGGCGAGGCGCTGAAAAGCAGGCGCAACATTAATTGGCGGTCCCTGCCCCTGGGCACCCGGCCGTTTTCCAGCCACTGCCGCACCGCAATGCGGATGCGGTTGTCAATGACACTTTCTTCGAAGTAGTTCCAGAGCATGGGATCTTCTGATTTTACCTCCTGGACGACGCGCTGTAAGAAATCCCACTCCTGTTCGCCGGGTTCCTCCCCGCGCACCAGCCGGCCAAGAATATGATAATATTCCATGGCCAGGGTCGGGTCGAACTGGAACGCGCCCACGCGGTTGGTCAGCGCCAGCAGGTCGAACACTTCCACGGGGTGAATCTGCATGGGAGTGGCGGTGGCCAGCCACAAACAGCGCGCCTGTTTGCGCAGGTGGTCGCGGATGGACGTGTAAAGATTGCCGTAATCCGGGTAAGCTGAGAAACCGCCGTTGGGATTGCTCCGCCTGGCCGCGTGCGCTTCATCCACCAGGGCGATGTCGAACCGCTCCGCTTCCAGCAGTGCCCCGGCCCGTTCGCGGCGGGCCAGCAAACCGGTGGATACGATTACCAAATCCGGTGCATAGAGGGAATTGCTTGTGCGTTGTTCCTCTTCCGGGAGTATGTATTCATGGGCAATGTCAGGCGTGGTTCGCGCCAGGCCGAAGGCAAGCAGCACTTTGGAGGCCATTTGGCGGTGCCACTGCCTGGTCAGGCTGGCCGGCGCGGCAATGAGGATGCGTTTCACCAAACCCGACAGGTACAGGGAGCGAAACGCCAGCCCCGCTTCAATGGTTTTGCCGAGACCAACCTCGTCGCATAACAGGTAAGAGTACGGCCATGTTTCCACCAGCCGGCGCACCACCACGGCCTGGTGCGGCCACGGTTCCACGGGGGCGGTTTCCATGCCCACAAACCGCCCGCCGGGCATTTTGGGGGCATCCCGCAGCACGGCGAACCGCAATCGCTCCAGGGCCGAAGGCGGTTCAATTGTTCGGGGCGCGGCACTTGTGCCGTCAACTTCCACCGGGTGGTTTATTCCTCCGGCCAACCGGATCAGTTTCCGCCGGACCGCTTCCGGCAGGGTCAAAACCGGCATGTGGAGTACCCGGCCCGCCCACAGGTTTTCAAAGGCCTGGGCGGCCTCGTCCACCCGCCTCCTGTCGGTCTCACCCCACCAATCGCAGTGCACGTCAATATTCTCCGCATTGAGCACCAGGGCCGTTTTGGATTCATTCAGCGTGCCCGACCCGTACAGGCGGTTGCCGTATTTATCGTGCAATACGAACCACTTTTCATGCACATAGCCGTCGTCCACCGCATCGACGGAAAGCGGTTCGCCGGTTTGCCCGTGCACCCGGAAGGCCACCCGCACCTCCAGGTGACCCCGGGCCACCATCCAGGCCAGGAGCGTGACGCCGTTCCTGACTTTTTCCGGCCAGGATGCGGGCTGGTCCAGTTCTTCATTTAACTTTGCGGCCAGCCGCCCGGCATCCCCCTCCAGGATAGCCCGCACATCGCCGGGCTCCAGGTCCGCGCCGACAATCAGGCGCATTTTACCACGCCGGCCCACAAAAGCGGAAAATCCCCGGGAAGCAGCCGCCAGCGAGGACGACCGGAAATACCCGGCCACCCGGTCATACCGCACCGCCAGGCTCAGGGCGGGTATATAGAAGTCGTGCAGCATATCCACCGGGCGGCCGTCAATGATGGTGGTTGAGGTTTTATAAGAAAGAAGCCAGGAGCGGGAGCGCAGCCCCTCATTGGCCGCGGTTGCTCCGGTTTGTTCAGACATACTATCCCCTCATCAACAAAATGTGGTTCACTGCCCGGTTATTTCAGGCCGAACAGAAGGGCCTCGGCCTCCTTGCGCAGTTTGTCGCCGGCCATTTCCGCCGCCCAGACGGAAAGCAAATCAATTACCAGCTGTTCCCTTCCCGCGCCGTGCCGGGCCAGGTAGGAGCGGGCCACGGGCACATCGCCCTCCCGGTAGGCCATAATCAGGCCGTGCAGGATATCCCACTCGGTCTGCGGGTTGTCCAGGCGCTTTTTGTTGCGCTCTTCCGGCAGTGCCAAACGCAGCTTCGACCCGCGTCGCAGGAGCGGCGCGTGGTAACCGGTTTCCTCGGCGTTACTGCGCCGGGTGCGGCTACCCCGGTTTTCGTCGTTAATACCGATCATGCGCCCGTTTACGTTATACCCGGCGGGCTTGATCTCCAGTTTGATGGTTAACGAGCGGGAGAGGTTCAGCGCCTCGTCGAAGGGGAATTCCGCCAGGCCGTAGATGCCGTAAAATGTTAATGCCGCGGCGGCTTCCGGAGTTAAGTCCTCCACCTTCAACCGGCCCCCGGTCAACCGGGCCACCTGGTGCTGGGCCACCACCGCGCCGGCTTCGTTCATGGCCCGGATCGGGCTGACGGGCTCGTCACCGTCCAGCACCGGCCAGTGTTCGGAAAGCACCTGCAGCGCCCGTCCGTAACAGGCCACCATTTCGTCCACGGCGCTAAGCTGCAGCGGCGCAAAATCCTGCAATCCCTCACGCACTGCTTCCCGTATTCGCAGGGCCACACCCGTGCCGCCAAAGCCGGTCCAGGTGGCAGGCGTATTACCCGCCTCCCGGCGTTTGCGGCAGGTCAGGAAGATGGAACTGGCGGCGGCGGCCATATCTTTTTGATGCATTGAAGCCGCCGATTCAGATTCCACAGGCAACGATGAAGTTATCGTCCAACCACTTTCAATTAGCGAGCGCGTTAAAGCCTCCCATGCTTCCTGGGTTTTATGGGTGAACATGATCGTCATAATGCCGTCGTCCTTCAGGACACGGCTGCATTCGGCGAAAATCTCGCCCATCAGTCGCTCGTAGGCGCTGGCTGCACCGGCGGCTGACCCGTCCCGGGCCGGGTTGGCCACCGCCTCGTCGGATTTGTTGGTCAAATTCCGGCGGAATAGTTTCGGGTACAAATCCCGGAGGGTGCGCCGCTGCCAGACATAAAAGTAATCCGACAACTCCGCGTACTGGACGTTGTTGTAATAAGGCGGGTCCAGGCAGACCAGGTCCACCGATTGGTCCGGCAAACCGGTGTGCGCCGCTGTGCCGCAGCGGACCGTCACCGGTGGCGCGGCTCCGGCAAGCTTCTCATGCAAAGGCTCCAATAGCTTCGCTATACCTGCATACGCGTCCAAAACCTGGGAAAGGCCCCAGGCTGCGCCGGAGTTGGGGCCGCTGAATATCATTTCGCCAAAGGTCCATTTAAGTGAATAGTCATGGCGTCCAAAGGTTCCTTTAACAATACCCCTTGTATATTCCCACCGTGTTTGCTTGCTGTTATAATCAAGTCCTTTATCGATCATAAACTGCAGGTACGTCACCACGGCGCGACCGCGCTCTTCGCCCAGTTCCCGCAGTATTTCCGGCTTGAGGCGATTGAGTTCCTCCACCAGGACGAGGTGCCCGAGAAGCTGGCGCGGGGTGAACATATCGCACCAGCGCGTCATGCCATATGTAACGGGACGCATGTCATTTCCCTCCGGAAACCTTTCCGTGGGAATCAACCCCTGCCGCTCCCATTCGGGCCAGCGTTGCCGCAGGCGTTTTTCGGCCTCGGCAAGCGCCTGCAGGTCGCGGTCGCCGGGCGGCCGGAAAAAGCGAATCTTTTCAGTCTTGATTTCGCCGGCCCGTGCCCCGCTTTTATAACGCTGCGGCCGGCCGTTTTTGTCCAGCTTGGGCTGGTGGCGCACGGCCACCACGCAATAAAGCCGGTCCTGCCACCTGCCGTGGGGCGATTCACCCCGGGCCTGGGCCTTGATTTCTTCCGCGGGAATGGCCTGGCGGCAGTGGATGCACGTGCCGACACCGCCGCTGACCGTAGCGAAGTTGGGGTCTTCGCCCCTCGGTCCCCTGCCTCCCTTGACGCGGTAAGTTTCAAACCGCACCTTGCCGCCCCTGGGCCGGCCGTCCGGGACAATGCGCACGCCCCACTTGGGGTCCTCCTTGGACAGCCAGCAGGTATTTAAAAGCGGCGCCTCACCCCCGCAATGGGGGTAGATAACCTGGCGGGCGTAAAGAAAGGTGGTCGTATTTTCACAATCAAATTCCGTGATCATGTCAGGACATTTTTGTAAATGTATCTCCAAAGCGCGTCGTTCATCCGGTGATAAAGGAAATGAACGGGGGAAAACCATTTTCAATTGTTCATCCAATGCGTTAAGCAACTTTCGCCCCCAAAATTCTATATCGTTTACCAAACTCGGGCCATAACGAGCGGGGTAATCAAGGGTGGCGTTCAAGATTACTGCAGCAACCGGGTTTAAATCATTAGCAATCACGTTGTATCCCAACCGTAATGCCTCAAATGGAATTGAACCACCGCCGGCCGTTGGGTCAAGTACTGTAATGTTATTGGATTGCCATTCGGGTTGACGCATATAGGCACGGGAATACCCGTAAAGGTTTGGAACTCGGACACCTACGCTGCCTGCCAGCTCCATGAGACCTTTGAACCAGGCCGGGTCAGCAGCCACACGTTTTATTATTAAAACCGCACCTTCACCGGGCAGCG
Source organism: Desulfallas sp. Bu1-1 (assembly GCF_015594625.1). Taxonomy (GTDB): domain Bacteria; phylum Bacillota; class Desulfotomaculia; order Desulfotomaculales; family Desulfallaceae; genus JADNRQ01. Next base: position 51,722 of record NZ_JADNRQ010000019.1, on the reverse strand, counting down.
GTTCAGGGAGAGGTTTACTTAATTCCCTCCATTTTTGAATAATGGGATGCTCGCCAAGAAGAGGGTTTTCATTGATGATTTCTTCAATTAGCCGCCTTTGTTCTAGTCTAGTAGCCTGTTCTTGCTGCAACGCCCGCGCGACCACAGAGTCCACAGGCAGTATATCGAGTTCGGAAACATCCTGTCCAATACGGTCGATAATTTTATCCTCCAGCGTCCAAGGCTCCCCGTTGACCAGTGCCTGCACCTTTTCAATGCCCAGCTGGCGCAAAAACCAGTCCGTGTCGGTGCCGGCCGGCAGAAGCGAACCGAGGATGGCGGCCCTGCTGGGGGTGAGGGGACGCCTGGCCCACCAGACGTGGAGATAATAAAGTGGCGGCAGTGCGGAACTGGCGCCGCGCTCCCGCTGGGTTTCGGCGCCCACCTGGTGACAGGGAAAACCTGCTTCAATTAAACGAATATCGTTTCTGTTATCGTTTCGGTGCATGAGCCAATTCCCCCCTGTCTACTTGCGCAATTTCTCCAGCATCTGCAGCACCGCTTTGTCCCCGGGCTGGCCGCCCAGCATGATGCGCATGCCCCCCTGCGCCCAGCGGCTGGCGGCGTCACCGTACTGGGTGGCCCGCGTCAACCAGTAAGCGGCTTCTTCGCGGCTGAACCGTTCCACCCGCCAGGCGATCAGCTCCACCCGGTCCATGTCTTTGACGCGTTCCTGCAGTTTGAAAATCAGCGCCAATTTGGCGCCCGCTTCCTCGTCCAGGGGCAGGTTGCCCCGAAAGGTGATGCGGCCGTCGCCGACAAACCGGTGCAAGTCCAGCGGAATCCCGGCCTCGTCGCAAACATTGTCGATGATGGCGCGCACAACCGGCAGGCAGCGGCGCAGGGGCTGGCCGTACAGCAGTCCCCGGTCTTTCAGTATCCCCCTGCCCGGCGCGGGGTCGGTATGATACGGTTCATTATCCCGGGTGAAGCGTTCCTTGACCACAAAAACGGGCGCAGGTTTATCTTTGTATTCAGTTATCCGTAGAATCCAGGGTGCGCGTCCGGCCAGGGGCCGGATGCGCTGCTGGAATTCCCCGGCCAGGTCCAGGTTGATGTTTGTTTTGCTCGTCATATTCGCCGCCTCGCGTTATGCTTTTTTTAACTCCTGAATAAAGGCGCAGTCGTCATCGGGCTCATTGATGTCCAGGTAAACCCCGGTTTGTTCCCCTTGTTCCACGGCGCTATCCAGCACTTCAAACAATTCCCCCAGCGCCCGCAGCGAACCCGGTGACGCGTTATTTAGCTGAATTCTCAGCGTACCACCTTCGGGCAGCTCCAGTTCATCCAACTCAAGGTAGTCAATGGTGCATTTTGCGCCCCGGTTGTAGATGCTGCCCAGTCGTCTGAGCAGCGGCAACAGTTTGGCGGCTCCCTCTTTTCCTTCCAGTTTGAAGGCGCGTTTACCCGGGTCAATCCAGCCCCGCTGGCGTGCCTCCCGGGGGGTAATGATCACATCGCCGGGCTGGGGGGTGTAGAGGGCCGCCGCATGGCCGTGAATTAACTCCGGTTTGTCCTGCTGGTCCGGAGTACCGCGGTAGGCATAAAGGCGGCCGTCTTTAACCAGCGCGGCCACAGCATCCCTAAAATCATTTTCAGGGCACTGCCCGTGTTTTTCTGCATACTTGTCCGACACTTCCCCCAGGTATGCGGCGCCGCTATGTTCAACCGCATAGATGATGTTTTCCCGTACCAGAGCGGGGTCTTCCGGTCCGGTTCCGGTCCAGCCGCGCTGTTTGGCGCCCTGCGGGGTGATCAGCGCGTAGCCCGGTTCGCTTAAATTCACCCCCAGGGGAATTTCCTTTTCCTGGTGGTAGAATTCCACGGGGTTGGCGTTGTCTTCGGCGCCCATGCGAAAAACGCACCAGGCGCCCTTCTGGACACCGGCCCGCACTATTGAGTGCAGAACGTCCGGGTTTTCCAGTACCGGCCAGCTGCGCACACAGTAGAAATTATTTCGTAACTTTTCCAGGGTAATGGTATCACTGGTTTCAAATAAAAGATCGCGATCGAAGAAAAGCTTGCTCAAGATAACCAGGTCAGCCTGGGTGACATTGGCTGAGGTGAGCAGTTCGCGGTCATTAATTAAGATTTCCCGGATGGTGTTGATAAAGGGTGTTCCGCCCTCGCCCCCGGCGCTCTTGATTTCCTTGCGCACGATATAGCCCGCCGTCGAGGGATAGTACAGGCTCGTGTAAATCCTTGACACTGCGGTATGTAAATCATTTTCCAGTTTGGAGTAACGTTCTCTAAAGTCTTGATTAGCCAGGCGGCCGGGGTTGACGCCGTAGTTTTGCGGTTTTTCCACCAACAGGCGCATCGCCATGACCTGCCGGGCAAGGTAGTCAATACGCTGCCGCGTATCCCGGGCCCGGGAATACTGACCTCCAAAGAGTTCCGGTTGATCGCCGGCGCCCTTGACCATCACTGTTTCCGGGACCAGGACAAAAATCAGGTTTTGTTGTTCCCGGGGCTTGTTTTCCCCCCTGGTGGTAACCATGTCTTCCACATTGACACTTTCAGCCGTAAGTGCCACTATGCCCAATATGGGCTTCCCTTTGCCGTCGGGCAGGTGTTCGGGCAGTGAAACATCATGTTCAATATGAAACAGGTTGTTACCATCGGTGATAATTTTGCGCGCCATCGCCTTCAGTAGATGTTCTATTTGCCCGGCGGTTATGGTTCGGCGAATCCTGGCCAGCACGCTGTTGAGGGTGGGTTCTTCGCTGGCGTAATATTTGCCCTGCTCGAAGCGCAGGTAAAAAGCGCTTTCATTGATTTCCTCCAGGGCGGTGCGCACCTGCGGCGGGGTCAGGCCCGGAAAGGACACACCAAACAGTGCTTCGGATTCGGAAATACCGAAGATTCTGGAATTCAGACCCTCTTCCCGGCCAACCAGGCTGTGCAGGAAAACAGTCTTCCACGTGTATTCATAAAGGGGGTGCCCCTCCGGATGGGGGTTGCGCCGGTCGGCCAGTTCCGCGTTGCTGTGCCCGCCTTCCAGGGTGCCGGTGTCCACGCTCCCGATGTCGGAGTTTAAGATATACATTAAATCCGAACTGCCCGTGCGGCCGAGTATTTCATTGACCACCCGGTCGGAGCGCATATCCAGGTGGCAGGCGTGGATCATGGGCACAGCCTGCCGGTTCAGCCACAGGCTGCGCACAGCCAGGGAAAGCACCCGCAGGACACCCCTGGTGCCCTGGAAATTTTCGGCGCTGGCCAACTTTTTGTTCAGGAAATCCACCAGCGTGGGGTGGAACGGGTAATTGGCCTCCATCCGGCGCAGGAAATTATCGCCGGTGGCCTCATCCGGCAGCAGGTTGGCGTTGCGGCGGTACATTTGCATGTACTCCGCAGCGGTGTCTTTGGCGGCATCGTAATTTATGGAAATGAACAACCGCTTGGCAAATACGGAGGAAATCTCGGCGGCCTGTACCGGCGTAATTTGGACGGCGTCCCGGGCCACCACGCTGGTCACGCCTTTAACGGCTTTTTCACCGATGCCGATGGCGTTGTCCTCACTGACTTCTTCACCACGCACTTCGCTGATTAGTTTAGCCAACTGTTCAGTTTGCCTGGCAAAAGCGTCGGACGCGCTGGCCAGGGTGAGCACAATGGCAATGCCGGGGCGGCTGCGGGCATAGCCATGCAGCGCCATCAGGAAGGCGGCCAACTGGCCGGCACCGTCGGGCCGGGCGGCTTCCAGCCTGGCGGCGTACTGGGCCAGCTCGTCCAGCATCACCAGCGCCTTGCGGTTGGCAAATACCCGGTCAAAGTAGGTTATGCCGGGTGCGGCATGGGAGCCGGCTTCGTTTTCCACTTCGCGGTAGAGGGCTTCACCGCCGATTTGATAAGCAATCTCGCCCCACAGGGTGTAGGGCACCAGGGCGTCACCCCGGGGCTGGTGAACCGGGATCAGGTCGCCCGCCACACCCACAACGGCCACCGAACCGGGTTCCGGGAGCAGTTCCGGAGCGATAATATCTTTGACAACATTGCGCAGCTCCGTGCCCTTGTGGGCGATGTGAGTGCAGGCAATCAAGGTGTGGGTCTTGCCGCCCCCGAAAGCCGTTTCCAGCCGGTGGATGGCCGGGGCGGTCGCGTCGCCCGCAATGCGGCTGAACACTTCGGTAAGAGCCACGCGCAGGCCCTGGGTCGGGTAAGTGGCTTCCCGGAAAAACAGCTCCGCATTGGTGTAAATGCTGTCAATAGCGCTTCGACCGCTGCGGTAATAATCAATCACCGGGCTGAGCCCCGCCGTAAATACATCGGGATTGAAGTTGCCGGCCAGAATTTCCGGTCGCGGCCGGCATGTTTCCAGTACCGAAAGCACGGTTTACAAACCTCCTGTTTCCAACTTTGTTGAAGGTGCAGCGTGATTTTCCTGTTCAATCGAATTCGGATTTATCAAGTTGGCCCTGTTTCAATGCATTTTGCTTTTGGTTATTTTAAACAGTTCGACAAGAATCTTTAAAATCCTATTAAGTTAACCAGCATTATTCCTCAACCAGTTTAAATATCGATCACATGGCATCATTTTGATCCCACCGGCGTGAATAAAAATTTGTTTACCTGGCACTTATATTACAGGGGTTGTGGAAGACATGGCGCTTTGGCGCAGTAAGCAGGAGAAACAAAGCGGGAAGTAACAGCTACGGGAATTGAATCTTTCATGTTTGTTTTCCGGGGGGGAGTATTTCTAAAGGAGGTGTTTCAAATGCCCAGAAAAAAATATGGTCTCGATGTTGTTGTTCCAAAGCCCGATACCAAGGCGGGTCCGGGTTTGGATAAATTGCGAGCGACCCTCGGTGAGGATACCGAACCCCTGGCTGCGTTTAACGTTGACCATGAACAGTAAATAAAAATTCCGGGCAACAAACCCGGATTTTTTATTGTTCTGCTTACTAATAACTGCATTATGCGCATCAGGTCAGGGAAAAATTTTTATAAAAAGGGGTGGCGGTTTGCTTGACCGGAAAGAAGCAACAATTACTTTACGACCAGCGAATTAAACACGACATTGCCGGTGCCCGCAAGTTTGTGTTTAGGGACGTCTCCACGGGCAGCAGGCGGGGCTGGAATTATATCCGCGACTACAACGCCTGGCTGAATAAGTTAATCCAGGTCAAATAACAGGTCTTTATTGCGCAAAAAAGACAGGATATAGCCCGAAAAACCGGTAAACAAGTTGATAATCCCGGAAATCAGGTAAATAGGGCCGACAAATCCGGCCTGCAGGGCGGAAATCGCCAGAAATACCACGCCAAGAATTATAAACAGTAAAGCCTTTTTTCGTGAGTTCAGGATATTTTCTTTAATCGACAACGCTATCCCGATGCCCGAAATGTCGGTTCCCCCTTCCTCCCGCCACTTTTCATCGGGAAAAACCGGGTGTCCGGACCTTTTGGCCATACGTAAAACATTGTAGCCGTCCACAAGATGAATACCCGTTTTACCGTTGATCCGCCTTGCAAAACGACGGGCGTCATCGGAGAAGGAACCTGTGGTCAGGATAATGCCCCTGTCGAAACCGGATTCCCTGATTTCACACCAGAATTTTCTCACCTGTTCCATAGAAACTTTATGGTCATCCCGGGTGGGATTAACACACATAACCCCTACCTTTTGGTTGTGTAATTTGCCGCTCAGATCAATATTTGAGTCCCCGCAAGGGGATAGTATTTTTAAGTCTTTAAACGCCGGGTTGCTTTCAAGTAAATCTTTGACAATTGCTATGAATTCTTGCCTTGATTCGATGCTTTTGAGCTTTTCCCGGCACTTTCGGGCGGAAAACCAGGTATCTCTGTGCAAGTTCAGCATTTTCTGCCTGTAAAATTTAAGTTTAATCATCAGAGCTGTTTCAATCACCAGGACGATGATCAACAAAGCGTTCAGCATGGCGGATTCCAGTGGCAATAACCCGGCGGCGAATATGGTAACAAACCATACCAATATCAGGGACAGCGTAAAGTCAATGGCCCGGGCCGGCCGGGTGCGGTTGTCCCTGGGTGGATTTTGAATAAAGTGGTGCAATTTATCATTGAACATTCTATTACCTCCACGGCTTTCTTTATAGGAAAGTATTTCCTTTATGTTTTTTTTTAGTCATAAATTGAGAAGCATTAGTAAAAACGGGGGTGGGTGATTTGCGCGGGATCGATGAACAACAGGAGCGTTATGCCGCTCTGGACCGGGTGATCGAAAATTACGCCGGTGAAGAGGGACAGTTAATAAGAATTTTGCAGGGTGCCCAGGAGATATTTGGTTACCTCCCCGAGGAAGTGCAGGCTTACATAGCGGGTAAATTGGGCCTGCCCGTAAGCGAAGTAAACGGGGTGGTTACGTTTTACTCATTATTTACAACGGAGCCCAAGGGGGAGTACACCATCAACGTATGCACCGGTACTGCTTGCTACGTGCAGGGAGCCCAAGACATACTGGACGACTTGAGGAGGACACTTAAACTAACCGGCGGCGATACCACGGAAGACGGCCTGTTTACGGTTAAAAGCACCCGCTGCGTGGGGGCTTGCGGGCTTGCCCCGGTTTTGACCGTTAACGACGAGGTGCACGGCAAATTCACCCGGCGAGATGTTTCCAGGTTGATCCGCATGTATAAAAAACGCTCGGAGGTGAAAGCCGGTGATCAAATCTCTGAGAGACCTGGAACATATCAAGAACAGTCGCCTGCCGGACATTAGGTTGCGCACGGGAAACGTTGGCAGTAATGATACCTTGCATGTTCTGGTATGTACCGGAACAGGATGTACTTCTTCCGAAAGCCGGGCTTTAATCGAGGAAATGGTTAAACAGCTTAAATCCAGGGATCTGCAACACAGAGTCAAGGTGTTTAAAACAGGCTGTTTCGGTTTTTGCAAAATGGGCCCCATTGTCATGGTCCACCCCGGTGAAATTTTTTATTGCCTCGTGGAAAAAGAAGATGTGGATGAACTGATCGAAAGCCATTTTATTAACGGAAACGTGGTTGAAAGGCTGTTGTACCAAGATGAACGATCACACGGGGTGGCCTATCGCAGGTCGGATATCAACTTTTTTCGGGCGCAAAACCGGGTGGTGTTAAGGAATTGCGGCCTGATCAACCCGGAAGATATTGGTGAGTACATTGCCATGGACGGTTATTTTGCCCTGGCTGATGTACTTGTTAATAAACAACCGGGCGAGGTTATCGACATTATTAGCGCATCCGGGCTCAGGGGGCGCGGCGGCGGCGGTTTTCCGGTCGGCAGAAAATGGGCTATTGCGGCCGCCGCCAGGGGTGATGTCAAATATGTGGTATGTAATGCCGACGAGGGAGACCCCGGCGCATTCATGGACCGGAGCATTCTGGAAGGCGACCCGCACAGCGTGCTGGAGGCCATGACCATAGCGGGGTATTGTATTGGTGCGCAAAGGGGCTATATTTACGTGCGGGCCGAATACCCCATCGCCGTGGACAGGTTGGAAATCGCCATTGATGAGGCCAGGGACAATGGATTGCTGGGCCGCAATATTTTCGGTACGGATTTTCATTTTGATATCGACTTGCGCCTAGGGGCCGGCGCCTTTGTGTGCGGAGAAGAAACCGCCCTGCTGCGCTCCGCCATGGGGCGGCGTGGTGAGCCGCGCCCCCGTCCACCCTACCCCGCCGAATGCGGCCTGTGGGGCAAACCGACCTTGCTGAACAACGTGGAAACCTTTGCCAATATCCCCCTTATTTTACGCTACGGGGCTGATTGGTTTGCTTCCATGGGAACGGAAGGAAGCAAAGGAACAAAGGTGTTCTCCCTGGCCGGAAAGGTAAATAATACCGGGTTGATTGAAGTGCCCATGGGCACCAGTATACGCACCATCGTTTTTGATATCGGCGGCGGGATTCCGGAGAACAGGGAATTTAAAGCGGTACAAACGGGGGGACCGTCGGGCGGGTGCATACCCGTGGAACACATCGATACACCCATTGATTATGAATCGCTGAAAGAGAAAGGGTCCATGATGGGGTCGGGCGGCCTGATTGTTATGGACGAGACGGATTGCATGGTGGATATTGCTCGATTTTACCTGCACTTCAGCCAGGATGAATCCTGCGGGCAATGCACGCCATGCCGGGTGGGTACCAAACGCATGCTGGAAATACTGGAGCGGATTACCAAAGGTGAAGGAACGATGGAGGATCTGGAAACCCTGGAGGAGTTGGGTGAGGAAATCAAAGATGCTTCTCTCTGCGGCCTGGGCATGGCGGCGCCCAACCCGGTACTGTCGACATTGCGTTACTTCCGGGACGAATATATTGCACACATCAGGGATAAGAAATGCCCGGCGGGAGTGTGCCGGGCCTTGCTGGACTATGCTATTGACGAGGAAAAATGTGTTTCCTGCGGTATTTGTGCGAAAGCTTGCACCGTCAATGCCATCCGGGGTGAGCAAAAAGGCCGGCCATATTTTATCGACCGGCAGAAGTGTTTGAAGTGTGGAGCGTGCCTGGCCCGGTGTCCCAAAGAAGCTATTTACACCGGTTAGCCCGCCTTTTCTTTCACGGCGGGTGTTTTGATTTCCCCCACTTGAAAATGTTTCACCATGTCCTGCTCAACGAAACGCCACGTTTCCTCGGCATTGGTGCGCCAGTTGGTGGGGCAGGAGGACAACGCCTCCACAAAGGAAAAACCCCCTCCGGCCATTTGGTTTTGTAGCGCTTTTTTGATATAACCTTTGAGTTGCCTGAGGTTGGCAATGGTACCCCGCGCCACATAAGCGCCCTCGTTTGTTATGGCGGCCACCATTTCCGGCCCCTGCATCGGAGGTCCGGTCAGCGCGGGGTCCCTGCCGTAAGGGGTGGTTTCGGTTTTCTGTTCCGGCATGGTGGTCGGAGCCATCTGGCCGCCCGTCATGGCATAAACGGTGTTGTTGGCCAGCAATACGGTAATATTTTCGTTGCGGGCGGCGGCATTGACAAGATGCTGGGAGCCGATGGCATACCCTCCCCCGTCGCCCATGTAGGCAATGGCCAGTAACCGGGGGTTGGCCCGTTTAATACCCACCATTACCGGGGTGGTACGGCCGTGGTGGGTCTGCACGCTGTCCAGGTTAAAGAAGTCCCATGAGAGCAGCGAGCATCCGATATCACATCCAAACACGGTGCGATCCTGGATACCCAGTTCATCAATCACTTCACCCAATGCCTTGAGAATCAAACCATGGCCGCAACCCGGGCAGAATTTATGGGGCTTGGTTTCCACCCTCCAGCAGCGGGGCATAACCGGTTGAGGCATATTCTTTCCTCCTATGCTCAATTGATCCTACTTAATATCACCGGGTATGCCCTGGGATATGCAACATTAAACGCAAATGAATTACTATTTATAAATCGAGTTCCTTAATCACTGCAACCTCGTCGCATTGCGGAAATTTAGGGCAATTGATACACTCTTTCCATACCTTTTGCGGGAGGTCTTCCTTGGGGATGATGTTAAAACCGCACTTGATAAAAAAAGGCGCCTGGTAGGTCAGGGCGAACACCCTTGCTATCTCCAGGTTGACGGCTTCAGCCAAAAATGCCTTAACCAGCCCGCGCCCAATACCCTGTTTCTGGTAGCGCTCATCCACGGCCAGGGACCGGATTTCGGCCAGGTCCTCCCACAGAACGTGCAACGAACCTGCTCCCACGATCTTCCCGTCCAGTTCAGCCACGGTGAATTCTCTAACGGATTCGTAGAGCGACGAGCGGGAACGTGCGAGCATCAGGTCTTTTTCCGCGAAATAATTGATAAATTTGTGGATAGTTTCGATATCCGATATTTTGGCTTTCCGAAAAAGCAATCTTATCTACCTGCCTTTTATTGGTGGTCTGTCGTCGGTGATCTGTCACCGGTGCTCGTTACGTGGGAGGTGCTTCGGCGGTTTCCACCATTCTTAATTTAACTTTTGATTTCGCTGCAAAAACCGGTACTTGTATCTGGCGATCCGGTGGTTTCTTCCGCTCTCTTCGCAATTATCTTCGTAATGGTTAAAATTACTGCTTGTTAACGCTTACAAAACCCTGCCAGAGCAATACTTTACGCCCTTTCAGGGTCAAGCTCTGGGGCTATGACGGGCTAAGCACCGCACCCAGTGCTCAGTTCGCTCCAGAAAACCACCGGATCGCCTGCTGCTGTGGTGTTTTTACATTTAAATTACTTTATAAATTTTTTATGACGTATGCGACGGCATTGCGGAAAAGTGGCACGCCGTGCGGCTCGGCAATATAAGACCTGCGCCAGTTGGGATGATGGTGGGTTTCCACAAACCGCTCGGGATGCGGCATCAGGCCCAGCACTCTACCGGACCGGTCGCAGATGCCGGCAATGGCATGCAGTGATCCGTTCGGGTTATGGGGGTAAGTCTGTGTCCGCTCCCCGGTGGCCGGGTCCGCGTACCTGAATACCACCAGCCCCGCCTGTTCCATGTCCTGCAAGGTCTTTTCGTCGGTATAAAACTTGCCTTCACCGTGCGCAACCTGGTACTGCACAATGGCGCCCTCCATGCCGCGGGTGAATATGCAATTGGTTTTTTCCACCCGTAAATTAACCCAGCGGCATTCGAAGCGCCCGCTGTCATTTTGCATCAGGGTGACCCGGATGCTGCCCGGCTCGCCCCAGGGCAGCAATCCGGTGCGCACCAGGACCTGGAAACCGTTACAAATGCCGATCACCGGCTTGCCCTGGTCGACAAATTCAAGCAATTGCTCTTTTAAAAACGAGGTCAATTCGACGGATAAAATTTTTCCCGAGTGAACATCGTCTCCGTACGAGAAACCGCCCGGTATAGCCAAGATCTGGTAGCGGGAAAGTTTTTCCGCGCCGTCCCTTAACTGGTTGACGTGCACAAGCGCACATTCCCCGCCCGCCTTTTCGAAGGCGTAAAAGGTTTCTGCATCACAGTTGGTGCCGTCTGTTCTCAGGATGCAAACACGTGGTTTCAACCGCCGAACACCTCCTTCATGGGCTTCTGCCAGGCGTACAATAATTTTTCCAGGGGCAATTCAAATAGCTTTTTACCGCCCTGGCTTACAGAAATAACCTTTGTGTTAGTGGTTTGCCCCAGGGTAAGGTATGGAATACCGCCGAACAATTCACCGGCATCGACCCGGTCGTCCAGTTCCACCAGGAAACACCCCGCCGTTTCATTGAAAAGGAAGTAGTCCGGACGGCAGCCTTCCGGTATGACAACGTCAACTCCCGTATCGCCGCCGAAACACATTTCCGCCAGTGCCGCCAGTAATCCGCCCTCGCTGACGTCGTGGCAGGCGAGCGCCGCGCCGTTTCGGCAGGCCCGGTAAATTGCTTTCAGCGTTTCAGGCAATACCGACAAATCAACCAGCGGAACACCGGGCGTGTATGAGCCCGTAATGTTGAAATAAGTTGACCCGCCCATCCGGTTGACGTCGCGCTTGCCCACCAGGATGATTGGACTGCCCGTACGTTTAAAATCAGTGGATACCGTGGCGGTTACGTCTTCCACGCGACCGAAACAGGATATGCATACCACGGGCGGTATCTTGATGACGGAACCATCTTTGGAACGGTAAGTGCTGCTCAGGCTGTCCTTGCCGGAAATGAAGGGCATCCCCGTTGCCCGTACAAAATCAGTACAGGCGTCGACGGCCTGATCCAAGTCGTACAATGATTCTTCATCCGGGTAAGGCCAGATAAAATTGTCGATTAAAACCAGGTCTGCCGGATTAGCCCCCGCGGCTACCGCGTTGGCCACGGCTTCGGTGGCGGCCCAGATGGTGCCGGCGTAGGGATCGATTGTGTTAAGCACGGGGTTCATCCCGTGTGAAATCACTGCGCCGTATTTTTTACCAAGTACGGGGGCCAGCACCACGGCGTCATTGGGCGCTCCGCCGGAAACTCCGCCAAAGGGGGGCAATGCGTTGCCGGCTTGAACCCCGTGATCATACATGCGCACGATGGGTTCCTTGGAACAAACGTTCAGGTCCCCCATGATTTTAGCGCACACTTCCGTCCAATCACCGGGAAGATCAGGTTCTTTAACTTCGCCCGGGCGCCGCGCGGGCACGGCGATCATTGTTCGCCCGGGAATGCCGTGGTGAAGAAAGTTCATCTCCAGTTCGCAGACGCACTCGTTTTCGTAATACACTTCGAGCTTGCCGGTGTCGGTGAACTCGCCGACGGCCGTGGCCTCCACGTTATGTTCATGGCAAATGGCGAGCAGCCGCTCCAGGTGCTCCGGCGCCACTGCCAGGGCCATTCTTTCCTGGCTTTCGGAAAGCCAGATTTCCCACGGTGCCAGACCCGGGTATTTAAGGGGTACGCGCTCCAGGTGGATTTTAACCCCTGTTTTTTGCCCCATTTCACCGAAAGCCGAGGCGAAACCGCCAGCCCCGCAATCCGTAACGGCCCTGATCAGCTTTTCGTCCCGGGCTCTCAGCAGCGCGTCGCTTAAACGTTTTTCCTCGATGGCATGACCGATTTGCACCGCACTGGCGTTAACATCAATGGTGCGATGGGTCATTTCACCGCTGGAAAACGTAGCACCGTGAATGCCGTCCCTGCCTGTTCTCCCGCCCACGACCACGGCGATGTCGCCGCATTGGGGCTGCCCCTTCCGGGCATCCCCGGCGGGCATGATACCGTATGCGCCAACAATTATTGTGGGCTTGGCCCTGAAATCCCGGTGGAAATGCACGGAACCGTTGTTGGTGGGTATGCCCATGCGGTTCCCGTAATCCCGGACCCCGGCGACCACCCGGCGTAACAGGTAGTGCGGGTGCAGGCATCCCGGCGGCACTTCTTCCGCGGGAAGATCCGGGGGGGCAAAACAAAACATGTCCGTAGAAGCGATTACTTTAGCCCCTTTGCCGGTTCCCATAATGTCCCGGAAAACTCCGCCACTGCCGGTCATCGCCCCGCCATACGGTTCAATGGCGGATGGAGAATTATGAGTTTCCACCTTGCCGCACAACGCCAGGCCGTCATAAAACGCAATCACGCCGGAATTATCTTCAAAAGCCGACAAAACCAGTGGATGGCGCGCATTGAAAGTGGCTTCCTGCAACCTTTTCAGTAGAGGTTTTTTGAGCGACCCGTCCACAACCAGGGTCGATTTGAAAGTCTTATGCACGCAGTGCTCGGACCAGGTCTGGGCGAGGGTTTCTATTTCACAGTCGGTGGGATCGCGACCCAGTTCAGTGAAGTAATTTTTGATGGCGTGCATCTCCTGGAGATTAAGAAACAGTTTGTCCCGGCTCAAATCCATCAAGGCATCATCGTTCATGGACCTGATAGGAATAGTCTCCGTAACGCCGGGCGTACCGTGGATCACCAGCGTGTCCGGTTTTTCCGGAACCACTCGCTCCACTGTTTCGTTGACCAGTAACCTGGATAAAACAAGCCCAATTTCTTTTTCCGTAATGGTGCCGTAAAAACCATATTCATGGCTGGAATCCGCGGCAATCAGCCCGTTTACGCCCAAATCCTCGGCGGCCTTCATAATTGAACCGACCTCCGGGTTCATCACTCCCGGCTTGTAGGCCACCTCAACAACTCTATCGGCATCAACGATGATGGGTTGATTAATCGTATAGTGTTGGAATACTTCTTCACACAGCAAATGACGGGCTAGAAAATCGACATCCTGAAGGGAAATACCCTCAAACCGGTATACCTTGGCCGTAACAATTTTGCTGATACTGTAAATATGCAATGCGGTTTTAATTTCATATAGCAAATTTTTGCCTCTGGTATCTTCAAGATGAGGCAGGTTGGTTACGCGTACTTCATGTACAGCCATTGATCCACCCCCGGTTTTTTGCTGGAAAAAACAAAAATTCCGGCCGCCCGCGTACGGCCGAAAAACGGAAACAATTCGATCATATTTTATTATATTTCAGCGCAAAAAACAACTTTTAAATGGTTATCTGACTATAAGCACCGGGCAAGGGGCGTGCCTGCTGACCCTGTTGCTTACGCTGCCCATAAGGTAGCCTTTGATCTCACCCAGGCCGCGGCTGCCGATTATGATCAGATCGTATTGTCCCACTTTGGCTTCATCGCAAATTTCTTGTTCCGGTTTGCCCCAGGCCAGTTTTTTTTCTATAGTGACGTTTGCTTCCTTGAATTCATTTTCGGCGTCATTAAGTATACTTTCACCCATGGCTTCAAATTCCCTTGAAATAGCCTTAAATGCCGCGCCTGGGTGTTCGCCGGATTTGCTCCCGTACGGAGTTATGTTGGGGACGACGTGGAAAAAAGTTATTTTTGAATTCAACTTGGAAGCGATTTGTACTGCGTGCGTCGCCGCCGCCATGGACCGGTGGGAACCGTCAAGTGGAACCAGAATTTTTTTATACATAAGATTTCCCCCTGTAGTGAAAGTTTTCACTTATAATAAAATATTTTTTTAGTGTTTTCAATACGCATACATGCTGATTTAAAAGTATTTTTTTGAATTTTATTCTTTTTTCAAATTAACCTTGACGTGAACAAAAGTAGACTTACCGCAACCGGCGGGTCCGCACAATATAACCAGTGATGGACCCGGTATATTAATAGTGGTCACCGGCATTCCTCCATCATCCTTTGATTTGGGGTGCCTTGATAAATAATGTTGATAATATTTTTCCATGTCACCAAACAAAAAACACCCTTTTCGGGTGTTTATTCGGCGAATTTGACCACACCGCCGGCAAGGGACGCGATGGGAGCAAGCGATTCGATGCGTACACCCATTTCTCTCAACGCCTGGCCGCCACCTTGGAACACTTTTTCGATTACTATCCCAACTCCCACTAGAGTGGCGCCGGCCTGCCGGACTATTTCCACCATACCCCTGAGGGCTTCACCCTGGGCCAAAAAATCGTCCACAATTAAAACGCGGTCACCGCTGTGGATGAAGCTTTTATTGACGTAAATATCTACCGCTTCCTGCTTGGTAAATGAAAAAATGTGGCTGCAATACGAGCCAGGATCCTGGGTGGCGGCCTTTTTTTTCTTGGCAAAAACAACCGGCACTTGCAGCGCCAGCCCGGTGGTTAGCGCCACGGCGATGCCGGAAGCCTCAACGGTTAATACTTTTGTTACGCTTGATCCCGCAAAACGCCCGGCTATTTCCCTGCCCAGTTCCAGGGCAAATTCCGGATCAACCTGGTGGTTTAAGAATGAATCGACCTTTAATACGCTATCGGACAGAACCCGGCCTTCCGCAAGGATTTTTTCTTTTAGTTTACGCATGTTGTCACACCCTTCTCATCTTTCTTCCCGGTCATAAGGTAAGCCCAGGGCCCGCGGGGAACCGATGCGGTTGAGCATGTTGCGTTTTGTAACCAAAACGAGCACCACAACCGTAAAAAGATAAGGCAGCATCTTTAAAAAATGTGGGGATATGGTTACGTTCATGGTCTGCAATCGAAAACCGAGGGCGTCAATACCGCCGAAAAAGTATGATCCCCAAAGGGCGTTAACCGGGTTCCAGGTGGCGAAAATTACCAGTGCCACCGCTATCCATCCCCTGCCAGCGGTTATATTCTCCATCCAGCTGGGCACGTAATGCAATGACAGGTAGGCGCCGCCCATCCCCGCCAGCATGCCGCCAATGATAACATAGATGTACCTGGTTAAAAAAACATTTATACCCATGGAGTCAGCCGCCGCCGGGTTTTCACCCACGGCCCGCAGGTGGAGGCCGGACCGGGTACGGAAGATGAAGAACCAGAGCACAGGCACCAGGATGTAGCTCAAGTAAACCATGGGATCGTGGTTGAACAAAACCGGGCCGATAAACGGTATGTCACTCAGCACGGGTACAGAGACTTTGTGAAAAGGAACCGGCAGAGGCATCCCCACATATGATTTGCCTATATACCCGCTCAGCCCCGTTCCAAACATGGTCAGGGCAAGCCCGCTGACAACCTGGTTGGCCTTTAAAGTTACGGTTAAAAACGCGTGAATGGCGGCAAGCAGTCCACCGGCCAGCATCGCAATCAGCAGGCCGGTCCAGGGGCTGGAAGTTTTTGTCGCAAAGATAAAACCACTGACCGCTCCCGCCAGCATCATGCCCTCTACGCCAAGGTTCAGTACGCCGGCGCGTTCCGCCAGGATCTCACCCAGCGCCGCGTATAAAATCGGTGTTCCCGCGGTTACGGCGGTAGCCAGTATGGCCACCAGGATTTCCTGGTTCATCGCATATCATCTCCCGAGGGATTTGCGGGCATCCTCTTTATCGTGTAATTGGTGAGCAACTCGCCCCCCAGTACAAAGAACAGAAGCAAGCCCTGAAGCATGGTTACCATGGAGGAAGGGATGCCACTGGTTTGTACAATGTATCCACCCACCTGCAAACCAGCAAATAAGAATGCGACAATAACGATTGCAAACGGGTTGAGCCTGCTTAACCAGGCAATGATTATCGCCGTGAAGCCGTAACCGGGGCTGAGGCCTTGTTGGAGACGCCCGGCAATGCCCGCCACTTCGGACATACCGGCCAGCCCGCAGATGGCGCCGCTGAAAAACATCACCAGCATGATATTCCTTTTAGAGTTCATGCCGGCATAATGCGCGGAGTTGGGATTTTCTCCGGTTACCCTGATTTCGTAGCCCCAGCGGGTGTGGTATATGATTAAATAAAAAATTACGGTTAAAGCCAAACCGAAAAACAAACCGGCATGAATGCGTGAATTTCCCAGGGCGGGTAAAATCGCACCGGGCGAAAACTGTGCGGTCATGGGGAAATTGAAACCGTTGGGATCCTTCCAGGGACCGAAAACAAGATAATCCACCCAGAATATGGCCACGTAGTTCAACATCAGGGTGGTAATAATTTCATTAACCCCCCAGATTGCCCTGGGTATGGCTGGTATGAGCGCCCACAAACCCCCGGCCAGCATGCCCAGCAGCACCATGGTGGGCAAGACCCACCAGCCGCTTCCACCGGGAAAGGTTAAAGCGACCCATGTCGCCGCAAAAGCGCCCATATACAGCTGGCCCTCGCCACCAATATTCCATAATTGCATCCGAAAAGCCAGCGCTACGCCAATGCCGGTGAGAGTAAGGGGTATGGCTTTAACCACCGTTTCCGACAAGCCGTAACGGGAACCGAATGCACCGGAAAACATGCGGCTGTATATTTCGAAACAATTACGTCCGGATAATTCCAGAAATATTGCACCGGCAGCCAGGGCAAGAATAATGGATAAAATAGGGATAATTACATATGCGGTTGATGAAGGGGTCAACCTTTTTTCAATTACGTAACCGGGCAATATCATAACACCATTTCTCCTGTTCCACCCATCATCAAAAGGCCGATTTCCTCTATGTCAGTCATTTCCGAGGGGATAATTCCAGTGATGCGGCCGCCGCAAAGCACGCCGATACGGTCGCTTAATTTAAATATTTCTTCCAGGTCCTCGGAGATCAATAAAATGGCCATACCCCTCTCCCGTTGTTCCAGTAACAGGTTGTGCACGGCCTCGGTGGCTTTGATGTCCAACCCGCGCACCGGGTAGACGGCGATTAATAATTTCGGGTTGGAGGTAATCTCCCGGGCCAAAAGCAACCTCTGCAGGTTGCCGCCGGACATCAGCTTGACCGGGGCGTCAAGGCTGCTCAGTTTGATTTCAAAACGATTCACCAGTTGTTTTACTTTTTCATAGGCCTTGCGGCGGTTGAGGAAAGGACCCCTGCTCATCTCCCGCCGGCGGTAATCTTTTAACACCAGGTTGTCCACGGCGCCCATGTTCGGGATCAGCCCTGTGCCTAAACGATCTTCCGGTACCAGGGCGACACCATGGTCAATGACCCGGCGGGGGGAAAAACCGGTAATGTCGGTACCGTTGACGATGATGCTGCCTTCTGTTGCGCGCCGTAGCCCCGCGATTACCTCGGCCAGTTCCCGCTGGCCGTTGCCCGCCACCCCGGCGATGCCAAAAATTTCACCCTGGTGAACGGTAAAACTTACATCTTGCAGGCAGTTCCGTCCAAGATCGTTTAAACAACCAACCCCCTTTAATTCCAGAACCTTCCTTTGACCTGGCGGGGATTTTTTCTTGTTTTGCAGCACGACGTCCTGACCCACCATCAGCCAGGCCAGATCGGTGCGGTTGAACTGCCCCCGCTCCAGGGTGGCCACTGCCTTGCCCCGGCGCAATACGGTAACCCTGTCGGCAATTTCCATTACCTCGTTCAGCTTGTGGGTGATCACCACTATACCCCGGCCCGTCCCGGCCATTTCCCTGAGGTTTCTAAAAAGTTTGTCCGCCTCCTGCGGTGTCAGGACGGCGGTTGGTTCATCCAGAATCAACACCTGGGAACCGCGGTATAACATTTTCACTATTTCCACCCGTTGCTTTTCGCCGACGGAGAGCTGCCAGACCATGGAGGACGGGTTTATATCTAATCCGTAGCGCGCGGACAGCTGCGCCAGGTTGTTTTCAACGTCCTTGATATTTAAAACGGGCGCGGTGCGATCGTCGCCCAGGATTACGTTTTCGGCCACGGAAAAAGAATCGATTAATTTAAAATGCTGGTGCACCATGCCGATACCGGCGCTGATCGCGTTTCTGGGCGAGCGAAAAACCATCTTGATGCCGCGGACGATGATTTCACCCTCATCCGGCCGGTACAGGCCGGATAAAATCGACATGAGCGTGCTTTTACCCGAGCCGTTTTCCCCCAGCAACACGTGAATTTCGCCCTTCCGGACATTGAAATTCACTTTATCGTTGGCGGTCACACCGGGAAATCTTTTGGTAATATTTTTTAGCTCAACCAGGTAAGTTTCCTGCATTACTTTAGCCCCTTAGCAGTGGTTGCTGGCAGTGTTCCTGCCAGCAACCGGAATAGTGGTGATTAATTTTGAGGAATAGTTCCCTCAACACCTTCAACAAACCACATCATTTCAATCAATTCCTGGTCAGACAGCTTCTGGCCGTCCGGCACCTTGATTTCTCCTTTTTGATCCTTGATGGGGCCGGTGAAAACATCCCATTCACCGCTGATGATGCGCTGTTTTTCCTGTTCCACCAGTTGCTTGGTTTCTTCCGACACCATGGGACCAAACGGAGCCAGTCCCACTACGCCCTCTTTCAAACCACCCCAGTAAGTAAAGCTGCCATACTTGGGCGTGCTGTCCCAGGTGCCTTCCTTAATGGCCTTCACAGTTTCCACGTAGTAGGGGCCCCAGTTCCATACCGGCGAAGTCAACACTGCCTTGGGCGCGATTTTGCTCATATCGCTGTTGTAACCCACCCCGAACTTACCGGCCGCTTCAGCCGCCTGCTGCGGGCCCGGAGCGTCATGGTGCTGGGCAATTACGTCCGCTCCCGCATCCAGTAATGCCACGGCGGCATCTTTGGCCTGGGCGGCGTCAACCCAGGTATTGATCCAGACCACCTTGACCTTGGCTTCCGGGTTGACCTTTCTTACACCCAGGGTGAAAGCGTTGATACCGCGAATCACTTCGGGAATCGGGTATGCAGCCACGTAACCGATAATATTGGTCTTGGTGGCTTTACCGGCGACAAGCCCGGAGAGATAGCGGGCCTGGTACATCCTGCCGAAGTACGTCCCCACATTTTCAGCGGTTTTAACCCCTGAGCAATGAAGGAATTTAACGTCGGGATATTTTTGGGCTACTTTGATGGTGGGATCCATGTATCCGAAACTGGTGGTAAAGATGATCTTGTTGCCCTGTTCGACCAGTTGGGTGATTACCCGCTCGGCATCATTTGGATTCTCGGGCACGTTTTCCACATAATCACTGGCATCAACATAGGGCAATTCCTTTTCCAGGTACTGGCGGGCCTGTTCGTGGGCTGTGGTCCAGCCTCCGTCGTCCACCGGTCCGATGTAAACAAAGCCAACTTTTAGTTTTTCCCCTTCCGACTGGCTGGCGGGCTGTTCTTTTGCACTGTTTCCGCCGCATCCCGCGACCAGCATGGATATAAGCAACACCGTTGCCAGTGCCAGCAAAACTTTAAAATTAAACTTTTTCAAAATGTATACCTCCTCCTAAAAAAATAATAAAAAGAAAAAATACCATCCCTCCCGTCCCCATGATCGGAATTAAAATGAAAAATGCACCTAGATTTTATTCTTGCTTCTACAATAAAATCCTGCCTGGATCGACAAAAAAACACGAGTGCAATAATTGAATTAATATTGCCGGATATTAACAGGCGTGATAAAATTACCGGGCAATGTTGTATAGGGTAGGGTGATGGAAATAAAAGAGGTAGAGATTTATACCGATGGGGCCTGCAGCGGCAATCCGGGCCCGGGCGGTTACGGTACTATCTTAAAGTATGGACCGTATGAGAAGGAATTGTCGGGTGCCTATGATAATACCACCAACAACCGCATGGAATTGATGGCCGTGATCAAGGGGCTGGAAAGTTTAAAAGAACCATGTAAAGTAACCATATATTCCGATAGTAAGTATATCGTTGACGCTATGACCAGGGGATGGGTTAACAGGTGGCGTTCCCGGGGTTGGATGCGCAACGACAAGGAACGCGCCAAAAACGTGGACTTGTGGGAAAAAATTTTGCAACTGGCCGGCAAGCACGATGTGCGGTGGGTTTGGGTTAAAGGCCATGCCGACAACGAATACAACAACCGGTGTGACAGGCTGGCCGTGGAAGCCATAAACAAAGGTCCCCGGTTGAAGGATAACCAGGTTGAATAAACCGGGATTGCCCGGATATCTGTTGGGGTTGCGTCAAATAATATTCTCGAGGTGATTTTTTATGCCGGGTGATCAAAAGAACTTTACCAGCCAGGTACAAAACAGAATTGACTCGGAGGAAACCGGTGAAGAGGTACTGCGGGATGCAAGAAGAAAAAACAAGGACCTGTGCGGTTTCCAGCTGAATGAGGCCGGCGGGCCGCTGGGAGAGGAGTTTGCGGAGCAGGATTAGACCAACACGGCCCAGAAAAACCAGAAGATCATGGCTGCTTCAATCACCAGCTTCACCAGGGTACCGCCGAGCAAACCCACCAGGGTGCCGATACCGGATCGGACGGCAATGTTCAGTTTTTGCTTGTTCAGCAACTCCCCAACAATTGCCCCGATGAAAGGGCCGAAAATGATGCCGGCGGGACCCATGATAATAATGCCGAGAATGGCACCGGCAAAACTGCCATAAACGGCGTTGCGGGAGCCGCCGAATTTTTTCACCCCCACCATGCCGACCAAATAATCGACCGCATAGACAAGGGACACCGCCAGCGCCTGGCCGATAAAAAAGAAGGTGTTCAGCGTGGTAAACTTGGTAAGAATCCCGTAAACCAGCATGCCGGCCCAAATTAATATCGCCCCGGG
The DNA here is from genome assembly GCF_015594625.1 of Desulfallas sp. Bu1-1. GTDB lineage: Bacteria > Bacillota > Desulfotomaculia > Desulfotomaculales > Desulfallaceae > JADNRQ01. The sequence goes on along the minus strand of NZ_JADNRQ010000019.1, from coordinate 30,365 downwards.
TAAAACCGGCAGTACGGAACCGGCAAGGCCGGCGATAAAACAGATAATGGCCAGGGTCATGGCCAATACGCCCATATTGGACACCTCCAGGTAAACAGTGGTTTACTTATTTATATTAGGGTTATATGTGCCAAGTCAAGAAAAAATACGGGGCTATCAACCCCGTATTTTTTAAATATCCTCTTCCTGGTAATCGCTTCCCATTTCCAAGTCTTCCACCGCAGTGCGACTATCAGATTTGCCGGCTAATGAATCATCCTTCGGGCATCTGGTTGATGCGCACCCGGTTTTGGGGTCGACCGAACTGGAGCTGGAGCTGGAACTGCTTCCGGAGCTAAATGATTTTGACAAGATTCAAACACCTCCTGCTCTTATTTTGCCCCAATGTATTGCTATTTTACGAAGGTTTATTTACCTGCCGAGGTTTGATTTAGAAAATCTTCCACCAATTGCCGGCATATTAGTTTAATTTTATCTATTCCCTCCCTGCCTGCGTTTTCCACATGAATACCCGCCACCAGTACAACGGTGCAATTTAATGCAACCGCGATTTTTTCCGCCAGCGGTTTGGCCAGTTCATCTTCCTTGTGTCCCAGTTCGGGAATGACTATGGAATTGCAACTTGTTCCGCCCCCGGGTACCAGGCTTGGCCTGGGGTGGGTGATTACCGTGGCGCCGACATGCGGTTTATCCCCTCCAAGTAATTGAACGATTAAGCCGGATTTGGTGGAAGTGACCAAAAGGTGAATTTGAAACGGAGGTAGGCCGGTTTGGGTTCGATAAAGCTCAAGCATATTTGACCTCCTTATGGTGATTCATTATTATTTTAAACCGGTTAAACCAGGCAAATGGTCAAACCCCTTGCAAAATGCCAGCACTTTAAAAATATTGCCCATGCCGCCGGGCAACACCAGTTGTTTTATAGCCCCGGTTTTTTTCAATACTTCGGGTGAGGAAGTATAATCAGAGTGTTCCTTTAACGTATCCAAAATTCCGAGATTTAACAAGAACCTTGGTTGAGTGACCAAACCCAGTTTTGTAAGATCCAGTTCCCGGCCCCAGATGGCCAGAGCCGTAAAATTGACGTGCGCCGTTATATCTTGCCCGCCGGGGTTGACCAGCGGGTCTTCCACCAGGCGGTGTCTGCGGAAACAGCGCAGCGTGCCGTTAAAACGCTGCGGGCTGTACATTTCCGGCGCGGTCAAGCCGTAATCAATAATTAGCAGGAATCCCTTGCTCAAGCCGGCGGCCACATGGGCCAGCCAGTCTCTGGCCTGCAGGTTGACTTCAGCCCTTTGGCCGGGGGCCAGCTCGACATGCTGCATTTTAAAGTAACCGGCCAGTTCAGTTCTTGAAAGGGGGCCTTCCAGGAAATAGAAACAGTCATCCTGGATGTCCACGTATAACTCCCGCAGGCTGTGGTTATTTTTTTTCACCAGGTGCACCGGGAAAGCATCCACCAGTTCATTGGCAAAAACACAACCGATACTTTGGCCGGAAGACCTTATTTCATCCAGGCTGCCGGCCCACTTGCACTTTGTGGCGGCGGCCGCGCTGGAAGCCAGCTCGTTCCGCTGTTTTTCCCTTAGTTTGGCGCTGATTTCAACCAGGTAATATTCCAAGTGCTCGTAAAATTCAGGGTGATCCCGGGCCGCCGCGTCAACAACGTCCCTGGCCAACACGCCGGTACCGGGGCCGTATTCAACCAGCACCCAGTGTGCGGGGCGGCCGGCCAAACGCCACATTTCATGGAACTGGCGGGCCAACATGGCACCGAATAGCGGGCTTGCGGTGGGCGCGGTGTAAAAATCGCCTTGCCGGCCAATGGGGTTTTCAGCGGAGGTATAATAACCGTACCGGGGGTGGTACAGGGCCGCCTCCATGAAACGGGCAAATGTCACCGGTCCGTTTGATTTAATGTCTTTCTTGATTATTTCCTCCAACCGGGACATGAGTCACCTCTTGTTCAAGTCAGGAATTTGCCGGCCACGCGCATATCGCCGACCCGGCGGGTTACTTTTTCCCTGTCCAGGTATTCCAGCAGCGGCAGCGTATATTTACGGGATGTTTGCAGTAAATCTCTGACCTCGCCCAGGGAAATCTCGCCCTTTTGTTCCAGGTGTTCCTTGATCAGGGAAACAGCTTTACGTAATGCTTTGCCGTGAAGATAAATACCTTCGGCCAGTTTAACCAGTATGCCCCTGGCCAGCAGGTAGCCCAGCAGTTCCTGGGCTTCGGCATTTTTAATCCCCGCCCGGGTAGTGGCGTCGCTCCAGGTTGGCGGCTGGAATTCGTTCTCCAAAAATATTTTTTCCAGACGGTTTATTTTTTCATTTATTTCCGGCGGGGGCTGGGGTTCAAACCCCCTTAACGCGATGCTCTGGGCGCGGCCGGCCACTTTGCCGCGCTGATCAAGGTAATTAACCAGTACTTGAAATTGCTTGGCATTCAGGACCGTGAAATAGCGGGATCTTAATTCTTCTTTGGGGTAACCTTCCCGCAGGGGATATTTTTGATGATATTCATTAAGAACGGATAAGATTGTTTGCTCCCATCGGGCCAGAACCATGGCGGATAGATAATAATCTTCCCCTTCCGCGGTGAGTTTCACCACCCGGTCGTTATCCAGTAGCTCCCGCAAGGTGCTCCCGGCCTCTTCCTCGCTTATGCCCGCGCCGGTAGCCAACTGGTGCAGGGGGACCGGGCGCGCGGTCGTGAAAAGGTATTGTTCCACCAATTCGGAAGGCGTGCCTTTTTCCGCCGTGGACAGTGCTTCTATGACCTCCTTGCGGTTGCGCTTGTGTTTTACGGGGGCCGGGTCAATCACAGTTCCCCCTCCGATAGTGCGCATAGGTGAATAGGACCTGATTACAAAATGGTCGCCCCGGGCCGCGGCGACGGGGTCTTCCAGTTGCAATTGAACATAGGCGTCTTCACCGGGCTTCAATTCTTCCCGGTCAAGTAAAACCACCCGCCCCAGTATTTCGGCGGTGCCGAGATAGACTCTGACCCTGGCGCGGTGTTTTAACGGCTTCGGGGCGCTGGGTAGGAACTTCATCCTGGCGTCCAACCGGTGAGACGGCTTTAAACTGCCCGGCGCCGCCAGAACATTGCCGCGCTTGATGTCGCCCGTTTCCACGCCGGACAGGTTGACAGCGACACGCTGGCCCGCTTCGGCCATGTCCACCTTTTGGCCGTGAACATGAATGTTGCGCACGCGGGAAACCGTATCACCGGGATAAACTTGCAGATTGTCCCCCGGGCGGATTTGCCCGGAAAGCAAGGTGCCGGTGGAAACGGTACCGAAGCCGACGACGGAAAAAACACGGTCCACGGGCATACGCGGCGGCCCGGAAGATTTTTTTTCATCGACGCCGGCTACCAGTTCATCGATAACGTGGAGCAATTCATCCAGGCCCTCACCGGTGACCGAAGAGACAGCGACTACTCTGGCGTTTTCAAGTACGGTGCCGCGCAGGAATTCTTGAAGTTCTTCTCGAACAAGACTAAGCCATTCCTCATCCACCAGGTCTTTTTTGGTGATCACCACAACGCCTTTATCTATTTGCAGTAACTGGATAATTTCCAGGTGTTCCCGGGTTTGCGGCATAACTCCTTCGTCCGCGGCCACCACGAGCATAACGATGTCAATACCACCGACACCGGCCAGCATGTTTTTAATAAACCGTTCATGCCCCGGAACATCAATAATGGCGGCGTTATGACCACTGGGTAATTTTAATTTGGCAAATCCCAGTTCAATGGAGATGCCCCTTTCCTTTTCCTCTTTGAGCCTGTCTGTATCCACACCTGTCAGGGCCTTGACCAGCACGGTTTTTCCGTGGTCCACGTGACCGGCCGTACCGATAACGATATGCTTCAATGCGCCGCCACACCCCCTCGTTCCAGCACTCTGGTTATTACGTCCGCCAGTAAGTCGTCCTCACCCGGTAAAAGGGTGCGCAAGTCAAGAATCAACCTGTCATCTTGCAGTCTTCCGATCACGGCGGGTTCCTCTTCCCGCAGCATCCCCGCCAATTCAGTGACCGAAAGATCCAGGGGCAATACTTCCACCGCCAGGGAAGGCAGCTCCGCGGTCGGCAGAGCGCCGCCGCCAGTGGCCGATAATGTTTCCACCGTGTTGAACCGGGCTTTGTCTCCGGCCCTGCGGCGAAGCTTTTCGCACAGATCGATGGTCCGTTGATTTAGTTTCTCCCGGCCCGCGGTCAGCATGCTCAATGTTGGAATCTTGCCCAGGGCGTTTTCCGGTTCGAGGTATTCCCTTAACGTGGCTTCCAGAGCGGCCACGGTGAATTTATCAATTCGTACGGCACGGGTTAGTGGGTTTTTCTTCATTCTGTCGATGTATTTTCGCTTGCCGACAATGATTCCGGCCTGGGGGCCGCCCAGCAGCTTGTCGCCGGAAAATGTGACCACGTCCGAGCCGGCCTTGACCACTTGTTGCACCGTCGGCTCGCCGGGCAGGCCCAGGGTTTTGAAGTCCACCAGGGAACCGCTGCCCAGGTCGGACATAACTGGTAAACCAAATTCGGCGCCCAGGGCTACCAGTTCGGCGATGGATGTTTCCCTGGTGAACCCGACAATGCGGTAATTACTGGTGTGCACATGTAACAACAGTGCTGTTTCTGAAGTAATGGCGTTTCTGTAGTCGGTGGGGTAGGTTTTATTGGTGGTGCCCACTTCCACCAGGCGGGCCCCGCTTTGAGCCATCACCTCCGGGATGCGGAAAGAGCCCCCTATTTCAACCAGCTGCCCCCTGGAGACAATTACCTCCTTGCCATTGGCCAGGGTGCCCAGCGCAAGCAATACGGCCGCTGCATTGTTATTGACAACCATCGCGGCCTCGGCCCCGGTCAGGCAGGTCAATAAATTTTCCACCGGGGCGTAGCGTGAACCCCTCTTGCCGGTGTTTAGGTCCAGTTCAAGGTTGGTGTAGCCCGAGGCCGCGTTGTTGATGGCCTGAATGGCACTTTCCGCCAGAACGGCGCGCCCCAGGTTGGTATGCAGCACTACGCCGGTCAGATTGAGAACCCGGCGCAAGTTTGGACGATTAACTTTTTGTGCATTCTGTACGGTTCGATCAACAACCTGCCCGGTGAGCAAATCGCGAAAGTTCCCATCCCGGAGCTCCTTCAGGTTGCCCGCTGTTATTTCGTCCCTGATGTGTGCAATTGCTTCCCTTACCGCTTCCAACACCAACGACCTTGGAATTGAACTGAGCAACGATACAACTTTCGGTTGATTCAGCACTTCGTCCACTGAGGGTATATACCTGAACAAAGTTTTGTTCACATCGGACATATTGATCCTCCAGCATCAATTATCTTATACATTATATGGCAGCAACTCTTTCAGCGCAAGGGTATCAAAAAACCAAACAGCTTAAAAGGTAAAGGATTGCCACACGGCAACCCTTTATATCATACCGGTAATTATTCAATAATGATTAATGCATCCGCGGCGCATGCGCCTCGTCCTTCCGGATACAGAAGCAGAGGGTTGATGTCCAGCTCGGCAATCTGCGGAAAGTCTTCCGCCAGGCGGGAAACGCGTTGGATAAGGCCGATCAGGGCCTCCTTGTCCGCGGGCGGGTTGCCGCGCAGCCCCTCCAATACTTTCTTGCCCTTTAACTCGTCCAGCATTTCCCTGGCGTCCAGGGGCGAAACCGGAACCACCCGTACGGAAACGTCCTCCAGCGCCTCCACAAAAATTCCGCCGAGGCCGGCCATCACGGTTGGACCAAACACGGGGTCCTTGCTTACACCAACAATCATTTCGGTTCCCCCGGGGAGCATCTCCTGAACCAGCACGCCTTCAATCACGGCTTTTTCATTGTAATTCCGGGCGTTGTTGATGATCTTTCGGAAGTTCTCCTTTACTTCTTCCTCTGACGCCACGTTTAAGATCACGCCGCCGGCTTCGGTTTTGTGCAGAATGCCGGGGGAAATTATCTTCATTACCACGGGATAACCGATGGAATTGGCCGCATCAACAGCCTCTTCCGGAGTGGTGGCGAGTATCTCCCTGGTGGTTGGAATGCCGTAGGCGCGCAGGACCTGTTTGGCCTCGTATTCAGTAAGCTTTGTGCCCGGAGCCAGGTTCAGCAGTATTTTACCGGCCTGCTCCCGGGCGCCGGGCGGTACGGGCGGAGCTGCTTGTTTGGCGCCTTTGCGGGTACGGATATACTCGTTATAATCCGCCAGCGCGGCCAGGGATCTGATGGCGAAGTCCACCTCTCTGGCGGCCGGCACCAGGTGCTCGTTTAAGAACCGCAGGGCCTCCCGGGCGGGGTCTTCCGGTCCCCAGACGATGTTAAACACCGGTTTGCCGGTATTTCCGCTTACCCGGACCATTTGCTCCAGGTTATTCCGGTCGCCATGCAAGGCCCAGTACGCGGCGATCAGGATGTCGACACCGGGATCGTTAACCACTATTTCGGCACACTGTTGTAACAGGCCCGGCTGGGTCATGATGGCCGAGGTGATGTCCACCGGGTTGGCCGAGGAAGCAAAATCCGGTAAAATCCTGTCCAAACCGGACCTGGTTTCTTTGCTGAGTTCGGCGATTTCGAGCCCGTATTGATAACATTTATCCACCAGCGCTACGCCGCTGCCACCGGAAGTCGCCAGGATGGCCACTCTTTTACCCCGGGGAACCTTGTTTGCGGCCAGTAAGCCCAGCATGATCTGGTATTCTTCCAGGCTTTCCACCCTGATGATACCCTTTTGTTTAAACACGGCGCTGTAAACTTTATCGGACCCCACCAGGGCTCCGGTGTGCGATGCGGCGGCCCTGGCGGCAGCCGGGGAACGACCCGCTTTGATCAACAAGACGGGTTTGTTGTTGGCCAGGGCCATATCCGCGGCCTGGAGAAATTTTTGCCCGTCTTTGACCCCCTCCAGGTAGCCACCGATAACCCTGGTACAGCTGTCCGAGGCCATAAAACCCATGTAATGGGAAAACTCCAGGTCGGCCTCATTACCTGTGCTTACAAAATGGCTGAAACCAAAGCCCTTTTCTTTGATCATCTGGTAAATGGCGGACCCAAAACCGCCGCTTTGACTGATGAAGCCAAGTAAATCAGGCACCAATACCCGGTCGGGCAATTCAGTAACCGCGAAATTGGCCATCAAAGCGTTGCGCGCGCTGAAAATGCCCATACAGTTGGGGCCGCAAATGCGCATGCCCGTCTCCCTGGCCAACCTGGTCATTTCCTGCTGGATTTTCACGCCTTCGGGTCCCACTTCGGCGAACCCCGAGGTGAAAATGATTACGCCTTTGACACCCTTTTCAACACACTCGTGCAGGGCATCCATGGTCATTTTCGCGGGTACCGCGATGATGGCCAGGTCGACTTGATCCGGGATGTCTCTCAGTGCCGGGTAACAGGGCAAATTTAACAGGGTTTGGTATTTGGGATTAACCGGGTAAATCCTGCCCTTGAATCCGCACTGGGTCAGGGCCACCAGCGGCTGGCCGCTTGGTTTCAATGGGTTGCTGGAAGCGCCGATGATTGCCAGCGACTCCGGTTGAAAAAGGGGTAACACGCTTTTAATTTCCTGTTGAAAGTCCGGCGTTGTCAATGTGATTCCTCCTCACCCAGGCAATGAATGAACATTCACTCTATTATATAACTATTTTAACATAAAATTTTTTATTTTTAAGAAAAAAATCTCCGCTGCCTTAAATGGCGCGGAGATTGGGATGCTCGGCGATAATGGTATAGTCCGTCCTGCGCTGGGCGGGGATAAACCCCGCGTCAATAATACATCTTTGAATTTCCCTGAGGGCGATGCGGTAGTTCACTCCCGCCGCCCGCACTACATTTTCCTCCAGCATGGTGCTGCCGAAGTCATTGGCTCCGAAGCTGAGGGCCAGTTGTGCAATTTTTGCCCCCTGGGTGACCCAGGACGCCTGGATGTTAGGTATGTTATCCAGCATAATGCGGGCCACCGCCAGCACCTTCAGGTATTCGGCCCCCCCCACCGTGGAGCCGCCCAGCCTGGTGTTGCGGGGTTGAAAACTCCAGGGGATAAAGGCGGTAAAGCCCCCGGTGACATCCTGTTGTTCCCGCACCCTGACCAGGTGCAGAATAATGTCCTCACTGGTTTCCACATGTCCGAACATCATGGTGGCGGTTGTTTTCATTCCCAGGCGGTGGGCCTTGTCCATCACGTCCATCCACTGCTTCCAGCCGATTTTATTCGGGCTGATGATTTTCCTCACCCTGTCCACCAGGATTTCAGCACCACCGCCGGGAAGGGAATCCAGGCCTGCATCCTTCAGGCGGGCCAGAACTTCGGTCACCGGTAAACCGGAAAGCCCGGACAGGTGGACGATTTCAGGAGGTGAAAAGGAATGAATGTGAATATCGTATCTTTTCTTGATTTCCCGTAACATGTCAATAAAAAAATCCAGGTTCAGGCCGGGGTGCAGGCCGCCCTGGATCAGCAGTTCCGTTCCGCCCGCGGCCAGGGTCTCTTCAATTTTTTCAAACAGCAGGGATTTGCTCAACACATAAGCGTCAGCGTCGCCCATTTGCCGGTAAAACGCGCAAAAGCGGCAGCGGCAGACACAAATGTTGGTATAGTTGATGTTTCGGTCGATAATGTAAGTGACACGCCTGTCCGGGTGCAGCCTTTGCCTGATCCTGTCGGCGGCCTCCCCCAGTTCAAGCAGGCTGCCCTGTTCCAGCAAAACAACGCCTTCCTCCAGAGTAAGCCTGTCACCGGAAATCGCCTTTCCCAGAAGGGCGGGTACGTTGGACAATTTATTCACCCCAGATCCTTAACTTAACCCTTTCTTCAATGATACCACTTTTATACGCGTAATCGAAGTAAGTGAGCATTGCTCTTCGTTCGTCTTCGCTCAAATCATGGTGAATGGTGTCCAAATAGTGATCCAACACGTCGTAAGGCAATTGGGACTGCCGGTGCGCTTTTTTTATTAACGCTTCCCGGTGGGCCAGCCCGAACAATTTTGATTCATAAAGCAGTTTGCTGATTTGATCCGCTACATACGGTTCTTTTTCGGCCAGGGAGGATCTAATCACCCAGACGGCATAAACCATTTTCTCCCCGGTAAAACTTTTCCAGGCCTCGCCGAGGTCGGTTACCACCAGGTCCCGGTTTTGAAGTCTGATCCTGTGGTGCGCCCGCATGGCGTCGTCCCCGATCAGCAGCGCCCCGTCCGATGTCGCCAGCATAGCGTCCAGATCCGGTTGCGCCCGGCAAAATTCAACCTTGACGTGGTAGTAATGTTCAAACAGGATCCGTAATAGCGCCACGGAAGTTGCGGAGGAAGTGGTGACGCAAACTTTTTTCCCCTCCAGTTCCGTTAACGGGATTCGACTGAAAAACAGGATGCTTTCCACCTTCCCGTCGGCGCTGATGGATAAATTGGGCAAAATAATGCATTTATCCCTATTCCTGGCGTACTCTATGGACGAGATGGGGGTAACGTCAAGATCCCCGTCGAGGAACATTTTGTTCAACTTGGTGGGCGGCCCCTTCACCAGATCAATGTCATCCACCAGCAGCCCATCTTCCAGGGCGTAGTAAACCGGGAGGCAGTTAATGTATTCAACTTGGCCCAGTCTGATGCGGGTCAATTAAAAACCCTCCTCCACAACGTTGTAAAGGGTATCCCGTTGTACCGGAATAAAACCTGCGCTTTTAATCATACGCACCAGTTGTTGTCTGCTAATTGATTGATCGGTTTCGGCGCCCGCATCGTGGGCGATTTTTTCCTCCACCACTGTGCCGTCCAGGTCGTCCACGCCGAAGGAAAGGGATACCTGGGCCATTTTGGGCCCGATCATTATCCAGAAGGCCTTGATATGGTCGAAGTTGTCCAGCAGCAACCTGGCCACGGCCAGTGTTTTTAGATCGTCGTACCCGGTGGTGGTTCCGAGCCCCATGGGTTCAAGGGCGGTGTTCTTGGGATGGAAGGCCAGAGGGATGAAGGTCAGGAAACCGCCCGTTTGGTCCTGCAACTCGCGCAGGCGAAGCAGGTGATCCACTCTTTCTTCAATGGTTTCCACATGTCCGTACAACATGGTGGCATTGGTCCGCATACCCAGTTCATGGGCGGCCCGGTGGACGGACAGCCACTTTTCCCCGTCAATCTTTTTAGGACAGATGATTTCCCGCACCCGGGGCGCAAATATTTCCGCTCCGCCGCCCGGCAAAGAATCAAGGCCCGCATCCCGCAAAGTGGCCAGTACCTCATGGTGTGAGATGCCGTGCAGTTGAGCCAGGTAATCGATTTCCACCGCGGTAAAGGACTGAATGATCACCCCGGGCAACACGTGCCGGACACGCCGGAGCATTTCAACGTAATAATCCAGCTTGAGGTCAGGGTTCAGCCCGCCCACAATATGTATTTCCGAAATATTTTCGCCTGCGGACTGTCTGGCTTTGGCCTCTATTTCATCCAGGCTCAGCATATAGGCGCCCGGGCTGCCGGCGTCCCGGCCAAAGGCGCAGAGCTTGCACCGGTTGACACATATATTGGTGTGGTTGATGTGACGGTTGACAATAAAAAAAGCTTTTTTGCCGTTTTTTCTTTCCCGGACCAGGTTGGCCAATTTCCCGATGCTTAATAGGTCATTTGATTGATACAATTTGATGCCGTCTTCCCGGGAAAGCCTCTGTCCTTTTGCAACCTTATCTGCAATTTCCTGTAGCGCATTGTCTGTATTGATCATTTAAACCTCTCCTTAAAAAATCCGAATGGGAACCAGGATATCCAGCAAGGTGAAACAAAACATCACGATACTGAGCATACCGTTCAGGTTAAAAAAGGCAATTCCCGCCCGGCTCAGGTCGTCGGGTGATACCAGTCTGTGCTGGTAAAACAACAAAGAAACCGCGATAACCAGTCCCAAAAGGTAAAACAGGCCGAGGTCCAATAATATGCCCACAGCCAGAAAAAACAGGGGCGCTACGGTGTGGAAGGCCGAAGATATGGACAGCGCCCCGGCAATGCCGAAACGGGCCGGGATGGAATGAATGCCGTATTCCCGGTCGAAATTGAAGTCATCACAGGCGTAAATAACGTCAAATCCCGCCACCCAGAATAGTACCCCCAGGCCAAGCAGTACAGGAGCTATGTGAAAGCTGCCGGCAATGGCAATCCACGCGCCCAGGGGAGCCAGCCCCAGGGTTAAGCCTAAAAACAGGTGGCAGGTCCAGGTGAATCGTTTGGTGTAGGAGTAAAAGGAAAGCGCTGCCACGGCGACGGGAAACAACTGAAAGGCCAGGGGTGAAAGCTGGCGTGCCGCGTATAGCAGCAGGGCAAAAGATAAAATTACGTAAATCCAGACCTCCCTGGATGAAAGCAGACCGCGAGGCAGCGCCCTGTTTGCTGTCCGTGGATTCTTGGCGTCAATGTGCCTGTCAATGAGCCGGTTTAAGGACATGGCGGCGGTACGGGCGCCCACCATGGCCAAAGTGATCCAGAGTACGTCCTCTCCCCCGGGGACTTTTTTATCCACCAGTAATGCACCGGTGTAGGCAAAGGGCAGGGCGAAAATGGTGTGCTCAAAACGGATCATTTCCAGGAATGTTTTGGTTTTATTGATTATCGCCAAAACCATAACTGCGCCACTTCCTATCCACAAGCTCCTTGATCTCCGTTGACATGACGATGTCTTTCGGCCATTCGCGAAGGTGACCCTCTTCTTTCCACTTGGTGGTGGCGTCAATGCCCATTTTGGATCCGTAGTGAGGCAGCGGTGACGAGTGGTCCAGGGCATCCAGCGGGCCTTCCGTCATCATTACGTCCCGGCGCGGGTCGATGTTATTGAATACCCGCCACATTACCTCGGAAAGATTTTGAACGTCCACATCGGCATCCACCACGATAATCAGTTTGGCCAGCATCATCAACCCCATACCCCACAACGCGCACATCACCTTGCGGGCCTGGCCGGGGTAACTTTTACGTATGGATACGATTACGCAATTATGAAAAACCCCCTCCGGCGGCATGTTCAGGTCAACTATTTCCGGCAACTGCAAGCGCATCAGCGGCAAAAAGATGCGCTCCGTGGCCTTGCCCAGGTAGGCATCCTCCATGGGAGGCCGGCCGACGATTGTAGCCGGGTAAATGGGATTTTTACGGTGAGTAAGGCAGGTCAAGTGAAATACCGGATACTGATCCGCCAGGGAATAGTACCCGGTGTGGTCGCCGAAAGGTCCTTCCAGGCGGGATTCCGCCGGGTCAACGTAACCTTCCAGGATAATCTCGGCCCTGGCCGGCACCTCCAGGTCCACGGTCTCGCATTTGACCATTTCCACCGGTTCCTTGCGCAGAAATCCGGCGAACAGGATCTCATCCACCCCGTGCGGCAGGGGGGCAGTGGCGGCGTAAATGGTGGCAGGGTCACACCCCAAGGCCACGGCGACCGGCATTTTACCGCCGTTTTTACGGTAATGCTCCGCGGCGTCCTTGTGTATGTGCCAGTGCATGCCGGTGGTTCGGTCATCGTAGACTTGCATACGGTACATGCCGACATTGCGGCGTCCCGTGACCGGATCGCGGGTAAATACCAGAGGCAAAGTGATAAATGGGCCGCCGTCTTCCGGCCAGCAATGCAAAACGGGCAACCTGGCCAGGGAAGGGTTGTCCTTGTTTATCACTTCCTTGCACGGACCGGTTTTGACGTATTTGGGCAAAAATGAAGACAACTGGGCCAGCTTGGGCAACGTCTTTAACTTGTCCATAAGTGTTGTGGGAAGTTCCGGCGGCTGAATTAAATTGATCAGATCTTCGCCGATCCGGTCCAGCGAGTCAACTTCCAGGGCCAGTTGCATTCTTTCCAGCGAGCCGAACATATTGGTTAAAACGGGCATATCGTAGCCCTTTACGTTTTCGAACAGTAGCGCGGGCCCGCCTCGTTTGCAGACCCGGTCGGTAATTTCGGTAATTTCAAGATGCGCATCAACTTCTGTTGAAATTCTTTTTAATAGCCGCTTTTTTTCCAGTTTATTAACAAACGCACGTAAATCCGGATAGGCCACTGGCTACACCTGCTTTCCTAATAGTGTGTTGACATTGACGTTTCATATAACCATGCGTTGGAGCACCGAATTATCTTTTTTCAATAAAGTAAGCAGGTTTCTGAAGCAGTCGGTTTCTTCCCCCGGTGGAAATTGATTTAGTATGGATTCCGCTGAAAGTATATACTGGGAAACTTGTTTTAATGAAGCGCCTTTTTCCAGTAAACCAAAGGCCATCCCGAGGTTTAAACCGAAGTTGTACAGGTGTCTTTTGGCATTAGTGCCCGCACCGCCGAGGTCGGCACCCAGGTAAGCCGAACAGGCAAGCAACTCCGCGGATTCTTTCCGTATGATACTATAATATTGTTGTTTATCGCCAAATTCTCTGTTCTTGTATTTATGGTTCAATATGCCGCCCTTATTGATGGTGCAAATCAGTTTTGCCAATTTTTTCAGGTAATGGACAATACCCGCGTCGCAAAGGGTGGTAAAAAACTTGCCGTAGAGGTAATCCCCCACCAGGATGGGATACTGGTATTTAAAACGGTTATCCGGTGCGCTTTCCCTGCCCGTACCGCTTTCAATCACATTTAAATGGACCCGGGAGGCTAAAAAAATAAATTGCAGCACGGCGGCAAGGGCGATTGTCCGTTCCGTTACCGGGCCGAATAAGCGGTTGCTTAAAATAACTATACCGGGCCGCAAATGAAAATCCAAATAATTCAGATCCAGGGAGATGAAATCACTTATATGACCCGCCTTGATCTTGAAATTTTTGTGGATCAACAGCTGCACGTTTTGCAGTTCTTCGTTGATAAGTTGGAAAATATTCATCTTGGGGGATAGCCTCCTTTGCCTTAAACACTATTATATTCGGTACCGCGTTTTAATTTCCTCCCTGCGGATTTATTTGCCCTTAAAAAAGCAATGACCTTGCTGTTTTTTTAAAACCGCAAGGCCATGCTAATCTTCACTCAAGTTGGTACTAATAAAAATCCCTCCTAAAGATTTACGGCTTCCCGCGGCATTATATCCGGCAGGATTCCCCGTTTTGTCTCTTTAGCGGTCAGATGTTCGGCACCGAATTGCTCGGTAAGGTAATTGCAAGCATCCCAGGGATTAACTTTTTCCCCGCAGGTAAATACGTCCACCGCGGCGTAACCAAGCTCGGGCCAGGTATGAATTGCCAAATGAGACTCTGAAATTACGACCACCCCGCTTACCCCTTGAGGGCTGAATTTATGGAATACATATTCTCTTACTTCGGCACCCGCTTTCAGAGCTGCGTTAACCATTATTTTTTCTACTTTGTTGATGTCATTAAGAATATCGAATTCGCATCCATAAATTTCAGCTAAAACATGGCGGCCCAAAGGTTTCATTCTAATTATCTTCCCCCTTTTTTCAATATGATTTTTACGGCTTTCGACAGTAAATATGCACTGCCGTGTACCAATCAAACTCAATTTTAGCATAAAATTTGTTGTTGTCAATAAAATTTTAAGTATAGTTGTAGTTTGCTTGGTTTAGTTTGTATTTATATTAATAATCTATGGTTTGCTCGCTTTTTCTCGTCAAAGTTACGCCCCGGGCGGGCCGTGTTAAAATTTCCATATGTAATTATAATATTCATTTGACGCGTTCCGTGCGTAAAGTTCTGATCACCAGGTAAAGCAAAGGCGGGACCCCGAAAATCATTGCGGTTGCCGCCGCCACCACTCCGGAATCGTTGAACAAAAAAGCCATAATACTGGCCGTAACTACTCCGATAAACCCCTTGTATATGTAGGAATAACGGGATTTGATCGACTGCATGATTCCAACCGGGCGGTAAAAAAGTATGGCCAGGCTGGCCAGGCTGGCCAGGAAAATCCTGCTCCAAATGGTATATCTTAGAAGTTTAATATTCATGTTGACCTTACGGGTGATAATATTTGTTATTTCACCCGGGCCGCCCTTCAGGATCAGGTTGGCCGTACGCCCGATGTGAGATTGGTACTCAACGGGACGCTGCAGGTCATAAAAAATAAGGACAAATAAAAGCAAGCAGACAGCAGTTACCAGTTTAATCAATGTTTTGACGTTAAATCGCACCCCGGTTAACAGCATGAAGGTAACCAGGAATGATACCGTTCCCGCAATCGCCCCCCCCACGTTTGTACCCAGTTGGGGGGCCGCGATCAAATAAAGTACTACTAGATAATACGCGCCGATAAGCGGCAACGCTCGTTTATTGTTTTTAAACAGGCGATTTGCCAGGGCTGTTGTTCCGATAATGGTCGATCCGATTAAAACTCCCATATACTCGTTGCCTATACCGTAAAATCTTGCCCCGACTATGGGGTCATATCCCAAAAGGGAATTTTTTTGCATGGGCGATCCCATGAAAAGGTCGACCATAATGCACAACGAGGTAAATAAGCTGATGATAATAAAAGGGGCCAGGTTGTTTTCATAGTTTTTCAACCACAAGTGGATGATAGCGATAATTCCGGACGTGATGGCGATTAACTGAATTACCAGGACCGCCAGGGAATAATGCGGTAGTAGTGTAACCATTAACAATGCGATTGGGAAGGCCATCACAGCCAGCAACAAAGGTTTTAAAACCAGCATCAAGGAATTGCTGCCGGGTAAAAAAATTGCAACCAGCGATAAAAACACCAGTACCAGCTGGACCAGAACATAATTGCGCAGTACCGGCGGCCTGGCCTGGTAATTAAGTTCCAGCCCGGCGTACAAAGCTGATAAACTGTCCAGCGTATTATCATTATCGCCCGGTATTACCTGGAGACAACGCCCGTACATTTGTTCCGGAACGGGAATGCCGAAATAATTCAGTATTGTGGGTGCCAGGTCCGTATTTCTAACAATCCCGGGACGTTTCGTGGTAGGCGAAGTTAATATGCCCGGTTTGATGTCTTGCCCCAAAACAACCACAGGAGTCAGGTAATTTGAACTCGGTAAATAATTACCCCTGGGAGTGGGGGAAACAATCATCACCATATCGCGTTGCAAATTGACGCGATCAAGCATGGTGGAAATAAACGCGGTAATATTTTTAATGGTTTCTACGCGCCGGGCTTGGAGTACGCTTTCCTCCAGGTACCCACCCATACGCTCCAACCGCTCCAGATCGCCCAGTTCCACCACCGTCAACCCGGTTTTCCCTTTCTGGCGGGTGGCTAAATCAAGCAGCTTGTCGTAGTTGGTGCGCAAACCCCCGGGGAAAGTGTTGTCTTCCAGTAATGTCCCATAGCCTACGTTTCCACCGGCCACAACCCCTTCTTTGTTCATGGCCAGTCCCACCGCCGGTCTTTGGGGATCGTTCATTATATCGGAATTTCCCAGCACTTCGACCGTAAAGCCCTGGTTTTGCAACAATGTACCCAAGTAGCCGGGAATCGCGGAGTATTTGTTTTCGGCGTTCAATTTTTTTATTCTGGCAATATCAAGCTGCAGTACGGAATCGCTCTGTGCTTCCAGCCCGGTTCTCTGGCGGTAGATAACACTTGCTGAGACCCCGGATATGAGATCCCGCGCGTTAAAGCCGTGTTCGGCCGTGCCCGATGCGTTAGCCGGCGCGCCGGCGCCGATTGAAAGGAAAGAGTTATCCGGGGTGACACTTCCTTCCACTCCGCTGCTCATCAGCCCCATTACACCAGCACTTAAAACATCGAACAGTTCCCGGTTGTCGTTAATATCCTGAAGCGTCAGGCGATCAACAGTGATCAAATAAAATCTGCCAGGCCCGGGAATGTTTTCTATGTTTTGCGGTCCGGGTAAACTGGATTCAAAAAACGGCAGGCTTTTGGGTTCATAACCTTCGGGTACGGGGATTAATGTGCTGATAGTCAGCGTTATGACCGCCACAATCAAAATTGACCAAAGCAAGATCCTATTCAACCAATACTACCCCTTCCAATAGTTTAATCCGTGGTGCAAGTGCCAAAATATCTCAATCTATAATAAACAGTTAGCAACAATCTGCCATGAAAAAAGCAAATGTTTATATCACTTCTTTTTCATTCGGAAGAGCCCCCTTTTCCCTTAACAAATTGTAGTAAAGATATGCTGTTTGTTCAACCATTTTTGATGCATTAAAATGTTGAACCACTCTTTGACGCGCTTTTTTGCCCATTTCTCCTGCCCGGCCGGGATTGTCCAGCAGGTAGGCGATTCCATGGGCCAGTTCCGTGGCATTGCCGGGTGCCACCAGTAAACCGGATACGCCGTGTTCGATTACTTCCGGCACGCCGCCCACCGCCGATGCAACCACGGGCAGTGAGAACGCCATTGCTTCAAGCAGGGATAAAGGTAGTCCCTCCGTCAAGGAAGGCAAAACAAAAATATCCATGGCGGCGTATACAGTAGATATGTTGTTGACCGCGCCCGTGAAGGTAAACCGGTTTTCCATGGAGAGCGACCGGACTTGTTCCATCAGGCTGTCTTTTAAAGGACCGTCGCCCGCCAGGATAAAATGGATATTGCGATATTTGCGTAGTAGTTGTTCCGCCGCCTGAAGCAGCACGGATAATCCCTTTTGTGGTGCCATGCGGGCCACCGTTCCCACTACGGTCCGGCGGGGTGGCAGATTCCATTGGCTTATGTTGGGGGTAAAATGTAAACTGTTTAAAGAGATACCGTTATAAATAACTTTAATTTTAGAGCGGTTTATTTTTTCCCTGGTCATAATCTCATGGCGCAAAGCATTGGATACCGTAACGATGCAATCGGTGGGCCATGATAAAATATGTTCGATGGTGGTGGCTAAACCATTTTTCCAGGACGGCCATTTTTCATTGAATACCGAATTGTGTACGGTATATACGGAAGCGGGCACCCCGGCAATTAGGGCCGCAGGCCTGGCGATCAGGGCGGCCTTGGCGCCGTGGGAGTGGACCAGGTCAATACCCTGGCTGCGCATAAAACCAACCAGTAATTTAAACGAACGGTAATCCTCTCGGGGAGACAGTGTTCCTCCCAGGGGCAAAGGTAATATTGTAATTCCCATGGACAGGATTAGCTCTTCCAACCGGCTTTGATGCAGGCAGGCCACAGATATGTCGAAATCATTTTTCAAACCGTCTATTAAGGTTACAATGTGCCTTCCGATACCCCCTTCAGTCGGTCTGACCACATGGAGTATTTTAGGTTTTTTGGGCACAGCGCATCCTCCTTTTGAAAATTAAGACACGGCTGGTTTATGGTACGCCGTGTCCTTGCTTTTACTTTTATGTTTATATTTAATTGATAGTGATGGCGTCCGTGGGACACCCTTCGGCAGCTTCCGTGGCCTGTTCTTCCAAATCGCTGGGTATTTCATCAACTATGGAATGAGCCTTTTCATCGTCGTTCCAATCAAATACTTCCGGACAAGTATCAATACATGCCCCGCAGCTAATACAAAGGTCCTGGTCGACTTCCGCATGCATTCTTACGCACCTCCCTAATTTACTTGAAAACAATTATAGTTTGGCTGGTTTTTGATAATATTATGCCTGATTGTCACGGAATTTATAAATTATACCAAATCCGGGCGGCAGAAGAATTGGGATTGACAATTTTTGTCGAGCTGGAAATAATGAGAAGGGGTGACATTTGATGTCCCGTAAAAGTGCCGAACAGGTAAAAAGAAAATGGCTGTTGTTCATGATTTTCGCGCCCGGAATATTTTTTATCGTTTACTGGCTTGCAGTACAGCCCGGGCACGAATACCGGGCTGAAAAAATAAAACCGCCCGTGGATTACGCGCTGTTGGGACAGGCGGTTTCCGTTGACGGCAAATCATACTTGGCACGGAAAGGCGAGAAAATTTTTACCGATACACTAAATTTAAATAATAATGTGGCTATGGCCGAACCGGGGTATGTTTTTATGGGTCTGGGCTTGCAAACCGGCGCGGCGGAGGCAAAACCCGGCGGCCGCATAATCGATGCGGAGGGGCGTTCGTACAGACCATTGGAAGTAGACCGGTCCGTGGTTGCCCGTAATTTTGGATTTAAGAAAGAAAACAGCGAATTTCTTTATCTATTCAAGGTTAATTCCAAGTCAGATTATTATTATTTTCAAGTTAACGGCAATCAGCATTTAATCTGGCAGGTTAAAAACGAATTATAATCTTGTTACTCGATTATACGTAGCTCAGTTTACTCGTAGATCTTCTCCTCCACAGCGGCGGCTTCGGCGGCGTCCAACTCATAGTCCCGTTCCTGACGGGTTTTTATGTTTTGTTCGTATTCCCGGTACCACTCGTGGGCGGTAATCATGGCCATCACTTCGTTGGTCCCGGTCCAGATGGAGGCCAGGCCCAGGTCCCGCACGATGCGCTCGATGGGGAATACGTTGGTGTAGCCGATACCGCCCATAACCTGCATGGCATTTCTGGCCGCCTTTTGGCAGGATTCGGTGACGAATTTTTTAGTCTCGCTGACCATACGCCGGATGCGATTGGTGTCCACGCCGGCGTCTACCGCCCGGCAGGTGGTATAAACCATCGAGCGGGCCGCGTCGAGAAGCATGGCCGCTTCGGCCACCTGGAAACTGACGCCCTGAAATTGATTGATTACCCGCCCGAAAGCCTTGCGCCGGGATGTATAACGGGTGGCCACGTCCAGAGCGGGACGGGCCGCGCCGATGGTCATTGCCGCGGTACCCAGGCGTTCGGGGATCATCATGGTGTTGAACACGGTATATGCATCGTTTAGTTCTCCCACAATATTTTCTCTGGGCACTTTGACATTTTTGAACACGATGCGACCGGCACCGCCACCGCGGCAGCCCATCAAGCCATAGATATATTTCACCTCAACGCCGGGGCCGCGGTCTACGATGAAACAGGTCAGTGCTTTGTGGGGGTGAGCTCCGGGGTTATGGTCGGTCCGGGCATAAACAAGGAAATAATCTGCTCCTTCGGCCCCTACAATAAACCGTTTTTGGCCATTCAAGAGGAAATAATCACCTTTGTCTTCCGCCGTGGTGGTGGTTCCGAAAAAGTCCGATCCGCCCCGGGGTTCTGTCAGGCATTCGGCGGCAAAGATTTCGCCGGCTAATAAAGGTTTAACATATTTTTCCTTTTGTTCATCAGTTCCATGCTGGATAATGGCGTCACAAACCAGTTCGGCGCCCACACCGAAAGTACAAGCAAAAATATAGCCCAGTGTGCCGATTTCTTCCATGACCATGGCCGTGGACACCCAGTCCATCCCCCGGCCGCCCCATTTTTGGGGGTAACGGCAACCCATGAGGTTGCGGCGCCCGGCCTCCCGAAGAAACTCCCTGGGGAAACGGATTTTATCCTGGTCCATATCCAGAATCATCTGGCGGGGAACCCACTTGACCAGGTCCCTTGCCTCATCCCGTAGTTTTTTCTGTTCTTCGGTTAATAAGAAATCATACATTATTCACATCTCCTCAAATTTAATAGATTGTATTAGCAACCGATATTCGACATCAATTTAGTTATTCACTCAGTCTCGCATTCAATCCTACATTCAAGCATTACACTCAGGCAAACTGCTCGCGCAACTCAAACTTTTTAACCTTGCCGGTGGGAGTGTGGGGCAGTTCGGATACAAAATTAAATTCTCTGGGGATTTTATATTTAGCCAGTTTGGCGGCCAAAAAAGACTTGAGCTCATCCACATCCAAACCCGCACCTTCTTTGAGCACCACAAAGGCGACAACGGTTTCACCCCAATCGGGATGCGGCCTGCCGATCACCGCCGCTTCCACCACGCCGGGATGGGCTGCGATGGCGTCCTCCACTTCCTTGGAATAAACATTTTCACCGCCGGTAACGATCATGTCCTTGAGCCGGTCCACGATATACAGGTAACCGTCTTCATCCACCCGGGCCACGTCACCGGTTCGGTACCACCCGTTGATGAATGCTGCGGCCGTTGCTTCCGGGTTTTTGTAGTAACCGTTCATCATGCTGTCGCTTTTCAGCCAGATTTCTCCTGTTTCACCGGGGGAGGCGGGTTCAGTATCGCTCTTCATCACCATGATTTCCGCACCCGGCAGGGCGTTGCAACCAATGGAACCCGCTTTGCGTACTTGGTCCCGGGGGTAAAGCACCGTGCCTGTCGGACCCGCTTCGGTCATGCCATAAACCTGGTAGAAATTATTGCTCCTGTATTTTTCCACCAGCATGAGGGCCACTTCACCCGAAATGGGACCGCCACCGTAAATCCAACAGCGCATAGAAGACAGGTCAAAATCGCCAAAGTTGGGAATTAACTGGACGGGCATGATATAACTGATGGGCGCGCCAAAATAAATGGTGCATTTTTCGTCCTGCACCGCCTGCAAGAAATGTAGAGGGTGATATTCACGCAGGAGAACCGTGGTGGCTCCCATGTACTGGGCGGCCATAAACCAGTTGTTCAAAGGAGAGGAATGCCAAATTGGCATGGCCATCAACAGCCGGTCTTGCTCGTCCATCTTCATGGCCAGGGCGCCGGTGATTCCGGCGAAAATGACATTTTTGTGGGTATGCAGGCATCCCTTGGGCTTGCCCGTGGTGCCGGAGGTGTAAAGTATCTCGGCCAAATCATTGTCTTCTATTTCTTGTAGTTTAAAGACTGAAATATTTTCCATGGCCTTCTCCATGCGTTCAAAACCCCCTGCATCGGAATCGATGGCGGCCATTTTAATTGGAACCGAAATATTGTTTGCAATCTGGCTAAGGGCGCCGTCAAACAATAAAGCCCGGGCCTCGCTGTGTTCCAGTATGTAATCAACCTCTGGAGCAGCAAGCTTGTGGTTTACCGGTACCACCGCAGCCCCGGCTTTGAGCGCACCAAAAAACGCGATGACAAAGGCGGGAGTATTAAAGCTCATAATGGCAATTTTGTCACCCTTTTGCACACCCCAGGATTGAAACAAACCTGCCGCCCGCTCGGCTTGTTCTTTTAAACCGGCAAAAGTCAAACCGCGACCGCCGTAGCGCAGGCAGTCCTTATGCGGGAATTTCCTTGCGTTACGGTCCAGCATTTCAACCAGGTTCATTAAATTAAAGCCTCCTTCTTTTAAAAAAATTTGTTTTTTGAATAGTCAATTTATTATATATTGGAATAATTATAGCAATATGTAATTACTGAATCAATATTTCATGTTATAATTCTTTTGAGAGTAATTTTTTTATCTTAATTATGGTAAATTAATAAAAACGTTAAAGAGGCTGGCAAAATGGGATATAAATCAATTGGAAGGCAATTGCAATTGGCCAGGGAGGAGGCGGGTTACAGCCAGGAACAACTGGCGGCGAAAATAGGTTGTTCCCAGTCCACCCTGTCTAACTATGAAAAGGGCAAGCGCAGAATATACCTGGCCCAACTGGAGAAAATCGCGGAGATATTGAACAAACCTATTGAATACTTTCTACGACCCGCGGATTATCACCGGGGTGAACCGGAAAGTCAAAGCGGAGAACCGGGTAATCAATCATCTCCCGCTCCGAAAAAGAAAGATACATCCTATCAGGCAAACTTGTTGCCAATTTTAAATATGCCAGGGGAAGACCAGGGGGAGAAAACCGCGCTGGAACAAAATTTGTTGCGCTTGTTTCAGTCCCTTTCCCCCGCGGGCCAAATTCTAGTAATAAACTTTGTTACTTGGCTGAAAGAAAGGGAGGTGGGATGCAATGGCGAATTTTAGTTTGAGTCCCGCCCAGGAACAATTAATCGAGGAAATACGGCAGGTTGCCGCCGAGCGCATTGCACCTGTGGTTAGGGAACTGGATGAAGGGGATGACCATTTCGATTTCAGGCCGGCGCAGGCCCTGGCCGAGCACAATTTATTGACGCCGACCATCCCCCGGGCGTACGGCGGGCGCGGGCTGGATTACTTCTCCACCGCCCTGTTGTTGGAGGAATTGGGCGCCACCTGTGCCGGGGTGGCCACGGTGGTCACCACCAATATCCACGCCGCGGGACCGGTTATACTGGCCGGGACGGAACACCAAAAGAAAACATTTTTGCCGCTTCTGGCTTCCCCTGAACCACATCTTGCCGCCTTTGCCCTGACCGAGCCGGAGGCCGGTTCGGATATCGGCGCCATGTCTGCGCTGGCTGCCTGTGAAGGCGGCGTTTGGAAAATCAACGGCGTGAAAGACTTTGTCATCAACGGTGGTATAGCCCATTTTACCACGGTTTTTGCAACTACCGATCCCCAAAATAAGCGGGCGGGCATGATGGCGTTTTTGTTGCCTTCGGGTGTGCCGGGTCTAAAGGTTGGAGCGGTGCGCAACAAAATGGGTATTCGTTACGCCCGTACGGTCCAGTTGATCATGAAAGACACGCTCGTGCAGGATGAACTGGTAATCGGTCGAAAAGGCGGCGCTTATTTACTGTTGATGCAAACCTTCGACCGGGGCAGAGCACTGGCGGGTGCCGTGGGCGTGGGAATTGCCCGGGCCGCTTTTGAATTTGCCCTGCGGTATAGCAAGGAGCGCCGCCAGTTCGGGCGCCCCATATTTTCCCAGCAGGCAATCTCCTTTACCCTGGCGGAGCTGCAGACAAAGATTGAATCCGCACGCCTGCTTGTCTGGAAAGCTTGCTGGTTGATCGACAATGATCTTGATTATACCATGGCATCATCCATGGCCAAAATTGCGGGCAGCCAGGTGGCCCAGGAGGCAACCGCAGCGGCAATGGATATATTGGGGGGAAGGGGCTACCTTAAGGGTTGCCCGGTGGAAAAATTGCTGAGGGACGCCAGGGTCATGTCCTTAATTGAAGGTACCAACCACATTCAAAAAGCGGTTATCGCATCCCAGCTTTAAAGCGGTAACAAGTAAACAAGCCGGACCTTGCCCGGTTCGGGCGTCCGGCTATATTTTTAGATTTAGTTATGCAAGCAGCACGCGGTCGTCATCAAAGACGGAACCGCTGGAGGAAGTGAATCTGGTTACCAAATCGGGTACTGTAAGTTTGTTTTTCTCTTCCGCTCCTATATCCAGGATGATCCGGCCACGGTGCATCATGATCAGCCGGTTGCCGAAACGAATTGCCTGTTCCATGTTGTGGGTAATCATTAACGTAGTTAACTGGTAGCGGTTAACCAATCGCTCCGTAATCTCCATGACCAGCCTTGCGGCCTTTGGGTCAAGGGCTGCGGTGTGCTCGTCAAGTAGAAGCAGTTTTGGACGGGAAAGTGTGGCCATTACCAGCGCCAGCGCCTGGCGTTGCCCACCGGAAAGCGTGCCTACGGGAACTTTAAGGCGACTCTCCAAACCCAGCCCTATATTCTTTAAAGCTTCCCTGAATATTTCGGCTCGCTGGCCGGTAACCGCCCTGGCGAGGCCGCGTTTTTGCCCGCGGAGGTAAGCCATAGCCAAGTTCTCTTCAATACTTAATTCCGCGGCGGTGCTGGCCAATGGGTCCTGGTCAATGCGGCCGATATCACGTGCGCGCGTGTGTTCCGGCAAATTTGTTACGTTCCTGCCGTCAATTTCTATACTCCCGGCGTCAACGGAAATGACTCCTGCGATTGCTTTGAGCAAAGTGGATTTACCCGCCCCGTTGCTTCCGATCAGAGTGATAAAATCTCCCTGGGCAACCCGTAGGTTGACATTGTCCAGCGCCTTGACCTCGTTGGGGGTACCGGCAAAAAAATATTTATCTATACCTGTCAATTTAATCACTCGCCCACCCTCCCGTCATTTTGGACATGCACTGTCAATTCTT
The DNA here is from genome assembly GCF_015594625.1 of Desulfallas sp. Bu1-1. Taxonomy (GTDB): domain Bacteria; phylum Bacillota; class Desulfotomaculia; order Desulfotomaculales; family Desulfallaceae; genus JADNRQ01. The sequence goes on along the minus strand of NZ_JADNRQ010000019.1, from coordinate 5,650 downwards.
TGGCAGGAGACGGGGAATAGTCCGCCTGTAAGGAACGAGTTTGGCGAGGTTTTTTATTTTTGGTTTGTACGCCTGGAACCACTCCGGCCAGTCGTTTATTAAGACTGAAATTAGGCAGACAAAGGACCAGCAAAACGAGCACAGCGGTCATCAGTTTGAAATCCTCGGCTGGTAAGCCCATCCGTAAACCAATGGCCAGCAACCCCCGGTAGACGATCGAACCCAAAATCACACCCGTCAGTAAGCGGCCCAGGCGGTTGCCGCCGAAAATGGTTTCCCCCACGATTACCGAAGCGATAGCCGCCACCAGCACGCCGATGCCCATGCCCACGTCGGCGAAACCTTGCAACTGGCAGGCTAATGCTCCCGACAGGCCAACTAAAAAATTGGCGATAATTAAACCCATTAATTTGGTATTGTCGGTATTGACCCCAAGTGACCTGATCATTTGCTCGTTGCTGCCGGTGGCGCGCAGGGCTAATCCAATGTCGGTATTCAAGAACCAACCGAGCAGCAATCGAACTATTACCGTTAATACCAGTAAAGCGATGATAACGGTGCTGTTTGTTTCGGTCAGGTTAAACCAGCCCAGCACTTGGCCGTAAACATTTTCATGCGCTAAAAGAGGTGTATTGGGACGGCCCATTGTGCGAAGCATCACGGTGTAGATGGCGCTTGCGGTTAAAATGCCAGCCAGGATGTTATTAACCTTCAGCCTGGTATGCATAAGACCGGTCGCCGCTCCCGCCATGCCGCCGGCAACTGCTCCCAGCAGTACGGCCAGCAAAGGGTTGACCCCCTCGACAATTACTCTTGCGGTTACCGCGGCACCCAGGGGGAATGTACCTTCCACGGTAAGATCCGGGAACCCGAGCAACCGGAAGGTTAACAGCACTCCCAGCGCCATAAAGGCAAAAATTAATCCTTGTTGTAGAGCGTTTATGATTACGCTTTCCATGAGCCGTCACTCTTTTCCAGGCGCTTACTCCACTATTTCATCCGCCCGTTTTAGTACGGAGTCGGGAATGGCAAGGCCGATTTTTTCCGCGGCCGTCTTATTGATCATCAAGGTTCGTTTGCGGATTTCTTCCGGGACGATTTCCCCCGCTTTTTCACCACGCAGGATTCTAGCCAGCATTGTTGCGCCCTGACGCCCGCAATCATACTCGTCATTCCCGATGGTCGCCACTGCGCCGCGTTTTACTGACTCGGTATCACCGGTAAACAGGGGAATATTGTTATCTTCCAATACTTTCAATAGTGCTTCCAGGGCGGAAATTACCGTATTATCCTGGGGTACAAACACTGCATCCACTCTTCCCATCAAAGATTGGGCGGCCGCCTGAACCTCGTTGCTGCTGGCCACGGATGCCTCCACCGTCTTGAGTCCTTTGCTTTCCACGTATGCTTTGGCCCTGTTGATATTGCTGACCGAATTAGCCTCGCCGGCGTTATAAATCAGTCCTAGTTGTTTTATGCCGGGGACCATTTCCATAATCAAATCCATTTGTTGTTCCACCGGGTCGGCGCTGTATACCCCGGTGACATTGGTACCGGTGGGCTTGTCAACAGCCTTGATCAACCCCGCCCCTACCGCGTCGGAAACGGCAATGAATACCACGGGTATATCCGTTCCTTTCGCAGCCTGGGCGGCGGCTTGAGAACTGGGTGTGGTAATGGCCAAAATCGCGTCCACCTTGTCGGCTACAAATTTATCGGCGATTGTTTTGGCCAAATTGGGATCACCCTGGGAGTTTTGGATATCAAACACAACATTTTCCCCTTCAATAAACCCTTCCTCTTTCATCTGGTCCAGAAAACCTTTTCGGTCCAGGTCGAGGGCCGGGTGTGCCACAAACTGGGTAACCCCGATTTTAAGCACTTCCTTTTTATTTTCTCCGCATCCCCCAACTACAAGCACCATTGCCAGAGAAATTAAAACTAACAGTAAATTTCTTGTTATCCTATTAATCAACTTAATTGCCTGGTTCAAAAAAGCTCACAATACCTAACAAGCTGTTAGTTTTTGTGAACCCGGCCTCCCCATGACCAGGCTTTCGCTCCTTTCTGGATTGGGTTTGCCTACCCCCGGGAGCAGGCTATAGCGACAGGGAGACCTCGGCCCCGGGAGTCCCACCCGGACGGGAGAACTGCGCGAAATAGGCACTTCCGGCTTGCGCCTTCATCAATGTTGACTATTTCGCGGTAAACATTGCCTCCCGCGATCTGTTAGATACGGCCTACCGGTTTGTCCGACACCGGCTAAACGGGGTCACCTACTCGATAAAGCGAGCTGCTTCAAGTCGTGCCAGACGGAATAAAACGATTCCTGTTTGAAACGGTCCAAACCGTTATATACGGGAATCTTTTCGTCCAGCCGGTTGAAGAGCCGCTTCACCTTTCGGGTCATCCCTTTTCCTTCCCCAGGCAAGGAATTGACCTTTCGGTTCAGCTTCTCTTTGACAGCCTGGATTTTCTGCTTCAGTTCACCGGTAATGCGTTCCTTGAAGCCAATCGCCCGCCGAGCTATAACCAGAGCGGCGGCATGATGGATAATTACCCCATACCGCCGCATGTACTTCCAGTAGCCAATAGTGGACGTGTGCGCCGGCCTGACTAAAGTCACGAGTGTGCGGCCAAGCTAATTAACAGTAAAAAAATGTTGATAATTGCACATAGCAGAACCGTGCTGCCGGCCAAATACATCCCCTTGGCGTCATATTCTCTGAAATGTAAATAAAGTAACAATGTTATTAAAAAACAAGCGTTGTTAACCATAAAAATTATTAAATCCAACATTTTTCAGACTCCGTTCGTTCATATCTGCCTGCTCCAACATCCGTTCCGGGTCCATCTCCATCATCAGCCCCATGGTGCTCTCGATTTTCGGCAGCCACTTTTCAAGCAAAGAGTATTCTTCATGGGCATGATTAATTTCCAGAAAACTGTGATACGTGCGTTTGAAGAAATGCTCCAGCGTTTCGTTTAATTCAACCCTCATTTCATCCGCATTATGATTTTTCGTGCTGCGCCCGATAGCGGCACCGAGGCTTTTTGATACATGCCGGACATAGAATAGAAGGTCCAGGTGGGATTTTGCCACAATGCTCTTTATTGCCCCGCGTTGATAATTGTCTTCCAACAGTTTAAGTCCACAGACGGCGGCAGCCTTATGAAACCAGCCCGGGTTGGAGAAGGATTTCTTGAACAACAGGGCGTTGTTTTTGCCAACGTACTCCGAATCGGTTAGCTTTTTGAGTATATACTCCACAAACAGGCAGAAGTTGCGGGCTATCCATATACCTTCGTCGAAATGGTGACAGAACTTTTAACCCGCCGCAAGTTACCGGGCTTTAGCCCGAGTAAAAAGGCGGGTTTATCTGGGGCTTTAGCCATAAAACACTTGTTTGGCATGTTGGTAAATGCTATGCTATAAATATTACATCAGGGCTTAGAAAGGGCTGTAATCATGCCTACAAAACCTACTAAAACCATCAAGCAAACTCTAGAATATCGCTTCCCCGAATGGTTCAAGCTCACTGAAAAGCTTTTCAACGAAGTAACCGCCTTTTACTTTGGGATAATCCAGGAACACGAGGTTATTCTCGAGCTAACTAACAAAGAAGCGTTAACCGAGCTTGAAAGATTTACTCACAAAACCAAAGATAATCCGGCTCCGCCGTTCCCTTTAAAATGGGATATTCCGGCCATGTTTCGGAGGGCTTGTATTAACGCTGCCCTTGGAGCAGCCCGGTCTTTTTTCTCCAACCTGAACAGGTGGAAAAACTTAAAAGCCAAAGCCGAAGCCAAAGGCAAGAAATTTACTGACAAACCCCCGGTGCCGCCCCGTAAGTGGCACAAGCATGTCGTTTTTTATTCCGGTATGTTTAAAGACTACCGGATAAACAGTATCATGCTGAAACTGTTCGACAGCAACACCTGGCGATGGGTTAAGTTTCATCTAACCGGCAGGCAAATTCCTAACGATTGGGAAGTGGGTTGCCCTCATGTAGTTATTAAACAAAACCGGTTGCAGATTCATTTCCCGATCGAAAGGCAAAAACCCAAGGTACAAAAAATAGCCGAGCAAATAAAGAACCCTGATTTACGAATTTGCGCCGTAGATTTAAACATTGGTGATAGGCTGGCGGTATGTGGCATATTCAAAAGCGACGGCACGCAGGTGGCTACCCGGTTCATCCGTGGTGGCGATAGCTTAAACGGCCGCAGGAAGCGTCTTTTGGGTATGATCGCGACCAGGCGCAGCCTTACCGGCGTCCTAAACAAAGACGAGCAGGATAACAAAGCCCTGTGGAACAAAATCCGAAATATCGACGATTATGAAGCCCATCGGGTATCCCGACGGATAGTGGAATTTGCCCTAAAATATGGTGCGAGTATCATTGTCTTTGAGCACCTGGGTAAATTTAAGCCGGAAAAGGGCAAGTATAGCAAGCGGGCCAATTCCAAGCGTTCATACTGGCTCCGGGGCAGGATAGTCCGCTATACCAGGTACAAAGCCTGGGAGTATGGCATAATTACCAGCCGGGTAAGCCCGAGAGATACCAGCAGGCTATGTGCCAGTTGCGGTCTGGAAATAGCCCGGCACGGTGAAAAAGATAACCCGGAAGGGTATCGGCCCGGTGCGCCATTGTTTACCTGCCACTGCGGTAAACGGGGCAACGCTGATCTGAACGCGGTCCAGAATATAGCTAAAAAGTTCTTTTTGAGATATGCGGCATAACTAAACGACCAAAGCCTTTGCCGAAAGGCGAAGGTGGTCCGGTCCCCCAAGAGCAGTAAATCCAAACCGGGGATTGGGCCGGGCCTGGCACCGCCCGAGGTATCCGTCGCCCACTACGCCCTCAATGTGGTAGCGGCCACGCCGCAAATACTACGAGCAGCGACTACGCACGGGTGCCCAAAGAAGCCGCTGGGCTTTAGCCCACGGCGGAGTGTCACTTCATTTAGCTTTTCTTGTAAGCTGGAAAGCTCCATTTTAACCTCATTCAACTCATCCTCTGCTTCGATGGCACGGGATTCCATTTCTTTTGCGGTAGCCTGGGCTTTCTCTAATTCTTTTTCTAACTGCTCCCTTTCTTCGACTTTCCTGCGGAGTTCTTTGATTTCAGCCAGTGTCATGTTGGTAATTTCTTCCTTGAGCCTTTTGTAAATCTCAGTCTGTACTTCCGGCGACAGAAAAGCTACCTGCTCTGCTGCCGTAGTGCCAAATCTGCCGGATTCGACCAGGATCTGAAGTTCAGGAATAAGGTCATTGAGCTTGTCGTATCGACGTAATGTTCTTTTTGGCAACCCGGTAGCTTCGGCCAAAATGGCCGTTGCATCTCCTAAATATTGGTTATTGCCTCGTCTTACTCCGTATTTTTCCTTTAACACCTTTATCAACCTCGCTACCTGCATGTCGTTCAACTGCCGCCTTAACAAGTTGTCCTTGATAAGCAATTCCACCGCCTCATCACTGTCCGGATCAACGTCCCTGATAACGACCGGTACGTGGGTTAACCCCGCCTGTTGTGCCGCCTCCAGCCGCAGGTGGCCCGCCAGCACGGTGTAGTCGGGCGTTATGATTAACGGGTTAATTACCCCGTTCTCCCGTATATCCCGAACCAGCTCATTCCATAAATTTTCC
>NZ_JADNRQ010000018.1 GCF_015594625.1 Desulfallas sp. Bu1-1 | reverse complement strand
CAGCGTAAATTCATCTTCTAAACCTGACTATCATTAGGATTATAGGAGCTTCAGCTTTTTTCGGGTGAGCCTGGGAGAAACCAGGTTTCGTCTTAATACATCTTCTAAATTACGCTGTAGTATTAGGTATTGTGAGCTTTTTTGAACCAGGTTGGAAAAAGCTTGAACGAACAATACCGGAAATGGTTTAACGACATGGCCGGGAGGTGGGATAGTATTCACCCGCCCTATGTCAAGGAAAGGTTACGAGAGATTATATTTTCTATTGACCTGCCACCGGAGGGTAAAATACTGGACGTAGGAACCGGTACCGGAATCATGATTCCCCTGTTGCTGGAAAGGTTGGGGCCGAACGGAGAAGTATGGGCCCTGGATATTGCGGAGAAAATGCTGGAGGTCGCCCGGGCCAAGGTTTCCGATAGCCGTGTACGTTTTGTCCACGCCGATGTGATGGACATCCCGGCGAAAGAAGACACTTTCGATGCGGTGGTATGTAACTCCTGTGTACCCCATTTCCCCGATAAACCGGGGTCCTTGAGGGAACTATTTCGAGTAACAAAGCCCGGGGGGATGATAATTATATGCCACGCAGACAGCCGGGATTACATTAACAACCGGCACCGCGAAATCGGGGGCCTGGTTGCAAACGATATGATTCCCGAGGCCGGGGAGATGCAAGCCATGCTGGAAGAAGCCGGTTTTTCCGGGGTAAGAGTAACGGATGGCCAGGATCGTTTTATAGCTTTGGGCAAAAAAGAATGATTTATTACACCGAATAATATTCAGTTAACCCACTTTAAGAAATGCACGGCGTTATCCCTGCTCATTCCAGTGCTTAGTGCCGCCGGCAACTACAGCTTGCTTCGAACCAGACTTGGCGGCGATGCGAAGGCGGCATGTTCAGGACAACGCCGTGCTTTGTTTCCTTGTATGGCTTGATACGATGATCCTCAATTTTTCAGTGCCGACTCCAATTCATTTTTCCATTTTTTTACTTTACGCTTGGGAGAAAAAGCAGCTGCTATTATAAAAATAACCGTTGAAACAAGCACGATGGTAGCGCCGCTGGGTGTGTTGAATAAATATGAAATCAAGAGCCCCAGCCAGGTGGAAAGGATACCAAATGAGGCAGATAAAATAAACATTATCCGCAAACTGTAGGTAAGCTGGTAGGCCGCAGCAGCGGGGTTAAGGATTAAATTAAAAATAAGCAAGCCGCCTATACTGCGCAAAGATGCGGTAATTACCGAGCCGGTTAAAAATAACATAGAATAAAAGATCAGGTTGGCCGGAATACCAACAGCCAGGGCAGCTTCCCGGTGAAATATAACAGCCTGGATTTCTTTAAAAAAGAGCATTACCAGCGTTAAGACAATCACAGCCACAATGAACAGCAAAACAAGATCAAAGTTGTTCACCGTAAGTATGCTTCCCCACAACAGCTCCAAAGCCTGGGTTTTGGGGCCGGGCAAAAGGCCCATAAACAAGAAAGCCAGCCCCATGGTTAAGGAAAAGATAATGCCGATGGGCGTGTCTGGATTAAACTCTCCCCGGTCGGCAAGCGGACCAATGACTGCCACAGCCGCCAAGCTAAAAATAAAAGCCCCGGCTTGTGGGCTAAAACCCAGCCACGCCCCGCAAAGAGCGCCGGCAAAGGCAGCGTGAGCAATGGCAACCCCAATAAAAGAAAGATTCATGGTAACCACAAAGACACCAATAAGAGAACAAGCTACCCCGCCCAACAGACCGGCCAGAATAGCATTTTGCATGAACGGGTATGTAAAGATAGAAAGATCCAGTTTTTTAACCTCCCTACGAATTCATAAACTTCAAGACGGCAGCTTTTAGCAAAGCAAATAGCTCTAAAAATAATTTGCCACTTTATTATCATCACCGTACAAGAGATCCAAAACTTCTTCCTGCAATACGTCTTCCGGTTTACCCTGGGACCAAATACGCCCTTCTTTCATCAAAACCAGCCGGTTGCAAATTGCCGAAGCTGTTTTTAGTTCATGAGTCACCATCAATGTAGTCAGGTTGCGGGTGCGGTGGATTTCGTTTACCAGGGCCATTATCTCTACCCGCGCCCGGCGGTCCAGACCCGTGGTAGGTTCGTCCAGCAGCAGAATATCCGGCTCCTGAGCCAGAGCGCGGGCAATGGCCACCCGCTGCTGCTCACCGCCCGAAAGGTGGCCGATGGGGCGGGTGGCCAGGTGGCTCATGCCTACCAAACTCAGCAAGCTCTCAACCACCTGCCGGTCGAGAATACCAGGCCGGCGCAACAGGCCGAGTCGCCCGTAACGCCCCATCATAACCACTTCCCCGGCGTTTACCGGCATCCGGGGGTCAATATTGTGAATTTGAGGTACATAGCCGATGCGCCTGCGTAAATAAGCCGGACAGCCGTTATTTAACATACAGCCCAGCACCTGCACTTGTCCCTTGAGCAGTTTTCCCAATCCGTTAACCAGAGTGAGGATGGTTGTTTTCCCGGCACCATTTGGCCCTATAATACCAACCAGTTCACCTTTTTTAACTGATAAAGAAACACCCCTCAAGGCTACATCTTCTCGATAAGAAACAACGGCGTTCTTAATTGTAATCACCACGTCCTTTGTGGACGGTAAATTTTTTACTCTTTTTCGTACAATAATTTTTTATCCCTCCTTCAAACTTTTTAAATACAAGCTGCAAAAAACAAAAACCCATCCGAAAAGAAAACTATGAAGAACCCCTCATTCCTTGGGATATACCCTGGCCCTCGGTTGGCTAATGGCATTTATTGGCTACCAGGGTGCTCCCATTAGGGCGCTAAAAACCTTCATGGTTAGACTATTTAATGCTAAATTACCTGACCCGTTAATTACTGCTCATTTTTCGATCCAGGCTTTATCCAGCCCCGGCTTAAAAAATGGATCGAGCTTTAAATCATGGACCTTTTTTCCGGTCGCGTACAGGCATACATCATGGTAGACCGGGCACAGCGGCACGTCCTGCGCCACCAACTGCTGCAGGTCGCGGTAGTACTGCCGCCTTTCAGCCGGGTCCCGCTCGGCAGCAGCCGCCTCCACCAACCTGTCTGCTTCCGGATTGCTGTATCCGATGCCCCGCTGCACGTTCATCTGCCCTTGGGAGTGAATCCAGCTACCGAAGAAGAAGTCCGGGTCGCCGGTCATCAATGTATAGGGTGTTAAGGTGAGGTCATATTCGCCTTTCTTTACCGCTTCTTTCCAGGCGCCCATCTCCAGCATTTTCAGTTCCACCTCAAAATCGAGGCCCTTGAGGTCCGACTGCAGTATTTCTGCAATCGGCTTGTACGGCCAGCGGTTGGCCAGAGCCGAGTTGACGACAAAAACCACTTTACGCGGCGTGCCGGTCTTGACCTGCGCGGCCAGGTCCCGGGCCTTGTTCTTGTCCGTTGTCCACAACCCCTTAACCACCCATGCCCTGGCCAGCGAAGTAAAGATGGTATCCGCCGGCTCACCGTAACCGTTAAGCACTTCTTTGACCAGCTGCGGGCGGTCCAGGGACAGGCTCACCGCCTGGCGCAGGCGCCGGTCATCAAAGGGTGGTTTTTTATTGTTGAAAAGCAGGTAATGGGTCGTGGTTACCGGCCGGGACAGTAAAACCAGTTCAGCATCTCCTGTAATCGCCGGGGCCTGCTCCGGCAGGATGCCGCCCACATCAGCAACGGCCTGGATTTCCCCGGTCTGCAGGGCAGCCAGGCGGGTGGATGGGTCGGGAATGACCTTGAAAGTCACCTTTTCCAGCTGCGCTTTGTCGCTCCAGTAGTCATCGTTGCGGGTCACCACCAGGGCTTCGCCGTTTTTATACTCGGCAAACTTGAATGGCCCCGTGCCGTAGGGGAAGGTTATTTTCCCTTCGGCATCAAAACTCTGCGGGCTGAAAATGGGGCACCCGTGGTAGGCCACTTTGGCCGGGAAGGCCGGCTCCGGCTTGCTAAAGGTGAACTTTACTTCCCGCTCACCGACGGCCTCCACATTGTTCAGGTTCGTAAAGGTACCGTATTCATCAAACTTAACCTGCTCTTTTAATCGCATTACACTTTTCACTACTGCTTCGGCATTGAGTGGTGTACCATCGTGGAACTTGACGCCCTGCCGCAGGTAAACCGTCCATACTTTGTCCGTGTCATCCGAGACGAGCTTTTCTGCCAGTTGCGGCACGGGCTCCAGGTTTTCGTTGAGGTAGGTGAGACTTTCCCACACGCCCGTACTGCCGTGGAGAAAATTACTGCTATCCGGGCCATCGTAAAAGTCCCGCCCGACACCGATTACCAGTTCCTGCCCTTTGATTTGCTCCTGGTCCTTTGCACCGCAGCCGGCAAGCAGACCGGCCAGGATAAAAAGCATTAAAAACATAAATATAGCGGATTTTTTGAGGCTTAACATTTTATCTCCCCTTTCATTTTGATTATCCTGTGCTATCCCTTTGTTCTATCCGTTGATCTTAACGCTTCTTTCAAGTAGCATCTGCTTCAGCTGCCCATTTGGCAGCCACTTGCCAGAGGATCATGCCCAAGCGTACTCTGTATTTCTCGCAGAAGATTTGTTTGACTGCGCGTTGCTCCACGTAATCAACGATTATCTTATCAATTTCCGGTGTAATCTCGGTATAGACCCGGAAGAAGTCCTGTAGCCCGGCCACCGCTTCCTCCACCGGCAGTTCTTCGTCCCACTCGTCCGACCACACCTGGAAGGAAGGGCAATACCCCGAAGCGTAGAGGTAGTTGAGGGGAAAAATGATGTCGTGCCCCGGCAGTGGCATTTCCTCGCCGAAGATCAGCTGCCACAATTCTTCCCGGGCCGGGCTCAGACGCCGGCCGGCGAAGTCGCACAGAAAACACCAGTCTCGGGAGCAAGCCGTCATTTTCATAAGGGTCTGTACATCCCGTACCCCGGGTGTGAGGGAAGCAAAGACCAGGTCGAACCTCTCGGCCAGTCCTTCGGCTGCCGGGTCAAATTTCTCCCATTCCCAATCAAGAAAATGGACATTCGCAAGTCCCTCCGCTTCAACCCTTTTCTGCAAGGCGGCCAGCATGGCCGGGGCCGGCTCCAGGGCTGCCACCTCTTTCACTCGGCGAGCCAGGGGAACGGTGAAGACACCCGTACCGGCACCGATGTCCAGCACTTCCATTTCCGAATGGAGGATTCCCTGTTGTTCCAGCCAGGCCAGCACCCTATCCACCCGCCTTTTGGTGCACTCCTGCCCCGCCTGGCGCGCAAACCGCCCGGCCAGGCGGTTCCAGTAGTCCAGGGCAACCGCCCCGCTGCGGCGCCGGGTGTGCAGAGAACCTTTATAGGCCTCGATCCAGGCTTTTTCCCAAAAACGAGGCTCCTTGATTTGGTATATTAAAAAAGATACGGGAGCATCCCCGTCCCGGTGCAGCTTTTGCATCTGGATACCTCCCACGCATGTAAATCACAGAAATGCATAACTTACCTTATTGGTATTCACCTCCGTCCTTTTTAACAAGACAGGTGACAGGCCACCTGATGCCATTCCTCCACCTCATTCAAAACAGGTTCTACAGACCGGCATTTTTCTATGGCCCGGGGACAGCGGGGGTGAAAACGGCAGCCCGCAGGCGGGTTAACCGGGTCGGGAGGCTCACCCTTAACAATTAACTCCTTACCCTCCCTGAGCCGCGGGTCGGACACCGGGACCGCAGCCAGCAAGGCCTGCGTGTAAGGGTGGCAGGCCTCTGTGGCTAAATCCCGGCTTTTCAGCACCTCCACAATCCTCCCCAGATACATCACCGCCACCCGGTCGCTGATGTAGCTGACCGCCGCCAGGTCATGGGAAATGAACAGGTATGAAAGTCCGAATTCCTGCTTGAGTTTTTTTAGCAAGTTCAAAATTTGCGCCTGAATGGAAACATCCAGGCTGGAAACCGGTTCGTCGCATACCACCAGCTTCGGTCGCAAGGCCAGAGCCCTGGCAATGCCGATACGCTGGCGCTGGCCGCCGCTGAATTCATGGGGATATCTCGCAGCGTGCTCAGGATTTAAGCCCACGGTTTCCAATAGCTCCCGCACCCTTTCTTTTTGCTCCTTCCTTGTTCCCATGTTAAAATTGGCCAAAGGCTCACCAACGATAGAACTCACCGTTAACCGGGGGTTCAAGGAAGAATAGGTATCCTGGAAAATAACCTGTATCTCACATCTTAACTCCTGCAGTTTTTTTCCGGACAGCTCTGTTATGTCTTTTCCTTCGAATATAACCCTTCCGCCGTCCGGCTCTTCCAGCCTCGCCACCAGTCGCGCCAGGGTGCTCTTCCCGCATCCGCTCTCTCCAACCAGACCAAGAGTTTCTTCCCTTTCCAGGGTAAAGGATATACCATCCACCGCGTGAACCTTCTCCCTGCCGGTCGAGAACAGCCCTCCCCCTGTCCGGTAATATTTTTTCAGACCGTCTACTTCAAGCAAGCTCACGCAGTGTTACCTCCTCCGGCTTGGCCGCAATTACCCGGTGGCATGCCACCGCGTGGCCCGGGATAATTTCTTCCAGCGGGGGTACGCCGGCCCGGCACCCTCCGGCTCCGTGCTCACAACGGGGCAAGAAGGCGCATCGCCCGGGGAGATCAATAAGGCTTGGCGGTTGCCCCTGAACCGGTCTTAACACTTCATCTTTCGTTCCCAAACGGGGTATGGATTTGAGCAGGGCCCTGGTATAAGGGTGAAGGGGATTGTCAAAAATTTCATATACATCGCCGTATTCCACAATGGAACCAGCATACATCACCGCCACCTCGTCCGCCAGCTCGGCCACCACTCCCAGATCATGGGTAATGAGAATAACCCCGGCCCGGCAGTCCTTGATCAGCTGCCGCATTTCATAAAGAATTTGCGCCTGGACCGTTACATCAAGGGCGGTGGTGGGCTCATCGGCAATCAAAACCCTGGGATTCATGGAAAGGGCCAGGGCAATCATTACCCGCTGGCGCTGCCCGCCGCTTAACTGAAAGGGGTAACGCTTTATTATTTTCTCGGGGTGGGGCAATCCGACCCTTTTTAACATCTCGATCGCTTTTATCTTCGCTTCTGCCCCGGCTATTCCCATGTGACAGGTCAAGGTTTCGGTGATCTGGGTTCCGATGGTGAAAACCGGGTTTAACGAGGTCATGGGGTCCTGGAAAACCAGCGCCATATCTTTGCCGCGCAACCGCCGCAGTTCTTCCCGGGAAAGACCAAGCAAATTACGCCCGTCCAGGTAAATTTCCCCGCTCACAATTTTACCCGGCGGGTCGATCAAACCGAGAAGCGACAGGGCGGTAACGGTTTTACCCGAACCGCTCTCCCCGACAATGGCCAGGGTCCTGCCCGGTTTAACATCAAAACTGACCCCGTTAACGGCTTTGACCACTCCCTGCCGGGTATAAAAATATGTACATAAATTCCTTACGTTTAAAATAGTTTTACTGGAAATAGTATCAGCACCTCCCGTTTGGGATAAGTCCACCATCAGGGAACCTGGCATAGATACTGTTTTACCCCCGCATTGTTCCTTTCGGATCAAAAGCATCGCGCAAACCGTCACCCAGCAGGTTAAAAGCCAGTACCACCAGCATGATCGCCAGTCCCGGGAAAAGCATCAGATGCGGCGCCGCCTGCATGTAAGGCCTGCCGTCATTGAGCATGGCCCCCCACTCCGGCATGGGGGGCTGGGCGCCCAGCCCCAGAAAGGAAAGCCCGGAAATGGCCAGAATCAGGCTCCCCATGTCAAGGGTTGCCAGTACAATCACCGGTGATAGAACGTTCGGCAAGATGTGCCGGAAAATAATTTTACTGTGGGAAGTGCCGCAGGACCTGGCGGCCAGGATGAACTCTTTTTCCTTGACCGAAAGAACCATCCCCCGGATAATCCTGGCATATCCCACCCACCAGACTGCGCCCAGGGCAATCATCACGTTAAGCAGCCCCGGTCCCAGCATACCGGCAATAACCAGGGCCAGAACCAGACCGGGAAAAGCCAGGAGGATATCGATAATCCTCATGACGATATTATCCAACCTTCCCCCAACATAGCCTGAAATGGTGCCGGCAGGAACGCTAATGAATATAATGACCGTTAATACAAGCATTGCAGTGGATAGAGAAACCCGCGTTCCATATATTAAGCGGGATAGGATACAGCGACCCAGGTGGTCCGTACCCAAAGGGTATTCCGCGGAAGGCCGGGCCAGCTTTTGGCCCAGGTCGACTTGCACCGGGTCATGGGGGGCCAGGTAGGGTGCAAATATACCCACAGCGACAATAACAATAATTATGCCAAGACCTACAAGGGCCATTTTATCCCGAGCCAGGCGATAAATGGCCGACATTAGAAGTCCTTCACCCGTTCCAAAAGTAAATGACTTCATCCCAGCATTTACCCCCGTTTCCATTCCCGTTCCTGGTGCCGGGTGTTGAAAGGTTGAAAGTTTGTGCTCAAAAATTAAACCTGCCTGCCCCTTTCCAGGCGGATGCGCGGGTCCAGGAAAACATAAGCAATATCAACCAGTAAATTAACTATTACAAAAACGACGGCCATAAACAGCGCGTAGCCCTGGATTACGGGATAATCCCGGTTGAAAATGGCGTCCACAAAAAATTTGCCTACCCCCGGCCAGGCAAATATGGTTTCCACGATGACCGCGCCACCCAGCAAGTGGCCAAAACTCATCCCGAAAGCGGTCACCACCGGCAGAAGGGCGTTCTTGAGGGCATGCCGGCCCACAATCAGCTTTTCTTTTAATCCCCTGGCCCGGGCCACCTTTATATAATCCTGCCCCAGAACCTCCAGCATGCTTGCCCGCAGCAGGCGGGCATAGGTGGCCGCCATCCCGAAACCCAGGGTTACCGCCGGAAGTACCAGGTGATCAAGCCCTCCACGGCCCATCACCGGGAAAATCCCCAGTTTTACGGAAAAATAGTAAATCAGCAGGAGTCCCAACCAAAAACCCGGCAGGGAAGCGCCGGCCAGGGCCCAAATCCGGCTGAGGTGATCAACAAAAGCGTGGCGGTGCAGCGCTGCCAGAATTCCCGAAGGAATCGAGATCAGCAACATGAAAAATATCGCTGCCACGGTCAGCTCCAGGGTGGCCGGAAAACGAGAGAATATTTCCTCCGCCACCGGCCGGCCGGTACGGTAGGACTGTCCCAGGTCCAGGTGAAGCACATCACGGAACCAGCGACCGTACTGGATGTATACGGGATCGTTAAGACCCAGCTCTTCGCGCAGCGCGTCCACCGCCTCCAGGGTGGGTTCCACCCCGCTGGACCTTAAAATAATCTCCGCCGGGTCCCCGGGGGCCAGGTTAATAAGCCCGAAGGTTATTATTGATACCCCGAACATGACGGGTATAAGATAAAACAGGCGTTTGATCAAATATTGTTTCATGTTTACCTGCGACTATCCCCAAAAGTTATAACATCCCCGCGCACGTTGGACAAAGGACTTTGCCATATACACGGTAAGCGTACGCGCTTAAAAATTCTTCGCGGCAGTTGTCGCAACAAGTGAATTGAAACTTGAATCCCGCAGGCACCGGACTCAGCTTGACTTTCTGTGTATCAAATATCTCTTCAGCAGGTGCATTGAGAATGTACTGCATAAGATATTCCTGTTGATTATAAAACTGCTCTTTTTCTTCAACACCAGCCTCACCATTGGCTACCTTTTCCATCAGTTTCAGGAAAGCCTCTCCCGAGCGGGAGAGCACCCCGGGCTTCAGCACCACTCGCACGGCCCCGGCTGTAGAGGGATATCCCAAAGTAAAGGCATACTTGCCGGTCTCTTTTACTTTTAAACGCCGCCCTCCGAAAGTGCAACCGGTAAGCACCTGAACTGCGTCCGTGCTGCAATCTACAGTTTCTACCAACGCCACCGGCTGCTCTCCCTCATCCGAAGTTTCCCTTATCAAAGATAAGGCCAGCTTAGCAGCCCGGTAACCTATGGCCAGGATACAGCAGGCATGGCCATGGAAAGCGATTACTTTTTGCCAATCATCCAATTTTATGGCCTCCTCTTTTTCTTGCTTTAACAAAATTAAAAATGCCATGAAAAGCTTACACCCGCTTCAGCGGGCTAAGGCCTCCATGGCATGGGTTTTGTGGTTTTAACTTTGAAAAATACAAGTACTTAAAAACTTTTGGCCGAACTTCTGCGGCCAATGGATGGTTCTTACCACCCTTTTATTTTATTATTTCTATAATTACTAACCTGGTTCCTGCTGCTTTTTCGAACATAAATTATTTTTTTATAGAGATGTGCCCCTGAAAACCCGCAACGTACAGTGGACAACGGGTTGTATAAGCCTGACCGGCAATACTTACGAGGTGGACTTGGAACTGGTGGGCCAAAGGGTTTTGCTGCATTATGATCCCTTTGATCTTACCCAAATCCAGGTTTGATGGCGGCAAAAGTGCTATGCCAATGCCATACTCCTTGACCTGGAAAAGCTGCGTCACAACAAGGTTAAAGGTATCCAAGCGAAGATGCCCGCATCATACCCAAAGAGTGCAGAAGAGAATCTAATAGTTTTATGTACCCAGGCATTGTATAATGCCGCCTGCAAGAAGCATGAGGTGAAATATGGCCCATAATGGTGGGCACCAGCGCCAGTAAGAAGAACATCAACCATTTGCCGGGCGGGTACGGGTAAAGCGGCAGGTTGTATAGCAGAACAGCCAGCAGCAGGGTAGCCGCGGAAACAGCGTAAACAATTACGATATAGGGCAACAACGAAAGCCGGCTCCTCAGGCCCCGGCCTACCAGCATGTACCCCGCCGAAATGCAGGGCCAGCATAAACCCCGACAAACAGGCCATGGCAATGTCCCGCCGTCCCATGGTCCGTAGTTCATGCCGGCCGGTTGCCAGAGTAACCGGCGCCAGCAGCAACACCGTCAAGCTGATCCGGTAAAAGGTGACCACCAGCGACGGCGCCTGGGCCGCCTTGGTAAAAATGGAATCTCTGTCATGGTTTACCAGTTTAACCTTTAGTTTTACAAAATACCAAAGTAATTTTTTTTACAAAAACCGGTACTAGTAACTGGCGCTCCGGCGGTATCAATCGTTCGTTTCGCAATTTTACCTTTTTGGCTGGAGTAGCTCTTAGTCAACGCTTGCCGTAAACTGCCGAACTACTTCTTCACGCCCTAAGGGGTCATGACTTTTGGGATATGACGGGCTAGGGACCGCTTCCAGTGCTCCACTCACTCCAGAAATCCGCCGGATCGCCTGCCGCTGTGGTGTTTTTGCAGTTAAATCAAAGTTTTTTTAATTTTAAGTTGTATTACATAGAAATTGAAGAGCCCGGTATTTGAGACATTTGAAGAAAAAAAAACGGGTTTACCCCCCGTTTATTTATTCTCAGCAATCCACACAATAGTTGATTGGTTCATGTAGCTGAACTTAGAAGGTAGGGCCAATCCGGTAGATGGAAAACTCGTTATGACCCAGTTGTTCAGCCTTGGTGGTCTTACCGTTGGCTACCTGGATGATTTCATCAAATATTAGCTGGCCAGCTTCTTTAATAGTTTGGTTACCATCTATTACTCCAGATAAATCCAGATCAATATTGTCGCGCATTTTATCGTAAGTCTTTTTATTGGCAGTAATTTTTATCACCGGTGCTATTGGGTTCCCGGCGGGTGTGCCCCGGCCGGTGGTGAAAATTAGTACCTGGGCTCCACCTGCTACCATACCGGACATGGATTCTATATCCTGGCCGGGAGTGTCCATGATGTATAAGCCTTTTTCGGTTGGCATTTCAGCGTAATTCAGCACACCCTGGATAGGCGACGAGCCGGCCTTTTTTATACACCCCAAGGACTTTTCTTCGATGGTGGTTAAACCACCGGCGATGTTGCCCGGGGTAGGTTGACTGCCGCGGATGTCTTCACCCATGGCTTTAGCACGTGCTTCGCATTCTGCCACGATCTGCAGCAACTTGTTTTTAACTTTCCCGTTTATGGCCCGCCGGGCAAGGATATGCTCGGCACCGATTAATTCGGTTGTTTCGGAGAGAATGCTTGTACCGCCCAATGCCACCAGCTTATCAGCAGCCACGCCACAGGCAGGGTTAGCGACTAAGCCTGAGGTTGTATCGGATCCCCCACATTCAATGCCCAGGATAAGTTCGCTTATATCAGCTTCTTCCCGGGGCTGCAGTGATAATTGCCGGGCCAATCTAGTCGCGATGGCACAGCCCTTGGCTATGGACTTAAGGCTTCCTCCCTCTTCCTGGATAATTACGCATTCCACCGGCTTGCCGTTTTTCTCTAATGCTTGCACTACTTTGGGCGGTTGAATACCTTCACACCCTAAACCGACCAAGATCACCGCGCCTACATTAGGGTTAGCGCCGGCATTAACTAAGGTGGTGAAAGTTAATTTGGCATCCGCACCTACCTGGCAGCAGCCGTGAAAATTATTAATTACGGTGCAACCTTGAATTGTTCTGGCTATTTCGCTAGCCACATGATTGGCGCAAATACTGGTGGGTAATAAGAGCACATAATTTCTAATCCCTACTTTGCCATCAGGCCGCCGGTATCCCTTAAATTTCATTTTTTGCATCCTCCCAGTCGCCCCGGCATCTTTCACTTTCCACATTGTGCACATGTACGTGATCGCCGGCCCTAATGACCTGCGTCGCTCTGCCCATCGGCTCGCCATATTTAATTACATGCTCGTGATAACCAATTTCTCTAATGGCAAATTTATGACCAAAAGGAATATCAGCGTTGACTGCAAGATCAATTTCCCGGCTGCCTAAAAATATTTTCACGCGAGAACCTTGTTTAAGATTAGTTGTGGCAGTGGCAACATTATCTTTTTCGTCAATTACAACTGCTTGGGTAGGCATTATCTATTCACCTCGACGTAGAAACTGTTGTTCCATCATGTAGACCACAGTTTTTATTAGCCAATCGTCGCTCCCTCAGCCACCGATGTCGCCAGGCGGCGGTACAAACGTAATACGCCCGTACTTTCTTTTTGCGGCAAGACAGTATTTTTCCTTCGTTCAGCAAAGACGGCCTCGACTTCCGCCGGCTCTTTTGCCTGGCCGCCAATGCCAATTACCTCTAACCGGCGGGCTGCTATATCCATGCGGATTAAATCACCGTCTTTGAGATAAGCCAGGGGGCCGCCTGTATAAGCTTCCGGTGTTACATGACCGACAGCGGGGCCGCGGGTCGCACCCGAAAAACGGCCATCGGTGATAAGCAAAACCTGCCGCGCTAATTCAGGTCTGGTATACAATGCCTCTGTCATCCGGAGCATTTCAGGCATACCGGATCCCTGCGGCCCTTCAAATCGGATGACAATGACATCTCCCTGAACAATCTGATCAGCCAGCAGGGCAGCGACAGCAGCCTCTTCGCTATCAAATACCCGGGCCTGGCCGGTAAAGCAATACATCTCCGGTGCCAGCCCGGACGTTTTAATTACCGCCCCCTCAGGAGCCAGGTTCCCTTGTAAAATGATTATGTTGCCCTGTGGTTTTACCGGATTGGTACGGGTTTTTATGATCTGCTCCGGTGTTAAATTATAGTTGGCCAAATAACTGTTTACCTCGTTGAAAAAGCCGCTTTCTTCCAGATCACGGAGATTTTCGCCTACTGACTTCCCTGTCACAGTTAAAGCGTCTAAATGTAAAAGATCTTTTAATTCACGCATGATGGCGGGGATACCACCCGCATACCAGAAGAGCTCAGTAGGCCACTGACCACCAGTTTTTAAACTGACTAAGATTGGAACTTCCCGGTTGATCCGGTCAAATAGGCCGGGGTCAATTTTAATGCCTACCTCTTTAGCTATGGCCGGTAAGTGCAGTAAGGCATTGGTAGACCCCCCGAGAGCCGCGTGCACAATAATGGCATTTTCGAAATTCTTATAAGTTACAATGTCCCGCGGCTTTAAGTTTTGTTTAACCAGCTCCATTAATTGGCGGCCGGCTTGCCTCGCATACTGCAATATTAGATTTGAATATGCCGGTGCTAGAGCATTTCCGGGCAGAGCCAGCCCCAGCGCCTCGCTCATGGACTGCATGGTGCTGGCCGTCCCCATGAACTGGCAGGCCCCGGCACTTGGGCAGCAGTTACGGGTGTAGTAGCCGAGTTCTTTTAAACCCATTTTGCCGGTAAGAACCCGGTCACCGCAGCCATACAGTATTTCGGACGACATATAACTCGGCCCGCTCAGCATTGAGCCGCCGGGCACCTGGATGGCAGGCAAATTAAGCCGCAGCATTGCCATCAATTGGGCGGGAACGGATTTATCGCAACTGGCAATAAAAATTGCTCCGTCAATAGGGCTGGCCAGGGCATGAATCTCATACATGAAGGCCATAATGTCCCGAGAAGCCAGAGAGTAATTCATGCCGTCATGCGCCATGGCGATGCCGTCACATATATCGGTTACCGTATAACACATTGGCTTACCTTGATGTTCATAGACACTGATCTTGGCCGCTTCGACCAGCTTATCTAAATGTTTGCTGCCGGGATGGCTGTCACCAAAGGCGCTATCAATTAAGATCTGTGGTTTAGACAAATCTTTTTCATTCCAGAGCGTTCCCATGCGCAGGCCATCACCCTGGAAATTAACTTGCCGCAGCATTTGACTTTTGAGTTCCACTTTGCCAACCTCCAAACGATTAAACTAGAACGGTAAGAGCAAATTTCCATCTGGATCAAACACGTCCGTTAGCGGACCTGCCGCTACGTCATAGCCTGCAGGCAATTCGGAGCGTAGAGCTTGAGTTATATAAAGCTCTTTAAGTTCCAGGGTGTTTTTAATTACCGCCATTCGTGCTTGCTCGGGTTCCACATAACGCCCGCAGGTATCGATGGCAATTTTAATAGCGGTCCGGTCATCCGGCGCCACAATCGGCATAAATGCCCGCTGGAGAAAGGTAGAAGTGATGGTATTAATGTATGTTTTTTTGAAGTCGATTTTCTGATACAGCCGGTCGGTTATAACATCGGCAATTCCCATACCTAAAGCGTTACCCCCACTGGCGGTGGTAAGGTCAAGCACAACCAGCCTGCGGGCCAAACCGGTCTGTTCACCGTATTCAGCAATCCGGAAACGGCCGCTGACATTGGGGTCAATACCCACACCGCTTATATTTTTGCCCATTTCCCGAACTACCAGCACGTCCAGGTCAGCCACGGGCAACCGGGGCATCATTGCGCGCGCCATGGACAGCAATTCTGCGTCGCGGGCAAAATAAGCATCCCGGGGCACCACTTCCACCAGTGCCGTCTGATCCAGTTTGTTTTCCACAATTGCGATACCACCCAACAACGGTAGCTCTTCCCAGATGACACGGGCCGCTAAAGGAATTAACTCGGTCAAACCGCGCATCCCGTACCGGTGGATGGTTTCCGCGCCCTTGTGCTTCCCCAGGCCAATAGCCAGTATTTTAACCAGACCGCTTTCGTGCCGGGCATGATAATCGGTGTGCGGCTTGATTCTGTTAATTGCCACAAGCCCGTCCATAGCCAGGGCATCTTTAGCCGCGTACACCGGGAAACCGTCAACTTCCCTCAAGCACACTGTTTCCATGGACGAAACAAACTCTGCTCCCGTGGCCGCTTCCGTGACACCGTAATGCTCCAGCAATTGCCTCTGGCCTTGGGACGTAGCCCCGCCATGACTACCCATGGCCGGTATAAGATAAACTTTGGCCCCCATAGTTTGAAAGTATTTTGCAACTGTGGTTACAATGAGAGCAAGATTGCAGATTCCCCGGCTCCCTACCAAAAGGCCGATTTTTTGACCCGTAAAATCTCGCTCCCCCATGTACTGCTTGAGACCCTGGCTAATATTAGTCTGGATTGCCGCTGGTGATAAACTGGACGGCACATCTAAATCCTGCACGCGGTAAAATACAAGTTTCATTTGCTTTCCTCCAATGCTTTCTGTAAAAAAACGGCTAGAGGTTTTACTTCCAGTGGTAGTGACAATCTCTTTACCACGGCATCCAACTGCATTAAGCAGGCCGGGCAGGAACTTACTACCTGCGTTGCACCGCTGTTTTGGATATTGGCCAACTTGGCTGCCGTAATCTTTTGCGCCAGCTGCCTGTGCAAAATGCTATAGGTGCCTGCTCCACCGCAACAACTATCATCTTCCAGGTGAGGCCGGTAGTATGACCCAAACAGGTTGCTCAGCAGGCGTTGGGTTGGCTCTTTTAAGTTTTGCCCTCTAACTAAGTGACAGGGGTAATGGAAAGTAAACTTTTGCCCTCCGCTATCTTTAACCCGGGGCAATTCCTCCTGCTCCAGGAGCAGGATTTCAACCAGGTCCTTAAGCTGTGCCAGCACCGGCGCACTAACGCCCAGCCGGGCCGGGTACTGCTTTAAAACGCTGGCACAGGTGGAACAGTCGGTGACGATAAAATCAGTCTTTTCCCGGTTGAAAAGGTCTAAATTGCGGCCGGCTACTTCTTTAAAGCTGTCTACGTCACCCAAACTTAAAAACGGTGCCCCGCAACAATAATTATCCAACAAAGTAACGTCAGCCCACCGGCGGAGCAGATTGATGGAGGCCAGCGCCGCCCGGTGGTAAAAGGTGTTAATGGCACAACCCACAAAAAAGCTGATTTTGTATTTGCGCCGGCCGGTAGCACGCAGTACTATGCCCGTACCGGGATTATTCTTCAGGACCTGACCGTCAATATATTTGCTCAAAAAAGTCCGGAACTGGTATGGGTCAGGCAGTATACCAATATTCTTGTAATAATAGGCCATCTTACCGGCAAAAGGAATAAAAGCTTTATTTAGGAAGGCTAGACGGTAGAGCTTTTCCTTCCACTTACTTTTTGCCGTTTGCGCCGCCAATAACTGCTGGCGATAGTATAATACCACTTCCGCCGTGCGAACCCCTGACGGGCACACTTTAGTGCAGCTTTCACACAACAAGCACTGGTCCAAGCTTTGGATTACTTCTTTCGCTTGCAACAGTACCTGATCGCCTTGCTCAAGGTATTTTCTTACTAAAAAAAGTCTCCCCCGGGCCACGTTGCCCTCATGAAAGGTGGCCTTATAAGTGGGGCAAATAACCTGGCAAGTGCCGCATTTGTTACAACGAGACAGCTCATGGTAAATTTGCTCTTTGTTAAGCATAGAATTCATCTCCAATAAAAACCTGCGCCGGATCCAATCTGGCTTTCAGCAGCCGGATCAGGGTGACTGTATCATCAAGTTCAATCCCGGGTATTCCACTGGAGGGAAAACTATTGGTAAATACCTCGCCGCTTAAATAATCATATAAAACGAAATCATGCCGGTTAACCACTTCAACTGCTTGCTGCCTGTCCCATATAACTGCCCTGGCTTGCTGTTTCTCCCGGTTCAAGTGAAATAATTTCTCCTCAATTTCAGCTGCCGCCACAGACAAAGCACCGGGTGCCAGAGCTTGTTTTATTAGCTTATGTTCGCTTTCCACCTGGTTGGCGGTACCGTACAGGGCGAACAGTACATTAAACTTTTGCCGCGTTTCTTCCGGCCAAATCCAGCAGCCTTTAAGGGTGAATAATTTTTGTTTAAGTTCAGCCAATTTGTTGAATAAGGTTTTTGTATCGTCAACATTCCAGAGGATATAAGCATCTTGATCGGGGAATGGCTTTAAAAACAACGTCACCTTACTGATAATTCCATATAGGCCCAGGGATCCGGCCAGAAAGCGGCCAATCTCATAGCCGGTTACGTTTTTTACATTAGTTCCGCCAAAATTAAGTGTCCCGGAGGCTGAAACCAGTTCTACTCCTCCTATATAATTGCTGATGCTGCCATAGGCTTGTTCCAGCAGATGTTTTTGATTGGATGCCACCGTGCCGCCCAGTGTAGCTTGTACCGGCTGAAACAATAAAGCAGGACAAAACTGCCGTTTTGGTCTCGTTAGCTCTAAGATTTGTGTTAAAGTTACACCAGCTTCTACTGTTAGGGCCAAATTCTCCGGAATATAGCTTAGAATCCGGTTAAATTTGCTCATGCTGACCAATATATACCGGCCAGACTTTAACTTTGCGGGTGAGATAAAACCCGGTAACTTGGTAACATTACCTACCGGACAGATTTTATAGCCGGTATTTTGAGCCATTGCAATCAGCTCTTGCAATTCCTTATCATGTTGAGGGTAATAAATTGGAACTTGTAAACCTTCAGACAGGTTAAATACCTGGGCTGCCGGTATGGTTGCCTTCATTACTTTCACCTGCAATCACGTTTGGAATGATGTTTAGATAGCTTTGTCCAAGTTTAATAACCGGCACGGGTCAAAAGCATCTTTAACCGCCTGTAAAAATTCCAATTCAGCCGGTCTAAACACCAGGTTAAGATAGGGGCGTTTTTCAATGCCAATCCCGTGTTCACCCGAAAGGGTTCCTTCCAGCTTAACCGTGGCCTGAAAAATCTCCTCAGCTGCCGCTTCGATTTGCGGCAGTTCCCGCTCCCGGTCACTATACAACAGGTGGGGGTGCAAGTTACCATCCCCCGCGTGGGCTAAGAGGCCAATTGTAACACCATATTTTTTACCAATCTCTTCCACTTTTTGGATCATGGTCGCCACTTTATGGCGAGGCACAGTCACATCCTGCACCATGTAATATGGTTTAATCCGGCCCAGGGCACCGTTTACCGAGCGCCGGGCCAGCCAGATTTGCTCCCGCTCCTTGCTATCAGTGGCAAGATCAACCCGCGTCACCCCATTGGCGTGCAATATCTGCATTAAATGCTCCATTTGAACACTTAAATCTGCTTCCCAACCATCCAGTTCGATCAAGAGCAGGGCCTGAGTGTCCCGCGGCAGGCCCAGGCCAACAAAATCATCAATGGCGCGGGTAAGTTTCTGGTCAATTATTTCCATGGCCGCCGGCACGATTCCAGCTTTTATTACCCCGCTTACCGCATCTCCAGCCTGCCGCAGATCATTGAAACTACATAAAAGGGTTTTGTAGGCTGCCGGTTTTTTTAGCAGCTTTACCATAACCTGGGTAACAACACCTAATGTTCCTTCCGAGCCTACAATTAGATCGACCAGGTTAGCAGTATTGACCCGGCTGTTAATGGCATATTTACCATCTAACAGGGCCAATTTGCCAAGCCGGAATATTTTACCTTCGGCCGTAACCAATTCAAGGCCTAAAATGTGGTCTCTGGTAACGCCGTATTTAACACAACGCATGCCACCGGCATTTTCGGCCACATGTCCGCCGATCGTAGCTACGTTCATGCTGCCGGGATCGGGTGCAAACATATAGCCTTTGGCTTCGACCGCCCTTTGCAACTCCAAATTAGTTACCCCCGGTTCGACCACGGCATATTCCCGTTCCCAATCAATGGCCAAAATATGCCGCATACGGCTGAGGCAGATAATCACCTGTCCGCGTTTGGGAACAGTCCCACCGCTCAGGTTGGTCCCCGCACCGCGGGGTAATGTTTCCACCTTAAACTTTGCTGCCATACTTAAAAAATTTGCTACCTCTTGCGTACTCTCGGGAAAAAAAACCGCGGCAGGTTGACCAAAGTAGGGCGAAGCATCAAAACTGTACAGGCTGAGCGCCTGTTTGTTTACCAGTAGCTGGTCAGCCCGAAAATGCCGGCCCAAGGCGCGTAAAAACAATTCAACATTACTGGGCATAACTATTCCTTCTTTCTCCATTGCCTATTCATTCTATTTCATAAAGAGCTTGGGTAAGAGCAGGCTGATGGACGGTATAAAGGTAATAAGCAGTAAAGCTATAAGTGAAGCAATTAAGAAGCCCCAGTTAGCCTTGGCAATCCTTTCAATCGACAGTTTGGTCATGCTGGAAGCAACAAATAGGTTCACGCCCAAGGGCGGTGTGATCATTCCGATGGCCAGGTTAAGCACCATCATTAAACCAAAGTGGATGGGGTCAATTCCCATTTGGGTAACGACCGGGAAAAGGATAGGCGCTAAAATAATAATCGCCGCGTTGGTTTCCATAAAGGTACCAACGATCAACAACATTAGGTTAATTAACAGCAGCAACACATATTTATTCCCGGCTATGTCAAGCATCCAACTGGCTACCTGGTTGGGGATCATCTCCCGGGTCAAAATCAAACCAAAGACCGCGGCGGTAGAAATGATCAGCAACACAATCGCTGAACTGATGGACGAACGGCAAAAAATTTCAAATACTTCTCTCCAGGTCAGTTCCTTATAGATAAAAACGCCAATGACAATAGCATAAACTACCGCCACATTGGCCGCTTCCGTAGGGGTAAAAACACCACCATAAATACCACCCAAAATGATAACCGGCATCAATAAGGCCAGAAAAGCCTCTTTAAAAGCGACTAAGACTTCCTTAAACGATACACTGCTTTGCCGCTCAACATAACCATTTTTTTTCGCAACCACATAAGTAACTGCCATTAAGCATAACCCAACTATAAGCCCCGGCAAGAATCCTGATAAAAACAGCGCCCCGATGGAAACACCCGTCACCACTCCAAAGGTAACCATCGGAATACTGGGCGGAATAACTACACCGATATAACCGGCTGTAGCCTGGAGGGCGGTAGCAAAGCCCTCATCGTACTTAGCCTTAATCATGGCCGGAACCATAATGGCACCGATAGCCGCCACCGTGGCCGGACCTGAGCCGGAAATGGCAGCAAAAAACATCGACGCCAGAATGGTTACCATCCCTAAACCGCCGGGAAGCGAACCGACCAGTTTACTGGCAAAGTTAATCAAGCGCCGGGAGATGCCGCCCTTGTCCATAAGGTTGCCAGCAATCATAAAAAAAGGTACCGCCATAATAGTGAACGTATCCACTGCCGTAAACATTTTTTGGGCTACAACGTGTATGGGTACCGAATTCGTTACCAAGATGTAGATAATAGAAGATAAAATCAAACTGTAGGCGATGGGTACATTCAGTAAAACAAGTATTGCAAAGCTGGTAAATATCAGCCAACCCACTTTTTATCCTCCTATCCTACAATTTAAAGACTTTTCATATTGCGCCAGTAAGCTATAGTAAAGCAGATTGCCATATAAATAAACCCAACTGGTAAGGCCAGGTAAGGTATTGTCATTGGAATGGCCATTGCCGGTGAAAGTTGGCCTGTTGCAAATTGGTATTGTATGATAATAAAAGAATAGTTTAACAGGGCCAGGGAGGTAAACAAAACAATAAGATAAGCTATAGTTAAAAAGAATTTACTGGCTTTGGGACCAAAAAGCTTTACAAAAAATTCCACACCAATATGAGCATTATCAGCCGCAGCTAAACCGGCGCCTATGAAGGTGGCCCATACCATCAGGTAGCGCGCCAATTCTTCCGACCAGGGCAAGGAACCTTTAACGACAAAGCGGAAAAATACCTGCAGAAAAACCACGATTGTCATTACCGCCAGGCACAAGCCGGCAGCAAAGGACCCGCTGTTTTTAAAAACCCGGTCTAATTTTTCAAACATAAAGTCACCTCTTTAAAACCTCTTTAACCTGTCTATCGCATTCCAAATAAGAGCTGGCCGGGGTACAATCGTACCCCGGTGCCCTATTTTTCAAACCATTAAATTCTGGCCCAAATTATTTATAATTTTTTACTCTTTCAATTAAGTCCTTACCAATTTCTGCTTCGAAGGTTTTGTAGACTGGTGCCATGGCTTCACGCCACTCTTCAACGTCAACATCAATTACTTGCATACCGCGGGACTTAAGCTTCTCCTTCAAGTCAATGTCAGCTTGGCGAATGAGGCCCCGCTCGTAATCTTTACCTTCCTCTGCTGCGCTCTTAATCTGTTCCTGCAAATCAGCCGGTAACGAATCCCATTTTTGTTTGCTGATTAACAGCACCGCCGGAGCATAGAAGTGACCGGTCATAGACAAGTAATCTTGCACTTCATAAAACTTTGAAGTTTCAATTTGGCCCAAGGGGTTCTCCTGGCCATCAACGGTCTTTTGCTGTAAGGCGGTAAACAACTCGCCATATGCCATCGGCGTAGGGTCGGCACCTATAACCCGGAAGGATTCCATGTGCACCTTGTTTTCCATCGTCCGGATCTTTAGACCTTTAGCGTCAGCGGGGTGTACTACCGGCCGGACGGAGTTGGTTAAGTGGCGGAAGCCATTCTCCCAGTAGGCCAGACCCACAATACCTTTTTCCTCCAGAGACTTGAGCAATTCCTGGCCAATCTCACCGTCTAGCACTTTATAAGCATGTTCCCGGCTTTCAAATATATAGGGCAGGTCGAAGACCATGAACTTTTTGGTGAACCCCATCAGAGGAGCGGTAGAAACCAGAGCCATGTCCACGGTACCCATCTGCAAGCCTTCAATCATTTCCCGCTCGTTACCCAGCTGCGAGCTGTGGAAAACGTCTACTTTAACTTTACCCTGGGTCTTTTGGTCTACCAACTCGGCAAATTTTTCAAGTCCCACGTTGTAGGGATGGTCAGGAGCCAACACGTGGCCCACTTTCAGCGTGATGGTACCACTATCACTGCTTTTTGCTGCATCTGAATTGGCGCCGGTATTGGCACCGCCGCCGCAGCCTGCCAAAGTCAGCGCTAACATGACCAACACTAATAGCATGGCAATGAGCTTCTTATGTTTAATCATAACCATTCCTCCATATTCCGTTTTACCTTTTCAGTTGGGCCAGGAAATTCTCCACTTCCTCCTGGCTCATGGGGTAAACATGCTCAGGCCCGGGGAAACCTTTTTCCTTAACGTCTGTCACATACGCTTCCAAGGCCTTAACTATTTCGGCGTTCAAATTGGCGTACTTCTTAACAAATTTGGGTGTAAAGCGATCGAAGAAGCCCAACATATCGTGAACGATCAGGCACTGCCCGGCGCCATAAACACCGGAACCCAAGCTTATGATAGGCACTTTAACTGTTTCGACAATCACTTTATTAACTTCCGGCGGCACAGCCTCCACCAAGATACTAAAGCAGCCCGCGGCTTCTAAAGCTTTTGCATCTTCAACCAGCTTGAGCGCCGATTCGGCACTTCTGCCCTGAGCTTTAAAACCACCAAGTTGAGAAATTGACTGCGGTGTTAAGCCAATGTGCCCCATTACGGGAATAGTAGCTTTAACTATGGCCGCAATGGTTTCCGCCATTTCCTGGCCGCCTTCCAGCTTAATGCAGTCTACCCCGGCTTCAGCCATCAGCCGGCCGGCATTACGGATCGCCTCATCCTTGTTTACCTGATAGGTCATGTAGGGCATATCACCAACAATGAAAGCTGTGGGCGCACCCCGGCGCACGGCCTGGGCATGGCGAATGATCATATCCAGAGTGACCGGCAAGGTAGTATCAAGCCCGTACACCGTCATACCCATGGAATCGCCCACCAGGATAATTTCCACCCCGGCTTTTTCTTCCAACATAGCCATGGGGTAGTCATAGGCTGTCAGCATGGTAATTGGTTCGCCTTTTTCGTATTTGGCATATAGATCGGGGATCATAATTTTTTTGCGCATTCTGTTACCACCTCTGTAATGTGAAATGTTGTAAAGTAATCCGTCCCGTTCGGTTGTGCTGGCTGATTAACCGGTATCTCACCTCCCTGATTAAGCCTTATGTTCTGGCATATAACCTAGCTGGCGCGAAATGGCGACAGCTACTTTTTGTAACAAAGTTATCAAACTACTGTCGGCTGAAACCAACTTGGCTTTTATCCTGTGCGCTGCACCCGACACACTCAAGGCGGCCACTATCTTTTGGGCCTGACCAAAAATAGGTACTGCCACGCAGATCAAGCCTTCTTCTAATTCTTCATCATCTACGGCATAACCCAGATTATAAACCTCCTCCAGGTGCGCCTTCAGTTGTTCCTTATCTGTTATGGTTTTGCGGGTACGCCGTTCTAACGTTAAATGCGTCAGCAAATCGGCCCGTTCGGTCTCGTCCAAAAAAGCAAGTAAAACTTTACCTACTGCTGTGCAGTACAAAGGCAGCCTTTTGCCGACCAGCGAAAAGGTGACCATAGCCCCCGGCGGTTCGAATTTTTCAACATAAATACCTTCGATGCCTTCCCGTACTACAATATGTACCGTTTCGTTTAATTTCTCGGCCAACTCCTTTAGGAACGGTACTGCCACCCTTTTTAGGTCCATGTTCTTCATAACAATGGCACCTAATTCAAAAAACCTGATACCCAACCGGTACAATCCGGCCCCCGGATTGTAATCCATGTAACCATGGTCCATTAATGTAACCAGATAGCGGTGTAATGTGCTGCGATTGAGACCGGTAATTCTCTGCAGTTCGGCAAAGGTCATCTCCGGCCGGTCAAGGCGGAAGGCATTGAGAATGGATATGGTTTTTTCAACCGATTGATTGGTGTAACTGCGTTTTTCGGACTTATGTTCTAACTCCATTAAAGTTATCGCCCAACTTTCGTCTCAATATATGAGATTTATGATCACACAATAAACACAATAGTTATATTCGCTATTAATTTGTCGTTTCCTGTTGAAAAATTTAAAATTCGAAAAAAAATTTTTTACCTCTAAAAATTAGAAACTATAAGTGAACCTGTTATTATTTCCACTTGGGGTCGTAGCTCTTGGATACCAATACAAACGCCCATGTCGGGCGTATCATCCACACGCAGTATTTTGGATGTCTGTCTGCCTGAAGTAAAGGAAGGTTGATCCGTGATGTTCTAAAGCAGAAATTTACAAGTCCTCTGTGATCGGATCGAGGAGGACGTACGTAAACGGTTTCCGGGCATACATGCTCAAAACTATACCGAAACATGCAAGAGGTACGCGAAGATTATAAAATAGACGGGGCTGTGTTGAAGCCGGCTAAGCCGTAAATAAAAGGCCGCCCAAGCCTTTCGGCAAGAACGGCCTTAAAATTATCATTCCAACCCCAAATACCCTCTTTATTACACCAGCGGTTTCAATATCTGTGTTTTTTCATAGTGCTTCTAGCTAGTGACCTCCTCAATTTTTTCGTCGATTTCCCGGATATTGATTTCTAACCGGTAAAGATGCTTTAGAAACATGGTGAGAAAATCCTTTTAAAGGGGTGTCATGTTAACCCTTGTGAATAAGGCAATATCTTTTTTTTCTTAATTATTTTTTTATCAAAAAAAATACCTGTTATAATCAAAAAAGTTCCCACAAGCTTATACCAGCTGAACTTTTCTCCTAAAAACAACAGCGCCAAG
The DNA here is from genome assembly GCF_015594625.1 of Desulfallas sp. Bu1-1. Taxonomy (GTDB): domain Bacteria; phylum Bacillota; class Desulfotomaculia; order Desulfotomaculales; family Desulfallaceae; genus JADNRQ01. The sequence continues at coordinate 37,010 of NZ_JADNRQ010000018.1, read as the reverse complement.
GAGTTACCAATCCGGCCTGCAGGATCGGCCCTAGGGTACCGATGCCGGCAATCATGCTCATCACTGCATGGAAGGTAACACATTTATCCATAACTTCAGGGCACCAGGTAGTACTTCGAAAATAACCTGCACCCCTCATCCCCTACCTTTTCACTGGATCTTATTTTGTTACCATAAGCGCAAAGGTGGCGGTTAGTGAAAGCTCATCGTATACCCCTTCTTCCCCTTCGGGCACCCGGCAGCGGGCAATCAGCAGGTAACGGCCGGGCTCCCTGGCCTGCAGGGCGAGCCGCCCATCTCTTCCCGTCATTTCCTGCCACTGCCGGTATCCGCCAGGGCCGCTGTAAGCCACGTCCACCGCTGTACCATCCAGGGGCTCGCCGCGGAAAATGATCTGGAAATTGATTTCATCTCCCAAGCGCCACTGTTTCCACATCTCCGGCTGTATTTCCAGCGGTATGTCCGCTTTTGGGGGTGTTCCTTCCAGGTCGTGTCCCACCGGCACAATAACCTGGGCAAATTGGTTGTAAAAGGTGGCCTTCGCGGCATCCGGGTAATCTTTCCGGGTACCCTTTTGAAACTTTCCTTCATTATCTATCACATAATTACCGGTAATGTTACTGATTACATGATATAAGCCGGTTACCTGTGCATTAAAGTTTAGGACATAATACTCGGGCCCACCGCCAGCGACTTGTATGTCTTTTTTATCACCGTTCGGGTGAACCACCAAGGCTTTCATCTTCTCTTTCCCGGCCAGCCCGTCGACTTGCATATTATGGCCCCATTTGAGATAAATCGTTACGTTTTCACCCACGTGGCCGTGACTTCCGGCCAGTTCCAACCACGATTCGTGACCGTAAACCATCAGGTGGGTGGTGTCCTTGAAAAAAGCGCTTGTTTTTTGTTTCATTTGATCATTCCTCCAAAAAAGATTTTTGCCCCCAGAATGCACCGCCATAATAATTAGCAACAAGGATGTCAAAGGTCTGCCAAGGTAAAACATTTGCCAAAATTAAAAAGCCATGACAGTTTGCACCTACTTCTGCAGGTAACACACCTTCATGGCATAGTTATTTTATAAAGTATGGCCGTTCTCCGGCGGCCAACATAGATGGTTCTTACCACCCATTTTTGTAACTTTCGTTAATTACTGATCTAATTCCTGCAGCTTCTAAAATTTTTTATTTAAAAAGCACATACTTTTATAACAACTTTTTTCACTGAATGACAACATTGACCCTCTGATTTGGATAGGCACAGAAAAAACAGATAGATCCCGCTTCGGTCGACTCGGTCTTGTTGACCGCAACGATTTCCCCACACAAAGCGCAATTTACGTATTTCTCAGTAAACGGTTCAGACGGACATTCTAAAACAGTTATCGTCTTTTTAAATAATGAATCCTCAGGAAGGCTTAAAATCTTTTGCACTGATCTATAGATTTTTTCCCGGTATTTATTGATTTCCTGCCAACTTGCACTGCCGGAAACAATTTTCTTCTCAATGTCCGGCTCGAATTGGGTATTAATTACAGGACTCATTAAAGCTATGCGAAGTGCCTCTTGGGTCTTTTGTTCCCTTGAAATTTTCATAAAGTAATAAACATGCTTACCCCGGTCATAAGCAATAAAGTTCTTATTGCCGATTGTACAGCCAGTTAAATGCTGGACGGCATCTATAGCAGAAGACATATTTTCAGAAATTCCAAAAAACCCGCCGCAATTTTGTTTATTAATTCCCAATTCTCTGCGAGCTATTAAACCCACCCGGCAACCGATTGCCAGCTCCGGGCAAAAGTGGCCGTGATAGTTAATTATGTCCTTAAATTGCTCCGTGGTTAGCATAAAACTACTTCTCAAGTGCTGATGTTCAACTTCGACATCATCCAACACTTTGTAATTTAATACCCACTTGCTCTTAGAAATAGTTAACTGTTTATTATCTTTTACCAATATCAGATTAAAAATTCCTTTATTCGTGAGCACCAGAAAATTAAAATTTTCCCATAAATCTTTACTCATCATTAGTACTTCCAAAACCTCATAACGCTGGTTGCGCCACTGGAAACCAAGAGGTGATTGCTGGCGATTATCAAAATCTACTTTCACTTCTTCTTGAATGAAAACTATTTCTTCCTGTTCAATTTTCCGCATGACTTCCGCCTTTTCCAATTCATCATCTCCTCTCATGGACTCTTGAAAGGCTTTTATCACCGTTGGCAACCATTCGGGGTGTTTTCTCTCCTGACCCGGATAAGCCGGAATCAAAAATGGAATATCTATGTTAGTTTAAAAAAAGCACCCGGGCGCATGGGATTGGTTTAGGAGTGCCAACCCCATACGCCGGTCAAAAGGAGGAAATTATTCTACTGCCGGTCCATGTCAAACCCGGTAGCAGAAATATATTGAAGGAGGTCAAAGGCCCTGCCAAGGTAAGCCTTTGCCAAAATTAAAAAGCCATGAAAATTTGCACCCGCTTCTGCAAGGGAACATACCTTCATGGCATGGTTTTTGATGGTTCAACTTGGGGTTGTTACAAATCCAATAGATCACGCACCCGTTGTACTAACATATCTACCAGATGGGGTAACGGTTCGGATGCGCCACCGATAATTTCAACTCCGGAGCGGTTCAAGTGTAAAACATATTTGGGCACCGGCGCAAGGGCCACCGCTTCCGCCGCAACGGTCGTCATTTCCCCGCCGAAACCGAAGGGCATGATCATTCCCACTGTACCCACCAGCAGGTCGGCACGCTGCGCATTATATACAATGGCACTTTCGCCGCTGGCCAGTTCATTGGCCCCGGCTTTATACATGCGGCTGGCCGCCAGGGCGTTGGTACCCAGGGCAATGATTTCAACTTTCGTAGACGGTAGCGCCATGGCTAACTTTTCCACGATCTGGGCACCTATACCGCCCCCCTGGCCGTCAATGACAGCTATACGAAATAAATTCTTTTTACTCATTTACTTTACCTCACAAGGTAAATCTACAACAGGATATGTTTTGGGCTAAAAAACAAAACCATGAAAGACCGCCTTCACTTCGTGTGAAGCCAATAACCTCCATGGTTTAACTTTTCATATAGCTTTTACGCTAAAATTGTTATACCAAAAATCATGTACTTACACAAAAGCCTGGCGGATGGTTCTTACCATCCTTTACGGTTATTATTCTAGTTTACGTGAAAAATCCCTGCTATTTTTTCTTTAATGTCTATATTATTTTTTTTCTACACCCGAGATCGCAATAACTGGCCGCTACTCGCAAAACCCCTATTACAAGGAGGCTTTTACCGGCCGGGTTATCCGGCCGGCTTTCCCGGTGAGCTGGCGACGCTACTGAACGTTCACCAGCTTGTCCGGGTTGAGGATCAAATTGGGATCCAGAGCCTTTTTGATGGCTGCAATCATTTTCAATTGCACCGGGTCCATGAATTTGGCCATAGCCCGCTTCCTTTTGGCCCCTATACCGTGTTCGCCCGACAGCTTGCCTCCATGGGCATAGGTGACGGAGTACATTTCCTCCAGCACCTTCTCCTTCTTATCGTGCCAGGTGGCCTCATCCATGTCTTCCTTCAGCAAGGTGGCGTGGATGTTGCCGTCACCGGCATGGCCGAAGCAGGGTATCTTGATCTCATATTTCCGGGCAATCTTTTCAATTTCAGCCAGCACTTTGGGGATATTGCTCACCGGCACCACGATATCCTCCATGCAGTATACCGGACTGGTAACCCTCAGAGCCTCGGCCAGGTACCGCCTGGATTTCCAGATTTTTTCCTGACTGGATTTGTTGTCTCCCACGAACACTTCCAGGCCGCCGTTTTCCAGGCAGATGTTGCCGATGGTTTCATAGTCCGCCTCCAGTTGGGACTCGGTGTAAGCCTCCACCTCGATGATGATGTAGGCGCCGGCATCTCCGTACGGGAGGCTGCGGTTAAGGTAATTTTCCGCCGACTTGATGCACAGCTTGTCCATGAATTCGATGGATGTGGGAATGATGCCACCGTTGGTCATTATTTTGGGTACGATATCAATGGCGGCCTGCATGCCGGCGAAGGGCACCAACAGCACCGCGTTGTGCAGGGGCCGGGGCAGCAGTTTCAAGTAAATCTTGGTTACTACGCCCAGGGTACCCTCGGAACCAACCATCAAATGAATCAGGTCATAACCGGTAACGTCCTTGACGCATTTACCGCCCAGGGTGGTAATTTCCCCGGTGGGCAGCACAAGCTCCAAGCCGTAGATATGGCGGGAAGTGGTACCGTATTTCACCGCCTTGTTACCCCCGGCGTTGGTGGCCACGTTGCCGCCAATGAATGAACTGTCGGCGCTGCACGGGTCGCCCGCGTAAAAGTATCCTTCCTCCTGGGCGCGTTTCTGCACCTCGCCGGTGGTGACTCCCGGTTCCACAACCATGAACAGGTTTTCCCGGTCCACTTCCAGAATTCGGTTCATGTTCTCCAGCGAGAGCACGATCCCGCCCAGCATGGGCACGGCGCCCGCAGCCAGTCCGGTGCCGGCGCCCCGGGGCGTCACCGGGACCAGCTCCCGGTTGGCCAGCTTGATGATTTCAGACACCTGCCCCGTGTTTTCCGGCTTTACCACCACTTCAGGCAGGTGTTTCCACTCTGACTCGGGCACCTCGTCACCGGCATAAACTTCCAGCTTTTCCGGGTCAGTGACGACGTTGCCCGGCCCAACTATGTCCACCAGTCTTTGCACGATTTCTTCCGTTACCCTGTTGTATCGCAACCGCCTAACCTCCTCGCTCAAGCGTTGGCTTTAATGCTTTTCAACTGGTCGATCAACTGGGGCACCACTTCCAGGGCGTCCCCCACAATCCCCAGGTCGGCCACCTTGAAAATCTGGGCCTCGGGGTCCTTGTTTACGGCCACAATGTATTCCGAGGTCTGCATGCCGGCCAGATGCTGAATTTTACCGGAAATGCCCAGGGCAATGTAAATCTTGGGAGCCACCGTTTTACCGCTCAGGCCGACCTGGTGCGAATAGGGCACCCAGCCCAGGTCCACAGCGTCCCTGGAAGCTCCCACGCCGGCCCCCAACAGGCTGGCCAGTTCCTCCACCAGCTTAAACCCTTCCCTGTTTTTCATGCCCTTGCCGCCGGCCACGATAATGTCGGCGTCCTGGATATTTACGTCCTGGGTGGTATCCTTAACAAAAGCCAGGAAATTTTCCGGCGTTGAGAACAGCGCCCCGTCATAATGCTTGGCCACGATCTCCCCACGCCGGGCCGTGTCCCTGGCGGCCTGCCTGGCCGACCGGGGTCTGACGGTGGCCATCTGCGGCCTGGTGAAAGGCGTTTTGATTGTGGCCATGATGTTCCCGCCGATGGCCGGCCGGGTCTGGAGCAGGATTCTTTCCACCGGATCGATGTCCAAACCCGTACAGTCCGCCGTCAACCCGGTCTCGAGCCTGGCCGCCGCCATCGGCATGATGGTACGCCCGGTGGTGGTGGCCGCCGCCACCACAATCTCTGGTTTTTCCTCCTCTACCAGCCTGGCCAGGGCGGCGGCGTACGGCCTGGCCAGGAAGTTCTCCAGGCAGGGCGAGCTGACGTGGTATACTCTGTCGGCCCCCCTGAAGATAAGCTCGTCCAGTTCCTGCACATTGTTACCCAACACGGCACAGTACAGCCCACAGTCCAGCTTGTCAGCCAGACCGCGCCCCCAGTTCAACAGCTCGTAAGTGGTACTGTGAATTTTGTTATTCTTCTGTTCGGCAACTACCATAACTCCCCTGTACTCTTGCAAGCTCATGTCAACACTCCCTTATATGACTTCCTTTTCCCGCAGTACCTTCAACAATTCCCGCACAGCTTGCCCCGAGCCGTCCTGCTTAAGAAGTCGTGTGTTCCTGGCCAGCTTGGGGCTGAAAACCTTGACCACCCTAGTAGGCGAGCCGGCCAGCCCCAATTTGCCATTGTCCAGACCCAGTTCCACGGGTCCCCACACGGGCACCTCGGCTTTGCCCGCCCGTAGCTTGCCGGCCAAAGTTGGAAAGCTTGGTTCGTTGATGTCCTTAATCACCGTGGCCAGGAAGGGGAAGGGCACCTCCACCCTTTCAAACCCATTCTCCACCATCCTCTCAACCACGGCCCGGTCGCCGTTCATTTGGATGCGCTTGACGAAAGTGATTACAGGGAGACCAAGCATCTCGGCAATCATAGGGCCGGTTTGCCCCGTCTCACCGTCGGTGGCCCTTTCACCGCACAAAACCAGGTCCGCGCCGCCCAGCTTCCGCACAGCAGCAGACAGCACCCTGGCGGTGGCAATGGTATCGGAGCCGGCAAAGGCCCGGGAGGAAAGAAGCACTCCCGCATCCGCCCCCAGAGCAATGGCCTCATTCAACGCCTTCCGGGCCGAGAGCGGTCCCATGGAAATTGCCGTAACTACGGCATCCTGCACCTGCCGCTTGATGCTCAGCGCTTCCTCCAACGCATTCTCATCCAGGGGGTTGATTACGTTGTTGCTCCCCGTCCTCACCATAGTGCCGGTTTCCGGGTTCATTTTAACGTTGTCGGTTCCCGGAACCTGCTTGATGAAAACCATGATTTTCATCGTTCCACCTCCAAGACTTGTCGGACTAATAGCATGTTAATATGATGGTCAGACCAATGTTGGTACATAAAACCACTTAATATTAAAATTCCTTTCCACTAAAAATAGTTATTGTTTCCCTGAACCGGTTTATCCTTGCCGGGCCTTGTCGAAAATGTAACTCTCCACACCCACAAGGTGATCCAACATGGCACGCCGGGCGGCGGCAGGATCGTCGTTTTCGATGGCCTTGTAAATAGCCTCGTGTTCCCGCACCAGTTTGTGCGGATTGGCGGGGTTACGGTACAGCCGGTGGCGGGCCGCCGCCAGAACCCTGCTCATAGTGTCGGCTATGCTGTTCATCAGCCTGAGCAACAACGAATTGCCGGCTGCTTCAGCAATGGCATAGTGAAATTTCATATCCGCCTCTTCGCCCAGGTTGCCCGCTTCCAGGTCGTGCTGCATCTGCTGCAGCGCCAGCCTGATGACGTTGAGTTGCTGCTGGTCATGGCGCTGCGCCGCCAGCCCGGCGGACTCCACCTCCAGGATTTTCCGTAATTCCATCATCTCCCGAAGCGTTTTTTCATCCACTATCATCACCGAGGAAAAGGCGCTTACCAGTGAATCGGCAGTGGTTTCGTTGATGAAGGTGCCCTCCCCGGGCTTCACCTTGATTACACCCATTGCCTCCATAACACGAAAAGCTTCGCGCACGGCCGAACGACCCACCTGGAACTTTTCCGCAAGTTCCCGTTCGGACATCAGCCTGTCGCCGGGGCGCAGTGTACCATTGCTGATCATGACCCTGATTTGTTCAATTATTTCTTCGTAAATTTTCTTGGTCTTTATGGGCTTAAAATCCACAGTAGTCCTCCTGTGCTTGTTGAATCTGCTTGCTACTATACAACCATAACAATTATATCATATCACATGGAGTTTATATTAGGCTGAACAATTAAATTACAGGAAACTTGGCCCTGCGGTCTAATTACCGCGCATAAAACACAGCTACCGGGATTTATTATGCCCACAGCAGTTAAATCACAATTTAATCCTCCTTTATCCGCTCAGCAAGAATTTCAGCCGTGTGCCTGACCGGTACGGCAGCGCCTCGGCTGTCAAGTCCTCCGCTGATCTGCAACAGGCGCCTCGGCTGTCAAGTCCTCCGCTGATCTGCAACAGGCACCCCGGGCAGTCCAGCGCCACCATATCGGCGCCCGCAGCCTCGATGGCCCCCAGTTTTTTCTCCAGCATGTGCCGGGACAGTTCGGGGAATTTCATGGAATAGGAACCGCCGAAGCCGCAACAGCGATCCGAGCCCTCCATTTCCTTCAGCTGCAGGCCCGCAGCGCCCAGCAGCCGGCGCGGCTCCTCCACCAGGCCCAGGCAGCCCTTCATGTGGCAGGAATCGTGATAGGTTACACTGGGCCCGCCCTGCTTCAGCTTCAGCCCGCTACCATCGCTGGAGCGGTCCGCCACGAAGGCGGTGAAGTGCTGCACCCGGCCGGCAAACTGCCGGGTCCGCTCCCTCCAAGATGGATCCTCCCCCAGTAGTTCCAGGTACTGGTGCTTGAGAGCGTGGGCGCAGGTAGGACAGGCGGTGACCACGTGGTCCACCCCGGCCCGTTCGAACGCTTCAATATTCTGACGAGCCAGTTCGGAGGCCGTTTCCCGGGAGCCCATGTACATTGCGGGCACGCCGCAGCAGGTTTGTTGGGCGGGAAAAACCACCTCCGAGCTCATCCGGCGCAATACCTTGCAGGCCGCTTCCCCCAGTTGCGGGTACACAAAATCGGTGAGACACCCGGCAAAAAAGCCCACCCTGTTCTGGGAAGGATTGGCTTTTGCGTCCTCCCCGTCCCACGCGCCAAGCCGTTCCCTGAGCGGCTTATCGGCAATGGCAGGCAGGCTGCGCCCCTCGGTGAGGCCGGCCAGGAACAACGGCAGGTGGCGCACCACCGGCCCCTTTTGGAAAGGTTTCTGGGCCAGCCGGGCGGTCTTGATCAGCCGGTGGAAAAGGCTCCGGTTGGGCAGCACCTTTTCCAACATGAACCTCTGCACCGCAGGACGGCCCTGCTGCTCCGCCACCCGCCGGCGCAGTTCGCGGATCAACTTGGGTATGTCGATTTTGGCCGGGCAGAATCGCTTGCACCGCTCACAGCCCAAGCACAGGTTTTGAATGCCGGCAGCGTTTTTAAATTCATTGAAAAACGCAGTAAGAATGGTACCGATGCCGCCGGTGTAGATGTAGCCGTAGACGTGCCCGCCCACCAGTTGGAACACCGGGCACACGTTGAGGCAGGAAGCACAGCGGATGCATTGCAGCGCTTCCTTGAAAACGGGGTCGGCCTGCATAACGGTACGGCCGTTGTCCACCAGCACGATATGCAAATCCTTGTCCCGCACGGTGCCGTCGGGGTAAGCCACCGGCGTAGGCCCGGTGATCATGGTGACGTAACTGGTGATTTTTTGGGCCGTGGCACTGCGTGGCAGCGCCTCCAGGATGGGCTGCACGTGGGCGAAGTTCTCCACCAGCTTTTCCAGGCCCACCACCGCTACGTGCACCGGGGGCAAGGTGGTGGTAAGGCGGCCGTTGCCCTCGTTGGTGACGATCACCAGTGTGCCGGTTTCGGCCACGGCGATATTGGCACCGGAAATGCCCATGCCTGCAGCCAGGAACTTCCTGCGTAGCTGTTCCCGGGCCACCCCGACCAGTTGCGGAATTTCGGGGGATAGTTGCCGCCCGGTTTCCCGGGAGAATACCTCCGCCACTTCCCCCCGCAGCATGTGGATGGCCGGCATTACCATGTGGGAGGGCTTTTGTCCCGAAAGCTGCAGAATCCACTCGCCCAGGTCGGTTTCCACCGCCTCCAGACCGTGTTTATGCAGAAACTCGTTCAGGTGAATCTCCTCGCTGGCCATGGACTTGGACTTGACAATCTTGCGCACGCCCTTTTCCAAAGCCAGGTTCTTTATATAGTCCCTGGCCTCCCGGGCGTCACGGGCCCTGAATACGTGGGCGCCGCGTTCCTGGGCCGCCTGTTGGAACCGCCGCGCCAGTTCCTCCATCTTTTCCGCCGCCCCGCGCTTGATGGCGGCAATTTGCTCGCGCAACGCTTCGAAGTCCTTGCCGGCGTAAGCCCTTTCCCTGGACTCCACGTAGGTGTCGCCGAAACGGCCCAGAGCGCCGCGCAGGTTTTCGTTGGCCAGCGCCCGGCCGATATTTTCCTTGATGGAGCGCTCGCTACTCACCACTGGCACCCCCTTCCCTGTCCACGAATATGACGTGCAGTTGTTTGGGCCCGTGCACGCCGATGGTTAAAACCCTCTCTATGTCAGCGGTGCGGCTGGGCCCCGATATGAACGATACGTATCCCGGGAGGCGGGTTCTCTTTTCGTTCAGCCAGGCAATGGCGTCGCCAAACAGCGGCACCAGCCGGTCGGTGCGCACCAGCGCCACGTGGACCGCGGGCAGGGTGGCCGCCAGCCGCTGCCCCGGATCCGTGCTGTCCTGCACCAGGGTGCCGGTCTCGGCGATGGCCAGGTCCATTTCTGTTATGCCCAGGTCAGCATCCTCGGCGCGCAGGCGCAGGTTTTCCCGGTGCACCGTTGTACCGCAATCCCCCGCGGCCTCCAGGCACAGGTCCACCAGCCGGGAAGACGCCGCCACCACCTTTTGCGCCTGAAGTTCCAAAATTATCCGCGCCAAAAGCCCGCCGGCCTCGGTGGGATCGGTCGCCCGGTACACCCGGGCGGCAATTAACTCCGCCTGCTCCTTAAAGTTGGCGTAAATTCCGTCAATGTCCAGGTTGTCCATTATCAAACCCCTTTCACCCCGTTCCCCAAAGAAACGAACGCTTAAAACTCTTCAGTTTGAGAAAATATTTACCCCGCCAAGCCAAGCAAATCAAATCATGGCGTTCAAAGCCAAACCGCCGTAAACGACGATCAGTCCGAAAATACCCACGGCCACGGCATAAATGACGGTGGGGATGAAATTGCGGCGGATGATGACTCCTTCCACGCCCGTCAGGCCCACCGTGGCACAGGCCGCAACCACGTTGTGCACGCAAATCATATTGCCCACGGCGCCGCCCACGTTCTGCAGGGCCAGCATCACCACACCAGGGTGGCCGAGTTGTCCGGCTACCCCGAACTGGAACTGTGCGAACAGGATGTTGGAAACGGTGTTGGAGCCGGACATAAAAGCCCCCAGGATGCCCACAAAGGGCGATACCAGCGGCCAGGCCCCCCCCACCACCATGGCGGTGGCCTTGGACATGGTGATCATCATGCCGTCAATGCCCTTTAGGTTGACGCTGGATTGCACCATCACCTGCACCATGGCCACGGCGAAAAACAGCGCGATGGCCGGGCCGGTCACTTGCCTGAAGGTGGCGCCCCAGGCTTCCCTCACCCTGTCGCCAGGCATTTTATGCAAGAATATAGTAATGACGGCAACCAGCATGAATGGAATGGTGCCCGGCAGGTACAGGTACTGCAGGGAGTAGTTGATATTGGAACCCAGGATGTTCTTCCAAGCGATTTCCTGTGCGCTGAGGATTTCTTTCAGGCCGAATTCAGGTATCCTGGTCAGCACCAGGATAAGGGCGATGAGCACGTAGGGCGTCCAAGCCAGCCACTGGGGCATGTTGCTCTGTTCGCCGGCGCCCGGCCCGGCCATGCCCTTCCAGTTTTCCTCCCATTGCTCTTTGGCGGGGAACTCCCACCTGTCCCTGGGCACCAGAAAGCCCCTGGAAGCCGTCATCAGCACCAGCGGCAGGCCGATGAGGGCGCCCACCAGGGACGGGAACTCGGGTCCCAGCCAGGCCGCGGTAATTATGTAGGGCACGGTGAAGCACAGGCCGGCGAAGATGGCGAAGGGGGCCGCCGCCAGGCCGTACTTGAAAGAGCGTTTTTCTTTGGGCCCGAAGAAGGCGGTGAGCATGCAGATGGCCAGCAGGGGCAAAAAGGTGCCCACAATAGCGTGGGGGATGGCACTCCACAAGCCCACCTGCTTGAGAAAGGGCAGGAAGGAGCCGTCGCCCAGCCGCTCCATCACCGTGGATTTCATCACCGAGCCGATGCCGCCGATGACCGGCGTGCCCACGGCGCCGAAGCTGACCGAGGTGCTGTCGAAGATGAGTGCCACCATGGCCGCCGCCAAGGGCGGAAAACCCAGTCCCACCATCAGCGGGCCCGCCAGCGCCGCCGGTGTGCCGAAACCGGCTGCGCCTTCGATGAAGGAGCCGAACACCCACCCGATAATAATGGCCTGGATGCGCCGGTCGGGGGTAATGCCGTAAAAGCCGCGGTTGATGGCGGCCATGGCACCGCTCTTTTTCATGGTATTAAGAATGAGGATGGCGCCAAAGATGATCACCAGGATGTTAAAAGCCGACAGGAATCCGTATACGGTGGAAGCCATCACCCGCAGGGGCTCCATGCCCCATACGAACAGCGCAATGAGCGCGGCCAGCACCCAGGCCACGGGCATTACCTTCTTGGCCGGCCAGGAACAGACGGTCATCATGACAATGGTGAACAGGATGGGGATGAAAGCAACCAGTGCCATGCCGATTATTTCCATAACATTAAACCTCCTTAGTGTTGTTTCCTTTTGAAGGCTTATTTCACTCCAACTTTTAATCGGCAAAAACCTTGCAATAAAAATATTTATCTGTATGTTTTTACTATTGGAAATCTTTTTTGGCATCACCCCCGTCATGTTAACCGGTTCAACATATAATCAATCCTCCTGGTGGCATGACCAGTACGGATATAATTGCCGGGCCTGACCCGGGGGCAGGCCCGGAATAATAGCTATCGAATGACCCTGTTATCCGCCACCTCGTCCAGCGTAGCGCAGCCGGTGAGAATCATAGCCTGCTCCAGTTCCGCGGTGAGTTTGTCGATAATAAACCGCACGCCCCCAACGCCTCCGCCAAAGGCGCCCACCACCAGCGGCCGCCCAACCAGTACACCGTCGGCACCCAGGGCCAGGAGCTTCAACACGTCCACGCCGGACCGCACTCCACCGTCGGCGAGAATGGTCACCCCACCCTTAACCTCGGCGGCAATTTCCGGTAAAACTTCGGCGGCCCCGGGGGTATGATCCAGAATGCGCCCGCCGTGATTGGAAACCACGATGGCAGCCGCCCCCGCATCCGCGGCGATTTTGGCTTCATCCACAGTCATAACGCCCTTGACAATAAAGGGCAACTTGGTAGCCGCTATGATTTCCCGCAGCTCCAGCGGGGTTTTGGGGCCCACGGGCTGCCCTTTCAGTGCCATCGTCACAAGGCCGGCGCCGTCGATATCCATGCCCACGGCTACGGCCCCCGCGGCTTCGGCGCGGCGGATCCTGGCCAAAACCTCGCTCTGCTCCCGCGGCTTGACAATGGGCACGCCCCACCCGCCTTCCGCCGCCACGGCCTCCAGGCCGGAATCGTACATGGCTGGATCCGCTCCGTCGCCGGAAAACCCCAGGCTGCCGGCGGCCTTGCTGCCGGAAATGATCATGCCGATAAACTGGCGTTCGGTAAGGGCCCCGCCCATATTATAGGAGGCACCGGTCATGGGCGCAGCCAAAACCGGCGTTTTTAGCAACAGGCCAAACAGCCGGCAGGCGGTGGAAGGGGCCTTGGCGTTGTGCAACGTGCGCATGTTCAACCGGCATTGCTTGAGCGCCTGCAGGTTGGCGCGAAACGCCTCGCCCGTGCCAATACCGCCCATACCGGGAACTTCACCGGAACAAGCCCGGCCGTCGCAAACCGGGCAAACTCTGCAATAACCCTTTAGCTTTTTCCTTGCCTCTTCCCGTAACGCAGCCAAATCCATATTTTCTCCCTCCCGCATCACACAGAGCTGAAGTATTGCTGGTAAGACCAGTATACAACTATTTAAAAAAATGTTCAATTATTTATGTAAAACAAAAAAATTTGTCTAAATATATACCAATATTTGGCACTCCTGATCGTAACAATCAATCCATCGTTATTGCTTTCCGGCGGTGGAAACTCACCTGGTATGCGCTCCTCCGCAAAGTATTTAAATTCCCTGCTCAAATTGAAATAATTCCGTCGACAGGTATCGTTCCCCGGTATCGGGTAAAATAACCACCACAGTTTTACCCAGGTTTTCTTCCCGGCCGGCCAGTTCCAGGGCCGCGTGCGCCGCGGCTCCCGAGGAAATGCCCACCAGCAGGCCCTCCTCCCGGGCCAGACGCCTGGCGGCCTCCATGGCCGCATCGCCGGTAACCCGGACCACTTCATCGATAATTGCAGTGTTTAGCACCCCGGGAATAAAACCGGCGCCGATGCCCTGAATTTTATGGGGCCCGGGTTTTCCCCCCGAAAGCACGGGTGACTCGGCCGGCTCCACAGCCACCACCCGAAGGCCGGGACGCCTTTCCTTCAACACCTCACCCACCCCGGTGATGGTGCCCCCGGTGCCCACACCCGCCACCAGGAAATCCACCCGCCCGCCGGTGTCCCGCCAGATTTCCTCCGCGGTGGTATGCCGGTGTGCAGCAGGGTTGGCCGGGTTGTCGAACTGGCCGGGGATTATGGCGCCGGGAATTTCTTTCGCCAGTTCCCCGGCCCGGCGGATGGCGCCCGGTATACCCTCGCCGCCGGGCGTGAGCACCACCTCGGCCCCCAGGGCCCGGAGCAGGTTGCGCCTTTCCACGCTCATGGTCTCGGGCATGGTGATAATGCAGCGGTATCCCTTCGCCGCGCAAACCATGGCCAAACCGATGCCCGTGTTGCCGCTGGTGGGCTCGATCACCACGCTGCCCGGCCGGAGGATGCCGCTTTTCTCGGCGTGTTCAATCATGGCCGCGGCAATCCGGTCCTTGATACTGCCGCCGGGGTTGAAAAATTCAAGCTTGGCCAGAATGCGCGCGGGTTTCCCGGAACTAAATTTTTTCAATTCATAAAGCGGTGTATTGCCGATTAACTCCAAGATATTACCTGGGAAAAACACAGTATCACACCCATAACCTGAATTTTACGGATATTATTAACATTATCACCGGCGTCCATGCATGTCAATTAAAAAAAGAAACCCCGCCACACTGGCGGGATCTCTCAAGCCGTTTCTAATTATTATTACATCATGCCGCCCATGCCGCCCATTCCCGGGGGCATGCCGCCGCCTTTATTTTCTTCAGGCTTCTCGGCCACCAGGGTTTCGGTGGTCAGGATCATGGCCGCGATGCTGGCGGCATTTTGGAGAGCGGAGCGGGTAACTTTGGCCGGGTCAACGATACCGGCTTCAATCATGTTCACGTATTCCCCGTTCAGGGCATTGAAGCCTACGCCGGGTTCAACGGTCTTAACCTTCTCCACCACTATGGAGCCTTCCACGCCGGCATTGCTGGCAATCTGGCGCAAGGGCTCTTCCAGAGCCCGGCGAACGATATCAATACCGACTCTTTCGTCCATATTATCCGAAGTGATGTCATTCAGCGCGCTGATGGCCTGCACGTAGGCCACGCCGCCGCCGGCCACGATGCCCTCTTCCACCGCGGCGCGGGTGGCGTTCAAGGCGTCCTCAATGCGGAGCTTCTTCTCCTTCATTTCGGTTTCAGTAGCGGCACCCACCTGGATTACGGCTACGCCGCCGGCCAGCTTGGCCAGGCGCTCCTGGAGTTTCTCCCGGTCAAAGTCGGAAGTGGTTTCTTCAATCTGTTTCTTGATTTGGGCAACCCTGGCGGTAATATCATCGGCCTTGCCGGCGCCGCCCACAATAATGGTTTCCTCTTTCTTGACGCGCACCTTGGAAGCGCGGCCCAGCATGGACATTTCAGCCTTGTCGAGCTTCAGGCCGACTTCCTCGGAAATCACGGTACCGCCGGTAAGAATAGCGATATCCTGCAGCATGGCCTTGCGGCGGTCGCCGAATCCGGGCGCCTTGACGGCCACGCAGGTAAATGTGCCGCGCAGTTTGTTCAGCACCAGGGTGGCCAGGGCTTCGCCCTCAACGTCCTCGGCGATAATCAGCAATGGCTTGCCGGACTGCACCACTTTTTCCAGGATGGGCAGGATGTCCGCAACCGCGGAAATCTTGCGGTCGGTAATCAGGATGAACGGGTCGTCCAGGTTGGCCTCCATTTTATCGGTATCGGTAATCATGTACGGGGATATGTAGCCCCGGTCGAAGTTCATACCTTCCACTACTTCCAGGGTGGTTCCGATACCCTTGGACTCTTCAACAGTGATAACGCCATCCTTGCCCACCTTTTCCATGGCGTCGGCAATCAGATTGCCGATGGATTCATCGTTGGCTGAGATGGACGCAACCTGGGCGATGGCGGACTTGCTCTCCACGGTCTTGGCGCTGGACTTGATGGCGTCCACAGCCTTTTCCACGGCCTTTTCAATACCGCGCTTGATAATCATGGGGTTCGCACCCGCGGCTACGTTCTTCAAGCCTTCCCGTACGATGGCCTGTGCCAGCACGGTGGCTGTGGTGGTGCCGTCGCCGGCCACGTCGTTGGTCTTGGTGGCCACTTCTTTCACCAGCTGGGCACCCATGTTTTCAAACGGATCTTCCAGCTCGATTTCCCTGGCAATAGTAACGCCGTCGTTGGTAATCATGGGAGAACCGAATTTTTTCTCCAAAACGACATTGCGACCTTTGGGTCCCAACGTAACCTTAACCGCTTCAGCCAGGGCGTTGACGCCCTTTTCCAGCTTTTTGCGGGCTTCTTCGCGGAAAATAATTTCTTTACCTGCCAATTAAATTACCTCCTTCTTGATAAATATACCCGTCCCGGTTATTCAATAACACCGAGAATATCCATTTCCCTTAAAATCAGGTATTCCACATCATCAATTTTAACTTCGTTGCCTGCGTACTTGGAGAACAGAATCTTGTCCCCCACCTTCAGGTCAATGGGCACGCGCTGACCGTTGTCAAGCAGCCTGCCCGAACCTACGGCCACAACTTCGCCTTGCTGCGGCTTCTCCTTGGCCGTATCAGGTAAAACGATACCGCCTTTTGTTACCTCTTCGCTGGGCAGTGGTTTGACAACCACCCGATCGCCTAATGGTCTAATCACACAAACCCCTCCTTGGTACTTGGATAATTTGGCGGTTTAATTTTGTTAGCACTCACCCTAACCGAGTGCTAACATCCAAGTAATATAATATAGAACGAGTAAACCAAAAGCAAGCACTTTTTCAAAAAAAATATGCTATATCTTGTCTAAAAAAGCAAATTATATGGATTTAGCTTTTGATTTCTCTTTCTATATTTTTCTTGCTTTACATAAACCGCCTATTTATGTTCTAGAAATATTTTCCCACTAAAAATTTTCCTTTATACATGGCAAGTATATTTTTTCCTTACCCGCATTCCCCGGCCCGCCCCGTGAGAATCTCCAGGCCATGCGGCAACGCCGGGAGAATAACTTCCAGGCATTCCCGCGCTCCCCGGGGGCTGCCGGGCAGATTAACAATCAGGGTCCGGTTGCGAATGCCCGCCACCGCCCGGGAAAGCATGGCCCGGTTGGTTTTTTTCATGCTCTCCAGGCGCATGGCCTCGCCCAGGCCGGGCACCTCCCGCTGAATCACCGCCAGTGTGGCCTCGGGCGTATTATCCCGGGGGCTCAGGCCGGTGCCGCCCGTGGTTAAAACAAGGTCGTGCCTGCCGTGGTCCACCAGGTCAATCAGCGTTTCCTTGATGATATCAAAATCATCGGGTATCACCCGGTAATCCGCCACAACCCAGCCCTGTTGTTCCACCAGTTCCCGGATTACGCCGGCACTGCGGTCCTCCCGCTCCCCCCGGGCTCCCTTGTCACTCATGGTTACTATGGCCACTTTGAACAACATACTTCACCTCCTGTAATGGATCAACCTACTGGTTTTCATGTACCCCGCACCGCTTGCTTTGTAGCTATTCTTGCAGCCGTTACCCCGGCAGGTTACAATATTTTTAACGTTAGCGCCGGGAGGAATGCAACTTGACGGATAACAGCTACAAAAATAAAACAGCAGTCACTGTGAAAAAAATAACGGCCGCCGGGAGAGTCACGCAGCGTGACGTGGTAGTCCGGGAAACGGCCGTAACCCTGTACCTGAACGATACCGAATTGGTCACCCTGGTTTGCTCGCCCACCAACCTGCAGGAACTGTGCTATGGTTTTCTCTTTGCCGAGGGCATCATCACCGAACCCGGCGATGTGGCCGGTTTTTCCATCAGCGCTTCGGACGGGCTCGTCTGGGTCGAAACACGCGAGCCGGCACCGGCCGGGGCCAACTTTCTCAGGCGCCATGTCGCCTCCTGCTGCGGGCGAAGCAGAGCATCCTTCTATTTCATCAACGACGCCGACATCGAGCCTGTCGCTTCCAACTTGCGTATTTCCCCTGCCGCCATCACCGCCCTGCGCGGTGAAACGGAGCGCCGGGCCGTGCTGTTTGCCGCCACCGGAGGCGCCCACGGGGCCGCTCTAAGCGACGGCAATGATATTCTGGCCTTTTTTGAGGACGTGGGGCGGCACAATACCGTAGACAAGCTGGCCGGCTGGTGCCTGCTGCAGGGGATACCGGCCCGGGACAAGATCCTGTTCTTTTCCGGGCGGGTATCCTCGGAAATCGTGATCAAAACAGCCAGAATGGGCGTTCCGGTGATTGTGTCCCGCTCCGCCCCCACGGACCTGGCCCTGGAACTGGCCGAGCAGCTCGGCATTACCGTGGTGGGCTTCGCCCGGGAAAACCGGATGAACGTATACACCCGGTGCGAGCGGATTATTTAAGGTCTGAAACGGCCTTGTTCATGGGAACTATTTAATACCATGCGGGCAATCCATGTGCCCGGTAACGGCGGTTCCTACCCCCGACTGTCGAACATGATTGTGCCGCAGTCCCGCAGGTCGTAACCGCCCAGGGCACGCACATCTTCCCGGAAGGCGGGCTCGGTCATAATTTCCAGCAGTCTTTGGATATACGGCGTGTCGAAGTATTCTCCCGGAATGCAGAGGTCGTAGCGTTCCTCCACCACCGGTACAAAGTCCAGACCCAGCGCCAGGGCGGCGGCCCGGATGCCCATTCCCGCATCGGCGGAACCGGAGGCCACCGCCGCGGCCACGGCCATATGGGTGTATTCCTCCCGCTCGTAGCCCCGGATATCCCCCGGGTCAATGCCCTGCTGCTTAAGCTTGAAGTCGAACAGAATCCGCGTGCCGGCCCCCCGCTGCCTGTTGATGTAGCCAAGCCCCTTGGCCGCCAGGTCTTCCACCCCGCGAATATGATGCGGGTTGCCGGGCGCCACGATCAGCCCTTGTTCCCGGTAAACCAGGTTGACCAGTACCACGGGCCGGCCGGCCAACAGCCTTTTTATGTATGATACGTTGTAATCGCCGGTTTCCTCGTCCAGCAGGTGGGTTCCGGCACAGTGCGCTTCCCCCCTTTTCAGGGCGCTCAGGCCCCCCAGGCTGCCCACGTGCGCCGAGGACAGCGTGGCATTGGGGTACTTTTTGCGCAGGTGATTGGCCAGCACGTCCAGGGCGATATCGTGGCTGCCGGTGATTACGGTGGTCTCCCGCACCTCCTCCAGCGGGCGCATCAACTCCACCGGCACCGCCTGCCCGGCGTTGAACCCCTCCGACAGCCTGGGCACCCGGAGCATGCCGTCGGCCCGCACCATGGACATGATCACCCCGGCACCCCGGGATATGGGCGTGCAGATGATTTTTTCCCCCACCTGGCCCAGCTTGACCCGCACGAATTCCTCGGTACCCATGGGTGAAACGATCTTGCGGGACACAATGGCCTCGGTTTTTTCCTTCGCCGGGGGCACCGACCCCAGCTTGCTGTAAATGATGGGTTTGACAAAAAGTTCCGCCGCCAGCACCGCGGAAACCGGGTAGCCGGGCACTCCCACCACGGGCTTACCCTCAACTTCACCCAGAATCACGGGCTTGCCCGGCTTGATGGCCACACCGTGGGTCAGCACCCGGCCCAACTCACCGATAAGATGGGTGGTAAAGTCCTCCCGGCCCGCCGACGAACCGGCATTGATCAGGACCACTTCACATTCCGCCAGTGCTTCCCGCAGCCGCGCCTTCAGCGCGTCATAATCATCGGCTGTGATTTCCCGGCGCAGGGGCAGGCCGCCCCACTCCGCCACCATCGCCCCCAGCACCCTGGTATTGTACTCGATGATATCGCCCGGCTTCAGCGCAGCGCCGGGCTGCACCAGCTCTGTTCCCGTAGGCAAAAGCGCCACCCGGGGTTTGGGGTGCACCGCAACCTCGGTCACGCCGCCGGCCAGGATGCCCCCCAGGTCCACGGGCCGCAGGCGGTGGTTGGCGGGCACAATCATTTCCGTGGCCACCACGTCCTCACCGAGCACCCGCACGTGCTGCCAGGGCACCGCCCCGGCGGTAATTTCAAAGACATGGTCGTCGATAAACTGAACGTCTTCAATCATGATCACGGCGTCGCAGCCCTCGGGCAAAGGGTCCCCGGTATCCACCACGGCGGCCTGCGCCCCCAGGGTCAACCTTTTGGGAATGGCGTCGGACGCGCCGAAAGTGTCCGCGGCCCGCACCGCCACTCCGTCCATGGCCGCGGCGTGGTAATGAGGCGAGGAAATCCGGGCGTACACCGGCGCGGCCGTTACCCGGCCCACGGCATCCTCCACCGGAATCGTCTCGCTTTCCCCGGGCGCCAGCGCCCCCACCCGGGCCAGGTGGGCCATATATTCCTCCAGCGCCTCCTCCAGCGGCTTATCCTCCAGGTAGACATTACGTTTCATCGATCTCCTCCATTCCACCTTTTACCAGGTTAAGCAGCTTTCAACCTTTCAACACCCGGCACAAAACTTATTCCGAAAATTGATCAACTTTCAACCTTTCAACACCTGGCACCAAATGTATTCTCCCACTTCAACTCCTTCCTTTTCCGCCGGTATCACCGCCAATCCGTTGGCCCGGGTCATGGTGCTGATGAGCCCGGACTTGCCCAGTACGGGGTCGGCCACTATTTCCGCCCCCTCCCGGCGGAGCCGCACCCGGATATAATCTTCCCGGCCGGCAGCCGAGCGCATGTTTCTGGCCAGGCGGGCCCGGACGGGAAATTCAAGCTGGTTGTCCACGTAGGAGCCATACTTCAAGAGCGGCGTCACCAGCAGTTCGAATACCACCATGGCGGACACGGGGTGGCCGGGCAGGCCGAATACCGGCTTGCCGTCCACCACCGCCCCCACCGTGGGCTTGCCCGGCTTGATGGATATGCCGTGAAACAACACGCCGGGCGAGCCCAGGGAATCCAGCACTTTTGCGGCAACGTCCCGCACCCCGACCGAACTGCCCCCCGACAGCAGCACCAGGTCGCACTCTTCCAGCGCCTGCCGGAGTCTGGCCAGCAGAAGTTCAAAATTATCCCGTACGATGCCGTAAAGGCGGGGCCTGGCCCCGGCGGCGGCCGCCTGGCCGTACAGTGCATAGGAATTGATGTCCCGCACCTGGCCCGGGGCGGGCCGGCAATGGGGTTCCACCACCTCGTCACCGGTGGAAATAATGCCAACGCGTACCGGGGCCGTCACAGGCACCCCGGTCAGGCCAACGGCGGACAATAGCCCCAGGTCCTGCGGGCGTAGCACGTGCCCCGCCGGCAGCACCTTCGCCCCGGGAGCGATGTCTTCTCCCGCGCGCACCACGTGGTCGCCCGGCGCCACCGGCCTGGTCACACCAATGGTCCGGTCGTCCAGTTCTTCCGTGTATTCCACCATCACCACCGCGTCGGCGCCCGGCGGCAGCATACCCCCGGTGGGAATGCGCCAGGCCTGTCCCGTCCCGAGATGACCCGCGGCCTCCCGGCCCATCAACACCTCGCCGGTGACGTCAAGGTAGGCCGGAAGGCTTTCCGACGCGCCGAAAGTGTCCCGGGCCCGCACCGCAAAACCGTCCACGGTGGAGCGGTCAAACCCCGGTACGGCGTCCGCGGCCGTAACATCCTGCGCCAGCCGCCGGCCCAGCGCCTCCAACAGCGGCACCCACTCCACGGAGCAACCCCCTTTGAGGTGCGTGCCCAGCAGTTCCCGGGCCTCCCTTACCGTCCGGGCCTGAAATAGTTCGGCCATTGGTTCACCCCCTAAAAACAGCCCAGTTCGCAGGCAAAAATTTTAATTTTCAGCTCGTCCGCAGCCAGGCCGATTTCCCGCGGCGACACCCCCAGCTCGGCGGCCAGCTTCCTGGCCGCGGTGCAGCTCAACCTGCCGTCCGTGGCGGCTTTTAGCACCGCGTTTTTAATTTCTTCGGTACTCTTGGTCATCCAACCATCACTCCCAATTTAAAGCTTATTTTTCCCAAAAACCCTGATCTGAAAAATTATTCAGGCGTTCTGTTCAAAAAAACATATTGCCCTTTTAAGATATCCTGTTTTTGTATATTGTGCAACACCCAAGTTTACTTTATATTTGTAAAAGTGATATCAGGCTAAGTGTCATACTCGACTGAAAACGGTGATAAAAATGATTATCGGCATCAACGCCCCCGACGCCTGCCGCCCCGGCATCGAAGATATAATCAGGGTTTTCTACCGGGGGTTCGAAATTAAGCCCGCCGCCCCCGGGGCCGGCCACGATATTGAAATTACCCTGTCACTGGAGCAAAGTGACGGTTATTTACTTGCCGCAGCCGGAATACAATCCGCCAATCTGGAACGGACCCACATGGAAAAGGAGCCGGTCATCCCCGGTTCCGACCTGGAAAATGAGAGCAAGCGCCTGGCCCGGCTGGCGGTATACCGGCTGCTGGAAGGGGTCAAAGCCGGGTGCCCAACCCCCTGGGGAATTATGACCGGCATCCGCCCCACCAAGGTCGTGCACCGGATCATGGACGGCGGGCTGGCGCCTGAAGGCGTGATCAAGGCTTTAACCGAAAAATTTGCCGTTACGCCCGAAAAGGCGGCTTTAATTACGGAAATTGCCCTGCACCAGCGCCCTTTTCTGCCCGCCCACCCCGGCACAAGCCGGGAAATCGGCGTTTACGCGGGCATTCCATTTTGCCCCTCCCGGTGCCTGTACTGCTCGTTTCCAGCCTACCCCAGGGAAAAATACCGGCACTGGGTTGCGCCCTATGTGAACGCGCTGCTGCAGGAAATCAAAGCGGTCGGCGAGGCCGTAAAAGCCGCGTCTTTGAACGTGCGCTGCATTTATTTGGGCGGCGGCACCCCCACGTGCCTGGAACCCGCCCAACTGGCCGCGGTACTGGAAGCATTGAACCAAAACCTGCCCGTTACAGCGGACCGTGAACTCACCGTGGAGGGGGGGCGCCCGGAAACCCTGTCCGCGGAGGTAATTGACATTATCCGCGCCGCCGGAGCGACAAGGCTCAGCATCAACCCCCAAACCATGCAGGAGCGCACCCTGCGGGTCATCGGGCGCCACCATACCGTCAGGGATGTTATGGACGCCATGGAGCGGGCCCGGTCTGCCGGCCTGGAGACCATCAACATGGACATCATCGCCGGGCTGCCCGGAGAAACTGCGGGCGACATGCGGGACACCCTGGGGAGAATTGCGGCGCTGCGGCCCGAAAACCTTAGTGTGCACACGCTGGCGGTGAAAAGGGCCGCCCGGCTGAGCCGGGAAATAGACCAATACCCGCTGCCTTCCCCCGGGAGCACCGGCGCCATGCTGGAGGAAGCCCGCCGCCGGGCCGGACTGATGGGCATGGTGCCCTACTACATGTACCGCCAGA
Organism: Desulfallas sp. Bu1-1; assembly: GCF_015594625.1. Lineage (GTDB taxonomy): Bacteria > Bacillota > Desulfotomaculia > Desulfotomaculales > Desulfallaceae > JADNRQ01. The sequence continues at coordinate 13,733 of NZ_JADNRQ010000018.1, read as the reverse complement.
AGAATATGCTGGGCAACCTGGAGAATATCGGATACGCGCTGCCCGGGCGGGAATGCTTGTACAACATCATGATCATGGAGGAAAGGCACTCCATCATCGGGCTGGGCGCGGGGGCAGGATCCAAATATGTCATGCCCGGCGGAATGCTGTACAACCGTTATAACCCCAAAGACCCCCGGCTTTACGTGGAGCGCCTGGAAGAGATCATCCAAAAGAAAAAACGGGGTATTGCCGCCCTGAACCGGGCCTAGTCCCCGCTGGCAATGGGTTAATCACTTTTTACGTGGTTCCTCCGGCCCCTTGCCGCCGGAGGGATTCACCATGCCCAGGATAACGCGGTACGGCCCCGGAGTGCCCGGAGGCACGAAGGCTACCCGGTCGCCGGGGCGCACAACGCGGTCAAGCGGCCCGGCAATACCGTTAATGAACACCGCCTCTATTTTATCCCGGGGCAATTCCAGCTTTTCCGCCAGCTCCAGGGCGGTGCATTCCCTTTCAAGCTTCACCGTCATTGGAAAAGGCCACCCGCGTCGATCAAATTCCAGTTTAAGAAAAGAAAATGCCCTGACTTCCACTTCGCCGTTTTGCGCCGCCAATCGATCACCCCATTTGCCGCAGTACAAGCCAAAGTTAGTGTTTCCATGGCAACATTATAACATAGCCGAAAGCAATGGCAATCATCCCGACCACCGGCCACAATGTAATATCGCGCTGGAAGGAAAAACACAGCCGGAACAGAATAAAATTATATCATTAAAATACCATGGTGGAGTGAAACTCATGGCCCATCCCCGGAAGCAGCCGGCGAGCCTGATCCTGCTGCTAGTTTTTGTATTCGTACTTGGGTCCGGCCCATTAATTTGCGCCCGCGATGCACCGGCGTACCAGGACCGGGAACATTTGCAAGCAAGAGAAAAGGAAATTCTCGCCGAACTGATCACCTTGAACTTGCGAATTGACGCCGCAGCCCGGGAAAAACAACAGCTGGAGCGGAAGCTGGAGGAAAACCTCCGCCGGGCGAAACAGGCGGGGCAAGAACTGGCCCGGGCCGAAAAGAAATTAAAGGAACAGCGCCGGAAATTGGGACCAGTCATTTCATTTGCTTATCGCTTCGGATTTACAGGTTTTATAGGCGCTCTGGTGTCCGCCGGGGATTTCAGTGACCTGCTATACCGGTCCTTTCTGCTGTCAATCCTAGTGGAACGGTACGCGAAAATCATCAGCGACGCCGTTGCCCTGAAAAACCAAAAGGAATCATGCTTAAACAATCTCAACCGGATTAAAGAATCAATTATAGCGGACCGGGCTAAAATTGCCGCAACCCTGGCCCGGCTGCAAAATGCCAAGGCCGAGCGCACGCAATTTCTGGCCGGTTTAAGAAAGCAATCCGCAGACCTCGAAGCACGGTTAACATTGATGGCGGATCGGTGGTCCGAAGTAAACTCCACGATTGTCTCAGCGTTGGAGTTACTGAGCTCGTTGCCGCCTGACGCATTTAGGCCCGACCGGGTCAATTTGGGCCTGCAGGGGTTGCAAGTTGAGCTTTCGGAAACAACCATCAACAGTGCCATCTCGAAAACAAAAAACAAATTCACCGGGACAGTCAGTATCGGCATCAAGCCGGGCGAAACAACGATTTCAGGAAAAACCCTGCACACGGGAACTCCCTTTGCCGTAAAAGGTGACTTTCAAATAGCGCCGGAAGGCAGGGAAATAATCTTTGTGCCCGGCAGCTTTGTCGTTGACGATTACACGCTGGAAGGCGACGTTTTAAATTATATCTCAACCAGCAATCATTTGTCCTGGGATATTGCTAAAAATTTATCTCAATTTAAAGTAACCAGGCTGGTAACAGGCGACGGCAAAATGATCATTTCGCTAAAAAGCATATAAACTTCAACGCCCGAACACCTCGTCCCTGATTTCCATGGATTTGCGCAGTTCGAAATCGTTGATCAGCCAGTTAATACCGAATTGCAACAGTGCAATATCGTCATGCCTTATTTTTTCAGCCGTGCTTCGCGGCACTTCAAAAGCCCGCATAAAAAAGCCGCCTTCAAAGACGTACCGGCGAAACCTGTCCAAATTGTAACAGGCCATAAAAAACATGTCCCGGATATGCCGGTCCAAAGCGGGCAAACCGGTAAATTTAAGTTTTTGGGGGATTTGATCGAAACCCAGCTCCAACTGCGCGTAATTTTCGTTGCCCTGGCTTTTCATCCATTCGGCCACGGTCCACTCCCTGTCTTCAAGCAAGCCGTGGCAATGGTCGCTATCAAACGCGAAACCGTACCTGTTCTCGCCCCTGATTTCCACCGGGGCCATGCGGCAAGACCAGGGCCGCTCATCGTATACCGAACACCCCCGGCCGGTGACGAAGGGGCATACGAGGTCAGCGTCATCCCTCATTTTGATTATAAGCACGGGAAACCGCGCCGCCCCGGGCTGCAGCCTGACCGTGTACCGTTCCAGGAACGCTTCGGTACTCAATCCCAGCTTTCTACTCAAGCGTAAAACATCGTAAGGGGAGAGAAAAATGTTGATGTCTCTGCAACAGCGGTTAAAACACTCCAGTTTTTCATGGCACAGGAACCTGAACTTTTGATCCCCTGCAAACTCGGTATGCCTGCCCTGAATTGGTCGCCGGTCGCCGGGCGTCGGGCGTCGGTATAGGGTATTATCACAGGCCACCGGCGTTTCGCCAAGGGCAACCGCCCGATCGTACGGTTTTATATCAGCCACGGTTGTCATCTCCTTATTCAGCAGGCTATAAAATTTTACATCTTATTTTATCACATTCGTTGACATACTGTTTGCAAAATCATAAAATATCCGTTTCAACCAACGCGGCACCAATAATTTCGCAAAAACCTATACTTGTATCTGGCGATCCGGTGGCATCAATCGCTCACTTCGCAATTATCTTCGTAGTGGCTAAAGTTACTGCTTGTTAACGCTTGCAAAACCTTACTGGAGCAATACTTTTCGCCCTTTCAGGGTCAAGCTCCGGGGCTATGACGGTTCCGTCCGGTCTTTTCCCACCATGCCGGCCAGCTTGCCAATCAAGTCGCGGCACCCTGCCAGGTTCAGAAATTGATCAGCCGCGTCTTTTTCAGCGGGAAAAAAGCCGAATTTTTAATAACCAGGTAAATGATCGCGCGTAAAACAGCGGAAACTATAACTGGTTTTCACAAAGCTTCTATAGAAACAACACCCCGGGTGTGCTACAATTACATAAAACAAATTAAAGGAGACCGGCTATGGTAGGAATGGTAAGACATTTCGGTGTTGGCCTGCTCGTTTATGACGATATTATCGACTGGGATAATTATGAGTCCAAGGTGGATCCGGTGATGAAAGAAGAATTCGAATTCGAAGGAGTTCGTAAAAAGGTTTACGAAGTAATCCTGGTGCCGGTGGACAGGCCTTACGTCGGCGTCATTTTACCAAGCCTGTGGGGCCGAATTCGCTCGGCGGGCCGGGGTGGCCACGAACTCGACCTGGATGAAATTGATCCCCGGAGCATCGGGGTAAGCGTTTATGCCCTTGACACAGCCGCCAAGATATTGAATAAAATCTCCACCCGGCCGATCAGACTTAAAGAACTGAAACTCAGGTTTTACGAGTACTGGGTATAGCAAAACGTGAACTGAATATTTTTAATATAAACACTTGTTTTCCAGCCATTGCAAATTACGCTGAACGGCAGTTATAATAATTTAACGGTTAAAAAACCGGGTTAAACGGCAACAACACGTATTTCGGACCGGCAGGTGATGTTTGTTCATGATGCAACGGGTTGCCCACCAAACACCCAAAGGGGTTGTGCATATCGAAGGTCCATGCCCCGGTGATTACCTGGCAAAACTGGAAATGAACGAAAAGCTGACCAACTTCCGCCCTCCGGACAAGCAAAAAGAGGCACTCATAATGATCGCAAACATGCCGAAAGGGATGATGTATATCGCCCGGCATGAGAAGGAAATAGTGGGCTATGTCACTTTCCACCCGCCCGATGAATGTTCCCGCTGGATTAAACACCCAAAGGTGCTGGAACTGGGCGGGATAGAAATTAGCGCCGATTGGCGCAGGTGCGGCATTGCCCAGAAAATTTTACAAGTAAGCTTTAGCAACCCCGTTTTTGAAGACTATATCGTCATCACCATGGAAATGTGCTGGCACTGGGATACCCGAAACACCAAGCTGGATATCTGGGCCTACCAGCGGGTTCTAACGGACCTTTTCGGATCCGTGGGAATGGAACGCACTCCCACCGACGACCCCGATATTATCGAGCACCCGGCCAACGTGTTAATGACCCGCATCGGTAAAAACGTGTCCACCAGTGACGTGGCTCTTTTTGAAAGTTTGAAATTCCAGCGATTCGGTGCTGCCATTAACTTTTTATAGCGATATAGTGTTTATTAAGGCACTTAACCGGCAACCTCTCCCTATGGAGGGGTTTTATATTGCTTCCAGCAAGAAAAGCGCGCTTAAATCTGTTCTCTTAGCGCGCCCCTTTGCTACTTTATTCCATTATTCATAAAATCTTGCTGAGGAATGCCCTAGTACGCTCGTTACGGGGGTTGCCGAAAACCTGTTCCGGTGTACCCTCCTCCACCAGGCGCCCTTCATCCATAAAAATTACCCGGTCGCCAACCTCGCGGGCAAAGCCCATCTCGTGGGTAACCACCACCATGGTCATGCCCTCCCGGGCCAGGTCCTTCATCACCGCCAGCACTTCCCCCACCATTTCGGGGTCAAGGGCGGAAGTGGGCTCGTCAAAAAGCATCACCTTCGGCCGCATGGCCAGCGCCCTGGCGATGGCCACCCGCTGTTGCTGACCGCCGGAAAGCTGGTCCGGGTAAACGCCGGCCTTGTCCGACAGGCCCACCTTGTTCAGCAGATCCCGGGCGATTTTTTCCGCCTCTTCCCGGGAGAGATTTCTAACCTTCATCGGCGCCAGGGAAACGTTTTCCAGCGCCGTCTTGTGGGGGAACAGGTTAAACCGCTGAAACACCATCCCCACATCCTGGCGCACCTTGTTGATATTGGTGTCCTTTCCCAGCAAATTGACCCCGTCAATGTAAATTTCCCCGGAAGTCGGTTGTTCCAGTAAATTTAAACAGCGCAAAAAGGTGCTTTTGCCCGAACCGCTGGGCCCGATCACGCAAACCACTTCCTGAAGGGCGACCCGGCAATTGATATCCTTCAGCACTTCCAACTTGCCAAAATTTTTATACAGCTTTCTTACCTCAATCACCGGTTTTCAGCCTCCTCTCCAGGTAATCAATATAGCGTGAAAGGCTAAAGGTTATGACCAGATAGAAAAGTGCAACCGTAATATAGATGGCAAACGCTTCATAAGTCCGGGCGACAATCAGCATGCCGCTCTTGGTTAATTCAATAATGCCGATAACGGAAAGCAGGGACGTATCCTTGAGCATCGCAATGAACTCATTTCCCAGGGGCGGAATAACCCTTTTGAACGCCTGGGGCAGGATGATGTACCGCATGGCTTGCGCGTGTGTCATACCAAGAGAGCGTGCCGCGGAAGAAATCAACATAAGCGGTGGCCAGGATACGCAATACCCGGTTCCCGGAAAGGCGGGAAAGCCCGGCGATCAGGCCGAGTACACAGCCGATGGCTACCGATCCTATTGTAATCAACAGTGTCAGGAGCGCCCCGTCCAGTAACCTTGGGAGGCTCTGAATGGCTGTTTCCAATAATTTCACCCTCTCAACCGTCACAGGAAATATGCGTAAATACCCGGGGCATTACGCATATTTCCTGACCGGTATTTGGTTAACATGTGCTAGCTCTGGGGTTCACCGGGGAGGTAATCGGGAGGTTCAACGCCAAACCATTTTTTATAAATTTCGGCATACTTGCCGTTTTCTTTCAGCGTGGCCAGGGCGTCGTTGATCATCTTCAACACTTCGGGCTTTTGCTTGGGAACGGCAATTCCATAGTGTTCACTGGTGGTCATGTCACCAACGATCTTCACGCCTTTGTTGCCCTGATTAATATAATAGGCGACAACGGGATAGTCGCATACAACCGCTTCTATGGCCCCGTTGTTGAGGTCCATGAACGCGCCGTCAATGGTATCGTAAGAGATTGCTTCGGCATTGGGCACTTTGTTGGCCTCAATCTCACCGGTTGTGCCGGTCTGCACGCCGATCTTCTTGCCTTCCAGGTCGTCAAAACCCTTGATGGTTTCATTATTGGAGCGCACGGCCACGCTCTGTTCGGAAAGGTAGTAGGGAACGGAGAAATCCACTTTCTTTTTCCGGTCGTCGGTAATGGTCATGGCCGAAATGGCGCCGTCAATACTGGCCGTTTCCAAAGCCGGGATCAGGCCTTTAAAATCGTATGTTTTAATTTCAATATCCACATTGGCCACTTCATTGATCGCCTTGATTAAATCAACATCAAACCCTTCCAATTCACCGTTGTCGTTATAGAATTCAAAGGGCGCGTAGGACGTATTCGACCCGAAAACCAGCTTTTGAGGCGCATCCGCAGCCTGTTGCTGTTCGCTCCCGCCGGCGGTTTCTTTGGCCTGGTCGCCGCCGCCGCAGCCGGCCACCACGACCATGAATGCCAGGACCGTCAGTAACACAAGACCAATGTTAAACCACTTTTTCAAAACCATTCCTCCTTTTAATCAAAAATCTACATGATTAAAACAGCACTAATCCTCCCTGCGGCACATCCTTTTGGAATCTCAATGAATTGTAGAAACTCGCTTACAGGCGCCAAAATCCTGCTAAATTTTCAATTTAAATTTACTTTCGGCGGAACTACGTCGATACCATTTAATCTTCCTTTCCACTGCTTGACAAGGATGGCGTCCCGTGGGACAATTACAGCGTTCGTACATCACGCACAATTACGAGCGTAACCGGAAGGGAAATTTTCAATGGATGCGGTTAAAAAAAGACAGGTTAAGGCCGACCTGGCCCTGTTATTTGTCGCTTTTTCCTGGGGGCTTACCTTTGTGGTGGTAAAAGACGCCCTTTCGGGCATCGGGCCTTTTTATTTTGTCACCCTGCGTTTCCTGCTGGCCTTGCTCTTTCTGGCCGCTGTTTACTGGCGCCACCTGGCGGGGTTAAACCGCGCCACGTTGCAGGCAGGCGCCTTTATCGGCCTGTTCCTGTTCGGCGGGTACGCGTTTCAAACGGTGGGACTACAGTACACCGGCCCGGCCACGGCGGGTTTTATCACCGGGCTGGCCGTGGTGCTGGTACCTTTTTTGACTGCCGCAATTTATCGCCGCCTGCAGGGTTTTTACGTGCTGGCCGGCGTTGCCTGCGCCACGCTGGGCCTCGGGCTGCTGACCCTGCAGGGCGGCAGGTTCAGCATCAACCCGGGGGATTTGCTCATTTTTCTATGCGCCGTTTGTTACGGGTTGCATATTATCATGGTTGGCCGCTATGCCTGGTACCATGACCCGGTTTTGCTGGCCATCATCCAAATTGCCACCGTTTCCGCCGTTAGTTTCCTGTTTGCCCTGGGATTGGAAAAAATGCCCGGGCACTTGACCACCCCGGTGTGGGTGGCATTTCTGATCACGGCCATACCCGCCACCTCCCTGGCCTTTTTGATCCAAAACAAGGTGCAGCGCTATACCTCGCCCACCCACACCGCCATTATTTTTACTATGGAGCCCGTGTTCGCAGCCGTCACCGCCCACGTTCTGGGGCGGGAAATCCTGACTTTATCGCAGGTTGCCGGGTGCGCGTTGATTTTGGCCGGAATGCTGGTGGCGGAACTAAAAGGCAGTGCCGAAACGCCGGAAAGCCTCAACGCGGAAATATCATAAACAAAAAATTTAGCCGGCAGGGATATTTATTCACCTTCCGGCTTTTTATACTATTTTTTGAAAAATAGTACCCGGTACTTGCATCCGGCGATCCGGCGCGGCATGGTTGTCTATAGGGCACTCCGGTGGTTTCGCTCCTTTCTATTTGCAATGTTACTCCAGATGCGCCCTAATATACCTCCTTCTGCAAATTGATTATCTCCACCCCGTTATGATTTTCCACAAAACGCACCACCGTGCTAAGTATTTGATCCATGTGGGACATGTCGCCGCTGACGGCGGAAATGCCAACCGTGGAATATTTCCAACTATCCTGCCGGCCGACTTCCGCCACGGATATATTAAAGCGATGTTTCAGCCTTTCCAGCAGGCTCTTCAACACTTTACGCTTCCCCTTGAGCGAATCGGCCTCCCCCAGAAAAAGTTCCAGGGTCAACACTCCCACCACCATGGTATTCCCCCCTTATCCAAAGAAAACAGCGCTTTTCACAGTTAAAATAACATATTAACGCCGGCGGAGCAATATACACCGAACTGCCGCACACACTGTTCTAGCAGGTATATCATCCCGGCAATGCCATTCAAGGTAACATCCTCTTTTTTCATCCCGAAGTATGATTTAAACTCCGCATGCGTTCATAAATTGGTTCATTTTTACTACCTGCGCATACTATGTATAAACCGGCAAATCTGGTAATATCCAACTATCAATGTTTTAAACGCGGGGTTGTTATGGATAAGGAATTTACAAACGAGGTTCATTTTGCGGACCGGTACGGCCTGATTAAAGCGGTATCCTGCCTGGAGCGAATATTACCGGGGCCCGAAGTTGAAACAACATACCTGTGCATCGGTTCCGACCTCAGCACCGGGGACTGTTTTGGGCCCCTGACGGGAACGCTGTTAAAAAGAACAGGCTTTCAAAACGTGGTGGGCACGCTGGACGCCACGGTGCACGCCAAAAACCTTGAAGCCTGTTTACAGCAATTACCCAAAGAACACTTCATCGTAGCCATCGACGCTACCATGGGGCATTATAAAAAGGTCGGTACTTTGAGTTTTATTGACGGGCCGGTCCGGCCCGGCGCCGCTTTTGACAGAAAACTTCCGCCCGTGGGGGATGCATCCGTGGTATTCAACGTAGCGCCTTACGGAATTGCCAATTTTTGGGTACTGGGCTGCGCCAGTTTAAACAAGGTTTGGCAAGCTTCCAACTTGTTGGCCCGGGCCATTAACATTGTTGCGTACAGAAGAAACAAACTGCGCGCGCCTAAATGTTCATCCATCAATCCATGCGGCCGGCCGCTTCCCGGAACCGGCAAATTGATCTAAACCACTACCAACCGGAATATAACGTGCATATTACAGCAAGTCAACACATCCTTCGACCGCCTTAAGTCTATAGTTGATAATCCAAACTTTTCATGAATTCGTCAAATTCCTGTTCCGTAACGTTTTTCCAGCTTAATTTGCCCGATTTTGAAACCGCGATAACCTGGTAAATCACCTCGATATCATTGATGTACGGCGCCAGGTTGATCTTTTCGCCGCCGTACGGGGAATTATCCAGCATAATTACAGGTTCGTCTACGCTTCCCTCCACCCACTTTCCTTCAAAGCTTTCGTAATCCCTCATCTCCACCGGGGGCTTCTTAAACCAGTAGATATAAGTTTTTCTGGCCTCCCCCCCGGCCACGAGCAACGTCAGGCGGAGGTGGTCTTTATACAAAATACACACTTTATTTAACATGGATCCCACCCGCAATAAATGTGATTTTTATCACTATTTTACAATTCCCGGTGACATAAGTCAATTTTATAAAATTTGCCTGCCAACCACCCCATGGGGGTGCGCAGCATCCACCATGACCGTCACGAAATGCCCCCCGGGTTGATCCCCGCCCGGCAAATTGTTTTTCAGCAGCGTTTTAACCCTGACGTAGTTGCCGGCGTATCCCTCGCCGAAACAGTCAGTCCCGTCAAGTTCCACTTTTTCCACCAGCACCCTCAATTCTTTGCCCAGCATGGACCGGTTATAATTGTATACCAGCTGCCGGTCCAGCTCCTGCATTTCTTCAGCCCGCCGCCTTTTCACATCGGGGCGTACGCTGTCCGCCAGCCGGGCCGCCGGCGTACCGGGCCGCGGCGAGTACGGAAACACGTGCAGGTGGGCCAACTCCAGGGACCGGATTATCTCCATGGTGGTCACGTGGTCAGATTCTTCCTCCCCCGGAAAGCCTACGATCAGATCGGTCCAAATGGAAATGCCCGGGGCCAGTTCCCTGGCCCGGTTAACGATTGCCGCAAAATCCGCCGCCCGGTATCTCCTGCCCATCCTTTTCAAGACCCGGTCGGAACAGCTTTGCACGGGAATATACAGGTGATCGCACACCCTGGGATTGCCGGCCACTACTTCCAAAAGCCGCCCGGTCACATTCACCGGCTCCACGTAATTTAACCTGATGCGAAAATCGTAGGGCAAATTGCTGATTTCCTCGATCAGCCACGGCAGGTCGTGATCCCCCAAGTCGTACCCGTATAAGCCAAGCTGGTTTCCCGCCAGCACAATCTCCCTGTACCCGGCCTCCAGCAACCGCCGCACCTGATCCAGGACCTTTGCCGCCGGCAAACTCCTGGATTTTCCCCGGGCCTGCCTGACAATGCAATAGGTGCAAAATTCATTGCAGCCTTCCTGGATCTTGACCACCGGCCTGGCCCGGCCGTATTCGGACACCGGCGGCATTTCTTCAAAACCGCCGTTTTTACCGTGCTCCTGAACCAGCACCTCAGGTGCGCTTCCCTCATCTTTCAAATAACGGCTGATAATCCCGGGCAGAGCCGACCGGCCCCTGGTGCCGGTGATGATGTCAACTTCGGGCAGCTCTTGTTGTAGTTCCCGGTAATATACCTGGGGATAACACCCGCACAGCACCACCAGCGCCCGCGGGTCGTCCCGTTTTATTTTCCTGGCCACCCGCCGGGCCTCGGCAGCGGCGGCGCCTGTAACCACGCAGCTGTTAATAATATTGATGCGCGCCCGCCCCTTTGCTTTGACAAAACCCCGCTCCAACATGGCCGATTCGATGGCCGCGCTTTCGTACTGGTTGACGGGGCAGCCAAAAGTGATCACCTTGAAGGTCAGCTCCCCGTTGCCGCTTTCACCAGCTTGCGGAACCAGCGAAAAACACCCCTTTTGAAAAATGATCGAGTACCTTATAATTATGCCATTTTTGCGCCTGTTCAACAATGGGCCGGCAAGGTTTTTAATCTATCGCAAAAGTACGGAGCGAGGCCAATGGCTCCCGCAACCAGTATATGAAAGATATGAAATTATGTTTAAAAATCCAGTTTAGAACGATTGTCCACAAAAGATGCCATGTTTTCTTCTCTTTGCTTTGTTTTAGACATTTGATCATAATAGTAATTATTTAGTATATTAGTTTAAGATATTATTCTTGGCCATGTTATCTTTTTAACCCGGAAATAAGGCAGGTGATGCCCCAAAAACAACGGTTGATCAACCAGGAAATGAGATTTGATTAATTGAGGAGGTCGAATTAATGCCAAGGTTTAGAGACCCAAACCTGACCTGCCGGCCATCCGCCAAAACACCCCGGGTGATCGATCCCAAAAACGTTAAGCGTTCGGTTGACCCCGCGGTCCTGGAAATGATTGATGTGGCCAAAGAACAGGGCGTAACCACCGCCTTTGACCGGGTGCTGGCCCAGCAGCCGCAGTGTCAGTTCGGTTACAAGGGCATCTGCTGCCGTTTCTGCATGATGGGCCCCTGCCGGATCAAAGCCGACGAAGGACCGGCCAGCAGGGGTATTTGCGGCGCCAACGCCTGGACCATTGTGGCCCGCAGCGTCGGCCTGATGATTCTTACCGGCTGCGCATCCCACGCCCAGCACGGCAACCATATCGCCCACGTACTGCACATGGTTTCCGAGGGCCACGCACCGGATTACTCCATCAAAGACCCCGACAAACTCCGTCGAATCTGCAAGAAAGTAGGCATTGACACCGAGGGCAAGGACAATAACACCCTGGCCAGGGAGCTGTCGGAACTGGCCCTGGAAGACTTCAAGCGCTTGAAGGGCGAGGGAGAAGCCACCTGGATCACTAAAATGGTCACTAAAGACCGAAATGAGAAATATAGAAGTCACTATGTCATGCCCCACGGTATCCATGCCACCATTTCCGACCTGGTCACCCAGGCCCATGTGGGCATGGACAATGACCCCGTCAACCTGGTCTTCAGCGCGGTGCGCGTCGGCCTGGCCGACCTGGCCGGCAAGTGGATCGCCACCGACCTGTCCGACATTATCTTCGGCACCCCCCAGCCCGTGGCCAGTGAGGCCAACATGGGAGTGCTCGATCCCAAAAAGGTCAACATCATCCTGCATGGCCATAACCCGCTGCTCAGCGAAATGATCGTCGCCGCAGCCCGCGAGCTGGAAGGCGAAGCCAAAGCAGCCGGCGCCGAGGGCATCCAGTTGTCCGGCATCTGCTGCACCGGCAACGAAGTGCTTATGCGCCAGGGCGTACCCATCGTCACTTCCTTCTCATCCCAGGAACTGGCCATCTGCACCGGCGCCGTGGACTGCATGGTGGTGGACGTGCAGTGCATCATGCCTGCCCTGAATACCGTGGCCCAGTGCTTCGGGACCAGGCTGATCACCACTTCCGACATCGTCAAGAATCCCGGCACCATGCACATCGACTACCAGGAAGCAACGGCCATGGAAAACGCCAGGGAAGTCATCCGCGAGGCCATTGCCGCCTACAAGGAACGCGGCAACCGACCGGTGCACATCCCCAACGTCAAGAACAAGGTGGTGGCAGGCTGGAGCCTGGAAGCCATTTTCGAACTGTTCAAAACCGTCAACCCGGACAACCCCGTGCGAGTGCTCAACGACGCCATTTTAAGCGGCGAGCTGAAAGGCGTCATCCTAATGGCGGGTTGCAATAACCTGAAAACCTTCCAGGACCAGGCTCACCTGGAAATCACCAAGGCCATGCTGAAAAACGACGTCTTCGTAATTTCCACAGGCTGCAACGCCCAGGCCTGCGCCAAGATGGGCCTGATGGACCCCGCCATGGTGGACGAATACTGCGGCGAGGGATTGAAAAAATTCTACCGGCGGATCAGCGAAAAGGCCAACCTCAAGTACGGCCTGCCTCCGGTGTTCCATATCGGTTCCTGCGTAGACAACTCCCGGGCGGCCGAACTGCTGATGCTGATGGCGGACGACCTCGGCGTGGATACCCCCAAAGTGCCGTTTGTCGCCTCCGCCCCGGAAGCTATGAGCGGCAAGGCCACCAGTATCGGCACATGGGCCGTGACCATCGGACTGCCCACCCATGTCGGCACCATGCCCCCGGTTGAGGGCTGCGACCTGATTTACAGCATCCTCACCCAGATTGCCGGAGACGTCTTCGGCGGCTACTTCATCCTGGAACCGGACATTGATACAGCCATTCAAAAATTGCTGAATGCCCTGGAATACAGGACCTGGAAACTGGGTGTACATCGCCGGGTGGCCGAAGACCTGGAAACCGCGCTGTGCCAGAACTGGTAAACCACCGGAGGAAGGGAGGGAAAAATCTTGACCGAACAGATCAACTTTGATCAAATTTTCGAAGGCGCCATAGAACCGGGCCGGGAGCCCAAGAAACTGTTCAAGGAAGCCTACGAAGGAACCATCACCGCCCTGAGCTACGCGGAAATACTGCTGAACCAGGCCATCCGCAGGTACGGCAAGAACCACCCCGTAGGCTACCCCGACACCGCCTACTACCTGCCGGTCATCCGCTGCTTGAGCGGCGAAGAGATTAAGACCCTGGGCGACATGGTGCCGGTATTGAACCGCGCCCGCAATGCCGTCAAGGAAGAGAAAACCT
>NZ_JADNRQ010000017.1 GCF_015594625.1 Desulfallas sp. Bu1-1 | reverse complement strand
TGGGGTTATTCTATCCTGCGTGCTCACCATAAAGGGGCAACAATCTGTGGTGCACCTGGTCGTTGGGATCTGTCTAAGTCACGGGCTCGCAGCACCAAGGAAACACGACCTCCCTTCGCCAGCCGTAGGGGAATAATTCGATGGGTAATAATTTTCATCCTTCTGCTGGTGCCGCGTCAGCGGCATGTGTGTCTAAATGAAATGACCATAATGAAAAAAAGTAAAAAATCATACCATGCAAAGTTCCTTTTTGTTAAAATAAAATTAGCCGGAGGCAATAGTCTTCATATCAATAATTTATTGATTTGCCAAATTATTTTTAACAATCGTCCCCGGCATGACGAAAGCGATATATAGCTTTACCAACAAAAATCAAATAAGCAGGAGATATCAAACATGCCCGAAATACTAAGTTTTTCGAGAAACCGGTGCACCAGTATCGAGCAGGTGGACGACCGGACCTTACGGTCAACCTGCCGGACCCGGGACAACCTTATGGATGCCGGCGTTGAAATCACGGTCAAGCTTCCCGACCTGGAGCTCACCCGGGTTAAATGCACAATGACAACACCGCACCAGGAAGAAAACCCAATTCCCCGGGATGACCTGCAAAAACTAATTGGTTCAAGGGTGGGTCCCGGCATCAAAAAAATCATCTGGAGCGCGGTGGAACGCTCTCCTTACGCGGAGCAAATCGCCGCCATGCTGGATGAATGCTGCAACGGTATCATTCTTTCTTTTACCAGGGATGTATTAATCCAAGCGCCCAAGGACCAAACGGGTGAAAAGGAGTTTTTTGCCGGGATGGTCAGGGCCAATCCCCGTTTGTACAACAGCTGTGCCGCGCTCGCGCCGGACAGCCCCCTCATGGAGTTTCTGGAACTGGACAAGAGTTCATTCTGTGGAGGTAAAGATGCTTAAATTTATTCGCAATAAACTGGCGAGTGTTTACAGGAAGGACAAGCAAACCCTGGCGGTGCACGGCATCATGGAAGACGATATTTACGGCCTGGAGATCGACCTGGACATTGCTCTGCCGGATTTGGAGATTACGGCCATCCGGGGCAAGTGGAACCGGATGGAAAATTCCCAGTGCCCGCGGGCCATACCTTTTTTGCAGGAGGCCGTGGGATTCCGGGTGGTGGATGAAGATTTTGACCGCAAGGTACAGAAGATTGTAGGTCGCAAGGCCTGCAGGCATTTTGCCGACCTGATCCTGGAATGTTGCAGTGCGGCAAAAGATGCCGCACGGGTGATCACGGTAGGTAATCAAAAGCAAGATCAGCCCGGTATTGGGGTTGACGAGCTTTTCGCCAAGCCTGCCGCCGGGGGACCCGCGAAAAATGCCGTCTCGGTTCAAGAAGTAGATCACCCGCATACCCCAAAAGCCGGCGATGCAATGGTCATCGACCTGCATGTCCACTCCCTCCCCGCCTCGCCCTGCAGCAATATTTCCATTGAGGAAATCATCGAAGAAGCCAAGGCGATCGGCCTGGACGGAATTTGCCTCACCGATCACAACCACTTGTGGGATGCTTATAAGGTGGAAAATTTAAGACAGCAGCACGGTTTCCTGATCCTGAGGGGAAACGAAATCACTACGGAGCAGGGTGATATACTGGTTTTTGGCCTGGAAGAAGAGATTGAAGGTGTGATCAGGCTGGAGGAACTCAGGCACAAGGTGCTGCGGGCGGGCGGCTTTATGATTGTGGCCCATCCTTTCAGAGGTTTTCTGACCTTCGGGATGAACTACCTGGGCCTGACGAAGGAAAAGGCCATGGAAAGGCCGGTTTTTCAATGGGTGGATGCCGTGGAGGTTCTCAACAGCAAGGTTTCAGAGGAAGAGAACCGTTTTGCGGCACAAGTGGCGGAAGGCCTGAACCTGCCGGTGACCGGCGGAAGCGATGCGCACGGTTCCGGAGAGGTGGGCTTGTATGCCACCCGGTTCCCCTGCCGGATCCATAACGAGCAGGATCTTATCGCCGCGTTTAGAAAAGGGGGTTTTTCACCCGTCACTTTCAGAAAAAAATAATTATTGGACGCCAAGGGGCGGAGGCGGTGAGAAGAAAAGTTTGGTTCGCCTCCATGGCAAAGTGAAAGGAGAACAATATGCAAGCCAAAAGAGACTGGGAAAAGATTATCCGGAGAATGGAGCTGTTGCTGCGGCTCAAGTCGTTTCCGGTAGCTTTCAAGATGCTGGAAAGCAAAACGGAACTGGAGAAAATCCCGTTCCTGCGCCGCGCGACCAAAAAAGTCACCCTGTGCCAGCTGATCACACTGGTTAGAAACTTTGACTGGACGGTCGGAGCCGAACTGTCCGATTTTCTCTCCCCGACCTGTCCGTCCATACTGGGCTTGACAGATATTCCCGAGTTTTACAGGGACGGAACATTCCGCAGCATCGTCTGGGTCAAGACCCGCGAGGACGCCAAGAAATACGAAGCATCCATCCCCCGGCTCCCGCTGGGAAGGTACGAGGCGGTGGCCATGGCCCCGCTGGTATATAACCCTTTTGAGCCCGATATCGTACTGTTCTACGCCAACCCGGCCCAAATGATGCTTTTGATCAACTCC
The DNA here is from genome assembly GCF_015594625.1 of Desulfallas sp. Bu1-1. Classification (GTDB taxonomy): domain Bacteria; phylum Bacillota; class Desulfotomaculia; order Desulfotomaculales; family Desulfallaceae; genus JADNRQ01. The sequence continues at coordinate 61,964 of NZ_JADNRQ010000017.1, read as the reverse complement.
CTCCAGTTTGAAAATTACGAAGTCATGCATTTCCATTGTGTGGGCGAATCTTCCTGCTCCGACGCCATCGCCCGGTGCTACCTCACCGGAAAACCTTCCCTGACCATTCCCTGTTATGGAGAGAGACGCTACGGTCATGCCCAGGATGAAGATCTGGTGATGGCTGTACCGGCGGGCATGATGGAAAAGGCCCTGAGAGGCATGGAAGCCCTCTACCGCAGGGGAATCCGCTATCCCATCAGTTATGCCGGGGCCGAGCAGGATCTTACAAATGCTTTTCCCGGTTCCTACGGCAGCCTGGGACAGCTGGAAATGATCAGGGGCCGGGATAACCGTTTGCTTCTGGGTGTAACCGGGGGCATTGCCACCGGCAAAAGCACCGTGGTGGGAATGCTCAGGGAAAAGGGCGCGCCTGTAATCGACTTCGATCTCCTGGCCAAAAAAGTGGTGGAACCGGGTCAACCGGCCTGGAAGGACATTGTAACTTATTTCGGGGAACAAATTCTCCAGGAGGACCGGACGCTGGACCGCAAGAAGCTGGCGGATCTCGTCTTCCGGGATATTGAGAAACGCAAGAAACTGGAAAGTTTCACCCACCCCAGGATCAATGAGGAGTTCATCAAAGAGCTGAACGAGATCGTTTCCCGGGACCCCAATGCAATCATCCTGGTGGATATACCACTGTTGATTGAACTCAATCTCCAGTACATGTTTCACAAGCTCCTGGTGGTCTATGTCCCCACGGAATTACAAATCGAGCGGTTGATGAAACGCGACGGCATCAACCGTGAGGAAGCGCTCAACAGGCTAAAGGCCCAGCTCCCCATCGAGGAAAAGGTGGGTTACGCCGACTTTGTCATCAACAATGCAGGTTCAATGGAAGAGACACAACAGCAGGTTGATGAACTCTGGGAAAAACTGAAACAGATCCAGAAAGCGAAGGAAGCGTGAACGGGTGGTGGCCAACCACATTATTAAAATCACCCCGTAAAGACACATTATTTAAAAATTTAAGGTACAAACAATTGTTCTAGCTGGTTAATTGGGGTAATACGCCAAGAGTAATTGTAATACTCAAGTTCCATATTTACTATAATTAACAATTTAGCCTGGTGCCAATCCAAGGTTTTGGCCGCTTGCGAAGCCCTTTACATGGAGTGCGGCCTGTGTTAGCCTGTTTGGGCGGGAGGCCCAAGCACAGCGTGGCCTCCCCGCCGGCCTCCCGGAATATTACCGAAATACCTAACCAAAAAAATGAACTAGTCTTGGTGTTAAATCCGTTCTCTGTATTTTCCAAAGCCAGGTTCGGTTAAAAAAGTCGATCCTTAAGCTGTTTTTCCTCCAAACCGGAGATTCCCTTCCTTATCCAATCACAAACGGATGCCTTTTTCCTCTCTGTCAAAACGATAACTTCGACCACCTACCACTATAGCAACATTTTCAAAAGCATGTTTCACGGTAACCACGGCTGCAGGGCCGGCCACCACCCTGGTGGGTGTCCCAACTTTGGAGCCTACTTCCCCCAGATGCACATCTCCACCGGCCTGGATCTAATCGGCATGGAACCCACCGGCCACTACTGGAAGCCCTTAGCATGGTTTCTCCAAGAGCAGGGTTATACAGTGGTGATAGTCAACCCCTATCAAGTTAAAAGGCGGAAAGAGGAAGTAGATAACTCCCAACCAAGAACGACCGTAAGAACTTTTATGAGTATTTATTTGGTAAGTTGATACTTTTGGCATACGAAAGTTGGATGAAAAAGCTGCATAATTACCATTTTATGATGTACGATCGATTTATGAACCAATTGAGGACGTCACAATTGACCCATTGACCCATTAACTGGTTGTAAGATATAATTTACTTTGGTTACCCCCTTTTCGGACAAATTATTACCTGTACCGCGGACGGCGGCAGTTTGTCTCAGGGTGATGTTTCCAAGTCTTATTGGGCCATAAAGGGCCCCAAAAAACGAAGGAGGTTTACAAAGATTGTTGAGGAACAAGAGCTGGGTCCTGTTGCTGGCACTGGTTTTGTTGGTGACGGTAGCCCTGGCAGGTTGCGGCGGACAAAAACCGCAACCCGCTGACAGCGGCTCGAGTACCAAGGCGCCTGAAAAAGCGATTGTCTACAACCTGGGCGCCGAACCGGAAACCCTGGAACCCGCCATGCAGATCGGCGCCCCCGAGGGAACGGTCCTGATGGCCCTGATGGAAGGCTTGTACCGCTACAATGCTGACAGGAAACTGGTTCCCGGAGCGGCGGAAAAAGTGGACATCTCCCCGGACGGCAAGAAGTACATATTTACCATCCGTAAAGGTATGAAGTGGACCAACGGTGACCCGGTGACCGCCCACGATTTTGAGTATGCATGGAAGTACCTGCTGGACAAGAACACGGCAGCCGATTACGCCTACCTGGCTTACTGCATCAAGAACGGCGAGAAGTTCAACAACGGTGAAGTTACCGCCGATCAGGTGGGCGTCAAAGCCACCGACGACTACACCCTGGAGGTGGAGTTGGAGGCTCCCACCCCGTACTTCCTGGATCTGACCGCTTGCTCCAACCTGTTCCCGGTCAACAAGAAGGTGGCGGAAGCCAACAAGGAATGGCATACCAGGCCGGAAACCTATGTGGGCAACGGCCCCTTCAAGCTGGCGGCCTGGGAACACCAGCAGAAGCTGGAACTGGTCAAGAACCCGGATTACTGGGACGCGGCAAACGTCAAGCTGGATAAACTGACCATTATCTTGGTGGAAGACGTCAATACCATGCTGACCATGTTCGAGAGCGGCCAGATCGATGTCGCCGAAGATGCGCCCGTGAAGGACGTCAAGCGGCTGCTGGCGGACGGGACCGCCGTGGCGCTGCCGGATCCCAGCACCTACTACTACATCCTCAACACCAAGAAAAAGCCCCTAGATAACGTGAAGGTCCGCCAGGCGTTGAGCATGGTCATCGACCGCAAGGCCATCGTGGAGAACGTCACCCGGGCCGGGCAGAAGCCGGCTACTGGTTATGTGCCATTTGGCTTCCCGGACCTGACTCCCGACAAGGACTTCAGGGAAGCGGGCGGGGCGCTGATTAAGGAAGACGTGAACAAGGCCAAAAAACTGCTGGCCGAGGCCGGTTACCCCGACGGTAAGGGTATGCCCGAGATCGAGATCCTGTATAACAATAGCCCTAACCACCAGAAGATCGCCGAGGCCATTGCCCAGATGTGGAAGGATAACTTGGGTATCAAGGTCAAACTGGCGGCCCAGGAGTGGCAGGTTTACCTGGATGCCCTCGACGCCGGCAACTTCATGGTGGCCCGGGGCGGCTGGATGCCGGACTACAACGATGCCATGACCTTCATGGACGTGCACGTAACCGGCGGCGGTAACAACCACTCCTTCTGGAGCAACAAGGAGTACGACCGCTTAATCGCCGGGGCCAAGAACACCAACGACCAGAACATCCGTATCAAAAACATGCATGAAGCCGAAAGGATCTTGATGGATGAAATGCCGGTGATCCCGATTTACTTCTACGTCAACGTCACCATGTACAAACCGTGGGTCAAAGGAGTATTCGTCCCGCCCTTCGGCGGCTACCAGGAGTTCAAGTGGGCGGACGTCGAGGGAAAGAAATAACGCGACAGTTTAACAGCTAATATGTGGAGGGGGTGTACATGTCCTTATGTATGCCCTTTTCTTTCGCTCAAAGGAGTTCACATAATTCAACGCCAAACCCGGTAACGGGAAAGGGGGATGTGCCGTCCCATGGTTCGTTTTATGGTGCGGCGGCTGGCCATGGCGCTGGTCTCGTTATTCTTTGTGGTCACGTTAACCTTTTTTATCATGAAGGCGATCCCCGGCGGCCCCTTCGCCAGCGAAAAGTCGTTGCCTCCCAACATTTTAGCGGCCATCAACGAAAAATACCATTTGAACGATCCGCTGTGGAAACAGTACGTGGATTACCTGGGCCGTACCGCCCGGTGGGATTTTGGCCCTTCATTTAAGTATCCAAACAGAACCGTCAATGATATTATCAGGGATGGGTTTCCTGTTTCCGCCGCCGTTGGCGCCATGGCGGTGGGGCTGGCCCTGGGCGTGGGCCTCCTGGCAGGGGTGATGTCGGCTTTAAAACAAAACCACTTCCAAGACTATGGCACCATGGTGCTGGCCACCTTGGGGTTTTCGGTCCCCAGTTTTGTGATGGCCGGCTTATTACAGTATTTTCTGGCCTACCGGTGGCAAGTGCTGCCCCCGGCCTTATGGGGCAGCTGGAAAAACATCGTAATGCCTGCTCTTGCGCTTTCAGCCTTGCCTACCGCCATGATCGCCCGGCTGATGCGATCCAGCATGCTGGAGGTACTGCAGCAGGATTACATTAAAACCGCCCGCGCCAAGGGGCTTTCCGAGCGGGTCATCATTTACCGCCACGTACTGCGTAACGCCATCCTGCCGGTAGTAACTTACCTGGGTCCGCTGATCGCCGGGGTCTTTACCGGCAGCTTTATCATCGAATCCATTTTCGCCGTTCCGGGACTGGGGCGGTGGTTTGTGCTCAGTATCGCAAACCGGGATTACACCGTCATCATGGGGACGACGGTTTTTTACAGCCTCTTTCTGATAGCCATGAACCTGCTGGTGGACTTAGCTTACGTGATCATCGATCCCCGCATCAAGCTGGTGGACAGGAAGGAGTGATGGCCTGATGGAGATATCCCGTGACTTGTTTCAACCCATAGCCCAAGGGCGCGAGGATGCTGAGGCCATCGTCCGGCCCAGCACCACCTATTGGCAGGACGCATGGCGCCGTTTAAAGCAGAACAAGGGCGCCATGGCCGGGCTGGTTATTATCATCCTGCTGACCGTCATGGCCATTATCGGCCCTTGGATCTCACCCTATACTTATGATGCCCAGCAACTAACCGCCGAAGGCACTAACCGGCTCCCCGACGCCACCCACTGGTTTGGTACTGACGACCTGGGCCGCGACCTGTTTACCCGGGTATGGTACGGGGCAAGGATCTCGCTCTTGATCGGTTTTGTTACCGCCTTGGTACAGTTTTTGATCGGTGTTACCTATGGGGGTATCTCCGGCTACCTAGGGGGCTGGGTGGACGAGATCATGATGCGGGTGGTAGAAGTCCTTTATGCCGTACCTTTCTTGCTTTATGTTGTATTGTTGATGGTCCTGATGGAACCAGGATTGAAAACAATCCTGATTGCCCTGGGGGCGGTTTACTGGTTACCGATAGCCCGCCTGGTCCGCGGCCAGGTGCTCTCTCTTAAAGAGCAGGAGTACGTGCTGGCAGCCCGCGCGTTGGGAGCCAGCCCATGGCGCATCATATTCCGCCACCTGATCCCAAACAGCATGGGCCCCATCCTGGTGTACACCACGCTGGCCATTCCCGAAGCCATTTTTGCGGAAGCTTGGTTGAGCTTCCTGGGGCTGGGCGTTTCCGCGCCCATTGCCAGTTGGGGCTCACTGATTAGCGACGGTATTGCCAGCATTCGCCAGTACCCTTTTCAATTGTTCTTCCCGGCTTTCTTCATCAGCTTGACCATCCTGGCCTTTAACATTTTCGGCGACGGGTTGCGCGACGCCCTGGACCCGCAGCTAAGGAAGTAGGAGGTGTTCTGGTGGCAGCGCTGTTAGAAGTAAAGGATCTGAAGGTTTCCTTCTTTATTCACGCAGGAGAAGTGCAGGCGGTGCGCGGAGTGAGTTTCACCCTGGACAAGGGGGAGTCGCTGGCCATCGTGGGCGAGTCGGGTTGCGGTAAAAGTGTGACCGCGCAAACCATCATGCGCCTCATCCCCACCCCGCCGGGCCGGATCATGGATGGCTCCGTCAATTTTGCCGGTCAGGATCTGGTGAATCAACCGGAGAAAGGGATGCAGCGGGTGCGGGGTAAAGACATCAGCATGATCTTCCAGGATCCCATGACATCTCTAAACCCCACTATGACCGTGGGCAACCAGATTGCCGAGGTGGTGCGCCTGCACCAGAAAGTGGACGCGGCGCAGGCGCGGGAACGGGCGCTGGAAATGCTGCGGTTAGTCGGGTTGCCCAACCCTGAGCGGTGTTACAGTCAGTATCCTCACGAATTTAGTGGCGGTATGCGCCAGAGGGCCATAATCGCCATGGCCCTTTCCTGCGAACCCAAATTATTAATCGCCGATGAGCCCACTACCGCCCTGGACGTGACCATTCAGGCCCAGATCCTGGAGTTAATGAAAAGCATGCAATCCAGGTTGGACACGGCCATTATCCTGATTACCCACGACCTGGGCATCGTGGCCGGCCTCTGTCACCGGGTGCTGGTGATGTATGCCGGCCGGGTGGTGGAAAGCGGCAAGGTGGAAGACATCTATTACCGTCCCCAACATCCATACACCTGGGGTCTTCTCAAGTCGGTGCCCAGGCTGGATGCGGAGAGCAAGCGCCGGCTGGTGCCTATCCTGGGACAGCCCCCCGACCTGATCAAGCCCCCTGCGGGTTGTGCCTTCGCGCCCCGGTGCAACCACGCCATGCGGGTGTGCTTGGAACATGAGCCCCCAGCTTTTCCGGTAGAGGACGGCCATCAGGCCTCCTGTTGGCTGTTGCATCCACATACTGCAGGCGTTGGGGCGGCCGCCGGTTTGGAGGTGATATCGTGAAGCAGGGTGAAGTGCTGGTCGATGTGAGAAATCTGAAAAAGTACTTTAACATGTCCATGGGGTTCGTCAAGCGGCAGCGGCCGGTGTTGAAGGCGGTAGACGACGTCAGCTTCAGCATTGCCCGCGGAGAAACCCTCGGCCTGGTGGGAGAGAGTGGATGCGGTAAAACCACGCTGGGCCGGACCCTGCTCCGCCTCTACGAACCTACCGCCGGCAAGGTTTTTTACAGGGGACAAAATATTTTCGCCTACAACCGGGGAGAAATGCAGCGTATCCGGCGGAAAATGCAAATCATTTTCCAGGACCCGTACGCCTCTCTTAACCCCCGCATGACTGTCAGCGATATTATCGGCGAGCCCCTGGACATCCACGGTCTGGTCAGGGGGGATGATCGCAAGGAAAGGATTCACGAACTGCTGCGGCTGGTGGGGTTGAACCCTGAACACGCTGCCCGCTTCCCCCACGAGTTTAGCGGCGGCCAAAGGCAGCGTATCGGCATAGCCAGGGCGCTGGCGGTGGAGCCTGAATTCATTATCTGCGACGAACCCATTTCCGCCCTGGATGTCTCCATCCAGGCCCAGATCGTCAACATGCTGGAGGAGCTGCAGGACAACCTTGGGCTCACCTACCTTTTTATCGCCCATGACCTGGCGATGGTTAAGCACATCAGCGACCGGGTGGCGGTGATGTACATGGGAAAGATAGTGGAGCTGTCAGAGAGCCGGGAGTTATACCGGCACCCGTTACACCCGTATTCCCAAGCGCTGCTGTCCGCTGTCCCGGTTCCCGACCCGCAGGTGGCCAAAGGCCGTCAGCGAATTATTCTGGAGGGAGATGCACCCAGTCCTATCGACCCACCCGGCGGCTGTCGTTTCCGCGCCCGGTGCCCCAGGGCAAAGGCTGTTTGCCAGGAGCAAGAACCAACCCTGAGGAACATGGGTGGAGGGCATCAGGTTGCCTGCCACTTGGTTTAGCATTGGGGAATCCCAGCCCTGGCCGGCTGGGCGCTGTGGAGGAATAGAAAGGGTATGATTCAACATCGCCGGAACACAAAAGTTTTCTCCAGCGCTCAAAACGTTCAACGTTTTAAGAATTCTGTTTGCAGGATAAATGAATGAGGGAGCAATATTGTATTCTTAGGCCTTGACTTCCCACCCTTGCGTCAAACTGGGAGGAAGCCCCCGATGGGATCGTTGGCGCACTACCCAGCTCCGCCAAGCTTGACAGAATTTACGTTAAATGGCAGCCTGGCGATTATGTTCATCAGCCACTTTCAGTACTACCATTGTGATATCGTCCTTCTGCGGTAAATTTTTCGTAAAGTCCGTGACCCTTTGGAGGACATGATTTTCTATCTCCATTGCCGGGCTGTCCGTATACTGGACCAGAATTTGCCGCAGGCGCTCCAAGCGGAAAGCCTCCCCCCTTTCATTTCGTGCTTCTACAATCCCATCCGTGTAAAAAAACACGTAATCAGCATTATTCAATTGAATTGAATGTTCCTCGTACAGTTGATGAGGCATCCCTCCCAACATGATTCCCTTCCCCGGTAGTGGTTCACAGCTTCTCGTCTTCCCTTTTACAATCAGAGTAGGATTGTGCCCGGCATTAGCATAAGTAAGGATTTTTGACTGCGGATCGTAATCAGCGCAAAAAACAGTGACAAACGAACCCAGTGCCTTGAAGTCATCGTACAAGATGCGGTTCATGATCGTTAGCGTTTCTCCCGGACCTCTCCCTTTTTCCGCCGCGTTTCGAAACGCACTTCTTGTTAACAACATCAACATAGCTGCTGGAATTCCCTTACCCATCACATCCCCAATCACGATCCGGAGTTTTCCGTTCTTTAGTATACAGAAATCGTAATAATCCCCCCCGATCGAGCGAGCAGCAATCGATGTGCCCGCAACCTGTCCACCCACGAATTCCGGGGCTCTTGTATTTAATAATTTGCTTTGAATTTGCTGGGCTAACTGTATTTCTCTTCTTAAGGTATTCTCCGCATGGGCTAATTGATTAGACCGCTTCTGTAATTCCTGCATCCCCCTTGTTATCACATGAAGGCTGACAGAAAAAATACATAAACAGGCCAGTATCAAAAACGGCGCCATCCGGTAAAAAGAAACCAACATCACACCAAGGAAAAGCAAAGATACGTAACATATCCCGCTATTCTTCCATTCAATTCCTTTCTTGTTAACCATATAGCTGCTGAGCAACAATGTTCCGTACAAAGAAGCCACCGAGGCGATTACGCCGGTATAAAACGTAAGACTGCCATATGGTATACTGCCAGTTAATAAATTAATCATTCCCATAACGATGATCAAAAACACCCATTTAAACCAAAAAAACCGATGACGCCAAGTCTCCTTAGGGTGGAGAATGATCTGTGTAACGGCAACGGCCAGCATGATAAATGAGGCTTGAACAACCGGATAATGCAAAGCCATAATCCCGGCGAGAACAGGAAGTAATGATAATCCCTGAACTATTTCAATTTTAAAAAACCACCCCGTTAAAAGCAGGCCAGTTAAGTATAACAATAAATACATCCAGGTTTCCTGCCAACTGAAAATAATCGTGGAGGCTCCGAACAATCCGCCAACCGCTAACAACACACTCATGTACCTTGCGCGACCTGAAGCTCCCATCTTAATTAGCCCCTTTCTGCAAGGCCTCAATGATTTGAAACAATCCCACCGTGTTAAGAAGTTCAGATATATTCTCATTGGCATTTTCGAGGTTGACAGTAAAACCCCGTTCCTGTGACAGGCGAACGACTTGAAGAATGGCACCAATCCCGCTTGAATCGATGAATTCAAGCCCGGCCATGTCAAGGACCAATTCAGAGATACCGGAAAGTTGTTCCGTTTGACTGTTAAAAGTATCCACGGTGGAGATGTCCAATACGCCTTCTAAACTGAGCCTTACAGTCTTTCCTTCCAAACGGGATTTTACGTTAAGCATAACGTACATTCTCCTCTTTAAGTGTCGTAATATTGTTAGTAACTACCTTTTCTGGCGTATCAACCAATTTTATCTCTAACACGATGGTTGTACCTCGGGGACCGGTACTTAGGACAATGCGATCCATCGTCTTTAGAAGTAAACTGAACCCCCATCCCACAGAGTGCTTGGTCGAGTATCCGGCCATCAGAGTTGTCCTGGGAAGTTCGGATAAGTCTATGCCGCTTCCATTATCCGACACGAAAATTCGGAGAAGATCACCAACCATATAAAGGCTCATTTGTCCCTCTGTCGCATGTTTCAATACATTGGTAACCGCTTCGGAAGTACCGAGTAATATGTTATATCTAACCTTAGGCGGGAGAGGACGAGACTCCAGTACCTCCTGCACCTGCCGGCGGCAGTTGGCGACATCCGTTTTCGCAAGGATGGGGTGACTGGATATGTGTACCCCTGTTTTCAACAGCTCAATTTCCTTTTGTTCCACCAGCAAGAGTTTTCCCTGTGTTACCGAATAGATCACTTCACGATAAAGGTTTCGAACTCGTTCTTCTTGTTTTTTCTCATATTCGAGTATGTCAGTCACATCAAAGAAGATAACACTAACCTCATCGCCAGTAGGAACACAGTAGATATCATATATCTTACCAGATTGCGCTTCTTCGAGTATTTCCCGCACTCCGCCCTGTTGTATGCGTGCTTTTTCCACCAAAGTAATTACTTGCTCCCGGCATGGAATATCGATGGAATCTCCTGCCTCATTTCTAAACTCACCATTATTATAATGTACGATTAGAGACGCACCAAATTTATCCAACAGTTGTGACTGGTAAACCCTTTTACGCGCTTCGCTGATCACGAGGTTTTCGATCAGTTTCTCTTCAATGGTGGCCGGCATGGCCATTTCTCTTGGCTCCTCCTGTAAATCAGCAATCCCCAATACAATTTCCACCACCTGGGGGTCCAGTTTGGTTCCCGCCAGTGCTGCGAAATCAGCTGGGGTCTTCTTCTTGTAAAAAATGTGGTCGTATTGATCAGCAGCAGCAATAATCCGGGCTCCCAGCGGTATACGCTCTCCCGATATACCAGCAGGGAACCCTGTGCCGTCCCAGCATTCATGGTGGTAGCGAATATACTCGGCGGCCTTGGCTAACCCGTTTATCTCCTTTACCATATCTGCACCAATTTCCGCGTGTTTGCGATATTCCCTTTCTTCTTCGAGGGTAAGCGGCCCTCGCTTTTGAAAGATTTTTTCCTCCAGGTAGGCCTTGCCCAAGTCGTGCAATAGGGCCGCATAATGAATTGCATCAATTTCATCCTGGGATAGTTTCATCTTTTCCGCCATCTTGCGGGCTATCCTGCCAACCCTGGTGGCATGTCCTCCACTGATAGACAGTTTGTTTTCAGTTAATTGAGTGAGTGATTCCATGGTCGTTAAGTAGGTTTTCCGCAAGTTGATGAATAAGGCAAAAGCATAGCGCAGGGCCAGGAAAGCTACAAAAACAAATAGCGCTTCAATCCAGAACTGCAGTTGATCATGTGGCTCATAGGAAAGAGCCAGACGCACGCTCAAAAGAGAACTGACTAAATATATGAAAACGCCGTCTTGGACCATTTCAATCCAAGTGGCGAAGTATTTTCTTTCACTTAGCCTGGAGATTATGACCGAGAGCAATGTAAAGTTGAGCAAACTGTCAACCGCAATGGCGAAAAGCAGCCGCGGAATATCAGACCAGTGAAAATCTCCCGGCACACCCCCTACCCAAACATAAGCGTACCCTGCGGCAACAATACAAATAATATACTGGCTTGTATTATATAAAAATTTAATTCTCTCGCTTTTAATCAATGGAATACTGACTAAAGAGATGATAATCTCTATTACTACCGCTTCTGGAATGCCGTAGACGGCCATTACCACGAAAGCGAAGATAGTGGAGCCTGAAAATATAGTTCCGTTTGGTAATTCAATATCAAATTTTTCCAGCACCCCGGCTATGATGCCAATCGATAGTATTGCCGGCAAAAATGAAATTTCTATTCGCAGCAAGAAAAATGATAGAACAGCCATGCCAGTAATTGTGACCAGGTATATGTAGGTTTTTAAGTATCGAGGCATGACCGTTCCTCCTTTCTATTGGAGCGTAAAAGCAGTACATTTAAAAATGGGGCGTAGATCAACTTCTTGGTTCCTCGACATCCAGACAATTGCGTTAAAGGCTGATTATTTTAGCGCCATGGAGCTCTAGCAATGGCGGCCAGTACCATGGAAGCCACGGTCAGCCAGAAGAAGACCTTCTTCACCATATCACCCCCCCCCGGCTGAATTGCTTCACCCTAATGATCTACGCCCCAAAGTTTGAAACACAATGGCTATACTGTTTTAACCATTCCTTTGTAAATAAACCATGAGACGCCCAGCGTCACCGCAATGTCGCCGGGGCTTACAACCATGCTGCTGAAAACAAAAGGAGGACGCAAGGGAATGACGTCAGCTAAATACGGTAGAAGGGTGGATTCCGTCAGCGGTTGGTGTTTTGTCACCCCTTCCACTAGCACAGGTATGTATGAGGATAAACCCGCCCACTCCAGCGCGTCCAGGGATACGGGCATCCTGCCGCCATTGGCGATTATCACAAAGAAGTTGAGTAAGGTGCCGAGAATAAACAGTTTAATACCCGGGAGGTGGCGATTGCACCAGCAACCGTAGATTAGCATTAAGTAGGAAACAACTACCCAAAAGGCGAAACTCTGGTTTATAAACGAAACGCGATGGTAAAAAAACATCACTATCAACTGCAGCAATAACCCGGATATAATCATCCACTGCTTCCTTATTTCGGTTTCCGACAGGCGCCGCAGTGACCCTTTTTTAAGAAAGGCAATGGTGATCACCGGGATTAGAAACTCGTAAATCATCGGGTCCTCTCCTTAATTGCAGTAGTCAGTACGGCCCGGGATGATCTAGAATGGTGAGCGTTTAAAGTGTTCCTCGCCCAAGAAGGCCGGTACACCCATCACATCCAATATTTCATAAACGTCCTCATTAAGGTTGCAGACGGAAAACGGCTGTTGGTTCTGGCTCAGGTCCCTCCAGATAGCCAGGAGACTTCCCACACCAGTAGAATCCACGAATTCCAAACCAGCCAGGTCGAAAACAACCGGCCCGTTAACAGGTTTATGTTTTTCGTAAAAAGCTTCGAATTCAGATACGGTGGAGAAGTCAAGTTCCCCGGCTACCCTCAAGACGGTGGCTTGATCTTCTAAACTAACGGATAAAGACAACACGCTGAACACCTCTGGACCGTTTGTAAATTGCTTCATTGCTATATGCGCCCTTCTTCACCCCGTGATTAAACTATTAGCCCCGGGTTGACCGGGGCTTCTTAAAAACGGTTAACACCGGCAACCTGGCGATCATGGCCTTATCGGCTACAGACCCATGGCTTTGCGCCCCCGTCTTTCGGCGGGTTTGCCAAAATTAATTGTCAACTTAATCCTAAGTTTAATCTTTAATTCAACAATTCAACTGTGTTTGTTTAATTCCTTCTTGAACAGGCAATTTTCGATTATTTTTCCTTTACATTCCGGTTCCATCTATCGAAAAAGCTATGGATTTTGAAAAGAAATAAGTTTGTCTAAAAAGATTTCAATAGCTCTAGCCTGAGGGGGTTCTTTAGGGCGTAAGGGACCCCATACTCGCTAGACAGTTGGGCGAGAGTTTTCTCTTCGCGGAGAATTTCCAGGACAATTTTCGTTTTAAGGTCCGGTGAATAACTCTTGCGAACAGACATTTGGTTCACATTTGGTTCTTAACCTCTAACACTTGGTTGTGATAGATAGACTAGTAATATTTCTCAAGCCAGAATTCCTTTGGCCCTGATGTTTCCTTCTTTATCCAACCAGAGGCGGATGCCTTTTTCCTCTCTGTCAAAACGATAACTTCGACCACCTACCACTATAGCAACATTTTCAAAGGCATGTTTCACGGTAACCACGGCTGCCGGGCCGGCCACCACCCTGGTGGGTGTCCCAACTTTGGAGCCTACTTCCCCCAGATGCACATCTCCACCGGCCTGGACCTCACCCCCGCGAAATACACCGGATATGGTCACCTCCTTACCTGCCTGGATTCGTGAATTGTAACAACCACTGCCCACCACCCGAACACCGCCGGTAGCTATAATAGTAGAATTGAGAATGCTTGACGCCACTACGTCACTTTCTGAAGATGGCAGATATGTAAAGGTCTGTTTCCATTCCGCGGCCCGTTTGGCCAGTGTTTCTATCTCCGTAAGGTCACGTACGGCCAAAGGGGTATGAACCACTACCCGTTCTACTACCCGAATAAAATCACCCAGGCTATCACCGGCCAATTCCGTGGGCATAATTTTAAGTTGATCCTTAAAGGCTTTTGCAACAGCAGGAAGATGTCGAAATTTCCCCTCCAACAGCAGCTTTACCAGTGGACCGATACCGCGTTTAAGATCACCCTGCTTGAACGCAGGGTGACCCAGCAGCTGCCGGATTGCCATGACCATCTCTTGCAAGCCGTTTGCCAGAGCATGAATCTCCGGTAAAATACTTTGTAGAAAGGCAGCAGTTCCTCCCGCGACTACTACTGATGAAATAATATTACCCTTAATCAGGATAGAACCTGCGGCCTGAACCCTCGCCTCAGAGACCAGCCCCGCCACATTTACATTTCCGCCCGCATCTACCTTCATCCCTTCTTCCACATTACCGGTAATTTGAATGTCACCGTTAAAGACAATATTACCGGATGCCAGGTTAACATCACCATTATGCACAAGTTCAGGTAACACACTTACCTTCACCAAATTGCGCTGGCGGGAAACCACGGGACGCCCGGCCCGGGCCGCTACAACTTGTTTACCGTCGCCGGTCAGCACCGCTCCTTCACCTGCCAAAAGGTTGAAGTCACGGGGCGGCGGCGGCACAATTACCTCACCCTTGACGCTGGTACCGGGACGACACGGCTCAGGCGGGTGTTTGACAGCCAGGATGTCTCCCGCCTCCACCGAAGTAAAAACATAGCGCTCCCGGAAATCCACCGCTTCGTCTTCCCCCGCCAGCACCGGCACCTTGGAATTGGAAGAAAAAAGCACTTCTACCCTGGCGTCTTTTCCAGGTTCGGGGGGAATACCTTGAGCAATAACCACCTCCTCTTCAGCGCAGGTTGTAACACCGCGAGAGCATGCTTTCCAGTCTACACCATAGTTAATCCCCAGCCGGGATAACTCCTGCAATAGTTCGTCCCATGTAAGGGGTGGAAGACGTTCTTCCCGCTCCACTACCGCCAGTTGTAGTTTTCTAGAAGCCGGGTGATCAGCCAGCTCCCGGTGAATTATCACCGTAGGGCTAATCCGCAATATTGCCTGTAGACCATCAGAAGAAATGGTTACAGACCATTCCCCTTCCCTTCGTTCATTCACCACCTCCAGTAGCACCGTATCTTGCATAAATACGGGAGTGGGTTGAGTGAGCTCCCGGCCGTTCACAATCAGTCTTACCCCCGGACAAGGTATCACCACCGGGTAAGGTCCTTCCGGCCGGTGCCGGACAACAAGGCGCCCCTGTTCCACAAAAGCACATGGGCTGTCTGCTTCCCTGTCCGGACATATATTGTTTGCTTCACCCGCCGTTACGGTTAGGAATTCCCGGTTAATCTTCTTTTCCACTCTAAACTCACTCCTAAGCACCGGGGTTTATCCCAAGAACTTCAAGTACCCTGAAAAACCCTATCACTTCCAGGTCTTCTCGAATCAAACCGGGAATGTTAACAATTCTCAGGGTACGGCCCTGCTTGTAAAGGAGCCTGGCCTGGCTTAGGAGCATTCCCGCCCCGGAAGAGTCGATGAATTGAAGTCCCCGGAGATCTACCTCCACCACTTCCTCGGACCGCCGTTGAATTTCTTGCTGCAATTGGTCCACGTTGCTGAAATCCAGTTCACCTTTCACCATCAGGCTTACCATTCCTTTCTTTTGACGGATATTAATCTCCACCCCTGTCACCTGCCTTTTCCGTTAATTTCATAACAACCAGTGTAATGTCATCCCTTTGAGGAATACCTTTGGTAAACTTATCAAGATCAGCCAGGATATTGGTTCTAATCCGTTCTGCATCAAAACCATGGTTAAGGCAAACCACCTCTTTTAATCGCTCCTGTCCGTATCTTTGCTCATCGGGCCCACAGGCTTCCACAACTCCATCAGTGTATAGCACTACCACATCCCCGGCGGCTAAAAAATATTCGTCCATCCCTGACCCGAGATAATCTTCCAACAGGCCCAAGGCAATTCCCCTGCACTCCGCCACCTTGATCCGTCCGCCGGATAGCAGGAGGGGCGGGTGATGCCCGGCATTGACACAGGTGAGGCGCCTGGCTACCACGTCGAAACACAACAGGCAAAGCGTGGTAAATGAGCGGAATTTCCGCAACTCATGTCCTCCCAGCTTATTTAACCGGCGTACCACCTCCAAGGGATGGGGATTTACATTAATACAATCCCGGAGCAATTTGCGAATTTTTTCCATCAAACATGCCGCCTGGAATCCTTTACCCATCACATCTCCGATAGCGGTATATACGATTCTATCGTTTATAGAAATAAATTCAAAAAAATCGCCCCCTACCTGCCCGGCAGGCAGACTGTATCCACTGCATTCCAACCCGTGAACCGCTAATTTGCTCCTGTTTTCTTTGATTACTTCTATCATTCTTCTCCTACCTCTCCTCTTCAGCCGGAGCGCTGTTTTGAGTTAGGAGCCTATCCAGCCCTACTAACTGCATAACCTCCGCCACATCGGGTTGCGACTTCAAAATCAGCATCTGGCCCCCTTTTTGCCGCCAATAATCTTGTATATCCAGCAGACATTTTAACCCGGTCGAATCAACGAAAGTAACGCCCGACAGGTCAACTTCCAGCGTGCATTCCCCCACTTTCCCAACAACCTCTTGCAGTTGCGCTACCGTTTCCATGTCCAATTCACCGTTCAGCACTACCCGGCACACTCCCCGGGCAACGTAAACACCCACTTTCAGCAATAACATCACCTTCCTTCACTGGTCTTGTTTTAACCTATCTGCAGGCACGACGCCAAAGTCCAGGGCCAGGACGGTACCTGACGGTCCAGTATTAAGGTAGAGGTAATCCGCATAGTAGAGCATCAGGGTAAATCCACACCCCAAGGAATTCTTGGTTGAATAATGTTGCATCAGCGTTGCCCGGGCCAATTCGCTGTTTTTGATTCCCGGACCCCGGTCCTGCACAATAATCCTGACTGTATCCCCTGACTGCCTGGCTTGCCAGCAACCGCCCCCCGCATGTTTAAGAGCGTTGGTCAGCGCCTCTGTCAAGCACAAGGTAATCGCGTGCCGCCTGCGACCGTCGAGAACAGGTAAAGCTTCTCGCATTGCCCGGCGGGCTTCCGGAATGTCACGGGTCTGCCCGACCTCACCCTTGGCCAGTTCTGTCCCTTCTGAGACCACCTTTTCCATCTCTTCACCATTCACCAGGTATAACCGGCCCCCCGTTACCGCCGCTATGGCCTCCCGGTAAGCCTGCATTTCCTGCCGGTGCATCCTTCTCTCCTTCTCAATCACCTCGGTGATGTCAAAGGCCAGCAGTCCACCGTTCCTGTGGTCGAACGGCACGCCGTGAAGATCAAACACCTTTTGCCCGTCAGCGCTAACGATCACCTCGCGCCGGTGTTCGACCTGGTTGACAACCTGGCGCATCAGCTTTTCCGCTTCTTCCATGGGCAGGTCCAGGTCGGCCTGGCCCGAAAGGTGGCGGAAGCGCCCCCCTTCATATTTCATCACTTTTCCCACCCGGAGAGCGTTGATTAGTTCGGATTTCTCCACTTCGGCCAGCAGTTTCTCCCTGACCAGGTTTTGAAGATGTTCCGGCAAATGTCGAGAAATCTCCACCACCAGTTCGCCGGTATTTCCGGCGAGCAACTGATATTCCTCGGTGCTTAGCCGCCTGGCAGTCTCCTGTCCCCTGTGTACACACAAGATATCAAAAACGTGAACATCATTTTTCCCCTTGAACGGTACTCCGGCAACCTCGACCCACAAGCTTTCCTGTAACCTCATTACGTACTGCCCGGGAACCGGAGCTTCCGTTTTTAATCCAAATTCCCTGGTATTCAGCGCTAGAATGTAGGCCGGATATTGGTTCCGGCGTTCCCCTTCCAATAATACCTGGACTGGTGGCGAAAGCACCCGGCGAAGGGGGCCAGGCTGAATAAAATACTTGCATTCCACACAAAGACGGTCTGGATTTTTCTCCGCACACTCAAGACACATTCGCATTTTTTCACCACCCTTCTACCTGCGAGCCCCTTTTGCACATCCTTTCAATTGCCAGAATATTGTCAATAAACGGTCCAGCCATTGGCTTTGGGCATATACCAGCGGGTGAGATAAAGTGGCATATGAATCCGCCAATTGAACAAGCCATTGCTTTTCCTTGTCCAGTTGCCTTTCCAGCCTGGCGGGGTTTTGATAAGTATCACTTCGCCAAAAGGGATCCGCCGCCAGGGCCGTTACCAACTTCGGATCAAACTGAGAACCGGCACACCGGTGAACTTCTTTAATTGCCTCGTGCACCTTTAAAGGCGCACGGTAAGGCCTTAAGGATGTCATGGCATCCAGGGAATCGGCCAGTACAATGATTCGGGCGTATAAAGGTATCCGTTCTCCCCTCAGCCCCTCATATCCCTTTCCATCCCACCTTTCGTGATGATAGCGGACCATTTCCACCAAGGGCGTGTCAGCTCCCATTTCTTCTATTAAGGAGGCACCCCGCGAGGGGTGTTCCTTTAATTCAGTCCATTCCCCCTTTGTAAGGGGTCCCGGCTTATCGATAATTTCGCGTTTAACAAACATCTTTCCCACATCGTGGAGGAGCGCCCCGGCTATCATGGTTTCCCGATCCAGTTCGTCTAGACCGAGAAAATTGCATATTCTCAAGGAGAGATTCGCAACATTGGCACTGTGAAGAAATAATCCCGGCCAGGACTTTTTCATTGACATTAAGAGTTCCTCTACCCCCGTTGTATCCAAAGGTACCGCCCCCTTTTCGACTTTTTTTCATCATACTCGAGTATTAGCGGGTGGATACGCTGATAAGAAAAAACGGCAGCCCACCAGCTGCCACAATAGATATTAGAACAATAATAAACCTCTATCGCGGCAGCCTGGCAGTCATACCCCAAAGGGCTACAGACCCATGGCTTTGCGCCCCACCCTTTCGGATGGTTTGCCTTTGGCACAATAAAGTTTTTAATTAGCTAAAGTATAAGATCGTATTGAGCATGGCCGGAAACGCAAGACTGCCCGGCAGGTAAAGCGTTCAACCGTTAAAGCGTTATGTTCATGGAGAAAACAGAGAGAAAAAAATAAGCAAACAAGAACGTGAGAAAAAACGGTGAGAATGCGCCTCGTTAGCAATTGGAAGGGGCGAACAGACAACCTGGGCAGGGAATTTACAAAGGTAAGTAAATAACGGAAGTTTCTTGAGAGCACATAAGTTATGATTACCAAATGGGAGGAATACGGTAATGTCAAATAATGGTAATTATTACATAAAATACCCCCCCCCCCCCCCCCCCGATAGGAACATGTGTTCTATTTGCATACTTCAACGAACTCATCTTTCCGACATCCCTTTCCATTTCTTTTCCTTTCCCCAAAGATTAGACGAAAATTTCCATTCTCCTGCTATCGTTCCACATTTTTCGGATAATGAAGGTCAGCCACAATCCATACCGCAAAGTTCTTATTTTCCCGGACGACGGGCGGGTTCGGGAACCAGCCGGAAGCTGCCCTTTTTTTCTTTCCGGAAGTCAATAAACGGGTCAAAGCGTTTCAATCGCAGGGCATTGGTCACCACCGAAACCGAGCTGAAAGCCATGGCGGCATTGTTCAATATTTTGTCAGCGGAACGGGCTGCGGTAAGGCTATGCAGTTTTTCTGCCGCGTGTTATACTGTGGGAGTAAAATAATCTGAAAAGAACGGGAGAAGGGGCAACCAGTGCGGCAATCCAAGGAACAACGTGTCCACGAAGTATTTGAAACCATCTCTGAAAAGTATGACTTTATGAATTCCGTCATCAGTTTTCAACGCCATAAAGCATGGCGAAAAGATACCATGAAGCGGATGAACGTCCAAAAGGGCCAAACGGCGCTGGACGTGTGCTGCGGCACCGCGGACTGGACCATTGCCCTGGCCCGGGCCGCCGGACCGGAAGGACTGGTGTACGGGCTGGATTTCAGCGAGAACATGTTGAAAATCGGCCGGGAAAAAATCGACGCCGCGGGGCTGGGCAACATAAAATTAATCCATGGCAACGCCATGAATTTACCCTTCGGCGACAATACATTCGACTATGTAACCATCGGTTTCGGCCTGCGCAACGTGCCCGACTACATGCAGGTGCTCCGGGAGATGCGGCGGGTTGCCAAGCCGGGCGGCAAGGTGGTCTGCCTGGAAACGTCGCAGCCTACCATTCCGGTGTTCAGGCAACTCTATTACGCCTATTTCCGCTTTGTGATGCCGCTGCTGGGCAAGATACTGGCGAAAAGTTACCAGCAGTACTCCTGGCTGCAGGAATCGGCACGTGATTTTCCCGACCGAAAAAAGCTGGCGGAGATGTTCCGCCAGGCAGGTCTCGTAGATATTGAAGCTAAACCCTACGACGGCGGGGTTGCCGCCATGCACATGGGCCGCAAGCCTTAAAGCTGGACATATTTCCAGGGACAGGCCCGGCGCTCCAGGTAGTCCAAGGCGATGTAGATAATAAAGCCCAGCAGGCTCATGGATATAATGCCGGCAAACATCTCCGGGTAAGCCGCCCGGGACCACGCGTCCAGCAGGTAATAGCCCAGCCCCTCCTGGCTGGAGATGGTTTCCGAAAAAAACAGGATGGCGATGGCCGTGCCTGAGGCGATGCGCAGCGAAGTGAGCACCTCGGGCAGCACCGCCGGCCAGACCACATGCTTGTAAATGTCCCACCGGCCGGCCCCCAGGGACTTGACGGAATTGATCACCGCCGGGTTGATGCCCCGGGCGGCGTCCCGGATGGGGACGAGAATTTGAAAAAACACCACCAGCGTGATCAGGGTGATCTTGGAAATGTCCCCGATCCCCAGCAGGGCCATCAGTACCGGCAGAAATACGATCTTGGGCACCGGGTAGACAATGTAAATCAGAGGAGCCAGGCTGCGATCAACCCGCTCCTCCCTGCCCATGATCATGCCGCACGGCACCGCCAGCGCCAGTGATAGCACAAGGCTGATCACCACCCGGTAACTGCTCACCACGAAATGGTGCCACAACCCGCCTGAAATTTCCACGGCAAAAGTATAAAAAGATACCAGCGGGCCCGGCAGGGCGGGCTTGTTCATAACCGAAGCAAGTAGCTGCCAGCCCGCGATTAAAAATAAGATGGATGCAATTGTCCAGAACAAGTTTACATATAATCGCCTGTTCATAATCTCCAACCCTGAAAATATTAACAGGTACTTGAATTTGGTGCTCCGTGATTTCTTCCGTTCGTCTCGCAATTACACCGAACCGCATCCAGTGCTCCACTCGCTCCGGAGAACCGCCAGATCGCCTGCTGCTGTGGCAATTTTGGGCCGGTGATTTTTATAGATTATTACGGAACGAGCTTTTCCCTCAGTTCCGTGGTTAAAGCATGAAATGCCGATGTCTTATGGTAACCCGCTTCCCCCATGCGGGGGTTTTCCACAATGCTCAATACCCTGCCCGGGTGACCGGACAGAACAATAATTTTTTGCCCCAGAAAAACGGCCTCCTCAATGCTGTGCGTCACCAGCACCACCGTCATCCGCTTTCTCTTCCAGATGTCCAGCAGCTGCCGCTGGAGATTTTCCCGGGTCAGGGCATCCAGCGAGGAAAACGGCTCATCCATCAGCAGCAAGTCCGGGTCCAGTGCCATAGCCCTGGCGATGCCGATGCGCTGCCGCTGGCCGCCGCTTAACTGGGACGGATAGCGGTCCCGCATTTCCCACAGGCCGACTTCGGTAAGCACGCGCTCAATCCTGGTGCTTCTTTCCTTCCCGGTTACCCCTCTGATTTCCAGCCCCAGGCCCACGTTATCGTAAACTTTTTTCCAGGGTAACAGGCCGTAATCCTGGAGAATCAGCGCGGTCTCCCGGCGCAGGGGCGCCACCGGCGCGCCGTCCACCAGTACCCGGCCGGAATAGGATTCAAGCAATCCCGAAAGCACGTAAAGCAGCGTGGACTTGCCGCACCCCGACGGGCCGATCAATGCGCAGGTGCTGCCCCGCGAAATGGCAAAAGAGACGTCCCGGAGCGCCGGCACCTCTTGCTTCCCCTGCCGGTAAACCACCGATAGGCCGTTTACTTCAACCATGTTTTTCTGTTCCGCCTGGATCACTGCTCCAGAACCCGCCCGTCCACCAGGTCGTCGTAACCCAGGTCCTTTTGCAGCAGGTTGTGGTCTTTCATCCATTCAATCGTCACAGCCACGCCCTCTTTATCAGGCAGTTGCGGCGGGGAAAAGTGCAGCCGCAGCTTGTGCTCGCCGCCGGTCAACACATCTTTCGGCACCCGGGCGTTTTCCGCCAGGATTTTATCATACTGCAGCGGGTCGGTTTGCAGGTCCTCCACCGCCCTGGCATAAGCCCGCATTAGTTTTTGAATGCTTTCCAGGTTGCGGTCGAGGGTTTCCTTCCGCACGATCACCACGGTCTGGGCCACGGTATTTTTGGTATTATCCACGACAAGATTCGCCCCCTTGATTTCCGCCAGGGTGGCGAACGGATCGGGCAGGGTGGCCGCCTGCACCTGGCCGTTTAATAGCGCTTCCAGCCGGATGGGCAGCTTGGGCATGCTGTTTGTTTTAATTTCTTCGGGCTTGAGCCCCTCCGCCATCAACAGCCGGTCGGTGATATACTCGTTGATGGTGTTCAAGGACAGGGCGATGGGTACGTTTTTCAGTTGTTTCGGGGCGGTAATGCCCGAGCCGGGCGCCGACAAAATGGCAAACCTGTTTTCCCCGGGAGCCGCCCCCTGGCCTACAGAAACCGCCCTTACTTCGGTGCCCGCATTGTTCATGGCGGCAACGGCCAGCATGTCGCCTATGGCCGCGTCGATCCGCCCGGCGGAAAAGGCGCTGTCCCGTTCAAGGGCGCTGGGGAAGGAAATCAGTTCCACTTCCAGCCCCTCGTCCTTGAAATACCCCTTTTCCTGGGCCACCCAAAAAGGCAGGTTGTCGGTAATGGGCATCATGCCGAGCTTGACCGGGGCCGGTTTGTCGCCGCCGCACCCGCCAAGGACAAACAACAGCCCGGCCACCAGTAACGCAACAATCGCCTGTTTACGACAAAAAAACAATTATTATCCCTCCCGGTACATTGATACGATCAAAACTACATTATTTATCTTTTCTATTAGGCATAACTTAAATCCTGCACCGGACGGGGACAAAAACACTCTCCCCGACCGGGTGTGATAATTCGCCGGCAAACAGGCCATAATAACACGGTATACATAACCGGACCACAACGGGAGGGTGTTAAAGCTCATGAAAAAACGTGGTGGAAACGATGCTTCAAGCAAAACCTATAACCAGGGATTGACCCGTAAAGAGGAACTGGACCGGGTCAGGGGGCTGTCCGAAATTGTCGATCCCGAGCGCGGCCCGGAAAACAAAAAATCTTAGCCCACGGTACAATATCACCATGAAAACAGGCGCAAAAAATATTTCCGGTTTAAAAGTAGCGGCGGTATACATGGGCACCGTGGTGGGAGCGGGATTCGCGTCCGGACAGGAAGTTTTGCAATTTTTCAGTTTTTTTGGCCTGCCCGGCATTATCGGTTTGGTGCTGGCCACAATACTGTTTGTTTTTTTTGGCCTGATCATTTTGGAATTGGGGCAAAGATTGAACGCCGATTCCCACCGGGAAGTAATCCAATATGCCGGCGGCCGCTGGCTCGGCATGATCATTGACGGAGTGATCACGTTCTTCTTGTTTGGTGCCCTTACCGCCATGGCTGCCGGGGCCGGGGCCATATTCAAGGAACAATTCGGCTTGCCCTATATTCTCGGCAGCTTGATCATGGCGGGCACGACCATGCTGACTGTACTGGTCGGCATAACAGGTGTAATAAATGCCATTAGTTTTGTGGTCCCGTTATTGCTGGTCTCGGTTTTGGGGATCACCATAGCCACCCTAGTTACCACGCCGGTTGACCTGGATACCATATCCGGTTGGGCCCGGGCCTCCCGGGCCGCCGTACCTTTCTGGCCCCTTTCGGCGGTAACTTACGTTTCATACAATTTAATATTAAGCGTATCGGTACTGGCCCCGCTGGGTAGGCATGTGGGCAACCCAAAAATTTTACAAAAAGGAGCCCTGCTGGGAGGATTAGGCCTGGGCATTGGCGCGCTGGCCATTAACCTGACTCTGTTGTCCAAAGTCCCGGCGGTTTCAGGCTACGAAGTTCCGATGGTGTTTATTGCAGCCCAGTTTTCACCGCTGATTCAAGTGGCTTACAGTATTGTGTTGCTGGCGGAAGTCTATACCACCGCCGTGGGCAGTCTTTACGGGTTTGCCGAAAGGATCACCGATCAGGGTAAACCCGCCTTTAAATGGTTGATTATTGGAACTAGTGTAGTGGCGCTTGGCGCCAGCCAGTTTGGTTTTTCCACTTTGGTCCGGGTATTGTACCCGGCGGTGGGTTATGCCGGGCTGCTACTGCTTGCAGGGTTAATATATGGTTATGCCAAAGAACGTCTTGTCCCGCAGCCGGCTTTTAAACCCGAAAAGTAAGAAGCAACCCCCCGTCTCCTTTAATCCCACACCCGCTCCAGCTTCCACCCGTTGCCGTCCTTGATTAAATCGCACACCAGCCCCTGTTTTGTTTCGCAGCGGTACCGCGGCGGCCCGGGCATGCGCCACCATTCCCGCCGGGACGGCAGCTCTTCCTTTACAGTGCACGCCGTCACCCGGTACCAGACCCGGCGCCAGTAAAACGCCACAGGCAGCCTGTCCCTGGTTTGCACCTTGATTTGTTGCCGGTAAAGCTTGGTCATATTATCACCCGGAAATATTATACCAAACATTTGTTCTATTTTAAAGGCTGTCCAAACAAAGTTTTGCCGTACCCAATAAGCAAAACGTCGTTCATAAAGCTTTTTTTGCGTATTTTCATTATCTGTGCTACAATTGCTTTGAATTAAAAATAAAGACAGGCAGGTGGTAAAATGAGCT
This sequence comes from Desulfallas sp. Bu1-1, assembly GCF_015594625.1. Lineage (GTDB taxonomy): Bacteria > Bacillota > Desulfotomaculia > Desulfotomaculales > Desulfallaceae > JADNRQ01. Next base: position 37,048 of record NZ_JADNRQ010000017.1, on the reverse strand, counting down.
TTTTCACGGAAATTAAAGATAAAATATTGTGGGATTTTCGCTTGGAAGATGAATTCAAAAAAAACAGAAAGACCGGCTACGCCTTCGTCATTGATGTTTGCGATCAAACCCCCCGGCTGGCGATATATATCATTAAAGAGCGCCTGAGCAAAACCCAAACCCTGCTTGACCAGCCTCCCCGGGAGATGATGGTCAAGGCCGTGGAGGAACAGGGAGGCAATCTCAAACTGGACAACTTGTTTAACATTAACGACGAAATTCGCCATTGGATCGAGGAAAATCTTATAAAATAACATCGTAAAATATGGATTTTACGATGTTATTATGATATAATTAATTTGTTAACTTTTATGCTTCTCAAAAACAGTTTTCCGAATTTTACTAAAACAAATTTACACATCTGGGGCGATGAAAATGAAATTAACGGAAGAAGAAAAAATAATAGCCGTGGAAACCACCCAACAAATCCTGGCCGGCGTGGACCGGCAAAACCGGGGCCAATTGATCCCGGTGCTGCAAAAGGTGCAGGAAAAATTGGGTTATGTGCCGCAGGTAACCATGGAAAAGGTGGCCAATCACTTTGCCGTGCCGGCGGTGGACGTATACGGGGTGATCACCTTTTACAACCAGTTTCGCCTGACCCCGCCCGGCAAAAACCAGGTCAAGATTTGCATGGGCACGGCCTGCCACATGAGAGGCGCCCACATTATCCAGGAGGCCTGGGAGCGCCGCCTCAACATCACGGTGGGAGAAACCACCCGGGACCGCGAATACAGCCTGGAGCGGGTGGCCTGCGTCGGGTGCTGCACCATGGCCCCGGTGGTGGTGATCAACGAAGAGGTGCACGGCAAAATGACCCCCACCAGAGTGGACGGTTTATTGTTTGCTCATCAACTGGATAAGCAAAAAGCGAAAGAAGGTAATGCCGACAATGAGCAATAATAATGCGGTCGCCGCGGCGGCTTTTGCCGAATTGCAAGAAACCGCCCGGGAAAGCTGGGAACGGCTCAGGGAAAAACCGTTGATCTTGATCGGCGCGGCCACCTGCGGCCGGGCGGCGGGAGCGCTGAGCCTGCTGGAAGAGGTAAAAAACGAAATCAACCGCCTGCAGCTGGACGCAAATATAATTGAAGTGGGCTGCATGGGCCACTGTTACGCCGAGCCGGTCATGGTCATTTACAACGCAGGGTTTCCGGCCATCTGTTACGGATACGTGAAGGAAGGCGTGGGGGCCAGAATAGTGCGCGACTTTCTCACCGAAGGCGACCCGGGCATTGAATTCGCCCTGGCCGCCCTGGAGCCGAACGACCTGTTCCCCACCTTCGCGGATTTCCCCCGCGGGGTGCACGAAAACAAAATCGTGCTGGAGCAATGCGGTTTTATCGACCCCCAAAACATCGACCACTACATCGCCACGGGGGGATACGCCGCCCTGGTCAAGGCGCTGGAGATGTCGCCGGAGGCAATTATTGAAACCATCAAGTCCTCGGGGTTGCGAGGGCGCGGCGGGGCCGGGTTCCCCACCGGCGTCAAGTGGGAAACCTGCCGCAATGCCCCGGGTACGCCCAAGTACGTTATTTGCAACGCCGACGAGGGCGACCCCGGCGCGTTCATGGACCGGACCATCCTGGAATCAAATCCGCACCTGATGGTGGAAGGGCTGGCCATCGCCGCCCGGGCGGTGGGTGCCGAACAAGGGTATGTGTATATCCGGGCCGAGTACCCCCTGGCCGTGGAACGGGTGACCCTGGCCGTGCAGCAGGCCCGGGAAAAGGGACTGCTTGGAAACTCCATTCTCGGTACCGGTTTCAACTTCGACATTGAAATATTCCAGGGTTCGGGCGCTTTTGTCTGCGGAGAGGAAACGGCGCTGATCGCATCCATGGAGGGCAAGCCCGGCATCCCCCGGCACCGGCCGCCTTTTCCGGCGGTATCCGGCCTGTGGGGCAAGCCGACCATCATCAATAACGTCAAAACGTTGTCATATGTGCCCCACATTATGAAAAACGGAGCGGAATGGTTCAAGAGCATTGGCTCGGAGAAAAACCCCGGCACCGCCATATTCGCCCTGGCCGGCAAGGTTATCAACACCGGCCTGGCTGAAGTGCCCATGAGCACCACCCTGAACGAATTAATCTTTGATGTGGGCAGCGGCATCGCGGGCGGCAAAAAGTTCAAGGCGGTGCAGATCGGCGGCCCCTCGGGCGGCTGCCTGCCCGAAACGGCCCTGGACACCCCCATTGACTTCGACTCGCTGACCGGGGCGGGGGCCATGATGGGGTCCGGGGGCATGGTGGTACTGGACGAGGACGATTGTATGGTGGAAATCGCCCGGTTTTTCCTGGACTTTACCCAGAAAGAGTCCTGCGGCAAGTGCACCTTCTGCCGCCTGGGTACCAAGCACATGCTGGATGTGCTGGAAAGAATCACCAGGGGGCAGGGTAGACCCGGGGACATTGACCTGCTGCAAGAACTGGCCGCCAAGGTGAAAGCCGGTTCGCTGTGCAGCCTGGGCAAAACGGCCCCCAACCCGGTGCTGAGCACCATCAAATATTTCCGGGACGAGTACGAGGCCCACATCAACGAGGGGCGCTGCCCTTCCCTGATGTGCAAGGATCTCATTGCCTACTACATTTTGCCGGATAAGTGCGAGCGTTCCTGCGACGCCTGCGTGGGCAGCTGTCCGGTGGAAGCCATTCACGACAACGAGGACCGGATCAAGGTCATTGACCAGAAGAAATGCGTCAAGTGCGACAGCTGCATGGTGGCCTGCCCGCCCCAGTACAAGGCCGTGGTGAAATTGTCGCCGCCTCACCTGGTGCAGGAAAAAGAGAAGGAGTACAGGGAGGGGAAAAAACAATGGCAGAAAAAGTAACCATCACCATCGACGGCCGCACGGTCAGTGCCGAGGCGGGCGAAATGCTGCTGTGGGCGGCCCTGGACAACGGTATTTACATCCCCCACCTGTGCGCCGACCGGGAAGACAAGGAAAACCCCGCCGCCTCGTGCCGGCTGTGCTTTGTGGAAGTGCAGGGCCGCCCCGTCCCTGTACCCGCCTGCACCCTGCCGGTATCTGAAGGCCTGGTGATCAACACCCGCAGTGAGCGGGTGGACGGCCTGGTGGCCGCGGCGTTTGAACTGCTCATGTCCAACCACAAGCTGGATTGCAAAAACTGCCCGGCCAACGGCAACTGCGAGCTGCAGCGCATCGCCAAGGAGCGCAAGCTGAGGCTGAAGCCCAAAAACCTGCCCGTGCTGGAAAGAAACCTGCCGGTGGACAACAGCGTTGCCGGGCTCGTCTACGACCCCAACAAATGCGTGTTATGCGGCCGGTGCGTCCGGGCCTGCCGGCGCGGCGGCAACGCTGTCCTGGGCTTTACCCGGCGCGGCTACGACCGCGTGGTCACCACCTTTGGCGACGTTCCCCTGGCCGAAAGCGGCTGCAGCGGGTGCGGGGAATGCGCCGGGGCGTGCCCCGTAGGCGCGTTCAGTGTGCAAAAATAAGCAAAAGGCTCCTTGCATCACGTGGATGCAGGGGGCCTTTTCATTTTCCGGCACCGCAAAAATCCATTTCCGGTCTTGCATCATGGGCGACTACTGCGCTGTTTCATGTTTTCTAAAACTAAAACACTTCAGCGTATCAACTTTCCAGCAGGTCATGCCCACGTTAACATCAAACGACCGGCCTTCCCCGTGTTGTTCGCCCGGCGAGGCCAGTTCAAGCACCAGGGGGATATAATCCCTGTGCGGCTGTTCCCCCGTGCCGCCGGCGGTCACTTGCACCACCGCGTGCTGGCTATCGGTGTACCGCACCACGCCGACGGCGGGGTTTTTCAAAAGCGGGCCCAGGCTGGTTTTCAGGTCCCCGACAATTTGGGCCAGCGCATCTTTCAGGAAATTTTCATCCTCCGCCAGCAGGGCAACCGTTCCCAGGTCCATGCTCCCCAGGGCGTAAAACCACATACCCATGAAATACCCTTTACCCTGTCTATCCAGCAATCTCCAGAATGCCAGCGCGTCCCCGTCATTTATTGCCTGCAGGAACCTGCCAACCACGCCTGCGCTGCTCTCGTCATATACCGTTTCCGCAAATTTTTGCAAAATATCCCCCCCGTTACACTTCACTTTGGTCCAATCTTATGTCATCTTGCCCGTAAAAGCAAGCCCGACTTTTCATTCCCGTTCATTTGAGCAATCCCGGGTTCTTTTGCACCTTGATCATTTTTATGTTATGGTCCAGCGCGTACCGGGGTAAAATGACGGCATCACTTCCGGGAATTGAAACATTCCCTAAAGCGCCGGCATGGTGCCTTTTGGACGGGGCCATTTTTTCGGCCAGCGCGGCCAGCAGTTCCCGCGGAGGGCTGTACTTACCCTTTGTGCCTGTATCTTCCCCGGTTTTTTTTACTTTTTTTTTACGCACTTTTCTTTTAACCGGGACAACCATAACCGGCGGCACAGCGCTCGGTTGTTCAATTTCCACAGGTACCAGCGCCGGCGCGGCTTCCATCCGGGTTTCCAGCACCGGTTGCGGAACAACCGTTATTTCGTTGCTGGGCCCGGACTCGTTATTGAAAGTAAGCCGTTTAAGTTGTTCTTTCAGATTTTCGGCCTCCACCATCACCATTTTGAGGCGCAGTATATCCCCGGTCGTTCCTCCCCTGCCGGAAGCTTGCTCGATCAGGTCCGAAATGTAAATCATCCAGTCAAACAACCGTTCAAAGCTATTATCGATTTCCTCCAGAAGCGATTTGGCTTGTTTCACCAGCGTGGAACTCAACCAGGCCTGCTCCTCCAGCAAGCTCTGCAATTCCTGTCGATCACCGTTGCTCAAGTTTCCCATCTGCGCGCCCAGTTGCTCCAGCCGCAGCGATATTTCTTCGTATCTTTTAAACAACATCTATACACCTCCCAACTAAATGTTTATACTTTTTACAATTTTTTCCTGCAGCCAGGCAAAAAAAATATTGATTTCGCTGCAATAACCGTTACTTGTATCTGCCGCTGCGGTGTTTTTGCAGATAAATCAATATTTTATTGAGCCCTGGTTGTTTAGACTCCTCTGGGCTTGTTGTCCTTTACTTCTTCTTCGTCTTTGACGCGCTTATTGTTAAAAATGGAACGGAACAGCACCACCCCGAGCCAAACCCCGGAAATGCCGGTAACCACCGGATCGGCAAAAAAGATGTACGGGAACACGTTGCCGCCCGCCTGTATCCAGAGCGGCCCGGGAACCAGGCTCAGCACCGCCGCGGGTATTCCCTGCAAAACCAGTAATTCCTTGTTGATTTTCACCTCAATGACCCAGCCCCAAAAACGCCCCAGTTCGATCAGCATACCCGCCAGCACAGCGGTGGCGGAAAGAAATACAGCCGAACCCCACTCCCCGCCCTCTCCCGGAGCCTGGCGGAATCTGCTATAATAAAAGTACGTATAGATCAATAAAAACACCAAAACACCGATTACCAGCTGCCCGTACGCATACCTCTCTTTTTTGTTCAAAATGTTTCACCCCGTCCCCGGTCATAAATTATTCACGTTCCGGCGCGCCTGCTTCCCGCGGGTTGCGGCATACCATAGGCGGCCACAGATTATCCGGATCCAGCGTTTGAAAAGCCGTTAAAAACCTAGTACGCAGTTCCGGGTATCTTTCACTCAAAGTGGACACCAACTGTTTCATTTCTTCCCTTTTGGTTTTGCCATTAACCGGGCAAAGACTCTTGACAACGGGAATTTCCTGCCGCTGCACCAGGGTTTCCACCGTTTTGCCGGGCAGGTAGATCAGGGGGCGAATCAAGGTAATCCCGCTTCGATCCATGAAAGTAACCGGTGAAAACGTTCTGAACTGGCCGGTAAAAATCAGGCTCATAAAAAACGTTTCAATGGCATCATCCAGGTGGTGCCCCAGCGCCAGCTTGTTCAACCCCAGGTCGCGGGCGGTATTGTTGATCGCACCCCGGCGGAGGTTGGCGCACAACGCGCAGGGATTTTTTTCATTGCGGTGTTTAAAAACAACTTCTCCTATGTCCGTTAATTTATTGGTAAAGGGAATTTCTCTCCGGCGGCAAAAATCCTCCATCACACCTACGTCCATGGGCCAGCCGGGATTAACAAATATCGCGTGCAGTTGGTAACGCACCGGAATCTCCCTGCGAATCAAGTGCAGCAGGTGCAACAGCGCCATGCTGTCCTTGCCCCCGGACAGGCCGACCGCCACCCGGTCCCCGTCGACGATCATGCCGTAGTTGGTCATAGCCCTTTTTACTTTTCCCTTTACCCATTTAAGGTGTGAATCCTGCATCCATCATCCCATTCCACAATCAAGTTAATTTTTAATCAATATTCTACATTATACGGGAGATTTTAAACATGAAAAAGGTTTTAACAATGTTTTTAATCGCCGTGCTCTGCCTGTTCTTCACCTCGGGCTGGCATTATCCGGCCGGGGGAAAAGTATTGCTCACCTTCGACGACGGCCCCAACCCCCTTTATACACCGGAGATACTAACATTATTACAGAAAAACAACATTAAAGCCACGTTTTTTGTGGTGGGGCAGGAGGCTTATAAACACCCCGAACTATTGGCCGAAATCAGCCGGCATGGTCACCTGCTCGGTATCCATACCTACACCCACCGCAACATCACCACCCTGTCCCGAGAGGAATTGCAGGAGGAAATCAGGTTAACCGCCGAATCAATTAACAGTATAACGGGCCAAAACCCTGTTTACTTTCGCCCGCCGCGGGGAAAATATGCGCCGGAACAGTTGGCCATAATCCGCGGCATGGGCTATACCCCCGTTAAATGGGATGCCTGCCTGGAGTATAATGGAATTAATGATCCGGAACTGCTGGTACGTATGCTGCTCAAACGGATCCGCGGAATACCGAACCCGGTAATACTCCTGCACGACGGCGATCCCACGTACCGCCACGACCGCACCCCCACCGTAAAAGCATTGCAGTTATTGATCAACGAGCTGCGGAAACAGGGCTACGAGTTTGCCGACCCCGGTGAAAGTTACAGGTACAGGCGGGTGGAATTGTAGGAGGGATTTTTTTGCTGATCAGGCTATGTATCGTACAATTTGATCGCAGCGAGAAGCGGCCGGAGGTTAACCGGGATAAAATGACCGGCTTGTTGAAAGGTATCCCCGCGGGCACCGGTGTTATTTTATTGCCCGAAGGGTGGCTGGGCCCGCTGGTGATTGATCACGATGATCATATGGCACTGTTGCATGACCTGCAAAATTGCCTGCCCCCCGGTGACCCGCTTCTGGTTACCGGCGGGCAGTATGTCCGTTGTCCGGAAGGCCGGGTGATCTCCACCGGCGCGCTGGTTAACCGGAGGGAAATTCTTTTTTACGACAAACATTTTCCATCCGGCGCCATCGGTGAAAGGAACTTCGTCGTTCCCGGCAGCAGGCTGCCCGTCGCTTCGCACCGGGGTATCAAGGCCGCCGCCGTGCTCTGCGTCGATCTATTTTACCCGGAAATCACGCGTAACCTGGCCATGCGGGGCGCACTGCTGGTGTTAAACCCCGCCAATATACCGGCTGGTCGCATGGACCTCTGGCAGCATATCGGAATCACCAGGGCGGCGGAAAACACCGTCTTTCTGGCCATGGCCAACAACACCCTGACCAGGTATCCCGACGGCCGCGAAGTCACGGGCAGGAGTTTCGTGGCCGGCCCCGACGGTATTTTCTTTTATGATTGCGGCAGTGAACCGGGGACATACCTGGTTGAACTTGATTTGGGGCTGGTTGACCGGGTCAGGCAAAGGTGGAAATACCTTGAGGACGTCCGGAAAAGTCATCTGGCTCCAAGTAAACCCGGCAATAACAGTTAAAAAAAATTATACCAGGAATATCTCGAAGTGAAAAGCCGCCCGGTGGGGCGGCTCGTGGTTATATCCTGGCAATCCAGTTGTAACCGTTGTTATTGTCCCAGTTGTTGGCGCTGTCCTTGAAGCAAAAGGCCAGGGTATGGTTTTTCATCGGCACGTTTTTCTCCCAACCCCTGGCGGTGCGATCCATTTGCATGGTAGTTACATCACGCCAGTTATTGGGATCGCCGTAACCACAATGCAGGAACACCCGGTCCGCTCCGGACTTGCTCAGCAAGCCGTTATAGGTGATATTGATCTGGTTGCCAAAAGCGGGGGTTACTTCCACACCCCTTTCAATATCCTTCCAGCCCTGCAAAATTAACACCTCCGTCTTTTTTTGGACTGATTTATTTATCCTGAAACATTAGTTATAATGCTTTTTTTTGATTCATTTATACATGGAAAAATGGACCGCATCCAGTGTTCCACTCACTCCAGAAATCCGCCGGATCGCCTGCCGATGTGGTGTTTTTGCAATTAAATCAAATAATGGATTTGGCGTGCCCGGTTTCGGATGTGCTTTTTGCAGCACGGAAACAACCAGCGTGATCAGTTGGTTACTTAACCTAATTTTTAGAGATAATGCTTAAAAAGCAATCTTAGTTCTTTGACTTTTAACAAAATAGTGATAGAATAACCTCAAAATAATTATGGACTGCGGTTTGGTCGGACCAACAACTCCAAAGAATACTTTTGAGGAGGTAAGGTCCCATGATTGTAAAGGTTAAGGGAATTGCATACGACATTTCGGGCTCTCCCATAATTTTACTTACGGACCCTGCGGAACAAAAAGTTTTGCCCATCTGGATCGGGCTGCTTGAGGCTCATTCCATCGCCCTGGCCATGGAGGGCACGCCACCGCCCAGGCCCATGACGCATGACATCACCCTGACCATCTGCCAAACCCTGGGAGCAAAATTAACCGGCGTGGAAATAACCCAGGTCAAGGACAACACTTATTTCGCCGAACTGTACCTGTCTTCCAACGGCAATGATTACCTGATCGATATCCGGCCCAGCGACGCCATCGCCCTGGCCGTCCGGGCGGGAATACCCATCAGGATCTCGGAATCACTCCGGGAACAGATGCTGGAAATAAAGCAAATCCTGGACGAAGAAACGCAGCAGGAGATGGAACGCTTGATGGAAGAATATAAAAAGTCGCTGCATTAAAAAGCCCGCCTGTCAACAGGCGGGCTTTTGTGTAATCTGCGTTATTGTTAAGAACGCCCTGCAAGGCTCCCGGAAAGCGGCACCCGGACGACTTGACGCTATGTGACCACCGGTATGTCAATACACACCGCCGTTCCCTTGCCGGCGTTACTGCGCAATTTAATCCTGCCCCCGTGGGAGCCGATTATTTTCTTGCAAACTGTAAGGCCAAGGCCAACACCGTCCGGCTTGGTGGTAACAAAGGGCTCAAAAATTCTGTCGCGCACTTGCTGATTAACACCGAGACCGGTGTCCTCCAGTATTACATAGACCCGGCCCTGGTTTTCGGTGGTAATGATGCGCAGGCGGCCTCCCCCGGGCATGGCGTCAAGGGCGTTTTCGATGATATTTCCGAATACTGTATGCATCTTTTCCCGGTCCAAAAGCATTTTCGGCAAGGGGGAGTAATCCTTGACGATTACCACATCAGGGTCCATAATTGGTCTCAGGGTTTGCACAACTTCATCCAGCAATTCGTTAACATCCACCCATTCCTGGTTCAGATTGAGGTCACGGGAAAGGTTGAGCAAAAAGCTGATTGTTTTCTCCATTTTCTTGATGGAGCGGTCCATATGCTCCAGGTCCTGCTGGGCCATCACCCCGGAGGTGAAATTCCTGGCCAGAGAGTAAAAAGACATTTTTAAACTGGATATCGGGTTGCGCAGTTCTCTGGCCATGACGGAGGAAACGGAACCCAAGAGTTGCAGGTGCCGGTCTTCATCGCCGTTATCATTGGAATCCGGTTCCGTAGCTTTTTGCCCGTTCGGGGATACCGCCACCCCGTCCATCTGCCAGCTGATTTGCTTGATTTTAATATTCCGGATTGCCGGCACAAGCAAATTAGTTACCATTTCTAAAATTTGCATATCCTTTTCGTTGAAATCCCCGGCCTCCGCAGCGCGTCCCAAATGGACGCTCCCCAGAATACGGTGGCCGTCTCTGAGCGGAGCTCCCGCGGTGTACATTATGCCCAGCGGCGCCAGCACCTGAACGTAAAAGGGATGTTTTTTGATTTGATCCGCCCCTAAAATTTGGGTGGAACGCCAGGGCCTGCCGGTAGCCTTGATTTTTTTTAGCAAAAAGTTGGTACCGGCCCGGTTGCTCAGGGAAGTAAATATTTCCTCGTCAACACCCACCGCCGCTTTAAGGTTAAACCTGCTTTTTTCCTTGAGATACAGGCAGCCCAGTTTATAATCCATAATCTGAGACAAATAAACGTGAATGACTTCAAACATATTATTTAGAGGCAGGCTTGACGTGATAACTCTGCTGATTTCCAGCAGCACGGACAGCTCATGCGGCGAAAGCCCGGCGCCTTTTTCCTTTTCCCGGGATACGGGCAACTTGATCACCCTTACCTTGTTGATGTATGGCAAGCATGGTCCGGTGTTTCGTTAACCAAATTATTTATATTATCATTGCATCTCAACAAAAAGGGTGTCAACAAATCGCCTGCGAATGGTCGCTTCCTTCACCCCTGCGGTATTTAACCGGGATAAAGCGCCGCTATTCGTCAAAGATCAGTGCTACTTATACCCCGCAAGCAACTGTTGTTGCCTGCGCACCGAACCCTTCAGAATCAGCCTGTAAATCCCCGCCACCAGGTCCGGGTCGAGGTTGTTTTCCCGGGCCGATTCCCTGACCCGGAACATGATTTCTTTTTCCCGGCGGCTGTCCACCACCTCTTTAATGCCGGCTTTAAACGCGGCCACCCGGTCCACCAGGCCCTGGCGCAGGGTTAAAAGCTGTATTATTTCCGCGTCCACCAAATCAATCTTGCCACGCAAACCCGCCAGGCTCTCCCGGCCTGGAAGTTCCGCATCGTTCCCGCGGGCCTGTTTGGCGGCGGGGTAACATCCCAGCCGCTTCAACCAGATGGCGTGCTTTTGCACCTCGCCGAGGGCGCCGGCCACCGCCCGGTCCTCTTCCCGCCCTTCCACATCGATAAAAAAGATGTAGTCCCCCAGCCTGCCCCCGGCCGGCCTGGATTCAATCCGGGTCAGGTTGATTTCCCGCAGGGAGAATTCCCGTAAGATCCGGTACAGCGCGCCGGGGCGGTCTTTTACGGCCAGGGCTAGAGAGGTTTTGGCCGGTCCGCCGAACACTTTTTTGTCCCTGCCCAGCACCAGGAACCTGGTGGTGTTGTCATTGTTGCTCTGGATGCCGGCATCCAAAATCTCCAGCCCGTAAGTTACGGCAGCGCTATCGGAACCAATGGCGGCCAGGGGTTCCACTGATGCGGCAACCGCCGAGGCCGCGGCGGCGGTGCTGGCCGTTTCCACCACCGGCACACCCGGCAGCCTGGCCTGAAGGAATTTCCGGCACTGAGCCAGGGCCTGGGGGTGTGAATAGACCTTTTTTATTTCCGCCGGCGCCACCCCGGGACGGGCCATCAAGTGCTGGCGCACCGGAAGCAGTAATTCATCCACAATATATACCTGATCCGTCGCCATTAGCAGGTCGTGCGTTTCCCCCACCGGGCCGCCCGTGGAATTTTCCGCCGGTACTATGCCCTTTTCCAGCCCGCCTGCTTCAACCTGTCTGAAAATCTCTTCCAGGTTGTTATAACAGACCGGGATAAGCCCCCGGGCACCGGCGTAGCGCAGCGCCGCCGTATGCGAAAATGTGCCCGGGGGGCCCAGGTAACCCAGCGTGCGCATTTTATTCCCTCCCCTCATCTAGCTTCCGGCCCACCGCGGCGGCCATGGGCCGCAGTTCGGACATCAGCGCTTCAAATTCCCCGGGGTCCAGGGATTGCTGGCCGTCACACAGCGCAGCGGACGGGTCGGGGTGCACCTCAATAATAAGCCCGTCGGCTCCCGCCGCCACCGCCGCCCTGGACATGGGCCCCACCAGTTCCCGCTTACCGGTGGCGTGGCTGGGATCGACAATGATGGGCAGGTGGGTCAAAGTTTTGGCCAAAGCCACCGCGCTCAGATCCAGAGTGTTCCTGGTGCTGTTTTCAAAGGTCCTGATGCCGCGCTCGCACAAGATCACGTTTTCGTTGCCGGACGTGACGATATATTCAGCGGCCATCAACCATTCCTCCACCGTGGCCGACAGGCCCCGCTTGAGCAGCACGGGTTTGCCCGCCCGGCCCGCCAGCTGGAGCAGGCGGAAATTCTGCATGTTCCTGGCCCCGATTTGGACCATGTCCACGTATTCGCTGGCCAGCTTCAGGCTTTCCTCGTCGATAACCTCGGTCACGCAGGCCAGGCCGGTTTCCGCGGCAGCCTCCGCCAAGAGGCGCAGCCCCTCTTCCTCCAGCCCCTGGAAACTGTACGGCGACGTCCTCGGCTTGTACGCCCCGCCCCGCAATACGGTGGCGCCGGCCCGACGTACTGCCCGGGCGGCGGCCAGCAGTTGCTCCTTGCTTTCCACGGCGCACGGCCCCGCAATCACAACCAGCCCGGAGCCGCCCACCTCCATCGGGCCAACCCGCACCACCGTATTTTCCTCTTTGAACTCGCGGCTCACCAGTTTATACGGTTTCATCACCCGCAGCACCTTTTCCACCCCGGGCATATTCTCCACGTGGGTTATGTCGATGGACTGCCGGTCTCCCACGGCGCCGATGACGATGCGCTTGACTCCCTTGATCATTTGCGTTTGAAAACCGCAGGCGTGCAGCCTGCCGTTCACCCTGGCAATCTGCTCCGGGCTTGAATTCAGCTTCATTACCACGACCATCAAAATCCCCTCCGGAAAAATATAATAAGCCCGTCGCATCATCCCGGCAGGGACGAAAGCGACGGGCTGCTTCCGCGGTACCACCCTGTTTGGCCCGCATATGCGGGCCCCCTCATTAAAGGTACGGGAAAATATTCCGCCCGGGTAAACTAAAAAAGCCTCTCATCCCAGGGACGAGAGGCTATAGCCACCGCGTTACCACCCCGGTTGACCCGTATTTGTTCAAACGGGTCCACCTCGGCAGGAGTACAGGAATAAATTCCGATACCCCCTTCCCTGTAACGTGGGAAGAATACGTCCCGGCCTACTTGCTCGCAAGTGCGGTTTCAGCCTGCTTCTCCGGGGAGAACTTCAGCCGGTCATAGCCCGGGAACGCTTCCAGTCGCCGGCGTTCCCTCCCTGGGGGGCCTGTTTCCAACCTACTTTTCCCCTTCATCGAATTTACCATGTTTAATATTGGTTATTAATATAGCACTCCAAAATCGATTTGGCAAGTTTTTTTAAAAAAATAGGTTCAAGTTTTTTTTTCCAGGTGTGATAAAATAGATAAAGCGTTTAACAACCCGAAGGGTTTTTAATAGGAGGTACGGCATGGAAAATTATTCGGACCTGGAACTGTTCGTGAACCCGCAATCGGTGGCCCTGGTGGGCGCTTCCACCCGCACCGGTCCCGGGTCCTTCAATGTGCTGGAGCGCATGCTGGAGAGCGGCTACCGGGGGGAAATTTACCCCGTCAACCCCCGGGGCGGCAGCATTATGGGCGTCCCGGCGTACCGCTCGGTGCAGGAAATCAAGGCCCCCGTCGACCTGGCCATTGTGGCCACCCCGCGCACCGCCGTCCCGGAAGTGGTCAGGCAGTGCGTGGTCAAGTGCATCCGGGCAATAATCAGGACATCAACCCGCTGGTGGTCAAACCGGAAGGGTGCATTGCCCTGGACGCCAGGATCATCACCGGTAGTTAGTCCAGTTATTGCGCAGGGTCAACCGGCCCTGCGTTTTTTCTTTCGAGTCTGTGCCAAACAGTCTACCGGTGCCTTGCCAACCACTTTATTTTTATTAGCAGGCTTTCGAGGGGTTGAAACTCTTCGTCCGCGGCGAGTTTCCAGATTTTTTTCCTCTCGATATTCCTTTATCATTTCATCTACGGATACGGTCTTATCAGGATATTTCTTTTTGAGGATTCCCCGGGTGTCCTTGATAGGGTGGTATAACTATTTGCCCTTTGTAAGACATTTTGTTTAAACTCATACCTTTACCCCTTCCTGGTTTTACTTTTTTACTATTATACCCTTTCGCAACGTTATGTTAAACTCCTTTTCCCAGCGCCGGCTTGAGCCGGTCCAGGCGCGCTTCGCCTGATGCTCTCCCGTTCAAGCCAGGCTGAGCGGCTGATCAACCAGGTGATGATGACGGCAACAATAAACCTGCCCGGCCCCCACAACAAGTACCCGTGTACCATGGCATGCCGCCCGTATTGTTATTTACAGGCAGGAAAAAAAGGGATTAACAGCAAAATAATAAAAGAAGAGAACCACCATGCGGAACTACAACCGTTTACCCGCAAGGATGTGAATAAAATGGAAAAGAATGTGGCCAAACACGTGCTTGCCGATGTGCTCTGGGTAACCCACGAGGCCCGGGGGCAGAGGGAAGCTAAAACAATGTACGAGTTGTTGCTGCGGTCATACCGTTCCAGGCACATGGAATGGCACGAAGAATGCCTGCAAATGGCCTGGGAACAATACAATCACTGGGTCAAGAACAGCAGCGCGGGCCGGCCGGTGGAAAGGCAAAAGGGCAGGAACCGTTCCGGAATAAGGATAACCGAACCCCCTTATCCCATCAGGCTGGAAAAAAGAGGGCGCAGCGAGTGGGAATTTGCCTGGCCCGGTGAAGTACTGAACCTGATGGATAAATTTGACCTTGGCTGCGAGTACCTCGACGTTGGTGATCTGAAAAAAGCCAGGCAGATTTTTAACAGCATTTTAAAAGAATGTCCTTACTTTATCGACGCTTTGAACCACCTGGCGGCGGTCGAATGGGACGGTGGAAACCTGGCTGCGGCTGAAAATCATTATTCAAAAGCATACGAAATAGGCCATTCCGTATTGCCCGGGGACTTCCGCGGCAAATTGCCCTGGGGGTGGATCGACAACCGGCCATTTTTGCGTTCTCTGCATGGTCTTGCTCTGGTTAAATTGCGCCGTGGCGACGCCCGGGCCGCCAGGGACCTTCTGCTCCGGCTCATTAAGCTCGACCCGGACGACCGCCTGGGGGCCCGCATGATTTTGGACGATATCAAGAAAGGAACGGTGCCTTGGGATGATTAACAAGATTTGGCAAACCATTAAATTTAAAAACTCCCGCGGTTTGACCCTGGCCGGCCTGCTGCACGCCCCGGCCGGCATGGACGGTCCGGTGGTCGTGGTGTGCCACGGGTTTACCGGCGGCAAAGAGGGTGGCGGCAGGGCACTGGCTATGGGGGAGGAACTGGGCGCCCGCGGGTACAACGTGCTTCTCTTCGACTTCAGCGGCAACGGGGAAAGCGAGGGCCTGTTCGAAAACATTACTCTTTCCGGCCAAATTGATGACCTGAACTGCGCGGTGGACTGGTGCACCGGGAAAGGCATGGGACCGGTGTTTACCCTGGGGCGCAGCTTCGGCGGCAGCACCGTCATCTGCCACGCCGCGGGCGACCCGAGGGTGGCCGGGGTCTGCACCTGGGCCGCACCGGCCAAACTGAAGGAGCTTTTCACCGAATTCGCCGAAGGCCCTGTGGACGAAGAGGGCGACCTGTTCGCCCTGGCCGGGAATGAAGGCATCGCCTACCTGCGCAAGGCGTTTTTCACCGACCTGGGCCGGTACGACGTACCGCAACTGGCCGGCAACATTTCCCCCCGGCCGCTGCTGATTATCCAGGGCGAAAACGACGATGTGGTGCCGCCCGGAGACGCCGGGCTGATTTTCCGCGGTGCCAAAGAGCCGAAACAACTTGTCTATGTGCCGGGGGCGGACCACCAGTTTTCCGGGCATTACCGCCAGGTTTGGGACACCTTTTTCGCCTGGCTGGAAACAGTAAACCGCTGAGAAGATGATTAAATATAACCCGGAAGTGCCCGGTTAAAAGGAGTCTGTGCTATGCAAATCACCAAAAAATCAATCTTGTCCGCTATTGTTTCAATTCTGGTTTTAGCCGCCGCGTCCCCGGCGTTTGCCGCCGGTTTTCCAGACACAAAAGGGCACTGGGCGGCGGGGGAAATCGAATTAATGGCGCGCCAGGGAGTAGTCGGCGGCTACCCCGACGGCAATTTCTATCCCGAGAAAAGCATTTCCCGGCGGGAACTGGCCAAAATCGTATTTTCGCTTTTTCCCGCCGCCGCTAAAATTGACGCCGCCTCTGTTGCAACGCTTCCCGACTACCCCGACATCCACCAGGGCTGGGGTCAAGAATACCTGCAAACCGGGATATTGTTCCTGCCCGGCTACACCGACGGGTACTTTAAACCCGATACCCCGGCAACCCGGCACGAAGTGGCTTTGCTGGCGCTGGCGGCAACCCTGGCTGAAACGGGCAAGTACCAGTTGCAAAATAATCAAATGTTGCTGCAAATTCCCCTGCCGGAAAAAAGCGCCTGGGAGAAAATGATTAAATTCAGGGAATTTACCGGCCTGCCCGAACAGTACCGTAAATCAACGGCCTACTTTAAAGAGGACCCCGGTAAAAACAACTTCTATGAATACGCCAGTTATTTTTTCAGCGACTTGAACCCCGTGGCGCTGCTGGTTGACCAGGGCATTCTCAAGGGATTTACCGGCGGCACCCTGGGCCTGGACAGGGAAGTAACCCGGGCGGAAACCGTGGTTATATTAAGCCGGATTCAAAAAGCGAACCTGTCCGGAGCCGGAAAATTTCTATTGGAACCGGCCGGCAGGGTTTACCGCCCCCGCACCGTGGCAGTCGATTCGAATACCGCCGAGGCCGGGTTAACCCGGCTGGGGGCTTTTTACCAGAAGAAATACGCCGGCCCGCTGAAACGGGCCCGGATGATCTACAACCTGATGATCCATATATTCAATTATGATTGGAACACCAGGGAAGGCCTGAAAAACTACACCTATGCCGGCATTGCCGGGCTGATGGGCAGCGGCCTGGGTACGGACAAGGGACTTGTCCAGTATTACATGACCCTGGCCGGCAAGTCCGGCCTGAAGGCCGAAGCAGCCAGCGGCACGGCGGTCAATGCCGGAGATAAAGGGGACCATACCTGGGTGGAACTGGCAATTGACGGGAAAACCGTGCCGGTCGACCCCACCTACGGCGTCTGCACCGGCGACGTCTACTTCAACAATTTCGACTACTGGCGGACACAGGGGTACGAATGGACACGAAATGACCCGTGAACATATGATTAAGGGGACTTATGGCAAAACACATAATTATAAAAATTTTTTATTTGAGCCATATAATATGTTTATGCTAATATTGGTGTTGGGGAGAAAGGGGATGGTCCCCCCACGGGCTGCAAACCCGCTGGCCTGCCTGCGATCCAGGCGGGAGTCCGGTTCGATTCCGACTTCTCCCCTCCAATTCCGATTATTGATTTAACTGCAAAAACACCACAGTGGCAGGCGATCCGGCGGATTTCTGGAGTGAGTGGAGCACTGGATGCGGTCCCTAGCCCGTCATATCCCAAGAGTCATGACCCCTTAGGGCGTGAAGAAGTAGTTAGGCAGTAAGTTGTAAGCGTTAACTACAAGTTTTACCGGCCTCAAGAGTAAAATTGTGAAACGAACGATTGATACCGCCGGAGCGCCTGATACAAGTACCGGTTTTTGCAGCGAAATCATTATTTAATTATTCGCGGGCCATTAGCTCAACTGGTAGAGCAGGCGACTCTTAATCGTCAGGTTTGGGGTTCGAGTCCCTAATGGCCCACCAAGAGGAGTTCCTCTCTGCGGAACTCTTTTTTATGAACTGTTGGATGTGATTTAATGGATAATGAACTCAAGGTTATTAAACTAAAAATGAAAGCACTTGGTTTTTCCGATCAGCAAATTATTTCTATAATTGAACAAAGCCTTGCCGGCAAGCAATGGGAAGAAATGGACGCCGGTGAAAGAAAACGAATGTTAAAGTCAATGGATAATAGAATTGATTTCGTTAGAAAATTTCTTCAACTTCTTAGTTGCGAATCTTGTCAAAAATAGATTTGGCTTTTCTGATCAGGAATTCCCTGACGTTACTTGCCGGATTGTTGATGAATATAAAGGCTGCGGCTGCCAAAACTATAAGAAAAATGATCAAAAAAGCGGTTTTCCACCCCTGGTGGCCGGCTTCCCTGCTGGTTATCCCCTTGGGCTGGGGCGCCGCCGGGGGCGTCAGGCCAAGCAGCGTGGGAACGGCTCCGGCCAGGAGGGCGACGCCGCTTTCCGCCTCCGGTTTCTTGTTGGTATATGTTCCCGCTTCAATCAATAACGCCGTGGAAAGTAAGTCCTGGTTATAATTGCCCCGGGCAAGGTAAATCTCCTTCACCAACCCGGGATGCTCCTTGTTGGCAAAAGCCATCAGGCGCTTGGCAAAATCCAGGTTGGCCGTCATTTTGGGGTTTTGCCTGCCCACCACCAGGCGGAGTTGCGTAACGTCCCGGTCCGAGACGATCCGGCGGTAGAAAGCGGGATTATCAACACCGTCCCGGTGCACGTCAAATAACGCTACAGGTTTTTGTTTCAACAGCCTCAGTGCCGTTCTGCGTGATCTGTAATACGCATTGGCATCGTGAGGGTCATGTGGGGTGCGGTCGTATCTCACCTGCACTTTTCGTTCTTTTAATCCCTGATGAAACATTGCCCCAACCTGATAAATACCACCTTTAAACGGGATGGATGCCGCCCCGTCGGTGGGCAAATAGGACTCGTCCGAGTGTGTGTGATAGATGCCCACGGGCCGTTTATACCACTGCTCGGCCAACACCGGCACGGTTTCCACCCGGTCGTAATACGCCACCATGGCCAGAAACTCCTTATCCCTGCCCATCAACCTCACCCGGGCCGTTTTACCTTCAACCCACGTCACCTTGTAATGGTATCCCCGGGCATCGATAATTTCGTCGCCCCCGGCCGGTTTTCTGGAAGTAAGGGAAATAACCCGGCCGTACTGGTCGACAAGTTTGTAGGTTACGCCGGCTACATGGTCGGCCTCGCCCCCGGCGGATGCAAGACAGGGAAAAACCAACAAGTTAAGAAGAATCCATCCAGTTACTATGGCCATCTTCAACAGCTTCACCGGATATCCCCCATCAAGAAAAAATTTAATACCGGGTCCGTCAACGGAAAATGCCCGGTATTAGAATTTTTCCCTGTTCTCAAGGTAAAAATTTATTTGATTTTTATTTTGCCGGGTGGGAAAATATGGTATATTCATCCTCCGCATCATGCGGGCGTTCACCTTAAAACCACTACTTTAAGCCATCGTGCAGGGCCACGGGGATAAAACCAAAATGCTTTTCCACCGACTCAATATCCGTAATGTTATTAATCTCCAGCTGTTTTAATTCCACGGGGGAAACCGGAGGATCGCGCATAATGCTGCCCATTAGCGGCACGACGAGCCGCATCAGGGGCATGGGGATATGCAGCTTGTAACGTTTTTCTCCAAGGTGTTCCAGCAGGCGGTCCAGCATTTGCACATAGCTCAAGTGTTCGGGGCCGCCTATTTCAATAATTTGCCCCACGGTGGCGGAATTCTCACAGATCATACACAGGCAGCGTACAACATCCTCCACCGCAATGGGTTGAAATAAAGTGGAGCCTTTGCCCGGAATGGGAACAAATGGTCTGGGGCACATGCGCAATGACTGCAACATCCGGTCAAAAAAATTGAAACCGTGACCATAAATAATCGATGGCCGCAGGATAGTCCAATTCAAGCCGCTCTGAACAACCGCCTCCTCCCCGCGCCACTTGGAGTAAGCGTATTTATACCTCGGGTTGTTGCAGGCGCCCAGGGCGCTCATGTGGATGAAGCGCTCCACCCCGGCTTGGCCGGCTGCAATAACGAGGTTGAGGGTTCCTTCCACGTTGATATGTTCAAACGTGTTTTCACCATGCTCCCTGATGATAGCAACCAGGTGAATTATTTTTTTCACACCTTTACATGCCTTTTTAACTGCCGCAAGATCATTTATTTCCCCCCGAACCAGCTCGACCCCCGGGGGCAAAAGTTCCCCGGCCTTTTGCTGCGAGCGGACCAGGCAGCGCACTTGATAGCCCTTTTCCATCAAAGCCCGAACCAGGTGCTTCCCCACCAGGCCCGTCCCCCCGGTTACCAGTATCACATAATCCCCCCAGTCCAGGGTTTTATTGCCGAATTATTTAATATATTTGTTGCTCAGCCGGGAAATCCTTTAAAATATTTGTTCGCCGGGCACCCAAGTTAAAGCAGGAACCTGTAAATCAACAGTGGTGTGATAAAGGTTTCCACAGCAGCCGCAAGCACCAGCAGGGGCAACACAAGCAAAAAATAAGTGCCTAAAACCCGGTCCCAGACCCGTTCCCCCTTGCTCCGCAAGCGCCGGTAATAAAAACTGGCCCCACAGGCCAGAAACAGCGCCCCCAGTTCCGGGACCCCGTGCGGCAACAGCCCGTATAGCCAGATTTCAAAGCTGTAGTGATTGAAGAGCATCGCCTGCGTTTTTACGGTAAAACCGCTGATGGCCCCGTTCATCAACAAAACAAGCACGGGCCAGACGTTAAAAGTAACAATGCCCAGCACCAGGGCGGTAAAACTTACCAGGGAATTCCGGGCCAGGATATAAAGAAATATATTTTCCGGCAAACCTCCACCCACAATCAGCCGGCGCACCGCGTCGTAATAATCCGCAACTCTATGCTGCAGCAATACCGCCACAAGATAACCGGCGTAAGCGGCTACCACGAATATCGCCAGGCAAAGCAGGGTTTCCCGGTAATAGCAGCGCACGCCCAGCCATTCCCTTTTAACAGTTCCAAACATAATCTTCACCTCGCCTTATAAATCAAATCTATGATTTTAACTGCAAAAACACCAAAATCAATCTATCAAATTACCACTGTTTTAGCAAATAAAAAACTATCATCTCACAGGGCTATGGCCGGCGTTATTCTGGGAAAAACCAATTGCAAAAAAGCCTTGATTAACTTATACTAATTAATTATTGTATTGCTAAACCCTGCGGACAACGTGAGGTGAAACCAATGCAAACTACAATCATCGGAGCAGGCAAAGTGGGTAAGGAAATTGCCGCCCGCTTGTTGGAGGAAGGGCACGACCTGGTGATTATCGATAAAGATGAATCAAAATTGCAAAAAATAGAAGATGATTTCGATTGCCTGTGCATCAGGGGTAGCGGCTCCGCCGCCAAAACCCTGAGTTCTCCGGTTGTTGCGGAAAGTGAACTGCTTATCGCCGTAACCAACAGCGACGAGGTGAACATGATCGCCTGCATGACGGCGAAACGCATCGGCATACCCCGTACCATCGCCAGGATCAGGGACCCGCACTATTCCAAAAACTTGATCATCAGCAAAGAGGACCTGGGCATTGACCTGATCATCAACCCGGATTATTCCGCGGCGATGGAGATCAGCCGGTTGTTGACGTTAAACCTGCCGGTGCACATGGAACCCTTCGCCCAGGGCAGGGTGCAACTGGTTGATATCACCGTGGATGAAAGTATGACCTTATTTACCAACAAAAAGTTGATGGATATGGATATCCCGCGTTCTTTGTTGATCGTGGCCATATCCCGCAACGGCGACATGCTGATCCCCGGCGGTTCCGATGTGGTTCTTCCCGGTGACACCATTTACCTGCTGGGTCATTCCGACATGGTGAGTAAGGTTTGCGCCAAAGTTAAAAAGGTCAAGCAAAGGGTCCATAGTGTAATGATCCTCGGCGGCGGCAGAATCGGTTTTTACCTGGCGGAAAAGCTGTGTTCCCTGGGGATGAAAGTGAAAGTTATCGAGCAAAACAAGGAAAAATGCAAGGAACTGGCGGAACAACTGCCGGGCGCGCTGGTCCTGTGCGCCGACGGCTCGGACCTTGAACTGCTGCGCCGTGAAGGAATCAAGGATATCGACGGTTTCGTCACCGTAACGGGCCTGGACGAGGAAAACTTGCTGCTGGCCCTGCTGGCCAAGAAAATGGGCGCCAAAAGGGTCATTGCCAAGGTCAGCCGCCCCGGGTACGCCCCCCTGGTGGAACAACTGGGGGTTGACACCGCCATCAGCCCGCGCCTGATTACGGCGGGAGAGATATTGCGGTTCATCAGGGGTGGACGCATTTTGTCCCTGTCCCTGTTGTTGAATGAAAAGGCCGAGGTGTTCGAACTTATCGTTCAACCCGGCAGCAAAATTGCGGGGCGTCCCCTGCACAAATCGAGCCTGCCGGCGGGCACCATCATCGGCGCCATCAAGCGGGGGAACAAGGTGATCATTCCCCAGGGCAATGATATAATCAAGGAAAATGACCGGTTGGTGGTTTTCGCCCTGGGCCATAACGTGCATATCATCGAGGCATTATGCGGAGTTGGAGGCGCTCAACGTGAACATACCGTTAATTCTACGAACTCTGGGTTTGGTTCTGCTTTGTGAGGCGGGGGCAATGCTGCCCTCCCTGGGCATTGCCCTTTACCTGGGTGAAAATGACTACAAGGCCTTTGTTATTTCCATATTTACCCTGACCATAATTGGGTTTACCCTTTCCCGTACCCGAATTATTTCCAGCGATGTCGGGTACAGGGAAGGGTTTATTATTGCCACCGCCAGCTGGCTTTTCCTGGCACTGTTCGGTTCCCTGCCTTTCATGATTTCCGGGGCCATTCCCGGCTTTATTGACGCTTTTTTTGAAACCATGTCCGGTTTTACCACCACCGGGGCCTCCGTGATTACCGATGTCGAGGTCCTTTCCCGGAGTATCCTGTTTTGGCGCAGTGTAACCCACTGGCTGGGCGGCATGGGAGTTATCGTATTGACGCTGGCGCTGATCCCTTCGCTCAAAATCGCCGGAATGAAGCTTTTCCGGGCCGAGGTACCCGGCCCCGCAAAAAGCAAGGTATTACCCCGGGTGGCACAAACCTCCCGCGAATTGTACAAGCTTTATTTAATCATCACCATCGCGGAAATCCTGGCCTTGAAACTGGCCGGACTCAACTGGTTTGATTCCCTCATTCATACTTTCGGCAGCGTGGCCACGGGGGGATTTTCCAATTACAATGCAAGCGTGGGTGCTTTTAACAACCCGGCTGTGGAATATATTATCATCTTTTTCATGTTTATCTGCGGCATGAACTTTGCGCTGCATTTCCATGCCTTGCACGGCAACTTCAGACCTTTGTGGAAGGACCCGGAATCCCGCCTGTATTTTTCCGTAACCGTTATTGCCGTGGTTTTAATCGCCATCAACCTGATTACCGTTATGGATTACCAACCGGGCACGGCCTTCCGCCAGTCCGCTTTTCAAGTAGTATCCATTCTTACCACCACGGGCTTTGTCACCGCCGACTACAACCAGTGGCCCGCTTTCAGCCACGGCGTGTTGTTTTTGCTGATGCTCATCGGCGGCTGCGCCGGTTCCACCGGCGGCGGCATAAAAAACGTGCGCTACCTGATCTTGTTTAAGAGCGCCTCACGGCAAATCGCCAGGCTTATCCACCCCAAGGCGGTGATTCCGGTCCGCCTGGGCCGGGAGATCGTTCCCGAAGAGCTGGTGGAAAGCGTGTTGTCTTTTTTCTTCCTGTACATTTCCATCCTGCTGGTATCAACGCTTATCATCACGTCCATGGGCATTGACCTGCTCAGTTCAATCTCGGCGGTGGCCGCCACCCTGGGTAACATCGGACCCGGTTTTGGAGTCGTGGGCCCGGCTACCAATTTCGCGGCGATTCCGGCGCCAGGGAAACTGCTCTTGTCCCTGTGCATGCTGGTCGGCCGCCTGGAGATTTACACCGTACTGGTGGTATTCAGCGCCAGGCTGTGGCGTTCTTAAGTTCAACCCAACGGTCAAATAATTACGGGCAACGGGAATAATGTTGCCCGTAATTCATTTCAGCGCCCGGTACGGCAAGTTAATACCGATATGTGACTATTAGAATGAATTTTGTTAATTTTCAATCTTTTTTATATTAATATATACCCAGATAATAAAAAATTTATTAGGAGGTGCGTTTAATGTCTCAACCAAGTCTTTCCAGGGCATGGTCGGTAACCTTCGCCGGAACGGGAATCAACCTGGCCCTGGGCGTGCTCTATACCTGGAGCGTTTTCGCCAAAGCACTCATTGATCAGTATGGTTGGACGAAGACGGAATCATCTTTACCTTACACCCTGGCCTGCGTGGTTTTTGCCCTCTGCATGGTCCCGGCGGGCCGCTGGCTCGACCGGTCCGGCCCGCGGGTGGTGGCCACGGTAGCCGCTTTCCTTTGCGGCGCCGGAATGATCGTAGCTGGTCTATCACAATCCGTGGGTCTGGTAACTGTCGGTTTCGGCTTGCTGGTCGGCGCAGCCATGGGATTTGGTTACGCCGCCCCCACCCCCGCCGCGGTCAAGTGGTTCCAACCCCACAAGAAGGGGCAAATCGCGGGCCTGGTGGTAGCGGGATTCGGCCTGGCTTCGGTGTACATCGCCCCCATGACCAACTATTTTATGAAGACTTTCGGCGTTTCCAAAACGTTTTTCATCGAGGGTGTAATATTCTTCGTCGTAATCCTGGTGCTGGCACAGGTTTTATCTTTCCCGCCCGCGCAGAATTTCGTACCGTTCGGGGGCCCGCCGCCTGCCAGTACCGCCAAAGCGGCAGCCACCTATTCCAAACGAGACTACACTCCGGGTGAAATGTTGAGAACCCCGCAGTTTTACCAGCTCTGGCTGATGTTTTGCTTTGCAGCCTCCGCCGGCCTGCTGATTATCGGGCACCTGGCCAAAATTTCCCAAATCCAGGGCGGCATCAACTGGGGATTCGTGCTGGTGGCCGTGCTGGCCGTGGCCAACGCCGGCGGCAGGATTCTGGCCGGTTTCCTGTCCGACCGCCTGGGTCGGACCAACACCATGTTGCTGGTGTTCAGCATCCAGGCCATCAACATGTTTGCGTTCGCTTCCTACAGCTCTGCTCCTCTCCTGCTGCTTGGATCGATATTAACCGGCCTGGCTTACGGCTCGCTGCTGTCGCTGTTCCCCTCCGCCACCTTTGATTTCTTCGGACTGAAAAACTCCGGCGTAAACTACGGGCTGGTATTCACCGCCTGGGGCGCGGCCTCGCTGATCGGCCCGATCATCGCCGGGCGAGTGGCCGACGCCACCGGCGGCTACGGCGCCAGCTACATCATCTCCGGCGTGCTATTGGTAATCGCGGCGCTGATCACCTTCATCACCAAAGCACCGCAGCCGGTGGCCGCTCAGAAAGCGGTTCAATCATAACCCGCGCCAACAAATACAGCCCCGTCCTCCGGCGGGGATTTTTTTTGCACAGCGGAAACCGCCGGAGCGCCAAATTACAACGAGTCGCAGGGCGATCCGGCGGTTTTCTGGTATTAAAAGATATTCTGCAGGCTGACCCGTTCCTTTTCGGGTATATGCTCCAGCATTTGCCGCAGCACCGCCAGTTCCCCGGAAGCCATGGCCCGGTCCTGCATGCCGATATATTTGGTTATCCGGGCAAAAGCCATGTCGATGTTGTCAATTTCCTGGTGATCGATAACCACGGCCCACCACTTTTTATGCCTGGACCAGATGTTCCGCGCTTTATCAACGCCCTCGCGGGCAACGTCCCAGTTGCCGACGGCGATGGCGCGGTCCAGCCGGTCAAAACCGACCACCATTTGACCGGCGGTTTTTTCAAGCTGGCTTACAGAGGTAAAACCAATTGCCAACACCAGTACCAGCGCCGCGAGAACCCCCAAGTAAATTTTCATACCCGGCCCCCCTCCGGATCAGCTTTAAGCTGGTAAAACAACTTTCCGGCCGTGTCAAGGCTGGCAAAAAACACCTTCTTTAAATCCTCGATGCCGAATTTGCGCAATTCCGTGCGCAGCCAATCCTCGTTCAGGCTGACCTTTTTCAGGTTGTCCCGCAGCACGTTTCCATCGATCACCAGCGTAACCGGCATCCCCTCGTAACTTGTGCTGATGTTCAGATCCTCCGGCTTGAGAGCGCGTTTTTGGGACTTGGGGATCACACTGAGCTGGCCGTTCGTCTCCAAGATGGCAAACTCGACGTCGGCCAGGTTATAGTAATTCTTGGCCCGTAACTGCTCCAGCAAATCGTTGATATTGTAGCGCAAGTACCTAAGCTCTTTTTCCACCAGTTTACCGTTTTCCACCAGCACGCTGGGCCTGCCGCAAATAACCCCCCGGGCTTTCGTACTTTTCATGGATACGTAGGACAGGGCTACCTGCGCCGTCATTAAAATAATAATGGGGATAATACCGCTAAGCAGCGGTATCCCGGTATTCTGCATGGGAATGGCCGCCAGGTCGGCGATCATCAGCGCCACCACCAGCTCAAAGGGCTGCAGTTGCCCGATCTCCCGTTTTCCCATCACGCGCATGACAACAACCACTGCGGCGTAAAGGATCAGGGTCCGGATTATCACTAGCAACATGTTTCTCACCTGTTATTTGATTTTGCTGCAAAAACCTACTTTTATCTGGCGCTCCGGCGGCATCAATCGTTCGTTTCGCAATTTTTCTCTTGAGGCTGGTGAAGCTAGTTAACGCTTGCAACTTGTTGCCTAACTACTTCTTCACGCCCTAAGGGGTCATGGCTCTTGGGATATGACGGGCTAAGCACCGCATCCAGTGCTCCACTCACTCCAGAAATTCGCCGGATCGCCTACTGCTGTGGTGTTTTTGCAGTTAAATCTTATTTATATTTTTCACATATATAAAAATACCTCGAAAAAGAAAAATTTATTCCCGCCGGTTGAAAGCAATCGTTCCCGCGCCCACGAACAACAGCGCCATGGCGCTTATCACCAGGAGATCCGTGCCCAGGGGAAATTGCACCAGATAATCGCCCAGGGGCGTACCGCGGTACATGATGTTCCGCAGCGCGTCCACACCGTAAGTTAAAGGGTCAAGGCGCATCAGCGTTTCCATCCAGGAGGATACGCCCCGCAGGGGGAACATGGCTCCGCTCAGAAAAAACAGCGGCATGATCAAGAAGTTCATGATCACCTGGAAACCTTCCATCGATTCCATGCGGGAAGCGATGGTGATGCCCAGGGAAGTAATGGCAAAGGCGATGACAAGCAACACCCCCAGCAATTTCAACACCGTCAATGCTGAAAGGGAAACGCCGATCAGCGGGGCCAGCAAAAGCAAAATCGAACCCTGCAGCATGGCCACCGTGCTGCCCCCCAGGGCCTTGCCCACAGCCACGGTCCAGCGCGGCACTGGAGCCACCAGCACCTCTTTGAGAAAACCGAATTCCCGGTCCCAAACAATGGAAATAGCTGAATGAATGGCGGTAAACAAAACCGACATGCCGATGATGCCGGGGTAGATGAAATGGATGTAACTGAACCCCGGCGGCGCGCCGGGAATTTTAAAAGTGGAGGCCAACCCGTTGCCCATGATCAGCAAATACAGCAGCGGCTGGCCAAGCATGCCCAAAATACGGGTTTTTTCCCGGAAAAAGCGAATCACGTCCCGCAGCCAAATGGTATATACCGCCCGCAAATACGTCATCGATGGAGCCTCCTCCGCGCAAACACTCTCCTCCGGTCCAGCGTGGAAACGTTTTCTTCGCGAATCTCCCGCCCCGTGAGCTTGAGAAAAACATCGTCCAGGGTGGGCTTTTGTACGGTGACCGAGGCAATATCCTCTCCCATTTCCCGGATCAGCACCGGGATAAACGCCTCGCCCTGTTCCACCTCCACCTTCAAGCCCCGGCCGGAGACAACGGCCCGCAGTCCGAACCGCTCCGCCAGCTTATCCATTACGGATTGGTTGTTGCCGGCTGAGATGGTAATCACATCCCCCCCCACCATTTTTTTTAAGTTGGCGGGCGTATCCTCAACCACAATCTCACCGTGATCAATAATGGCGATGCGATGACAATTCTCCGCTTCTTCCATGTAATGAGTGGTCATAAAAATGGTGATGTCTTCCCGTTCCCGCAGCACATGAATATATTCCCAGATTTTTTTCCTGGTCTGGGGGTCAAGACCGACGGTAGGTTCATCAAGAAACAGCACCTTCGGGTAGTGTAAAAATCCCCTGGCTATTTCCAGCCGCCTTTTCATCCCGCCGGAAAAATGTCTCACCAGGTCCCCCGCCCTGCCGGACAGTTCCACCATCTCCAGCACTTCGTGCATCCGGCGCTTGAACAGCCGGCTTTCCACGTTGTACAGCATGGCGTGAAAATACAGGTTTTCCCGGGCGGTAAGGCGTTCGTCCAGGGAAGGGTCCTGGAACACCATCCCGATGGAACGGCGCACCCGGTCCTGCTGGCGAACCACATCGTAGCCGTTGATCAAGGCCCGGCCGGAAGTTGGCTTGAGCAGGGTGGCCAGCATTTTAATGGTGGTGGATTTGCCCGCGCCGTTCGGCCCCAAAAAACCGAACACCTCGCCCCGGTCGACGTTAAAGCTGATCCCGCGTACCGCAGTCATGTTTTTAAATTTGCGCACCAGTTTCTCGACCCGAATCAAAATAAAACCTCCAAACTAAAAAACCCTTAATGAGAATATTATGCGGTCCGCGGGCAAAAGTAAAGGGTGCCTTTACCGGGCACCCGCATTGACATCCAAAGATCGATCATTTCCTGCTATTTATCTGTTCTTTTCTGTGCCAATAAGTAAACCTCGTCATCTGCCCTTGCAGATACTACAATAACCTTCATGACATCCTTTTCCCTGACCAGCTTATACACCACCCGAAGGCCAAGCCTTTTCAGCTTGATTTTAAGGAAACCCGCAAGTCTTGTGCTGTTCCTGTTTCCCAAAGGTTTGCCGTATCCCCCTTCATTCTGCGGCAAGGGGTTGCCCGAAACCTTTTCTATGGCTTTGAGCACCTGCAACCGCTGGCTGTGGTCGAGGCGCTTCAAGTCCTCCACTGCATCCTGCAAATATTCCACCTGCCACATAAGCTACTCTACTCTATCTCCACATCTGTATTATCTAAATCTGCTTTATTTATGCCAAACTCAGATAAAACTTTTTCCTGCGGGATAAAGTCCTCCTGTTTTGCGTTTTTCATACGCTTTTCGGCTTCCAGCAGCAGACGGTATTCCTCGATGGTTTCAAGCATTTGTTCATACAACTCAGGCTTTAGGAGAACGCACGCCGGGGTGTTATTTTTCAACACAACCTTAAAGCCTGCTTCCCTGACCTCTTCGAAGATTTTATTCGCCTCCCCCTTGTTGAACCGGGAAATTGGCACAAGGGAATTCAGAACACTGCTTACGGTGATTTTATCAGGCATATTATCAGACCCTCTCTTTCATCATGAGTCTCCTGATAATATTATATGCTTTATCGATAAATTTATCAATATTTTTATTTATATTTTTATCCCTCCCTGTAATATAACGTGCCTAGAGGAGGATTTTCTCATGACAAAAGCCGAACGGCAAAAAGAATGGGAGAACCGCATCGCCCAATATTATGGATTCTGAAAATAACAGATTGTGATACATAAAAAGAGGGTCGCATTTTCTGCGATCCTCTTAGGGAGAACGATTAGAAGCTGTCTGCCCACCTCACCAGGGGAAGCTCAAATTTACCGGCCAGCAAGTGGTCATTGGGCCTGACCCGGACAGTGTAACCGTAGGTCCCCTGGGACAGGGGCAACCTGCCCTCGTACAGGTACGTCCCTTCACCGATCCGGCCCTTCAATTCCATGGTCAACGTGTCCATTTTACCCAGGTAACACCCCCTGTCGTTGCCGTACGCCAGTTCCACCACCACATCGTCCGAGGCGATGGGGCCCAATTTCACCACCGATTCCACCGTCAACTCCTCCCCCGCCTGCATATCCCACCTGCCGTTGGTATTGATCCGTTCCACTTTGACGTGGTGCCAATTTTCCTGCATAAACCGTTTAAAACGATCGGCCCGTTCAGCCACCCTGCAACCGGATTCCAAAAAGGCGGCACCCCTGTTTAACGCCGGTATGTAAAGCTTTTCGGCATACTCCATCACCATCCTGGTGGTGCTGAAACGCGGCACGACCGTCCTGAACGACTCCCGCATCATACTCACCCACTGCCGGGGAATACCATCCTCGCGGTTATAATAAAGCGGCACCACCTTGTCTTCAATCACCTTGTACAGGTTATAACTGTCTTCGCGGTCCTGTTCCGCTTCGCTTAAATGCAGGTTCCCGGGCCCGCCGATGGCAAAACCGTTTTTACCGTTATAGGCCTCCGGCCACCAGCCGTCCAGCACGCTGCAGTGCAACACCCCGTTCATGGCCGCCTTCATTCCGCTGGTGCCACTGGCCTCCATGGGCCAGCGCGGGGTATTCAGCCACACATCCACCCCGTGCAAGAGATACCTGGCCACATTTATATCATAATTTTCCAGGAACACGATCTTGCCCCGGAACGGCTCCTCCCTTGAATATTCCATGATTTTATGAATCAGCTTTTGCCCCTCTGTATCGGCGGGGTGCGCCTTACCGGCAAAGATAATCTGCACCGGCCTGTCCAGGGCATTTAGAATCGCCGCCAGCCGGTCCGGATCGTTGAAAATGAGCGTGGAGCGCTTGTAAGTGGCAAACCGGCGGGCAAAACCAATGGTCAGAGCATGGGGCAGCAATATTTCTCCGGCTTCCATGATCAACCCCACCGGATCATGGTTGCGCTTGTGCTTTTCCATCACCCTTTCCCTGGCGAAATTAATCGCTTTTTCCTTTAATAGCAGGTGCGTATCCCAGATTACCCCGTCCGGGATTTCATCAACCCGCCGCCATATGGATTCGTCAGTAAGCCGTTCCATCCAGTCCGAGCCGAGGTACCGGCCAAAAACATTTTTCCATTCTTCGGCCATCCAGGAGCTTGCATGCACCCCGTTGGTCACCGAGGTTACGGGCACTTCCTCCACCGGAACCCCGGGATAAAAACGGTGAAACATTTGCCTGGTCACTTCTCCGTGCAGCCTGCTCACCCCGTTGCAAAAACCGGACATCCGCATGGCCAGCAAGGTCATGTTGAATTCATTATATTCCGAATCCCAGCCCAGATCGATAAAGGATTTGCAATTCAAACCCGTACCTTTGCACAGTTCACGCAGGTATTTTTCCACCAGTTCCCGTTTAAAAACATCGTGTCCCGCTGGCACCGGGGTATGGGTGGTGAAGATGGTGTCCACCCGGACGGCCTCCCTGGCCGTGGAAAAGGGGATGCCATCGCCCACCAGTTCCCTCAACCTCTCCAGAGTTAAAAAGGCGGAATGCCCCTCGTTGATATGCCATACCGACGGGTGGATGTCCAGCGCCCTCAAAGCTCTCACGCCGCCCACCCCCAAGATCAGCTCCTGGGCGATCCGCGTCTCACGCCCCCCGCCGTAAAGTTGGGTGGTTATCTTCCGGTCTTCCTGTGTGTTCATCGGCAAGTCGGTATCGAGCAAAATAACCCGCACCAGGCCCACCTTGATCTCCCACACCCTGGCATAAACCGTGCGGCCCGGAAACTCGACGGCCACGGTGGTTTCCAGCCCGCTCCCCCCCACTACCGGCATTACGGGCATTTGGTTGAAGTTCAGGTCGGGATAATATACCTGTTGCCGCCCGTCCCGGTCGATAATCTGATTAAAATATCCATGTTTGTAAAGTAAGCCCACCCCAACAAGGGGCAGTCCGAGGTCGCTGGCCGACTTAATGTGGTCGCCCGCCAGTATGCCCAGCCCGCCCGAGTAGATGGGACAGGATTCATGCAAACCAAACTCTGCGGAAAAATAAGCCACAATCTTATCTCCGTACTCGGGGTGATTTTTTTGCAGCCATTTTTTAATGTTCATGTACCGGTCAAATTCTTGCATTACTTCATGATACTTTTTTAAATAGTCTTCCCTGCCCGCAGCCTGCTCCAATTCCTCACGCTTGACCAGCAACATGAACTTTACCGGGTTGTGCTCGACCCGCTCCCACAACCGGGGGTTGATTTCCTGGAACAGTTCCCGGGCGGGGCGGTTCCAACTGAACCAGAGGTTATAAGACAATTCGCGGAGGCGCCCGATGGGCTCCGGAAGCGGCGGATTTACTGAAACGGTACGGAAATAAAACATTGGATAACCTCCGTATTCTAATTTGGGGCTTTTTTATTTTATCCCCGAACAGGAACCACAATGCGCCATTAAAAATAAAACCCGGCAGGCGGGATTTATCTCCACCTGCCGGGCCTTATAACATACCTATTTGTTACGCCCAGGAGCGATTGGGGCGCCTGGACCGGTAGCATTCCTGGCAATAAACCGGCTTGCTGCCGTTTGGCTCAAAGGGTACAGTGGTCATCTGGCCACAACCATCGCATACCACATCATACATTTTTCTTTCCCTCGGACCACGGGACCGTAAACCATTTTGCTGGCGGCGTGCCCTGCGGCATTCCGGGCACCGGGCGGGAGCATTTTCAAAACCCTTCTCAAAGTAAAACTCCTGTTCACCGGCAGTAAAAGTGAACTTTTCGCCGCAATCCCTGCATACCAAAACCTTGTCAGAAAAAACCATTACCAGAAACTGGCCTCCTTATGAAATATTTATTGCCCAATGGAACCTTTAACGATGATTCACCTATTTCATAAGAAGGTCAGCGAAACCACCAAATAAAAATTCCATTGTCTGTCAATATAATATGGGAATTTGGCTTAAATTACAATAAAGAAGTTATTTTTTAAGTTAATTTTTTTGCCCGGATAACCGGCACCCATTTTTTTTGTTCCCGTACCTGTTCATTATTGTTTCGCGGCCCGGGTTCGGTCGTTACGGCCACCTCGGTTTGGGCGGGTAATACCTCAACGAGGCAAGGTGTTTCAGGCCGGTAAATTTCCTTCTCCAGCCTGCTCCTCAATTCATAAACAGTTCTTTCGAGCCGCTCCACCCGCTCCCGGGAAGCCTTTTTCTTCTCCGCCTCCACCAAGCATTCCAAATCCCTCAACCTGCTGCGCAGCTTAAAATTATCAGTCCTTAATTTTTCAATTTCCCCGGTCATTTCAATATATGTTTTATTGCTGAACAAGGCTTTTTCCAGCTGTTCGATTTTCTCGCGGTAAATCAGGTTGGTCCTGGCCAGGGCCTCATTTTCCACCAGGCAGGATTGTAATTTTCCCTCCCTTTCCTGCCCAACCAGGCCGGTATACAACCTGTATGTCAGCAAGGAACCCACCGCCGCCCCCGCACCCAGCCAGGCCAAAATCATCACACCCTCAAACAACATACAAATACCCTCTCTTCCGAAGTATTCTTGAATTATACTATTCTGGATAATTTTTCATTTTCCTTCCAGGCCAGCAATTGCATTTTGTATACAATTTTTCTTCAGCCGGCAGGAGTAAACTACTTGGTGAAGAAAATTGGTATTTATACTAATTGTCATCGAGGTGAAACATCAAAATGAAATTTTCCAGACAACCCGTAATCGCCCGGAAAATGATCCAAAACCCCACTCACCAGGAATTAAAAGAGCTGGCCCGGCAAGGCAACAAAACCACCATATACGGCAGCGCCAGCTTTATCTCCAGCGTGCGCAACCGCAGCGCCAAAAAAACCTATATCGTTGAGGACGGGGTGCCCCTGGGTGTGGACCAGCAAGGCATTTCCGTCGAGGACGCCGCCAGGATCGCCGGCGAGGTGCACGAATACCTGAAACAGCAAGAAGTGATCAGACTGGACCGCCGCATGGGATTACACCCCGATTTCAGCCTGCACTGCCGCCTGTATATCACTTCCAGGTTCGCCCGTATTCCGTTGAAATGGAACCTGATGTTGTTTCCTCCCATCGACCCCGAAGCCGAACCCGACCTGGTCAGCATCTACGTGCCGGAATGGCCGGAACGGATTATTTTCTGTCACCCGCTGGCCGGTGTCACGTACATCCTGGGAACCGATTACTTCGGCGAGGCCAAGAAGTCCTTCCTGCGCATGGCCATGTTCCACGTCAAGCAGGCGGGCGGCCTCGGTTTTCACGCCGGCAGCAAGGTGCTGCGGGTAAAAGACCCGGCGGGTGAACTTAAAGACGTGGGATTTCTCCTGTTCGGTTTAAGCGGAACCGGAAAAACCACTCTGACCATGCACGACCACAACCTGGTGGAACCGGAAAAAGCCATCATCAGGCAGGACGACGTGGTGATGATGACTCCAACCGGGTACTGCTACGGAACGGAAAACGGTTTTTACATCAAAACCGAAGGGCTGGATGAATCGCAAAAGGTGCTGTACCAGGCGGCCCAGAGCCCCGAGGCCATTTTTGAAAACGTCAAGGTACGCGAAGACGGCACCATCGATTTCGACAACAGCGAGTTGACCTCCAACGGGCGGGGCGTCATCCGCCGCGAGGACGTGGCCGGGGTGGACAATAACATCGACCTGGAAAAGGCCCACCGCCTGATTTTCATCACCCGCCACGACAAAATCGTTCCGCCCGTGGCCAAACTGAACCCCTACCAGGCGGCGGCGTTTTTCATGCTGGGAGAATCCATCGAAACTTCGGCCGGCGACCCCACCAAAGCCGGGCAATCCAAGCGGGAGGTGGGCACCAACCCGTTTATCGTGGGTCCCGAAGGGGAGGAAGGCAACCGGCTGCTGGAGATTTTACAGGCCAACCCGGATATTGAGTGCTACCTGCTGAACACCGGCAGCGTCGGCATGGGCGGCAACCGGCCGGGAGTGAAAATCAGCATCGCCGCTTCCACCACCATCCTGAAGCACATCGCCAAAGGCGACATCCAGTGGAAAACGGACCCCGACTGGGGCTACCAGGTCCCCGAGTCCATTCCCGAAATGGATATGTCGATCTACGAGCCGGCGTCTTACTACGACGCGGGCGAATACAGCGCCATGGTGGAACAGTTGAGGGAGGAAAGGAAAAACTGGCTGGCCAAGTACCCCGAGCTGAAACCGGAAATTGCCACCGCTATTGCAAAGGCGTAACGGGGCGCAATTTCATTCAATCCATGAATTTTGAAAATCAAATGGCATGCGAACCGGTACCGGTCTGCATGCCGTTTTTATTCAATTGATTACGCTGCAAAAATAGCACTTGTAGTTGGCGCTCCGGCGGTTTCTTCCGTTCATTTCGCAATTTTACCTTTGTGACTGGAGTAGCTTTTAGTCAACGCTTGCAACTTACTGCCAAACTACTTCTTCACGCCCTAAGGGGTCATGGCTCTTGGGATATGACGGGCTAGGGACCGCATCCAGTGCTCCACTCACTCCAGAAATCCGCCGGATCGCCTGCCGTTGTGGTGTTTTTGCAGGTAAATTAATTTTGGATACTTTTTTAATAAAGGATAAATTCGATTCGCGTCGAATTGTTAGCAAATCTTTGTATAACGGAGGTAGTTATGCCTGCGAAAAAAATCGCCCTTATCACCGACAGCACCTGTGACCTGCCCCAAGGCATTTTGGAAAGCCTGAACGCCAGGGTATTGCCCCTGAAGATAATTTACCCCAACCGGGTTTACAACGACAGGGTGGATATAGAACCCCGGGAAGTGTACGACCGGATGCCCGGCCAGGTGCCCACCACCTCCATGCCCTCGCCTGAAGAAACGAGATCGCTGCTGGAGAAGCTAAGCGAGGAAAATTTTACCCACGCCGTCGCCATCCACATTTCCAGCGGGCTCAGCGGCACATATGAAACCGTGAAAACGGTAGCAAGGCAATTTGAAAAAATCAAGGTGGAAGTGATAGATTCCAAGGCCCTGTCCCTGGCCCTGGGCTTTTTGGTGCAGGAGGCGGGGCGCAGCATCCAGAACGGGCTGCATTTTGATAAAGTGGTGGACCGGGTACGCCAATTGCAGGCTAAGATCAAAGTGTTTTTTGTGGTTAAAACCCTGGAATACCTGAAAAAAGGCGGGCGAATCGGCTACGTGGAGGGCACGGTGGGCCAGATTCTCGATATCAAACCGGTCATCTCCATCAACGAGGAAGGCAAGTATTACAGTTACTGCAAGGTCAGGGGCAGGAAAAAATCGATCAACAAGCTGGTGGACATAATCAAGGAATTGGCAGCGGGCAAAGTGATCAACCTGGCGGTGGCCCACGGCAACGCCGGGGAAGAAGCCGAAAGCCTGCTGCATAGAATTACAAACTTGAATGAATTGCAAGTCAAGGAAGTCCTGTTCGGCCAGCTCGGCCCCGTGATGGGGGCGCATGCCGGGCCGGGATTAATTGGTGTAGCCTGGTGCCAGGTGTTGAAAGGTTAAAAGTGCCGCATAATAGTATTATTATATTGGAGTCTTGAAGCATGAAAATAATCGTTGACGCCGACGCCTGTCCCAAAAAGGTTTTACAAATTTGCGCGGAGACAGCCCGGGAATTCGCCGTCCCGCTGCACACGGTGGCCAGCTTCAACCACCATATCGTTTCCGATCACCACACGGTGGTGGGGAACGCACCCCAGGAGACGGACCTGGCACTGATCAACATGACGTCACCCGGCGACATCGTGGTCACCCAGGACTGGGGCCTGGCCGCCCTGGCGCTGGGCAAGGGCGCCTCCGCCCTTTCGCCGGGGGGCAGAATCTTCCACCCGGAGACCATCGATTTTTTGCTGGAGGAGCGGGAGATCAAGGCCAGGCTGCGCCGGGGCGGCGGCCGCACCCGGGGCCCTCGCAAGCGAACGGCGGAAGACGACCGGCGCTTCGCCGCCGCCCTGCGCGGGCTGGTGCGGGAACTGGCGGGCAACACGCCCGGATAAGATTTAACCCTCCGTCCCGGTTGAGGAAAAAAAGCGGTTGTTATTAATTTCAGGGGATACAGTGATACAATAATGTAAAAATGTATTAATTAAGGAAGAGATGAATTAGATACCCCTCACCGTATCCCCAGAAGAATCCCGTCTGGGCGCTCGGGTTGCTCCCCTAGCAGGGCCCTATTCTCCCAGAGGGTAAGAGCCATTATAAGGTTAACTGTTATTCGATGGAAATTAGCCATTGTCGAGTAGAAGTGCGCCTTTCTAACTTTAGGAGCAGGTTTGTTTTCACTGTTTCTCCCCGTTTCCTCTGGGAGTGCCACAATATTTGCTCCATGGCCAAATTGAACGCACAACCCTCACAGAAC
>NZ_JADNRQ010000016.1 GCF_015594625.1 Desulfallas sp. Bu1-1 | reverse complement strand
TTTACTTGTGCTAACTAAAAGCTGTGCAGTTTTGAGGGAATTTCCGGTGACCATAGCGGAGAGGATACACCCGTTCCCATCCCGAACACGGAAGTTAAGCTCTCCAGCGCCGATGGTACTGGGGTTTCCCCGGGAGAGTAGGTCGTTGCCGGAATAAAGTTTGAAAAAGCTCTTGGATTAACATCCAAGGGCTTTTGTATTTGTCGGGGTACGGGCTTTTTGAGTAATTCGCATTAAAGAACTATAATATACCCCCGGTTTCCGTTTCCCCCGGGGGTATAAATATTAAAATGAAGGTGCCCAGCATACAAGGGGAAGCTCAAAGTCGTGGGCAAAGTAAGGGCTGTAAGGGCGTGCCCGCACCGTATATCCAAAAGTGCCCTGGGGTAAAATAACGCTGCCCGTAAATACACAATCACCGTTGCTGCCGTTAAAGTCATCCTCAATTTGCAGCGGCACGGTTCTAATCCGGCATAAGCCGCCTTGACACTTCTCCCCGTAAGCTATTTCCACGCGTACGTTATGCTGCGACAACGGCCTTAATCTTATTGTGACACGCACGGTGAGCATTTCCCCCAGGTGCATGGTTTTGGAACCGTTTGTTTCCACGTTGATTATTTTGACATGATGCCAGTTGTCGCGCAGGAACTGTTTCAACTCGTATAGCTCTTTGCTTACCCGGTACCTGTCGGCTGTAAAAATTAAATTTCTTTTTACCGCCGGCAGATAATATTTTTCCGTGTATTCTTTAACCATACGCTCGGTGCTGAAATACGGGGCGATTGTTTTAATCGACTCCTTAATTAAACATATCCATTTTCTGGGCACCTTGGCTGCCTGGTTGTAATATATTGGAATAATCACCTGTTTGAACACTGCGTAAAGCGAGTTAAAATCATACCGGTCCTGGGCTTCATCATCCGGGAAGCTCCAATCTGCGCCTA
Organism: Desulfallas sp. Bu1-1; assembly: GCF_015594625.1. Taxonomy (GTDB): domain Bacteria; phylum Bacillota; class Desulfotomaculia; order Desulfotomaculales; family Desulfallaceae; genus JADNRQ01. Next base: position 69,956 of record NZ_JADNRQ010000016.1, on the reverse strand, counting down.
TGGCAAAACCGTTTTTACCGTTATAAGCTTCGGGCCACCAGCCATCCAGTACGCTGCAGTTGAGCACTCCGTTAACGGCGGCCTTCATCCCGCTGGTGCCGCTGGCCTCCAGCGGGCGGCGCGGGGTATTGAGCCAAACGTCCACTCCCTGCAAAAGGTAACGGGAAACATTTATATCATAGTTCTCCAGGAAAATTATTTTGCCACGGAACCGCTCTTCTTCTGCTGTGTCATTAATCAACTTGATTAGTTCCCGGCCTGCTTCATCGGCCGGATGAGCCTTGCCGGCAAAGATGAATTGCACCGGATACTTGGGGTCGTTGACCAGGGCGTCCAGTTGTTCCTTGTCCCGGAACAACAGTCCGGCCCTTTTATAAGTGGCGAAACGGCGGGCAAAGCCGATTGTCAGTACATCGGGCCTTAAATAAGTTTCTACTTCGTTGACCCGGTCAATCGTTTCCTGGTTGCGCATGCGCTGCTCTTTCAATCTGTTACGCGCAAAGTGCAGCATGTTTTCTTTCAATTTGGTGTGTGCTTCCCATATTTCCCGATCGGGAATATTATCAACCTGTTCCCAAATGCCGGGGTCAGATATATTGCTTTCCCACCCTTGATCCAGGTAATTATTAAATAAATTGCGCATTTCCGGCGCCAGCCACGTCAGGGTATGCACGCCGTTGGTCACATGACCGATGGGCACCTCCTCTTCCGGCACTCCCTCGTAAAGCTGGTGAAACAAAGCCCGGGAAACCTCACCGTGTTGACGACTGACTCCGTTGCTAAATCCCGTATGCTTCAGGGCCAGCAGGGTCATATTAAAGCCATCACGGGCGCGGTCATGGCCCAGTTCAAGAAACTGTTCCCTGGTGATATTCATTCTTTCATATAAGTGGCTATAATAGCGATCCACCATTTCCAGGGTAAAAACGTCATGGCCGGCGGGGACCGGAGTATGGGTGGTAAAAATGGTATCCGCCCGCACCGCCTCCAGCGCCGGGCCCCAGGATAGGCCTTGGTCTTCAATTAGTTCTCGAAGCCGCTCCACAAGAAGAAAGGCCGCATGCCCTTCGTTGATATGCCAGACGGTGGGATGGATGTTCATGGCCCGCAAAGCCCGAATGCCAATTCGGCCCAGCAGAATTTCCTGGCTAATGCGGGTTTCGCGGTCGCCCCCGTAAAGCTGCCCGGTTAATTCCCGGTCTTCATGTCGGTTTGCGGTCAGGTCGGCGTCCAAAAAATAAATGCTGACTCTTCCCACCAGCATGCGCCAAACCCTGGCATAAACCCGGCGTCCCGGCAGTTTTACGTCTACAACGAGATCCCGCCCGTTGCTGTCCAAAACCGGGGTAATTGGCATTTCACTAAAGTTTTGAAAGGGATAATACGCTTCCTGCTGACCTTCCCGGTTGATCCGCTGGGTAAAATATCCGTGTTTATACAGCAACCCGACGCCGACTAAAGGCAACCCGAGGTCGCTGGCCGCTTTACAGTGATCCCCGGCCAGCAAGCCCAGGCCTCCCGAATAAGTGGGGTGCGATTCATGTACTCCAAATTCGGCAGAAAAATAAGCAATTACGTGGTTCACTCCGTCCGGTTTATGCTTGTCGTACCAGGTTTCACCAAACATGTACCGGTCAAAGGAATTGATTACTTCCCGGTAGTGATCAATAAATTGCCTGTTTTCCGCCGCCTCTTTTAGTTCTTCCTCTTTAACCCGCAACAGAAATTGTACCGGGTTATGATAAACTTCCTCCCACAGGTCCGGGTTGATGGAACGGAACAACTCAATGGCGGAGTGATTCCAGCTGAACCAAAGGTTGTAGGCCAATTCCCTGAGCCGGCTGATTGATTCGGGCAGGCGCGGGATAATGGAAATCGTTCTAAAAGGATACACCAGCAACCACCTCCGGTTTCTTTTATTATAGAAATATTTTCATGCAAACAGCCGTTAGATAAAGATAAACTATGTCCCTAAAAAGCCAATTATTCTATCAATAAACTATCGAGGTTGTGCTTAATTTCACGATAAATTATAATACATATATAGTAATATTTCCAGTATATAATTAATTTTGTTGTGAAGGATATTTTTGCAAAAAAACATAAAATCTTAACCAATATATAACATTTCTAGTATATACTAAAAATAAGTTAACCTTTAAGGAGAGGGTTTCCATGCTCCATTACATTGACCGGATGGAATTACCACAGTGGTATGATGAAAACTTAATGATCATGCTGGTTGTCAATCCCGATACCATTTACGCGTACTGGGAATTATCATTCGGACAGTGTAAAGCGCTGAACGGATGGAAGCCGGTATTAAAACTCTACGAGTTGCCCCCGGACAAGGAGGCGGAGTCGGAACCCCGGTTGATCCGAACCAGCCCATTACCTCCTTTTACCGACAATTGGTATTTTAAGAACCTGCAGCCGCAGCGTCGTTACCAGGCTGAAATTGGCTGGGAGCAGGACAACCATTTTTATACCATCATTAAATCCAATATTGTTGATGTGCCGCCCGCCGCTCCGGTTGCCGTGCCGGGGCAAGTGGAATGGCGGGCGGTTGCGGGCATTGCTCCTTCACAAGACAATAAAATCGAGTACGATTATCGTTCCGTGGAAGATGCGGTGCAGCAATTATTTAACACTATGCCTTTCTACATGGGCATTAACACGGGTTCCCGTTCGTGAAGGGGGGATTTATTTTGCCCACCGGATACATGGCCCTGGTGTTGCACGGGCATTTACCTTACGTTTTCCACCCTGAGAAAACTGATGTTCTGGAAGAAAGATGGCTATTTGAGGCAATTACGGAGTGTTACCTGCCCCTGTTAAGCACATTTGAATCGTTGTTGAGAGATAATGTTTATTTTCGAATTACCCTGTCGCTTTCCCCCACTTTGATTACGATGTTGAATGACCAGTTGCTAAGGGAGCGGTACATCAGGCATTTACAAAAATCGATTTTGCTGGCCAGGCTGGAGCGGGAGCGCCTGTCCGCCGACCCGAATTACCGACACCTGGCTGGTTTTTATTTAGACATGCTTTTACGTACCAGGGAGCAATATGAACGTTACGAATGTGATTTGATCAAGCCTTTAAGGCAACTACAGCAGCAAGGTTGTTTGGAGGTTATCACCACCTGTGCCACCCACGGGTATTTGCCGCTGATCAACAGCCGGGCCGGCTGGCGGGCGCAAATTAAAACGGCTATTGATCTATATGCTAAAAATTTTGATCGGCTTCCCGCGGGTATGTGGCTTCCGGAGTGCGGTTACGCGCCGGGAGTGGACCAATTGCTGGGCGATTTCGGCGTTAAATATTTCTTTGTGGACAGCCACGGGATCACCAACAGCAGCCCTCAACCTGTTTACGGCATATTTGCCCCGCTATGCACAAGGGCCGGCGTAGCTGTTTTCGGCCGGGATCCCGATTCCTCGCGGCAGGTATGGGACCGCCTGACCGGGTACCCGGGGGATCCTTTTTACCGGGAGTTTTACCGTGACATTGGCTACGACCTGGAACTTGATTATATCGGGCCGTTTTTGCCCGGCGGCGACATCCGTACGGATACGGGTTTTAAATACCACCGCATCACGGGGAGCGGGCCGCATAAGGAACCTTATTTGCCGGATAAGGCCGGTGAGAGGGCCGCTGAACAGGCCAAAGATTTCGTAGAGCGGCGCATCCGGCAGGTGGAACAGGCGGCGCAAAAAATGCAGCGGCGCCCGCTGGTGGTTGCTCCTTACGATGCTGAACTTTTTGGTCACTGGTGGTTTGAGGGTCCTCTCTGGTTGGACTGTCTGTGCCGGGAAATTTCAACTCAACAGCAACTGAAAATGGTTACTCCCATGGAATACCTCCTGGAGTACCCGGAAAACCAGGTGGCGGATGTGCCCATGTGCAGTTGGGGGGCCGGCGGTTACAACGAGTTCTGGCTGAACCCGTCAACCGATTGGATTTATAAGCACCTGCACCGGGCCGAGGATAAAATGTCCGAACTGGCCGACAACTATTCCACCGCGGGTGAGCTGGAAAAAAGGTGTTTAAACCAGGCGGCCAGGGAATTGTTGCTGGCCCAAAGCAGCGACTGGCCGTTTATCATTCATTCCGGCACGGCGGTGGATTATGCCGTGCGGCGTTTTAAAAACCATATCGGCAGGTTTAATCTTTTGGTTAATATGTTGGAAGGAAACTGTATTCACGAGGGTATGCTGTCGGATATCGAGTCCCGCTCCAATTTCCTGCCCGATATCGACTACCGCGTTTACTGCAGTAACGGACTGTTTCAAAGATTATCATTTACTGAGCAAAGCTACCGGATCCTGATGCTGTCCTGGGAATACCCGCCCCAAACGGTGGGGGGGCTGGCCAGGCATGTTCATGACCTTGCCTGCGCGCTGGCCGCCCTGGGCAAGAAAGTGCACGTCATTACGTGCCCCACTCCCGAAAGGGAAATCTATAGCCTGGAACATGGTGTACACGTGCATAGAATTCGTTCCGACCAGCTTACTGCGGGCAATTTCATGGATTGGGTCAGCCAGCTGAACGAGGGCATGGTACAGATGTCGGATAAGTTGCTGGATGTTTTCGGTGGTTTTGACTTGGTTCATGCCCACGACTGGCTGGTGGGCGCCGCTGCCGGCGCAATTTGCGAACGGCTCGGTCTTCCCATGGTGGCCACCATCCATGCCACCGAGCACGGGCGAAACCAGGGTCTGCATACGGATCTGCAGAGAAGGATACACGGTCTGGAAACCAGGCTGGCCGAACGTGCGGATTTGATAATTTGTTGCAGTAAATACATGAAATACGAAATTGCCAGGTTGTTTAACCAACCGTTTAATAAGATTACAGTTATCCCTAACGGGGTTGAAATAAAAAACATTACGGCCGGCCTGGAACGTTCGCCCCGGGGGAATGGCCGGGAAAGGATGATTGTTTTCCTTGGACGGCTGGTCCCCGAAAAGGGAGTGCAGGTGCTGATTTCGGCTTTGCCTTTGATTCTGCAAAAAGTGGGGCGAGTGCGGCTGGTGGTCGCCGGGAAGGGGCCGTACCAGCCGGAGTTGGAAAAATTGGCCCACGGGCTTGGCGTGGCCGAGATAGTGGACTTTATCGGTTTTGTAGGAGATGAGGAAAGGAATAGGCTTTTAAACCGGGCCACCGTGGCCGTTTTCCCAAGCTTGTACGAACCTTTCGGCATCGTTGCCCTGGAGGCCATGGCCGCGGGCGTACCGGTGGTGGTTTCCGATACCGGGGGTCTGCGTGATATTATTGAACACGGTATAGACGGTTACCTTGCTCCACCCGGAGACACGCACATGCTGGCCCATTATGTCTCAGAGTTGATTAAAAACCCGGAATTGGCCGGGCACTTCGGCCGGCGCGCGCGGAGAAGCGTTTTTGTAAAGTTCAACTGGCAGCAAATCGCCTCGTCAACCCTGGAGGTTTATGCCGCGGCAGTTAAAAAATACAACCCGATGGCCACAGACAGCTCTGGAACTTATAAAAACCCCGGTAGATTAAAACAATCGTATAATGGTTAGTCGCCGGGAGCGGAGCGCGCTAGTCCTCTTTTAACAACAGGGCCCTGGCGGGGGCGCTTTCGGCTCCTTTAATTTTAAGCGGCGCCGCAACGAGCAGGTATTCCCCTTCCTCAACTTCCCCCAGCATCAGTCCCTCTAGAATAACAATACCGGCTTGAAAAAGCAGTTTGTGGGTTTCGTGGCCGGGCTGGTTTCTCTCTATGCCGAGGGCGTCTATGCCCACGCCGGCGACTTCCAGGTTTTGCAAGTACGCTGCCCCGCCGCCGTCCAGGTAAACAAAAGCAAAGTCAAATTGATTGGCATATGAATTCCTGGTTTTTAAGAGGATAAAATCCCCCTGTTGAATGTCTTTACGCGCCAGGTCGTCCCGGGTAATCCTGTCGGGCAACCCGGTAAAGTCAAACACCTTGCATTTGGTAACCATTTTGCCCGGGTCGATTTTGTCCACCGTAGCGCCGCCCGGCAGCATATGCAGCGGCGCGTCGACATGGGTGCCGGTATGAAGGTCCATTTGAATCCGGGATTCATATGTGCCGCCCCCGGACAAATTATTGCGCACCGTTAAAACAGGCCTTTTATCCTCTTTATTTTTGTAGACCGGCATGCCGGGGTGAATCTCCATGGAAATGTCGTAGATCTTCATGCTGATATATCACCGGCATGCAACCATTCCCTGTTGTCCTTGGCCAGGAGTTCCGCCGCTTCTGCAGGACCCCAGCTTCCCGCCGCGTAATTGGGGAAATTGGGTTTGCGTTCTTTCCATGCGGCGGCGATATGATCGACAAACTTCCAGGAGTATTCCACTTCATCCCACCGGGCAAATAAGGTGGAGTCGCCCCTCATCACGTCATACAGCAGTCTTTCATAGGCTTCGGGAGAATTGGTGCCGGGCCGGCAGTTCTGACAAAAATCCATTTGTACGGGCACGATGATGTTTTCCGTGCCGGGCTTTTTGGCGTTAAACTGAAGAAAAATGCCTTCTTTGGGTTGAATTTTAATTACCAGCAGGTTGGGATCCAATCCCCCGTATTCCCTAGCAAATAAAATATTGGGCAGCGGTTTGAATTGAATGATGATTTCCGTGGACTTGACCGGCATTCTTTTGCCGGTGCGAATGTAAAAGGGAACGCCCGCCCACCTGAAATTGTCGATGTGCACCTTTAAAGCGATGAAGGTTTCCGTGTCCGAGGTGGGGGAAACCCGGTCTTCTTGCCTGTACCCGGAAACTTCTTCGTCGTCGATCACGCCGGGGCCGTATTGGCCGCGGACCACGTTTTTAAACACTTGTTCCGGCGAAAACTGTTCCAGGGAACGGAGCACTTTCACTTTCTCATCCCGAATGGATTCCGTATCCAGGCTGGCCGGGGGTTCAATGGTGGTAAGGGTAAGCAACTGCAGCATATGGTTTTGCATCATATCCCGCAGTGCCCCCGCCTGCTCGTAATAACCGGCCCTGCTTCCCGCGCCCACCTTTTCACAGGACAGGATTTGAATGTTGTCGATAAACTGATTGTTCCATACCGGCTCAAACAGCATGTTGGCAAACCTGATCACCATGATGTTCTGCAGCATTTCTTTGCCCAGGTAGTGATCAATGCGATAAGTATTGCTTTCTGTAAAAACTGCGGTGATTTTTTCGTTTAAGATTCTTGCTGATGGTAAATCTCTGCCAAAGGGTTTTTCGATGACCACCCTCTGCCAGGAGCCGGTGTTGCGGGCCATTCCGTGGCGGTGTAACTTTTCCACAATCACGTCAAAGTACTCAGGCGCCACGGCCAGGTAATAGATTCTGTTGCCCCCGGTTTGGTATTGGTCGTCCAGTTTTTTCAGGAAAGTGTCCAGCCTGGTGTAGCCGTCGTCCTCCGCAAAATTAAACTTTTCATAGTAAATCCTTTGTCGCAGTTGCCCCCACGTCTGCTCATTAATTTTAAACCTGGCGAAACTCCTGATTGAATCATGTACTTCGTACCTGTATTCTTTGTTGTTTTTATCGCGCCTGCCGACGGATACTACGGCAAAATGATACGGAAGCTTTTTCTCGCATTGCAGGTTATATAATGCCGGCATCAGCTTTCTGTGCGTCAAATCACCGGTACCGCCGAAAATAACCATGATGCACGACAGGTCAGCTCCGGGATTAAAGTTAAACACGTTGTCGATATCTTTAGTTAAGTTATTTCTGTTCAACTGCATGGCCCCCAAACTGGTTTCTCAGGGCGGCGACCACTTTGCCGCTAAAGCTGTCCTCCTGCTCCGACCGGTATCTTGTGTACAGGGACTGGGCGATTACCGGGACAGGTACTTTAAGTTCCAACGCCTCCTGGACCGTCCAGAGCCCCTCGCCGGAGGAATGGATCACGCCTTTGATCCGGTTCAGGTTGGGGTCGTCGGCAAAGGCTTTTTCCGCCAGTTCAATCAGCCAGCTGCGGATAACGGAGCCGTGGTTCCAGACTCTGGCGATCTCCCGGAGATTAAAATTAAACCGGCTTTTTTGTAGGACCTCAAACCCTTCCCCAATGGCCTGCATCATGCCGTATTCCACGCCATTGTGCACCATTTTAACAAAATGGCCGGAGCCGCTGGGACCGGTGTGCAAATAGCCCCGATCCACGCAGATATCCTTGAACAGGGGCTCCAGGTACTTGAACACCTCTTCTTCCGCGCCGACCATGGCGCAGGCGCCGCTCCTGGCCCCTTCAATACCGCCACTGGTGCCTACGTCCACAAAGTCTATACCTTTTTCCTTCAGCATCTTGTACCTTCTAAGAGTATCCTTGTAGTTGGAATTGCCCCCGTCGATGATGATGTCGCGTGCTTCCAGCAGGAGCACCAGTTTTTCAATGTTTTCATCCACGGGACTGCCCGCGGGCACCATCAGCCAAACAACCCTTCTTGGCTGCAGCTTGTTAACCAGATCCTCTATGCCGTAGGCCCCCGTAATACCTTCCGCTTCCGCCCGCTGAACCGCTTCCGGGGAACGGTTGTACCCGACAACCTGATGCCCGTGGTCTTTCATGTTTAAGGCCAGGTTAAAACCCATTTTACCGAGCCCGATTAACCCGATTTGCATGGATGATCACCTTAATCGGCGTGATTAATGTCTTTGCTTATTTTCTCCCGGCCGGCCATTTTTAATCTTATTTTTGATACCGTATCAACAATGCCGTTATAATAATGTAAAATAGTATGAAATAATCTTTATAGCGGGGTTATGTAATTGATAGCGGAAATTATTTTTACCGGTACGGAACTGCTACTGGGACAAATCTTAAACACCAACGCCCAGTTTTTGCAGCAGGAACTGTCTGCTTTGGGGGTTGACTTGTATTACCAGGTCACCGTGGGGGATAACCTTGGTCGCTGCACGTCGGCCATAAAGCAGGCCTCCGGGCGGGCTGACCTGGTGATTATCGGGGGAGGACTGGGCCCCACTGAAGACGATATCAGCCGCGAAGCGCTGGCGGAAGCCCTCGGTGTGGAACTTGTTGAGCACCCGGATGCCCTGGCGGTGGTCAGGAGGTTCTTTGACCTGCGCGGTATACCCGTTTCGCAGAACAACTTGAAGCAGGCACTGGTTCCCCGGGGAGGGAAGGTGCTCGATAACCCCATCGGCACGGCACCGGGCATTATCCTGGAAAAGGAAGGCAAAATATACATCCTGGTACCCGGACCGCCCTCGGAATTTATAAAAATGGTCAGAGAAAGAGTGATTCCTTATTTGCGGGAAAAGCTGGGCGGCAGTACAGGGGTGATCAAATCCCGGGTGCTCAAGTTTTGCGGCATTGGTGAAGCACTGCTGGATGAAAGACTCAGTGATTTGTTAAAAAGCAACAACCCCACCCTGGCGCCCACGGCAAAATTTTTTGAAGTGAATCTAAGAATAACCGCCAAGGCCCGGGACGATGCCGAGGCGGATGAAATGATCGTGGCTATGGAGGAAAAGGTCAGGGACCGCCTGGGATCTTTTATTTTCGGGGTGGACGATGAGACGCTGCCCGGTGTTGTTAACCGTCTACTTAGGGAAACAGGAAAAACCATCGCCACCATGGAGGACTTTACCGGGGGCAGGCTGGCTTCCAGCCTGTCATCGGCGGATGGAGCGGATAAAACTTTTATCATCGGGCTGGTGATCAAAGATTTGTATCGTCTCCATGAAAAAGTGAATTTGGGATGGGCCGGCGAGTTGCCCGGCGGCATCAGCGAAAGGGCCGAACACTTGGCTGCCGCCCTGCGGAAACGGTATAACTGCGACATCGGCGTATCCGTAACAGCAGAGCGGGATTCAAGCAGCGATATCCCCGCCACCAATTACAAGTTTTATTATGCGGCCGATTTCAACGGAAACAAAATGAGCAAGGAAGTATTATTATGGGGGGAAGGGGAGAACCTGGCCCAGCGCGCCGCAGTTTATGCGCTGGTACTTTTGTGGCGGTATCTCAAGCACGGAATACCGTTTTAACCGCAATAGCAGGATTTAGAAAGGGCTTTGTTGAAATCAAGAGCAATTCAAAGTCAGGGGGATGATTCTTTCTGAATATAGATATAATTGAACTGCTTCTACCCGACGGCAGCACTTACCAGATTAAAAATAAACCGGGCCTGACATATATTATCGGTCCCAACGGAACAGGCAAGTCTTATGCATTTAAAAAATTTGCTCAGGAACACCTGGAAGAGGTGCTGTACATTTTGCCCACCCGGGACGATGTCAGGCGCAACTTGTTTCCCGTAGTCCGGCGGGAAGAAGAGGAATTTCTTCGGAAATGGCTGCTTTACGACCAGATTTACCGTTACTGGGCCCGGGCGGTAAGACAACCCGGTCTTCTGGCGCTGGCGTTTTCCTTTTTGGAAAGGTTGGGTGTGCCGCAGCGAGTGTCGGTAAGTGTGGAGGACGGCGGGGTTAAGTTTTCCATGTTGGATAATGATGACTGCCGCTTGTTGCCTTACGAAGCTCCCGGTTTGATCAACCTGCCGATGCTGGGCATTGCAGTTTATGACCCCGGCCGGAAGCTGATTATTATTGATGAACCCGAACAATCCCTGCATCCGCAGGCACAGCATATTTTTGTGCAGGTACTGCGCGAAGTGGCCCGGCTGCAGGGCAAGCACTTTATCCTCATCACCCATTCTCCATCCATGGTTGATTTGCGCAATGCCGAAGATCTGTCCCGAGTCATTTTCTTCCGCCGGCCCAAAAATTATCTCGAAGAGCGCAAGGTCTTCCAAATCTGCCCCGCCGACGCGGAACGTTACATTGAATTACTGCCCAGCTTAACCACTTACAAGCGCGAGGTGTTGTTTGCCGATAGGGTTATTTTAGTTGAGGGGCAAAACGACCGGGATGTGCTGATGGCTTTAATTGAGGCCGGGGGGTTTAGCGTTTCCCTGGCTCGAACCAGCGTCCTCCCGCTGGGCGGCGCGGGGTACATGGCCAAATATGTAGCCTTTTTTAAGGAAATCGGCGTGAAACCCTTCGCTGTATGCGATCGCGACGTCATATACCCGACTTCCGCCCTGCGTTGGTATTGCGGCCGCATGGAAGGAAATACATTTGACTGGCGGGGGTGGATCAGCCTGTCGCAGGCAAAGTCCCACGCCCGGGGCCGGAAGGTTACGGCTTTCGCGGACTGGCCCAGCCTGCAGCCCGCTGAATTTGATGAATTGGATCAACTAGTTGTCCGGATGCAACGGCTGATGAAAAAAACACTTGAATTCATTGAAGAGACTATGGACAATTTTTCGGGTATTGCGTCCCTGAAGGGCTTGTTAGCCGAATTGGGCAAAAAGGGCACCACTGATTTTCGTGAATACCGGGCGTATCATTTGCTGATGTCAGCCGCGCTGAACCACAACGATTGGCTGAACACCCCGGCGGCGGACATTCTCGAGCAGCTGAGGGAGGCTTACGACCGGGTGGAAGCCCAGGCGGAACGTTTGGACATTCTAATTTTACGGCGCGGCCGCCTGGAGGATATCTACCTGCATGGAGGTCGACAGGACAACTCCAAAACAGAGAAGTCATTACGTGAGGCCTCGGATATCCGTGCTTATTATTGCGGGCGCAAAGAACAAATTGACGTGGATTACCGGGACTTGATCGAGCCTTTGACTAAAAAACGCTTTCTAATTCGCATGAAAAACGGGATACCGCACGAGGCCGCGGCGGCGCTGGCGGGTAAAATCAATGAAATCTATGATTTCCTCTTCGGTGCCGGTGAACTGGCCGATATGATACAAAAACTGGAAAACAGCGGCAAGCTGGAGGAACTTTCATCCGGAGCCCGTGTGGTTGAGTTTTTGCCCCAGGCCGATCCCCCGGCGGTAACCCTGGAAATACCTTTGTTAAAGGGCTACCTGTCGGCCGACGGTTTGTTTACCATGACGGCCGGGTCCCGGCCGGACGTATTTAACCTGTTATTTAGGGGACCGGGTAGCTAGTCATGTGGCTTTGTTATATTCTTTTGCCGCGAGAATTTCCCCTTGCTTGAAGGTTTGTTCGTGTCATCCATCCAGCCCTCTATGCCTGCAGTCATATAATCTCCTGTTACACCAAAGGGTTCTTTTTTGTTGGATTGGTTTTTGTTCATTGGTTTCACATCTAAGTTATTATTGACCTCTTATTTAAATCTTATATAACACGACTATTTTAACTTTTACAGCAACGGTTCTTGGGAAGGGAAGGGGAACCATGTCACAGTCACTAAAGGAAAGGGTAGCCGCTTTAATTAGGGAACGTAAATTCGATGAACTGGCTGAATTAATCGCCCGGGAAAGGAAAATTATGCGGTACCTGTACAGGCTGTTATACAGCACGGAAGGAATTATGCGCTGGCGGGCCATCGAGGGCATGGGCGTGGTGGCCCGCAGGCTTGCTCAAGAGGACCCGGATGCGGTCCGGAATATAATTCGCTCCTTGTTTTGGTCGATTAACGATGAGTCCGGAGGAATTGGCTGGAGCGCCCCTGAAAGCATCGGCGAAATTATATATCACCTTCCGGCAATGTTTGGTGAATTTGCTTCAATCATTCTATCATATTCCGATGAACAGATGTTAAGGCGGGGAGTGGTGTGGGCCGCAGGTAGAATCGCCCAGGCCGCGCCCGATCTGGTACGACAATTTATTCCTGAATTTACCGCTTTTTTGGATGACCCGGACCCGGTGGTGCGTGGGTATATACTCAGATTTTTATATTTTGCCGGAAACGGGATCGATTTAGGCTGTCACCGCAATTTGCTGCAAGACTTTAGCCCCGTTCCCGTGTACGAAAATGGAGAATTGAAGGAAACTACCGTCGCCGGTTTGGCGGCATGCCTGGTTAACGTTAATAAAGAGCAAATGGAAATATTCCAGTAATAGCAATATGTTGACCGGGAAGTTGGGGTTGCCGTTGTCTTGGCGGTACAATGGAGCAAAAAAACTTTGATCTCAGGATTAATTTTGAATAATTGTTTATAATTATTGTAGTTCAACGGTAAGTTTGGTTAAAATATGGAAGGAATAAAGAATTTTATTTCGGGAGGTATGCAAGTGAAGGAGTGTCCGGTATGTCATCTTCCCATGGACGAAGTTGCCAAATCAGGGATTTTAATTGACGTTTGCCCCAGGTGTAAAGGGGTTTGGCTAGACCGGGGGGAATTAAGCAAACTGTTGGAAACCGCCAGGGGATACCACGAATATGATGATTATGAAGAAAACCGTTATCACAGTCCGCACCACGATCACTATTTCGACAAACAATATCACAAGTACAAGGGACACCATAAAAAACACGGGTTGGCAAAATTATTAAAAGAAATATTTGATTAAAAACATTAGATTGATATCCAATATGCAAAAGTATAAAGAAGATAATTATAGAACTTAAAGTAGTAACCGGGTTACCGACCATACCCGGTTTTTATTTTATTTGAATTCTTGACAGAATTTAAATTCATTTACGGGCACATTATTTGGTAAATACTTTTAAAATAAAAACTTTAATTCTGCAAAAAATATTAATGTATTAATTATAAAACCTGAAGAAAGGGGAATTGCAAATGAACCAGCACATTCACTGTCTTATTGACTCCTGCCATTATTGGACTCGGGGAAACAAGTGTCAAGCCAACGAGATTATCGTTACGAACGACAAGTTTGGTAATTCCCATCCCGACAGAATAGATGCGAAAATGGCTATGCAACTTTCTCCCACTCCGGCGAGCACATGCATGGAAACCTGCTGCAAAACATTTGTTCCCAAGGGTTCGGATAGAACAATGGCAGATGGTATAAAAAGGATGTCATAATTAGCAACATCAGATTGAACAAAAAAAGTGGTTGGAACAATAAGCTTTCCAACCACTTTAATTTATTGAAAAATCCTTATACGGTAACATTCAGTCTTTTTTTCAATACCCTCTGCACATAACTTTTAGTTTCGGGGTAATCGGGCATTCCACCGGCACGGTCCACAGTACCCGGGCCGCTGTTGTAAGCGGCCAGCGCGAGGTGAACATTACCTTTGTAGCGGTTGAGCATTTGTTTCAGATAGCGAACGCCTCCTTCAATATTCTGAACGGGATTAAAAGGGTCCCTAATCCCCAACGAGGCTGCTGTTGCCGGCATAAGCTGCATTAATCCCATGGCCCCCGCCGGGGAAACGGCGCTGGGATTAAAGCCGGATTCCACCTGGATTACTGATTTAACCAGTGCCGGATCTACGCCGTGCTTGGATGAAATCTCTTCGACCAGTTTTTCCAATTCCCTTTTGTCTAATAATTTATTTGTTTCTGGTAATACTTGGCTGGTTGTAACCGGTTTTTGAAAATCCGTAGACTGCGGCCGGCCAGGCATGACTTTGGCTACTTGATGTGTCGTCAAGATATTATTTTCTTGTTTTGATAAAGAACTTAGAAGTATCTCGGCAAAACCCTGCCCTAAGCCATTATAATAATTCGTTCTTTGGCCGTAAACCAGAGACTGATAATTATCTAGAAATAACCTAACCAATGTGTTAATTATTGTAATCATATTATTTCCCCCAAATTATACTTTAAATATTACCACATTCGCCATAATTAAACAAGTTATTGTAAACCATGGATGAGGTGTAAGACATCAATGCTGAAGTAATTTACCATAAAGTAAAAATCCCTACCTATGCAAGGGGTAGGGATTTTTTCAATATTAGCAGAGATATTTTCTAACCATTCTAAAGCTCTTCAAGTTTACATCCTCATGCTCATGGGCAGTGTGAAAAGGTATATATTAAACACGGCTAAAATTACTAGTAATACGGCATATGGAGCAAGGGAGGCAAAATTTTTATTATTCTTACCAAAGTTATTTTTGCTGATTTTGTAAGCTGTAAATATCGACGCTATGAGCCCTAGCCCTATTAAGGCAAACTGCAATATTTGAATTGTTCCGTCAGATACCAGGGCGGCAGAGCCGCCTTCGTAACCGGGTATGAACATGACAATGCCGGTATACAGCACCGATTTTCCCTCCGCCAGCAGGTGGAAAAGGTTGTGGGCCAGGTGACCGGCCAGATCCAGGGGGATAAGGGCATAGCCGAACTTGGTGAAGTTAAATATTGCTGTTTTCTTGTTATTAACCCCAGCTAACCAACTGGTTAGATACAAGGCCAGCACCGGAACCGCCATGGCAATTAAAAATGTTATGGTAAAGGTTACGCTATAGTTTGAAGTCCCGGTTATCCCCTCGATAAATCTCTGGGCGTCTTTCCATATTTCCAGCATGGTAATGTTTTGCACAAAAACGATACCCATGATGATAATGGCCAGGAAAGATTCCTCTATTTTGGGTTTGCTAATAAACCACAGTTCTTTCGAGGGTATTCGGGCTTTTAAGGTGACAGAATCGTTGGGGCAGGTTTTCACACAGTTACCGCAGAGGTTGCATTTGGCGCTGGAGTCCATTACCCCGGGCATTTCAAACATGGGGCAGCCTGCAATGTCTCCTTTGCCTTTATAACAAAACTTATCCTTGCATTTTTTACATTTCTCACTGTCGGCCCTGAGTTCTAAAACACCCGCCCGGCTGTAGTTGCCCGAAAGCCCTCCCAAAAAGCAAAGGTAACGGCACCAGGTCCGGCGCTCAAAAAAGGCTCCGGAAATTACCACTCCGGTAATAATTATTAACAACAGAACTCCCGAACCCAGTGGGGATTCCACTATGCCAAAAATATGGTCCGCCCAGGTAATTAGTATGAACATGGCGTCTATGATCCAGATGCCGTATTTCTTTAAAAATACCGGCACAGGCCTGTGGTTGCCCACCCATTTCTGTACAATATCACTTAGTGTAGCAAAGGGACAGATGGCGCACCAGAACCTTCCCAGCAGCAAAAATACCAAGGGGATGATGGGCCACCACAGCACCCAGGTCATGGCAGTGCCGAAATTATCGTGGGCCGATGAGGGACCGTAAAAGAGCTGGTAAATGACCACGGCAAAAACGAAAGCAGTGGGCCACTGGAATATGCCGGGAAACAGTCTGCTTTTTATAAATGACTTAACCGGAGTCATTCCTAATAAGTTACGACCATCCATATTACCTACACCCCTTGGCGAAATCTCATCTTCATTATTGCTGCAGCTATTATGATCAGGGCGTTAAGACCTGCAAACCCGCCCACTATGTTATTTTTGACCGGTTCCAAATTGCTCTTTTCCGAACCGCCATTATGTCCTGATGATTCATGCCCGCCTCCCGTAGAGGGCTCATTTCCTGTGCTTGCACCGTGCTTGTCGTGACCCCCACTGCCACTGGATTCTTTGTATTCAGTTTCCGGTGCTGTCATCTGATTATGGCTTTCCGGACTATTTCCGGCCATGTTCATATCGTGATTATCACCGGTCATATTCATATTGGGGCTTGAAGTATTATCAATACTGTCGCCGTGTCCTGAATGATCCGTGGCGGCGTAAACGCCCGCCGGGAGAAGTAGCAGTAAAAGAATAAGTGCCAGTACAAGTATCTTTGGATATCTCATTTCTCTTCACTCCCCAAAAGCGCATATGTTTGTCCAGGAGCCCTGAGGCCCCTGGACAATTGTTATTACTGAATGTTGCCGTTACCGGAGTTCCAGCCCCAGCCCATCATTCCGCCGCCCATCATGCCCGGTCCCGGGCAAATGTAACCGTTTTCCTGGTGGAACTGTCTCATATAGTCAAAGTGCTGCTCCCATGCCTTGCCCTGCTCAGGTGTTATTTGTTTGTTTTCCATTGCCTGTTTTACCCACTGCTTATGAGCGTCGAACATTGAGTCAAAGTAGTTCTGGTTGTTATTTATTGCTGCAAAGGCACCTGGTGCGACCAGAGCTATGAGAAATACCGAGATAATAACCACCATTAGCTTTTTTTTCATTTTTTTCCCTCCTTTCGATTTAGCGTATGGACTTATTCTAACGGGCAAATATCACAAACTCGTCTCAAAAGTGTCACATTTTTGTCACAAATTAACTTGCCACCGGCTATAAGCCGGTAAGTTGAGGGGACAAGATATTTGTTGGCATGCGCCAGGCCGCATTTGCACAGTATCAACAACGGTTGGCATGTGTCAGCCCACAGTTTACACACTATTAACAATGGTTGGCATATGCATGAAATGGTTGGCGTTATATTTGTTACGCCAATTTCGGTGGGTTTTATGCCGTCAAGTTATGTGAGCGGTTACTGTTCGCTGAAAAGGTGTACTCGATTGACCCACCCCCGCGTCACGTACCAAGATTTACGGGCACATACACCTTGAGCAAAAAACGACCTAAAAGAAAAAACAAAAGGCTTTTAGCAAAATCGCTAAAAGCCTTGTAAAATAGACGTTTTTTGGTGTCGAAGGCGGGACTTGGCCTAAAAACCTCACGTCTGAAATAAACGTTAACTTATAGTTTTTTTGATAAAATACTGGAGCTAATCCAGTATTATTATTTGGCTACTGTAGGCCACAGTTTTCATTAATGATGTAAAAATGGGAATCAAACCCAAATACATCCAGTATGTCCATGGTCTCCAGGATCACAAAACTGGCGGCGTCGGTGTAAGATATATCCTGGTCAGGATAGTTTTTAAGAACAGCATGTGTTTTATTTTTTAAATCTTCAGTTGGAAGTATTATTTTTAGAAATCCGGTTTTTTCTGCTTTTTCAATTCTTGGGCGCGGTCATTCAGAGGCCCCGGCACCGTCCGGGTCACCAAACTAGCCCGATAGAATATCGGGGTGCTTTTAAGCAACATTTTCAAACATAATAATTCCGTTATGACGTTAGCTCTGCCAAATTTTTCACAAAATAACTAATTAGCTATCTATGCACCTAACCTAAAAACGTCTAAAATATATACAAGCGAGAAGGTGTATTCCTGTTGAGCAAATTTGAAAAACTATTAAAAAGGTTTTATAGTCACCCTGTGCCGGTGGATATATCTTACCAAGATGCGGCCCGGCTACTTCTTGCGATAGGTTGCACCATGCGAAAGAGATCGGGTAGCCACAGAGTATTTACATATCCGGGATATTCTCAATCAATTGTTCTTATGGAAAATGAGAACTTACGCCAGTACCAAGTGCAAGATATTAAAAATTTGTTCAAATACATAGGCATTAAAATTAAATAGGGGGGTGTATCAAGTGTCTGCGGTAATGAATTCAGTTAAAATAAACACTGATGCATTGGAAGGAGAATTAGACCGTTTTCTTGATATTCCTGCCAATCATTCCGAACTAATTCGTCGAAGTGAAGCATATAGGGATGTAAAATACCCGGTTGTGTTAACCAGGTTGGCCGACGGGGAATGGCTGGCCGAGCATAAGGATTTACCGGGATGTAAAATTCACGGGTCTACTCCCGAAGAAGCCATGATCAGGTTGGAAGAGGTAAAGCTGTCTTGGATTTATGCGGCCCTGGCCGAGGGGAGAAAAATACCTAAACCGACACCGGGCGTTCCGGTTGTGAAGATTATATAACTGAATATCGCTGAAAAAAGCCTCCGGGGTACCGGGGGTTTTGTATTTTCGTGTAAAATTACGTGAGGTGGCATAAAAAATGAAAAAAAGCAACAGAAACATTACAATTAAAAAACGGAAAAGTTTACTTTGACATGAAATATGATGTATATGGCCCTCCATTGGCGAAGGTGGGAAACATTATAAGCGTACTTTTGGTGCGTTATCACCTGGCCAGGCACAATCATTTTTCTTTCGGGGTTACCGATCGCTAATTTGTTATATCTCTGATGTGCGGCATAATTTATTATAATATCGGCTTTATGATTAACAGTATAAAGTTTATTATCAAAGCTTAGATTTTACTCCTATTTTTTGAGCCAGGTTCAAAGTCACCTTTAATCCATCTAACAAAATTTTGTGAATGGGTCAAATATGTTACAACAGTTTGTTTCTGCAAGAATCCTTGTTCGCCCAGACTTTCCACTTCTTTTACATATTCATCAAATAATCTTTCAATTTCTTTGTAGGTTTGGGGGTCTGTTTTCACTTTATCACTCCTTATTATAGAACAATAGTATTTTAGAACTAACCACCCGTGATTTTATATTCACAAACCGTGGATGAAAATGATGACAGGCTTTCCAAGTTAGATTGTATTTTCGTACTTAATTACGTGATTAATATTAAAATTAACGTCCAATAAAGGGATCGTACTTTAAAATCCGGTTGCCATACCATACAAAAAAGCAGCGACACATTTCTGTCAATGGTACGCTGCTGTGCTAAAAATACTACATTTATCAAGATAATTCCTTTTTTTGTGAATATGGGTTTTGGATTATTTGAGTATAAAAAACCTAATCCCACACCCGCTACAGCACCCAGCCTTTTTCGCCCCGGGTCAGCTCAAATACGCCGCCGCCCCTGGCGATTACCTGCCACCGCTCGGGCTCCCAGGGTTTAAACAGACTGGGCCTGACCCGTGCCACAGACTCCACTTTATACCACCACTTGCGCCAGCGAAAGGCAACCGGGCGGCCGCCGGTATCCTCCCGGACCTGCACCGGTTCCCGGTATAGCTTAGACACGGCGCACCACCCGCAGGGTGCGCGGGCAGCTGGGCTCCCAGTCCACCTGCCCGGACCGGCGGAGCCTCTCTAAACGGTTGTATAAGGTGGCGGTGGAGCGCAGGCCGACCTTTTGCATCAATTCCCTGAAAGTGGGAGGATACTCCTTGCGGCTCAGCTCAACAATGGCGCCGATAATTTGATCATCCGTAACCATAACCATGCTTACCACCAAACAAATGTTTTATGCCATCATACCAAACAATTGTTCTAAATAAGTATCTATAACGGTTTTGCTGCAAAGGACATCTATAACGTGATGCAGGCGCTGGCTCTGCTGCAGATGTATCCCCTGATCAGTGTACTGCGGGAACAGGTCAACCGGCTGGAGGAATCCGTATAATCTTTAATATTTATCCCTAAAGGGGAGGTGACAATATGGCTGAAACCACGAAAACCCTGCAGATGACTTTTCTTAACCAGGCCGGCGGGCGGGTGACCATATCGTTGGCCGACCCGCGGGACACCCTTACTGGAGACGAGGTCACTTCGGTGATGGATCTGATCATTGCCAGCAACATTTTTAACACAAGCGGCGACGACCTGGTGTCGAAAGAAGAGGCCCGGATCATCGACAGGACTGTAAGTGTCATCTACGAGCAGCAGTAGTAACGGCCCGGGGATTGGGTGGGGAGGTAGACCCCACCTTATTTTGTTTTTGGCGGAGGTGAGCATTAATGGCGGTAAGTGCCATTAAATATGACAGCGATCTTGAATTGAAGGTACAGACCGGTACCGACCCCGACACGGGTGAACCGGTGATCAAGCTGCGGCGTTACTCGCGAGTTAAGCCCGGCGCCGGGCACGAGGCGGTGTATACCGTGGGCCGGGTCATAGCCGGGCTGCAGGTGTACCAGCTGGTGGAGATTACCCGCCAGGATGACCAACATTTTCACCAGCCTGGGCGGGGACCTGGTGGAGAAGGTGGAGGCCCGCGTGGTGCAGCGGGATTATATCTGGTATAACATAACGTAAGTTGAAAAGGACCTGTTTGTATGTCTGGGCAACTAAAGCCCGGCATGAGAGTAATGATGAAGTACAGCGCGGGTTTTTGCCGCTATTTGATTTTCCGCCCCAGGGGCTGAAGGAATATAAGGCAGAATCAGACAACCAGAATTGCGTTTCAGCTTTCCGGTCAAAGGTACTTGTCAATGTTTCTTTAAAAAGCAGCAAGGGATCGACAGTTACGGGAACTTTAGGAACTTATCAAATAGAATCAAGAATGGTTGGTATAGAACCGCAAAAGACCCGCTACCGGTGCAATGTTTGCCAGCGTATTCATACCCGATATTAAACATAAGGAACGGCAGGGAAGTGCGCCCAATATAAATGCTTGAATATCGGGTCGGTCGCACCTCCCGGCCTCATCCACCAGGCCGCCGGCTCCGCCCGCGGCCCTGCCCCGCGCGATTGTGGTACCGTTCCGCATGCCCGCCCCATGTACAAGCCGGTTTACGCGCATGGTTATAACGCCGCCGACGGAGCGGCATTGCCGCCCCGGGGATAGGGGCCACGGCTGCGGCCCCACGCGCTACCGCGCGCCTTCCGCCAGGCTGCGGAAGGCTAACTTTCATTACAATAATATCCCCAGTTAAACCGTTTGTTCTTTACATTTATTGGCTACAATTTATTGCCAATGAATAAGGTATAAGATAAAATACAAAAAAGAATTTAAAAATAAAAATGTCCATGAAAGTTAAATTGGGCAAAGGTATTTTCCCAAGTCAACAACGCATAAAACGCAGGGTTCGGCCTGAAAGGTGATTGAATATGAATAACGATAATGCAATACTTGCGAAAATCGAAACTAATATGATAAAAATTAAAGGTTTTGGTGTAAAAAAATAGGGCTTTTCGGGTCATTTGCCCGGGGAGAGCAAACCGATACGAGTGACATAGATATTCTGGTGGAATTCTATCAAAACTAAAAAACGTCCGATAACTACATGGATTTAAAATTTTATCTTGAAGATTTACTTGGCCGTAAAGTGGATTTGGTTATAGCTGAAGCAATTAAGACGGATTTAAAGCCCAACATTACAAGGAGTGTACGATATGCCCAGGGAGTGTCCTGATAACGTTGCAGATAGCTTTCGATGTACCGCCTGATCTTTTCATAAGGCTGATAAATCCCAAAATGCCCCTCGCAGAGGATATCAGGCTTAAGAGCCAAAAGCTTTCGCATTGATTGTTCCCAGGCGGTCAGATCCGACCCCCAAGCGGGATTAAACGGACCGTGGATGTCCTGTCCGAAAAGAATCCTTTTCCCTCCGAGTTCAACGTAAGGGGAAATTCCTTCGGGAGTGTGGCCGGGAGTATGGAGAAAGACAAGTTTGAGACCCCCTAGGTCCAAGGTTTCTTCTTCGCCTCGGAGTACAACGTCCACCGTCACCGGCCTGTAATTCACGCCGTAATAACTTGCTGCAGTGAGTACGGTATTTTCCCCCTCCACTGCCGGGAGTTCACGCTCATGGGCCACCACTTTGGCCTGTAATTTTTCTTTTAGGTAAGCCAGTCCTCCTGTATGGTCGATGTGGCCGTGCGTCGTCACCAGATATTTCACGCAAGCGGGGTCAAGGTCAAGCTTCTTCAGGTTGCCGATCATGTCGGGGGCACTGCGGCCCAATCCGGTATCGATTATGGCCAGTTCACCGCCGCCGTCGAGAAGGTAAACGCAGCAGTCTTCCGGGGTGGTGATTTCCGGGCCGCCTATCTGGTAAAGGCTGTCGCAAATTTTAAACGGTTTCACTATTAATCCCTCCCACCGTAAACATGAGGGTTTTCTGTCACTGTTAATGGATTTCCGATGAGCAATTTTTTCCTGGATACTTTTTCTTTTCCAGGGAATCGAAATCTTGCAGTAAACATGAGGAATTAATTTTATAATCTGCCCGTTCTTTTCGCACGGAAATACTCTACAACCAACTTATCCACTTTCTGACTGGCTGCCAAGAGCTTCTCTTTGTTTCCGGGATCGACGGACAACAGTTCCCTCCTGGCCTTCTCCAGTCGTAGAATTACCCTGCCAAGTACCACTAAAATGTTCCTCCTTACGCTATTTTGCACCAAGTTCAATTGAACCACTTTTAGGAAAGTGCGTCAAGAAAAAACCATGTCAAATCGTGTCGGTAAAATTCAATCATCAAGCGGCAGAACTGGTACCTGGTGGCCTACTGCCTTGAGCGCCGGGCCATCCGGGTATTCCGGGTGGACCAGATCACGGATGCCTACCCGTATACAACGGAAAAGTTTACATACCCGGAGGATTTTATCATAAAAGAACACATGGCCACAAACTGTGGTGTGATTAACGACGGGGAAGTGTGCACGGTCAGGCTTAAGTTCGAACCCGGTGTGGCCTTTAGAATCAAAAACCTTACCACACCTCGCAGGTACTGGAAAAAGAACTGGACGACGGGTCCATTATTGTTTCCTTCCAAGTGTGCGGCATTAATGAAATGAAGATCTGGATAGTGCAGTGGGGAGATGCCGTGGAAGTTCTTGAACCGGGCTGGCTCAGGGAAGACATGTGCCAAATGGCCGAAAGCATATTAAGGGTTTACCGCAATGGAAAATAGGGAACAAGGAATGGCACCGTGGTAAAGCAAAATGGATCGCGGTGCTTTTTTAAAAGGGTGGTTTATAAGTGCAATTAGGGAACGTGTTGGCGACGAGTGGCGGTTGTTACCATAACCTCTTACCAAGGGCTTGAGAGCTACGCAATTTTTGTTAAAAGAATTAAAACAAGAGGTTGGTATGATGAAGATTTACCATAAAAACAATCAAACTCAGAGTTATTGGAGAAAGTATAAGCAGCAAAGAATTGTATTTAATAAAATATGTTGTGAAAAACCAACTATCTTAATTCCTACCGAAAATGGCTATGTAAAGCTTTGGTGCTTAATATGCCAAAAACAATTCAACTTTTCAATGAGGGACTTTATTAATTTTAAATGTCAGGTATCTTGCCCCCAATGTCAAGCAAGACTTAAGCCCCAACGGCTCTATATGGAAGATATGGTTGGTATTGTCGCAGCTGCGGAATTGCTGTTCAATTGTCTGATATATTAAAAAGCACCAGCGAACTTAAAAATAAAATGTTACCCACCCATGACGGGAGGAAAACAGAAAAAAGAAACACGGTGATAATATCAAAATGTATCAATTGTAGCAAATTTAATACTGACCTCTGTCCTGGTCCGCAGGTTGCAAAAGACTGCCGTGACCTACCTCAGTATTTTTGTGGAAGTTTTAGCCGTAAACAATATTCTGCTCGTGAACGATACTAAATATTAGAAAAATTTTTTCTTGGTTTAGTTCACTTATTTTATCGCTTTGACAACAAACTAACCAGGAGGAAGCCAGGGTTGAACAATTTTTTCATTAAGGTGGAAGAAATATGACGGTTGAAACGGTATGTTTTATTCCTTGCTGCTCCAGTAAAAACGCCGGTGGGGGCGTGGAAAGCCCTCCTTATACCTGGCCCGACAGTGGGTTGGAGAACACCTGGGCAAAACTTGAGGCAGCGCGCCGGGGAATGGAGCACTGCGTTAAAGGCGATTCAAGTCCTACCCCGGCAATGTATCTTTATACCGGTGGTTTTTATTCCGCCTTTGATACCGGTGCGGCAAAACAGCTGATTTTTGCGGGAAAACTGCGGTTATTTATCATATCAGCCGGCTACGGCGTGCTGGATGCCTTTGAACCAACCCGCAATTACGATGCCGAAATGAAGGGCGGGGTGGCCAGGTACTGGCGCGATGCCGGTTTGGCCGGTATTATCGGGGATATCTGTTTAAACCTTAACCCGAAGCAAGTTTACGGCTTTTTTGCCGGTCAACCTGGCTGGTCCGGCGCCGGGGCTAAATACCGGTATTTTTTCATTGCAGGAGTTAAAGAAGCTCTTCGTATGGGTTACGAACCCGCCCGGGCGGGCTGTTTCTACAGGCAAAGCGGCAGGGGGGTAACCGCTATTCTGGGAGCTCTGGGCAAAACCTTTTCCGACTGTCTTTCCGGTGGACTAGACTGCGATAAAATATTTGCGATAGCAAAAACAAGCGGCTTGAAAAAAGGTGGAATTGTAATCGGATATGAGGACCTAATAATCGGGCCACATAACAGCTAATAATTTGATTACCTGATTAGGAAGCTGGTGTTTATGGTTATAAAGTATTCTTCCGGAATTGAACGGGACCTGGAACGGTTTTATAGGATATTAAATACAATCAGAGAACGTGTCGGCGGCGAGCGGCGGCTGTCAACGTGCAATGGCCGGATGAACTGGCCGAGGCGGGGAGTATATTTTTTCTTCGAACCCGGTGAAAACAGGAGCTCGGGCGCGGGGCTGAGGGTGGTTCGCGTAGGAACCCATGCCGTTTCCAGGGGTTCCGGCACCACTCTCTGGACCCGTTTGCGTACTCACCGCGGTGTCCTCAGTGGAGGCGGCAACCACAGGGGTTCAATCTTCCGGCTTCATGTGGGGACAGCCCTGCTGGCACGGGGAGATTACCCCGATGCGGTCAGGCGAAGCTGGGGCAGGGGCAGCTCTGCACCCAAGGAAGTAAGGCGTGCCGAACACAGCCTGGAGTGTGCGGTAAGCGAGTACATAGGAAAGATGCCTTTTTTGTGGCTCGGGGTCGATGACGAGCCCGGGCCGGAGAGCATGCGCAAGTACATAGAGCGTAATGCGGTGGCGCTGCTGAGCGCAGCTTCCAGGTTACGCATTGACCCGCCATCGGAGGGCTGGCTGGGCCACAGCTGCCGGCACGAAGCAGTCAGAATATTGGGCCTGTGGAACGTGGACCATGTTTTCGATGATTACGACCCGGGTTTTCTCGAATTATTTGAGCAGCTGGCCGGACAAAAATAATTTAGCGCCTATGCCGGGCTAATACGGGGGTGAACAATGTTAAATAAAGGTAAGATTTTAAAATGGTTAGCTGCTTATGACCTGCAAAAGTACCCGGTTACCGTTTACCACGAACTGGTGGTTGAACAACGCCCTTGTGCAGGTAGAATTGAAATACTTGGTGCCTGGAAGACGGGGTGCTTAAAAGCCGGTGGTCAAGGGCGAGGGTATGTTGATCAAAATGGAACCACCTATTCATTCACCGCACGGTGGAATCCCAATAGTCCCGTAGGCTATTCAACCTGGCAAGAGATATCTAAAAATGAAAACGATATTAAAGAAAAAATCCCAAAGAATTACCCTCAAACAAAGCCTGCCATACTGGCCGAACTGGAATCCAGGAAAGGGTTTGGTTTCATATGGGCTTTATTTGTTTTGCATTGCTTTTTCCCCGAAACATATCCTCTTTTTGATCAACATGTATACAGGGCATATAGATATATTGTTTCCAAGGGAAGCGAATGCCCGCTGGCGCCACCGTTGGACTGGGGCATGTACTCAGGGTATCGGGATTTCTTCCTTGCCCAGGTTCAAGCGGCAGCCCTGCCTTACTGGGAGGTGGACCGCGCGTTATGGGCCTGCGGCAAGCATATAAAGCAATTAGTAAAAGCAAGAGGGCGCGGCGGGCAGCATTTGGGGGATTATGCATCGGAAAACACCGTTTTAAAGCTCCCCAAAACTCCGGTGCAGGATCTGCAGCACGAATGGGTGCATTCGATAACATTTGGCGGGAAGGCCAAAAGTTTCTGGTGGAAAATTGATGACGGCTATAATATTCACATTACGAGAGCTTTTAACGGTGCAAACAAAATCGTTAATACCAAGCTTATTAGCCCGGCAGAAACAGAACGATTAAATAATTACATGGCCCAGAACGGGTGGGTGCCTTTAGCCAATAACGTTGAAAAATTAAGGAGCGGGGAAGAGAAACACGGCATTGGGCTGTTTCTCTACGAACATTTGGGTTGGAGCATAACCGATAGCCAGCTGGCCGGCCATTTGGGCGTCATCTTTTCCTTATCCGGTGTCTGGGAGTACAACGGGAAGAAAAAGGGGATCGAGTTCAGGCAATTGAGTAAAGAATGGCGAAATTTGGTTAAAATCGTTGATCTTCATAGCCTGGTAATAAGGTTTAAAGAAAAGACAGGAATAGAGGTCATCATCATACCCGAGGTTTTACATAAAGTCAGCTCTATGGATGCCGCCGATGCAGTCGTGGCCTGCATTACGATGGGACAGGCTGTTAATTTCCAACGGGAAAACTACAGATTGGTATTTTTGTACAGGGATCTATTAGGTGCTTATTTCTGAGTAACAAATCTGAATTTTAGTTGCAAGTCCTGGAAAAGCTAATTTAATAACGGACATCGGAGGAATTCCAATGAGAATATTTGACCTTAAAGATAGGTTTATAAGAAGCTTGGTTGCAGGATTTTTTGCTTCAATAATTTTATTTGCGCTGAACTTGTTTTCCTATTATGTACTCCACTTCTCTAATCGCCGTTATATAAATTATTCAGCTTTAATGATCTTTGGTAGAAAATTCAATAACCTTGGTGAAGCAATTTTAAGCTCCATCAGTCAAATCTTTTTTGCAACAGGTTTAGTTGTTATTTTTAGTTATTTTATCCTGAAGGAAAATGGTAAAAATTTTATTTGGAGAGGAGCTTTTATAGGTTTTGGAAGTTGGTTTGCAATTACATCATTGAGTTACATCATAGGAATTCATAATAAATTGCCTATAAATATAGAGTCAGCCATTTCTTTTATGATCACTTCTATGATTTGGGGTATTCTTGGAGCTTGGTTTTTGCATATATTGGATGATCGATATGGTATCTAGAAAGAAACTTAATTCAGAAGGTAGTAAATAAAGCATTAAATGGCATTGTTATACGAATCCTATGGATGGTTTTTAGCTGTAGACTGCCCTAAAGATGCTGCACAATATGGACAAAATGCATCACAACCTTTGAATCACCACCTCCGCCCGCTCGTCCAGACGATTAAAGGAAGAAAGGGAAAAAAGGGGCTGGACCCAGGAATATATGGCCAATTTGCTCCAAATTAAAATAGGGACATTGTCCGGTTACGAGCGCGGCTACCGAACCCCTGATCTGGAAATGACCAAAAATTTCGCTGGGCAATAAAAAATTTATCATCATCGACAGCGGCCTATCGGATGCAGAAAAGCAATTTGTCTGTGGTCACGAACTGGGCCATTTTTATTGCACCCTTCGACAAATTTCTTATTTATTTTGCAGAAAACACATTTTTTACTCCAAACAGGAATACCAGGCTAACCGTTTTTCCTGCGAGTTGTTGTTGGGCGAACAAGTGGAATAGTACAAACACATAATTACGGAAGCTGCCGCAGCCGGTAAGCTCGAGCAGCTGGTTCAGCTGGTTTGGGAACTTTCTGAAAAGGAGGACGATTTACCATGAGAGCTGTTATCTACGCCCGGTTTTCCAGCGATAACCAGCGCCAGGAAAGCATCACCGCCCAGGTGCGGGCCTGCACGGAATACGCCCAGCGCAACGGCTATACTGTAGTCAAGGTTTATGCCGACGAGGCCAAAAGCGCCACCACCGACGACCGGCCGGGGTTCTTGGAGATGATTGAGGATACAAAAACCGGGCGGGTTAAAGTGAAACGTGGTGCTGGTGCACAAGCTGGACCGGTTTGCCCGCAGCCGTTACGACAGCGCGGTTTATAGAAAAATTCTGGCCGGCAGGGACGTTCGGCTTATCGCCGCTGACCAGCCGCTTGACGACAGCCCGAATCAACGAGCGGGAAGCGTCAGTAGTAAGACTTATTTTCTCCATGTTTCTGGAAGGGTATCGTTACAAAGCAATCCAGGACGCACTCAAAAAGAAAGGTTTTGTGACCAAGCGCGGTCGCCCCTTTGGAAAAAACTCTATTTATGAAATTTTGCGCAATCCGAAATGCGCCGGTTATTTACTGGGCGGAAGGCTAAAAACTTTAAAATCCCGGCGGGAAGAATTGCAATGCCGCCTGGATACGTTAAGATCACCTATGGAAGGGCTGACCGAGGAGATGGTGGTGCAGTATTTATTAACCACAAAGAAAACGCTGGTTAACCGGGAAAACCTTGTGGAATGCAAAAAAATAATGGACTTGTACGTCCATCAGATTAAGGTCTTTAATGATGATTGTATTGACATTTTATTTAAGATTCCGCTTGGTGCGGATAAAGGTGGTGTCGGAGGCGGGACTTGAACCCGCACGGTCTCCCATACGCCCCTCAAACGTACGCGTCTGCCGATTCCGCCACTCCGACTTAACGTTTACGCAAATAACATTATATGATTACTATTATGGTTTGTCAAGGGTGTAAGTTTATCCCTTCCCGCCGTAGATTTCGTCATTGTACAGCCATTTATATATTTCGTAATCCCTCAGCACTTTTTTGATAAAATTCCTGGTTTCCGGGAACGGGATCATTGCTATGTCCTTGATATTTCCGGAAATTTTTTCTTCCTCCAACCATTTACGTACATTCCCCCGCCCGCCGTTGTAGGCGGCGAGCACCATGACCCTGTTTCCCTCAAATTCATTTTCCAGGTTTGCAATGTACCAGGCGCCCAGCCGGATGTTGGTTTCCGGGTCAAACAGCAAATCCGGGTGATAGGGCCTGAGGCTGATTTGTTGGGCGATCCATCTGCCGGTTTCGGGCATTATCTGCATTAATCCCCGAGCCCCCCTGGCAGAAACGGCCTCGGGGTTGAAGTGACTTTCCGTTTTCATGATCGCGGCCAAAAAAATCGGGTCTACCCCAGCCCTGGCGGAATACTTGATGATTGCGTCACGGTAGGGTAGGGGATAAAAAATCTTTATTAAGTCAGTAAAGTTGAATATAACGGCAACGAGCAAAATTAAAAACAAAAACCTGAAAATATTCAACTTGCGCCTTCTGCGGGCTCCCAATCATATCACTCCAGATGGTGTTGGATTGACGACATCGTTCCATACTTGTCGCACCTGTCGCAATGTTTCTTCCAGATCACCGCTATTATCGATGACCCTGTGGGCGCAGGGAATCTTGTCCGCTTGAGGCATCTGGGCCGCTATGCGCCGGCGGGCCTGTTCTTCGGTGGTGGCGTCGCGCTGGATGACCCTGGCGATCTGAGTTTCGGGATTGACTGTTACCAGCCATACTTCATCGACCATTTGATGCATGCCTGTTTCGATGAGTAAAGGGGCTTCAATTATAAGTAAAGGTGAATCACTATTTTTTCTGTAGTCGGCTATGGCTTTCGACACCACGGATCCGATTTCGGGGTGTACAATGGCATTCAGGCGGGCCCGGGCATGGGGGTCGGAAAAAACAATTTGTGCCATTTTGGGCCGGTTCAGCGTTCCATCGGGGTTGAGCACTCCCGGCCCGAATTGGGCGACGATTTCCTGCAGCCCCCGGGTTCCCGGCGCCACCACGTCCCGGGCAATCTGGTCGGTATCGATTACCCTGGCGCCCAGGTTTTTCAAAAACCGGGATACAGTGCTTTTGCCGCTGCCAATGTTGCCCGTAAGGCCCACTACCAGCATAATTATTCCCTCCATTCGGCAACTATTAATACTTCTCTCGTTTATCAATCTGTCCTGCCGGGATTGGATAAAAAATTTCAGTCCGGCCGGGGCCGGACATCTTGCATTTTATGTTGTCGGATATTAGTGAATTTTAAATAATCCCAGGGCGATGAGAATGAATCCGGGTAAGGTGCTTAGTTTTTGACTCAGCCCGGTAGCTCCTATGCCCATGCCCGCAAGCAGCCCGGAATAGCTCAGGATAAAGTGCCCCAGCCCCACCAGCAGGGCGGTAAACACTATATTAAATCCGAGCATGGAAACCGCAAAACCGGCCGCAAACGCGTCCATGGCCAGCGCCAGGCCCAGTAAAACGGCCTCGCGGGACGATATTATACCGGAACGGTCCAGGTCGGCGCGGGATGGTTCCCGAAGAATCTGGATTACCAATCCCAGTGAGCGAAGGTGAATTTGGATCAGGGGGTTGGTTATATCTTCTTCATCGCCGGTTTGTTTGCGTTTTTTTCGCCTGTTTTCCTGTAGTGATTGAATTAATACCCAAATGCCGATGAAAAGTAAAATCATTCCTCCCAGCCTGTGGGCAAAAGTTGGGGAAAAATAACCCGCTACAGCGTGGCCAAGCATCATTGAAACCGTTATTGCCGCCATGGACATCAGGCTGATAATGGCCAGTGATGAGACGGGCAGCTTGATATTGCGTACTCCGTACGATACGCCCACCGCAAAAGAATCAATATTCAGGGCGATAGCGAATAGTGCCAGGGCGAAGAATTCCACCGACTTTCCCTCCTGTAGCTCGAACTTTGATTCTTTAAATACTATGGTCGGGAAAGTCGAAGTGTGCTTAATTACGCTTTCGGGCATGGCTTAGTTTATTACTGTTTTTGGCAGGCCGGGCAGTAATATGAGCTCCGCCCGCCTACTTTGATCCGCTCAATGGTGGAACCGCAACGGCGGCATTTTTCTCCTTCGCGGTTATATACTTGTAGAAGTTCCTGATAACTGCCCGCCCTGCCGTCGCCGTCCACGTAATCGCGCATGGAAGTACCCCGGTTTTCTATTCCTTCCTGCAGCACTTCAACGATGGCATGATAAAGATTGGCGATTTCCCTGGGCGAAAGGGTGCAGGCCAGGCGTTCCGGGTGCAGGCGGGCCCGGTGCAGCGCTTCGTCGACATAGATGTTCCCCAAACCGGCAACGAAGGTTTGGTCCAGGAGCAAGGGCTTGATCCGGGTACGCTTTCGTTTAAGCTCCCGGCGCAGAAAATCCCTGCTGAATTCCCGTTCCAGGGGTTCCGGGCCCAGGTCCTTGAGTCCCTTGACTTTATTCAGGTCCTTGGTGGATGAAAGCTGGATGGTTCCGAACTGGCGCATGTCTGTAAATCGCAGCTCGTTACCGTTACTTAGTCTGAATATTACATGGGTATGCCGGGGCGGCGGTTCCTTGGCGTCCGTGTAGACTAGCCTGCCCGTCATGCGGAGGTGGACTACCAGTAGTTTATCCCCGGATAAAAATATCAGCAGATATTTGCCACGGCGTCGTAAACGTATTATTTTTTTACCGGTAACCTCCGTGATGAATTCATCCGGTGACGGACTCCGGATTACCTTGGGCAGGTTTACATCCACGCCGCTTATAGTCAGCCCGGCAATTTTTTTTTCAAGCGTTTTTTTAATTGTTTCCACTTCGGGTAATTCCGGCATTGATCAATTACACCTTTCTAACGTCATACCAGTTGGGTCCCACCTTGAGGTCCACCACCAGGGGGACCTCAAGGTGCAACGCGTTTTCCATGTATTCCTTGACCAGTATTTTCACTTCAGCCAGTTCTTCCTGGGGCACGTCAAAAATGAGCTCGTCATGTACCTGTAAAATCATTTTCGTATCCAGGTTCCTTCGTTTCAACTCTTTATTTATTCTTACCATGGCCAGTTTAATTATGTCCGCGGCGCTGCCTTGAATGGGAGTGTTGATGGCGGTTCGTTCACCGAATGCCCTGGTTACCCGGTTGGAACTAAACAGGTCCGGCAGGTAACGGCGGCGGTTAAGCAGGGTTGTGGCATATCCTTTTTCCCTGGCTTCGGCAATTTTATCATCAATAAATTTTTTTACCCCGGAGTAACGTTCGAAATAGCTTTTAATGTACCTGGCTGCTTCTGCCCGGCTGACCTTGATATCCCTGGACAGGCCGAAGTCGCTGATGCCGTAGACGATACCGAAGTTTACCGCTTTGGCCCGGTTGCGAAGCTCCGGCGTTACTTTATCCATGGGCACGCCGAACACTTCAGCTGCGGTTCGGGTGTGGATATCCTGTCCTTCCCGGAATGCTTCCACCAGGTTGGGGTCACCGGACATATGGGCCAGGATGCGCAGTTCGATTTGAGAGTAGTCCGCCGCCAGGATCAAGTTGCCTTCCCGGCGGGGGACAAACACTTTTCTAATCTTGCGTCCCTGTTCCAGCCGGATGGGGATGTTCTGCAGGTTGGGATCGGAGCTGGACAGCCGGCCCGTGGCAGTGACATCCTGGTGGAACGTGGTGTGAATTCTGCCGGTTGTGGGGTTGATCAAACCAAATAAACTATCGATGTAAGTGGATTTTAGTTTGGCCAGCTGGCGGTATTCCAGTATTTTTTCCACCACGGGGTGGTAGCGGGCCAGTTCCTCCAGCACCGACGCGTCGGTGGAGTAGCCGGTTTTGGTGCGCTTGATTACCGGCAATCCCAGTTTTTCAAATAGGATGTAGCCCAGCTGTTTCGGTGAGTTGATGTTGAATTCTTCGCCGGCCAGGGTATAAATTTCTTGCATCAGTATTTCAATTTGCTGTTCTATTTCCCCGGACATGTCGCGGAGTATACCGGGGTTTACGGCAACCCCCTCAATTTCCATTTCCGCAAGTATTGATACCAGCGGCAGCTCAACTTCATAGTAAAGCCTGTCCATGTCCAGCTCAACCAGTTTACGGTGTAATATTTCGCCCAGGCGCATGATTGCGTCGGTTCCAGCAATTTGAGCATGTTCACCTTCGGTGGGCAGCACGATGTTTAAGTACTGCAGGGCCAGATCCGGTAATGCGTTTGAAACATAACCCGGGTTGAGCAAGTAAGCCGCGAGTGCGATATCAAAATGGAGGCCTTCCAGCGCCTGGTTGTGACGGTGTAATAGCCAAATGGCCTCCTTACCGCTGTAACAGGTTTTTTTTACCTGCGGGTTGGCGCAAATATCACAGATAACATTGAGCGCCTCAATCTGATCCCGCACCGGCAGCAGGTAAACGGGCTTGCCCGCAATGGTCACCACCGCCTCGTTAATCCCGGCGTCTCTGGAGCCGTAGAGTTGCAGCGCTATATTACCGGATAAAAGAATTTCCCGCTTCAGGTTATTCAGTTCTTCTATGGTTGCCGGGATGTGGTATTCCACCTGGTAAGTTTCCAGTTCGGCCTGCTTTGTGTCAGTTTGTGGATATACTTTGACGTCTTGTTTGTCGTTATTTATTTTTTCAATAATGCCGCGGGTGAGAGTTTTAAATTCGAGCTTGTTGAAGATGGCAAGCAACGCCGGGTAATCCGGCCCTTGCCAGAGAAAAATCTCAAGGTCTACATCCAGGGGGACCTGGCGATCTATGGTGGCAAGTTTTTTGGATACCAGCGCCTGGTCTTTGTATTCTTTAATTTTATTGCGCCAGCGCGAGGGCAGTTTCTCGGCGCCGGCTATTACGTCTTCCAGAGTGCCATGTTCCTGGATTAGTTTAAGCGCGGTTTTTTCGCCAATGCCGGGAATGCCGGGAATGTTGTCGGAGGGGTCGCCCATCAGCCCCTTGACATCAATTATTTGCGGCGGGCTTACGCCGTACCGGTCCCAAACCTTTCCTTCATCAAATTCCTCCATTTCGGAAATACCCTTTTGAGTCAGCAATACTTTTACCCGGGGGGAGACCAGTTGAAGGACATCCCGGTCACCGGTGAGCACAATTACTTCCAGGTCTTTTTTTTCGGCCAGGCCGGCGAGCGTACCGATAATATCGTCGGCTTCGTAGTTTTCCAGTTCTAAAAAATTGATACGCAGGCATTTGAGCACATCTTTGAGGATTGGAAATTGTGATCTCAGTTCGGCCGGGGTCGATTTGCGATTAGCCTTGTATTCCGCGTAACTGGCATGCCTGAATGTAATTTTTCCCTTGTCGAAGGCAACCGCGATGTAATCGGGTTCAATCAATTCCAGTGCTTTAAAAAGCATTTTGGTAAAGCCGTAAACTGCATTGGTCACGATGCCCTGACTGGTTGATAAAGGGGGTAGGGCATGAAACGCGCGGTGGGTCAGGCTGTTGCCGTCGATAATGAGAAATTTTTTGGGGGACATTATTACACCTGCCTTATATTGGTCGTTGATGGTCAGTCGTCTGTGGTCGGTCAATTGTTCTTGAATGACTTAATAATATTATCAAGATTTGCCGTATTAAAAAATACTGTGGTCATATTTTCAACTATGGGTAATGAAATACCTTCTGTTGAATCGTACTCCCCTTAATTAGTTGGCAAATGTCAGCAGGACTTTATCATATGCCCATCGAAATATATTATTAAAATTTAATGGGGGTAGTTCATATGTCCAGGCGACTGGTGTTCCTGGCTTTAACTTTTTTAGCCTTGTTTTTGTGGGCGCAGCCGGTGGGAGCCGCTCAAGACACAAAAGATAATGATGCTCAACTAATTATGGAAATCAAGGAGCTGATTCAGCAACACCATCTATCCAATCCCGATCCCGCAGTTTTAACAGGCGGTGCCATTCAGGGCATGCTGGATAGTCTTGACGATCCATATACCGAGTATTTTACCCCGGAAGACATCCAGAATTTTACCGATTCGCTGAATGGTGACCTGGTTGGTGTTGGTATTGAATTGAGCGCCGGTGATCAATACCCGTTTGTTGTAAGGGTAATACCCGGCACACCTGCGGATAGGGGCGGAATCAAGGCAGGAGACCTGATTGTGTCCGTGAACGGAAAAAGCACCGCGGGCCGGTCGTTAAGCGAAGTGGTGGACGAAATTCGCGGTGTTCGCGACACCACGGTGGTCTTAACTATACGGCGGGGGGAAAAGGATTTTGATTTGGCATTACGCCGGGCGGATATTCACGTGCCTTCGGTGGAATATGAGATGCTGGCGGGTGGGACCGGTTATATCAGCATTAATTCTTTCGGGTCCCAAACCGCCGAAGAATTTGAGTCCGCCATCAAACAATTAATGTCATCCCGGGCAAAGAGCCTGATTATCGATTTGCGTGATAACGGGGGCGGCTACCTGCAGGAAGCAGTGGAAATACTTGACGATTTTTTGGCTGAGGGATCCATTGTCGTCAGTATCGTGGACGGGCGGGGTAACAAGGAGGAGATCAGGACCGGGCAAAAACCTTTTGTCAGCGGGTTGCCCGTGGTGATTTTGGTCAACGGGTGGACGGCCAGCGCTTCGGAAATAATGGCGGCGGCGCTGCGGGATTACGGAATGGCCACTCTGGTAGGCAGTCCAACCTTTGGAAAAGGCGTGGTTCAAAGCATTATCCCGTTAAGTTCGGGTGGTGCGCTTAAACTGACAATTTCCAAGTACCTGACACCGGCGGGGCATGACATAAACAACATTGGATTGGAGCCCGATTATTCAGTTTTAACCGGCAATCTGCAAAAAGAAGTGGCCTGGCAAATATTGCATCCCGAAGACGACCCGGATTTGGTGGTTGATACCAAAACAGGCAAAGTGCTGGTTAATGGTAGAAGTATTGATTTAAAAATAAACACTATTAAAAGGGGAAACCGGGTTTATCTTCCACTGCGCCCCGTTTTGGAGTCCATGTTATATCAGGTTTTTTGGCAGGATGGTAAAATTAATATTTTTTCAGGCCAACAGGAAAAATTAACAATAAACACTGGAAACAGCGGCCCCGGGGGCGATACCGGTATTATTCTGGAAAAAGGGATCAGCTACGCGCCTGTGGATTTATTGCAACGATTGAATATTGATATTAATATAAATGGAAATAGTTATATCCTGAGTAGAAATCTTTAAGAACTATGTTCTTACTCTAATTGCTGTCGGTTCCCGATAAAGGAGGTGCTTGTGGTGCCGGATAAGCAGTGCCCGTGTGGGAGCGGAAAGAAAATCAGCGCATGCTGCGGACAAAAAGGTAAAGTAATAGATTTAAATCAGTATCGTTGGCGGCGTGCCGGGCGGCATCTCCGCAGAAAACTGGCCGAATTTGCCGATCATGAAATGTTTGTAGAAGAGGCCGAAATTGCCAGGGAATATTTTTTTAGCGTAATGGACCAGGACCTTGTGGATGATGAAGACGATTTATTATTGGAGCGTTTTTTT
The DNA here is from genome assembly GCF_015594625.1 of Desulfallas sp. Bu1-1. GTDB lineage: Bacteria > Bacillota > Desulfotomaculia > Desulfotomaculales > Desulfallaceae > JADNRQ01. The sequence continues at coordinate 33,497 of NZ_JADNRQ010000016.1, read as the reverse complement.
GAGTGGTTTATTTTTGATTACCGCATTCGTGAACAAACATTGATCGAATATTTTAGCCTTGCCGGAAGGCTGACTTCGGAGGAAAAGGAACTGCTGGAGAAATGGAAGGTGGCCAGAAGTTCTTTTTACCAGGTGCTGCAAGTGGATAGCCAGTCAAGGATTGTTCTTGAGGATTTGGTGCGCGGTGACCAGGTGGAGGTAAACGACGGCAATGCCGTCCAAGAACTTGAACAAGGCCATATCTTACTGATGCGTATATTATCTGTGGGCGAAGATAATGAATTCTCCACCGGCGGTCTGGTGCTGCCCCCGGAAAGCAAGAATTATATCATCAGCAGGGTAAAACTGGATGCAGAGTTGTATTGGAAAGAGCACGGTAACCGGGGGAACTGGGATAATTACTTGCGTGATAAAGCTCATGTGCTTAACGCGCTGGTGGTTGAAGTGGGATCCATCTGGGGTGTTTCGCTGAGCAATGACGGGGCGGACGGCCAGTTTATCACTCCCGGTGAAGGGCATTTTGCCGGGATGGCTCAGCAGGTTACCAATATATTTTTAGACTATTTTTATGACCGCTGGATTAATGAACCCATGGACGTTTTGCAGGGCAAAACGCCGATGGAAGCGTCCCGGACCAAGCAGGGCAGGGAAAAACTGCAGACATTATTACAAGAACTGGGCAAAATTGAAAAAGCCAGAGCCCAAAAGGGAGAGCCTTTTTACGATCTTTCCAGGCTCAGGAAGAAACTAAGGTTGCCTGAAAGCCCTCTTCAGCAGAAGACCGAGGGGATTAACAACAATAAATGGGCATGCGCCGACTATGACGGGGTGGCCGCTCTGATCAAGGATGGCCTTGAAAAGATGGGCTATCGTTCCCAGATTAAAAAGGCAGTGGAACTATGGGAAAAATACAGCAGCATGGCCCGCCCGACGTTCAGGAAACCGGGAGCATGGGCGGCGGCGGTTATCTATGCCGTGGCCAGACTGTTGGGGGACGAAAACATCAGGCAGAACGAATTGGCCGATATGTACAATGTTTCTGCTTCCACAATTTCCTCCAATTACAGGAGCATATGCCGTACTCTGCAGTTAAACGGTTAAGGGCGGTTGAATAAAATCAAGTATTATAATGATTTAAAACCCGGAGGTGCCCATTGTTAGAAGAAATTAATGTTATTTTGGAGTTTTTGGTGCGTGAGGTTACCGCGTTTATTTCCGCCCTGGGTTACTGGGGCATTGCCCTGGGCATGGCCATTGAAAGTGCCAATGTACCATTGCCCAGCGAGGTTATTTTACCGTTTGGCGGGTATCTCGTTCATACCGGCCAGCTCAATTTTTTTGGGGCCGCCATGGCTGGGACGCTCGGCGGTCTGGCCGGGTCCATAGTTTCTTACTATATTGGTTACCGGGGCGGCAGGCCGTTTTTACAAAAATACGGGCGGTATATTGGATTTTCCCACAAGCATTTCAGGCAGGCCGAGGAATGGTTCGAGCGTTACGGTGAAGCCACCGTATTTTTTACCAGGCTCATGCCCGTGGTACGAACCTTTATTTCCCTGCCGGCCGGCATTTCGGGCATGAATTTCTTTAAATTTGTGTTTTACTCATTTCTTGGCTCACTGCCGTGGTGTTTTTTTCTTACCTACCTGGGGGTTAAGCTGGGTGAGAACTGGACGGCTTTGAAACCGTGGTTTCACCGTTTTGATATTTTAATTGTGGCGGCAATTATTGTTGTTCTACTGTGGTGGTATTTAACCAAAAAACGTGGCACCAGGTAATTTTTAACAAATTGGTTGGCTGGATAAAAAAATGCGAAGGAAAACCTGCTATTTTCCTTCGTATTTTTTTTTGCCGTTTACCCCATAATAAATTTAATCGATTACCCCGGGGCCGTAATTAAGCAATTCGGAAACTGTGACCAAGCGATAACCTTTTTTGCGCAGGCCATCAATAACGGCGGGCAGCGCAGCCGGTGTACGGTCGCAGGTATCGCTGGCGTGCATGAGTATTATGGCGCCCGGGTGGGCTTTTTCCAAAACGCGGTTAATGATTTGGTCCACCGAACGTTCCTTTTTCCAATCCAGGGAATCGTCGCTCCACTGGATTACCTTGTAGCCAAGTTCTTCGGCGGTTTGCAAGACCATCTCATTCCAATCACCGTTCGGCGTTCTGATCAGTTTTGGGCTGACGCCGGTGACTTCCTGGATAACATTATGGGCGGTCATAATATCGTTTTTTACCCATTCTTTGCTGCGTTCACTGTAATTGACGTGTTCATTGCCGTGGCTGGCGATTTCGTGGCCTTCGGCTGTAAGTCTTTTGGGGAATTCGGGATATTTTTCAACCCAGGGACCGCTTAGGAAGAAAGTTGATTTAACATTTTTTTCCTTTAAAATATCCATTACCGGACCAGGCACCTTGGTACCCCAGCTGATATCGAAAGTCAGCGCGACTACGGGCTTATCCGTTTGCACCTTGTAGATGGCGTGCGGCTTTGCTTCGGCATCGGTGGGCGTGGTATTTTGCTGCAGCATGATCATGAACAGAACCGCCGTTAAGATAAAAAAAGCCCCAAGAAAACAATTCCTTTTTATTTTCCGCAGGTTTAACAAGTAAATACGCATATTTTCACCTCTTTTATCAGGCTATTTTAAAGATATTTCTAAAATTAGCAGGGTATGTTTATAAAGTTTTAATTTTTTCCAGGAAAAATATTCCGAAGGTTGGGGGTAAATTTGCTTAAAAAGAATTTAATTATACTGCTTGTTTTGTTTTTAGCCTGTTATATTGGGGAGACTGCAAAATCCGAAGCGAGTAACTTTGACGTCAACGCCCGGGCTGCAATTTTAATGGATGCCGAAACCGGCCAGGTTTATTACGCTAAAAATGCCGGCCAGCAAAGGTCCCCCGCCAGTTTAACCAAGCTGATGACTGCTATCCTGGCGGTGGAGAATGGTAAACTCGATGATGTGGTAGAGGTAAGTGGCCGGGCGGCGTCTATTTCGGTGGGTTCGACCATCGGGTTAAACAAGGGTGACCGGATTACCCTGGAGAATTTGCTTAAAGCGGCTTTAATTACGTCGGCCAATGATTCAACGGTGGCCATTGCCGAGCACGTGGGAGGCAACCACGACGCCTTTATATATCAAATGAATCGGAAGGCATTACTGTTGGGCGCCAAGGATACAAGATTTGCCAATACCAACGGGTATTATGATCCCCAGCACTATACCACCGCTTACGATTTGGGGTTAATTACCCGGTATGCCTTGCAGAAACCCCTGATCAACGAGCTGGTTTCCACCAGGGAAGATGTAATCAAATGGGTCGAGCCCGAACGGGAAAAAGAGGTCAGGAATACCAACCGGTTGCTCTTTTCCGATGAAGTGGCGGGTATTGACGGCGTTAAAACCGGCAGCACACCCAGGGCCGGAAATTGCCTGATTGCCTCCGCTACCAGGGGGGATATGCGGTTGATAGCGGTGGTGCTGCATGCGGGCAACAGGTACCGGGAAGCCGCCAAGCTTATCGAGTATGGCTTCGAGGAAGTTCGACCGGTGGTTATTTTCCCGGCCGGCAGGCATCTTGGTAAGGTTAAGGTAAGGAACGGCACGGAAGCTGTGGTACCGGTAACCGTTTTAGATCCGGTGCGGGTCAAAATTGCCAAAGGCCAGTTAAAAAATATCAGGCTACAAGTTAAATTGAACGACACGATCAGCGCCCCTGTAAGGGAGGGGCAGATGCTCGGGCACGCTTTATTCACTATTAATGGCTACAGGTTGATTAAAGTACCACTGGTGGCTGCCAGGGAGGTGCCTCCCGCCAGGCTGTTCCCAAGAATTTTGTACTGGCTGTCAGGCTAAATCAATTTATGTTATTAATCCTACTTGACTTTTGCCCGCTTTTACGGCATAATTAATGTTGCAGCGACTTCGGGCGGGTAGTTCAGTGGGAGAACGTCTGCTTGACACGCAGAAGGTCGGAAGTTCAATTCTTCTCCCGCCCACCAGGAAAGACAAGGCCTTTGGGGGTATTAATCCTCAAAGGCTCTTTTTATGAACAGCAAAATCATTCTTTGATTTTTAATAACGTCGATGTTAAAATAAAGCAGGTTGAGTAGCAAACTTTTCAGTTCCCGGGAGGTGCGATATGCTTGACCATCAATTATTAATATTTGTTACGGTTGCGGAAAAAAAAACTTTTCCCGGGCGGCGGAAGCTTTAAATATTTCCCAGCCCGCCATCAGCCAGAACATTCACGCGCTGGAGGAATATTATGGAGCCAAACTGTTTGAACGTTCCAGTAAAAAGGTGGAATTAACCCAGGCCGGTGCTACGTTATACGCATACGCCAGGGAAATTCTGGACCTCCATCGCATTGCCAAGCGGGCCGTTTCGGATCTGGTGGAACTGGTAACAGGCAAGCTGACCATCGGGGCCAGTTTTACCGTGGGTGAGTATGTGTTGCCGCGAATTTTGGCCGCCTTCACCAGAAAATATCCTGACGTGAAGTTCTCGGTAATCATTGGCAATACCGAGTTTGTGCATGAACATGCCCGGGATAGCAGCATAGATGTCGGGCTGGTGGAAGGTCTTGTTGATGATCCTCAACTGGAAGTGACTAAATTTCTGGACGATGAACTCATTTTAATCGTCTCCAAAAACCACCCCCTGGCCGGCGCTTCGGTTAGCCCGGAGGAATTGGAAGCCAAGCTTAAAGATGTGCCGTTTATTATCAGGGAAGAGGGTTCCGGGACCAGGTTGGCGGTGGAAAAAGCTTTAGAAAAGCTCAATTTTAAACCCAGTAATATGATTGTGCTGGGCAGCACCCAGGCCATCAAGGAATCGGTGGAAGCCAATCTCGGTGTGACCATGCTTTCAAAATGGACACTGCGTAAAGAAATAAAGCTTGGTTCCATAAAACCGATCAGGTGTTGCAACCCCTTTAAAAGAGGCTTTTATTTGATTCAGCACAAAGATAAATTTCAGTCCCGGGCCTGCGCCGAATTTATCAGATTTATTCTGGAGCAGACCTTGCGGCTATTTTGAGTTAGGGCGTGTTATACAACGCCCTTTTACTGTTGGCACCGAAAAACCCCGGAATCATAAAGTGTAAAAAAACGTGTTTCAAAAAAAAGGGGCCAATTGGCTAATTGGCCGAAATGACTGTGTTTATGCGATTTTGAAATCACACTAGCAAATTCTCACGCCATAAACATTTTGGGTCCATATCTTTCTTGCGCATTCAGGGCAGGTATTATTGCCGGGGCGTTTGAGGCCGTCTTTGAGTTGTTTATTGATATATGCCAGGTGTCTTTCAGTGGCGAAAGCGTTTCCACATACCTCGCAGTAAACAAGCTCCAGGCGGCTCATCAAACCGCCGCACATGCGCATTTCCCTGAAACCATGATTGTCTTCCATGGTAATGGCGCCGGTGGGGCAGTTTACGGCACAGGTGCCGCAGCCGATGCAGCGTTCCCCCGTCCGGGTGAAATCGGTTTCAGTGTCCCGGTTGCCGCTTAAGTAGCCAAGTTTGACGGCATCCGCCCCCACCTGGTGGCGGCAAACATCCACGCAGTTGCCGCAGGCGATGCAGAGGTCGCAGCGCAGACACCTTTTCGCTTCCGATACCGCCTGTTCTTCACTGATGCCCGACATGACTTCCTCAAAAGTACTCTTTTTGTCAGCCCGGTAAAGCTGGTGCAAATCAACCCGGCCCTGGTCGGACTTTTCCCTGGGGCTGGTGGGGATAGGGGGTATGCTTTTCCTTTTTACGGGATATTTTATGCCGGCGGCGGGTTTTTGCCCGCGCAGGAAGGCATGGATGGCCGCCGCGGCCTGTTTGCCGGCTGCCATCGCTTTAATTGCGGAGGCCGGGCCGGTTACGGCGTCGCCCCCGGCAAACACTCCCGGCAGGGAAGTTTCCATTGTTTCCGGGTTGACCACGATCCGGTTTTGCTGCACATCTACCTTGCCGTCCGCGGCGCCGTTTTCCAGGAAAGAGAGGTCCGGCTGCTGACCGGTGGCAAATATCACCATATCGGCTTCCATTTTAAATTCGGATCCCTGAACGGGTACAGGCTTGCGGCGGCCACCGGTATCCGGCCGGCTCAGTTCGTTCCTGATGCATTCAATATATTTCACAATGCCGTTTTCGCCGCCGACGCCAACCGGAGCGACCAGAAAATCAAATTGTATCCCTTCTTTTTCCGCATCCATTATTTCTTCGGGTAATGCCGGCATCTCTCCGCGTGTTCGCCGGTAAACAATTCTGACCTCCCGGGCGCCCAGGCGCAGGGATACCCGGGCTGCATCGATGGCCACGTTGCCCCCGCCTACCACGACCACTTTCTTTCCGCTTAGCGTGTCGCGTTTTGCCCCCGGTTCATCCATAAGCCCGGCGTTAACAGTTCTAAGAAAGGTAACTCCGTCCAGCACATTTTCCAACCCCTCCGGATTGGGGACCGGAATTGAACCTTTCCAGGCGCCGGTACCGATGAACACGGCGGCGTAGCCCCGGTTGAACAAATTGGCAATGCCGTTTTCGCCGGTGATGGGGCTGTTGAGTCTGATTTCGACGCCCATGGCTTGGATGCCGGCTATTTCATCCCGGAGCACTTCCCGTGGCAGCCTGTAGGGGGGGATCCCGTAAGCCAGCATGCCCCCGGCTTCGGGCATGGCTTCGAAGATGGTCACCCGGTAACCCCTCCGGGCCAAAAAGTATGAAGCGGAAAGCCCGGCCGGCCCGGCACCGATCACGGCCACTTTTTCATTATATTTCTTTTGGGGCGGCTCCGGAGAAGGGCGGTTTGCTTCACGGGATTTGTCATAAGCCAGTCTTTTTAATGCGCAAATTGATACCGGCTTATCCACCAGTGCCCTTCGGCAGGCCTTTTGGCAGGGGTGTTCGCAGATCCGTCCCAGGCTCCCGGGCAAAGGTACATCTTCCTTGATCAGATCGAGTGCCTTTTGGTATTTACCCATGCCAACCAGGGCGATGTAATTGGGAATGTCGATGCCGGCCGGGCAGGCTGATTGGCAAGGAGCCGGAACGAGCTTGGGGCATTCCGCGGAAGGACAGATATTGTTTTCAATATGCACTAAAAAATTGCTTTCATTACCCCGCAGGTGCCCGGTGACACTTTCGGCTGCTACTTTACCTTTATGGCACTGGCAAAAATTAATAATCTGGTTGGTCAGGTCGTAAATTTTGTTTAAGTGATCAATTGAAGCAGCCCCGTCCCGGATTGCCTCCAGGCAGGTCAAGATATGGTTGAAGTTACGGCGGCAAATACCACAGTATTCCCGGTCGCTTAAAAAATTTTGAATTAAAGTTTGTAACTCTTTTACTTTGCAACCACTTGCGGTCATATCAACCATCTTCCTTTATTAAGGATTTTTGCCGGCGGCCACATTCCTGGCATACCTTACGCGCTTGTCATCCGGCACGTTTTCCGCCAGGTCGAAATTCAAGCAATTGGTGGGACAAGCGGTGACGCAAGCCGGTTTCAGCCCCGCGTCGATGCGATCCAGGCAAAAGTCGCATTTTACGGCCTTGCCCCGTGACGCGTCCCACTGGGGCGCGCTCCACGGGCAGGCCATGATGCAGCTCTTGCAGCCGGCGCAGCGACTTTGGTCAATGTACACCACGCCATCGCCGGGGCGTTTTTTGATCGCCTGGTTGGGGCATGCCGGGACGCACCAGGGGTCTTCGCAGTGGAAGCAAGATAAAAAGATATAATTTGCTTTGGGTTTGCCGTTCAACTTAACCGGGCCCACCTCGATAATTTGATTGGGCTTGGGCCCCACGCCGAGGCCTTTGTTGATTTTACACTGAACCTGGCAGCTGCGGCAGGAAATGCATTTATGATCATCCTGGTAAAGGGCGTAAATACTCAAGGTGAATCACACTCCCCTAAACATTGATTTGCGGATGGAAATAACGGGTTACGCCGGTTGTACCGTGACATGAACGTGCTGGAGGGCCGGGCTGCCGCCGACCATGTCGCTGATATTTTCCTGCAACATGGTATCGCTGGCGCCCTTGTTATAGCATCTGGTTTGCGCGGGCACTTTTCGCCCGAAACCATGGACCATGAAAACCGCCTCGGGGTGAATCAGGTCTGTAACATACGCGCGGATGGTTTCCTGCCCGCGGGACGAGGTAACCCGGACCATTTGCCCGTTTTGGATCCCAAGTTTTGCTGCTTCACCAGTATTGATCCATAGCAAGTTCTCCCGCATCAATTCGTTAAGCAAAGGGTTGTTCTGGGTGGATACATGGGTATGAGCGACGTTTCTGCCAATCAGCAGCCTGAATGTACCTTCCGCGGGTGGCTGAACCGGTTCATACTCCGGGAATGATGGAAAACCGTTTTTCTCCAGCAGGCTGGAAACAAATTCAATTTTGCTCGAAGGGGTTTTCAGTTTCAGACCGTCCCGGCGGTCCCAGTAAATGGGTTTATTGCTCAGGGCAACGTAACCCTTTTCCTCAAAATCCTTGATCCTGATTCCGGTTCCCTCCAACTGGTAGGCCCACAGGTCTTCCAGTGTGTTATAAGGGAAATATTGACCGGTATTCAATCGTTCGGCTAACTGCTTGATTATCTCCCAGCCCGGTTTGGTATTGTATCGCGGTGTAACCGCCGGTTTTCTCATAAACAGGCTTGGTTTGAGCCCGTCAACCTCCTGGATGGAGTCCCCTCTTTCCAGGTAAATTGATTCCGGTAGAATAACATCGGAATACCATGCCGTCTCGCTGAAATGGATGTCAATGGTTACAATAAAATCAAGCTTGTCAAACGCCCGCTTGTTGGTTTTATAATCGGGAATGGAAACAAGCGGATCGTGGCGCCATACAATCAAGCCTTTAACGGGATAGGGGTCTTCCTTCAAGATGGCTTGCGGCAACAATTGCACCACACCGTGGTTCGGGTCCGGGGTCGGCAGTTTGCCGGTTCCTGCCCTGTCGCATCTTTGTTCCGTTATTTCCGGCAGCTTTTGTCCGGTGAGCTTGTTCAAGGGCTTAAGGCCCAAATCTTTGGCCCCTTTTTTAAAGAAGATTCCTCCGGGAGCTTCAATACTGCCCATCAGGGCGTTCAGCATGATGATGGATCTTCTCAAGTATATCTCGTTGGTATAGTGGGCCGAGCGGTAACCGTAATGGAAAATCACCGCAGGTTTCGCCGCGCCGGCCTCACGGGCCAGGTCGATGATTTCCCGGGCCGGAATTCCGGTCTCCCGTTCCGCCCATTCCGGGGTGAACGGCTGGACAAATTTTTTCAATTCCTCAAAGCCGGTAACCCACCGGTCCACAAATTCACGGTCATAAAGCCCTTCTTTAATGATTACATGCATCAGGGTGTAATTGAGGGCCAGGTCGGTACCGGGCCTGATCATTAGATACTTGTGGGCTTTTGTGGCGGTTACGGTGACTCTGGGGTCGATGTAGGTAAGTTTAGTGCCGTTTTCCAGCGCTTTAATCAATTGTTTGACGGCTTTAAGCTCAATTGATTCCAGGTAATTACGCCCGTACAGAATAATGTGCCTGGCCTTTGGAATATCTACGCCGACTTCATTGTCGGTATAGCCGGTTAATGATCGAAATGCTGTGTTTAAAGACCCTTTGCAGCAAGAATCGTGGGTGAAATAATTGGGCGAGCCCAGAGCTTTCATGAATGTTTTGCTGATATGTGAATTGAGGTGACTTCTTTCCGTTAGCGCGATGCTGCGGGCCCCGTACCGGTCCATGGTTTCCCGGAGTTTATCCGCCACGTAGTCCAGCGCCTCCTCCCACGAGGCTTCGCGCCATTCCCCGGAACCCCGGGGGCCCGTTCTGATCAGGGGGGTTTTAAGCCTTTCAACGTCGTTTAACAGGCTGACCCCGGCCGCCCCTTTGGGGCAGATACTGCCTTCTATCCCATCAACATGCGGGTTTCCTTCGATTAACTTGATGTCGTCGTTTTCCACCATGACCTTGATGGGGCACCTTACGGTACACATAAAGCAAATGCTGTAAATGGGTTGCATGCACCAGCCTCCCTCATAATTATAAAATTAAAAAACGTTTAATTAATTGGGAATTGAAGTATCGTTTGGACCGGTACTATTACAAATAGTTATCTTTTGCATAGATAACCGTTATAACTTAAAAATAACAAATAAGCGACAATCTAAATGTCACGGTTTAGACACCGGAGATGTCTTTTACTGGACAAAACCAGGTGTTTTCATGTTCTCTCATAATCGCCAGCCTTATGGTTTGCGTTTATAATTTACCGGGCATGGTTGCCCGGTTTTTTGATCATACTGGTAGCACGACGGGTGGAGTATATCGCTTTGGTGGTGTACATATAATGTTAACGTGAAGGAGAGTGAGCTCGTAATGCCCCGGCAGTGTATCAGCATTGGGACCGTTCAACAAAGGGAATTGCTTAAATATGAATTGAGCCAGGAGCTTCAGGCTTTACGGGATAAAGGATTAAACGTGAGGCTCAGGGAAAATTCGGCAAACGGGTTCACTTTTTTGGATTGCTGTGTTTCCGGAGTCGGGTTTGCCGAGCCGGTGGTAAACCGGCAGGTGGCTGGTGTCATTACGGATTTGATCGTTAATAAATGGGAAAATATATTGCTTAAAGATATCATTAGGGAAAATTATTATTACTTTGATGATGACGAAAAGGGTGCCATTTATGATTATGCCCGAAAAAAATTAAACTTGAATCAAAAAAACAAGGAAAATTATAGATTGCTGATTTTGCAGAAGCTTACTGAATACCTTAATTCCAACAATCATATCGTAATTGACGGTTTTATCCGGTTTCGCTTAAAAGACTATGTTAACCTGCTTTATGACGTGGCGGACCAGGCCGTCGATGATTTTTTAATGGACCGGGAATACAAGGAGTTTATCGAATTGCTCAGGTATTTCGTTGAAATCCAAGAGCCGCGCGCCAACCTGGTCAACGTGGTACTGCGGGCGGACGGCGCCTTCCAGCTGTACGACGAAGAATGCCGGGCCATTGACAGCGACTACCTGCGTGATTTCATGATTGACCTGACGGATAACGAGATTAATTACGAAGATCTCTTGATTAGCGCGCTGATCACCATAGCTCCCAGGGAAATCAAATTTCACTCGGGAAACGGCCGGATGCCGGCCACCACCGTGGACACGATCAGCAGCGTTTTCGCGGGGCGGGTTTCCACGTGTGACGGGTGTGTGTTGTGCAAAGATGGCAAGTAGGGTGGTGCGGGTGGTGCGGGGTGGTGCCGGTAATGTTGACAACGGCAGTGCATTTAAATATAATAAAGCCTGAATTAAATATTATAACGATGATGATGAGGAAGAGTAAACTTCAACCGGTACTCAGAGAGAAGGCGCCGGCGGCTGAAAGTGCCTTTGTACGCGAGGAGTTGAAAACCACCTTTAAATCGCCGCATTGAACGGCAGTAAATGCGGCCGGTCGGCACCGTTATCGGCCCCCAAAGAAGCCTTTTTCGGGCTTAAACAGGGTGGAACCGTGGGATTTGCAATCTCGCCCCTGGCCGTTTGCCGGGGGTTTTTAATTTGTATGTGGGAAAGGGGTAATCCAGTGATGATCAATATTACGCTGAAAGACGGGTCGGTGCGCCGTTATGAGCCCGGCACTTCCCTGTTGGAAATAGCTTTTGACATCAGCCCCAGGCTGGCCAAGGATGCGCTGGTGGCCCGGGTGAACGGGAAGCTGGTGGATTTGAATCACAGGCTGGACGAGGATGCGAAAGTTGAATTCCTGACCTTTGACAGCGAAGAAGGGAGGGATGTTTTCCGGCACAGCACCGCGCACGTCATGGCCCAGGCCGTCCAAAGGCTTTTCCCCGGCACCAAACTGGCCATCGGCCCGGCCATCGCCAACGGTTTTTATTACGACTTCGACTCACCACAAAGATTCAACCCGGAACAACTGGAAGCAATTGAGGTCGAAATGAATAAAATAATTAAGGAAGACCTGCCTTTCGCCCGTGTGGAATTGTCCCGCGAAGAAGCTTTGAACAAGTTCCGGGAAAGGGGAGAGCATTACAAAGTTGAATTGATCAACGACCTGCCGGAGGATGCGGTCATTTCCTGTTACCAGCAGGGCGAGTTTGAGGATTTGTGCGCCGGGCCCCACGTGCCTTCAACGGGCCGGCTTAAAGCGGTTAAGCTACTTAATGTGGCCGGGGCGTACTGGCGCGGCGACGAGCGCAATAAAATGCTGCAGCGCATCTACGGCACGGCTTTTCCCAAGAAATCGCTGCTTGACGAGCACCTGCACCGGCTGGAAGAGGCCCGGCGCAGGGATCATCGCAAACTGGGCGCGGAACTGGACCTGTTTAGCATCCAGGAAGAAGGTCCGGGATTCCCATTTTTCCATCCCAAGGGAATGATCATCCGCAACGAGCTGGAAAAATTCTGGCGGGAAGAGCACAAGCGCCGCGGCTATGATGAAATCCGCACCCCGGTTATCTTGAGCCGTGCGCTGTGGGAACAGAGCGGTCACTGGGATCATTACAGGGAGAATATGTATTTCACCAAAATCGACGATGCGGATTTTGCCATCAAGCCCATGAATTGCCCGGGCAGTATCCTGATTTACAAGAGCCGCCTGCACAGCTACAGGGATCTTCCAATCCGCATGGCGGAACTGGGCCTGGTGCACCGGCACGAGTTGTCGGGGGTGTTGCACGGGTTGATGCGGGTACGTTGCTTTACCCAGGACGACGCCCACATTTTTATGCTTCCCGAACAGGTTAAAGATGAAATCGTCGGGGTGATCGACCTGGTAAACGATTTTTACCGGGTGTTTGGTTTTGATTATCACGTGGAACTTTCAACCAGGCCGGAAAAGGCCATGGGTTCGGAAGAAATCTGGGAAATGGCCACGAACGCCCTGCGGGAGGCTATGGAAGAACGTGGTTTGCCGTATAAAGTTAACGAAGGGGACGGCGCGTTTTACGGTCCCAAAATCGATTTTCACCTCGAGGACTGCATTGGAAGAACATGGCAATGTGGCACTATTCAACTTGATTTCTTGATGCCGGAAAAATTTGATCTGACTTACGTTGGTGAAGACGGTCAGAAATATCGCCCCGTGATGATTCACCGGGTGGTTTTCGGTAGTATTGAAAGGTTTATTGGTATATTAACCGAGCACTTTGCCGGCGCGTTTCCCACCTGGCTTGCTCCGGTGCAGGTCAAGGTGCTGCCCATTACCGATCGCCAGTTGGATTACGCCCGCGAGGTGACGGGTATACTGGCGGAGCGGGATATCCGGGTCGAGTTGGACGCCCGTAATGAAAAAGTAAATTATAAAATAAGGGAAGCCCAGGGGCAAAAAATCCCCTACATGCTGGTATTGGGCGACCGTGAGGCGGCGGCGGGCACCGTTGCGGTGCGCCACCGCCGCAAAGGGGACCTCGGCGCGGTGGAACTGGAACGTTTCATCGAAAACCTGCAGCGCGAAATCAGCAGTAAGGAATGCTGAGTTGCTGATTTGCGTAAACAGTTGACGCAGCAGGATTCTAGTGGTATACTAGTTGAGAATTGCATATGTCAAGTTAAGTAGAAGCCACTCGCTTCTCACCCCGCGACGCCGGTCGGCTGTCCAAGGGTTTCACGAACAACTCGATAAATTTATAGGCATAACAGAGCCTTTTGATAAATTTATGAGTATTGATTTCCAGCGGGTGGAATGCCCGCTTTTTTATTTTACAGGGAGGTGAAGAACTATTTCCAGAGAAAATCGGATAAATGAAGATATCCGAGCCAGGGAAGTCAGGGTCATTGACGCTGACGGTAACCAACTGGGAGTGCTTCCTTTACGCGACGCCTTGAGGATTGCGGACGAAAGACAGTTGGATTTGGTGGAAGTGGCGCCGCAGGCCAAGCCCCCGGTTTGCCGGATCATGGATTACGGCAGGTATAGATACGAGCAGAGCAAGAGAGAAAAAGAGGCCAAAAAGAAACAGCGCATTATCACCGTTAAGGAAGTCAAGCTCAGACCCAACATCGAGGACCATGATTTTGAGGTCAAAGCCAGAAACGCCATCCGGTTTTTAAAGGATGGCGATAAGGTAAAGGCAACGATCATGTTCCGGGGCCGGCAGATTGTGCACCCGGATTTGGGGAAACAGTTGCTTGTCAGGTTGGCTGAAAAGGTTGCCGATCTGGCCAATGTGGAAAGGCCGCCCAAGCTTGAAGGCAAAAACATGATCATGATTTTGGCACCCAAGCAACAACAGGATTAATCCAGCTACACAAAAGTATTTACGGGAAGGAGTGAAGTGTTTTGCCGAAAATCAAAACACATCGCGGTGCCGCCAAACGTTTTAAAAAGACTGGAACAGGTAAATTCAAGGCTTCGCATGCATTTCACAGTCACATTTTGGGGAAAAAGACGGCGAAGCGCAAGCGCAAGCTGCGCAAGGCTTTAATTGTTCACCCGACCGACGCGGGCAAACTGCAGCGTCTTCTCCCTTAACCAGTAATTGTTTTAGTTCCGTAAAAAGGAGGAATTGCCATGCCACGGGCGAAGAGCAGTGTGGTTTCACGTAAAAGACACAAGAAGATTTTAAAACTGGCTAAAGGATACCGGGGCGCCAAGAGCAAATTGTACCGCGTGGCCAACCAGCAGGTCATGAAATCCCTGATGTACGCTTACCGGGACCGCAAAGCCAGAAAGCGCGATTTTAGAAAGCTTTGGATTGCCCGGATCAACGCTGCCGCGCGCAACAACGGCATATCTTACAGTCGTTTCATGGACGGCCTGAAGAAGGCCGGCGTGGAAATCAACCGCAAAATGTTGGCTGATCTGGCGGTTAACGACAGCAAGGCTTTCGGCAAGCTGGTGGATATGGCCAAAAGCAAGGTAAATTCTTAATAATTTTATAGGTTTTGACGGAAAAATAAGCATGGCATTTATACCACCATGCTTATTTTCATTGTTACTTAAAAATTCGGATGGGATAAGGATATGCTTGTAAATAAAAACAACTCGCGTATCAAATACGTGCGTCGCCTGGCGAAACGCAAATTCCGGGAAAGTGAAGGCAAATTCATTGTTGAGGGCGTCCGCTTTGTTGAAGAAGCGGTCCAAGCCCGGTGGCCGCTGGAACTGGTTTTGCACACCCTCGGGCTGGCCGGGCACACTAGGGGTAAAACGCTGCTGGAGATGCTGGCGGAACAAGGTGTGCCCCTGCTGGCCGTGGATGACGGCTTGCTGGCCGAGCTTGCGGATACCGAATCGCCCCAGGGGGTGCTGGCGGTAGCTGGTATTCCACGGCATTTAAAATTTGATCCGGAAGCCTGGCGCAGAGATGGAAAGGACTTGCTGGTGCTCGTTGACGGCGTCAGGGATCCGGGCAACTTGGGCACCATCATCCGCTGTGCGGACGCCGCCGGGGCGCACGGTGTGTTTATCTTTAAAGGCACCGTTGATCCATATAACGCTAAAACGCTGCGTTCCACTATGGGGTCGGTTTTTCATATTCCGGTTATTAGTGTGGCGGATGTGGATAAGTTCTTGTTCGAGTTGCAAACTGGCGGGTGGAAATTGGTGGCGGGGGATTTGGCGGCCCGGCGTGAGCTTTATAACTGTGATCTTACCGGGCAGGTTGCGCTGGTTATTGGCGGGGAAGCCTGCGGGATTTCCGACGTGGTTCGCCGGGCGGCCGGTGAAAGGGTGCGGATTCCCATGCCCGGAAGGGCCGAGTCACTAAATGCCGGGGTGGCGGCCGGCATCATGCTGTATGAAGCGGTCCGGCAACGGCTATGTGCTGGCAAGGAAATTGCTAAGCCTTAACCTCATTTTTTAGTTAACTTCCTTGTTTTCAAAACATCCTTATGATATAATCAATGGCGAGTGGAAGGCCTCAAAGAATGGGGAAAGGTTGTGGTTAAATGTTTTTAACCGCCGATTTTTTTTGGAGATTATTTGAAGCTACCGGTTCCATTCGAGCTTATATACTATACAGAAGGTTGGCCGTACACTAGTTATCAATCAATATTTTAACGGTAATGAAGGGGATTAGTACGCGGTTACCATTGTCTTCCAGGGAGAAAGGATCGCCGACTGAGAGTCCTTTTAAGAACAACCCGCCGAATTCACCCCGGAACTGCAGCTGAACGTTGAACCAAGTAGGTGTAGCCGGATCCCTCCGTTACCGGGAACCGGGGTGCTGTTGAACGCACCCCGGAACGAGTGGTTGAGCCTTGTTGGCAACAATTTGGGTGGTACCGCGGATAAACAATCCGTCCCTTGGGACGGTTTTTTATTTTGCCTGGTTGCTATGGGAATAATAGGAACATTGCCAAAAGCCATAAGGGGGATGAATATGGAACAGAAATTGAAAGCAATATTATCCGAAGCTGAACAGGCCCTGTCCCGTACTGACAACCTGGATCAACTCAATGAAATCAGGGTTCGATTTCTCGGGAAAAAGGGATTGTTAACTTCCGTTTTGCGCGGCATGGGAAGCCTTGCTCCCGAAGAGAGACCCCGGGTGGGCCAGCTTGCCAACGATGTAAGGGCCAGAATAGAGAGTGTCCTGGAAGAACGAATGGCCACGATCAAGGAACAGGTGAAAAAAGAAAAGCTGGCGGCGGAGAGAATTGATGTTACGCTGCCCGGCACTCCTTTCCCCGCCGGACGCAGGCACCCTCTTTCCATTGTCGAGGAGGAAATAGAGGATATTTTTCTGGGTATGGGATACAGCATTGAGGAAGGTCCGGAAATCGAACTCGATTTTTATAACTTTGAAGCCCTGAATTTACCCAAGGACCACCCGGCCCGCGACATGCAGGACTCGTTTTTCATTGGGCCGGAGGTGCTCTTGCGGACCCATACATCACCGGTGCAGGTGAGAACCATGGAAAGAACCGCTCCCGTTTTACCTGTGCGGATCATTGCTCCGGGCAAGGTATACCGCCGGGACGATGACGCTACCCACTCGCCCATGTTTCACCAGGTGGAAGGTCTGGCCATTGACAGGCGGGTTACTTTCGGTGATCTGAAGGGTACGCTGCAGGTATTTGCGGAAAAGATGTTCGGCCCACAAACCAGAACCAGATTCCGCCCCAGCTATTTCCCCTTTACCGAACCCAGCGCCGAGGTTGATATTTCCTGCGGCATGTGTGGCGGCAAGGGCTGCCGGGTTTGCTCCGACACCGGCTGGCTGGAGATTTTGGGTTGTGGCATGGTCCACCCGAGGGTGCTGGAAGTTTCGGGCTATAATCCCGAAGAGGTTACCGGTTTCGCCTTCGGCATGGGGGTGGAGCGCATCGCCATGCTCAAGTACAACATAGATGACATGCGCCTGCTGTTCGATAACGACCTGCGTTTCTTGGCCCAGTTTTAAGCACCTAAACTATATCGGGAATTTATAACAATGGTATTCGAGGAGGTAATTGAACTTGCGTGTTTCTTATAAATGGCTGCGGGAATACGTTGACCTCGATGGCATTACTCCCGGTGAACTGGCCGAGCGCCTGACCCTGGCGGGACTGGCGGTTGAAGCCGTGGAGGAGCCGGGAAAGGATATCACCAAAGTCTATACCGGTAAAATAATAAAAATTGAGCCCCATCCGAACGCCGACAAACTGGTGATCTGCCACGTCACCACCGGTGGTGATGAGCTACTGCAAATCGTTACGGGCGCGCCCAATGTCAGGGAGGGCCAGGTGGTGCCCGTGGCTGTGGTTGGTGCCAGGCTTGCCGGCGGGGTGACAATTAAAAAAGCGAAACTGCGCGGTGTGGAATCACGGGGGATGCTTTGTTCCGGAGAAGAACTGGGGCTTGACCCTGCAACTTTGCCCAAAGATCAGGAATATGGAATTATGATTCTACCCGCCGATACCCCCCTGGGCGTTGATGTCAAACCGCTGATCGGCCTTGACGATGTCATACTCGAACTTGAACTAACCCCCAACCGGGGCGATTGCATGAGCATGATCGGCGTGGCCCGGGAAGTGGCCGCTATTTTCAACAGGCCTTTGAAAATGCCGCGGGTCGAGCTGGACGAAACGCCACCGGCGCCGGAAGACAGGGTCCGGGTGGATATTGAAGAATCCGGCCTCTGCCGCCGTTACGTTGCGCGCCTCCTAAAAAACGTCAAGATCGGACCGTCCCCGGTCTGGATGCAGCAGCGACTCCGGGCGGCGGGCGTACGCCCCATCAACAACGTGGTGGACGTAACCAACTATGTAATGATGGAACTCGGCCAGCCGCTGCACGCCTTTGATTATCATAAATTAAAGGACGGCCACATCATCGTGCGCCGGGCGACCGAGGGCGAGTTGATGTATACTCTGGACAAGGACGAGAGAAAGCTTTCCGCCGACATGCTGGTGATCGCCGACCAAAACGGCCCCGTGGCGGTGGCCGGGGTGATGGGCGGGCTGGACTCGGAAGTGACGGATCAAACGAGGGTTGTTCTTTTGGAATCGGCATATTTCAACCCTGTCAGCATCCGGCGCACTTCTCGCAATCTGGGCCTGCGTTCGGAATCTTCCTCCAGGTTTGAAAAAGGGATCGACATAACCGGCTGCAAGCGAGCTGCCGACCGGGCCGCCGGGCTTTTAGCGGAGATGGGGGCAGCGGAAGTTGTGGCGGTGGTGGTGGATAATTACCCTGAACCGGCGGTGGAAAAAACCATCTTGCTGCGCCCGGACAGGGTGAATCATTTACTGGATTTGCCTTTGACCCCGCCGGAAATCAAGGATCTGCTCACCCGCCTGCAGTTCAGGGTCAAGGAGGATGAGCAGGGACTACTGGTTACCGTGCCCGGCCACCGGCCAGATGTGGGTATTGAGGTGGACCTGATCGAGGAAGTGGCCAGGTTGTATGGGTTCAACCATGTGCCGAATACTTTGCCCACCGGCGTGATCACCCAGGGAGCCAGAACATATGAGCAGATGCTGGCCCTGAAAGTGAAAAATTTTCTGTCGCTGGGGGGCTTTAGCGAAGTGGTCACCTATAGTTTTGTCAGCCCCCGGGTTTTTGACCGGCTGGGCATCCCCGTCGATAGCCGGTACCGCAATGTGGTGGCGTTGCAAAATCCCTTGAGCGAGGAGCAATCGGTAATGCGCACGCTGTTGTATCCCGGGTTGCTGGATGTCCTGCAACGCAACAGTAACCGCCAGGTTAGGGACGGGGCGATTTTTGAACTGGGCCGGTTGTTCTACCCCCGGGAAGGTGAGCTTTTACCCGAGGAAGTACCGGCGCTGGCCGCCGCAGTTACCGGTTTCACGCCGGGCGGCTGGAACGCCCGCCCCGTTTTGATGGACTTTTATTTCCTGAAGGGGGTTTTAAACGCTTTATTGAAATACGTGGGTGTCCGGGATATTTCATATGTTCCCGCAACCGACATTCCCGGTTTTCACCCGGGGCGGACGGCGGCGGTGCTTTCCGGCGAGCAGCACCTGGGAATTATCGGGGAACTGCATCCCGACGTGCAGGAGGCTTATGACTTGAGCCAGCTTGTGACATTGTTTGAATTGAATTTTGATGTGCTGGTGGACGTTTCGGGCAAGCCCCGCCAGTATGCCCCCTTGCCCAAGTTCCCCGGAGTGGAAAGGGATTTGGCGGTGGTGGTACAACGGAATATCCCGGCCGGTGACATCATCAAGCAGATTTACCGGGCCGGTGACTCAGCCATTCTGCGGGACGTTCAAGTATTTGATGTTTACAGCGGCAAGCAGGTGGAAGAAGGAAAGCGGAGTATTGCTTTTACTTTGAAATTCCAGGCCGAAGACAGGACACTTACCGATGAAGAGGTAAATCAACAAATCAGCGCCATCATGCGTGCCCTGGAGCGGGAGTTCGGCGCCACCCTGCGGCAATAGCTGAGCCGGTCAGGCAAATGAGCAAGGTAAATGAATAAAAACCTGTTCGGATGGTCCACTTGAGAATAATGCCCCGGGCTTTATTTTCAAGTGGATTTTTTCATTGTAAACTGCGTTTCCACTTGCCAAAAGATAGAATATGGGGATCCCTGTGACAAAAAAATGAAAAATACTCCTTCTTTTGCAGGAAAATAGTAATTAATGTTGAATATATTATTTAAAGTACTGCTAATAATCACCGGGGAGGACCGGGCATGTCCGACGAGCAAAACCGGGTGGATGTTGAAATATACGGGGAGCGTTACACACTGGTAGGGGATGCTTCCCCTGAAAACATGGTTAAAATGTCCAAGGAAGTGGACGAAAAAATGAGACTGGTATTACAGCGCAATACAAGGCTTTCACTATACAAGGCCGCGATTCTGGTTGCCCTGAATGTCATGGAGGAACTTTACAACTTACGGGAAGAATATGAGAACCTGGTCAAGATGCTGGAACCTGAACGAAAAAAGAAAAAATAATAAGCCGGATACTCATGGAGCGGGCTTCATGAGTTTTTTTATATTTTCCAGGGCAAATTATTTTAAGTAACGAAGCGGGGCGTTGCCTGTGAGAAATATGGAAATAGCCTGGGTTTTTTATGAAATCGCCGATTTGTTGGAATTCAAAGGAGAAGACTTTTTCAAGATCCGGGCTTACCGGCGGGCGGCCAGGGCGATTGCCGGGCTGGAACAACCCGTAACGGAGATGTATGCGAGTGGGGAATTAAAAAAAGTACCCGGTCTGGGTAAAAATATTACCGGCAAAATAGGTGAATTGATTACCACTGGAGAATGCAAGCTGCATCAAGAGCTCAAGGAAGAGATACCTCCGTCCCTGCTGGAACTGATGACGCTGCCCGGCCTGGGACCAAAGAGGGTGAGGTTGCTTTACGAGCGGCTGGGCGTGTCTTCACTTGCGGAGTTGGAGGAAGCGGCCCGGGCCAGAAAGGTTCGGCAGTTGCCCGGGATGGGCTCGAAGACCGAGCAGGAGATTCTCCGCGGTATTGTTAGATTGAAAAATAAAGTCAACCGGCTGCCGCTGGGAGCGGCCCGGGAGTTGGCCCTGGAATTAAGCGCTTATTTGGATCAAATGGCTGGGGTGCATAGGGTTACCGTGACCGGCGAGCTCAGGCGCTGGTCGCCTCTCGTCGGCAGCGTGGACCTTTTGGTGGTTGCGGAAAACGCGGAGGAAATCATTGAAGCCTTCCTGATTCACCCGGTGCTGGGCGATATACTCCGGCGGGAAAAGGACCGGGTGCAGGTGCTGAGCCGCTGGGGGGTGCACGTGGAACTTATTGTTGTGCCGGAGGAGCAATACTGGTTCGCTTTGCTTTGGAGCACCGGAAGCCCGGCCCATTATCGTCGCTTGCAACTTTTGGCTTGGAAGCGCGGCTGGCGGCTTAGCCGGCACGGAATGCTTTCCCGCGCCTGCGGCAAACCTGCCAGGGTAAACAGTGAACATGGGATTTACGGCTTGCTGGGTTTAAATTACATAGTTCCCGAGTTGAGGGAGAACAACGGGGAAGTCGGCGCCGCGGCTGAAAACAAATTACCCCGGTTGCTGGAACTGGCCGACATCCGGGGAGACCTGCACGTGCACACCAATTGGAGCGACGGGACGGGAAGCATTGAGGAAATGGTGCGGCGGGCACGGGAAAAGGGTTATTCCTACCTGGCCATTACGGATCATTCCGTTTCCTTGAAAATCGCCCGGGGTCTCACCGTGGAAAGGTTGCTGCAACAGCATGAAGAAATTCGCCGGCTTAATGATGAGATGGAAGACTTTCATTTGTTTACCGGTGTCGAGGTGGATATTCTAGCAGACGGCAGGCTTGATTACCCTGACGAAGTGTTGGCCCGGGTCGACGTGGTGATCGCTTCGGTGCACAGCGGTTTTAAGCAGGACCGCGATGCCATTACCCGGCGCATCCTGTCGGCCATCGAAAATGAACACGTCGATATCATCGGCCACCCCACGGGCCGCCTGTTGGGCCACCGTGAACCTTATGCCGTGGATGTGGAAGAAATCATCGAGGCCGCCGCGCGCCACAACAAGGTGCTCGAAATCAACGCATCCCCCGACCGGCTGGATTTGGACGAGTTCTATGTCCAGTTGGCTTGCGAAAGCGGCGTTCGGCTGGCTATCAACACGGACGCGCACGACCCGCATCGCCTGGATGAAATGATATACGGCGTTTCGGTGGCCCGCCGCGCCTGGCTGGAGCCGCGGCACATTTTAAACGCGCTGCCGCTGCCGGAATTATTGCAGGTGTTGGGCAAATGAAGCAACCGGACTTCAATTGCGCGCCTCTGCCCCGGGAGTTTTACGGACGCGATACCGTTACCGTGGCCCGGGATTTATTGGGTTGTATTTTGGTGCATCGCAGCCCGGAGGGTACAGTGGCAGGTAAAATAGTAGAAACCGAGGCCTATTTGCAGGGTGATCCGGCCTGCCACGCCGCCCGTCGCATGACGCCGCGTAACAGCGCCATGTTCGGCCCGCCCGGTCATGCATATGTATACTTTACATACGGCATGCATTATTGCTTTAATGTGGTTTCCGCCGCCGAAGGGGTGGGTGAGGCGGTGCTGGTCCGAGCGCTGGAACCCGTGTTTAATATTGAATTGATGCAGCGGCGGCGGGGCAAGGATAATATTCGGGATCTTTGTTCCGGTCCTGCCAAGCTCACCCGGGCCATGGGCATCGGGCCTGAACACAATAAGGTCGATCTTACTAAAGGCAATCTCTATATTTGCTATGGTGAGGCCGGTTCGCCAATTATAACCTCTACAAGGATCGGGATCAGGGAAGGAACAGATCTTCCCCTGCGGTTTTATTTGCAACATAGCAGGTATGTATCTAGGAAATGACAAATATATTTTTGGTGACTATAATTTTGGAGATTATATTTAAAAGGATGTGGTTTGTTGATGAAGATCAGTGAAATATATGAATACGTAATTGCCAGGGGAATAGAAAAAGACCCGCGCGGCGCTGAAACGGTGGCCGCGCAACTGGCCCGGGAAAAGAAGCGTTACGCGGAAATGAAGGAAGAGGATAAGAAGGATTACGACACCGACCGCCTGGCCAACCCTTACAGCGATACACGGGTGCTTTATGGAGACCCTTCCCGGGAAGTCAAGCGGATGCTGGTGGGCATCGATATAGAGGTCGGCGAGGTATTGCTGGCCGACCGGCTGGGTGAAAAAGGGAGGCCCGTAGATTTGATCATGTCGCATCACCCGGAAGGCAAGGCGCTGGCGGGACTGCACGACGTGATGCATCTCCAGGAGGATGTGCTGGCGCGCTTTGGCGTGCCCATCAATGTGGCCGAGGGCATCATGGTCTCCCGTATCGGCGAAGTCAAGCGGGGGTTATTGCCCTTAAACCACAACCGTGCGGTGGATGCTGCCAGGATTTTGGGCATAGCGATCATGAGTGCCCACACCGTGGCTGACAACCAGGTCACCAGCTACTTGCAGGAATTGATGGATAAGGAAAAACCCGATACCTTGGGTGACGTGGTCAAACTGCTGAAGCAGATTCCGGAATACGCCGAGGCCGTTAAATATAACGCGGGGCCCAACATTGTAGTCGGCAGCAAGGAAAGACGGGCCGGCAAGATCCTGGTTGATATGACCGGGGGGACCAGCGGTTCCGAGGATGCTTACGCCAAGCTGGCCCAGGCCGGCGTGGGCACGCTTCTGGTGATGCATATGGGAGAAAAACACCGCAAGGAAGCGGAAAAGAATCATGTCAACGTAATTATTGCCGGGCATATGGCCAGTGATTCGCTGGGCATGAACCTGCTGCTGGACGGCCTTGAGGACAAGGGCGTGGAAATTGTGCCCTGCGCGGGTTTAATCAGGCATAAAAGAAGCTGGAAACGGGGTACCTGAATGAATAAGCCGGAATTGCTGGCGCCGGCGGGCAGCCGGGAAGCCCTGGTGGCGGCCGTGCAAAACGGGGCGGATGCCGTTTACCTGGGCGGCCGGCGGTTTAACGCCCGCCGGAGCGCGGATAATTTTAGCGACGAAGAATTAACGGAAGCAATTGAATATGCTCACGTGCGGGACGTCAAGGTTTACGTCACGGTCAACATATTGCTGGCCGACGGCGAATTGCCGGAGGCCGTTAGATTTTTGCGCACCATTTATAATGCCGGCGCCGACGCCGCAATCGTACAGGACCTGGGGTTAATTAAGCTGGCCCGGCAGGTGATACCCGAGTTGGAGTTGCATGCCAGCACTCAAATGACCGCGCACAACGTGCCCGGTGTTTTGTTTTTAAGGGATTTGGGGGTTAAACGCGTTGTGCTCGCGCGGGAGCTTGACCTGGATTCAGTGCGGGAAATCAAGGAGCGCACGGGGATGCAGGTGGAAACGTTCATCCACGGGGCGTTGTGTGTCTGCTATTCCGGCCAGTGCCTGATGTCAAGCATGATTGGCGGCCGCAGCGGCAACCGGGGACGTTGTGCCCAGCCCTGCCGTTTGGAATACCAGCTTTTGGACGACCGCGGGCAAACCGTTGTTGACCCCGGCAGGGTGGGTGAGTACCTGCTTAGCCCCCGGGATCTCAACCTCAGCCTGCATATCCCGGAATTAATCAAAGCCGGCATTGATTCCTTCAAGATTGAGGGAAGGATGCGCCGCCCGGAATACGTGGCCACGGTCACCAGAATTTACCGGAGCTTAATTGACAGGGCCTTGACTGGTGAGGACTACGTGGTTACCGAAGAGGAGTCTGCTGAATTAGCCCAAATATTTAACAGGGATTTTACCACTGGTTATTTTTTTGGCGTTCCCGGCGCTAATTTGATGAGCTATAAACGGCCGAACAACAGGGGTACCAGGCTGGGACGCGTGCGCCGGTATGACCGGAAAACCGGGCTGGCCGAGATTGAACTGGAAGCTCCGTTACGCGCGGGTGACGGCATTGAGGTGTGGGTGACCCGGGGCGGCCGGGTGGGGACCGAAGTATCCGAACTTTTTGTAAATAACCGGAAAGTGGTTTTTG
The DNA here is from genome assembly GCF_015594625.1 of Desulfallas sp. Bu1-1. Taxonomy (GTDB): domain Bacteria; phylum Bacillota; class Desulfotomaculia; order Desulfotomaculales; family Desulfallaceae; genus JADNRQ01. The sequence goes on along the minus strand of NZ_JADNRQ010000016.1, from coordinate 8,579 downwards.
CCCCCGCTGGAACCGTGGCAGCATTGCGGTTGGACGGCCATATCCACCCCGGGGACCGTGTTTTTAAAACCAATGATGTACAGTTGATGGAAAAAGCCGTTCAAACCTATTCATCCAGCAGGGAAACGAAGCGAATACCGCTGAATTTTAAAGTCAGGGCGCGGGTTGGCGAGCCTTTGCTGCTTGAAGCGTCCGACCCCGAGGGGGTAATTGCGAGGGTCCATACCGGGGCTGTGGGTGAGGAGGCCAGGAAAAAACCTTTAACGGGGGACTTTCTGGCCGGCCAATTGGACCGCCTGGGCAACACCCCTTTTGCTTTAAGCAGTCTTGAGTGCGACATTGAGGGGGATGTGATGATCCCCGTCAGCGAAATTAATGACGCGCGCCGGAGGGTAGTGGAACAGGTGGCTGCGGCAAGAGCCGGGCTACGCAAGCCGGCGCCGTTGCCCGCCGAAAGCATGGAACGCAAACTGGCAAGGGCGCTGGATGAAGGAATGGAGCGCCCGCCTGGAAAATTTCCGCGGCTGGCTGCTGCGGTCAACGGAGCGGAGGCGGCCCTGGCGGCCGCCAAAAACGGCGCGGAAGTAATTTATTTCGGGGGTGACGCTTACCGGCGCAGAGGCAGGATTACCGTGGATGAGATACGCAGGGCCCGGGATTACTGCGCCGAAGCGGGCGTGGAGTTTTACCTGGCCACTCCGCGCATTTTGCACGAGCGTGAGCTTGAAAAATACCTGGTGTTTTTAAACCGGGCTTTGGAAGCCGGTCCGGACGGCATCCTGGTATCGGGATATGGTTTATTAACAGCGGTGCGTAAATTGACCGATCTGCCTCTGGTCACTGATTTCGGATTTAACGTTTTTAACCGGCAGAGCGCGCTTTTGTTAAAAGAACGGGGGGCGTACAGGGTAACCCTTTCGCCTGAGTTGACCGGGAAACAGATCAGCAGTTTGGCCGGCTTTGTAAACGTTGAAACGGAGGTTATCGTGCAAGGTTTTTTGCCGCTTATGGTTTCCCGCTATTGTGCGGTGGGTAGCCTGATGGGTGGCAAGGGGAGGGATAGCCGTTGCCCGGCGCCCTGCCGCAATGCATCATTTGCGTTACGCGACCGGAAAGGGGTAATCTTTCCCGTTGAAACGGATGCCAATTGCCTCATGCATATTTTTAATTCCCGGGAACTGTGCTTGCTGGAAACGCTGCCTTATTTGACGGAAGCGGGTCCGGGGGTGCTGAGGATTGAAGCGCGCCGGGAAGACGAAAGGTATGTACAAAAAGCGATGAAGGCCTACCGGCGGGCATTGGACGGGCTGTACCGGAATTTTGGGAGATTGCCGGAGTTGACCGCGATCATGCGGGAACTTACGGAATGCGGACCTGGATATACACGGGGTCACTATTACAGGGGAGTCCTGGATTAACAGGGGTAAAATATGGATGAACGCAATTTGAGAAGACTGGAATTTGATAAGGTTAAACAAAAATTAGCGGGTTATGCGGGGTCGAAGCCCGGCCGGGAAATGATCGCGGATCTTTTACCTTTGCAAAACTCGGAAGAAATAATTAATGCACTGGCTGAAACGACTGAAGGCAGGGAGTTGCTACGCTTGGAACCCGTGGCTAGCCTGGACGGGTGGAACGATATCCGGGAAGAGGCGCGGCGTTGTCAACGGGGAGGGGTGCTGGACGCCGAAGAACTCTGGCATGTGCTACAGACTCTCGTTGCCTCCAGGCAGGTGAAAAACTTTTTTAACGAGCGGAGGGACAAATACTGCCGCCTTGGTGAAATCGCCCTGGGCTTGGGCGATTTCAGAGAACTGGAAAAACAAATCTCCGGCGCCATTTTACCCGGCGGTGAAGTGTCCGACCGGGCTACGGAACGGTTATTCAACATCAGGCGGCGGCTGGCTGCGGCCCAGCAACGCGTCAAGGAGCGGTTGGACGCCATCATCCGGTCGACCAGCTATCAAAAATATCTTCAGGACCCCATTGTCACAATCAGAGAGGGCCGTTACGTAGTTCCCGTTAAGCAGGAATACAGGGCGCAGGTGCCGGGTATTGTCCATGACCAGTCGGCCAGCGGGGCCACCCTGTTCATCGAGCCCATGCCTGTGGTCGAGGCGAACAATGAAGTGCGCGCCCTAATGGCCGCCGAAAAACAAGAGGTGGCAAGAATTTTACAGGAACTCTCGGCGGCGGTGGGAAGGTGGGCGGAAGAACTGCTGTATACGATAGAAACCTTGGGCAGGCTCGATTTTGTCATGTCCAAGGCCCGTTACAGCCAGGACCTTGACGCCATGGCGCCACGCATCGTCCCGGAGGCCAGGCTTGATATCAAACGGGGAAGACACCCGCTTTTACCCGGCAAAGCGGTTCCCATCAGCATTCATGTGGGCGATGCTTTTGATACACTGATTATCACCGGGCCCAACACCGGCGGCAAAACGGTGACGCTGAAAACAATCGGGTTGATGGTGGTTATGGCTCATTCCGGTTTGCATGTGCCGGCCGATGAAGGCACGGTTATCGGTATGTTCAGCGACGTATATGTTGATATAGGCGACGAGCAGAGTATTGAACAATCACTCAGCACCTTTTCCTCGCACATGTCCAATATTGTGGGCATCCTGGAACGGGCGGGCAATAAAAGCCTGGTGTTGCTGGACGAACTGGGGGCGGGGACTGATCCCACCGAAGGTTCGGCCCTGGCCCAAGCGATTTTGGACCAGTTGCGCCGCCAGGGCGCCAAAACGGTAGCCACCACGCACTACGGAGAACTGAAAAACTATGCCTACTCCAATACTGGAGTAGAGAATGCCAGCGTGGATTTTGACCCTGAAACGCTTCGCCCAACATACAGGTTGATTATCGGCAGGCCCGGGCGCAGCAATGCGTTTGAAATTGCGCAACGCTTGGGTCTTAGTGAGGCCGTGGTGCAAAGGGCAAGGGGGTATCTCACCGAAGAGCAGGTGCAGGTGGCCGATTTAATGCGAGATCTGGAAAAAGCCCGCCTACAGGCCGAGAAAGAAAGGACGGAAGCGGAAGAACTGCGCCGCGAAGCCGAGGAATACAGGGCGCAATATTTGGCCCAGCTGGATAATATCCAGGCCCGCAAGGATGAGATTATTTCGCGGGCCGTGGCGGAATCCAGGGACATGATAAAAAAAGCCAGGCGTGATGCCGATAACCTGGTGGAGGAATTACGGGCGCAGTTAAAGGAGGAATCGGTTAGGATTCGGGAAACCTCCATTAGCAGGATCAGGCGGCAACTGAAGGAGTTACAGGCGGGCATAGAGGAAAAAATGCATCAAGATGTTCCTGTGCGGGATACAGATGCTATCACCGAGGTTAAACCCGGCGATGAGGTTTTTATACCCAGGTACGGGCAGCGGGGAGTTGTGCTGGCGGTCTCCGACCAGGATGATAGCGTTCATGTTCAGGTCGGCATGATCAAACTGACCATCGGCAAGCAGGAATTAAGCCGAGCGGAAGATAAGCGGCCGAAAAGGCAGGGTGACGGGCTTGGCCGGCTGGTCCAGCAAAAGGCCAGAGATGTTTCCAGCCGCTTGGACCTGCGCGGGATGAGGGTTGATGATGCCCTGGGCACGGTGGAAAAATACCTGGACGACGCCTGTTTGGCCGGTTTGCCGGTCGTATACCTGGTGCATGGCAAGGGCACCGGGGCGTTGCGCTCGGCGGTGCAGCAAATGTTGAAACAGCACCGGAGGGTCAAGGAGTTCCGCCTGGGCGAGCAAGGTGAGGGCGGCAGCGGGGTTACCGTGGTTCACCTGACATGATTAAAAGTTTAATTTACTCAATTATTTATTAATGAGCAGTCTGGGTTCTTGTGTTTATTCATTTATTACTTGGGCCAATAGCCCGGCAAATAAGAGAGGCAGGTGGATCACCTGCCTCTTTGATGTTAAAGGTTTAAAGACGTTTAAGGGTTTTTAATTGGTGTGAAATCGCCGGTGTTAAAATTGGATTCCACCGGTAAATCCGGGTTGCCCGGCCGGGGCGAATCCGCGTTTTCTTCTCCGGGTTCGGGTTCAAATAGTGTCTCCGGCCCGTGCACGTCACAGATTTCGGTAGGCACCCGCAGGTTATAATCCGCCACATTACCCGGCACGGTATAAGGCAGTTTCAACATGACCCGGGTGATCCGGTCCGGGCAATACTGGTTCGGTAACTTGCCTGTGGTGGCGCAAACTTCCGTTAAAACGTGCACGTTGTCCGTTTCCGTCGGCACCGTGCCGGCGGCGAAAATGTCCGTCACCATGTGCTCCGGCGGTGTGTTTGGGCCGGGCAACAATCCTGATTTACTATCGACTGTAGCGGTTACAATCCCGGGCGGTTGTACAAAACCGTGCGGTTTTATGCCCTGGTGCGCTTGTTGCATAACTTCGCGCCAAATCTTGGCGGGGTAAATACCGCCATAACTGTGCGGCATTTTAGTTGGGGTGTCGTAACCGATCCAGACCACCCCCACCAGTTCCGGTGTGTATCCCGCAAACCAGATATCCTTGAGATCATCGGTGGTACCGGTTTTTCCCGCCACCGGCCAGTTGGCGATGGCCGCGCGGGTACCGGTGCCTGATGTTACCACGGACCGAAGCATGTCCGTAATCAAGTAAGCGGTTGTTTCCTTCATCACCCTGCGGGGGGCCTGTTCGGCTTCAAACAGTACGTTGCCTTCCCGGTCCTCAACGCGTCTTATAGCCACCGGTTTGTTATAAACCCCATGATTGGCAAAGGCGGAGTATGCCGCGGCCAACTGCAGCGGTGTCACTTCCTGGCTGCCCAGCGCCATAGCCGGCCCGGTAAGCTTGAAATTCATATCCATTTTGGCCGCAAATTTTAGCGCATCGGTCATGTGCAGGTAATCTGTAAACAGCTTGACCGCCGGAATGTTTACCGACCGGGCGATCGCCGTCCGCATGGTGATTAAGCCGCGATATGTGCCATCATAGTTATGGGGTGTATAATTTTGGAACTTGGGGTATTTTACCGGTGCGTCATCAATGACCGTGGCCGGTCCCATGCCCAGCAATTCAACGGCAGGTCCGTACACGAGAACCGGTTTAATGGCCGACCCCGGTTGGCGGGGTGACATAGTTGCCCTGTTCAGCGCCCTCATATGGGTATGTTCCCTGCCTCCGACCAGCGCTCTGATTTCACCGTTGGAAGGATCAATGATGACCATGGCGCCCTGAGGCTGCAACACCCCTTCGTTATTTTTTCGGGAAGCCGGGAAGTTGTCCGGGTTGGCCATTGCCTTTTCCGCGTAACTCTGTATATCCGGGTCCAGTGTGGTATATACTTTCAAACCGCCTTTGAAAACCGCTTCCTCGCCGAACTTTTCCACCAGTTGCTCGGTAATGTAATCCATAAAATAGGGATAGGGATATTGCTGTGTAGCACTGGGGCTTTCGTGAATCAAATTTATTTTTTCGGACAATCCCTGTTGGTAAGTTTGTTCATCTATAAAGTTATACTCGCGCATGTCAGACAATACCTGATTGCGCCTGGATAACGCCAGTTCGGGGTTTTGGTACGGCGAGTAATTATTGGGTGACTTGGTCAGCCCGGCCAGCAAGGCGGCTTCACCCACAGTCAGGTCGCCGGCGTTCTTGCCAAAGTATGTTTGAGCGGCGGCCTGAATGCCGTAGGCTCCTTCACCCAGATAGATTCTATTGAGATACATTTCCAGGATCTCATCTTTGGAATATCTTCTTTCTAATTGAAAGGACAAGATTACTTCTTGAACTTTTCTTTTTAGTTTCCTCTCCGGGCTCAAAAACGACAACTTGACAAGTTGCTGGGTAATGGTACTGCCGCCTTGAATATTTCGGTCCATACCAATGAGGTGTAACGCGTCATTGAATGCGGCTCTCACGATAGCTTGAATTCTGATACCGTGATGTTCATAAAAATAATGATCTTCCGCCGCCAAAAAAGCGTCTTTTACATGGTCCGGAATATCATTTATCGAAACTTGCACCCGGTTTTCCAGGCCGATTTGGTTAACCGGATTGTCATTCCGGTCAAAAATTTGCGTTGACGTAGCCGGTACCAGATTGGCCTCATTAAAAGCCGGCAAATCTTTGATGCTTACTGCCAACAACCCCAGTGCCGCACCAGCGGAAAGTAAAAACATCAGGATGATGATAAAAACAACAAACCTGAACGGGTTAAGTTTTCTTTTTTTACGCTTGCTCGTCCGAGACAAAATGTTGCCCCCTTTCAGGGAATTAAGACCTTATATGACAACGCAATTATATCATAATGAAGGCACAAAATTTAACTCATAAATTGCCACCTTGTAACTAAACTTTGATCTTTGATATAATTTATTGATATTGAGGCAATGGAAAGGAGTATAAGAATGCTTAGTGTCGAAAAGCAGCTGGAAATTATCAAAAGGGGCGTTGTTGAGATAGTACCGGAGGATGAGCTTATTGCCAAGCTCGAAAGATCTGTAAAAACGGGTGAACCTTTACATATAAAACTGGGATTGGACCCTACCGCGCCGGATATTCATCTCGGCCATACCGTCGTATTGCAAAAAATCAGGCAGTTTCAAGACCTGGGCCATCGTACCACAATTATTCTTGGTGACTTTACCGCCCGCATCGGTGACCCGACGGGCAAATCGGAAACGAGGAAACAACTCACCGAGGAACAGGTAATGGAAAACGCCAAAACATATGAAAGACAAATTTTTAAAGTGTTGGACCCCGGTAAGACTACACTTACTTTTAACAGTAAGTGGCTGGCTCCTTTAACTTTTACTCAGGTGATCGAGTTGGCCGCCAAGTACACCGTGGCAAGAATGCTGGAGCGGGATGATTTTGCCAAACGCTTTAAAGAGGGACTACCTATAAGTGTGCATGAATTTTTCTATCCTTTAATGCAGGGATATGATTCGGTGGCATTGCGCGCGGATATTGAATTGGGCGGCACCGATCAAAAATTTAACCTGCTGATGGGCAGAACGCTGCAGCGCGAGTACGGCCAGGAGCCGCAGGTGGCTATAATGATGCCGATTATTGAGGGGACGGATGGGGTTCAAAAAATGAGCAAAAGTCTCGGCAACTACATCGGAATCGATGAGTCGCCCGGGGAAATGTATGGCAAAACAATGAGCATCCCCGACGATTTGATGCTGCGTTACTTTGAACTGTTGACCGCTGTGCCGTTGGATGAAATAAAGGAAATAGCCGAAGGCCTGCAAAGTGACACGCTGCACCCCCGTGATGTAAAAATGCGCCTGGCCCGTGAAATTGTAACAATATACCACGGCAAAGACGCAGCGTTGCAAGCCGAAGAAGAATTTAAGCGCGTTTTCCAGCAGCATGATTTGCCCGAGGATATTCCAACCTTTGAGGTGCCGGAAGATTTTTGGGAAGACGGGCTGGTTTGGTTACCGCGTATCCTGCAACAATCGGGAATGTGCGCCAGTACCAGCGAGGCCAGGCGATTGATCCAACAAGGCGCCGTACGGGTGGATGGTGAAAGGGTTAATGACCCTAATCTTAAGATCAAGCCCGCTCCGGGTATGGTTATTAAAGCAGGAAAAAGAAAATTTATCCGTATTGGTTAAGATATCAAATGTTATTTTGGGACGAAAGTTTAATCGGACATTGGATTGCCCCATATAAATGTATAGAAAACCAAATAGCCCATGGGGTGATCCAATGTTCAAAAGAAAACGGCCGTACCGGAAAATTACAGCAGTTTGTTTAGTGCTGTTGTTAATCGTTGGGGTTTTTATCTTCCTGGATCGAAGAGTGCGCCCAACTCTTTTTTCTATAGTCGAGGTGGAAGTGACTCAAATGGCTGTGGGGGCTATTAACAAGACCGTCCAGGAGGAAGTATCCCGTAATGACATTAATTATCAGGACTTTATAACCGTCCACCGGGACTATAACGGGCGGGTGGCATTAATGCAGGCCAACACGGTGCGAATCAACCAGATGGCCGCTGAGATAACACTGGATGTGCAAAATGAATTGCGGGCCCTGGAAGGAAAAAGGGTATCGATTCCACTGGGGCAAATCTTGGGCAGTTATATTTTGGCCAATATGGGACCTCGCATTAATATCGAGATTCATCCCATGGGTACGGTGAATGTGGATGTGGTAGACAGGTTTGAACAGGCCGGCATAAACCAAACCAGACATAAAATATACTTCAACTTTGATACAATGGTACGTGTAGTAATCCCCATATATAGTGGTGAAGTTAAAATCGCGACAAAAGTACCGGTGGCTGAAAGCATTATTGTGGGAGATGTACCCGAGGCGGTTATCAATTTGCCCGGTGGCATTCTGGGCACCGACAGGTGAAAATGATTTGAATCCTTTTTGCATAAAAGTGTCTAAAAAATTACAATATATGAAAAAATAAAATTCAAAAATAGTGTTGACAAGTTAAGTTCCTGTATGATAGTATATAAAAGTCGTCGCGAAACGGCGAAGCGAGACCGGAAAATAGATCTTGACAGTGCCGTTCCGGCATGATACAATTACAAATGCCGCTGAACAAGCGGTGGAAAAAACAACCTGATCCTTGAAAACTAA
>NZ_JADNRQ010000015.1 GCF_015594625.1 Desulfallas sp. Bu1-1 | reverse complement strand
TAATAATATCTAAATCAAGTATTTTGGCCATGATATAAAATCAAGGGGGGTTTTTGAGGTGAAGCTAAAAAAATGCAAAAAAATAAAGCCTGTATTTACAAGGCTTTAAGATTTTTCGAATGTACTACCCCGACATCTTCGAGGTGGCCGTGGTGGGAGTGCCGGACGCCGTTATGGGCGAGGAGGTGCTTGCCTTTGTAATGCCCAGGGAGGGCAGAAAGCTCGACGAGGAAGAACTCAAAAACTTCTGCCGGGGAAAAATGGCCGGTTACAAGATACCGCGCTATTACCGGTTCGTTGACAACCTGCCCAAAACATCTTCCGGAAAACTTATGCGCAAGGAACTGCTGAACTGGATCAGCAAACAAAGCTAGCCTCCGGCACAAAGCCGGAGGCTTTTTGTTTCTTGCCAGCCGCTTCATTGCTCCGTCTCTACTGCAGCTGGGCGGGCTTTTCACCGACCTCCACAGTAACATACACGGGCTGGCGGTCCCGGTAAACCAGCAGCAACAGCTTCTGGCCGATTTTGGCCTTCTTGATCCGCCCGGCCAGGTCGTCCGCATCCTTGATTGTTTCATTTCCAACTTTCAGAATCACGTCCCCCTGGCGCAGCCCCGCCCTTTCCGCCGGGCTGCCGGGCACCACGCCCACTACAACCACGCCGCCCGGGCTTTTCAGGCCAAAATATTCCGCCAGTTCGGGCGTGATGTTGTGCATCTGGATGCCCAGCCACGGCCTGATCACTTTACCCTTCTGCATCAGCTCATCCTGCACGTCTTTTACCGTGCTGGTGGGAATGGCGAAACCGATCCCCTGGGCCTGGGCCACCGCCGTGTTGATGCCCACCACCTCGCCCTTCAAGTTCAACAGCGGCCCCCCGCTGTTGCCCGGGTTGATGGCGGCATCCGTCTGCAGCAAGTTTTTATAATACCGCCCTTCAACGGGCACCGGCCTGCCTTTGGCGCTGATTACCCCAACGGTAACGGTATGGTCGAAGCCGAACGGGTTGCCGATGGCAATCACCCAGTTGCCCACTTCAATTTTGTCCGAATCCCCCAAAACTAAATGGGGCAATTTGTTTCCTGCATCGATTTTAATTATCGCCAGGTCCAGGTCATAATCCGACCCGATTAATTTAGCGTTATATTCTTTGTTTTGATCCTGCACGACCACCGTAATCCTGTCGGCCCCGGACACGACATGTTCATTGGTTAAAATATAGCCGTCATTGGAAATGATAAATCCCGATCCCACACCCGTTTCCCGGCGCGGCTGACCCGGTGAGCCGAAAAAATAGCGGAAAAACGGGTCGTCCCAGAACAGGTCCCCGCCCGGGCCCCTGCTTACTTTTTCTACATTTATTTTCACCACTGCCGGCCCGGCGCTTTTAACAATGTCCGCAATGGTTCCGGCATTTACCCCGGGCACCACCTGCCCGGCGCCGGCTTGATTACCCGGCAAAACCGGGGTTGTCCCTCCCCGGTTCCCCTTGATGTCATTCACCAGCAAACAGCCGCCCGCAAACATAATGCCCGCGATAAACGCGGCCAGGCCGGTAAGTAAAATGGTGCGCCTGAATCCAAGTGACATTTTACCCCCCCCACTTATTTTAATCAGCATTTATCATATCAAACCCGATGGTTTTTTTCCACTATCCACAAACAGGAACTAAGAAGCGCGCCCCAGCCGGTTCCCTCATCCGCACGCTCCTTTTTATTTATTTCTAAAACACCCATGTTGCTGACAAAGTAGCCATTCCTTTTAGGGTCAAGCTCCGGGGCTATGACGGGCTGAAATTCCAAGTAAAAAAAGAAACGGGCGCTGCCAAGCAAAGCTCCCGTTTCCTTTAATTACCTACTGGCCCCGGCAGGGACCGGTAGTTTACACCTCCGCTTTTTCTCCATGAGACGAAGCTACAATACCAAGCCCTTCAAACAGATACATAATCGCAAACCCGTACAGGATTGTATAGAGCACATAGAACACCAGCATAAAGGTTGTGATACCGGTTTTTTCACTAACCTTGACCGCGTTGATACCCTCAAAGTTGTACGCCGGCTCTATTCCTTTTTGCATCAAATCGTTCACAAAACTCATCTCCGCAGCTTTATTCTCAATTTTGTACTGGCTGCCGAGGTTCTTGAATCCGGTCCACCAGTAGTAAAGCACTTCCCTGGATTCCATGCCGTACTTGCTCTGCAGTTGGGCGCCGTTATTTTTAAATTCAACGTCGGCATCAGCCAGAGCGGCTTTCGCAACCCGCCCCAGATCGCCGCTGATAACGACCTCCTGCCCTTGAGCCGAAACCCGGGCGCCTCCCGATGCAAACACTTTTGTAAACTTATCGATATCCTCCTGGCTTTCGACCTTGACTGCCACCTCAAAGCTCGTGCCCTCAAATTTTTCGGCTTTGTTCAACACCTTTGGAATAACGTACGTAGAACCCTTGGTCAACTGGTTAAACAGATCATCCGCGGCTTGAATTAATGTTTTACCGTTCAGTAGGGGGCTCATCATGCCTATAAAAACTATAGTAAAGACTATGAGCATTACGAGCCCGATTATAAACTGCTTTTTATTAATTATCACCCAAAACACCCCCTTTGATTTACCGGGTGGCAGTGGTTAAAGCTCCCTCCGCCGCCGCCTTCGCCTCAGCCCTGAATTTACCTATACCCCGGAAGAATGAGAGCATAATCCAGAGGGAGAAGGTAGCCGCCAGGGCAAAGAAAACAACATTGCCCACACTGGTTAGAACCGCTACGCTTTGCTTGCTCATGCTAAGATAACCGGCATCGCTCAGCTTTGTCGGCAAAGCGCAAATTCTGTTGGTAAAACCGGCAAAGATGGTCAGAGCATAGATTGCCCGGATGGTTGATCCCTTCAAAACCTTGGTCGCCAGCGCTCCCATCTGGACACCGATCAGGGAACCCAGCAACATGCCCATAGCCACACTATAGAATACATATCCGTAAATAGCATATTGGGCAATGGAGGAATAAGCGGTAGTAAAGATAATTTGCAAAATATCTGTTCCAACGGTGGTAAAGGTTGATACGCCAAGCCCGTATACGAAAATCGGGAAAGTCAGAAACCCGCCGCCAACCCCCATCATGGCCGCCACGTTACCTACGATGAAACCCACAATAATCAGCGGGTAAACGGAGATGCTGCGTCCACCGGGAACCATATCCTCGTCGAATTTCACCCTGGGCTTGAGGGGCAAAGCCTGAAGCCACTTGGCAAACTTCGTAGTGGCGTCTTGCACTTGATTATCAGCGGCTATCTTCGTTTTGCGGCTGGAACTGATCCAGTCGTACATGGCGTATGCACCTAAAATACCCAGGATAATTACGTAAATAAGACTGATAAACGCGTCGCTTAAAGCCGGGCTTTTCTGATAAATGGCCCGGTTAATCATGCCGCCAACGGTAGCGCCGGACACTGAACCAACCACAAACCAGACAGCGATCCAAAAGTTGACGTTGCCCAACTTTTTATGAATCACTGTGCCCATAATGGCCTTGGCAAAGAGGTGAAACTGGTCGGTACCAACGGCCATGATCCCCTTGACACCAATACTCATCAGCGCGGGGGTGAGAACATAACCACCACCGGCACCAATTACACCGGTGATCAAGCCGGCCATCAAACCCACAAAAATGGAGCCGATAAACATATTAACGGTGACGAAACTGGGCATATACCCCTTATGCCCGCCGAGATGCTCCGGCAGGTTGGCCGCAGAGGCCACTTCCATGCCAATTCCAAACAAAACCGGCAGCATGGCAAGGAGAAGCAGCTTCCACCTTCTACCAAGTATCACCTTGCTCATTTCCAGTTCCCAATTGGCCTGCGCCCTTGAGAGATCGCTCAAAACCTTGCCGGTGGCCAAACCACCCGTGGCCATTCTTTTTAAAAAGGCCATCTAGTCATCCCTCCTTAATCACTAACCAACAGTTAAAATATTACAGATTAATGCGCAATTATGTCACTACAATCCGGCCGTTAATTTCTAAATAATGCACCCCCCCTTCATTGGTGAAATAATTTTCAATTGACGGCTTTTTCGGATACCGGTTCCTTTATTTTTGTTTAAGTAGTGACAACTTTTTTTAAAAAAACTATTGAACCAGTTGACCAGTTTATGTTATTATTAATACAAACAGGTTTGCAATTTGAGGTTGTGTGATTTATCAGGCATTTGCGGTTGTTTTTTTGTGCAAGTTATTGCGAATAATTGCACAAGTTTGAGCAAAAATTTAGTTGTCACTACGGACAAAACCAAACCGGAATAAACAGCCGTCAAATTCAAATGCGCAAAATTTAAATTACGGTACGTTGTTCTTTAACCAGGCCAATGGCATTGAAAATATCTTCCTGGATTGGAGAGATGCTGGTTATAGACTTTATTTCCCGGTCATCCAGTTGATTAACCGCAACCTTGATTTCTTCGAGCAATAACAGCGCGTGGCGTATATCCAGGTTCAATCCCGCCTGGCGGATCATTCTTTCCATGGTTTTTTCCAGGATCGCAGCCAGTACGCAGACAAATATATTGGCGGAAATTTTCAGCTCGGCGTACAGGTAATCGGGCCATGGCTCAAAATTCTTTATTTCCCGGAAGGATTCACCCAGTTGATTTAAACTGGTGTACGCTTTAAGTATTTCCCCGGCTCGCAGAAATTCATTGTTGGTTTCCAACATAAATGCCCCGGCCAGGTTCGCGTCCAGCTGCAACAGGTCATCTTTGCGCCGGTAAGTGAATCCCATGGAAGCTTCGTCATAATGCCATTCAAAATATTTACGGCAGTAGCTGTCTTTAAACACAGGCGCATTTTTATTGAACGTTCTGGCTTTTAAATCGCGCTTTTCAACCACCGCCTTTTGAATGGCCTTGAGTTCCATTTCAATTGCATTCAACCGTTCATTCAAAAAGACCTTCATTTGCTCCGCGGCCCTTGGATTGTAGCAGAGCAGGTGGCGAACGTCATTCTTTCTTATTTCTTTAAACCAGAGGTCTTCGCTTATTTCTTGAAAATCTTGCTTGCCGGCGTATAATTCCCGCGCAAGCAAATCCCGATCTTGTCCGGTTGTCAACTGGCGGCCGATAACGTAATCATACCCGTGGGCAACCAGGATTTCCAGGTTCGGGTTGCTCGCGACATTGCGATCCCCCACAAAAATGCATTTGTCTATACCGAAAACATCCTTCAGGTAATCCAGCACGTTCTTAAATTCCCATTCTTCAGTCATTTCCCGCAGCATTTTATGCCCCAGGGGCATCCCGTCCCGGCTCACCACAAGCCCAAAATCGATTTTTTGAAACTGCTCGGGTTCTCCCACAATATACTTCCCGTAAGATGTTAAATTAAGTTCATTACGAGGAGCCGGCTCAAGCATCCCCGAGGTCAACCGGCAAAAGGCAAGGTCAGTGTTTACCGGCATAAAGTTATTTAAGTTGGCGAAAATATTTTTTTCCAAATCTTCTTTGGTTTCAGCAACTATGTCCAGCGCCCGGTAAAAATGGTGCGGTGAGAGTTCCTTGCCTTCCAGCGCGGGAAGGTACAGGCATTGGTACCAGTCACTGATGACCTGTTTATGCTGGGGTTTGACGATCTGGTTGATTACCATGAGCTCAACCAGAAGCGATACATTTATCTCTTCATCTCGGAAGCCTGCGGCAGCATCAATAACCGCTTCCAGTCCCAGCAATTCCCATATTTTATGTATTGCCAGGACTTCCCCGTAGCGCAATATTTTTTTGGTCTCCAGTTTGGTGGAGGGAGGGGATACCCCGCATATTTTGGAAAGACCCGTAATCAATCCGTTTACCTTGTCAGGCGTAAGTTTCTCCAGGCTGCCAAGGTTGGCAATAACCCGTTGTTTTACTTTGTCACCCTCCCTGTAATTCTCGATCAATTTCAGGTAGGTGTACTCCTTGCCGTTGCTCCTGCTGGTTATTTTCCGGAAAAACATGATCCTCACCACCTATCCGCCCGAAAGTATTTTATCGTTTGGTTGAGTTGATTAAGTTTTACCGGTCACAATAACCACTTCGCCAGTCCGCTCCGGGCATTATCATCATTTTTACCACTACTTTCTGTATGTTTTTTATGTATAAAGTACCATTGAGTATTTTCTTGCCATGTTCCCTTGAGTAAACTATACCACACCTTTTTAGTTTGTGCAATATTTCACCATGTTATTTTATTTAGTTTATTTTTTCTGAATATTCCAAGCCGCAACGGAATTGTTTGTTTCTTGTCACCCGGTTTGCTACCAGATCCCCAGAACATGCCACCATATTCCCGCCAACCCGGCCACCGAAAATATAAGTGACAACACAAAAAGAACAGCGCCGGCCTTTAAAAAGTCCGCCGCCTTTAAAAAACCGGGCCCGTAGACAATGGCATTGGCAGGTGTAGCGATCACCAGCAAGTAGGAAAAAGCGGACCCCAGGGAAGTGGCCACCCCTACGGCAAATGGAGAAGTGTTGGCCAGCTCCGCCGCCTTGATGAACACAGGCCCGAGAACCGCAACAGTCGGCCCGTCGGACATGGTATTGGTGGTCAGCGCCGTAATTGTAGTGGTCGCGGCCAGCAGCGGCAGGCCTTTTGTTACCCCAAACGCGGTCGCGGCGGCCAGGAGCTGTTTTGCCAGCCAGGAGGCCGCCCCGGTGTGGACCAGCATCTTACCCATGGAAATTGCACCTGCATAAAGAACAACCACACCCCACTGTGTCTTTTGTTGCAGGTAATTCCAATCCACCAGGCGCAATATAGCCGCCAGAATAACCCCGATCATGGCGATATTGCCCACCCCGTACTGGCGGCTGAACAGCACCCAACCCACCACCACCGCCAGGAATATAGCCAACGCCATTTTGGCCTTAGTGGCCATGGGGCCGTCTGCGTCCATTTCCGCCTGGATCCTTTCCAACACTTCCTTCAAATCCTCCACTTCGGGTTTAAATAATTTTAAAAGCCAGTAGGTAACCAGGGGAATCATCAGCAAGGTGAACGGGACTGCCATCAGCATCCACTGGCCGTACCCCACGTTTATGCCCAGGTTGTTTAAAAAACTTAACATCAGGGCATTGCGGGCGCCGCCTGAAGGAGTGGCCACCCCGCCGATAATCACCCCGTAGGCAATGGCCAGCATCATGAGCTTGCCCAGCCTGGGTACTTTTTTGATACCGCCGCTTAATGAAACGATCCCCACGCCGATGGGAAACATTATTGTCACAGTGGCGTGTTCAGTGATAAACCCGGCGCTCAAGGCGCAAAAAGCCACCATGCCCAGCACCACCCGGTCAATGCGGGTGCCGGAAATCTTTAACATCTGCAGGGCCACTTTATTGTGGATGTTATATTTAACCAGCATGGCCCCCAGCATCAGTACCCCCATGATAAAAATCACGGCGTCATCCATGAAAGTGCGGGGCACTTCCTGAAATTTGCCAATACCCGTCACAACCTGATATGACCCGATGATTAGCGCGGTTACCGGCAGCGGAACGGCCTCGGTTAAAAAACAAACCACTACGAACACCCACAGGGCAATTGCGTATTTTCCCTTGTCGGAAAGGCCCTCGGGCGTAGGTGCCAGGCAGATTAAAACGAGGAGCAAAATGCCCAGCAACAGCCATTTCCTTTCACCGGCGATATTGGCCAGCCGTCCCCCGCGCCCGCCCGGTGCCTGGAGCTTACCATTGCCGGGCGTTTCTTTTATTTGCGGATGCCCGCCGGCCTTTCTATATTCCCGCAAATCAAAAATTTTTTGCTTGCTCATGCGGTCCTCCGTTTACTTAATGCAATGCTTTATGGTGTGAAATAATTAACCTTCCGGGATGTTGTTTAAAATTATACTTGAAAATTTAAAAAAAAACATTACCTAAATTCACCGGCTTTTACCCGGTGGCCGGCACCCCGGCGCACTTTATTCATTAACCCCGGCCATAAATATAGCATGGCATACTTTCCTAAAGTATAAAAAAAGCCCGCAGCATGGAAAGCTTGCGGGCAGACTAATTTATAATTCATTTTCAGTTAAATAATCGCCGGGTTTTATTGTGAAATATTGCACTATATTGACTAATGATATATAATATCCTTTAACAGGGAATGTGAATTCCGTAACTAACTTTGTCACTATTTTAGTCACTAATTTTGGGAGGTGGGATTAGTAAAAAAAATAATGTTACTTGGGGGCTCGTTGACCGGCCGCCACCGGTTTGACCAGCGGCCCCCGTCGTAAAACAATGCAAAAGCGCAAATACCAAACGCCATTTGAAATTCTTCAGGCTCACAAATTTGAACCAATCCGGTCCCAGTAACAAACAATACTTATAATCGCCGTGCAACACTACAACTCTTTTGATAATAATATCACAAACCGGTGTCTTTGACAATATTTTATCCCAAATTTTTGTCACTACTTTCACTGGCCGGTGCGGTAGCAACCGCTTGAAAGGAGGCTGAAAAGATGGAAAGTCCCTGTGAAAAGAAAGTAAAGGATATTATGATTCCCATATATGATTATCCCACGGTATCCGGTGAGGCCACCCTCAAGGACGCCGTAAAGATATTAATGAGTTCATCCAACCTGCAAAAAAATAAACCCCGAACGGGTCGCCAGTGTATTTTCGTGGTGGAGGATAATGAACTGGTTGGCACGTTCGGCATTCCCGAACTGCTCGTGGCCATTGAGCCCCAGCACTTGAAGGGAACGGTTTTCGGCGGGACGAAAGCCTGTAATACATGGGCCACTCCAGTTTTTTGGGAAGGTCTGTTTACCGAAAGGTGCAGGGAGGTCGCGGGCAGATTGGTCAGGGAATTCATGAAGCCGGTGGATTTATTTGTCAATGTCAACGACACGCTATTGAAAGCCGCGTACTACATGACCAAACATAAAGCGGACACCGTGGCCGTCAAGAACAACGGGCGCCTGGCCGGAATGGTGCGCAGCATCGACATTTTCCGAGAAATCTCCACGCTGGTAATGAACGGGGATGCCGGCGCCGCCGGCAAAACATCCACGTGGCCCTGGCTGGACAAAATGGCCCCGGATGGGTATGCGGGCAGCCCTGAACACAAATACAGCCAGGCATAGTTCCCAATTATTTAAAAAAGCGGCCCCGGCAGAAAACGCAGGGCCGTTTTTTTGTTTTACAAAAAACCCTGCTTGAGCAATATTTTACGCCCTTTCAGGGTCAAGTCACGGTAATATGATGGGCTAAGAATTCGTATCCGGTTGTTGACCTTTATTTACTTATATTATACAGATTGCCTGGCACGATGCCTGACCGCGCTTTTCTCCAGTGCCTTGTTGATGGGCATAAAGGCCACGGCGACGAGAATACCGAACAGCAACGTAACCGCAATGGTGATCATCTCGGGGTAGATGTGCCAGAGAACCATGTAAACCGAGCTCAATATAAGGGAAACCAGCATCAGCGGAAATGCCACCTTGAAGTAATTCATAAAGGTGATATGCATGCCCCGCTTTTCCGCCATCCCGATCACCACAACGTTGGCGGAGGCGCCGATAATGGTTCCGTTGCCGCCCAGGCAGGCCCCCAGGGACAGCGACCACCAGAACAGGTTGAGCGCGTTGGGATCGGTTACGCCCATCAACTGGCCCATGTCCTTGATTAACGGAATCATGGTGGCCACAAAGGGGATATTGTCCACAAAGGCCGAGGCGATGCCGGACAGCCACAGGATCAGCATGGCCGTGGGGATCATCACCCCGCCGGTAATTTCCAGGGACGCCTTGGCAATGGCCTCGATGACGCCCACCTTTTCCAGGCTTCCCACCAGCACAAACAGACCGATAAAGAAAAATATAACTGGCCATTCAACAGCATGCAGCGCGTGTTCGGGGTCCTCCCGGCTCACCAGCAGCAACAGGCTGGCGCCGGTAAGGGCGATTACCGACGATTCCAGGTGCACGTACTGGTGCATGGCGAAACCGAAGATGGTCAACCCCAGAACCACCAGGCATTTGCGCAACAGTTGCATATCCTTTAATTCATCGTTTTCATTGAGTTCCATAATCTTCTGCTGCCGCTCCGGGTCGGCCACCAGTTGGGTTCTGTAGATGAGCCGGAGCAAAGTCAGGGTTACCACGTAAACAACTATGATGATCGGAGTAAGGTTGACAATGAAATCCATGAATCCAAGGTGTGTGGCGCTGCCGATCATAATGTTGGGCGGGTCCCCGATCAGCGTGGCGGTGCCGCCGATATTGGAGGAAAGAATCTCCGCGATTAAAATGGGAATGGGACTGATTCTGAGTTTCTGGGCGATGGCAAATGTCACCGGGACAATCAACAAAACCGTGGTCACGTTGTCCAGGAAGGCGGATAAAACAGCCGTCACCAGCGATAACGCCGCCATAATTTTTAACGGCTCGCCCTTGGAGCTTTTGGCCGCCTTGATGGCCAGGTACTCAAAAACACCCGTCTGCCTGGTGATGCCGACAATAATCATCATGCCCACAAGCAAACCGATGGTGTTAAAATCTATGGCATGCACCGCTTCTTCCGGGCTTAATATTTTTGTCACCGCGATCAATGCCGCGCCAACCAGGGCGATTACCGCCCGGTGTATCTTTTCGGAGACAATGATGGCGTAAGTAATTAAAAAGACTACACTGGCGAAGTAAATTTGAATATGCTCAGGCAAATGGTTCACCCCTTTGGTTTTAATTATTGTTTAATTAATTGCCCAATAATATTCGCTTTTTTAAAATTAGATATTACTTGACCAATTCAATATAATGCCGTCAAATCCCTCCATCCTCCCCCTCTCAAATTTTGGACCCGTCAATACTATATACCGTTTATCTATGTATTCCGATAGCCAGTTTTTAACCCGGCTATTATTAATTATTTAAAAGACGAAATAATGTGAAATATTATACTATCTACTTTAAAAATAAAAGTTTTTTGTCACTATTCTATAAGTCCTTCGTTAATATATTAACATAACCATGCCCCACGGCACAAGCAATTTCCATAGAGTATACATGATGCAATAAATCACCTGCAATACCCTGCTACGTTTTCTTGTCATTACACTACCGGCCCCAAAAATAAAAGCCCCTCGCCATTTTTCACGGGGGCTTTTAATACTTTAGTACAGGCACGGCCAACAAAATGTCATTTACCAACACCGTATGCCGCCAGCGCCTCATAGGGCGAAACGATACAATAATTAAGCGCCCTGGCATCCTCCGGCAAATCAAAAGCAACGGCCATCAACTGGGTAAAAAACAACACCGGAATGTTGAAGTTGGTACCGTGCAGCTGGTTGACCCTTTGCTGGTAGGCGTCCAGGTTAAGCTGGCACATGGGGCAGGGAGTGACAATAACCTGCGCCCCGCCGCCGGCGGCCGATTGGAAAATTTTTAAAGCGCTGTCCACCACGATGTCCGTTGCGGCAATAGCATTGGAGCTGCCGCAGCAGCGCGCTTTCATGGGGAAATCCACCGCCGTCGCCCCCAGCGCCTCCATAAGTTTATCCATCTGGACGGGGTACTCGGGGTCGTCAAATTCGTATGGAATAGCCCGCACCGTCTGGCAGCCGACGTACCCGGCCACTTTAAGGCCCGTCAGCGGCCGCTTGACCTTTTCTTTCACCCGGTCAAAACCGGCATCGTTAATCACTACTTCCAGGAACTGGCGCACGCGCAGCGAGCCATCATACTTGAGGCCGCCCGCCGCCAGCGCCTCGTTGGCCAGGGCCTTGAAATGTTCATCTTCCTTGAACCGCTTGTTGGTAACGGCCAGGCTCAGGTAGCAGGAGCTGCAGCCCACCACCACATCATAGCCCTTGGGTTCGGCAATGGCCAGGTTGCGGGCGGTCATGACCTGCTGGGTAAAATCACCGACCACTCCGGAGGCCACCGTAGCGCCACAGCAGTTCCAGTCGGGGATTTCTTCCAGGTGCAAATCCAGCGCCCCGGCCACCGCTTCTATGGATTTCAAATTGGCCTGGGCGGTTGCCTCCATGGAGCACCCGGGATAAAAGCTGTACTTCATCTTCCGGCCTCCTTCCGCTCAAGTTCCTGGGCCTTGCGGATAATTTTTTTCAAGTTACCCAGGCCCTTGACTTTTTTCGGCGGCAGCAAGGGCATCCGCTTGTGCCTCAACATGTTCAGGCCCACGTCCTTCATGGCAAACGCCTTCTTCAACTCATCCAGGCCCCGGATCAGGTAATAACGGGCCGTAACCCCGCCCTCAAACACCTTGCCCCGGCTGGCCACTTCGGCCCAGAACGCCTTGTAAAACGCGGCTCGGGGATCATCGCTGTAACCGTTTTGAATGGCATACTTTTTCAAGTCGTGCATCACGTCGATAATGGGGATGCCCCTGGGGCATCGCGCCTTGCATGTGCAGCAGGAGGTGCACTGCCACATAGTGTTGGCCTCCAGCACCTCGTCCTTTTTACCCAGCTTGATCAGGTTGAACAGCCGCCTGGGCGAATAGTCCATGATCTCGCGGGTGGCGCAGGAAATGGCGCACATTCCACACTGCATGCATTGCTTGATGTAAGAACCATTTTCCAAACTATAAATCTCCCGGGCAAAATTCAAATCATATTTAACAGGTTGATTGTTTTTTTGTTCCATACAAGAACATACTCCCTTTCTAATTTTTAAAGGAGTTTGGGACGGCCGGTTGCCGGCCGCCCCTTATATCTATTTATTTTACTGGAAGTCCTTCATCGGGTTGGGTCCCAGTTCTTCAAGTTCCTTGGCGAATTCATCCAGCATGGCCGGAATCTTATCGTAATCCATGATATTTACCGTTGTGGCCCGCACGCGTTCCGACTCCAGCCCCAGGCGGTTGAGGGTTTCGGATATCTTGGACAGGCGGTATTCCGCCAGCTCGCTGCCCTTCATGAAGTGGCACTGGTAGTCGTCACCGTGCTTGCAACCCATCAGCAATACGCCGTCAAATCCCCTGGCCATGGCGTCGTTGATCCAGATCAGGTTCAGGGACCCCAGGCAACGAACCGGGATAATCCTTACCCACGGGTTATATTCCAGCCGGTTGATGCCGGCCATGTCCAGGGCGGGAATGGCGTCGTTTTCGCAGGCGAAGACCAGGATTCTCGGCTTTTCTTCTATTTCCTCGGGCACCTCGATGGCCTTGACCATATTGCCGATCATGGGCACCGAGTAGTTCTTGAAGGAAATAATCCGTTCGGGGCAAGCGCCCATACATGTACCGCACCTTCTGCAGCGGGTGGGGTTGGGCAGCGGGTTGGCCTTCTCGTCTTCGTTGATGGCGCCGAAGGGGCACTCCTCGGTGCAGCGCTTGCACTGGGTGCAGCGGGTCATATTAAATTCCGGGTAGGACATATCCCCGGACCGCGGGTGCAGTGCCTGGCCCCTGGCGGTAGCCTCAACGCACTGGATGGCTTTCAACGCGGCGCCCGTGGCGTCTTCCAGGGCGGAGAGCATATCCATGGGAGCCCTGACCACGCCGGCGGCATAGATACCGGTCCGCCTGGTTTCATACGGGAAGCAAATATAGTGGGAATCCGGGAAACCGTATTTCAAAGACGGCAGTTCCGGACCCTGCCTGTATTCCAGGTTCAGCATGTTGGACTTGATGATCGGGGCGACCGATACCTTGGGCTCATCCGCAGCAGCCGCCGCTTCATCCTGGGCCGGGGCCGCGTCCAGCATTTCACCGAAGGCGGCTGCCGGCACCATACCGTTGGCCAGTACCACCAGGTCGAACTCGTCAGCTTCCGACTTGGTGCCCATGGTATGGTCGTCGGCTTCAATGGTCAGCGTGCCGTCGTTTTCGGTAATGGCCGTTACATCACCCTTGATGAAAATAACGCCTTCCTGCTGGGCTTTTTTGTAAAAGTGCTCATACTGGCCGTTGGAACGAATATCCTTGTAGTAAATGTATACGTTGGCCTCGGGGTTGTTTTCCTTCACATACAGGGCCTGTTTGATCGATTCGATGCAGCAGGCCGCCGAGCAGTAGGGCAGGTGCTCCTTATCGCGGGAGCCGGCGCACTGGATAAACGCCACTTTGCCGGCTTCCAGCTTGCCCGCCGCGGCCATTTCCTCGAACATGGCCTGGGTAATCACGTTTTCATACTGGCCGAATCCAAGGTGACCCAGCTTCCCGGGGTCATACGGCCTGGCGCCCGTCGCCAGCACAATGGCGCCCACGCGCTCTTGGACGGTGCTGCCGTTTTGATTGATGGTCACATCAAACATCCCCGGCGCGCCGGCGGTCTTTTCAATGGTGGCCGAGGTGTAGACCTTGACGCCGGCTTCTTCAACAGCCTTGATTAAAGCGGGAATGCTGTTCTCTTCCAGTTCCGTGAATGGCGCTTTTAGCGGCACCTGCTTGTACATTTTGCCCACGTAGCCGCCGAGAGCGGCTTCTTTTTCCACCAAAATGGTCTGGTAACCGGCCCTGGCCGATTCCAGCGCGGCGTTAAGCCCCGTGAAGCCGCCGCCCACAACCAAAATGGCTTTGGAGAAATCGTCAACCTGGTAAGGTTCCGGCAAGTTCACGTTCTTAAGCTTGGCCAGGGACATCCGCAGGTAATCCTCGGCCAGCATCTGGGTGTCCTCGTCACCCGCCGGGTGACACCAGGCCACCTGCTCTCTCAGGTTGGTCCTCTCCACGATTTTATCCGGTCCGAAATCAAAGACATCGTAATTGACCCGGGAAGAGCAACCAGCGATCACAATAGTGTTTACGCCCTCTCCCTCGATATCCTTTTTAATCAGTTCAACGCCGTCCTTACCGCAAAGAAATCCGTCGGTTTTGCAAATACTTACCTTATATTCACCTGTCGCCACCTTGGACAAAGCGTCGATATCCAAGGCGTCTCCAATACCACAGCCCGTGCAAATGTAAACAGCTATCTTCTTTTCCATTACTGTTGCCCCCTCACCGTAGATTGGATCGCCTTAAGAGCTGTAGCGGTAGCATCCCTGACAGCTGAGGCAACATCCAACGGGTTTTTGACGCATCCTGCAGCATAGATACCGGGTGTCTGAGCGCCTGAAACCACAAAACCATCTTCGTCATAATCCATTTCAGCCGGTATTTTGACCTCGGCCGTGGTGGGAGCCATGCCCGTGGCCAGCACAACCAGGTCAAACTTCTTCTCGATCACTTTTTGAGCGATCTGGTCTTCAGCGATCACGATCAGTTCCCCGGTTGACGGATCTTCCTTGACTTCGCCGGCTTTACCCTTGATCAAGGTAATGTTGGCTTCTTCCTGCACCTTGGTGAAGAAGTCTTCGTACTTGCCGCGCGCCCTGATATCAATATAGTAAATACAAATTTCAGCGTCCGGGTACTGCTCCCTGACGTAGGTGGCCTGTTTCAGGGAAGCCAGGCAGCATACGGAGGAGCAAGCCTTCAGGTGATTCTCGTCACGGGATCCGGCACACTGAATAAACGCCACGCTCTTGATTTCCTTGCCGTCCGACGGGCGAACAATTTTGCCCTTGGTGGGGCCGTTGACCGCGGCCAGCCTTTCCATCATCACGTTGGTGATAACGTTGTTATACCGGCCAAAACCATAGTAGCTGAGCTTGTTGGCATCGTACGGATTCCAGCCGGTGGCCCAGACGATGGCGCCCACATTCAGCTTAATGGTTTTTGCCTGCATGCCGAGGTCAATGGCATTGTACTCGCATGCTCCGGCGCACTTGCCGCACTCGGCGCCCTTGCAGGCTTGATCATCGATGACGTACTTCATCGGGAACGCAAATTCATGGGGCAGGTAAATCGCCTTTGTCTTGTCCAGCCCGTAGTTAAAGGCATTGGATCTTTCCACCGGGCAAACCTCGGCGCACTTGTTGCAACCCGTGCAATTTTCGTTTACATAACGGGGGTTCACCTTGACGGTCACGTCAAAATTGCCTTCCTGACCGGAGATGCTCTCCACTTCCGCCAGGGTAAAGAAGTTGATTTTGGGGTTCTTTTTAATTCTCTGGAAATTAATTTCCAAACCGCAGTTTGGTGGACACAGCTTGGGGAAGTACTGGTTGATCTGGGTGACTCTGCCGCCCAGGTACGGGTTCTTCTCCACGATGAAAACTTCGTAACCCACTTCGGCGGCTTCCACGGCCGCGGTAAGGCCGCTTATTCCTCCCCCTACCACTAATATACTTTTATTTGCCATTATATATCACCACGCCATTTCTCCCGTGTTAAATTTTTGTACTGCCTTGTATCCAAACATGTTACGGTTACTCATCACGAGCAGTTGACCACCGGGATTGAAAAAAAACTCCAGGCGGCCTGTAAGGACGCCTGGCAAAATTAACTCTTACCTAAGATAAAACAAACGCCCAGTCCCTACAAGCGCGATTCAGCCAGGGCTGTTTAGCAACTTTCGCTGCGCCTCACAGCGCAAAGGACCCGCGGCCATCGGCTACGGGCCCTCTTTGCGCCGTGGATGGCACATGCGCAGAGTTACTTGATCTCGCCCGGGACATGGGGTGAGATCAGTTGTTCATATAACTACTGGAACAGACGGATGATGGGCTTCTTGAATACGCTCCACTCGCCGGTGTTGGGATCCCACTTGCAGTTGACGAAGCAGAGCCAGTTTTCCTCATCCATCTTCGGATAGTCGGCACGGAAGTAGTAACCGGGCCACCTGGTCTCTTCACGGAACATGACTGTGCGAATGTGAGCTTCGGCCTGCCACATCCGGTGGATGTTCTCCCAGCATCTCATGAGCTCGTGCAGGTCCTTGGCGGCCAGGTTCTCGGAGTCTTCCTTCAGGAATCCGAGCAGTTCCATAGCCCTGTCGAGTTTAGCCTTGTTGGTGGAGAAGTTCGCGGTCACGCCGCCGACGTACTCGTCCATCATCTTCTGCAGGCGGAACATGAACATCTTGGGCTTGATGTAGTTCGGGTTGACTTCCGGATCGGTGGTCATGTCTTTGTATTGCTCGTAAATTTCCAGCGGCTTGTAGGTCCGGGCCTTCAGTTCTTCCACCTTGGCCATGTCCACGTTGGGCTGGGTGTTGTTTTCAACGATGAACTTGATGGCGGCCTTGGCGGCAATACGGCCTTCGGCGTGGGAGCCGGAGGAGAACTTGTGGCTGGATGCGCCGGAAGCGTCACCAGCAGCAAACAGACCGGTTACGGTGGTCATGTTGGTGTAGCCCCAGAAGTACTCGGGAGGAGCGATATCCTCGGGACCGGATACCCATGCGCCGGATGCGCCGGAGTGGGAGCCGATGAAGTAAGGCTCGGCAGCTGCGATCTCGGAGGATCTTTCTTCCGGCTGAATGTTGGTGGCAGCCCAGAGCAGGGCCTGGGAGATGGTCATGTCGAGGAAGTCTTCCCAAGCTTCGGCTTCCAGCTCTTTCATTTTCTTCTTGAAGGCCTTGGGATCATCCTTATAAGCTTCGGCCAGCTTGGCGATGGCTTCTTCGGTCCTCATGAAGAGGGGGCCTTTGCCTTCGCTTTCATCAAGCATGCCGAGGTAGTTGCGCAGGTTGGCCGGAATCGGCTTGACCAGGCCGTAGGGAGCCCAGTTTTTCAGTTCTTCCCTGCGCTCCACCATGTACTCGCCGCCAAACGCGTTGGTGGCCCTGGATTTGAAGAGCAGGAACCAGGCGCCGACCGGGCCGTACGCATCCTTGAAGCGGACCGGGATGAAGCGGACTTCCTGGCAGGTCATTTCAGCGCCGGCGCGGATGGTGAAGTATGCGCTGGAACCGGTGCTGAACGGAGGATACCAGGAGCGGCCGAGACCTTCACCGGTGGAGCGGGGCTTGAATACGCCTACGGCACCGCCCATGGCGGCCAGAACGGCTTTCGCCTTGAAGACATAGAATTTATTTTCGCGAACGCTGAAGCCTACAGCGCCGGCGATCCTGTTGCCGTCGAGCAGCGGCTCGATGATGAATACGCGCTCGTAGATATTGTCCATGCCCAGGGCGTTCTTGGCGGCCTCGGCAACGATGACTTTATAAGATTCACCGTTGATCATGATTTGCCAGCGGCCCTCATTTACGTACTCGCCATTTTCGTCTTTCCAAATGGGCAGGCCCCACTTTTCAAACAGGTGCACCGTACCGTCGACGTGGCGGGCAATGTTGTAAACGAGGTCGTCACGGGCAACGCCCATCAGGTCGTTCTTAACGTACTCAACATATTGCTCGACGGTGTTCTTGCCTTTGCCCACGCCGAGGTACTGGTTGATAGCGGACAGACCCATAGCCACGGCACCGCTGCGGTCCAAGGCGGCCTTGTCAACGAGGGTTACCTTCAAACCGTTTTTCTTTGCCCAGTAAGCAGCTTCCACTGCCGCGCCGCAGGCCGCCATACCGCCGCCCACGATCAGAAGGTCAGTGGTGACTTCAACAGTTTCAAAATTCATTGGCATTAATATTAACCTCCTCCGTAAAGTTCTTTAAAACTGGCAATCAGATTCGCAGTTACTTCTTAATGGTGGGCACTTCATCCAGCAGCAGGGATGCCGGCTCGGTGAACAGGGCCTGGCTGTTCAGATCGCCGGCGCCTTCCGGGAAGTCACCACCGGGAACAGCAGTACCTTCTTCAGTGGTCCTGATGGGGAACTTGAAGCGCTTGACCATACCGTTCCGGAACTTGATGGTCCACATAATGTTGTCCGAACCTCTCAGAGGAGTTACACTGGCGCCCATCGGTACGAAGTCAGCGTAACCACGCAGGTCCATGGCTTGCTGCGGGCAGGCTTTCGCACAGCAGAGGCACTCCCAGCAGTGCCAGGGGTCACGGTTGTAGGCCTTCATTTTCTCTTTGTCCAGCACCATCAAATCATTGGGGCATGCATGCATGCAAGCAGTTTTGTCCTTACCCTTGCAGCCGTCACATTTCTCGGCGATTACAAAAGTTGGCATTAATTCAACCTCCCGTTCCCTATTTGTTAATAAGTTTCTGCGGCTTTGATATCATGCCCGCAGAAATTGATACCACATTTTGATCAACTAGTCTCAAGAGAAAAATTGTTAACCTTTTCTCTCCCCAGTCTACATTCACAAAGCATCAAGATATTGCGATGTTGCTCGCGTTGCGTACCGGCGTAAATCTACACCGTTTTTTCACCACCTCCCCCGAGCGGTTTTTGGGATCGCGGGTTGCGCCGGGCAACCCGGTTTTGGAAAAATGCTCAAGTCCATTGTCGCCTATTTGCGTCTGATTTTGTCGTATACATGCTACGAATCCGTTCCGGTCAAGTGTTATCATGTTTATAAAAATATGGACTTAAAAATGGACTTTGCATTGCCGGTCACAAGCGCCAATACAAGTTGGACTGCAATCAGCGATAATTATACTTTCGACGCAAATGCCCGGGCTCCTTCTTTTTGGCGGGATATAATTGAACTTTTTCATGACACTTAACGACAAAACCTCATGGTGAATACATTATACATTGATACTGAGTGCGCCCCCCGGGGCACACCCAGTATCTTTATTGTTGCTCAAGTCGATTACTTCTGGGGACCGGGGATATCCTCGTATGCGCCCTTCTTAATCTCGACCCTTTCCGCGGTCTTATAGTATTCGCGCAGAATTTCCATAACTTCGGGACGGCCGAATTCCTTCGGAATATCTTCGCCATCCTGCATCATGCGGCGGAACTTGGTGCCGCTCACCACGCAACGATCTTCCGGACCATGCGGGCAGGTGCGCTGGCTGGCCATGCTCTGACACTTGTAGCAATAGAAGGTCCAAGCGATCAGCATGGGCTTCAGTTCAAGGGCGCCCGGCCACAGGGTGTCAAAAATTTTCTGGGCGTCGAACGGGCCGTAGTAGTCGCCCACGCCGGCATGGTCGCGGCCGACGATCAGGTACCGGCAGCCCCAGTTTTGGCGGAATACGGCATGCAGCAGGGCTTCACGCGGCCCGCCATAACGCATTTCCATGGGGTATACGCCCAGAGCGATGTTCTCTTTCGGGAAGTAATTTTCAACCAAGGCCTCGTAGCACTTGACCCGGACTTCACCCGGGATGTCGCCGGGTTTCAGCGCGCCGACGATGGCGTGGATGAAGCAGCCGTCCACCAGACCGCTTTCCAGGGCGAATTTGCAGAGATACTCGTGGGAGCGGTGCATCGGATTCCTGGTTTGGAAAGCAACGACGTTGGACCAGCCTTTTTCTTCGAAGAGTTTCCTGGCTTCTGCAGGATAGAGGTAGTACTTGGGATATTTTTGAGGATAGATACCTTCGTTGACGACTTTAATGGGGCCGCCCAGGTTGTATTCTCCCTGCTGCATAACCTTGGCCACACCGGGGTGTCCTTCGGCGTCCAGGGTTTTGAACACTTCGCGGCACTCGGCCTCTTTATCGTAAGTATAAATTTCTTCCACCAGCATGGTGGCGTAGAGCTCGCCGGATTCCCTGTCGTACAGGGCGACTTCCATGCCTTCCTTGAGGCCGATGGCGTCCTTTTCCTCTCCGGTGATGGACAGGGTAACGGGCATGGGCCACATGGTGCCGTCGGTCAGCTTCAAGTCAAACACGCAGCCGGTGTAATCATCTTTCTTCATAAATCCATACAGCGGTGTAAAAGCTCCAATCCCGAGCATCAAAACGTCGGACGTTTCCCTGGAACTCATGTACACCTTGGGCATGCTTTGAGCCCGCTTAATTTCGGCTTCCCTCTCCTCCCCGTACAGCAACAGGGGCTTGAGTACTCCTTCCGGGCCATGCGGTTTAGGTAGTGCCATAAATGCTTTCCCTCCTAATAGTTTATTTAATTTTTTTGTAACTAAGGAACAAAATGTTCCTAATGAAAACCTAATCTCCCATCCGTCTTTCTCTTTTTGTCAGCCAGTTGACTTACAAACCGGTTAATCATCATTAGAATATAATGGTTGGCTCCAGCCGTATTAATGAAATTAGACACAAAGTAGTGGTCTTCCTGCTTTTTACTCAAGGAAAAAATTATTAATTTTTGCTAAGCCTGCCCGGCATTGTGAATCTATGCACATAACAGGCTTTTATATAGGGGCCACGTCGAAAAAACCTCCGCGGCCCTTAGCCATCATCCTGGTAAAAAACATCATGTTATTAAAAATATATCATGAATCTTGTTCATTGACAAGCATTGCAGGACGTCAAAAAGACGTCCTCTTATACTTTTCAATGAAACTATCCAGCAATTCGCTGCGACCGTTTTCCAGGAACTCCTTCATTACCCGCGGGCGGCGATATCTCGCCCCCTCGCTGACCACGCTCATTACCAGATGGTTTACATAGGGAACGAAAGTGTACTGGCTGTCCACCACCTGCACGGGTACAAAAAACGTTTCCAACTGCCCGAGGTCGGCGGTAAGCAACTGGATCAATTCCAGGGGTTTTTTGTTGGTTCCATTCACCACACGGACCTTGTCGCACCGGGGCAGCTCAAATTCAACAATTTCCCTGGGCAGTTCAATGCCGTGCTCTTGAAGATATTTTTCCGCCAGTTTTTCCATGTTTTTGCGGACCTGTTCGTTTTCTTCCCGCTGCCCCATCAGCCCGTAAGTGCGGCACGTGAAGGGCCGGGCTTCATAAACCATGCAGTTGTTTTCCCCGTCCAAAAACGGGCAGCGCTGGTTAATATCAACCAGTTCCAGGAAATAATAACGCACCGCGCCGGCGATGATTTCCGGCCACTTTTCCGGCATTACTTTGTTTACATAACGAAACATGTTCAAATATTCAACAATATACGCCGGCTGGGGCACCGTGCAGCAGGTGGCGCAGCGCTCGCAGCTGGTTTCCGGAATCAGCCCGTAGATTTTATTCAGTTCGTCAAATAATCCCTTTTCTTCCGCCTGGCTAACCGCCTGGTTCAATTTTATCAAAGGTAACACCTGGTACCACCCTTCCCGTAATCATTAATAAAATTGTTGCATATATCCTGCAGCAACGGCTATTACAAACGGCATTTTCACCAAAACGCCCCGGGCGCCGTCCCGGTTAGCAAACCATCTATTTAATTATAATGAATGCCCGAAAAAAAAACACCCCCCAAAAGGTGTTTTTGCGAAAAGACGCCGAAAAAAGAATATTACATGTTTTGTTTGACGAAAGCACTTGAACAGATTAATCTTATGGCTTATTGTGTTATTATGCTATATAAAGTAAAGTGAGGTTACGTCATGGTCATTGCCTGTTTCCTGTTTATATTCACCGGTCTTTGCGTAATTACCGCCGGGGTGCTTTTGCTGACACTCCAGATCATTAAAACTGGAGAGTGGCCCGGATACCGGCCCGGAAATTGGGACGCCCGGGTAAAAAAATTGGTGTTATTAACCGCCGGCGGAGTGCTTATGGTACTGGCCGGCTTTTTAACCGGATACGGCATCTAACCGTGGTGACAACCGTGGCCGTGATGCTCTCCGTGGTGGTGGCAGCAGGCCTGCGCACTGGAAACCAGTTCGCCCCTGGCAAAGCTGCCCACGACTTCTTCGATTTTGCCGTTGGCCCCGTTGACGACTCTTAAACCGCTTTCCTCCAGGGCCTCCAGAGCCTTGGCGCCAATGCCCCCGACAATAACCACTTCAACGCCTTCATTTTGCATTAAACCGGCCAGCCCGGCGTGATTGTGCTGCAAATTATCCGCAGAGATGATTTTTTGCGAGACAATCTTACCGTTATCCAGTTCAACCACTGTAAATTCCCTGCTCCTGCCGAAATGCTGGTTGACATATCCATATTCAGATGGTATGGCAATTTTCATTAGTACTGCACTACCTCCATTTTTAGAGTATTTACCCGGCATTTACCGCTTGGTTTTGAACATTTGCTCATTTAAAATTCTATTTACATTAGCCATTATTGTCAATAGTTTTAACCAAAAAAAAATCCCGCCTTTTGGCGGGGTTATTTTTATTACACGCAACCGGTGGGCTTGGGCAGGCCGGCCAGTTTGCAGGCGCCCTTTGCCGGGCCGGAGGGGAACAGCTCGTAAATCTGCTTCAAGCTGTAACCGGTTTGTTTGCACATTTTTCTTACCATCGGGGCAACCTGGAACTGCTTGTAATAATCGCGCAGGTAGTGGATTACTTTCCAGTGGTCTTCGGTAAGCTCTTTAATACCTTCGCTTTCAGCAAAGGCTTTCGCCACCTCTTCAGTCCACTCATCGGGATTGACAACGAAACCGTCTTCATCGAGTTCAATTTGCTTTCCGCCTATTTCCAGAAAAGCCATCAACTACACCTCCAAAAAATATTAGCAAATTAATTTTTTTATTTTCCCCTAAAAAATCTCTGATAGTATTATTTTTAGGGTAAAAATCATTTTTACACTAGCAATATATTAACATTCCAACCACTGGAGTGCAACATATTCATTAACGAAAAATGCACTGGTTTTCCCAAAGTTGCCCTCCGCTGTTCCGGCTTCTTGCTTATCAGGCCGTCGTGCACCTGAAATAACGTGCATTACCCGGGTTGACGACCACCTCCTCAAAAGCTGCAAGTAGATTTTTAATTACAATTTCGACCGAGCCGGTGAGCGCTGGCGATTTATTTTCTACAACCGGACCTAACGGCTCATGGGCAGGATCAACGGGTTGCTTACTGTATAAATAATACGACATACACTTTCCTGATTCCTGCCTGTTTGTGAAAAAAGGCATCTTAATAATCATATTATTATTATTATTTTTTAGCCCGCATCATCCGGGGCAACACAAAAACTACACGTTAATCGCAAACTAAAAGTCCTAAAAGTAATAATCCGGCCTATAAGAAAACCGAAATAATCAGGTAGGATAGCCCGGCCAACACGGCTGTTACCGGTAAAGTTATGATCCATGCGGTCACCATTTTCTGAGCGGTCAGCCATTTTACAGAGGAAATCCTTTTTGCCGAGCCCACACCCATGATGGCGGAAGAGATCACATGGGTGGTGCTCACCGGTTGCCCCAGCACGGTTGCGCCGATAATCACCGTTGCCGACGTGAAATCGGAGGCGAAACCGCTGATGGGCTGAAGCTTGATGATTTTGGAACCGACGGTTTTAATAATTTTCCAGCCACCGGCCGACGTGCCCAAAGCCATGGCCAGCGCGCAGGATATTTTTACCCAGAAAGGTATATCCAGGGTTTGATGAAATCCCCCCGCAATTAACGCAAAGGTGATAATCCCCATGGATTTTTGGGCGTCATTGGTCCCATGGCTGAACGCCTGGAAAGCCGCGGTTAAAACCTGCATCGACCTGAAGCCCCGGTTTACCGTTTGAGGATTGGCGTTTTTAAAGATAAACCGCAGGGTCGTCATAATGATATAGCCCACGCCAAAAGCGGCAAAAGGTGATAGAATCAAAGCTTGTAATATGGTTAAAAAACCTTTGAAATTAACTCCTGAAAAACCGGCTGCGACAATTACCGCCCCGGTTAATGAGCCGATGAGAGCATGGGAAGAACTGCTGGGAATCCCGTAGTACCAGGTAATTAAATTCCAGGCGATGGCCGCGGTCAACGCGGCCAAAACAATGAACAACCCGTTTTCCAGCGCAAACGGATCGGCAATTTTGCCGCCGATTGTCTTGGCCACCCCGGTAAAGGTTAACGCTCCGATCAAGTTCATGGTCGAGGCCAGAAGAATGGCCACCCGCGGTGTTAAAGCCTTCGTGGATACGGAGGTGGCAATGGCGTTGGCGGTGTCATGAAAGCCGTTGATAAAATCAAAAGAAAGGGCCATGATTACTACAACGGCAACCAGAACAATTGAAGATTCCATGCTTGATTCTCCTTTACGAGTTGCGCATCAGCAATGCTTCTAATATGTTTGCCAGGTCCTCACAAGCATCGGTAACCCCTTCCAACATTTCATACAATTCTTTTTTCTTGATAATCATGATCGGGTCTTTGTATTCTTCGAACAAGGTCATAATGCATTCCCTGAGCAACTGGTCCGCTTCGTTTTCCAGTTCGTTTATTCTATAAATGTGCCGCATCATTTCCTGCAGCTTTTTCTGTGCCAGCAAATTTATAGCGGCAACAATTTCGTCCGCACTGTTGACAATCATTTGGGCAAACAGCTTGATGTAATCGTCGGCCTCGGTGACCTTGTACAAGTCCATGCGGTCGGCGACGGCTTCAATTCCATCCACAACATTATCCATCTCAATAGCTATGCCGAGTATATCCTCCCTTTCCAGCGGCGTGATAAAAGTTTTATTTAATGCGTGAATAATTCTGTGAGTAAGCTCGTCCCCCTTGTCCTCGAGAATCTTGATTCTTTCGGCGTACAGTTCCACCTGCCGGAGATTGCTGATTTCTTCTTGAAACAGGTTGCAAGCCTCTTTTAAATTGTTTGCGCTTTCTACAAGGGTTTCAAAAAAAATATCCTTCTTTTTAAAAAGCATCAATAATGTCCTCCCATTTAATCATGGATTTCCGTTCAGCACTATATTAATATAAACTATATTAATATTTTGTTAAATGCATATTAAAACGTGATTAATTATTGTCAACAATGTTAACTAAAACTTAATCTAAAATTCATAATGACAGCAGTCGTTAACACCCGTCTGAATAAGGTAAACTTGATGGGTACGGGAGTGATGATGGGATGATTGTTTTACAGGGAGCTCATATTTCCAAATCTTTCGGCGACCTGCAGGTTTTAAACGACGTGACCCTGACCGTCCGGGAAGGCGAGCGGGTGGGCCTGGTGGGACGCAACGGCGCCGGCAAGTCCACCCTGCTGAAAATCCTCACCGGCCGGATGCAGCCCGATGCCGGGGAAGTGATTCGGCCCAAAACGGTTACCATTGGCTTTTTGGCCCAGAACGGGGGGTTGTCCCCGGGCCGAACGGTATGGGATGAGATGCTGTCCGTATTTACCGACCTGATCGAACAGGAGAAACAACTGCGCGCGCTGGAAATTAAAATGGGGCGCCCGGAAATCGCTTCCGACCCCGGTCTGCTGCAACAAACAACCGGAGAATATACGGCCCTGCGGGAAAGCTTCGGCAGGAACGGCGGCTACGAGTATGAAGCGGCCATTCGCGGCGTGCTGCATGGATTGAATTTCGGCGAAGAATATTACACCATGCCCGTGGACCGGCTCAGCGGCGGTGAAAAAACCCGCCTGGCCCTGGCCAAACTGCTTTTAACCAAACCGGACGTATTGATCCTGGACGAGCCCACCAACTACCTGGACATGGATACCCTGGGCTGGCTGGAAAGGTACCTCCAGGCCTACCCCGGGGCCATTCTGGCCGTTTCCCACGATCGCTACTTCCTGGACGCGCTGGCCACCACCATTTACGAGCTTGAATTTGCCCGGCTGACCCGCTATAGCGGCAATTACTCGCGCTTCCTGGTGTTAAAAGCGGAGGAACTGGAGCGCCGGGCCAGGCAGTACCGCAAGCAGCAGGAAGAGATCGCCCGCCTGCAGGACTTTGTCCGGCGTAACATCGCCCGGGCGTCAACAACGGGGCGGGCCCAAAGCAGGCTTAAACTTCTGGAAAAAATCAAGCCCCTGGAAAACCCGGCAGTCAATGATAAAAAAATGGCCATATCCCTGGACGCGGACCGGCAGAGCGGGAAAATGGTCCTGGAAGTCAAAAATTTAAGCATCGGCTACCGGGACAAGCCGGTGGGACAAAATATCACTTTCAGCATTCACCGCGGCGAGCGGGTGGCTCTTTTGGGCCCCAACGGCACGGGAAAAACCACCCTGCTGAAGACGATCGCGGGGCTGCTGCCTCCCCTGAAAGGGACGATCCGCAAGGGTTACCACGTGTCCGCCGGCTATTACGAGCAAGAGCAAAAGAACCTGGTGGAAGAAAAACAGGTGCTGCACGAGCTGTGGGACGAATACCCGCACCTGGACGAGCAAACGGTACGCACAGTGCTGGGCAGGTTCCTGTTTAGCGGCGAGGATGCGCTTAAAAATGTGGGCGATCTCAGCGGAGGCGAAAGGTCCAGGCTCGCCCTGGCCAAGCTGATCTGTAGCCGGGCCAACTTTTTACTGCTGGACGAACCCACCAACCACCTGGATATTTTGGGCAACGAGGCGCTGGAGGAGGCGCTTTTGAACTACCCGGGGACCTTGCTGTTCGTGTCCCACGACCGTTACTTCATCAATAAAATCGCCACCCGGATTGTTGAACTCACCCCGGACGGCGTCAATATTTATTACGGCAATTTTGATGATTACCGGAGCAGAAAAGCCGGGCAGGCCGAAACCCGGCAACTAAAAGAACGGGTTATAACCGGGGGAAAAAAAGAGTACCTGCAGCGCAAGGAAATCCAACGGGAGGAAAGAAAGAGGCAACGCCGCGCTTTGGAACTGGAACGGGCGATTGCCTCCAAAGAAGAAGAAATAAACCGGTTGGAGCGGGAACTCTACCTGCCCGAAGTATACAACGACCACGCCACATACCGGCAAAAAAGCTCCGCCCTGGAACAATTCCGCGCGGAGCTGGAAGAATTGATGGCCGAGTGGGTGGAATTGGTGGACTAAAACAGGCGCCGCCGGTTGACAGTCAGCACTTCAACCATCTCGGACCAGGTATTCACCAAGAAGTCCGGCCCGGCATCCTCCAGTTCATCCCGGGTGGCCATGCCCCAGGTCACCCCAACGGTAAGAACACCGGCGTTGCGCCCGGATTCAATGTCAAAGTAGCTGTCCCCCACGTAAACAGCCTGGCCGGGATTGGCCCCGAACTTTTGAAGGCCACGCAGCACGGGCTCGGCGTGCGGTTTGGGTTTTTCCACGTCCTCCAGGGTAACCAGGTGGTCCAGGTAGCGGTCCAGTCCGGTGACAGAAATACCGCGCCGGGCCATGACGCGGCGCTTGGAAGTTACCACGCCCATCCCCTTGACCAGCGGTTTGATTTGGTCCAGGGTTTCCAGGGCGCCGGGGAAAACCCGGATAAACTTATCGTGTATGGTTAATTGATACTGGATATAACAATCAAAAAATTCCTGCCACCTTTCACCGGCAAATTGCCTGCAGGCGTCCCGCAGGGGCAGACCCACCGTCTTCATTACCGCCCCGTTGTTCCACGGTATTTGAAACTGTTTGAACGCGTGGCGAAAAGATTTCTCAATCAGCGGCAACGAATCCAGCAAAGTTCCGTCCAGGTCAAACAGTATATAATCTCTAAGCATAACTCATCTCCCATTTCAATATTTTGCAGTAAAACTTAACTTGCATAATTTTATTGTTCAAGCAACCATAATTATATCAAAACAAAAGCGCTGTTGAACCTGATCTTTACTGCAAGCACCGCACCCAGTTCTCCATTCGCTCCAGAAATCCACCGGATCGCCTGCCGCTATAATGTTTTTGCTGTTAATCAATTTAATATTTTTTCATGGGTAATTTAAACTAAGCTATTGATACTTGTACCACCGTGTTATAATACTCCTGTGCGCTGTTTTTCAGTTATTCCGAACCGGCAGCCCTCAATCCAGGGATAACAAACCAACTTGCAATCTTAGGGAGGGGATTCGATGTCCAAGGAAGTGTTTGAAAAGGCGGCGGAGCTGGGCAAAAGTATTATCGAGTCGGAAGAGTTCAAGAATGTTCAGCAAGCCGAAAGGGCCATGATCGGCGACCCCAACGCCCAGTCCTTGTTGAAAAGATTTCATGAGCTGCAGCAACTGCAAAAGGAAAAACAAAAAAAAGGCGAATCCATGACCCCGGACGAGACCAGGGAATTCGAACAGGTGCAGCTTAAATTCATGGAAAACAGGACAATCAAAGCCTTTTCGGATGCGCAGAACACGTTCCAGGAAATGATGAACCAGGTAATGAAAATTATCAAGGATGCCGGTGTAAATGCGGTCAAAAAATAAACGGCGGGGATTCCCGCCCCTTTGTTTATAAATATTTTTCAATACAGGAGGCCGGCTATGTCAACGATCAAGGAAGCCGAACTGCCCGGGCTGGGCAAAAAATTCGAAGTCAGCCTGGATAACGGCGACCGGGTGGTTATCGTCATTCACGACGAAGGCACCAGGGAAGTATACCATTTCCCCGAAGGGGAGGACGACGCCCTCAGTTCCGTAACCATGACGGACCAGGAAGCCAGGCAGGTCGGGTCAATTATCAGCGGCTCCTTTTACCAGCCCCGGCTGCTGGAAAAATTGGAAACCGCCGTGGCCGACCTGCGCATTGAATGGCTGGAAGTGAAGGAGAATTCCCGGGTGGCGGGCAAAAGCATCGGCGACCTGGGACTGCGCAAAAACCACGGTATTATCGTCATCGCTGTAATCGAAGATAAACTCAGGGGCCGCAAAGGGCATGCCCGGATCAACCCGGGCCCGTCGTATATTTTTACACCGGGGCATACCATCGTGGCCGCCGGCATAAAAGAAAAAATGGACCTGTTTGAAGACATGCTGCAAAAAGGCCACGCAGAGGAAGATGGCAGTTGAGTTCCGATATTATTTTAAACCTGGGGCTAGCGTTCGCATTTATCAGCCTGGCCATTTATATTTCCAACAAGCTTAAATTTTCATCCATTCCTTTTCTGATTCTCACGGGCATCCTTGTCGGCCCCCACGCCCCGGAAATATTCGGATTCTCTACAGCCGTGGTGCAGAGAACCGAATCAATCGACCTGCTGTCCCGGCTGGGTGTTTTATTGATGCTGTTTTACCTCGGCCTGGAATTTTCCGCCGGCAAACTGGCCGCCGCCGGCTTATCCCTGTTCAAAGGCGGAACCGTTTACGTGGGTTTGAATTTCCTGCGGGGCCTGGCCTTTGGCTGGATCGTATTCCAGGGCTGGGCCGAGGCGTTCGTGGTGGCCGGGATTACCGGCATTTCCAGCAGCGCCATTATCACCAAACTGTTAGTTGATTTGAAAAGGACGGCCAACCCGGAAACGGAATTTATCCTGGGGATCATGGTCTTTGAGGACGTGTTTCTCGCCGTTTACCTCTCGGTAATGTCCAGCCTGCTCTCGGGCGGCGGGGACGTAGAGGCGCTGGAGATCATCCCCGGCATCGCGCTGATAATTGTCTTTATCCTCCTGGTGATCGTGCTGGGCAGGCGCATCGGGGCGCTGGTTGAGCCCAGGCTGCCCGTCAAACCGGCGGAAACATTCGTGGTCATCGTCTTCACCATGCTGCTGCTGACCGCCGTGCTGGTGGAAACCATTCATATCGCCGAGGCCATCGGAGCGCTGCTGCTGGGCCTGGTGCTGGCGGAAACGGTGCACTCCAAGCGAGTCATCCAATTTATCACGCCCATGCGGGACCTGTTCGGCGCGGTGTTTTTCTTTTCCTTCGGCCTGGAAATAGACTACCGCCTGTTTGGCGACGCCGTCTACATTGCCGTGGGGGCCGTGCTCATGACCGTGGCCGGCAACGTCATCACCGGCCTTTTGGCCTCCTGGATCGCCGGGTACAATAGCAAGCGCGGTTTCAACGTCGCTTTCACCATTATCGCCCGGGGCGAATTTGCCATCATCACCGCCAGCCTGGCCGCGTCCGCCGGGGTAAACAGCACACTGCCCGCCTTTGCCGCGCTGTACGTTTTGATCCTGGCCTTTATCAGCCCGGTGCTGGCTAAAAATTCCCGGAACATCCACCAGGCCTACATTAAGTTGATCCAGCTAATTACCAAAACAGGTGTCTCAGAAGGTTAAGCTACAATATTGAACAAACCATACCCGCCTAATTGTAAAGCATGAGGGGGAACTGTTTTTGTGGTATTTTGTCTACGGTACCCTGCTTCAGGGAATGTCAAACCGCCATCTGATCGAGGCTGAAATCATTCGAGGTTACCCCGCCTTGATCACGGGAACACTTTACCACCTGCCCTGCGGCTATCCCATGCTAATAGAGAAGGATGGCGGGACAACCCGCGGTGAAGTTCTGCAATTTACGAAAACATCGCCCGTAACGGCTGTGCTTGACCGGTTGGAGGATTTCATCGCCCCCGGTCACCCGGACAACCTGTATGAACGGGTGGAACGTGAAGTGGTTGTCCCCGAACTGGACCGGAAAATCCGGGCCAGGGTTTACGTTTGTCCTGCCCACCGCGAGAAATATATAAGAAAAATCGGCATTCCGGTACCCGGCGGTGACTGGCGAAAATTTGTAGAGGATTAAAGGTTCCCCGGGGAAACAATATAAAAACAACTATCTCCGGGTGATTAATTTGAACTTTCATGGCGAATTGCTACTCAGAATCGTGCTGGCCTTTTTCGCGGGCATCCTGCTGGGGCTGGAGCGGGAAAAAAGGCACAAACCCGCCGGGTTGCGCACCCACGCCCTGGTCAGCATGGGCGCGGCGCTGTTTACCATCATCAGCGCCTACGGGTTTACGGAATTCGTGGGATTACCGCAGTACGGCAACATGGACCCATCCAGGATCGCCGCCCAGATCGTCGCCGGAGTGGGGTTTATCGGCGGGGGAATCATTTTCAAGGAGAAAAACCGCGTGCGCGGGCTTACCACCGCAGCCAGCATCTGGCTCACCGCCGGAGTGGGTACCGGTATCGGGGCGGGCATGTATACCCCTATGCTGGTGGCGGTGGTACTGGCCATTGTCACTTTAAAACTGGACCGGGTGATCAAGCGCCTGGGTTTTGAAACCGGCGAGGAAGAATGAGAAAAATACCCGCTCTAAAGAAAAACGCCCCGGCAACCGGGGCGAATTCGTTATTTTCCGTTTTGTTATTTGACCAGGGCCGGGATGCCCAGCAGGGGCCATACCACCAGTGCGAATATGGCCACCATGACCAGTGCCAGGATAGTGAACGGGATACCGACCATAAAGAATTGACCCGGGGTAAATTGCTTCGACTGGTACGCAATGGCGTTGGGCGCCGCCCCCACCAGCAGCATATAGGGCAGCGCGGCCATGGCCAGGGAAGCGTACAGAATCAGGTACGGGTTGACGCCCAGGTACCCCGCGATGACAAGGGCCACCGGCAGGGTAATGGCGATAGCCGCCACGTTCATAATAAAGTTGGTCATTACGATTACCAGGAAAGCGATGGCCACCACAAAAATCAGCCAGTGGGCGTTCTGGAACATAGCCAGCCAATGCACGGCCATCCACTCGGCGGCTCCGGTCACCCACAGCGCGGTGCCGATGCTCATGGCTCCGCCGAACAGCAGCACAATATTCCAGGGGACGCTCTTTTCCAGGTCTTCCACGGTGAAAAGTTTGGTCAGGAACATGATGATGGCCGCCACCAGCATGGGGATACTCCTGTTCATGTCCTTAATGGCAGGAATAAACTGCTGGGTAGCCAGGATGGCCACCACGGCCAGGGCCAGGACGATAACAAAAATTTCTTTCCCCGTCATGGGACCCATCTGCGAGTAAACTTCTTCCACTTTCCTTTTCAACCCGGCAATTTGTTTCTGCTCCGGCTTAAAAAACACATAGCACAACAGGAACCAGGTTATTAATACCATCACGATGCCGAAGGGTGCCATGGTCAGGGTATACTCAAGAAAGCCAATGTTGATTCCGGTGAATTCCTTGAAAAATCCCAGTGCCACCGGGCCACGAGCCGCCCCCAGCAGGGTGATCATACTACCGGCTCCGGCGGCGTACGCCATGCCGATGAACATCGCTTTACCAAAATTACTGGGCACGTCCTCTTTACCGTACATGCTCATGATGACCAGCATCAGCGGGAACATGGTGGCCGCAACCGCGGTATGAGCCATGACCAGGGTCAACACCATGGTTACCATGTACACACCCAGCAAAATTTTACGGGAATCTTCGCCTACGATGGACAACATCTTGAAAGCCAACCGGGTTGTGACCCCTGCCTTGGTAAAAGCAATGCCAAGCAGTAACGAACCTAGGATAAACAGTACCGAAGGGTCCATAAAAGTCGCAAAAGCTTCCTTGGCCGGGCGGATCATAAAGGCCGCCTGCACAACACCGATAGTGAGGCTGGTTACACCGATTGGTATTACTTCAAACACCCACCATATTCCGGCCAGCAGGAAAAGTCCGATTGACAGTTGCGCTTCCCGGGACAATTCAAACGATTTTCCAGATGGATCAATTGCCGGCGGCAGTTCAGGCAGAAAATAGAAAAGTGCAAATAAAGCGATACCCAGTATGGCAAAGGCAATCCTGCGCCATTCTTCGGAGAGGCTTTTTAATTGTTCAACCTTGGCGGGAGCGCCGACGGTCGCCTGTGTGGTGTTATTCATTTAACAACCCACCCTTCAAGATCAAAATTAAAACTTTAAACCCGATCGTTATTTGTTAAATAATTAACAATATAATTGCCAAATATAGTGAAATAGATCACTTTCGATTCTGCTCTTTGCCCCTACATTTTTGTGCAACTTCCAACTTAAAAATTTCCCCCCTTCCTCATCTGATCTAAAAGTCCCCCCCTAACGGGGCCGGGGCAATTTAATTTGTGCAATATGTAACTTTCTTAAATTATACTCAATGTCAGTTCTTTTGGCAACTACTTTTTGTCACCACCAGTTAAAAATTACAATATGAAGTCCGGGTTCCCGGCTGCCTGAAATAATTCAACCCGCCCGCGGGAAGGCCTGCCCCGGCACCGGACAATATAAAAAGGATTTTTAACACCTCGGGGTGAAATTTAAATTTAACAGAAGTCAAACCGGAGGATTCAAAAGAGTGAAAACGAATAAAAAAATGCTGGCCCTTTTGGGAACGGGCCATGCCATTACCGACATCAACCAGGGAGCGCTGCCCATGATGCTGGCGTTTTTACAGCCCATATTCGCACTGAGCCAGCTGCAGGTGGGGATAGTGATGCTGGCCTTCAACCTGATCTCTTCCGTAATTCAACCAATTTTCGGCGTCCTCAGCGACCGCTTCCGGGCCGCCTGGTTGATTCCCCTGGGATGCCTGTTGGCGGGGCTGGGCATGTCCCTTACCGGTTTTAGTCCCAATTTTTCCATATTGCTGCTGGTGGCGCTGGTCAGCGGGCTGGGCGTCGCCGCCTACCACCCGGAGGGTTCCAAGTACGCCCGCTTTGCCAGCGGGGACCGCAAAGCTTCGGGCATGTCCCTTTTTTCCGTGGGAGGCAATCTTGGTTTTGCCGCCGGCCCGGTGCTGACCAGCTTTTTCATCGGCCTTGCAGGCCTGTACGGATCGACGGGCTTCTTTGTGTTGAACGGCATTATGGCCTTGCTGCTCTGGTTATATCTTTCCAGGATTACGGAAACCCGGCAGGCCGCCCCGGCTCCGGCACCCGCATCGAATAAAAAGACCGCTTCGGCCCCGGTCGTAAACGCCTCAAGCGCGCTGCGTTTGTTTATCCCGGTGGTAATCCTGGTACTGGTGGTCACCATGCGTTCCTGGGTGCACCTGGGGCTGGTTACTTTTTTGCCCCAGTATTACATCCATTACCTGCACCACAGCGAGGCCTACGCCGCCTCCCTGACCTCGGTTTTCCTGGTCGCCGGGGCGGTCGGCACCCTGGTGGGCGGGCCGGCGGCCGACCGCTGGGGGCTCAAGAACATCGTCGCCGGCTCCATGGCCCTGATGATTCCTCTATTATACTTATTCACCCGGCTCAGCGGCATTTGGGTCCCCGTAGTGGTGGCCCTGGCCGGGTTTACCGTGGTCTCCACGTTTGCCGTGACGGTGGTGTTCAGCCAGGAACTGCTGCCCAACAACGTGGGCCTGGCCTCCGGGTTAATCCTGGGCTTTGCCGTCGGCATGGGCGGCGTGGGCGCCACCATGCTGGGCTGGGTGGCCGACCACTGGGGCCTGCCGGCGGTGTTCCGGGTGATGATTATTTTCCCGGTGATAGGCCTGCTGCTGGCGCTGGCGCTCCCCGGACGGGAAGCGCTGCGCAAACGGCAGAGAGCCTCAAATGCTACAAGCTAAAACTTTGCCCCGCCGGAGCGCCTGAATAATATAACATGCCGCTGGGCGATCCGGCGGGTTGGAGTAAGTGGAGCACTGGATGCGGACCCCAGGGTTTATCCAAAAACGAAATGAAAGGCTGATCGAAATTGACCGCCTGTAAACTGGCCGTTGATACCGGAGGCACGTTTACGGATTTTTGCCTGCTGGGAGATAACGGCGAACTATATATCGCCAAGGAGCCGTCCACCCCCGGCGACCCGTCCCGGGCCATCCTGAAAGGCATTGAAAATATTACCCAAAAATTCTCCCTCGATCCGCGGGAAATAGACCTGGTGCTGCACGGCACCACGGTGGCCACCAACGCCATCCTGGAACAAAAAGGGGCGCGCGTCGCCCTCATTACCACGCGGGGGTTTAAAGACGTCATTTTCATCGGCCGGCAAAACCGCCCGCATTTATATAACTTTTGGGCTTTAAAGCCGCCGCCCCTGCTACCCCGGCACATGGTGCTGGAAATAAATGAGCGCGTGCTGGCCGACGGCTCCGTTAAGGTAAAGCCCCGGGATGAAGAAATCGACCTGATCATCGAACAGCTGGAACAGGCCGGGGTGGAGTCGGTGGCGGTGTGCCTGCTGCACTCGTACATCAACCCGGCACACGAAATACTGCTGAAAAACGCCCTGCGGCAAAAATTGCCCCGCCTGTCCGTCACCATATCCTCGGAAATTTTGCCCGAGTTCAGGGAATATGAACGCACCAGCACCACCCTGGTCAACGCCCTGGTCAAGCCCCGGGTGGATCATTACATCGCTCGCCTGGAACAGGATTTAAGTACCACCGGTGTGAACGGGGCATTGTATATCATGCAGTCCAACGGCGGGGTCATCACCTCTTCCCTGGCCCGGGAACAAAGCGCCCGCACCGTGTTGAGCGGCCCGGCGGGCGGTGTGCTGGCGGGCGTGCACCTGGCCCGCCTGACCGGGCACAAGAACCTGATTACCGCGGACATGGGCGGGACCAGCATGGACATCTGCCTCATCCACAACGGGGAACCACGCTTCACCACGGAGGGCGCCATCGGCGGCCACCCGCTGCGGTTGCCCATGCTGGACATCCATACCATCGGCGCCGGGGGAGGCAGCATCGCCTGGGTGGACCCCGGCGGCGCCCTGCGGGTGGGCCCGCAAAGCGCGGGTTCCGTGCCCGGACCCGCCTGCTACAACCAAGGCGGAGAGGAACCAACCGTTACCGACGCCAACATGGCGCTGGGCAGGCTGGACCCGGCGGATTTCGCCGGCATCAACGGCATCGATTCCGGGCGGGCCGTCCGGTGCATTCGGGAAAAAATCGGCGGGCCCCTCGGGCTGGCGGTGGAACAAGCGGCCGAGGGCATCATCAGAGTGGTCA
This sequence comes from Desulfallas sp. Bu1-1, assembly GCF_015594625.1. Taxonomy (GTDB): domain Bacteria; phylum Bacillota; class Desulfotomaculia; order Desulfotomaculales; family Desulfallaceae; genus JADNRQ01. The sequence continues at coordinate 39,130 of NZ_JADNRQ010000015.1, read as the reverse complement.
ACGCCAACATGGTCCGGGCCATGCGCGTGGTCTCGGTACAGAAGGGATTCGACCCCCGGGATTTCACCCTGGTGCCTTTCGGCGGAGCGGGTCCTACGCACGCCGTCGAGCTGGCCCGGGAACTGGGCATTCCCCGCATCCTGGTGCCTCCCCATCCCGGGGTCACCTCGGCCTGGGGTATGCTGACCGCCGATGTGCGCCGCGATTATTCCACCACCTTTGTCACGGAGTTGACCCCCGGCGCGTGCGCGGAAGTTAACGACCAATTTGCCCGGCTTGTTCATCTGGGACGGGCTGACCTGGCCGGGGAGGGTTTCAAGGACCGGGATATTACCCTGACCAAGTTGATGGATCTCCGTTACAGGGGACAGTCCCATGAACTGACCCTGGCGGTGCCGGGCAACCCGTTCATTGAGGCCGATCTAAAAGCCATTCTACAACGTTTTCACCGCCGGCACCGCCGGGAATACGGCTACTGCCGGGAAAACGCGCCCGTTGAAATCGTCAATCTGCGCCTCGTAGCCACCGGCGCCCTGCCCAAAATTGAACCATCGCCTCCGGCGACAAGCGCCCGGGCCGAAATACGCGGCACCAGGCGGGTTTATCTCTCCGGGGCGTACCGCGATGTCCCGGTCTACGACAGGCAACAAGCGGGCCCGGGCTGGGAAATCGAGGGACCGGCCATCATCACCCAGCCGGACACCACCGTCCTTATCTGGCCCGGCGACCGGGTGCACTGCGACCGCTGGGGCAATCTGATCATTGAAACAGGGGTGCGCTAGCATGAATACCGATCCCATTACCCTTGAGGTGTTGAGAAACGCCCTGCAATCCGCGGCGGAAGAAATGGGCGCCACCCTTACCCGTACCGCCCTTTCGCCCAACATCAAAGACCGCCGGGACTGCTCCACCGCCATATATACAATTGAGGGAAGCCTGGTGGCCCAGGCCGAACACATCCCCCTGCACCTGGGGTTGATGCCCACGGTGGTCAAGGAGGTTCTGAAATTCTTCCCGGTGGAAAGCCTGGCGCCGGGGGACGCCGTAATCATCAACGACCCGTATATCAGCGGCTCGCACCTGCCGGACGTGTGCGTCATCTCGCCGGTTTTTGCCGGGAATGCCCCGCTGGCCGTCGTGGCCAACCTGGCCCACCACGTGGATATGGGAGGCGCGGTGCCTGGCAGCATGTCCACCACGGCGACGGAAATTTTCCAGGAGGGCCTCAGGATACCCCCGGTCAAAATCTGCCGCGGGGGGCGGGTAAACCAGGACCTGTTAAAAGTGCTGGCGCACAATGTCAGGACCGCCGGCGAATTTTACGGCGACATCCAGGCCCAGCTTTCCGCCAACCAGGTAGGGGTGAAAAGGCTGCAGGAACTGGCCATGCGGGTGGGTGTGGAAACACTGCAATATTACATGGGCGAAATCATCAATTACGCGGAGCGCAGGATTCGTGCCGCCATTAAAGAACTCCCCGCGGGCGTCTATGCATACACGGATTACCTGGAAGGGGACGGCATTACCCGGGACCCGGTTAAAATCACGGCCGCCGTGCATACCGGTGAAGAACTGGTCAAAGTGGACTTCACCGGCACCAGCCCCCAGGTGAAGGGCCCCGTCAACGCCACCCGCGGGGTTACCCTGGCCTGCGTCTATTACGCCCTGAAAGCGGTCGCCGACCCCGACTTGCCGGCCAGCGAAGGCATCGCCCGGGTGCTGGAGGTGATCACCCCGCCCGGCAGCCTGGTCAATCCCCGCTTCCCGGCACCCGTGGCCCACGCCAATATCAACACGGCCCAGCGGATCACCGATGTGGTGCTGGGAGCCCTGGCGCAGGCCGTACCCCACCGGGTGACCGCCGCCGGCACGGGCAGCATGAGCAATTTCACCATCGGCGGCAAGGACGGCCGGCGGCAACGGTATTATTCCTACGTTGAAACCTACGGCGGTGGCCAGGGGGCCAAGTACAACCAGGACGGCATGGACGGCGTGCACGTGAATATGACCAATACCTTGAACACGCCGGTGGAAGTGATCGAAATGAATTACCCCCTGCTGGTGGAGAGATACGGCTTGATCCCCGATTCGGGCGGCCCCGGCGAGTTCAGGGGCGGAACCGGGCTGGTACGGGAAATCACCGTTCTGGAGGACGCCACGGTGGCCGTGAGCACCGAAAGAAACGTGCAGAGCCCCTGGGGCCTGCGGGGCGGCCGCCCGGGCCGAACCTCCCGCTGCTTGATCAGGCTGCCGGGCGACAACGCCTGTGAAATGCCCGGCAAGTTCACCCGGGAAGTGCCCCGGGGTACCACCATCACACTGGAAACCGCCGGGGGCGGGGGTTACGGGAACCCGTTCGACCGGTCCCCCGAAGCGGTGCGACAAGATGTGATCAGCGGTTTGGTTTCCAAAACCGCAGCTTTTGAAGATTACGGGGTTATGCTGGATGAAGCGTTACAGGTTGACCAAAAGGCAACCGCAAATAAACGGGACAAAGGGGGGCGGCACCAAAGCTGACCGGCGCCCCCCTTATGTAGTTGCTTCCACTTCTTCCATTCCCGCATCTTTTTCATTCGCAGCCTTCGCCGTATCCACTCCATTAATTGAGCTTATCCAGCTATTGGGCTTTCCCATTTTATGCAAGGTTACCCACCTGGTAGGCCAACTCCGGTTCGCTTGCGCTATGTTCCAAGTCCCCCCTTCGGCGCACCAATAGACCCCACCGTTGCCAGTGACGCACTTGCCTACGGGTTGTCTTCCAGCTGGTTGGGTGACAGGGTTTCTTTCAACCCATCGGCTCGGCAGACATGCCGGGCGAACACACAAAAAAAGAGGGGGGGGATCCCTCTTTTTCGGGCAGGCTGCCGGGATAATTATTAATTATCCCTCAACATCAATAGTTATTTCCCGGGGTTTTATGTCATCCTGCTTGGGCAAGGTGATTTCCAGCAGGCCGTCCTGGTACCGGGCCTTGATTTCTTCCGGTTTAACCGGCACATCCAGGGTAAATGTCCGGCAGAAGCTACCGTAACTGCGCTCCAACCTCAAAAAGCGCTCGTTTTCCTCCTGGATTTCTTTTTTCCGCTCGCCCCGGATGGTCAACTGGTTGTCGGCAAAGCTGATCTTGATATCCTCCCGGTTAAGTCCAGGTATTTCAGCATTTATTATAATATTATCGGCTGTTTCTTTAATGTCCACCGGGAACATCCAACCCTGAACCAAGCCTCCTTGTTCAGGGGCCCGGAACAGGCGAAAGTTTTCATCGAAAAGCTTGTTGATAGACGCCTGAAGATTGGAGATTTCACGAAAAGGATCCCATCTGACCAAACTCATCAATGAACACCTCCTGTAGGTTTATTTATTGCCCGGCGCCTACCTGAAAAAACCAGTCATTTTATCCGAGGCTTGACCTTAACTTTAACTTTGACTTTCTTTGATCTTTAGTTTAGACTACTTTTTTTGCCTTGTCAAGTAGTTTTTAAAAATTTTTTAAATATCGAACGCGGGATTTCATATATGTACAAAAATATAACGGTTACTCGGTAACCGAAAAGAAGTGCACGTTTTTTTTCGGCTAAAACCGGAACCGTCAATGGGTTAATGGTGGATGTATTCAATTTTTAAGCCCTGTTAAACCGTAGGAATAGTAATACCCTGATATAGTTCAGGCCTCCTGTCTCCAAATATATCCATTTCATACTCCCCCGGTTTGATGACACTTTTTTTAGCCCGCGCTTTGCTTAAGTCAATATCTGCATAGATAATTTCCACATTATCACCACTTGCTTCGGCTAAAGGTTTACCTCCTACGTCTACTATAATACTGCGGCCAATAAATCTGTTGCTCCTCTCTTCTCCAACCCTGTCAGCGGCAACAACATAAACCCTGTTTTCCAGTGCCCTGGTGGGGATTAACAAGCTTTGGTGCGAATCGGCGCCTACAGGTAAACTGGTGCTGTTGGCGATAATATCAGCACCCTGTAGAGCCAATATCCGGCTTATCTCCGGAAATCTCATGTCATAGCAGATGGTCAATCCGATACACCCAATTTTAGTAGGATATACTTTATACGGCAGGTTACCTTTAGTTACAAACCGGTCCACGCCAAGGTATATAACATGAGTTTTTCTATACATCCCTATTAATCCATCCGGCCCGACCAGGACATTAGTATTGTATAGCTCATCACCATCTTTTTCGAGCAGGCCGATAACTGTATATACACTAAGTTCCCCGGCAGCAGCAACGATCTTATCAACACTTGGCCCGGGAATTGTTTCAGCATATTCCATAGCTTCCTCTTTGCTATTAAAGCAATAGCCGGTAAGGGCACACTCAGGGAATACTACCAACTGGGCACCGTTTTTGGCCGACTGGTCCAACCTATCCAGGATACCCCTCAAATTAACATCCTTTTCCATTAACAGCGGGTTTGTTTGTACAGCAGCCACTTTTACAATACCACCAAATGCCTGTTCCACAGGTTTAAATTTATGTTTATAACAATTCCTGGACATAAGATCACCCTTCTCTAAAAAATCACTGATAGCCTGCGGCATTCAGGTTTATTTCACCAATTCTGTTGATAATTCAGCCAGTTGAGTACACATTTTATCCAGATCCTGGATAGAAGCCATTATCTTTTGGGTAGATGCCGCTTGTTCCTGGGACACGGCTGAAATCTCAGTGATTTGATCAGAAAGGGACTCAATTGAACTTTTAACTAAATTAATGATGGAATTAATTTCCTTGGTGGAATTATTAGTACGGTTGGCAAGCTTTCTTATTTCTTCCGCCACAACATTGAAACCCCGGCCGTACTCCCCCACCCGCGCCGCTTCAATGGCGGCATTTAAGCCCAATAAATGGGTCTGTGAGGCAATATCATTGATCAATTTCAATATTTCGTTTGTCTTCATAACATCATTCAGAATCTGCTGGGTATTATTGGCCAGGTTTTGTGTTGTGGACGCCAATTCCTCGGAGGAGGCGGAAAGACTGGCGGTGTTTTCGGAAATCCCGCCTACCAGACCTTCAAGTTTTTCGGTCATTTCTTTAACTTGTTTGGCCTGTGTAATAGGCACACAAATGGTAAGTGCGCCTATTACTTGTCCTGATTCATCATTAATCCTGACACTCTGCCCTATATACGGTACACCGTAAACCTCTTCCCCCACCTCCGCGCACTGGCGTATACCGGTCTTCAGCGCACGGTCCGTAAGGCTACCCGGTATTACCGGGTCGCCATACTTTGCCTGGTGGTCTAAATTTTTACCAGGAATATAATACAAAAATTTTTCGCTATCGGAGACCCCTACCGTTACCTCATCCCCCAACAACAATTTAATAAATGGCGCAATTTTGACCACGCTTTCAATAGTTAAAAGGTTTTCCATGGCTTACCGCTCTCCTCATGGTTTCAAGCATATAACGGCCTGGAGGCTGAATTATTTCAACCTCAAGGCAAAAAAATGTGATAATTAAGTCTTATAATTTTTAAATACATTGACGTTGCAAAATTTGTATATATTATCCAATATTAACCGCACTTTACCAGTGCCTCACCTTCAATGACTATTTGTCCATGCTGATTGGTGCAAATAGTTTTTAAAGTTAGGCGTTTTTTATTTTCTTGTTTTCCAATTACCTCCACCGTGGCGGTAACGGTATCTCCTATTTTGACCGGAGAAGTAAATTTTAAGCTTTGTGACAGATATATTGTTCCTTCTCCCGGAAGCCGGCAGCCGATTACAGCCGAGATCAGACCCGCCGTCAGCATGCCGTGCGCTATTCGTTCTTTAAATATTGAAGTGGCGGCAGCTTCCTTGTTTATGTGAACTCCGTTAAAATCTCCGGTAATCCCGGCATACAAATAAACATCGGTTTCACTTATTGTTTTAGATACGGAAGCAGTGTCGCCAATTTTTATTTGTTCAAATGGTATACCCACGCTTTACCCCTCACCGTTTTTACATTATCATGATGCTGACCGCCAATCACTTCGAGCAATTCGGAGGGTGTTATTCAACTTTAATTACACACGCATCTCCTTGAGTCAGCCCCCCACAAATAGCACATACGCCCATGCCACCACCATGCCTTTTTAATTCATAAGCCATAGTCATTATTAATCGGGCTCCACTGGCGGTATTCGGATGGCCAATCGCTATAGCTCCACCATTAACATTTAATTTTTTCTTGATCGCCTGGTACTTATCATCATCTGTATCCAACAAAGGCTGGGAAGACACCAACCTAACCATTTCATCATAGTTCCCCTTGGTAAACTTTTTACTTGCTAAAAGTTTGGCGGAAATCAATGGCACACAAGCAAATGCTTCATTTATCTCAATTAAATCCATTTCATCAATAGTTAGATTTAATTTATCCAAACATTTCTTTATCGCAAAAGCGGGTGACACAGGCATAATTCGCGGTTGAAGAGCGATAGTGGACATTGTGAGAATAGTACAAACAGGTTCACACCCTAATTCATGTGCATGTTCTCTTGTTGTTAAAATTAAAGCGGCAGCTCCATCATTCATTCCGGGCGAATTACCCGCGGTACAAGTAGGGTTGCCGAATATCGGTTTTAATTTGGCAAGCGCTTCTCTGGCAATATCGGGACGATATTGCTCGTCAATCTCCAACACTTTTTCTGAAATAATATTACCTTTCTTATCCTTTTCTTTTATTTCCAAGGGCATCATTTCATCTTTGAAAAAACCATCTTTATAGGCATTACCGTATTTTAGATGGCTTTCGTAAGCAAAATCATCTTGTTCCTCTCTGGATACATTATATTCAACAGCTAGATTTCCAGAGTCTACAGCAACCGGAGCATAATCTTTATAGCCAAGCGGGAAAATAGGATCTTCTAAATTTAATCCCCCAAGTCGGACCCCCGACCATCTAAGATTTCTTACTAAATATGGAACAGTGCTAAAGCTCGTAGCTCCTCCGGCCAAGACTACCTTGGCTTCATTTAATTTGATACTTCTTGAACCATAATTTACAGCTGACATGGCGGATACACAGGCTTTGTCAAAAGTGCAGGAAGGTCTTTCAGGGGGAATACCTGCTTTAAGCATCGATTGTCTTGCCACCACTGGCGTATAGGGGTCTTTACAATTTGTAGTATCACCTATTCCCCACCATACTTCGTCAATCTTATCCGGCTCCAGATTAATTCTTATTAAAGCATCTTTCATGACGATAGCGCCTAAATCATAAATGTCAATATTTTTAAGAGAACCTCCAAACCTTCCAAACGGAGTTCTCGTAGCACTGATCACAACTATATCATCGCTGTTTTTTTGTTTTAGAAGCTTTTCTTTCATTGTATATAACTCCTCACAATATTTTCAGCAAAACTCAAATAGCTTTGCGGGAAAGGGCAATATAACCGTAACCGGAGAGCATCACAGCTTATTTTATAAGACTGCGTGCTATAACAATTCTTTGAATTTGGTTGGTGCCCTCGTAAATTTGGGTAATTTTGGCATCCCTCATGTAGCGTTCTACTGGATATTCAGTGGTATAGCCGTATCCACCGAAAATTTGCACAGCATCGATGGTGACTTTCATTGCCGTATCCGAGGCAAACAGTTTGGCCATGGCGGACATTTTACTGAGTTCTTCAGAATGGTCATCAATGGCAATGGCCGCCTGGTAGACCAGCGCCCGGGCAGCCTCTATCTGGGTGGCCATATCGGCCAGCATAAATTGAATACCCTGGAATTCACAGATTGGCTGGCCAAATTGTTCTCTTTGCCTGGAATATTCCAGGGCGGCATCCAAAGCCCCCTGGGCTATACCCAGGGCCTGGGCGGCCACGCCGGTGCGGGTATGGTCGATTGATTTCATTACAATTTTAAAGCCCTCTCCCTCCTGGCCCAGGAGGTTTTCTTTGGGTATCCGGCAATTTTCAAAAATCAGCTCCCTGGTTGTTGAACCGCGGATACCCATTTTACTTTCTTTCTTGCCAAAAGTAAAGCCCGGGGTCCCCTTCTCTACGAAAAAGGTGCTGATTCCCCTAACGCCCTTAGATTTATCAGTCATAGCCACTACGGTGTATATTTCCGCCTCTCCCCCGTTGGTGATAAAGTGCTTGACACCGTTTAAGACGTAGTAATCGCCATCCCTGGTAGCCGTGGTGCTGATCCGGGAGGCATCCGACCCGGCCCCGGGCTCGGTGAGGCCAAAGGCTCCCAGGACCTGACCGCTGGCCATGGGGGTAAGATATTTTTTCTTTTGCTCCACCGTGCCAGCCAGCAATACCGGGGCTATAGCCAGGGCCTGGGTGGTTAATATTACTGAGGTGGAGGCACAAACCCGAGCTACCTCCTCAATTGCTATCACATGGCTTAAAGTATCGGAGCCGGCCCCGCCGTATTCTTCAGGTACATTAATACCAAGCAGTCCATACTCAGCCAATAGTTTTACATTATCCCACGGAAACTCTCCTGTTCGGTCTATTTCCGCCGCCCTGGGAGCGAATTTTTCCAGCGCCAGTTCCCGGGTCATTTTCCTTAGCATGATTTGTTCTTCTGTAAGCCTTATAGTCATTCTTTTATCGCTCCTTGACCAGTTAATTGTTAAAAACCTTTGAACCGGGGTTTTCTTTTTTCCAGAAAAGCCCTGGTTCCTTCCCTTCTATCCTCGGTTGAGCAGGCCACGGCAAAATTTGAACTCTCCATGGCACAGCCGCGCCTGAGATCCACTTCCAGTCCATCATTAATGCTCCTTTTGGCCATGGCCAGGGCAACCGGGGGTTTTTGTGCCAAAAGGTTGGCCAGAGAAATGGCTTCCTCCATCAGTTGCCCCGCGGGAACTACCTTTTCCACCAACCCTATTTGAAAAGCCCTTTGGGCATCGATGATCATCCCGGAAAAAATCATCATCTTGGCCATGCCTTTGCCCACCAGCCTGGGTAATCGCTGGGTGCCGCCATAGCCGGGGATAATGCCAAGATTGATTTCCGGCAATCCAAACTTGGCATTATCCGATGCAATCCTGATATCCCCGGCCATGGCCAGTTCACACCCTCCGCCCAGGGCATAACCATTTATGGCCATAATCACCGGCTTGTCACAGTGCTCTATTTTAAATAAAATGTCAATTCCGCGAGTACTTTTATCCTGGGCCGCCTTCACCGAGGGCAGCGTGCTTATTTCATTTATATCCGCCCCGGCCACAAAGGCTTTATTTCCCTGGCCGGTAATTATGATTACCCTGACCCCGGGGTCGGCGGAACCCTGGTCAAAAGCGTGTTCCAGTTCTCCCACGGTATCTTCATTTAGAGCATTTAAGGTCTCAGGCCTATTGATTGTAATTATAAATAACGAGTCTTTTTTCTCAGTCAGAATATTTCTGTAATCCATCTTAAAATCTACCGCTACCGGTAGGAATAAACCCCCTCTCCGGTCTTACGTCCGAGTTTGCCCGCCGCCACATATTCTTTCAGCAAGGGACAGGGACGGTATTTGGAATCGGAAAATCCTTCGTAAAGGGACTCCATGGTATGAAGCAGTATGTCTATTCCCACCAGGTCCGCCAATTGTAATGGGCCAATAGGGTGGTTTGCCCCCAGCAGCATGCCCTGATCAATATCTTCTTTTTTATTGCCCTCCATAAGCAGGTAAAAGGCTTCGTTCATCATGGGGACCAGTAGCCTGTTGACAATAAAGCCCGGGGTGTTGTTGGCATATACCACCGTTTTGCCCATTTTCTCAGCCACTTCTTTAACAATGTCCATAACTTGTTTTTCGGTGACCAGACCCGGAATTATTTCCACCAATTTCATCACCGGAACCGGGCTGAAGAAATGCATGCCCACCACCTTTTGCGGCTTCTTTGTTACCGAAGCTATTTCAGTAATGGAAAGCGAAGAGGTATTGGTGGCTAAAATAGTTTCTCCACTGGTTACAGAATCTATTTTTTTGAACATATCCTTTTTCAGGTCCATCTTCTCGGGTATAGCTTCAATAACCATTTGCGCCTCGGAACACACTTCTAGATTCGTCCCCGGAACAATGCGGGCCATAATCTGTTCTTTTTCTTCTTCGGACAATTTACCTTTGTTAACCTTACCTTGGAGCAGTTTGTTTATGCCCGCAACCCCCCGGTCAACAAACTCCTGGCTGATATCAAGTATGTTTACCTTATACCCGGCCTGGGCCGCAACTTGAGTAATGCCCGAACCCATAAGGCCAGCTCCTATTACGGTGATAGTTTTAACTTCCATATTTAAACCCTCCATCCTTAATCGGTAATATAACCGTAAACCGACCAGCCGCCGTCCACTACAATAGTCTGGCCGGTTATATAGCTTGCATCATCGGAAGCCAGAAATACGGCCACTTTTGCCACTTCATCAACATTCCCCAGCCGCCCCATGGGACAACGCTTGCTAAGTTTTACTTCATCGAGAATTCCTTTATCGATAAGGTCTGTTACCAACTCCGTCACAATATAACCCGGGCAAATGGCGTTTACCCGGATGTTATCCTTGGCCCACTCCACACCCAACACTTTGGTCATGGCGTTGATGCCGCCCTTGCTGGTGGAATAAGCCGCCCGGCCCGGGGCCACCACCAGCCCGTACATGGAAGACATGTTGATGATATTGCCGCTTTTCTGTTTGATCATCTGCCTTCCTACCGCCTGGCTGCAGTAAAATACTCCGTTTAAATCTATATCTATGGCGCGATTCCAGTCTTCCAGGGGAATTTCCGCCGAAGGTTTGGCCATGGAGATCCCGGCATTGTTTACCAGTATATCCAGCCGGCCAAATTCGGAAACCACCTTCTCGACCATGGCATTGACATCCTGCGGATCGGCAACGTTAGCTTTTACGGCTATGGCGCGTCCTCCCTGTTGGCGGATTTCCTCCGCGGTTTTATCCGCTCCCTCAAAGGTAGTGGCATTTACTGCCACTATCGCCCCCTGGGCCGCAAAAGCAAGGCATATCGCCCTGCCGATACCCCTGCTGCCACCTGTTACCAACGCAACCTTATCTTTAAGCTTCATTATCCGGCCACCTCACTTTTTTGTTCTGGATAATTCAATGTCACGCAACTGCCGCCGCAGGATTTTACCCGTGGATCCCATAGGCAGCGCATCCAGGAATTCTATATAGCGAGGTGTCTTATACGGGGCTATCTTTGACCTGCAATATTGCCTGATTTCTTCCTCGGTGGCTGTCTCTCCCTCTTTGAGCACCACGAAGGCTTTTACTTCCTCGCCCTTAAGCTCGTCAGGCACGCCAATAACAGCAGCCCCAGCCACCTTGGGGTTAGTATAAAGTACTTCTTCAACTTCCCGCGGGTAAACGTTGTAACCGCTCTTGAGGATCATATCTTTTTTACGATCCACAATGAATATATGGCCATCTTCATCCTTGTAAGCCATGTCCCCGGTATGGAACCAGCCACCCCGCATGGCCAGGGCTGTGGCTTCGGGGTCTTTATAGTAACCCTTCATTACATTGGGACCCTTGACAACTATTTCTCCCACTACGCCTGTCGGCACTTCGTTATCCTGTTCGTCAAATATTTTTACTTCCACACCATTAATGGCTATGCCCGTGGAAGCGGGCTTTCGAGGACCTTCAATGGTGTTAAACGCGTTGACCGGCGAGGTTTCCGACAAACCGTAGCCTTCAATAATGACACAGTTATACATACTTTCAAATTTATTTAGCACCTCCACCGGGATAGGCGCCCCACCGGAAATACTAAGGCGCAGGCTTCTTAAATCGTATTTTAATGCATCCGGATGGTTTATAATGTAGGAATACATGGTGGGAACTCCCGTGAACACCGTTGCCTTGTTATTCTGAATGGACTTCATTATTTCAACGGGTTCAAATCGCTGGTGCAGGATGAGGGTTCCACCGTTATATATGCATGTATTCATGACGCAGGTTTGGCCAAAAATGTGCGCCAAGGGCAATACTGTAATCATTTTGTCATCCGGAGTCCCCCGCATAATATCATTAAAGGTTACAACATTGGAGCTGATATTATTATGTGTCAGCATGGCTCCTTTGGGTTTGCCCGTGGTACCGGAAGTGTAGATTATTACTGCGACATCATCATCTTCAACCTTATATTGAAAAGAAGAATCAGGCGATTCCGAAACCAGTTTTTCAAAATTAACAATACCCTCTTTATCCAGGCCGGAGACAATAGCGTGTTTAACTCCCTTCAAACCTTTCAATCCCTTTTCTACTTCGGGGTAGTGTTCACTGCTGGTGATCACAACTTCGGTATCCGAATGGCTGGCAATATAATTTATTTCCTCCGAGCGAAGCAGCACGTTGATGGGAACCACCACCGCACCCAGCTGCAGCACTGCATAATAACTTTGGATAAACTCCCGGGTGTTAGGCAGGTACAGGGCAACCTTACTTCCCTTTTTCACTCCTAGCAAGCTCAAACCGTTACTAAGCTTGTTTACGATTTCATATAACTCGCGATAAGTCGTAGCTTTTTGTTGTTCAAGAATAGCCGGGTGGTTAAGCCGGTTTTTACCACCCTTTTGAAAAATTTCTAAAATGGTCACCTTAACACCTCCGCTGAATGTTACATTAAACCGTTTCCGGTTTAAACGTTACCTGAAAGGTCAAAACACTTATTTTGCCATATTTTTCATAGCCTTAAATATAACCTGCCTGGTATTTTCGCTGATTTCCGGCTCAAAATAAGGTTCCCAAGCCTCTTTCGGGGGCGGCGGAGAAACATAAGCAGTTATGACGATGCAAAGAGCAGATGCAGCCACTGCCAGGACGATTGCCGGAATAGTACCGGGCATCGCCTTGATTGTGATCAGATAGTTGGTGATCACATAAGTTAAGCCACCAACTATGGAGCCCAAGTAACCTCCCAATTTATTGGCCTTTTTCCAATACAGGCCTAAGTACATCGGGGCGATAAAAGTTCCACCGAAAAGGCCGAAAACGTATGCGGCAGCCATGGCTATAAACGCGGGGGGATTGAGGGCTAGAATGATTGCTATTATTCCCAGGATTACCAGCGTTATTTTAGTCATATTTATCAGAGTTTTATCGCTTATTGTTTTGTGGCTCAGGTTGCGAATCATATCGTAAGTTATTGCTAACGCGTTATGTAGTGTCATGGCGTTAGCGGTGGAAAGGGCTGCTGCGAATATTGCAGCTAACATTACACCAGCAATAACTGGATGCATAAACTGCGAAATTAGCATGGGCATAACCCAGTCTGTAGCTTTACCATCGGGCATAGTAGGAACAAGAACCCGAGCCCCGACACCTAAAATCAACAAGCAAATAAAAACAACAGCAATTATAAATGTAGATACTAGGGGAGTAAGAACGGCTGTTCTTAAGTTTTTTGCTGCCAACAAACGCGTAGGCCAATGGGGAGCAACCGATGCGCCTAAAGAGTTTGAAATAAATATTCCGACCATAGCTGAAAGAGTAAAAGTACCCAATGGATCCAGCAAGCCTCCCGCCGGGGTAGGATTACCTCCAACCACAGCAGGTGTAGAAATTTCCATAGCTTTGGCAAACATTTCAGACCAGCCACCAACCTGAGGTAAAATCGCTATTGCAGCTATAATTAAGCCAAATACAATTATGCCAGTATTATACAGGTCGGTGGTAGCTACTGACCACATTCCTCCAAATACTGTGATAAGTATGAAGATAGCAAAAATGAATACACCTACCTCATAAGGGATACCTGTAAGCGTTGCAATTATCATACCTAAACCTTTAATTTGAATTGTGACATAAATAAGATAACCGGCTATCATTGTTAAAGAAGCTATTGCCTGGATGCAACTCTTCTCTGCAAATGGTTCATAACGTAATCTCATAAATTCAGGAATAGTCCTCACAGGAAATTCAGGTCTTCTTATTTTATAAGCCAAAATTGGCATAAGAGCATTTGCAAAAAACCAGCCGGCGAACCAGCCGGTGATTGCAGCAAAACCCACACTATAAAGCATGCTTGGTACACCTAGCACAGATGCTGCACTAACCCAGGTAGCAGTAAAAGTAGCCACGTTGATTATTAACCCCATGCTCCACCCTGCTACTGTAAAATCGTCAAGAGTGGCTGATTTTTTATAACCCTGCCTGCTAAAGTAAATTAATAAGAGAAAATATAAGATAAAAACCGTAACCTGCACCGTATTCACGTTTAATCACTCCTTTCACTTTTTATCGAACTGATAAATTGTTAATTAATTGCTCCTTGTCTGCGGTTTTAGCGCCCCATCGTTCTACCCCTGAACGGTCAATCTGCTTAAAAAAGTATAGGGAATACGTCCATGGAATGATGATGACGAGGATCCATAGAGCAATGGTAGGCCAACCTTTTAAGGGAATACCTAAAAACGTTTCCATGCTTTTCTTGCCTCCTTTCCTTGATGTAGAGCTACAATAACCATAATCTTTTTCACGCAAATTGCATGCCATTTTCAAACCTTCGCAATACAATGAAAATTACGATTTTAAAAATATACATTGAGTCATAATTGAGTCACTTTATAAACTTTTTAAAAAAAATAACCAGCTTATCGAGTCAGTTTTGACTCAATGAACCAGTTTTGAAACGCCAAAATAATACGGATATTAGTTTGTCAAAAAATATCACTACCGGAAAATTATAACTTGCCAGAAAACTTACACCTCATTATGGACGTTGCTCTCGAAAACCTGGGTCATAGCGTAGAGCAAGCATTCCGTACTTTCGCTAGGCAACGGTACGCAAAAACTGGCATCGCTGTACGAGAAGGAGAACGCCAAATACTTGATTTCCCTCAGTACTCCATCCCATACCATGTGGCTCGTCCCGAAATCCAGCTAGGCTTGTCCGGGTGGGTGCTCCAACCACAAGTACTTCTCTTGTGCTTCATCACGGAGTTCTTTTTGCGGCGGAGGACGTATGCTCGTACCGTTCTTTCCGATCCCTTAAAACCGTATTGGTCACGTAGTTGTCGGTAAATGGCAACCGAAGACCAGCTATTTACGTGTCCATCAAACCGAGGTAGGTACAGAGCGTTAATTGGAAATTAACTTCCTAACCCGGCGGGAAACCGTGGACTGGCTAACTCCCAGCATTTTAGCCACTTTTCTGGTACTACCGTACACTTCCATGGCCGATGCGATAATTTCACGTTCATATTGTTCCAGGGCTTCCTTGAGAGGTATAAATTCCTGCTTCTTTGTTGCTCCGCTTACATGCGTCGAAGTTTTAATATGTGCCGGTAAGTCTGAAAAAGTTATTAAATCACCACGCGTGGTAATAATTAACCTTTCTAATATGTTAATAAGTTCCCGCACATTGCCGGGCCAGGAATAATTTAACAAATAGTCAACCGTTTCCGAGGAAATAACCTTTTTGGTTTTAAACTTATTATTAAATTTATAAAGATAATGACTGATGAGGGCTGAAATATCTTCCGGCCTTTTCCTCAGCGGCGGAATATCAATTGGAATTACATTCAACCGGTAATATAAATCTTCACGGAATTTTCCCTCATGTGTGAGATTGAAAAGGTTTTTATTGGTGGCTGCAATAACCCTTACATCCACCTTTACTGTTTTCACCCCTCCAATCCTCATTATCTCCTGTTCCTGCAACACCCTCAAAAGCTTAACCTGCATTTCCAGGGGCAATTCGGATACCTCATCCAAAAAGAGGGTCCCTTTATCCGCTACTTCAAATAACCCGGGCTTACCTTCTTTTTTAGCTCCGGTAAAAGCTCCTTTCTCATAACCAAATAACTCGGATTCTAAAAGATTTTCAGGTATGGCTCCGCAGTTAATCGTAACAAACCTTCCCTGTTCATTCCTAGCGCTGAGCCGGTGTACCAGCCTGGCTACAACCTCTTTACCCACACCGGATTCACCTGTTATTAAAACAGTAGAATCCACCATAGATACTTTGGAAACCAAATCCAGAATGTTTTGCATCAATTTACTTCGGGCTATTATATCCTCCTGTTGTACCAATTTCAATTTTAATTCATTAATCTCATTCTTATAACGATTAGTTAAATCTTTGGCCTGAATTAATTTTTCTTTCAGCTTGCTTAGTTCTGTGATATCTCTTACGTTGGTTACAACATAGATAATGTTGCCCTCATCATCAAAAACAGGATTCCCGGTGACTATGGTCTGCCTGCCGGTACTCACGTTTTGAACCAGCGTAACTGACTTCTTTTCATTTAGAACTTTCATCGTTACCGATTCATCAACAGTACCGTCAAGTTCCATATCCCTCATATACCGGCCGATACACTCATCCCTGGACAATCCCGTTATCCTTTCAATGGCGTCATTTACCTTTAAAGTTTTTCCTTTATGGTCAGTAATCCATATGCCATCATACGATGAATTGATAATTGCATCTAATTGTTTATTTAAGCTTTTTACCCTGTTCAACTCTTCCGAGACACTTTCAAGTTCGCTAAAATCCTGAAAAACCGCCACCGCGCCTATTAATTCACCATTATTCATAATTGGGGAATAGTTGGCAAAAAGCTTTTTGGCCGGCTCAAATTCCGTCTTTACATTAAATTCGGGTTTACCTGTTTTTAATATCCATGGAAGCCTGGTTTTAGGAAGAACATCTATTATATATTTACCTATAACATTACTGTCACTTATCCCCAGTATACGTCTGGCCGAGGTATTAAAAATAGTAATTACCCCGCGTTTATCTATTGCTATAATGCCGTTGTTGGTGGAATCAATAAGCGAGCGCAGGCTGGAAAGGCTATAATGTATACTTTCTTCAAAAGAGTTCAGGATATCAGCTGTGGATATTATACCAAGGTAATTATTATCATGATCAATTACAGGAAGAAATAAACAAAAATCCCTTGGTATTTCTGAAACCAGCGTATCCTTCAATACAACGGGACAAGATGAGTCCATCACATCCTTTACAGTCTTTTTAAGCTTTGTTGTTTCAAACTTGAAGACGGAAGATATTTTGAACATCCCATAAAACTTATTATTATCTACAACCGGTGCCATATAAAAATCTTTATCAATGCATTCTTTCAGGGCAACATTAATGGATGTGTCAGGAGACAAAACAATCTTGGCCTCACTAACAATCTCCTGTACTAACACCATTAACCACTCCTGATCAACAATTTATTATGAATTATCAAATTAGGGGCAATGCCAACACACTCTATCAACATCGACAATCGGGACAACTCAGAAATGCTATTAACTTACGGGCAAATAAGATACGTTTTTTGAGTGAGATTAATATTTTTGACCTTTCATCATCATTTAAATTATCCCAGGTCTTACCAGATAAGCTATCATTTATAATTTTATCTATTTGAGATCTCTTTAAACCAATAGCTTGCATTTGTAAACATAATTTCTCAATATCTTCAATTTCGTCCTTGTTAATATGCCATCATTCCTTACATTTAAGTAGTTGTCGGGTAACTGTATAAAGTTAATGTAAACCCCACCGGTCCAAAAAGGGAAGGTGGGGTTTATTTGACGCTTTCGGATATATACCCTTCTAATACTATGGGAATTAAGCTGGTTTATTTATACGGTCTTATTAACCATTCATTTAGAAATGACGCTTGCTCACTTGCCACTATTTCGAGCCTATTCATATCTTTATAAAGGGTCATATGAGTTGTCTTTGGAATGACAAAAAGTTTTTTCCGCCGAGATTTGATTTGACGGAAGGCTTCAATTTCAAGATCCCAAAGAGTGATATTATCACCTTCAGCCACTACCATCATTGTAGGAGTATTTACAATCCTATGCACATAGGGAAATACAGTATAAGTCAATAGAAGTTCTAAAGATTCTACGGTGTTCCAATGCTCATGCAAAGGGGCTACCTTTCTTTTGTGTTCCATGAAAACCTCACCTATCTCCGGATAAGGCCACACACTGAGCTCCTCTTCCGGCTTGGGTGAGGAAAAAGGCATATAACCTCTTTTGCTCTCATCTTCAAACCTCTTTCTTCTATCTTCTAAAAGAAACTCCTGGAGATCTTCAAACCTCCTTTCTCCGTGTGAACGTCTCATGTTTTCAAAGCCATCAACAACAGGAATGGTTGATAATATACACTTGACTCTTGGATCTAAAGCCCCTACTATCAGAACGTGGCCGCCGCTGTATGATATTCCC
Source organism: Desulfallas sp. Bu1-1 (assembly GCF_015594625.1). Classification (GTDB taxonomy): domain Bacteria; phylum Bacillota; class Desulfotomaculia; order Desulfotomaculales; family Desulfallaceae; genus JADNRQ01. The sequence continues at coordinate 20,960 of NZ_JADNRQ010000015.1, read as the reverse complement.
CACACGGCAATACGATCTGAATCCACCTCAGGTAGTTTTTCTGCAAAACTTATAGCATTTCTATAATCTTCAATCTGCCACCAGGGGTTTAGATGTTGCCTCAAGCTGCCGTCGCTAACACCGAAGTTGCGGTAATCAAATAATAACGCTGCAAAACCATTACGCACAAAATACTCGGCATAATTAGGCATGACTATTTCCTTTACGTAACACCAACCGCCAGCCATGATTACTGTTGGGAATGGTCCCTTCCCCTCGTCAGGTGTGATAAGCCAACCGCGGCATTTATCCCCATTGCTAATGAATTCGATATCCCTTCTCATTTCATCATCCTCCTCATTAACCGCTAATCTCTTGGTAAGGGAGAGGGGCAGCTCGATGCTACCCCTTCATCTTCCTTTATCACATCGCAAACTCGTACACCCAAGTTCTTACATTGGTTTATTCTTATGAGCATCGTCAGCTGCTATCGCGCCACAGGTCATTCCCATTACTGTCATTGTTCCCCAGATGTATCCGCCTTTTCCAAAGTAACCTCCCGTTACCTCCCCTGCGGCATAAAGCCTCGGAATTACATAGCCGTCCCAATCCAAAACTCTGTTTAAAGTATCTATTCTTATGCCGCCTTTAAAGGAGGTTGTGGAAGGCTTGCATTCCATGCCATAGAAGGGCGCCTTGTCAACGGGAATAGGACTTCCGAAGTTTCCATCAAGGGTGGTTCTCCCACATTCAGTGTCTTTTCCGGCCGCGGCCATTTTATTATAGTTGTCCACTGTCGCCTTGAGAGCTTTGGGATCCAGCTTAAGTTCTTTTGCCAGATCTTCAATGGTATCACCTTTGAACTCTTTATGTCTGAGCCAGGTGGGAAAATCTTTTTTTGCTCTTGATCTTATAGCATCATCATAAATGATATAGTAAATGCCGTCTTGTTGTTTCGCGCCTGCATCTCCCAAATATCCGTACCAGGTATCTTCGCGAATAAATCTCTTAGCACTCTTGTTTACTACTATACCTCCAAGGTACTGAATTGAGGTATCGGCCAGAGTATGAATACATGTCGGCAGAGAACATTTTAGAGCATGTTTGATGTCCCTGGTTGCGGCACCTATCTTCAAGGCCATTTCCAGTCCAAGTCCGGTATGAGTGGGAGGCATGAGTCTGATTAGGTCTTGCAGGTGGTCAGGTCCGAACTCTTTACACAATTTCTTGTTATACCCGAAGCCGCCTGTACAAAGGACAACGCCTTTTCTTGCTTTGACAGCTACCTCTTGCCCGGCGTTTTCGGCTATTATTCCGAGAACTCCCAGCGTCTTATCATAAACCAGTTCTTTTCCAGGAGTTTCCCATGCGATTTCGACTCCTAATTCCAAAGCTTTTTCTTCAAGTCTTCTTAAAACCTTGGGTCCATCAAATAAGTGACATCTTCCCACACTGTGGCCCCATCCGCCGATAACATCTTTAGGAACCAGACCCAGGTCATTTTCAACCATGTCCAAGGTCTTGTGTAATCGTTCGGTCATTGCTTTGCAAAGATCGTAATCTCCTCCACAATTGTTCACGAGGTCGGCAGTATACAGTTCGGGAGAATCTTCGATACCTTTTGCTTTCTGATATTTTGTTCCCGGGAAGTCCATAACTCCTGCGATTACTGACATACTGCTGCGAAATTCACCTGGTTTTGCCATTTCTAATATCAGGACTTTATCGCCATTTTTAACTGCCTGAATCGCACCGGCTAATCCAGCGGTTCCAGCGCCGACAAACACGATATCATATACTTTATCCCAATTCATTTTTTCGGCCTCCTTCTAATTCTTTTTCGTGTATCCATCGTTACTCATGGGGCTGTACACTGCATAGCTATTATTAAATTAAACCTGTTCATCACCCCTTCCATTATCAGAAAGTCCTACTTACTGCTTCTAAGTCCTTAAAGGGAGGACTTTACACCTGCATTTGGATAATGGGCTGAAGTATATCCGGCACTACTCGTAAATCAGTAAAAAATTCTGGAATAGTGAGTAAGCTTGCTGAACGAGTTGTAGTAAGGGTCGTAAACCTTTCCCTGTCTTGCTGAAAGTATCTAGAAGGACCTGGACTAATCCCTTACCCTTCTGTTATTTTTCTCGCAATATTTATGCCAATCAAAAACATTGAAATATTTAGAATTTTAAGCATCTAAAATAATTTTCTTGAGTCTCTCTTGAATCATATTTTCATATCTCCAAGACAATAACTAGATTATAACTGAGTCAATCCTGCATAGGTGAAATATTAGTGAATCAATCTCTTATCGTTCAGCGAAATTAAAAGAGTCATATATTGTACATCAATTCCGACAGTGCCTTGCATTGCAGAAAGATTCCATACTTAATGAACTTGCCTGATCTGTAACTCCGATCATTTGTTCACTGCCGGCGATGACATCAACCATTCGATATCTTCCCCTTACCACAGTAATGTCAGAATCAAATATTGATAACATATTTGCAATAACCGCGCTAATCAAACAATGCCTGCCAGGTATGGGATTTCAATCCATTAGGTTTAAATCTTGATATATTATTGTATTGTTTTATTTTAATAAAAAAAGGAAAAGTGCCTATTTTGCACTTTTCCTGCCAATACATTATTGTATCGCTGCCTAATACAAATTCGCATCACTCTGCAGTTACGCCAAGCTCCTTTGCTTTCCGCAACACAGTGGGTTGACTAACACCCAATGCACGTGCGGCTTTATGGGTGCTACCATAGGTTTTTAAAGCACTTTGGATCATTTGTCTTTCAACCATGCGAACGGCTTCTTTTAAAGTTAAATTGCTTTTATCAAAGTAAACCGAGGGTAATTTTTTATTATCTATAATTTTAATTATATGATCGGCCCTGATTTCCGGATCAGTAACGATAACGACAAGTCGCTCGACAACGTGTTCTAATTCTCTGACATTTCCCGGCCAGTCATATTGTTGCATTATCTCTATTGCAGAAGAATCTACATACTTGTCTTTCTTATATTTTTCATTGTATTTATGTAAAAAATGATTAACCAATAATGGTATATCTTCCAGTCTCGAACGTAGGGGAGGTACGTGAATTGGAACTACGTTTAATCTATAATAGAGGTCTTGCCTGAACAACCCATTTTTTACCTGTTCCTCTAATTTTTGATTAGTTGCCGCAATTAACCGTATATCAAGCTTTATTGGTTTTGTCCCACCGAGACGAATGATTTCTTTCTCCTGTAAAACGCGTAGAAGTTTTGACTGCAACTTAATTGGCATTTCACCTATTTCATCTAAAAGAATCGTTCCCGAGTTTGCTATTTCAAACAACCCTAACTTCTCTTTATTTTGTGCGCCGGTAAATGCTCCTTTTTCATAACCAAATAATTCAGACTCTAATAAAGTATCTGGAATTGCTGCGCAATTTACTTTAATGTAAGGAGAGTCTTTCCTTGTACTGTTTCTTTGTATTTCATTAGCAACGATTTCTTTACCAACACCTGTTTCTCCTGTAATAAGAACAGTAACATCTGTCTGGGCAACCTGATTAATAACTTCCTTAATTTGACTAATGCTTGAACTTTTGCCTATTAATCTACTTTGGTCTAAATCTCTTTTGCGCAAATAATCTAGTTCGCTAATATATTTTTTAGTTAGTTTCTCAGAGTATTCAAGTTTCTCGTGTAGTTTTATCAAATAAGTGACATCTCTTAATACCGTGAGTACTTGTACTACTTCACCAATTTCATTAAAAATTGGGTTGGCTGTGGCTACTATTTTTTGGTTATTAATATTAGTTATAATGGAAATCTTTTCTCTTTTTTTTAATGCCATTAGACTAGCTGGTTTTGTAAAAATTCCTTTTTTTACCAATAACTTTACACTTTGACCTATTATTTCCTCTTCGGTAATTCCGGTCATTTTTATAAAAGCTTTATTAACAGAGATTACAGTACCATTATTGTCTATAATGTATATCCCATCGTAAAGAACGTCCCCGACTAAAAAAACTTCCAACCATTTTTCTTTATATAATCTCAATTCCTCGCCAAATATTTTAGATTGGATCATTAGATCATTTTTTTTAACTGTAGTATCAACCTTTATTGTATGTTTAGTCATATTGTTGCCTCCCTCGCCATTGTTTAAAATTATTTAACGTGCTATCCGAGATATTGTATAACCACTCACATAACTTGATAACATAAAACTCATCGAAATCAGCGCAACCAATATAACGCCAACTTATCATCTTAAACAGAATTATGACGCCAACCATTTCATGCACATGCCAACCATTACCTTAAAGTTTTTCCTTTATGGTCAGTAATCCATATGCCATCGTACGATGAATTGATTACTAACACCTTCATCCTCCCATTTTATTTATTATATATTTTAAAAATTTGTTTCTTAATTAAAAATTCCTTTATTTTAAAAAATTTTATTAATTTTGCATCTGGTAATCTTTCGGGCAATGTATCACCCGACGTTGATGTCTGCTAACCCAGGGGATCTTCGCCCTTAATAATCGCCCATGCCGGATGCATAATAAAGGTTATAAACGTTGAGTTTGTCAACAGCATCAAAAAAACCCGGATCACCCGGGTTTCCTCTTTAAAATAAGCGCATCTCAGTAATTAGAAAATGCTTTTTAGCTTTCCCTGCTGGCCATATAGGCGATCAGGTCCAGAACCCTGCTGGAATAACCCCATTCGTTGTCGTACCAGGCCACCACCTTGGCCATGGTCCCCTCGATCACCATGGTGGAGAGCCCGTCCACGATGGAGGAATGTGGGTTGCCGCTGAAGTCCCGGGATACCAGCGGCTCCATGGTGAAATCCAGGATACCTTGCAGGTCGCCCGCGGCCGCTTCCCGGAGCGCGCCGTTGATTTCCTCCGCGGTGGCCGGCTTCGCCAGGTCGCACACAAAATCCACCATCGATACGTTGGAGGTGGGTACCCGCACGGCCATGCCGTTCAATCTCCCTTTTAGTTCGGGCAAAACCAGTGCCACGGCCCTGGCCGCACCGGTACTGGTGGGAATGATGTTCATGGCCGCGGCCCTGGCCCGGCGCAGGTCCCCGTGGGGCAGATCCAAAATGCGCTGGTCATTGGTGTAGGAGTGCACGGTGGTCATCAGCCCCCGGGTAATGCCAAACCGCTCGTGCAACACTCCGGCCACCGGCGCCAGGCAGTTGGTGGTGCATGAGGCGTTGGAAATGATGTAATGCTTTGCGGGATCATACCAATGATGGTTTACCCCCATCACAACGGTGATGTCCTCGTCTTTGGCGGGGGCGGTGATAACCACCCGGCGGGCCCCCGCTGCCAGGTGACTGCGGGCTTTTGCCGCGCTGCGAAAGCGCCCGGTTGATTCCACCACCACGTCCACCCCCAACCGTCCCCAGGGTAAATGTGCGGGATCGGCTTCGGCGCATACCTTTATTTCCCGGTCGTTGATCACGATGCCCTCATTTGTTACGCTTACCTCTGCCGGCACACAGCCGTGCACCGAGTCGTACTTGAATAAATGGGCCAGCGTAGCCGGATCGGTTAAATCGTTAATGGCCACAAATTCCAGCGCTGCATCCCGGTCCGACAAGAATCCCTTGTTCAGGGCGGCCCGCAATACGTTTCTCCCGATGCGACCAAAACCGTTAATAGCCACCTTGAGTTTGCTCATCAGGATACCTCCTTACAATCCAAGACCATCACCATAAGGCGATGGTCCTGGATTGTTTTTTACTCCATTTCTTTAATAATGTCCACACCCGCGCTGGCGCCGATCCGGTTGGCGCCCGCCTGGATCATCGCCAGGGCCTGCCGGGCGTTTTTAATTCCACCGGAGGCCTTGACGCCCATCCCAGGTCCAACGGTTTCGCGCATCAGCGCAATGTCTTCCACCGTTGCGCCACCGTCGCCAAAACCGGTGCTGGTTTTGACAAAATGCGCTCCGGCTTGCCCGGCCAGCTGGCAAGCCAGTATCTTTTCCTCCCGGGTCAAATAACAAGTTTCAATAATCACCTTGGTAATCGCCGCGGGGTCATGCGCCCGGGCCGCTTCCACCACTGCCCGGATGTCTTCCAGAACAACACCCGCGCGCCGCTCCTTCAGGGCGCCGATATTGATCACCATATCGACTTCCCGGGCGCCGTTTTTAACGGCTTCCCCGGCCTCAAAGGCTTTAACGGCGGTGGAAGTGCTGCCGAGGGGGAAACCGATTACTGTGCATACCAGCACACCCGAACCTTTTAACTGCCCGGCGGCCAGCGATACAAAAAACGGGTTCACGCAAACGGAAGCGAAACCATACTCCCGGGCTTCAGCGCATAGCTTGATGATATCTTCCCGGGTGGCCACCGGCTTCAGCAAGGTGTGGTCGATCATCCCGGCCAGCTCGTTTCTTGTGATTTTCACGGTTTTTACTCCTTTTGTACTCTTAAATTTATTATTTGGCCGCCGCAAAAACCAGGTTATCGTCAATATACCGGGCGGCGTTGTCCTTGTTGATCAAACCCGTTCCGGCATCAATAAATTCTGGATATTCCTTGCCTTCCAGCACACCCAGAGCGGTATCAACGGCCATTTTACCCAGTAGTTGCGGATCGTTCAATACCGTGACGTCGTAATTGCCGGCTTCAATAGCCTTGATCGCTTCCATCAAGCCGTCAATGCCGACAATCTTCACTTTACCGGCCAAACCATTCTGCTGCAATACCTGCAACGCGCCCAGGGCCATGTCGTCATTATGGGCGTACACCAAGTCCACATCGGGATGGGCCTGCAACAAATCCTGGAACGCCTTGACGGCCTTGGATCTCACGTAGTCGCAATAAGGTCCCTGTATTACTTCAATGCCGGGTTCCTGGTCCACCACCGCGTGAAACCCGTCGCGGCGATCCATCATCACTTTGCCGCCGGCATCGCCCTGGAGTTCAATAATCTTACCCTTGGCCTTGCCTTTGCCGCCCAGCAGCTTCACGGCTTCCTCCCCGGCAAGTTCACCCATTTTCTTGTTGTCCCTCCCGACAAAAGTGGCCACTTTGGTTTCGGTGGGACGGTCCACGGTAATTACGGGAATATTGGCCTGTTTGGCCGCCTGCAATGCTGGATTTACCCCGGTAGGGTTGGCGGGGTTCAGGATTAAAACGTCGATTCCCTTGGTAATTAAATCCTGAACATCATTGTTTTGCTTTTCAATATCATTTTGGGCATCCACATAGATCAACTCGGCGCCCCTGGCTTCCGCTTCCGCCCTGGCCGCATCCATCAGCGAAACATAAAAAGGCGAATCCAGAGTAACCTGGGAAAAACCGATTACAACTTTATCCCCTTTATCACCGGAGCCGGAATCCGGCGTCGTCTTTTCGCCGCCGCAACCGGCAACAACAAAAACCAGGGCCAACAACAGGGCCAATCCGATAAACAAGCGGGATTTTTGCATATTAACCTACCTCCTTGAGCTTGACATAAACTTTACAAAATCATGACGAACAAACCTGCGCAAACAGTTCCCTGTGCATTTGTCACCCCCCCGGCTTGATTGTTGGATAAATCATCAGGCGTTTTTGCCCACCACGAACCGGTTCAGGATCAGGGCCAGAACAATAATCACGCCCATGAAAATTTGCTGGTAATAAGAAGCCAGGCCCAACAGGTTAAAAATATTGGTAATAATGCTCATCAACAGCACACCGATAAAGGTGCCCCCGACACCGCCCGTGCCGCCGAACAGGCTGGTACCGCCCAAAACCACCGCGGCAATGGCGTCCAGTTCCGCCCCCTTGGCAGCGGTGGGCTGGCCCACGGTCAACCAGGATGCCAGCACCACGCCCGCCAGGGCTGCCAGAAAGCCGGAAATCACATAGACGGAAATTAAATGACGATGCACCCGCACGCCCGACAGGTGCGCTGCTTCGGGATTGCCGCCCACGGCATAGAGATTACGCCCGTAGGGAGTGTATTTTAAAACCAGCGCGGCCAGGACCGTCAGCGCAATCCAGAGCAGGCCGCTCACCGGAAACCGGCCAATAAATCCCGCCCCCAGGAAACTGAAGGGCTCGGGCAGGCCGAATACAGGCTTGCCGTCGGTCACCAGCAGCGCCAGGCCGCGGGCGGAAACCATCATGGCCAGAGTGGCGATAAAAGCCGGCATATTGAACTTGGTGCTCACGTAACCGTTGATAAAACCAAGTACGGCTCCCACACCCAATGCCGCTATAATGGCCGTGGGAATACCCCACCCGCTGCTGATCAGCACCGCAACCACCATCCCGGCCAGGGCCACCACCGACCCGACCGAAAGGTCAATCCCCGCGACTATGATGACAAAAGTCATCCCAACGGCGATAATGCCGGTAACCGAGGACTGCTGCAGCAGGTTGAGAAAGTTTTGCACGGTTAAAAATTTGGGCGATAGCGTTGCGGCTATACTGATAAACACAATTAGCAAAATCAAAAGGTTATACTTCGCTAAAAATTGACCCGGGTTGAACTTGCGTTCCCGTGTTTTTTCCACAGTTAAATCCACTGTCCCGTCCATGACCTACCTCCCTGCTACCGCACAGCGCAGTATGTTTTCTTTCCGGTAATCCCCCTGCTGAAACTGGCCGGCAATAGCGCCGTTGAACATTACCACAATGCGATTGCACAACTGCTCCAGCTCGGCCAATTCCGAGGAGGCGACAATCACTCCGTAACCCTTACCGGCCAGTTCTTTTATAATCCGGTAAATTTCCTCCTTGGCCCCGATATCGATACCCTGGGTGGGCTCGTCAAATAGTAAAATTTTTGAATTTTTAATTAACCACTTGGCTATTACAACTTTTTGCTGGTTCCCGCCGCTTAAATTCCGGACCCTGGTTCCCAGCGAAGGGGTGACGATATTCAATTTGCTTACCTGTTCCTTTACTTCCCCGAGCATGGAACGGTAATTTAACACACCCAGCCGGGAAAATTTGTTAAATGAGGGAATAACGGCGTTTTCCCAGATGGGCAGGTTAATCACCAGGCCCTGGGTTTTCCGGTTTTCGGGCACCATGGCGATGCTGTTTTTCAAGGCGTCCTGCGGTGACTTGAAAACGACCCTGTTGCCGCCGGCAAACATTTCCCCGGCTTGAGGTTGATCCACTCCGTAAATCACCCGCAACAGTTCTGTCCGCCCGGAACCCACCAGCCCGTACAGGCCCAGTATTTCACCTCTGGATAACGACAGGCTGACTGATTTCAGCTTGTCCGTGCAAATATCCTTGAGCCTGATCAACTCCGGGCCAGTGGACGTCGCCTGCCTTTCTTGCCGGTCTTTGGACAGAGCGTGTCCGATGATCAATTCCACCAGTTGATCCTGGCTAATCTCCCGTAAATTCTTGGTGGCGATAAACCGCCCGTCGCGCAGCACCGTAACCCGGTCACCCACGCGAAAAAGTTCTTCCAGGCGATGGGAAATATAAATGACGGTAATCCCTTTGCCTTTTAGTTCCCGGATCACCCTGACCAGGGTCTCGAACTCCTCCCCCGAAAGGGTGGCGGAGGGCTCGTCCATAACCACCAGCCTGGCATTGGACGCCAGGGCCTTGGCCAGCTCGACAATCTGCCTGTGCCCCATGCTCAGCTCGGCCACGGGCCTTTTAACGTCAATTTTGATGCCCAGGCTGTCGATCAGGGACTGCGCCCTGTTATATAGTGCGGCCCAGTCAACCAGGTACCGGTATTTTCTGGGGTATTTGCCCAGGTAGATGTTTTCCGCCGCAGATAGATTACCGGACAGGGAAAGTTCCTGGTAAATAACGGCTATACCCAGCCGGCTACTGCTGATGGGGTCGGTGATGTTCACCCGTTGCCCGTCAAAAAATATCTCGCCCTCATCCTTGGGATATACCCCGGCTAAAATTTTCATCAAGGTGGACTTGCCGGCTCCGTTGGCGCCGATCAGGCAGTGCACCTCCCCGGGAGCGACGGCAAAGTCAACTTTTTGCAAGGCCTGAACACCGGGAAAAGATTTGGAAATACCACGCATTTCCAGAATGTATTTATTTTCGCCCAACACCTTCACCCCCGTTTCTCCGGAACGTGTGCAACAGGTGCATTTGCGGCGCCAGAAGCTCGTAAGTTTTCTTGTATTGCTCGAAATAAAACGAGTATACCCGGGTATGGTCCGGCGCGGGGTACACGGTTTCCCCGTATTCCACCATGGATTGCGCCGCGGCGGTCAAACCGGGGTATAACCCCAACCCGGCGGCCGCACACACGGCACAACCAAGGACGCCCGCTTCCCCGAAGCCCGCCTTGCGGATGGGCACTCCCGTTACATCGGCGATGATTTGCAACCATAGCTGGTTATTCAACACTCCGCCGCAGGCGATGATTTCATTGATTTCCAGATTGGCGGCGGCAAAAGATTCCAGAATATTCCGCGTGCCGTAAGCCACTGATTCCAGGATGGCCCGGTACAGGTGCGCCCTGGTGTGGCTTAGCGTCAATCCCCACATACAGCCCGTGGCCAGCGGGTCCCGGTAGGGAGTGCGGTTGCCCTGCCAGGTATCGAGCACCACCAGCCCCTCGGACCCCGGAGGCACCCGGGCCGCCTCGCCCGCCAGCACCCGGTATGGTTCATCCCCGGGATGACTGTATTTCAAGTCCGGAGCGAGATGATCTTTAAACCACCTGGTCAACGAACCGCAGGAAACCTGGCCGCCCTCCAGCAACCACAGACCATCCACCAGCGCGTTGGGATACGGCCCCCAAAGCCCGGGGCGAAAAATGGGACCGGAAGACAGGGTCAGGTGCACAAAACTGGTACCCATGATAACACCCATTTGGCCGGGTTCCACCGCGCCCAGGCCCAGCAAGCCGATGTGCGCGTCAATACCCCCCTGAAACACGGTGATGCCCGCGGGAAGGCCAAGTTCCCAGGCGGCTTCCCGCCTGATTTCTCCCACCGGGCGGCCCACGGGAACAACCTGCACCGGCAATTTATCCCGGTAATCCGCCAAACCGATTTCCCGCATGAAATCATCCGACCAGCCGCCGTCTATGTCGGCGTAGTTCCATTTGCAGGTGGCGGTGCAGCGGGAGGATACCCAGCGCCCGGTCAGGCGGTAGTTGATCCAGTCCTGCTTTTCAACAATCAGCCGGGCCGCGTGGTAAATATCCTTGAGATTGTTTTTGATCCACAAAGTTTTGGGAATCATCCACTCCACCGAGTCCGCCCCGCCGGAATACTTGAGGCGCGGGTGACCGGTGTTATTGATGATCCCGGCTTCCGCAACAGCCCGGTTGTCCATCCAGAGAATCGCTCGCATCAGCGGGTTACCGCCGTCATCCACGGCCAGGACCGTGGAAGAAGTTGAGCAAATGGTCATGCCTTTTATTTTCTCCGGGCTTTTTACCCCTTTCAGGCATTCCGCCAGCGCCTGTTTAAAGGCATCCCACCAGTTCCGGGGGTCTTGCTCCGCCCAGCCGGGCCGGGGATAAAACGTGGGGTACGCTGCAAAGGACATTTCCAGTAAACCGCCGTAGCGGTCGAATACGGCCACCCGCACTCCCTGGGTGCCGAAATCCGCTCCCAGCAACAGCGTTTCGGTCTCATGCATGGTCATCATCAATACCCCCATTTTCAGGGAAGAAACAGCACTTTACTATAGTAGAAATCCTTGTCCAGAAATTTTTTGAAAATGGCGGGACCGTCATCCAGTCCCAGGCGATGGCTCACCAACGGCGTTGTTTTTAGTTTTCCCCTGGACATTAGTTCCAGGCTATAAGTCCATTCCCGGCCGGGGAAGGGATCGGAGAAGGAATTCCAGGAACCCTTGACCACCAGTTCGCGCCGCAGAATGTTATTTACGGCTTCCTTGGAGAGCTCCAGCCGGTTGTGGGAAATGCCCACAAATACCACCCGGCCCAGCTTGGCTGCGGAGCAAACAGCCTGGTTTTGCGCAACGGGGGATCCGGCCGTTTCCAGCACCAATGTCGCTCCCTTGCCCTTGGTGATTTCGTTGATTTTTTCCACCGGCGGGCTGGTCAACCCGTTAATTGTTTCATCGGCACCGACCTCCCTGGCAATCGCCAGCTTCTCGTCCTTGATATCAATGGCGATAACCAGGTCCGCCCCCAGTTCCCTGGCAAATTGCACGGCAAACAACCCGATGGGACCGCAGCCGTAAACCGCAACGATTTCCCCCACGTTCAGGCCGCCCTTCCAAATGGCATGGATGGCGTTGGCAGCCGGATCCGTCATGGCGCCCGCTTCAAAGGAAACATTGTCCGGCAGGGCCAGAAGATTGGCTACGGGCACGTCCACGTACTCCGCCATGGCCCCGTCACGCCGGGAGCCGAAGTAATCGTAGCTTTCACATAAGGAGTAATGACCTGTTTTGCACCACCAACATTTTCCGCATGGCAACAGGGGGGGAACCACCACCCGGTCCCCGATTTGCCAGTCACCGGCCTCGTTGACTTCCACAATTTCACCGCTGAATTCGTGCCCGATGGTAAGTTTTGGCCGGTAAGCTCCGAAGAAATTCACCCTCGGTATATCCGAGCCGCAAACCCCCACCGCCCTGACTTTGACCAGTACATTTCCGGAAGCAAGCGCGGGTACTTCCACGTCTTCAACCCTGAGGTCACCGGGTTCATACAATTTAAGCGCTTTCATATGCAGCATCTCCCATCACTAAATTTTGATCAGACTATTCCAAAAGCTCCAGGCACCTTTGGGCCGCCGCTTCATCGATGAACAGCGTGTTGATATACCTTCCCCTGAGAGCGCCGGTGATGGCTTCCGCCTTTTCCACGCCATTGGCCACGGCAATGGCGTATTCTTTCCGGGCCAAATCCTCCAGAGTGATCCCCACCGTCCGCTGGTTCAACTCCGGGTCGGCAATGTTCCCGTCCAGGCGGAAAAAGCGGGAGCAGATGTCCCCCACGGCGCCCTTGCGCAACAACTCCTCATATTCCCCGTGCTTGAAGTAACCGGCCTGCACCAGTATGGAATCGTATGAGGCCCGCCCGATGCCAAAGACGGCAATGCGCGCCCGCCGGGCCAGTTCCAGGGTCTGCCTGACATTGGAATCGGCGGAGATCGCTTGGGCCAGTTCCGTGCTGTCGACGATGGTCGGTGCGGGCAACATGTAAGGAACGGCGTTAAATGACTTGACAAAACCTTCGACAATGCTCCCGGATTGGGTTGAAAGGTAATTTTTAGTTACCCCGCCGTTTAATTGAACAACTGTCACATTTTTAACGTGATATTGATCCAGGTGCTTGACCACGAAGGGCAAGGTGGTGCCCCAGGAAACACCAATAATATCCCCGTCCTCCACAATCTCACCCAGGAAGCTGTTCACCGCCCGCCCCAGGTCGTCCCGCACCGCGTCCGGGTGATCGACGATAACCGGGATGACCACCACTTTTTTCAACCCGAAGTATTCGCGCAAGCTTTCCGCCAATTCATGCACCGGTTGCAGGGGATACACGATTTCGATCTTAACAATGCCTTCCTTGATTGCCCTGTCAAGGAGGCGGCTCACTTTAGACCTGGAAATGCCTTCCCTCTCGGCTATTTCATCCTGTTTGCAGCCGAACTCGTAATACAAACGGGCCACACGCACCAGCTGCCTGACGTCTATAGCGATCGCCTCCTTAAGATAAGAATGAAAATATTTTCAGATCACTGAAACTTTTTTCAATAAGATATTCTACAAATTTCAGACGTTTCCTTCTTAAAAATGAAAAAAATTTTAGGAATGTAAAAATTTTTTCACTTCATGATCAGAGCGCGCGAAAAAACCCGGGATATTGAAACCCCGGGTTTCCCCGCAAAAAACAATATTTTTAAATTGCGCGCCGTTAACACGGTGCCGTTCAGAATCATAAAGCATGCATTTGCGGAATATGAACCTCAACTTGGCAAATCGCAACAACGACGCAACACCCGGCACCGGGGGTAACTAGATAGTTTCCCCTGAAAAAGTCCGCGTTGGGGCTTCGTGTTAATTAGAGTTTTTCAGGGGCAACTAGATAAACAGGTTGACGTTCGCCTCGTCGGCTTCGGCCAGGTAGGTGGCCACCCCGGCGAATTCCAGGCCGTCGATAAGCTCCTCCTCCCTGATGCCCATCACGTCCATGGACATGGTGCAGGCAATCATTTTAATTCCCTGCTCTTTCGCGGTTTGCATCAGTTCCGGCAGAGTGGTCACGTTTTGCTGCTTCATTACCATTTTCATCATTTTTGCGCCCATCCCGCCGAAGTTCATCTTGGATATGCCGAGCTTGCCGGCGCCCCGGGGCATCATTTTGCCGAACAGCCACTGCAGGAAACTTTTCTTCACGCTGACTTTTTCGGGTTTCCGCAGCGCGTTCAGGCCCCAGAAGGTGAAGAACATGGTCACTTCGTCCCCCATGGCGGCGGCGCCGTTGGCAATGATAAAGGCCGCCATTACTTTATCCAGGTCGCCACTGAAGACGATGATTGTTTTCTTGGTGGTATCCATCACCATTCCTCCCCGCACTTGTGGTAAAACACTCAATGATTTTGTTGCTTTGGGGCAATGACGGGCTTTTATTTAGCAATAAGCCTGCACCAGGTAGCTGGAGATGTCCGCAAGTTCAATTTCGCCGCCCGCCGCCTTTTGCAGGTTGACGTAGCAAATGGGGCACATGGTGACACAATTCCGGGCCACCTCTTTTAGCTGCTTCACCCTTGCTTCGGCCCGCGCCCTGGCCTTTTTGGGATACAGGGACTCGGCGGGGCCTCCGCAGCACAGGGTGAATTTTCCCGAATACGCGGGTTCCTTCACGGTGACGCCGGCATTTTTCAACAGGGTCCTCTGTTCGTTAAGCACGTTCTCATACCTGGCGTAGACACAGGAATCGTGAATCACCACTTCCCGGTCCAGCCGGTTTTTGGGCTCGATGTTTCGTTCAACCAGCACTTCCAGGTAGCTTTTGACATTTAAATCATAGCCGTCTAGCAAGGTGGGGTAGACCGACCGCAACATGTTGGTGGTGTGGGGGTCAACGGTGATCACGTTTTTGACCCCGTATTTTTGGAAAGTGCCGTACACTTTGCGGGCGTGGGCCTTGAGCACGTCATCCGCGCCCAGGTCGTAAACCAGCGCTCCGGAGTACAGTTCATCCTCATATAAATAACCAAACTGAACCCCCGCCCGCTGCAACAGCAGGGCGATATTGACCAGAAGCCGGTTGTAAGTTTCCCGCATGCTTTTGGGCGGCATGGCCATGAAGGCGGAAATGTTGATCACCTTGTTGACCTGCCTGCCCAGCTTGACGAAGTTGGCCAGGAACGAATCCTCAATGCCCGCCTGGGCTTTGCTCATAGCGGCAATATAAGGAATGAGCTGGTACATCATCCCCGTGTACAGGACGGTTTTGGCGCCCCGGGGGAGATGCAGGCCCCTGGCCCAGCTCGTCGCGCTTTTGGCGGAAATGGGCAGCACCGAATTCCTCATTCTCAGGTTATCCGCTAAAATCCCGATGGTATCGCCGGTTGGCAACGGCATGGCTCTACTCTCCTTAAAGTTTAAAAACTTTTTTATTGATGTAGGATCTCAAGAATCTCACGTTTTCCGCTATGTGCACCCGGGCCGGGCAGTTGGCCTCGCACATTTTGCACAACAGGCAGGAGTAAATGGTTTCGGTGTTTTCCAGTACTTTTTCCTCCAAACCCAGCAGCACGTACCTGAACAGCTTCCTGGGGAGAAGCTCGATGCCCATGGGGCAAACCGCGCTGCAGACGCCGCAATTCATGCAAGCCGAGGCGTTGAAGGCTTCGGATTGTTTAACCGCATCGACAAAACCGGGGTTGACCAGCGCCATTATTTCCCCTCCCCCGCCACAGCCCTGTACTTGTAGTAACCGTCTTCCTCTTCCGTTTCGGCCACGTGACCGTATTTGCGCATCCCCATCACCCAGTACATCACTTCATGGGAAGGACAGCCCAGGGCCTGCGCAATTTCCGGAACCGTTTTGGGACCGTCCCGCAGGACGGCGAGAATTTTATCCCGCATCAGCATTTCTT
The DNA here is from genome assembly GCF_015594625.1 of Desulfallas sp. Bu1-1. GTDB lineage: Bacteria > Bacillota > Desulfotomaculia > Desulfotomaculales > Desulfallaceae > JADNRQ01. The sequence continues at coordinate 4,919 of NZ_JADNRQ010000015.1, read as the reverse complement.
CCCTGATTATTTCCCTGATATCCCTTACTTCTTCCTTCATCTCAGCCGATCTCCTTTAACATGGCATCGATCATCGACTCCATTTGCGCGTCCGTATAACCTTTAAGATTAATGGCGTTCCGGGGGCACACCGGGGCGCAACCACCGCAACCCTTGCACACCGCCTCATTGACTCTGGCCACCTCTTTGCCCTGGTAATGATCCCGCTCGATGGCCGAGTAGGGGCAGGCCCCGGCGCAAACATCACACAGCTCGCACAACCCGGGGTCCACCGAAGCGATCAGCGGCTCCAGCTCGACATAACCCTTCTTGAGAATACTGGCGCTCTGGGTGACCGCCGCCAGGGCGGAAGCCACGCTCTCCGCCGAGTTTTTGGGGCCCTGGCAGGCGCCGCAGATAAACACTCCGTCCACCACGGTTTCCACCGGTCGCAGCTTGGGGTGGATCTCGTTGAAGAACCCGTCCCTGCCGACGGGAAGCTTCAATACATCCACCAGCGCCTCGTTCCGCGCCGGCACCATGCCGGTCACCAGCACCACCACGTCGGCCGGTATTTCGATTTGCTCGCCGAAGGTCAACAAATCCTTGACGGTAACCTTCAGTTTTCCATCCGCGCCCTTTTCCACCGCCGGGGGCTCGCTTTCGCTGTACCTGACAAACACGGCGCCTTGATCCCTGGCCCGGCCGTACAGCGTCTCGAACTTGCCGTAGGTCCGCATATCCCGGAACAGGTGAAACTGGTGGATGCCGGGGCTGGCTTCCGAGGACTGGATGGACGCGTGCACCGCAGCGTTGCAGCAGTAGCGGGAACAATAGCGGTTGGGTTTTTCCCCGGCCTGCTGCCGGCTGCCGACACAGTAAATATACACGATATCCTTGACCGGTTTGCCATTGCGCACCAGCCCGCCGCCACAGCGGTCCAAAAGCTCCTTGTATTCCGCGAGGGTGAGTACTCCGTCGATGCCGTAGCCGTACTCCCCCTCCCGGGGCCGGTAAGTGTCAAAGCCCGTGGCCACAATGATGCAGCCGGCGTTCTCTTCGATCTCTTCCCGCTGCTTGCCGCCGAGCCTGATCTTGACCCTGAAGTTGCCGATGCTGCCGCTCTTTTCAACAAGCTCGGCATTGGTAAACAGGGTGATGTTTTCCCTTCTTTTAACCTCGTCAACCAGCCGGGCGATAATCTCCCGGCCCGTTTTTTCATGGGGGTACATCTTGCCGAGGCCCGCCACCTTCCCCCCGGCGGACGCGGATTTTTCCACCAGGAGCACGGACAAGCCCAGATCCGCCAGGCCGGTGGCCGCCCGCAGCCCAGCTATCCCCGCGCCCACCACCAGCACTTTGGGCACGGTGTCAATTGTAATTGGCTCCAGGGGTTCGGTGAAATTGGTCCGGGCGATGCCGCCCCTGACCAGCCTGATGGCTTTTTCCGTCGCCCCCGCCCTGTCGCCGGTATGGGCCCAGGAACACTGTTCCCTGATATTGACCTGCGTGTACTGGTAAGGATTCAGGCCCGCCCGCCTGGCCACTTCCCGGAAGGTGAACAGGTGCAGTTTGGGCGAGCAGGACGCCACCACCAGCCCTGTCAGATTCTGTTCCCGGATGTCCCGGACCATCTCCTGCTGGGTGGCGTCGGAACAGGTGAACATCGCCGTTTTGGCCACAACCACGCCCGGCTCGTCCTGGACGGCCCGCAGCACCCCTTCCACATCGACGTAATCCGAGATGTTCCCACCGCAGTGACAAATATACACACCAATCCTTTTTTGATCACTCATTTGCTCATCCTTATCCTTTCCACATATGCTGCCGCCTGGGCCGCGGCCGCCCCGGCGTGCAGAATCGAATCGGGAATGTCCTTGGCGCCGGACGCCGTTCCCGCCACGAAAACCCCGTCAATGCTGGTTTGACCCGGGTTGACGTCCTCGTTGACCTCTTTGACATAGAGGAACTCATCGGCTTCCAGCTTGTCTCCGTCGAACAGGTTGAACACCCCGGTGTTCGGCAGCAGGCCAACAGACAGGACAACCAGGTCGTGCTCCGCCCGGCTCAACTTGCCGCCGTTGTCGATATCTTCGTAATGCAGCACCAGGTTTCCGTCTTCCTTTTCCTCGATCCTGGCGACCCTGCCCTTGATAAAGTTGGCCCCCATGGCGCTGGCCTGCTGGTAAAATTCCTCGTAGCCCTTGCTGAAAGCCCTGATGTCGATGTAATAAACCGTCACGTCCGCCAGGGGCAGCGCGCCCATGATCAGCTGGTTCTGCTTTACCGAGTACATGCAGCACACCCTGGAGCACAGCGGGTTATCCACCGTGCAGTCCCGGGAGCCCGTGCACAGGATAAAGGCGATGTTATCTGGCACCTTGCCGTCATGGGGCCTCAGCACCGTGTTATACGGCCTGGTGGGCGCCAGCAGCCGATCCATCTGCATGCCGGTGATGACATTTTTATATTTGCCGTACCCGTATTGGGGTTTCAGATTGGCGTCGAAAAGCTTGAATCCCGTGGAAACGATAACCGAGCTGGCTTCAACATCCACTTCCTCCGCCCGCATGGTCATGTCGATGGCGCCGGCCGGACAGGCGGCGACGCACTGGCGGCATTCCGAGCATACCCCGCAGTCCAGGCACCTGCCGGCGCTGTACCGCGCTTCTTCAACGGTCAGGGGCAGTTCAATCTCGGTGAAATCGCCGGCCCGCACCCCGGTAACTTCCCTGCCGGGCACGGGGGCAAGGGTCCGGTAACTCCGCTGCCTGCCGGTGACCTTTTGCTTGTCGACCGCGGGCATCCTGTAATCATAACCGGTTCCCTCCAGTTCTTCCCCCCTGAGGTAGCGGTCGATAAAAAAGGCCGCTCTCCTGCCCTGAGCAACTGCGTTGACGATCATGGAAGGACCGGTCACCACGTCACCGCCGGCAAACACGAAGGGCACCGAAGTTTGCAGGGTTTCGGGATTGACACTGATGGTGCCGTTTTGATTCAATTCCAGCCTGCCCGCCAGCTGTTCCGTAGCCGGGGCCAGCCCCACGGCGGTGATCACGAAATCGGCCGGTAATCTGTATTCCGAACCCTTAACCGCCACGGGTTTTCTCCTGCCGCCGGCGTCCGGCGGGCCCAGTTCCATTTTGATGCACTCAATTCCGGTCAGCTTGCCGTTCTCACCAATGAACTTTTGCGGGGCGCTGAGATACTGGAACTCGACGCCTTCCTTTTCGGCCCCTTTGATTTCCCAGTCATGGGCGGGCATTTCGGCCCGGCTTCTCCTGTACTGCACGATTACCCGCCTGGCGCCAAGCCGCACGGCAACCCTGGCCGAATCTACGGCTACGTTACCCCCGCCGGCGACGACAACGGTTTTCCCCTCCAGGGAAATCTTCTCCCCCAGGTTGACCCGCCGCAGGAAGTCCAGCGATGTCATCACGCCGTCCAGGTCTTCCCCTTCCACCCGCAGCTTCCTCGTCCCGGGGGTGCCGGTGGCCACGAAAACCGCGTCGAAGCCCTGCTCTTTCAGCCCGGCGGGGTCTTCCACCCGCACGCCCGTCTCGATTTCCACTCCCAGCGCGGTTACATTTTTGATGTCCCGGTCCACTACATCCTTGGGCAACCTGTAAGAAGGAATGGCCAGCCTCAGCATGCCCCCGGGCCGGGATTCCGCCTCGAAAATTTTAACCCGGTAGCCCCGGCGGGCCAGGTGCATGGCGGCGGTAAGGCCCGCCGGGCCGGAACCCACGACGGCCACCTTTTTATCCTTGACTTCCCCGGCGGGTTTATGTTCCGGTTCCGCATGTTCCCTGTAATAAGTGTCCGCGACAAACCGCTTCAATTTCCGGATGGGCAGGGGCCCTTCAAGGTCGCCCCTGGTGCACTCCCCCTCGCAGGGAGCGTAACAGGCCCTTCCCAGGCTGCCGATCACGGGGGTGGTTTCCAAAATCAGATTAAATGCCTCCTGGTACTTTCCGGCCCTTACCAGCGCCACGTACCCGTGGGCTTTGATGCCCGCCGGGCAGGCGAACGAGCAGGGCGACGTGCCTTCCCGTTCAATGACGGCCTTTTTGGGAACGGCCTGGGGAAAGGCGATGTAAGCCGCCCGCCTGGCCACCATGTCCGCGTTATACTGGTCGGGAACGGCGACGTTGCAGGTCATCTCGCACTGCCGGCAGCCCGTGCAAAGCGCCTGGTTGACAAAAGTGGGCTTTTTGCGCACCCTGACCTGGAATCTGCCGTCCCGGCCCCGCTTGATCCGCTCCACCTCGGAATAAATCATCACATCGATATTGGGGTGATGGGTGGTGGCCGCCATCTTGGGGGTGGAAATACAGCTGGCACAGTCCAGCGTGGGGAACACCTTGCTCAGCAGGATCATCTTGCCGCCGACGCTGGGCTCTTTCTCCACCACCAGCACCTTGTATCCCATGTCCCCGAGCTTGAGGGCCGATTCCATCCCCCCAATGCCGCTGCCTACAACGAGAACGTCATAATTCATATCTTTATCCCTTCCTGGCAGGTCCGAGTTTTTTCAAGGTCTGGTAAAAATCCTTGATCTGGTTGGTAAACGGTTCGGCGCAAACCGAACAAATAGCCGCCATCTTCAACCTTTCCGGTTCATATCCGGCCTCCTGGAGCAGCGCCTGGGCTTCTTTGACGATCCTGGACGCCCTTTCCGAACAGTCGGGAAGATAGGCGCACTCCTCGCCGTCGGCGGCGATAAACACACCATCAAAACCTTTTTCCACCGCGCGCAAGATCCACCCGGGCTTGATTCCGCTGGTACAGGGCATGCTGGTCACCATCACGCTTGGCGGGTAATGCATGTGCGCGCTGCCCGCCAGGTCGATGCCCGGGTCGGAAATGTTGTTTGTGGAAAAGGCAAGGATTTTGGGAGCAAAATCCTTGCCTTCTTTGGTTGTTGCAGCGGTTGTTGC
>NZ_JADNRQ010000014.1 GCF_015594625.1 Desulfallas sp. Bu1-1 | reverse complement strand
TTAAAATGTTTTTAAAAAGGTCTATTTGTCATGCGCTTTTTTAGGCTCTTGCTTACTATGCTTGCTTATCATTACAAGTCTCCCTATATATTACATTTGGGATTTATTGTTTATCGAATACACTCTTCCACAACCGCTTGCCGGTACCGGTATTGCATCACCCGGCAACCCCGGCAAGCGTTTCCGCGGCCCGCTTGCCGCTCAACAGCGACTGGTCGCTCCACAAATAAGCCCACTCCCCGTACCTGCCGATGCAATGGACATCTTTTTCCCGCAGGTATTCCAGAATTAAGCCCCGGTTTTTTTGATAATCCCGGTTGAACAGCACATTGGCGTATTTAATGTTCATACAATCGGCCAGGATGATCCGGTCATGCTGTTCCAAAATACCCGTTTCCACCAGGCTTTCAATGGTTTTTTCCAAAACGCCGGACATGGACAGGTTCAGGGGCTTGTAGGAAGAATGGTAAATCTCCGCCTGGATTCCGGTACAGCCCGGGGGGGCGTTGGCAGCGGACAAACCGCTGGCAAAATGCACCCGGGCCGGGAGCAGCCGCTCATCGTAAATGTAAAACCAGTGACAGTCGCCGGCCAGGTCCCCCCTGCCGACACCCAGATTCACCAGTACCACGCTGGTGTGGGCGAGCCGGGCGGCGGCCTCCCGCACTTCCCGGGGGCAATCCTTGATGCAGCGGGCAAGCTCGGGCAGCGGTATTGACGAAACCAGCCTGTCGTAGTAACGTTCAAAACCGTTTTTAAAAACCAGCCGCTTATGACTCATGTCAACTTCGACAACTTCAAACCCGTGATAAACTTCTGCCCCCGACGCCAGGGAGCGTAAAAATGACTGGTAGCCGCCCCGGTCGGGGTACCGGAAACTTTTAATGTAGTAGACGTTGCGGAACCGGTCGGATAAAGCGCCCTGCAGCACTTCATCCAGGCCGGGCCGGTAAATGCGCTGTTCGATCCAACCGGTGGTCAAAAGTTCTGGTTCCACGGTCCAATATTTTCGAGTATAAGCGCCATAAAAGTGCCTGGTTAAAGCCCGGCCGAACCGGGCCACCAGCCAGTCATGGTAATTTTGCCCGCCTTCTCCGGCCTGCTGCCCGTCGGCTTGCTCCGCCCGGATGAAATCCAAAAGGCACTGCACCACCAGTTCCGCGGGCAGCCCTTTTAAATTGGACTCCACAGGATGCCTCACCCAGTGGGATTGAAAATAATTCAATACCAGCGGGGCAAACTCACCGTACCTGCCGGCGACACTTTCGGCAAACAGTCGCCGGACATAGTCATCCCGGGTGAAAGAAATGTGAATACCCTCGTCAAAAGTGAATCCTTCCACCGTATGGGAACGGCAGCGCCCGCCCCAGGTTTCTTTTTTTTCGTAAATGTCCGTTGCATGATTGAAATGGTAAGAAAAGCTCAATCCCGCTATGCCGGCACCCAGCGTCACCACCCCGCGCATCCACGTCCCCCTCCCTTTCCCTCCGGTTAGCCCAGTAAATTAAGCAATCTTTGCTTCGTTTCCGCTTCGGCAAAAAAGGACAGCCTGGACTCGGCATAGTCCATCACTTCTTCGTAAAAACTGCGGCTTTTCAACAGCCTTTTGGCCAGTCCGGCCGCTCCCTCAACGTCCTGGTATTGCACGCATAAATCAGGGAAAAGGATTTGCTGGGCGTAAAAACCCGGCGTGGAAATGCAGGGCATTCTGACCGCGGCGCAATCAATGGGGAATCTTCCCCAGGTTTGACGAAAGTCCAGGTGAATCCCCAACATGGAATAATTGACCTGGGAAATATATTCCTCCCACAGCCTGACCCGGTTATCCGAACTGAATGGATTGTAGCTGGTCATCCTGAAGTGAATAGGAGGAATGGGCATGTATTTTCTCATGATCCTGAGATAATAAAGTTCCACCGGGTCCTGCATATCCGCGGCCCCGGGCACCCCGATTTCCGTGAGCACCGCCAAATTAACCAGCCCGTTGCGGCTGACCAAATTCCCCAGCGCGCTGCCCAGGTCGATGATCGTCTTTTTGTCCACCGGCGGGCATAACTCTTCCCGTACTTTTCTTAGAGGAAAGGGCAGGCCCACCACGCCAACCGGTTTATTGGTCAATCTTTTGATCACGGGGATATGATTTTCGTGATGAACCGCCACCGCGTCGGCCAGATTCAGCAACCGGACAAACCTTACCTGCAGTTCCCGGTTTAGAAATGATGTAAAATGTTCCAGTTCCGCATCAAAAAACACCACCACCCGGGCCGTGGACCGCTCCTTGATTTTTATGCCCACTTCAATGAGTTCTGAGCGCAGCGCCACCATAACCAGGTCGAACTCGCTGAAAAAATCGTAGGGCAGTCCGTAATATCCCAGGTCAAAAGAGACGCCGTTATAGTGGGTTCCCCCCATGATGGTGGCCCACTGGGAGATCTGGTTCACTTCATGGGTAAAGATTTCCCCGTCCAATTTACTGGGGGGAAGCAAACTGATCAGGCAAAACTTCAAAATGGTTCACCTCAATTAGCTGTCCTAAAAAAACTCGGGCTCTATATCTACCGGACGCTCCGGCAGTTTTGCCATTAACCCAGCAAATTCAATAATCTTTCCATGGTCCTCTCAGGAGTGAAGAATTCCAGCCGCGATTCGGCATAGGCAACCGTTTCTTCGTAGAAACCGGGCTCCGAAACCAGCCTGTGCACCAAATTCCTGGCTCCGTCGATATCGTAGTAGGGCACGCACAAACCGGGAAACAGTATTTTTTGCGTAAACAGGGTGGAAGGAGCCACACAGGGCATGCGGACGCCGGCACAATCCAACGGGAATCTACCCCAGGTGGTTCTGTAATCAAGGTGGAGGCCCAGCAGCGACTTGTTGGCTTCAGTAATATAATCCTGCCAGCCGAAGGCTTCACGAAAGCGAATGGGTGGGATGGGCAGGTAAGCCCGCATGGACGAAACATATTCTTTTTCCACCGGGTGCCAGGCATCCACCGTGCCGGGCAAGCCGGTTGCAGCAAGCGCCACCACGTTGACCAGCCCGTTCCTGTTCCGCTGCCAGTGAGCACCCAGAATACTCCCCAGCTCAATTTCCTCCCGTTTTTGAACCGGCGGGCAAATCTTGCGCACCCGCTCCAACGGGAACGGCAGGCCCACCAGGTCCACCGGTTTGGTAGTCAATAACTTTACGAAAGGGATGCTTTCATCATGAAGCACGGCCACGGCATCGGCGATATTTAACAGCTCCACCATTCTGGCCTGCTTGTCGCGCGACATGCCGCTTGTGAAGGACTCCATCTCCGCGCCTAAAAACACAACCACCCTGGTGGTTGACAGTTTTTTGATCTTAATGCCTATTTCAACTAATTCTTCCCTCAAGGCAACCATTACCAGGTCGTAGGCACTGAAATGATCATAATCCAGGTTGTAATAGCCCGTGTCAAAGGCGGGGCCGCAATAACAGGTTCCCCCCATAACCGTAGCCCAGTATTCCATATGGTTAATTTCCAACCTGTACTTTTTACCGTGCATTTCCCACGGAGGCTCCAGACTTACAAAACAAAATTTCAACGCCGTTCACCTCAAGTAAGCTGCCGGGCATACCATTCTATGGTCTCCAGCAGGGCTTGATCCAACGAATACCTGGGTTTCCAACCGAGAACATGCCTGGCCTTTTCCGTGCTTAGATATTGATGCTTGATTTCATTGACGGCTTCATTTTTAACAACCGGTTCAAGATTGGAATTCATTAATGAAAGGATTTTCCTGACCAGTTCAATGACCGTGATTTGCAATTCATTGCTGAAATTGAACGCTTCGCCGTGAATGGGCAACTCATCCATTTTTTGGGCCAAAAACATGTACGCTTCAGCGCCGTCCTTAACATAAAAATAATCCCTGATGAAAGTTCCGTCGCTGCGGATCACCGGCGGGTCCCCCCGCAATGCCGAGCGGATGGTGCCGGGTACCAGACGGTTGAAATTCAAATCGCCGGGCCCGTAAAAATTCCCGCACCTGGTAATGCACACCGGCAAACCGTAGGTGTGATAATAGGCATGGGCGATTAAATCGGAACAGCTTTTGGACACGTCATACGGGTGCTTTCCCTGGAGGGGCGTTTCCTCGCTGTAGGGCAGGTTTTCCTGGTCGCCATAAGCTTTATCGCTGGAAGCCACAACAATCCTTTTCACCCCCGTGTTCCGGCGACATGCCTCCAGGATGTTCCAGGTGCCTCTGATATTGGATTCAAAAGTGGATAGCGGGTTTTTATTGGCGATGCCCACTATGGTTTGGGCCGCCAGGTGAAACACCGTATCGACCTCGTATTCGTTGATCGCCCTTTCCAGGAGGCGGTAATCCTCGACGTTGCCTCGCACAATCACCATCTTGCGTTGCAATTCCGCATCAAAAAAAATCCTGGACCTGGGCACATAATCCCGCACCAAACCAACGACATTGGCGCCGCACTCAACCAGCCGTTCGCTTAAATGGCTGCCCAGCAAGCCGGTGCAGCCGGTGATAAACACATTTTTATCCTTCCAATAACTCATGCACATCTCACCTTTTTACTTGATCAAGCGCCCTGGCAGGGATGGAATTGCATAATCGCGCCGGCGTCAACGTCGATGATCAGGGAACTGACCGCCTGGTTACCGTGGTCATCCGTAAAAATAACCAGCGCGGCATGCATTCCCCTGTCCACAAATTCAGGCGTACCCGTAATCCTGGCTACCGCCTCCCGGGAAGGCAATGGCGTAATTATTTCTAGGGAGGCCCATTGCGGCAGGTTGACGCATTTCACATCGACAATTTCACCGTCTTCACTGGCGGCGGCGATATCCACGCTGAAGGGCACGGCCACCCTGGCCGTTAAAGTATCGTCAGGGCCATAGCACCGGGGCGGCTCACCGCTATGCTCAATGATGCGGATCAGCGCATCCACGCCGACCCGGGTTTTTCCATCCTCAACCACGATTTGATAAGACCATAGCTGCCCCGGTTCCGTACCGGCGGTATCCCAGGTAACCACAAAGGTTTCGGCATCCACGGTCAATGGATTGGGCGCATGGGGCGGCCCCGGTTGCACAAACCCGCCGGCAAACCCGCTGGCCTCAATACCGGTGGCCAAACGGCAGGTTAGATCATCTCCGTCGGGGTCCACCGCCGCAACGGGGAAAGAAAAAATGGCATTACACGGCGCATTGACAATAACCGGGGCGATGGCCACCGGCGAGCTGTTAAACGTCGTAAAATCGACCACAGTGACTAACCTGTAACTCCCTTCCGGGTTGTTGACGTGCTCCGGCCCGCCGATTCGATAACAGCTTTGCACGCCGGCCTGCCAGGGCTCGCCGGTATGCGGGTCAACGGCTTCGCAGTAAGCATGCAGAATGGTTGGATTTTGGGTTGACGGGTCCAGCGCCCGGCACAGAATCCAGTTTTCCTGTTCATTTTCGTCAACCACCAAAAATCGCAGCATCCCGGTAAATACCCCGTCGCCAAAGGCCAGGCTGCTGCCGCCGGCGGTGTCAAGTATTTTATCGCCCCGCACCGGGTATCCGTCCGCTCCGCTGCCGTCAAAAAAATCGCGCCTGAACGCCATGATCAGTTTAAACTCGGCAGTATAAGGCGCCACATCCGGCCGGGGGGACCATGACAGGTGGCCAAAAAGATAGTGGGGGTATTTATCTACTTTCAAAATATCGCTTCACCTCCCAAAATCTTCATTATAATGTTGCTTTTTACAGAATTTTAGTAACATCATATTCCTTATCCCCCTGCGTTGACACTGTTTGGAAAACAAAAAAAACAGCCGGCAGCACGTTTGAACAAAGCAGAACTAACAGAAATTTCCATCCGGCGTATTTGATAAAAACCCGGGGGTTTTGGACTCCCGGGTTGTTTCCAATCCTTTTAAATTAAGCAAGCCAAAGGAGGAAGGGAAAGACCGTAGCGCCAATCCTCGGGCCAAAAGGAAAGGTTAAAGAGAAAAACACCCAAAGGAAAGGGAATATGATTGGTAGTATTGGAAAACCAAACGCCAACATGGTAAGGAATCCCCCTTTAAAGGTTTTGAAATAGAGTATTTAAAAAGAAAAGTATACATAAACCAACACATTACGGTGGCACATTTATTCCCCCTTTCTGTGTTTTTTCATAATATGTAATTTATTGGTAACTGGTTACAAAGTTGGATTATGTAAGCCCCGACTTTTATGAAGAGGTTCCGGGGCTGATTATTTGTGAAATAAATAAAAATTCTCTTATTGTAGAACATCCAACTATTTTTTTCATAATATGGCATAACAGAGTGTGCAGAATTAAATAAAAGCATAGCAGGAGGGTTATTATGATCTTCCAGGAAATAAGCTGGGTTCGTTCCCATGGCAATAAAATTTGTCCGGCATTGAGAAAGGCTACTTTGGAGTGGTATCGCCCACCGAAGCATTTGCCCTGTTTTATTCAAAAGCCGGTTAAATACATTAAACAGCGCTGGCGTAAAATACCGGTAATCGTCCAGCTCAAGGAAAGCGAAAACCATGTGCTGGCGACCCGGGAAATCGCTTCGCTGGCCGGCTGTCCAATTCACAGGGAGTTGCCGTTGATTAACGCTTTTGCCACAAAGGTAAATGCCAAAACCCTGGAATCACTGGTTCGAAACAATAATGTAAATAAAATCTGGTATGACCGTAAAGTCATGGCCGTGCTGGACGTGGCCTCCCCCACGGTGCAAGCGCCGCCGCTTTGGAACGCAGGTTTTACCGGCAAGGGAATTGTTGTGGCCGTGGTGGATACGGGGATTTACGAGCACCCCGACCTGGCGGGCAGAATTGTAGCGTTTAAAGATTTAGTCAACCAGCAAATTAGACCGTATGATGATAACGGGCACGGAACTCATGTGGCCGGTGATATCGCCTCCAACGGCAGCCAGTCGAATTTTCTGTACCGGGGGCCCGCCCCGGAGGCCGGCCTGGTGGGGGTGAAGGTGCTGGATAAAAACGGTTCGGGGCTGCTTTCAACGGTTATAGACGGGATCCAGTGGTGTATTGACAATAGGGAAACCACGGGAATCAGGGTGTTAAATTTATCCCTGGGCAGCCCGGCCACCGAATCCTATACCGGCGACCCGCTGTGCCAGGCGGTGGAAAAAGCCTGGGATTCCGGGATCGTGGTTTGCGCGGCGGCGGGCAACGAGGGACCGGAGCCCCGGACCATCAACTCCCCCGGCATCCATCCCGGGATCATCACGGTGGGGGCATTGAACGATATGAATACAACAAGTTCCGGGGACGACCGGGTAGCCGATTTTTCCAGCCGGGGTCCCACCATTGACGACCTGACCAAGCCGGATGTATTGGCCCCGGGAGTCAATATTACCTCATTGCGCGCCCCGGGTTCAACGCTGGATAAACAGAATAAGCAATCCAGGGTGGGCACCTGGTACAATTCGTTTTCGGGAACGTCCATGGCCACCCCGGTGTGCGCCGGGGTGGTGGCCCAATTGCTGCAAGCAAACAGCTCTTTGACGCCGGACCGGGTAAAGGCGCGGTTAGTGGAAACCGCATCAAAACTTGGCGACCTGGACCCCAACACCCAGGGGGCGGGGGTTATCAACGCCCAAAAGGCCGCGAGCACAGCCGCGGCCATACAACAACACGGGTAGGTGAAACAAGTGCCCTGGACCTGCCGGTTGGTGGATCTAAAAGAACTTGAAAAACACGGGATCAAACCCAATTCGGGCGATATGTGGTTCGCGCCCTGGATAAGCGGTCACAGCGAGTTATCCCCCGAATACAAACAAAAATTTAAGGGGAAACGGCCCCCCATATGTGTCCAGCTGCCCAACGGCCACATCTGGTGTGTGGATGCTAAATTTGCCGGTCAAGAACATGGTTGGACGGTTTCCGGTATTCCACCGTGGATTACCGTGTACCCGTCCGTATCCATTCCCGGTCCCAACGGCTACCACGGCTGGCTGGTAAACGGGGTACTCACCGACGACCTGGAAGGGCGGACATACCTGTAGTGGTGGCCGGTGAACGGTGGTCGGTGCCAAATAAGCATCCGCCAAGGGGTCATGGCTTTGGGAATATGACGGTATCGTTGGGGACATACCTCCGACCCCAAAGCTTTGCCCTAAAGAGGAGGTGTGTCCCCTCACCGCTATTCCGCATCCAGTGCTCCACTCACTCCGGAAATCCGCCGGATCGCCTGTAGCTGCGATGTTTTTGCAGTGAAATCTTTTAGTTATTTGGCAAATAGAAGAAAAAATAAACGGAACCTGACAACGGCTCCGTTCTTTTAAAATACCCGATCCTTTTTCAAAATACCCGGTCAAGGTCTACCAAAAGATCTTTTAACAGGGGGGACACCAGCGGCCGGCGATCTGCCCGGGCGTACAATCGCGGCGGCGCATCCGCTCCTTGCGCCAGGGAGAATACTTCGATGGTCTGGGCGCCGGGGTTGACCAGCCAGAGCTCCAGCACCCCGTACCTGGCATAAAGTTTCTTTTTTATAGTGCGGTCCCTTTCCGCCGTGGAGGGGGAAAGAATTTCCACCACCAGATCCGGCGCCCCCTGGATGTTGGCGTCGGTAACTATATGGGAACGCTCCCGGGAAATGAACATGATATCGGGCTGCACCACGTCCTGGGAAGATAAAACCACGTCCAGCGGGGCATATAACACTTCCCCGCATTCCTTTGCCTGAACATACTGGCGCAATATAGCTTCCAGGTTGGCGGATATCCGCTGGTGAATGACGCTGGGCGAAGGAACCACAAAAAACTCCCCCTCGATGAGCTCGTAGCGCCGGTCCTCCGGCATGAGGCAGTAATCCTCGTAGGTAAATTTTATCTGCGGGTTTACCACGGTCATATTTCATCCCCCCTGGTTAAATTATACCGTCTTTTTTTTCCAGGCGTCAAGGAAGGCGACGACCAACATGTACTGCCCTAGAAGACCGGGCGTGGAATCCACCTACAAATAGAACAATCAGGCTATTTCTACCCGTACAACAGCCGGGTATCTGTAATTGGACTATATGGAAGGTTAACAAACCGAACGTGATTACAAAGCACCGGTTGCTATGTTATTATAAAAGGAAAATTAGTCCACAATGGCAATTATCTGCAAAATTCGTTACCCGTTTTAGTGGGCGTTAACCGTAATGAACCCCATAAATTGCCGAAATAAGGAGCTCTCTATGCAAACATCCTCCAAAGATATAGTTGTCTATTACCATCCCGGGTGCTTGGAACATAACACCCGCGGGCATGTGGAAAACCCCGGTCGGCTTGCTCAAACAATTGATGTGCTAAATTCGTTTGGTGCGTGGAAGGTAGCCGACTTGCGGGGGCACGCCCCCGCTTCGGAAGACGACATAGACACCGTCCATAACCCGCACTATCGCCTCCGGGTCAGGGATTTGTGCGGCCGCGGGGTGGGTATGCTGGGCAACAGCACGCCGGCCTGCCGCCAGTCATACAAGGCAGCGCTGCTGGCTGCAGGCGGGGCGCTGGCCGCTGTCGATTCGGTGGTTACGGGTGCTTACCGGCGTGCCCTGGCCTTGGTAAGGCCTCCGGGCCATCATGCGCTCCCCGATATGGCCATGGGCTTCTGTATTTTTAATAATCCCGCTCTAGCCGCCCGGCGTGCTCAATTAAGGTACGGTGTAAAAAAAATCTTGCTGTTGGATTTGGACGCCCACCACGGCAATGGCGTGGAAAGAATTTTTTATAGCGACCCCGGTGTTTTGTACTGTTCCCTTCACCGGGATTTTTCCTACCCCGTAACGGGTTGGGTCGAAAAAACGGGGGAAGGGAGGGGCCGGGGGTACAACGTGAATATCCCCTTGCCGCTGCGGTCCGGTGACGCCGATTACCGGGCGGCCTGGGACGAGATTATTGCACCGCTGGCCGCCGCCTACCGCCCGGAATTGGTGTTGGTATGCGCGGGTTTCGACGCCCACGCCGGCGACCCCGTCGGGGGGATGAACCTGACCGACCGCGGGTATGAGTGGCTTTTTCGCGAGGTGCTCGCCATTGCGGAAAAATACGCCGGCGGGAAAATAGCCGCAACTCTGGAAGGAGGATACAACCCGGAGGTATTGGGTCGTAACGTGCTGGCCATGATCAGGCAGTGGTCCGGTAACGCAGGGAGTGAAATAAAAATTACGGGAAAACCGAAAAAAGAAACCTCGCAGGTACTGGAAGAAGTCAAAAAAGTACAAGGGGAAACCTGGTCATGCTTTAAGTGACAGCAACGGAAGCGCTTTATATGGTTTGTTAACAGCCTCAATGTTTTAAAGTTGCGACAAGGGGGAAAAAGCATGCACAAATATACCCTGCGGCAACAACTCATTTTATACCCTGAAAACATCCCCCTTGCTTCAACCTGTAACAGGAATACTAAAAGCAGCCGGTTAGGGCTGCTTTTGCATCTGATAATTTATACGCCGAGTTTTTCTTTTAGCGCATCCTGGAGAACTTTTGATAAACTAATGCCGGCATCGGTAGCTTTTACGTCTAACCACCCGGGTATACTGACTGTGCGGCGTACCGCGCGGTTATCGCGTATTTCAGCCTTGACAAAATTCACGAATTGATTCGATGAGGGTTTGATAGTTTTTATATCACTGGGTTCCGGAAGGTTTTCCTTTTCTTCCAGTAAATACTCAATCCATTGAGTTAATGCACTTTGCGCCATGTCTAAGGCGTTACTCAAAGATTTGCCTTCACTGATACAACCAGGTAAGTCAGGGAAGGTAATTGTATAACTGCCGTCATTGTTTTGTTCAAAGATGGCCGGGTAAACGTATTCCATCGAGGGTCAGCTCCTTTCTGATTTTGGTTTTATATAACGCCCAAAGGTGGTGGGGTTTTGATTATTTTAATCCCGCATCCTTTAGGATTTGTCTGGCTGTATTTTCGTTTAAACGGGGGTTTATCTACAATTCGGTACCAAGTACCGGGTGCTGCGTTGTTCTAATGTTGCAGCCTGGTCTTAAATCGCCCGCAGCGCCCGTTCCAGCTGGGACAGGGTGTTGCTTTCCAGCATCCGGACCCTTTTTCCGAACAGTTCCACCGTGCGCACGTCCCTCCACTGGCTGCGGGGCATTGTAACCAGCCACAGCACATCCCTGACGCGCCTTTTCATCTCTTCCAGCAGCCGGGCGGCGTTATCCGGTTCTTGGGTCTTGGTGTCGCTGACGATGATGACGAAGGTGTTCCGGTTCAACAGGTGATCGCACCCGGCCATAAAGGTGCGCAGCGCCGCGGCCAGATTGGTTGTTTTGCCCCACTGCTCGCTTTCCGCCATGATCGCGGACATGGTGCCTGCGAACCCCAGGCGCCTGCGCAGCCGGGGAGTGATTCTCTCCAGGTCTTCGGAAAAGATGAAAGTTTCGATGTCCCGGACCACGTCGGAAAGCCCGTAGACGAACGGTATGATGATCCGGGCGTACAGGGCCATGGAGGCGGAAACATCGCAGATCAGCACCAGCCGCGGCTTTTGCACCCGCCTGCTCCGGTAGCGCAGGTGCAGGGGGACGCCGCCGTACTGCACGCTGCCCCGCACGGTGCGCCGGATGTCGATGGATTGTTTCTTCCTGCTGCTGCGATAGCGCCGGGACAGGCCGGTGGCCAGGCGGCGGGCCATTTTGCGCAGCAGCACGGTTACCCGGGGCAGGTCTTGCTGACCGATGGCGCGCATGTCCTGTTCCAGCAGGGATTCTTCGGGTTCCCCCGCCAGGTCCCGGGCCACCGCCAGCATCACCTCGTCCACCGCCTCGTCGCCGGTGCGGGACACTTCCGGGTCCCGCCGGGCCACCCCCTGTTCCTCCTCCCGCCTGTTCAGGTGGTAACGCCAGTAATCCAGGGACGCTTCCACCACCTGGGCAATCAGGTTGGACGGGTCGTTCACCGGGTTGCCCCGGTAATTCTCCAGCAGCGAGCGGATTCTCCGCCGCTCCTGTTCCGGCAGCCGGGAGTAGGTTTCCAGCTGTTCCGCAGTCAGGTTCAACTGTTCCACGGCACCACCGGCCCACTCCCCGCCGCTGCGTGATACGCCCTCCTTCAGTTCAACCTCGGATTCCTCCAGCAACCGTTCGTATTCCCGGGCCTCTTCGGCCTGCTGGCGACGCCGGCGCTCCCGCTCCTCGCGTGGCGCGAAAAAACGCTCAAAGGCCAGGTCGAACACCCTGGCGTCCCGTTGCTTTTTTACCAGGGTGGCCCGCAGGGCCAGGCGGAACTGCTCCCGGTCCAGCACGTCCACCGCGGCCAGCGCCCGGACGGCATCGTTCAGTTCCGACGTGCCCGCCCGCAGGCCGAGGCCGCGCAGCACCGCGATAAACCGGGCCAGCCGTTCGAAGAACTCGACCGTTTCGGGCTGCCTGCCCGTATAGATTTTTCCCGTTTCACCCATGTCGATCACCCGCAGTCCGTTTTGATCATCATATCACGGCCCGGCCCGCCCCGCATTAAACACTGCTGTTATGCCGGCGTAATATTAACCCATTTCGGCAGGAAAACCCGGTCCCCTCCTGGAATACACCATAACCATGTATAAATTAAAATATTTCCAGTTTTTAGAATTTAACAACGGGGAAGTAATCGCCCTGACCAGGGAATGCTTTGATTAAAGTAATATTAGTCATTGGCCGGAGGGTTTTCCGGCTTAACCGAACCAGGATGCTGTTCAACATGATTTTTTCCAACGGGGCTGGCAATTAATGGAACAGATCCATTGAAAAGATCAGGATCCCCGAGTTTGGTTGCCAGGGCCGCGGTTGCCGCCCCGTAAGCGGTGTGGGCGACAAACTCCGTCAATACCGTTTTGGGAGCCGGCGGGTGAACTTGCGTCGCCCCCATGGTTGACAGCACACCGTAAAAAATACTCCACATCACCTGACCGGACAGCGCGCCTTTAAGCGCCGCCTTATCCCTTCCGGCAAGGGACAGCATATATACGGCGGCTGTCCCCAGCGTAATGGCAATAACGTTGTCGGCGATATACCCGACCAATCTCCCGCTTGGTTGGGTAATTTTATGCGCGGGAAGCAGCATACCCGCCGCCTTCTCCGATCCGTTGAACTCCGACCAATTGAATCTTTTGGCCAGTTTAACAATGGCCGTTTTAACCAAGTTACCTCCCAGGCCCGCCACGGCGCCGAGCAGAAGCCTGTCTTTAATTTTCACCATTGCACAGGAGTCCCTCCTAAAATTTAATCCAGATAAGCTTATTCTTATTCGGAACGCCCCTGTTTATGGGATTGGATAGATAGCACTTTGTGGAAGTTGCCGGGCATGTACCTGCTTGAAAAACCTGGTTAAATAAATAAAGGCAACTGCAAACCCTGCATCAAAGGATCAGCAGCTGCCTCTTGCTTTTAAAAAAGCTTATTACACCCTCATGTTCCGGAGCCTTTCCACCCTGTCCTGAATGGGCGGGTGGGTGCTGAACAGCCTGGCCAGAGAAGCGCCGGAGAGCGGGTTGACGATAAACAAGTGCGACGTCGCGGGGTTGACGTTCATGGGAATGCGGTGCGCGGCCGATTCCAGCTTCAACAGCGCGTTGGCCAGACCGTCCGGGGAACCGGCAATCCGGGCGCCGGTGGCGTCGGCCCCGTATTCCCGGGAACGGGAAATGGCCATCTGCACAATCATGGCGGCGAGGGGTGCAAGGAATGCCATCAACAGTCCCCCTACCATCCCGGCGCCGCCTTCTTCTTCGTCATTGCCGCCCATGCCGAATATCGCCGCCCACTGGAAAGCGTTGGCCATCATGGTAATGGCGCCGGCCAGCGCCGCGGCTATGGTGCCGATTAAAACGTCCCTGTTTTTGATGTGCGCCAGCTCATGGGCCAGCACTCCCTCCACTTCGGACCGGTTGAGCAGCCGCATGATCCCCTCGGTAACCGCCACGGCGGAGTGGGAAGGATTGCGCCCCGTGGCGAAAGCGTTGGGCTGATCCGACGGCGTCACGTAAAGTTTGGGCATGGGAATGCCGGCCCGCTGCGACAGCCTCCGGACGATGGCGTAAAGTTCGGGCGCTTCCGCCTCGCTGACCGGGTAAGACCGGGTCATTTTGATGGCGATTTTATCGCTATAGAAATAACTGAAGAAATTCATGCCCATGGCAATAATGAAAAAGAACATGGCACCGGATGGACCGAACAAGGCCCTGCCTATCAATACGAGCAGGACAGTCAATGCCCCCATTAACAGCCAAGCTTTCAAGGTATTCATCGCTTTTTCATACCTCCTCACCAAACTACAAATAAGAAGTAATTTCATTAATGTACATCATCAGTGATTGGATCAGCGCAATGCTTTGCATCATGATTTTTTTTCTCAACAATACGGCCTGGCCGGCTTCAAGGCCGCCCACCCGGGGCTCCAGCTGTACGAGATGATTTTCCAGCTGTTTGATCTGCTTCCTCAATAGATCGATATTGACGGATCCATCCTTTTTAACCGTCCGGTTCAGTTCCGGCGCCGTGCCATCATCCAGGATGCTCAGGTGTTCCCTGATTTCCTCCAGGGTAAAC
Organism: Desulfallas sp. Bu1-1; assembly: GCF_015594625.1. Taxonomy (GTDB): domain Bacteria; phylum Bacillota; class Desulfotomaculia; order Desulfotomaculales; family Desulfallaceae; genus JADNRQ01. The sequence continues at coordinate 62,268 of NZ_JADNRQ010000014.1, read as the reverse complement.
CTGCCGGCCTTCAAACTTTCAATTATCTTTAATCTGACCAGCGAATCTTCGGTATAATACCTGTAATTACTTTCCGACCGGATGGGCTTCAGCAGGCCCAGGTTGGTATAATAATCTATGGTTCTTCTACTCACCCCCGCCAGTTCAGCGATTTCGCCTATTTTAAATTTCTTGAACTCCCCAAATCAATCACCTCGTATTTTTATTATATACTATAATCATGATACCGTACAGTCCAACGTTATACTTTTAGTTATTTTTTCATTATTATCTCTATCATAGTGCCCGTGACGCATACACTGATTAAAAAGAAAAGACGAACCTTTTCCGGCGCAAAACTAAAGGCCGGCCGGCGTCATAAACCCTTTAATCCCACTATGCCGGTCACCGTGGTAATTTGGGAGCAAATTGAGCACAATATCCAATAGTGATTTAACTGCAAAAACACCACAGCGGCAGGCGATCCGGCGGATTTCTGGAGTGAGTGGAGCACTGGATGGCCTGCAATACCAGTTCCGGGCGGAGGGCTGGAAAAAGAGGTAAAAACCCCCTTCCGGAGAAAACTTTAAAGGGATCTTGATCGACCCCGCCCGGGCGGAGGGATTAAACATGGAGGATAAGCAGGTCCGGCTGCTATTCCAGCTGGCCGGGCTGTACAACGTGGAAACCGGCTACGAGGGCACCGGCGGGGACCGGCATAGGGTGCCGTACCACTCGCTGCTGGCCGTGCTCCGCGCGCTGGGCGCCCCGGTGCAAAGCACGGGCGACGTGCCCGGCGCCATCCGCCAGCGCCGGCAGGAAATCTGGCGGCGGTGCTGCGAGCCGGTGGCGGTGGTGTGGGAGGGCGCGCCCGCTTTCCTGAACCTGCGCCTGCCCGCGGGCCGGGCGGACGGCAAGATGGAGTGCCTGCTGGAATTGGAAACCGGTGAGCCGCGCCGGTGGTTCCACGACCTGGCCCCGGTGCCCGCGTTGCAAGGGGAGGACGTGGAGGGCGAGCGCTACCTGCTCAAGCGCATCCCCCTGCCCCGCGAACTGCCCCCGGGCTATCACCGGTTAACGCTGCACGGGCCGGGGTGCGCGTGTGAAACAATGGTCATCGCGGCGCCGGCCAGGGTTTACGAACCGCCCGTGGAAGCGCTAAAAGGGATGTGGGGAGTTTTTCTGCCGCTTTATGCCCTGCGTTCCGGGCACAGTTGGGCGGCGGGCGACATCGCCGACCTGGAACGGCTATTGCGCTGGGTCCGGGACCTGGGGGGCGGGTTTGTGGGCACCCTGCCGCTTTTGGCCGCCTTTCTGGACGAACCATTCGAACCCAGCCCTTACTCGCCGGCCAGCCGCCTGTTCTGGAATGAGTTTTACCTGGACGTAACCCGCGTCCCGGAACTGCACCGGTGCCCGCCGGCCCTGGAATTAATCAACTCCAAAACCTTTCAAAAGGAGATTGCGGCGCTGCGGCGCGGGGCCCTGGTGGACTACCGCCGCGGGATGGCGGTCAAGCGCAGCGTTCTCCAGCTGCTGTCGCGCTGCCACTCGGCCACGGAATCCCCGCGGCGGGAGGAACTGCGGCAATGGGCGCAAAACCACCCCGCGGCGAGAGATTACGCCCGCTTCCGGGCCGCAATGGAACGCCGGCGCGCCCCCTGGACGGCCTGGCCCGAACGGATGCGCGACGGCCTGATCCGGGAGGGGGATTTCGACCCCGAAACGGAATACTATCACCTGTACGTGCAGTGGCTGGCCCACGAACAGTTTCGCGACCTCGCGGCCGGCGCCCGGAACAAGGGGCCGGGGCTGTACCTGGACCTGCCCATGGGCGTGCACAACGCGGGGTACGACGTTTGGCGGGAACGGGACGCATTTACCCTGGAGGCCAGTTGCGGGGCGCCTCCGGACTTGCTGAACGCCGAAGGGCAAAACTGGGATTTCTCACCCCTGCACCCGGAGCGCATCCGGAACCAGGGCTACCGGTATTACCTGGCCGCGCTGCGCCACCACCTCCGGCACGCCGGCGTGCTGCGCCTGGACCACGTGATGGGGCTGCACCGCCTCTTCTGGATTCCCAGGGGCCTGCCGGCGCGCGACGGTGTGTACGTAAAATACCGGGCCGAGGAGTTTTACGCCCTGCTGGCCCTGGAATCCCACCGCCACCGGACGCTGCTGGTGGGCGAAGACCTGGGCGTTGTGCCCGGTTACATCCGCACGGCCATGGACCGGCACCGGGTATACCGGATGTATATTTTACCGTTTGAAATCAGCGAGGTTCCCGGCCGCGGGATCAACCCGGTCCCGGCCCGGGCCCTGACCGCCATGAACACCCACGACATGCCCCCCTTCGCCGCATACTGGCCGCGGGAGAATCCAGCCAGGCGTCTGGCTTTATCCCGTTTCCTGCGGCGCGGGGGGTGGCTGGGGGCGCCCGCCGGCAAAACCAGGGCGGTGCTGGAGGCCTGCCTGGAATTCCTGGCCGCCGGCCGGGCGCGCCTGCTGCTGGTAAACCTGGAAGACCTGTGGCTGGAAACCGAACCCCAGAACATCCCGGGCACCACCGGCGAATACCCCAACTGGCGGCGCAAGGCGAGCAAAGATTTCGAAACGTTCAGCCGGATGCCCGGGGTTTGGAAAACGCTGCGGAAAATAGACCGGCTCAGAAAGCGGAACGCGATTCGATAAATTACTGGAGGATTGCCCATGGAACGGTACCTTTGCATTCACGGCCACTTTTACCAGCCGCCGCGGGAAAACCCGTGGCTGGAGGCCGTCGAAGTCCAGGACTCGGCTTACCCTTATCACGACTGGAACGAGCGGATCAACTTCGAATGTTACGCGCCGAACGCCGCCGCGCGTATCCTCAACGAAAAGGGCTGGATCAGGAAAATTGTCAACAATTACACCCGGATCAGCTTCAATTTCGGGCCCACGCTGCTGGACTGGCTGGAAATCAACGATCCCGAAGTGTACCAGGCGATCATCGACGCCGACCGGGAAAGCCGGCGCAAGTTTTCGGGACACGGTTCGGCCATCGCCCAGGCCTACAACCATATGATCATGCCCCTGGCCAATCGCCGGGATAAATACACCCAGGTCATATGGGGCATCAGGGATTTTGAAAAGCGGTTCGGCCGGCGGCCGGAGGGCATGTGGCTGCCCGAAACGGCCGTGGACCTGGAAACTTTGGAAATCATGGCGGAACATGATATCAATTTCACCATTCTCACCCCGTACCAGGCCCGGCGGTTTCGCAGCATCGGCAGCGACCACTGGCAGGAAGTGGGCCCGGGCGGCATTGACCCGACTATGCCTTACCAGCTCCGGCTGCCCGGGTCGGGCCGGGTGATTAACATTTTCTTTTACAACGGCCCCATCTCCCGGGCCGTTGCCTTCGAACACCTGCTGTCCAACGGAGAACGCTTCGCCCAAAGGCTATTGAGTGGTTTCACCGGGGCAACCGGACGGCCCCAGCTGGTGCACATCGCCACCGACGGCGAAACCTACGGGCACCACCACCGGTTCGGGGAAATGGCGCTGGCTTACGCCCTGGATTACATCGAGTCCAACAACCTGGCCAGGATTACCAACTACGGGGAGTTCCTGGAAAAACATCCTCCCACCCACGAGGTGGAAATTCACGAGCGAACGGCCTGGAGCTGCGCCCACGGAGTGGAGCGATGGCAGGCCGACTGCGGCTGCAACTCGGGAGCGCGACCCGGGTACAGCCAGGCCTGGCGGGCGCCCCTGCGCAACTCCCTGAACTGGCTCCGCAACACGCTGGCCCCCCAATTTGAGCAACTGGCCGGCCGGTTCCTCCGGGACCCGTGGGCGGCGCGGAACGACTATATCGACGTCATTCTCGACCGCTCGCCGGAAAACGTCCAGCGGTTCCTGGCCAAGCATGCGGCGCGCCCGCTGAATGACCGGGACCGGGTCACAGTGCTCAAACTGATGGAAATGCAGCGGCACGCCATGCTCATGTTCACCAGCTGCGGCTGGTTTTTCGACGAAATATCGGGCATTGAAACAATCCAGATTCTCCAGTACGCCAGGCGGGTGATTCAACTGGCCGAAGAACTGTTCGAGCTCGCGCTGGAGCCCCGCTTCCTGGACATGCTGGCCCGGGCCAAAAGCAACGTGCCCGAACTGGGAGACGGCGCCCGCATTTATGAGAAACTGGTCAGGCCGGCCATGGTTGACCTGCCCAAAGTGGGCGCTCATTACGCCATTAGCTCGCTGTTCGAAAAGTACGGCCCGCAAACCAGGATTTTCTGCTACACCGTGGACCGCCTGGCCTGCAATACCATGGTGACCGGGGAGGCCAAGCTGACGGTGGGGCAGGCGCGGATTACTTCGGAAATTACGCGGGAATCGGCGCTGGTCTGTTACGGGGCCGTCTATTTCGGATACCACAACGTCAACGGCGGGGTCCGGGTATATGGCGGCGAGAATTCATACCTGGAAATGGTGCGGGAAGTTACAAGCGCTTTCAACCGGGCCGACCTGCCCGGGGTGATCCGGCTTTTAGACCACTATTTCGAGGGGGGAGTTATTTATTCCCTGCGGGAAATCTTCCGGGACCAGCAGCGTAAAATACTGAACCGGATTCTCGACTCCACCCTGGCGGAACTGGAGGCGGATTTCCGGAAAATTTACGACCACAACGCCTGGTTGATGCGGTTTTTAAAGGACCTGGACGTCCCCCTGCCCCATGCCCTGCACTGCGCCGCCGACTTTTACCTGAACACCAGCCTGCGGAGGGCTTTCGGGCAAGAGGAGCCGGACCTGGAGCAAATCTCCGCTTTCCTGAAGGAGGCCGAAATGCTGGAGGTCAAGCTCGACAGCACGAGCCTGGGCTACGTGCTGGAGCAGGCCCTGGAAAAAATGGCGGCGGGGCTGCTTGGTAACCCCGCGAACCTCACCCTGCTCAAACACCTGGACGCGGTGACCGGCCTGGCCCGCTCGCTGCCCTTCGAGGTGAACCTGTGGAAAGTGCAAAACATTTATTACAGGCTGGCGCAAAACGTGTACCCGGAGGTGCAGAAAAAGGCCGGGCAGGGCGACGTACAAGCCCGGACCTGGCTGGAACACTTTACCACCCTGGGAGAAAAGCTGCGGGTGCAGAGGTAAATATTTCAAACCAAAGCAGCGCGCGATTACAATTAAATGCCCGGCTTTTTCCTCAAAGCCGGGCAAATCACCATTTCAATCATATTTTGAATTTCCGGACCAGTTCATTCAGCCCCTCCGCCAGCCGGTTGAGGTCCTCCGTGGCGGCATGTACCTCCTCCATGGCCGCGGTTTGTTGCTGCGTCGTTGCCGCGACGTTCTGAACTCCCGCGGTTACCTGCCGGGCGGAAGCGGCGACGTCTTGAATTTGGACGGAAAGCTCACGCACGGCATTAATAATGTCCGAGAATCTCTGCCCAACTTCGCCGACAATATTATTGCCCTCTTCCACCCTGGCGCTTCCGTTAGCCATAGCCTGCACGGCCTGTTCCGATTGCACTTGGATTTCCGCAATCAGCTGGCTGATTTCCTTGGCGGATTGCGCCGACTGCTCGGCAAGTTTGCGGACCTCCTCCGCCACAACGGCAAACCCTCTCCCCGCTTCGCCCGCCCTTGCCGCTTCAATGGCGGCGTTGAGAGCCAGCAGGTTGGTTTGCCCGGCTATATTGCCGATAACCTCAATAAACTGGCTGATTTTACCAATAGCCGCGTTCAAAGCGCTAATAGCCGAGTTGACTTGTAATGCAGCCGCCGTAATCTCACGCATCTGGCCGGTAACCATTTCTATGCCCTGGTATCCTTTATCGGCGTGCTCCGAGGCTAAACCGGCCTGGCGGGAAACCTCCTCGGTAATTTGCGAAAGGTTGTCCACCGTGCCGGCAATCTCGTTCATGGTGGAGGCCGTTTCAGCGGCCCCCGCCGACGTTTGCTGGGCCTGGGCGGCCAGTTGCTGGGCCGCTGCGTTCAATTGACCCGATGCGTCCTGAATCCCGAGCAGCACATCTTTAAAATTGCCCTTCATTGTTTTAAAGGCCTGGTACATCTCGCCGATTTCATCTTTTGACTTAACAACGATATCCCCGGTAAAATCCCCCCGGGCCAGTTGATTGGCTCCGGCAACCATCTGCAAGATGGGGTTGCGCACCATTCTGGTGAGCGTCACGGTTAAAAGCAAGCCGGTGATAACGGCCGCAATGGCCATTACCAGTGAAACCGTGATCACCCTGTTTGCTTCCTCTTTTGTTGAAAGCAATGAGCTCTGAACAATCTCATTATTGCTCTGCACAAGTTCTTCCAGTAGACGTGAAATGAGATCCGCCATGGGATTTAGGCCAGACGCGGCGAGATACATGTCATTGTATTTGGCTTCAATTTGCGCCTGGTCGCCCGAGCGCAGAGCCTCATAGTATGCCTTCACCGCGGGCGTTAACCTGTTCTGCACACTGGTTTTGTATTGTGTGGTAATCATCTTGAGGTCTTTAATATCGTTTATTTTATCCTGCTCAGCCAGTTGAAGCAACTGGTCTTCCATTTCCAGCACATGATTAATGTCCTTCTCAAACTGCTGAAACAACTTTTCATCCTTGAAAGCAATAAAACCCCTGACAGCGGCCACCCCGTCCTTGAATGTATGTTGAATTTTCATTTCCAGAAGCAGTCTCCGGTTGGCGATATCCACGGCGTCTATATCCGCCTTGGTGGACGTAAGCGCGCGATAGGTATTACCCCCCAGGACCAGCATTAAAACCAGCATGATCAAAAAACCCAGGCTGATTTTGGTACCTATTTTCATCCCTTTCCGAATTCTTGTTGTTGCCTCTTTCCCGGTGCTTTTTTCGATATTTTGCTTGGAATCCTGTTTTCTCTCTTTTTTTGCACCTTTTCTAAAGCTGAAATTTAGTTTCATCATGCATGCCTCCCCGGTTCCTCACTTGTCATAAAAAAATTATAACATTTTTTATAACAAAGCAACCAACTTCAACAAAAAAATGGCTACATCCGAAAGTGCCTATAAAAATTATTGCAACAAAAATCTTTCACCACCGAAAAAGCCTCTTTTCATTTTTTTGCAATACTAAAAAAAGACAAGCGTTTCTTACGCCTGTCTATTACTTATAAAGCCGGTTATCGAATCTCTTCCGCCCCACGCCCCGGGGTAACCGGCGACACCACCAGCGCGTCGATGCCCAGGCCGCGCAGTTTTCGCGCCTGCCGCTCGGCGGCCTCCCTGCTCCGGAAAGCGCCGGCCTGCACCCGCCAGAGGGCCCCGGCGTCAGGCTCCGGCGGAGCCGTATCACCGGCCCGTGGTACCGTCACCATGACGGCAGCCGGTTCCGGCGCCGCCGGGCCATCCAGGATGCGACGCAGCGCCGCCGGGTCCAGGAATCGCCCGGGGCAGGCGGTGGCGGCGCCGGCCACTTCCCGGTGGCCCAGCACCCGGGCGGGCGGGATGCGGTGCTTTGCCATGAGCTCTCGCAACAGGGCCGCCAGGGCTTCCGCCTGCATCCATGTAGGCGGGCGGCAGTCCAGGTCACCGATCAGGGCCACCCCGATGCTCCGCCTGTTCATGTCCCCCGCCCGGCAGTGCGCGCCGGGCACGTCCAGCGGGCGCCCTTCCACCACCCGCCCTTCCCGCTCGATGATGAAATTATACCCCACGTCCCGCCAGCCCAGGGAAAGGTGATACCGGCGCACCTGCCCGGCGTCCCTCTCCTCCGCCCCGGTATGGTGCACGATAATATAACTGCGCCCGCCCATGTCAAATTTCCTCCCGCATTTCACTTACCGCCCGGGCCAGTTCCCCGATGCTGACGGACAGATTGTCCAGCCGGCTTTCAATCCGCACCAGCAGGTAAGCCGCCACAACAATGGGAAAGCCGGTATTGGCCACCAGTTCCAGTATTTGTTCCATAACATCCCCCTTTTGATGGATTACGGGGGAGTTGCCTCCCCCGTATTTTTTCTTTTACTGCGCCGGGTCGTACAAGTCATTGACGGTCCGGTCGATAATCTTGACGTCGTACTTGCTGACCAGGTCGCCGCCGGAGGTGGTCAGGATATTGGCAGCGATAATCTGATCCATGACCGCCTCGATTTCGGCGCTGGTGAGCGTGTCCCTTGGGTCGTCCAGGCTCAGGGTGTAGCTGGAACCCGCCTGGTTTCTAAAAACCATGCGCAGGGTTTTGGTGGTATCAGTCATGTTTCAACCTCCTTTATCCGGTTATTTATTTAACTGGTGATAAATTAAACGGTTTCTTCCAGCCTGGCGCTGTCGATGCGCAGCACCGCCACCAGCGGGTGTTGCTGCAACTGGGCCAGGGCTTGGGCCACGTTGTACAAGTCCTGTTCCAGCGCCTGGGGCTTCACATTGTTCAAGTTCTTGTTGCGATAAACCGGGTCGCCACCGGCGTCCACCCCCGTTTGAAACTGCAGCCGCAACACAGTACCCGTCGGAACTCGATTAACCGCCACTGTTCTTCCCTCCTTTTCCCCCGGTTGCCTGTCCCGGCACGCCCGGACCGGTTTAACGGGCGGCCGGCGGGAACCGGGTGGCCTTTATCTCAACCGGTCAAGACTATTTTAATGCCAAACATACGTTCGGTCAAGCAAAATATATTCCATAATACGGAATCAACGTCCGCTTTTTGTTGGACAGACATGAATAAACCGCGGCACAAGGCCACGGTTTATCATGCGGCGTCTTCACTTCCCGGTAATGCTCCCGTCACGGGGCAATTATCTGGCTTCCCGGCTGCGCTCCCGTTGTTGCCACTCACCCAGAAAAATCTCATCCAGGGAAAAACCCAGGGCGCGGGCCAGCGCCACCCAGGTCCTGGTGGTACCCGTACAGCGCCCCCGCTCAATGTCGTTAATATATGACCTGGATAACCCTGTAACCTGGGATAATTTGCGCTGGCTCCATTTTTTCCGCCGCCTGGCCCTGGTCACTACACTACCGATATGTTCCAAATTAATCACCTCCAAGCAATTTTCGACACTTTTCGTAAGCATATCCAGCACGGTGACAACCGTTGGTGCGTGGTAAGTATCAATTTACCCCCAAATCCAGCCGGGTGCAAATTCCCAAACATTTGTTCTGATTCAATTGATGCCATTTATGCCCCTGTTTTTGCCAAATTTTCCGCCTTTCACATTTATTTGTGCGGCTAAAAAACAAAAACCATGAAGCGGGTTCCTTTTTACGGAACCCCGTCTCCATGGTTTTTTAAACCGCTCCGGTGCCATGACGTGCCGGACGGCCGGTGGTCAATCTTTTTATGCGAAGACACCATGCTCCAACCGGGCGGGCTACTCGTTAAAATCCAAACCGGACACGGTAATGTTGACGGCTCCCACTTCCAGGTCGGTCATTGATTCGATGATTTCCTTCACCTTTTGCTGAACCTGCCGCGCGACGTCCCGCAGGGGCAGCCCGTATTTAACCACAATGGACAGGTCCAAGGAAACCCTTTTTTCCTCCACGGCAATTTTATTTACGTGAGATAGGTATTTGCGACCGAGGATATTACCCGTCCCGCGACCTTCCATGCCGGCCACTCCCTCTATTTCGTTCAGGGCCATGCCGACCATGGCTTTGATCACATCCTCATTGTACCTGATGGTGCCCATGGCGTTTTTTTCCGAGGGATAACTTTTCATCTTCCGAGACCTCCTTGCAATTCGGGGTTTTAGCCGTATTGAAAAAAAATACGACCGGCATGATAAGTTTTTCAATTATTTTTTCGTCTCTTTAACTATAAACCATTTGCGTGGAGGTAATCAATGTCCAGCTCGGTGAAACCGGAAAAAAAGCAGCAGCCGGAGATGCAGTGGGAATTCTACTGGTACTTGTGGCCACGGTCAGCCTGAGCAATCGGCGCGTCGCGCACCGCCATCATCAGCACCTTTGAACCCGTAGCCACCGCGCTGCTGGGATTCTGGTTGCTGCAGGAAACGCTGAGCGGCCGGCAGCTGCTGGGCGGCGCCCTGGTGATGATCGGGGTGCTGTTGCAGCGCAACAAATAACCGGCGCGCCCGCCCCGGCGCAGGACTTTACCGGACAATGTCGAAAGGTTAATGCAAGGGGGGCGAGGTTATGACCGGCAAGGATAATAGCTCCTTCACCCGGGAAGACATCCTGGAAGCGATTATAGAAACACCCCACGAGGGGATCATTTTTGTGGACAACCAGGGCATCATCCGCTTGATTAACGAGGGTTACGCCGAATTCCTGGGCTTCAAACCCGAAGAAATACTCAACCGGCCCATCCTCGATGTGGTACCCAACACGCGGCTGCTGGAAGTATTGAAAAGCGGCAAGCCGCAATACGGCGACCTGTGGTCGATCAGGGGCCAGCAGGTGGCGGTGACCAGGTTGCCCATTGTCAGGGACGGCCAAATCATTGGCGTGCTGGGACGAAGCATGTTCAGGGACGAAATGTCGTTGGCCCTGGAATTTGCCAAAAAAATTAAGCGTCTCGAAGAAAAACTGGCCAGTTACCGGGCCGAATTGGACCGGGAACGACGGGCCAAGTACGAGGTCGACGAAATCATAGGCAACAGCGAGCGCATGCTCAAACTGAAGCAAAAAGTACTCAAGGTATCCAAAACATCCTCCACCGTACTGATCACCGGGGAAAGCGGCACCGGGAAAGAATTGTTCGCCCACGCCATCCACAATGCCAGCCCGCGGAGAAACAGGGCTTTTGTGCGAATAAATTGCACCTCGATTCCTTCGGAATTGCTGGAGTCGGAGCTTTTCGGCTATGAAGAAGGGGCCTTTACGGGCGCCAAGAGGGGCGGCAAACTGGGTAAATTTGAAATTGCCCAGGGCGGCACCATTTTCCTTGATGAAATCGGTGACATGGACAAGTCCATGCAGGCCAAGCTATTGCGCGTACTGCAGGAAAAGGAAATAGAGCGTATCGGCGGCACCAGGCCGGTGCCGGTGAACGTCAGGGTGATCGCCGCCACCAACCGCAACCTGGAGGAAATGATCCTAACCCAGCAGTTCCGGGAGGACCTGTATTACCGGTTGAACGTGGTACTGCTGCAGGTGCCCCCGCTGCGCGAGCGCAAAAGCGACATCCCCCTCCTGACGGGCGAGTTGATCAAAAAGTTGAACACGCGGCTGGGCACCAGGGTTAACCGTGTGACGGGCGAGGTAATGGAATTGTTCCTGCAATACGACTGGCCCGGCAACGTGCGCGAGCTGGAAAATATCCTGGAGCAGGCAATCAACCTGAGCGAGCGGGATGTGCTGTACCCCGATGATTTCCCCGTGCTGGCGAAGCGCCTGCACAGGCAGTTGCAGGGCACTGCGGCGGGAGGAACGGTCAGGCCGCTGGCGGAAGTGGTGCGGGAAGCGGAAAGAAACGCCATTTTAAAGGCGCTGGCCGCAACAGGCCACAACAAAAAAGAAGCCGCGCGCCTATTGGGTATTCACCGGTCCGTGCTCTACAGGAAACTGGATAACTTGGATTGAATTTTGCGATTATATTTTCACCCGTGTAGCTTTAATGCGACACCTGCGACACCCATCTTCCCTCCCCGGACTGGTTATGAAAACCTTCCCCCGGTGTCGCAAAACCGGGACACAAAAAGGCATTGACAGTATAATTTTCAATTTTCTAAGCATTAGAATTACCCGAAATTTCGAGTTTTTTTTTAATCCTGGTACTATTTTTGCTTTTAGAATATATCAAAACGATTTACCTGGGGAGGGGTAATCATGCGATATATTGATGAATACAAGGCCAAGCTTTGTTCGGCGGACGAGGCCGTAAAAATAATTAAATCGGGGGATTTGGTGGATTACGGCACTTTCGCCAACGAAGTGGTGGAACTGGATAAAGCACTGGCCAAGCGGAAGGGTGAACTGGAGAATGTTTATATCCGCTCCGCAGCCAGGGTTTACGGGCCGCCCATGGTGGTACTGGCCGACCCGCAAAAGGAAAGCTTCATTTTCAACAGCGGCCACTTTACGTTGATTGACCGGCGGGTGCACGATTACGGGTTATGTTACTACATCCCCATTTTATTCCGGGAATGCCCCAGTTACGTCAATTACACCCGCTGCGATGTGGCTATGATCGCCGTTTCGCCCATGGACGAGCATGGCTATTTCAACTTCGGGCTGTCCAACACCTTTACCAGGGCGGTGTTGAATATAGCGAAAAAAGTGATTGTCGAAGTTAATCCCAAGCTGCCCCGGGTACCGGGTGGAAACAACGAATGCGTCCATATCTCGGAAGTGGACATGATCGTGGAAGCCGACTGGAACGTACCGCCCATTCCCGAAATTCCCATCACCGGGGTGGACCAAAAAATCGCCTCGCTGGTGATGAATGAATTGGAGGACGGGGCATGCATCCAGCTGGGCATCGGCGGTATGCCCAACGCCCTGGGCAAACTGATCGCCCAGTCCGACCTGAAGGACCTGGGCGCCCACACCGAAATGCTGTGCGACGCCTACCTGGACATGTGGGAAGCGGGCAAGCTGACCGGAAAGCGCAAAAACATCGACCGGGGGAAAATGGTGTTCACCTTCGCCCTGGGCAGCAAAAGGCTATACGAATTTCTGGACAATAACCCCGCCGTCGCTTCATATTCGGTGGATTACACCAATTACCCGCACATTATTGCCCAAAATGATAAAGTTGTATCCATCAACGGCGCCATGGAGGTGGATCTCTTCGGCCAGGTGGCCGCCGAGTCAAGCGGAACGCGCCAGGTCAGCGGCACCGGCGGGCAGGTGGACTTCGTCGAGGGGGCGTACCTGTCCCGGGGCGGCAAGGCTTTCCTGTGTCTGCCTTCCACCTATACCGACAAGAACGGGGTCATCCACTCGCGCATCAAACCCACCCTCAGCCCGGGCACCATGGTGACCACGCCCCGCGCCATGGTGATGTACCTGGTAACCGAATACGGGATAGCCAACATGAAGTGCAAGTCCACCTGGGAAAGGGCCGAAGCGCTGGTGGAACTGGCCCACCCCGATTTCCGCGAGGAATTGATCCGGGAGGCCGCCAAAATGAATATCTGGACCAGGACCAATAAAAAGCCGACCATGGAGCAAATGGCCGGATAACTTTTTGGTATATTTTTTTCATTGATCAACCGGAAACTCTCATGCTATTATCGATTTGTGACATACAATATTGTATGCCTCCTCACAAAAATTGACCCCGTAGCAACCTCGGGGTCTTTCTTTTTTACCTCCAACTTCTATACCATTCTCACTTTTGATTTCGCTGCAAAAACCGGTACTTATATCTGGCGCTTCGCCATTAGGCAAGGGGTCATGGCTTTCACACCCCTTTAATGTATACAATACGCCTTTCAAACTTTTACTGGAATACCAGCATGTTTTTGTTTATAATGTTTAAGGGAAACAGATATTTTAAGCGGCAAAGCAGAGGTGAAAAATCATGCTTTGTAAGGATTGCCTATATTTTAAACAATGGAAGAGTATTGAAACGGCGGTATGCCAGAAAACCGGCCAAACCGTGGAAACCTCCAGCAGGCCGTGCGATGACTTCGTCAGTAAAATGCAGTTGACGGACGAGTGGGGAGAATCCACTGAAAATAGATGCAACCGTTGCGGGTAAACAACTGGCGACAGCCCCGGTAAACCGGGGTTTTTATTTTCCAGCCGCCGGGTCTGAAACCACCGGCTTTCGGCCGGAAAGCTTTTACGCCTGCTTCTTGACCCTGCTTAAAAACGGGGTTTTGAGGAAGCGGTAGAATAATAAAATGCGGGAGAAGTGTTGGCCAACCTCTCCCGCACCGTGGATCAAGACGTTTTTTTAGCAAGGCTCAATTTGCCGTCCCGGGCGCTGAGCACCACGGTTTCCCGAGGCGCAATTTCACCTTTGATAATCATGCGGCTCAGTGTCGTTTCCACTTCTTGTTGAATAAGGCGCTTCAGCGGCCGGGCGCCGTATACCGGCTCGTAGCCTTTGCCCGCCAGGTAATTCAGTGCCGCCTCATCCCATTCCAGCCTGATTCCGGTTCCGGACTCAATCCGCCCGGCCAGCCTTTCCAGCAGCAGGCCGGCGATCTGTCGCACCTGGGCCTGGCTTAAGGCGTGGAACACCACGATTTCGTCCACCCGGTTGAGAAACTCGGGGCGGAAGTGCTGGCGCAGTATGCCCAGCACGCTTTCTTTCATCCGCTCAAAGTCGCCGCCCCGCTCCTGCTGGGCCAGGATTTCATGGCTGCCCAGGTTGGAGGTCATAATCACCACGGTGTTCTGGAAGTTCACCGTGCGCCCGTGCCCGTCGGTCAGCCGCCCGTCGTCCAGGAGCTGCAGCAGGATATTGAACACGTCGGGGTGGGCCTTTTCAATTTCGTCCAGCAGGATCACCGAGTAGGGCTTGCGCCGCACCGCCTCGGTGAGCTGGCCTCCTTCCTCGTAGCCGACATAGCCCGGGGGCGCGCCGATCAGCCGGGACACGGCATGTTTTTCCATGTACTCGGACATGTCCAGCCGGGTCATGTTGCGCTCGTCGTCGAACAGCGCCTGGGCCAGCGCCCGGGCCAGCTCGGTCTTGCCCACGCCGGTTGGCCCCAGGAAAATAAAGCTGCCGATGGGCCGGTTGGGGTCCTTGATACCCGCCCGGGCGCGCAGCACCGCGTCGGCCACCGCCCGCACCGCCTCGTCCTGGCCCACCACCCGCTTGTGCAGTTCTTCGTCCAGGTGGATCAGCTTCTCCTTTTCCCCCTCCATGAGCTTGCTCACGGGGATGCCGGTCCAGCGGCTGACCACCCTGGCCACATCTTCTTCGTCCACTTCCTCTTTCAGCAGCATGCCGTGTTTCTGCTTGCCGGCCAGGTGCTCCTCTTCCGCCTTCAGGCGCCGCTCCAGGTCATTCAGCCGCCCGTATTTCAACTCCGCCAGGCGGTTGAGGTCGTATTCACGCTCGGCCCGCTCGATTTCCTGGCGGGTTTCCTCAATTTCCTTTTTAATCTGGCGTACCCGGGAAATGGCCTGCTTCTCCACCTGCCACTGGGCCTTCATGGCGTCGGCCTCGCTCCGCAACCCGGCCAGCTGTTCCTTGATTTTCTTCAGCCGCTCCCGGGATGCCTGGTCCTTCTCCTTGCCCAGGGCCGCCTCCTCGATTTCCAGTTGCATGATCCGCCGGGTGATTTCGTCCAGTTCCGCGGGCATGCTGTCGATCTCGGTGCGCAGCCGGGCCGCAGCCTCGTCCATCAGGTCGATGGCCTTGTCGGGCAGGAAGCGGTCGGAAATGTAGCGGTCGGACAGGGTAGCCGCCGCCACCAGGGCGCTGTCCTGGATGCGCACCCCGTGGTGCACCTCGTAGCGTTCTTTCAGACCGCGCAGGATGGAGATGGTATCTTCCACCGACGGGGGACTCACCATCACCGGCTGGAAGCGCCGTTCCAGCGCGGCGTCCTTTTCCACGTGCTTGCGGTATTCGTCCAGGGTGGTTGCGCCGATGGTGCGCAGTTCCCCCCGGGCCAGCATGGGCTTCAAAATATTGCCCGCGTCCACGGCCCCTTCGGCCTTGCCCGCGCCCACCACGGTGTGCAACTCATCAATGAACAGGATAATCCGGCCCTGGGACTGCTGCACCTCTTTCAGCACAGCCTTCAGCCTTTCCTCGAACTCACCGCGGTACTTGGCTCCGGCCAACAGCGAGCCCATGTCCAGGCCGATGATGCGCTTTTCTTTGAGCCCCTCGGGCACATCGCCGGCCACGATACGCCTGGCCAGCCCTTCCACGATGGCCGTTTTACCCACTCCGGGTTCCCCGATAAGCACCGGGTTGTTTTTGGTGCGCCGGGAAAGAATCTCGATCACCCGGCGAATTTCATTGTCCCGGCCGATCACCGGGTCCAGCTTGCCCTCGGCGGCCAGCTTGGTCAGGTCGCGACCGTAGCGTTCCAGCGCCTCGTAAGTGTCCTCCGGGTTTTCCCCGGTGACCCGCTGGTTGCCCCGCACCGCCCGCAGGGAGTTCAGCAGTGCGTCACGGGTCAGCCCCGCCCGGCGCAGCGTGTCCCTGGTTTCCGGCTCGCCGTCCTCCAACAGGGCCAGCAGCAGGTGCTCCACGCTGACATAGTCGTCCTTCATATTCCGGGCTTCCTTTTCCGCCCGGGCCAGCGCCCTGGCCAAACCGGAGCCCAGGTACATCGATCCTTCATAACCCGTAACGGACGGGATTTTTTTCAGCAGTTGCTCCACCTGGCCGGTCAGCATCACGGGGTTGACCCCGGCGTGCTCCAGAAAGCGGGGCGCCATGCCTCCCTCCTGGGCCAGCAGCGCCGCCAGCAGGTGTTTGCCCGTAACCTCCTGGTGATGTTTTTCCGCAGCCAGTTGCTGGGCCGCGGCCAGGGCTTCCCTGGACTTCTGGGTATAGCGATTGATATCCATTACAGAATTCACCTCCTCTTCAAGCGCTCGATTTCATCCTGCAGTTGTTCAATTCTTTCCAATAACTCAAGGATAATGGCCGCCCCCGGCAGGTTGACCCCCAGGCTCCTGCGCAGGCGCAGCACTTTTTGGACCCGCGCCGCCTGGCTGGCCGGGATAAGCCCCCGCCTGATTTCCACAATGCCGAATTCCTCCAGTTGTTGGACCAGGTCAGGGTGAATCTCCAGGGCGCCTGCGTCCACCCAGGCGTCTTCATCACCCGCGGACAGAGTATGGCGATATAGCTGGATGTAGTATTTTCGCACCGCCCTCACACCCCTTTCCTGAGCGCGGCCAGCTGCCGGTAAAGCCGTTCCTCTTCCGCCGACAGGTGTTCCGGAATGTCAATATTTACCCGCACGTATTCATCGCCCCGGCCGTCCCTGCGCGGCAGTCCCTTGCCCCGCAGGCGCAGTCGTTTGCCGGAGCGGGTGCCCGCCGGGACCTTCATGGTCACCGGGCCGTCCAGGGTGGGCACGGTCACCCGGTCGCCCAGCACGGCCTGCTCGGGCCGCAGGGTAATTTCGGTTTCCAGGTCCTCACCCAGTACCTTGAACACCGGGTGCGGCAACAGGCGCACCTTCAGGTACAGATCGCCCCGGGCGCCGCCGTTCAGACCCTCGCCGCCCTGCCCTTTCAGGCGGATCCGGCTCCCTTCGCGCACCCCCGGCGGAATCTTGACCGTCAGTGTCCTGGTGGCGGTGGTTTCCCCGGTTCCGCCGCAAGCCGGGCAAAAGGCCATGTCGTTGTGTCCGGTGCCGCCGCA
Organism: Desulfallas sp. Bu1-1; assembly: GCF_015594625.1. GTDB lineage: Bacteria > Bacillota > Desulfotomaculia > Desulfotomaculales > Desulfallaceae > JADNRQ01. The sequence goes on along the minus strand of NZ_JADNRQ010000014.1, from coordinate 45,070 downwards.
CGCCGGGCAGAGTTCCCCGGTGGACAGCTGCAGGGTTTTTTCCCCGCCGCGGTAGGCCTCTTCCAGGGTGAGTTCCAGCTCGCTTTCCACGTCCTGGCCCCGCAGCGGGCCGCGGTGGGCCGCCCGTCCCCGGGCCGCCCGCCCGAAGGGGGACGATCCGCCGAACAGCAGTTCAAAGAAATCGCTGAAGCCACCGGCGCCACCGTCAAAGTTGGTGTAAAACTCAAACCCGTCCATATCCGGCGGCGGCCGGAAATCCTGGCCGGCCTGCCAGTTGGCCCCCAGCCGGTCGTACTTGGCCCGTTTTTCCGGGTCCTTCAGCACCTCGTAAGCCTCGTTGATCTGCTTGAACTTTTCTTCGGCCTCTTCCTTGGCCTTGCCCGTGTGCAGGTCCGGGTGCCACTTGCGGGCCAGCTTGCGATAAGCCGCCTTTATTTCCTTGTCCGTTGCGTTTCTGTCAACACCAAGTATTTTATAGTAATCCTGAAACGTTACTCCCATTACCTATCACCTACCCTCCGGCTACCCGCACCATGGCCGTCATCTATTGGCTTGCCCCCTTTCGGGCGTAATTTTATTTCTCTTCGAACTCGGCGTCCACCACATCGTCATCGCGCCTGTTTCCTCCTGTCCCGGTAGTTCCGGTTCCGCCACCGCAGGTGCCGCCGGCGCAGCCGCCCGCTCCCGCCCCGGCCTGACCGTAGGCCGCCTGGGACAGGGAGTAGGCCGCTTGCCTCAGATCGCCGCTCAAGGTGCGAATGCGATCAACGGGCGCGTTTTCCTTCAGCGCGGACCTCAGGTCACCAAGCAATTGCTCGATACGCGCTTTTTCGTGTACCGGCACTTTGTCGCCCAGGTCCTTGAGTTGCCGCTCCACCTGGTAGGCCAGCGTGTCGGCCTCGTTGCGCGCCTCCACTTCCTCCCGGCGCTTTTTGTCCTCGGCGGCGTGGGCTTCGGCTTCCCGCACCATCCGGTCGATTTCCGCCTGGTCGAGGCTGGTGGAGCCGGTAATGGTAATGGTCTGCTCCTTGCCCGTGGCCTTGTCCCGGGCGCTAACCTTGAGAATGCCGTTGGCGTCGATATCAAAGGTGACCTCGATCTGGGGCACGCCCCTGGGCGCCATGGGAATGCCCTCCAGCTTGAACTGCCCCAGGGAGCGGTTGTCCCGGGCCATTTCCCGCTCGCCCTGCAGCACGTGGATATCCACCGCGGGCTGGTTATCCTCGGCAGTGGTGAATACCTGGCTGCGCCGCACGGGAATAGTGGTGTTGCGCTCGATAATTTTAGACATGATTCCGCCCAGGGTTTCCACACCCAGGGAAAGCGGGGTCACGTCCAAAAGCAGTACATCCTTGACTTCCCCGGCCAGCACGCCTCCCTGGATGGCCGCGCCCACGGCCACAACTTCGTCGGGGTTGACGCCCTGGTGCGGGTCCTTGCCGCCGGTCATTTCCCGCACCAGCCTTTGCACCGCCGGAATCCGGGTGGAACCGCCCACCAGGATCACCTCGTCAATGTCCTTTTCGGTGAGCCGGGCGTCGGCCAAAGCCGCCTTGACCGGCCCGCGGCACCGCTCCACCAGGTGGTGGGTCAGGTCGTCGAACTTGGCCCGGGTCAATTTCATTTCCAGGTGTTTGGGGCCACTCGCGTCGGCGGTGATAAAGGGCAGGCTGATCTGGGTTTCCAGGGTGGAGGAAAGCTCAATCTTGGCTTTTTCCGCCGCTTCAGTCAGCCGCTGCAGGGCCTGCTTGTCGTTGCGCAGGTCGATGCCGTAATCCTTTTTAAATTCCCCGGCCATCCAGTCCACGATGGCCTTATCGAAATCATCACCACCCAGGTGGGTGTCACCGTTGGTGGCTTTAACCTCAAATACCCCGTCGCCCACTTCCAGGATGGAAACGTCGAACGTGCCACCGCCCAGGTCGAATACCAGGATGGTCTGGTTGGCTTTTTTATCCAGGCCGTAAGCCAGGGCCGCCGCCGTGGGTTCGTTGATGATCCGCAGCACGTTCAGGCCGGCGATCTTACCGGCATTCTTGGTGGCCTGCCGCTGGGCATCGTTAAAATAGGCCGGCACGGTAATTACCGCGTCGGTAACCTTCTCGCCCAGGTACTTGGAAGCGTCGTCCACCAGCTTGCGCAGCACCATGGCCGAAATCTCTTCCGGCGCGTACAGCTTGCCGCGAACCTCAAACCGAACCGCGTCGTTGGGACCGGGGACCACTTTATAGGGCACCAGTTCCCTTTCCTCCGCCACTTCCGAGTACCGGCGGCCGATGAACCGCTTCACTGAATACAGGGTGTTGGCGGGGTTCAGCACGGACTGGCGCCGCGCCACCTGGCCCACCAGCCTTTCCCCGTCTTCCTTGAAAGCAACCACCGAAGGAGTGGTGCGCGATCCTTCAGCGTTGACTATCACCACCGGCTTGCCGCCTTCCATCACCGCCACCACCGAGTTGGTGGTGCCCAGGTCGATTCCTACTGTTTTTCCCATTTGCACAACCTCCTTGTGGCAAATTTTTAATACCAATGAATAATGCTTTATTACCAGTATTTTTCATCACTTCCGCGCGATATATACCAACCTGGTTCCCTTACTTTGACTTTGACCATCCTTGACCTTAATATAGTACAGACTTTTCCTCAAGTCAATATATTTTAATAAATTACCAGTCACCCCTGACAAAAAATTTAGCCCGGAGTTATTGTGATTGTTATTTCATTCACTTATAATTTTACTATAAAATGGATAAGTCATAGGCGGCGAAGTACATGCCGCTGATGTGCACCAGCAGGGTCTCCGTGGCATTTCACACCGCCACGTACTGGGTTTTGGAGTCCAAAGCTATTTACCTTAGTATCCATTTAATAACAACAAGCTGTTTCCTCCCCCGTCCACGGAAACATATCCAATTCCCCCCAAAGCCGATAAGTCTTGCACAGCAAGACCTTACACATTGTGCATTCTTTTGAGCAATACCACACACTCCACGTGCCTCGGGGTATCTGTATGCCTACGTGGTTCCACCGCCCTGAAAAAACCGGACAAGGATTTAGACCATCCTTCCAGCATAAATATTGACCATTTTTTTATTGATTTTTATGGTTATATTGCATACAATAACATTGAACTATTACATCCTATTACCGGAGGTGATTTTAATGATCGTTTCATCATCTGAGTTCAAAACTAATATCGGGCGCTATCTCTCTCTTGTCAGCAAAGAGGACATAATCATTACGCGAAACGGAAAACGTATCGCCCGCCTGATAGCGGAAGAGGAAGATAAAGTCGCCATCGCAAAGTCCCTCATCGGCATCCTGCCGAGCACGGTTACCAAAGAAGATGCGAAAGAGGAGAAGGTCAAACGCTATGAAAATCTTGATTGACACAAACGTCATCCTTGATATGCTTGCGAAACGCGAACCGTTTTTCACGTCCGCGGCAAAAGTTATTTTTCTTTCCGCCGAAGATAAGGTAGAAGCGTATATCACATCCAACATTGTGACCGACATTTACTACATCGCCCGCCGTCACTATATGCGGGAAAGCGAGGCAAGGGACATGCTCCACAAGCTGCTGAAAATCACCAGCGTACTTGATGTTGGACACAGAGAGTGTCTGAAGGCTCTTGAATTACCGATGGAGGATTATGAAGACGCTTTGCTTTCGGTATGCGCCAAACGAGTAAACGCCGATTATATCGTTACGCGTGATATGGAACATTTCAGAAATTCGCCCGTTCCCCCAATCTCTCCTGAAAATTTTCTACAAAACCTGTAACAACCGGCCGCCCGATTGATGGCCGGTTTCGTAGCTGTTATGTACGACAACATAATAATAACACGCATTTAGCTATGCCAAGGTCCACCGCCTGAAAAATTAACCCCGCCGCCCGGTACAGGTTGCCCGCCTGAACGTTTTCCATGGAAATCTCGACACCGGCAACCTTATCTCCTGCCTTTCTCCCCGGGCTACGGAAACCACCAAGTGCACCCTGTTGCGCTTTTCGTTGCAACAAACCAGCTCAAAACCGGTAATCCGGTAATCCCGGCTCGTTACTTCTTTTTCCACCCGGTCCAAGAAGCTATGTTCAGCACTATAATTATTTATTGACGGCAAGGCAAAAATTTTTTTTGCCAAAACTATTGTGATTGTTATTTCAATCACTTATAATTTTACTATAAAATTGATGGAGGAACAAGTTTATGAAAATACTGGTACCCCTGGACGGCTCGGAAAACTCCATGCGGGCCGTGGAATATGCTTTGAGCCTGGCTAAAAAGTGCCCGGGCGTAAAGGTTGGCCTGATTTCCGTGGTATATCCTTTTACCTCCACCCAGGCCGGAACCAGCATGGAAAAAGCCAGGGAACTATTTACCCGTGAAGGAGTTAAAGTCAGCACCGAGATCCTGGAAGGCGATCCCGCGGAAACAATTATCAAGTACGTCAACGACCACGGGATAGACACTGTCATTATGGGCAGCCGCGGCATGGGGGCGCTGAGAGGTATGGTCCTGGGCAGCGTCAGCTACAAGGTGCTTGGGAACGTTCACGTGCCGGTAACTATTGTCAAATAGCTTATCCTGACTCGTTCATTTATTTAATACATATCCTTTGTCATACCAACACCCTCTCCCACCCGGGCGACGCCCGGATTTTTTCGGTTTTAAGAAAAATGTAAGACATCATTAAATTTAATTTAATCTTTGCTATTTATATTTTATACTGTTATTAAAATTAATTGGGGAGGCAAGATCAGATGACCGAATTGAACCAGGTTTTCAAGTGCGGCATTTGCGGCAACATCGTGGAGGTGCTGCATGCGGGCAAAGGCAGCCTAGTGTGCTGCAACAAACTAATGGAATTACTGCAGGAGAATACAGTTGACGCATCCGTGGAAAAGCACAAGCCGGTGATGGTAATTGAAGGAGACGAGGTGGTTTTCAAGGTCGGCAGCGTCAGGCATCCCATGGAGGAAGAACATTACATTGAATGGATTGAGGTGCTTACCGGAGGCAATGTATACAGGAAGTTTTTAAAGCCCGGTGACAGTCCGGAGGCAAAGTTCAAAGTGGATGACGAAAATCTCAAGGCCAGGTGTTACTGCAACCTGCACGGGCTCTGGAGCATGCAAGAGTAACGCGATTGTAATTCCTGATAAAAGGGAGCGGCATTGTTTTAAAGGGAGCGACAGGCGTTTTCGCCGGAACGGTTTTACCTGGCGAGCGCCCGAGTGGCCGGGCGCGGCAACAGCAAAAAGGGGGGTCCGAAATGCACATCACATGCCCGTAACAATTAACAAACCTCCCGGGGGAACATTAGATAAAGTAGACACACTTCTTTAACAGGTTATCTGCCGGTTGTCAACTTGTCAATTAAAGTACTTACGCCCTTCACCCCTCCATAGCTCATGGTAGCCTAGGCCGAGTGGTCATCGATTGCTTTCCACATGATGCAACTTGGCGGCTTGGCCTTGACCGCCGTGGTAAAATGTGAGGTGGAGTCGGGCGGGACAATTACTTATACCGTCGACAAATATAGGTTGTTTATTTTTATGATGAAATCGTGGGCAGCACCGGCTCGCTTGAACGGATGCCGTTGCGCTGTCCGGCCTTGCGCCGGCAGCGCCATTTCTCAACCGGGGTAGCGGCTTTTTCCACCGCGGGCTTTTCAACAAATATCAATTCCCAGAGCTTGCGCGTACTTTCCGGCATTGACCGCAGTCCATAATAGTCCTCCAGAAATGCCTCACTTACCTTTTCCTTTCCGTAGTATTCAAACAGCCACAATATCTGTTCCCAGGAACCCCGGGCCAGAGTGGTTTTTATTATAAATTTAAAATGGTTTTCAGTGTCAATGGTGTCAAAGACATAATTTCGAAAAAGAGTTCTGAAAAAATGGGGTAGTTTCATAAAAGGCATCTCCCGTTACTTCGGCTTTACCACATTTTCGTTTAAATACCTTCTTACCAGCGACTTGAAGTAATTCTCCATTTCATTTGATGGTTTTGTCCGCTGTGTTTTGCATAAATGGTCATCTCCTTTATTGGTAGTTATAACCATTTAAGCAAAACTTCAATATCCGCATGGAACACCGGAACCGGGGCTCTACCTGCAAATACGTCAAGGCTTTAGGCCTATGTTTCCAAAAGGCCGGCGGCAGGCATGTGCAAAATCACTCCTTACCGGTAATAAGCCAATTGGTCGGCCCACGAAGTATAACCATAGTAATGCTGCAGATCCTTTTGGCCCGGCATTAAATCTACGATCCTGACCGGGCTACCGCCATTGGCATTGATCAGCCAGACAGCATTATCTTTTAGATAGACGATATGAGCGCCATCCCGGGACCAGAGGGCATAGTCGATTCCCGTGCCGGCTTCATCCAGCCGCCGGGCATTGGCGCCGTCGGCATCCGCTATCCAGAGGGACCATGTTTTTTTCCAGTTTGCATAATCAACGCCGCCGGCATCTTCCCGTTCGTCGGCCTGTAAATAAGAGATGCGGGTGCCGTCCGGCGACCAGTCCGGGTAGAAAGTTACTGTACCGGGCCGCCGGGGCAGTTCTGTGCATTTCCCTGTTTTGGCATCATAGACGACCAGGTATTTATTATGCCAGATTTCCCTGCCGGACCCTGCAACTGCCATAAGCTTCCGTCCGTCCGGGGACCAGGACAGCCACTCGGGGTAAAGAAGAGTGGTTGCTATTTGGTTTGGTTTGCCGCCGACCAATGACAGGGAGAATAGGTATAGCCCGTCAGCCATAAGGGATGCCGAATGCCCCGGTGTCACCCAAAACAGAACCTCTTTACCGTCAGGCGACCAACCGGCGAGTATTATCCCGGCACTTTCTGCAACATGCAACCTGAACGGTTTTCCCCCATAAGTTGGAGCAACGAAAAGGGCGTCACTGCGGCTGCCGGGGTCCTGTTTGTCGTAGGGCAGCGTGTCTGCATAAGCTATGGTTTGGCCGTCCGGCGACCAGGCAAAGGAGAAAATATGCGTGTTGCCCCGGGATATTTGGCGGGGTGTTTTCCCGGGCTGGAACAAATAAAATCCTTCACCTTCCACACTGGTGGTAACGGCAAGCACATCAGCGTTGGGCGACCAGGCGAAATCCAGGGAATGAACCGGTGACGGCAAACCGTTTACTTCTTGTGCCCGGCTTCCGTCCGCCTTAACGATTCTGAGCTTGTTGTCGTCACCAAGATAGGCCAGCCATTCCCCGTCCGGGGACCACTGCGGTTTGCCGGTCAGGCCAGTGTCGCTTAACCTTGTGAGCGTACCGTCATCCCCGTTTAAGACGTAAAGCCGATTTTGCCAGATAAACGCCAACCGCCCCTGACCGCGCCACGCTTCATTATTAGAGCGTGGCGATTCTGCAGTGGACTTGTCGTGTCGGACGGGGTCGACATCCCCGGTTTGGTCAGATTCATAAGGCTTGCTGCAGCCAGCTAAAGTAAATAACGCCGTTATTAGCAACAGAATGACGGAAAGTTTTGTGGCGGCGATTAGTTTCATAATAATATTCCTTCCTTTGGTTATTGCTTGATTGACTAATCTCTTCTTTATAATAAAGACGGCAAAAATACGCAAATGTTCCGGAAATAATGGTGACTGGCAAATCTTCTAAATTACTGGCTTTTGCGCAAATATTGTCGTAATAAGTTGTTAAATTATTTAATAAAACGTGAACCAAAACTACTTTTCGCCCGTCTTATAGTTTCCAGGTGGTGAAATACCATCTTTTAAGGATATTTATACTGTGTATATTATTAAAGTCAGCGATTCTTATAAAGGTGATGTTGAACCTGGTGAAACAATAGAGGTTAAACAGATAGGTGGGGAAACTGAGACTACCGTTTATATAGTAGTAGGTAGTGTAAAACTCGAAAAGAATAAAAAGCATGTAATGTTTCTTTTTACTTATGAGAATACTCCTCCAGGTTTATTAAATCCTATTCAAAGTACTTATTATGCAATAACAGACAGTTCCGTAAATAAAGAGCTTTTAAGCATAAATACAAATAATGATTTAACGCTCACAATCTAGGATTTAAAGAGAATAAAGAATAAAACTAAAAAATGAGACGGATAACAGGCTTAATCAGTTAAATATAATTCAATGGTTTTCTTTTTACCTCAGCGAAACAAATCTTTAATCATCCGCTCCACCAGTACTTCCTGGTACACTGCCTTGCCCACCTGCAACATGGATTCAATCAACTTACTGTCCCATGATACCCGCTGACCGGCAAGTTTTTTTACCTGCTCCGAAGCCAACTTGACGCCTTTGGGCGCCTGCATGTAAGCGGTGTTATCAAAAAACCAGGGCTTAAAAGACGCGCCGTACCTTTCAGCCAGCCGCTGGCCGATCTCCAGGCCCCGGGGATCAAAATCGCCACCGTAGCATATTGTACACCCGGCCTCAACAAGCTGATCCAGGAGTTTCAGGGCCGCCACGCTGGGCTGCCCGCTGGTGCAGACTAAGGCCGGAATTTCAGCTCTACCTTCGGCAAAATCCAGGATAGCGCTAAAAACGGCGGGGTTCTCCAGCGTGTAAACCGTTGCCGGCAGCCACCCGGTAGATCTTTCCACAAAGCGCAGAGGCAGCAGCAAAGGGCTGGCGGTAGCGGTGGAGGTGGTGAACACGGGTTCCCGGGGATCCCCGGGGCGTACTCGCAATCCGGCCACGATAACGTTGGAAGACACGTCATCTTCCTCTAATCCCGCCCGGCTGAAAAGAACCTTTCTTCTTTCCGCTCCGTATTCAGTTTCAGAAAGCCGGTACATATGATGCAGGCCGAAAAATAAAAGCCGGCCCAACGGCCTATCACCATCCAGGGCGTGGGGGTCGCCGGTTAGCCGGGCAGCAAATACGGGCAGCCGCTGCCGCCGGCCGGGGTATTGCACCAGCCGGTCCATAGCATCAACACAGGTTTTCAGTAGTTCCGCGGCCTCAAGTTCATTTTGCCGGTACATGGCCAAAACTGTTCGGTATCCCGTCCCCCTACCGGCGGCCAGTTCAGCCAGCCAATCGCGGGTTACCGGGGTGAGGGTCTGCTCCTGTAGCCCGGCAAAGAATGCGAACCATTTCCGGCTCTCCAGAAGGGCCGTCTCTTTATTGGGCAAAATCTCGGCACCGAAATATAAAGACAGAAACTCCGGCAGGGTAATATCGAAGCGGCTTTGCTGCAATATATCGTTTACTTCCCGCAGCTTGACTGAGACCTCGGCATGGTCCCGGCAGTCCCGGCCCAAAAAGCCTGACAACACGTCGCGCTCTTCCGGGGAGAGACCGTTCAACTTTACTGCGCCCCCCACCCGGCCCAGCGACCTGTACTTTTTGCCGATTGCGTCAAACAGTTTTTGAAAACAGTTATGGCTGAAGTATTCCTGCATTTCCCGGTCCTCCCAGGGGGTCAGGCCTGTCCTAACCATATTAACTGTAAAATTAGTATATATGAATAAGAGAGTTAAGCAATTAGGAAAGGCCTGACCCCCACATGCTACCCGGCCTGTTCCACCGTTTCATCTTCCAGTTCCTCGTCCACCAGCACCCGGCGGGTGCCGTTCCAGTAGTAGCGGATCAAAGTAACGTAGTCAACGTCCCGGGGCCGGTATACTTCATAAATAGACAGCCTGGGCACGGTATCGTAGCAGCCCCACAGCACCTGGCTGGTCATCATGTAATCAAAGCTCATGTGGGTCAATAGTTCAAACATGACCCGCATGTTTTCCTCGTCCACCCCGGCAAAGGCCTCGTCCAGGCAAATGATCCGGGGGGCCTCCGGGCGGGAGTCGTTATACCGGGAGTTGGCCGCCGCGAAAAGCGGAATATACATGGACAGCGCCTTTTCACCGCCGCTGAGCACGTTGAACCGGGCGTCGGTCAATTCCCGGCGGGGTTGCCCGCCTTTTTCGTAATACAGAGTGAACTTGAACCATTGACGGTAATCCAGCAGGCGGAAAATCCACTGGCGCAGGGTGTCCTGCTGGTCGGCTTCCAGCTTGGCCCGGGTAATACGGGAACGAAAGTGCTCGATCATTTGCTCAATATGCTCGTCCCGCAGCTGCCGGGGGTCGGTTTTTAACAGCCGCACCAGTTGCGCGGTATCCAGTTCCTTTTCATTGGCCGCCGCCCGGGGCTCCCATTTCAGGTGCAGGCGCAGGCCGCTGGAAGTTTCCCGCTGCTGCATCAAACCGTTCATCTGCTGCACCCATTTTTCGGCCCGGTATATTTTGTCGCGGATGGCCTTGCCCACGCTGTGCAGGATAATCTGCTCGTACAGTTCCCGGTCCTTCTGGCTCAAAAGATGTTTTTGTTCCTCTTCCAGTTCTCTTAGTTCCTGCACCAGCAGGTGCGGCGGCACCGGGTTTTGCCTGTCCCTGGTGAACAGTACCAGCAGGCGGTGAGTGTCATCTGCAGTGACCGTTTCCGGGGCATAATCGTGCAGCGCCTGGCGGGTGTTATGAAACACGTCATGCAGCTGGTCGGAAAGCTCGGTATACGTTTTGCCGGCATACCGCTCCCGGTAGCGCTGGTCAACCTGGCCGGCAGCGCGGAAGACAGCCGGCCTGTCCGCCGGGTCAAACATAACCTCGGTCCAGTCCGCCACCAGGCGCCTGTCCCACTCCACCAGCCACCGGGCAGTTTGCTGTTTCAGGGCGGATTCCGCCTGTTCCAGTTGCCGGGCCGCCTCTTCGGCTTCTTTTAGCGCCACGGCCAGGTCGATTTTTATTTGGGTTACCTGCCCGTCCAGTTGTTTGATCAGCTTTTCCAGCTCTTTTTGCTGCTGCTCCAGTTTGTGCAGCCGCCGGTCAATATCAGCGATGCCCAATTCCTCCAGCAACTGCTGGAAAACCTCTATTTTATACCGCACTGTCCGCAGCCGCTCCTGCAATCCGGCCAGTTCCGATTCTTCGCGTTCAACGTTTTCCCCGGCCTCCGCCAGGTCTTTTTCCACCCTCGCCAGAGCGGACAGGGCGCTTTTATGTTCCGTCCAGAACGACTTCAATTCCCCCAGGTGGTCCCGGTAGACATTCATTTGTTCCCCGGCTTGTTCCAGGTCACTTTCGGTACGGGGGATGTTCCAGCCCGCCATATGCTCGTGCAGGCGGGCGGTGGCCTCCTGCAGCTGTTTGATGACCTCCCGCAGGAAGCTGTTTTTACTTTGTTCTTCCTCCAGGGCAGCATCCAGACGCAGCCGTGCTTTTTCCAGGCTGCGTAGAGCCTCCTGCAGGATCTCGCTGCCGGGAAATGCTTTGATGTCTTCTTCCAAACGGTCTGCTGTCGCTTTCAGCAAATCCAGCTGCTCCCGGCAGGCGGCTATGGCTTTTTCCTCTTCCTCAATTAATCCTTCCAACCTGGCCATCTCTGCCATCCTGGTGCGCTGCCGGGTCTCCTTGCCGATGAACTCGGCCCGCTCTTTAATGGCGGCTTTGCCGCACAGCGCGCCCAGGCGAAAGTAACCCTGTCCGGTGATCACGGCTTCATCCGGTTTACCGGCTTCACCTGGTCTGCCGGCGTCTCTCGCCAGGCAGACGGTGCGCAGCACGTCGTCGATTATTTCCACTGTCAGACCGCTGTTTTCCGGCAAGGTGGGCACCAGGTAATCCGCCAGGGTTGCCCGCAGCAGTTGGGGGGCGGGCTTTAACCAGGTTTCTTCTTCGTTGGGGCCCAGTATGCCGATACCCTCCGGCGACACCCATGCATCCAGCAGCCCCGCTTGCTGCAGGGTGGATTCCAGAGCCGCCTTTTTTTCCTCGGTCAATTCCGGTTTAAACTCGCACAGAGCGTAAAGGGGCGCGCCGGCGCCGGGGCGCTTTTGCCTGGAATACTCCCGGGCGGCGCTGCGGGGCGGCTCCGGTTCCCGGAGGTTCTTCCACTGCTGCCATTCCCGGGTCAACCGGTCTTTTTCCTCCGCATGTTGCTGCAATTTGTTTTGCCACGCCATCCGATCTCCGGTAATTGCCTCCCTGGCGGCGTGGTAAGCCTGCATAACGGGTCTTCGGACATTTTCATATGGTTCGTCGGGGAATAAAGCCAGAGCCTGCATTACCCGGTGCAGGTCCTCATCCGCCAGGGACAGGCGGGATAGATGCCGGCGCCAGTGGAAGATTTTTTCTTCCTGTTCCCGGCGGGCCTGTTCAAATTTATCCTCTTCCCTGCGCGTATGATCTTCTGCCGCTTCTCTTTTTTCCCTGGCCTGGCTGGCATCTTTTTCGGCCTGCACCCGGCGGGTTTTTAAAATGCTTTCTTCCCGGGCCAACTTGATGGCCCGGCCGATTTTCGCCTGGTGCTCCCGCACGTCCCGCTCCCAGGCCGGCCACAGGGAGCCGTCAGCGGGAACGTCCCCGTCCCAGCGCCGGTGGTAGGTATCATGGTAGCCAAAGTCCACATCCCGGGCCAGATCCTCCATATCCTGCAATACATCGTTCTGCCGGGCGGCTAGGGCCTCCCGCTGCCCGGTTAAAGTCTTTTGTTCCTCCCGGGCTTGGGCTTGCTTGTCCCGCCAAAATTGCAGGCGTCCGGCGCAGTTGTTCATGTTACGGCGCAAATCTTCCTGCTCCGCCCGCAGGCGGTTGAGCTCCGTTCGTTTTTCCACCGCTTCGCTGGAAATCAGGGTCTGGTATTCGGTTTTGGCCCGTTCCTGGTCAGTGTCGGCCTCCTCCCGGGCGCTGGTTTTTTCCTCAAGCTCCCGGGCGAGGCTGGCGGCTATGTTCCGGCGCTCGCCGGCCTCGCGTTTCCGGTCGTCCCGCTGCTTTTTCTGCTGCAGCAATGACCGGGATTCATTGTAAAGCAGGTACTCGTTATACTTGTTGTATGCCCGGTGCAGCCTTTCCACCTCCATCAGGTGCACCGCCAGTTCATTGAGCCGGTCATTGATTTCATCCATGTCCTCAAGCACTTCGGACAGCGGGCGCAGCTCTTCTTCCTGCAGGGCGGGCAGCGCCCCGGTGAGTATTTCGTAAATGGTCGAAGGCTTGAAATCCTTTGACAGCTTGGGGCTGCGCAGCTGGATTAAAAGGTCCAGCAACTCCTGAAAGGATTCAATCTTTTCGTAGCCGAACAGTACTTTGTTGACCAACCGCTTATACTCACCCTGCTCGGTGACCACCTGCCCCCCGTTGCCGATGACTTCCTCCAGCTGGGCGCGGGTCAGTGGAATTTTCACCTCCCGGCCCTGGCTGTAATCTTTTTCGTAAAGCAAAATATCCCGGCCCACCCGTCGGTTGTCGGTAATGACGAAACCCCAGAAACCCAAATTGGGGCTGTTTCTCCGGGCTCGCAGGCCGATGCCGACCGTCAGGTAGCGATCCTGTGCCGGGTGGTAAAATTCCAAGTACAGGTAACCGGTGCGGTCGGTATGACCGCTGTCGGCTTCCAGCAGCAGGTAATAATCGATCCGCCGGTCCTTGGAACCGAAGGGGTCCAACCGCCAGGGCCGCTTATCCCCGTCCAGCACCAGTGGCAGAAAACTCTGCATGGTTACCGATTTGCCCGAACCGTTGGCCCCGCGTAAAATCAACCGGCCACCGGCCAGGTAAAATTCAGCCTCGTCATAATACCAGAAATTAATGATCCCCGCCCGGTTCATCTGCCAGCGATCCGCCATCATTCATCCCCACCATAAACATCATAGTCTCCGTTCCAGCGCCCCAGAGCAGCGTAAATCCATACCTGCCCGTCGTCTTCCCGGCCGGCCAGTCCCCATTCTTCCAGGTGGGCCAGCACTTCTTCCGCCAGCTCTCTGCTCCGGGCCTGCCGGTGCTGCAGGCTCCACAGCATTTTATACTTTTCCTTTAATCTCAGTATAATTCCCTCCAATTCAGCCAGGGTCAGCCCGATGCGTCCGCCTTCCTCGATATGGATGTTACCTTCGTCGCGGGCCAGCATGCGCCGCAATTCACCGGCCAGAAGCAGGGCAATATCCGAAACCCCGCGCCCGGTGGGAAAAAGATACATTTCACCGGAAGTCTCGGGATAATAAAACAAAAGCCCCTCCCGGTAACGCTGCCCTTCCAGGCCGGCAAAGTTGGCCAGGTTTTCCAGGATGGTATGTCGCTGGGTGCGCACGTAATAACGCTCATCTTCGTTCCATTGCCAGTCGTATACCACCGGTTCCTGCAGCAAGCGGCGGTAAACGTGGTGGCGGCGCTTTTTCAGCTGGCCTTCGGGGGTATCGGGGTACGTTCCCGCCTCAAATGCGGCAATGGAATCATAGGTGGTCAAGTCCCGGGGAAACCGGCGTAAAACATAACGGGCCAGGTAGGAAGATTCGTAAAGCACATTGTGTTCGTGGCCCGATCTGGCCCAATCGGACTCGTCCCCGTCCACCGCCACCAGTACACCAAGCGCTTTAAGCTGCTTCAGCGCCCGGGCCATGGACAACCGGTGGGTATACAGGGTCCAATCCAGGAAAACATCCTGGCCGGCCAGGTATTCCCGGATTTCTTCCACCATATCGGTGAGCAGGAATTGATCCATTTCGTTTTTGCCCTCCAAATACCAGAGACAATAGGTAAACAGGGCGTAATCCCGCGGTTCGGAAAAACTTTCAAATCCCATCCAGGTTTGCGCTTGCCCCGGCGCTTTTTCCAGTTTGGCAAATTGCCTGTTGAGTAATAAAGCAAAACCGCAGTATTCGCCGAACCAGTCCCGCAGTTCCTGGTACTGCGCCCTGATGTACTCGAAAAGCTCGGGCTCGTCCTGCTTGGTGATCCAGTTGCGGTTCAACAACGCCTGGATGCACTTTTGGCGAATATCCTTAACACTCTCACCCGTTTTGCTCATACCGCTCTCCCGTTCCGGCGCTGAATTTCAATAAATAATTGGGCATGTCCAGTTCCCCGTCATCGCATTCCAATCTGGCTCTTTCCCGCCCGGCGGGCATTTCCAGGCTGATCCCGATACCCTCGGGGGTTAATATCCGTCGCGATTTATTGGCCATGCACCGGCCGATCCAGTACAGCAGGTAATAGCGATCCCTGGCGGATACCGGGTCCAGGTCGGCGATCCGAACTTCCCGCCTGGCCAGGTATTCTTGCAGTACCGCCATTTCCTCTTGCTGTGCCAGCAGAAAGTTCTCCCTGGCCTTTTGCTGCCGCTCCCGCTGATCCTTGATGGAACAGGTGCCGGTATCCCGGAGCCGTTTTCTGCTGCGGGAACGCAGTTCCCTGATGTTGGGGCCTGCCTGCCACATGGACACGTCGGCGTTATCGGTACCCTTTTCGTCCACCCCCTGGAAATGGCGGCAGCGGTACAGGCCGAATACATGAGCCGCCAGCCGGTGGGATGCGTTGATATCATCCAGGGTGAAAAACCATTTACCCAGGTAATCCAGTTCTCGCCGACGGCTGACGCCCAGGCGGTGCTTTTCCTGGATCCGCAGGGCGTTGCGCACGATCCGGGCGATGGTGTCCTTGGTGGTCTGCTCCAGGAAATACACGTCGCTGGGCTCGTTTTCGTAACCCGCGAACCAGCGCACCATGCTTTGCCATTCCTGCTGCAGCCGGTCCAGTTGTTCTTCGGGGGTTACAGGTTCGTCCAACAGGGGCCGGGCGGCCAGGTCCCGCTGCACATTGGCCAGGAAGGTATTTACTATGCCCGGGTCCATGGTGGCCAGCACCGCCTCTATTTTGTAAGCATGGCGCTGCAGCCCCTGGATAAAATCCTGCAGGTACCGGGTCACGGAGTCCTTGTAGGCTAAGAAAGCCTCGGTCAGCATCAGTTCTTCCACCTTGGTGCTCTGCAGGCTGGCGATATAGTCGGAAGCATTCTCGGTGAGCTTGATAAAATCACCGTAGATTTTTTCCCACAGTGCCACCGCCTCGCCCGGCGGAAACTGACCGGAGGCCTTTTCCAACCGGTCCAGGTTTTCAGCTATGCTCTCAAACAAAGACGGCTCCAGAGAACCGCCGTAGCCGCGAATTTTTTCCAGCCCCGCCACCAGGCGCTCAATTTCCACCGCGTAGGGAGTCATTTGGTAACGGAATTTTTTGCGCAGGTATTCCTCCACCGTGGCTGAACGGCCCCCGTCGTGGCGGGGCACCAGATTGCCCCACTCCACCAGCTGGTTTAAATCCTTCTGGCACTGTTCCAGGGTGTAATCTTCCTCCAGCAAACCGAAAGCCGTCACTCCATCGTGAACTTCCTGCGGTTTCAGCCAGTAGCGCAACCGCTGGTGCTGTTCATAAAAATAGCGCATGATGCAGCGGTAGCGACCGACATTTTGCGCATTCAAGTAGCTTGTTTCGACTATCGGTTTGAGTAACGATGCAGTCATATCAATCAATTCCTTTGGTAATGCATTTGTATAATTATAGCATATAAAGCATAGGAGTTCCTGATTTTGTCATAATGCAACCTTCCCTACCTTAAGCAAAGTATTTAGCCGGCTTTTATTAGTGGAAAGGGGATACACCTCATTTAAGGAAAGGGGACACACCTTCAGCGGAAAGGGGATACACCCCTTCGAAGGAATGTCCCCAACGTATGAATGTCCACGATGGAATGTCCCCAATGATCTGATATAATACGGGTAGATTATGATATGCTTACCCTCACTCATAGTGTGTCCAAAGCCGCAATATCCTGACACAATGCCTATCATTGTCCACCGCATAAACAAGACGGTGTTTGATGCTTATCCGTCGGGAGTATGCACCTTTGAGGTCTCCAACCAGCTTCTCGTACGGCGGTGGATTTTGAAAAGGATTATTTTTCAAGACTTCAAGCAGTTTAAGAACCGCATCTTTTAATCCCGCCTGCTTAATCAGCTCAATATCCTTTACCGCACGTTTGGCAAACTCTATCTCTTTACTAAACTCGCGTCATTAATATCCAAGCAACAGATTTGAGAAAATATCCTGCGAGATGGATAAGGGCCGAGTCTATTAGATAAATAGGCTCAGCCCTTAATTTTATGAACTCACCTTCACGTTAGATCGCGAAACCCCTTGATTTGTATGGCTTGGCGGAGAGAGTCCGGGGCACCATTTAACGCCCTGGGTTTTTTGAACATTTTAAGCTTTTGGGAAGTACCTTTTTAAGAGACCGTAGAAAGCCATGCAATGTCTGGCTTCGTCTTTGCACGCTTCATGAATGGCATCATGGATAGCGTCCTGTCCTTCCTTTTTAGAGCGGATGGCGATTTCCTTTTTCCCGCGGTTGGCGCCGGCTTCGCCATCTACCAACCTTTTCAGGTTTTCCTCCGTGCTTTCGCTTAATACTTCCCCCAGGAGTTCGGCGAAGCGAGCTGCGTGGTGAGCTTCTTCCCAGGCTATCCGCTTCATTGTCCTGACTTTATCAGCTCACCTAGCGCAAACCCGCATAAAACCTGAAAATAAAAAAATAAAAATGCGCAAATTGCCACTACAGAAATTCCTTTATTTTACAGAACCAGCTCCTCCGCAGGAGTAACATTTTTTGGTGGTTTAATCCGTAGCGCCCGTAAAATTTTATTGCTCAACTCCGTGCCTTTAGCTTTAACGTAAAACTTTTTCTGCTCAACTTCCATCTCAACAAAGGCCAACGAGTTCAACGCCTCCCGGATTTTTTCCGGAGAAGCTGCTACATTGGCTTTTTTGAGCCGAAATTCCAGGGTTCTTTCCAGAAGGAAAGCCAGAAAACATACCACAAAGTGACCTTTGATTCTTGGTTCTGTCCAGTGGAAAACGGGCCTGACTTCCAGGGTGCTCTTCATGATGCGAAAAGATTCTTCGATCTTCCATAAGGTATGGTAAGCGTCGAGGACATCCTGTACCTCAAGCTCCTTTTCGCTGGTCTGAATGCCGTAGTAGCCGTCAAACCTCTCGTCTTTGGCAATGGCCTCCTGGTCTAAAACCCACTCAAGTTCGCCCGTTCCTTTGAGGTATTTTTTGCCGCCGCGCTTGTTGCTGGCTTTAATCTGGGATTTGTTTTCCAAAAGGGATTTGGCCTTTTCAATCAGCCTTTCCCGGTCGGCCCGGTCTTTCTTGGCCCTGGTCGGAGAATAAGTAACAATCAGCTTTTCCGGCAACTCGAATATTTTGCCGTTCTCTTTCATCCGATTGGTGTAATCAATTACTTTGTAGCAAATTTTCTCTTCCGGGTCCAACTCGGTATACCCGTCGGTATCCAAAATCTCTTCCTGGATCCTTTTAGGCATGTTTTTAATTCGGGAAGCAACGATGTAACCGTACCCTTTATCGACAATTTTTTTCAGGTTAAACTTACTGTTTAAGCCCCGGTCGGCAACAATGATCACCCTGCGGATTCCAAAGCGTTGCTCCAGTTTTTCCAAGGATACTTCCAGGGTTTTCCCTTCAAAGGTGCTCCCGGGGAATAATTCGTAGCCAATGGGTCGGCCTTCGCAGTCCATGAGCAGGCCCAGCACCACCTGCATTTCATTGAATTTGCCGGCTTTACTGTAGCCGAAATCTTTTAAAGTATCTGCCTTGACGCTCTCAAAGTGAAAGGTGGTAACATCGTAAAAAACAACATCCACTTTCAGGTTAAAAAGGTGGCGATTTTTCTGAAACAAATATTTTTCCAGCATTTCCTTATGGTCACAAAGAAAATCCAGGGATCGGTACAGGTGATTCAAGTCCACCGGCGGTAGCTGAGCATAACGATCTTGATGATGGTAGGTGCCCAGTTTACTGCGCGGTTCTAATAAATGCTGAACGGCCATGAGAAAACAGGCGTTGTTTAAGTCAAACCGGGTTTTCCCGGACTCTTTTAGCTCCGTTAAAATCCTATCCAAGCCAAACTCCTTCCATATTTTTTGGTAAACGATGTACCCCCAGTTGGCGATTTGGGCTTCGGAGAAAGACTCCAGATCAACCCTGTTTTTGACCTTGGACAACTCCTGTAAACGGATGGCCAAGCGCTGGATGCTGGGATTGTTCTCGATCTGGTCCAGGCGACCGAAATTTAACACAACCTTATGTTTGACGGTTCCGTTTTCCCGGTAGGACTTCACCAGTTGAGCATATTCGTGTTGGCCTGATTTGGTAATCTTGATAAACATGGCTTGATTATACTACTAAAATTAGCTATGTGCAAGCAGTGAAGGGCATCTCGAATATCAACATTGCCACTACAATTTTTTCGACGAAAAAGTTTTGGCCTTGATTTTGCTGGGTTTTTAGGGTCGAAATGGGCAAAAATCGTTATGAACTGATAAACTCAGGAGAAAATATCCTGCGAGATGGATAAGGGCCGAGTCTATTAGATAAATAGGCTCAGCCCTTAATTTTATGAACTCACCTTCACGTTAGATCGCGAAACCCCTTGATTTGTATGGCTTGGCGGAGAGAGTCCGGGGCACCATTTAACGCCCTGGGTTTTTTGAACATTTTAAGCTTTTGGGAAGTACCTTTTTAAGAGACCGTAGAAAGCCATGCAATGTCTGGCTTCGTCTTTGCACGCTTCATGAATGGCATCATGGATAGCGTCCTGTCCTTCCTTTTTAGAGCGGATGGCGATTTCCTTTTTCCCGCGGTTGGCGCCGGCTTCGCCATCTACCAACCTTTTCAGGTTTTCCTCCGTGCTTTCGCTTAATACTTCCCCCAGGAGTTCGGCGAAGCGAGCTGCGTGGTGAGCTTCTTCCCAGGCTATCCGCTTCATTGTTTCGGCTATCTCCGGATAGCCCTCCCGCTCGGCCTGGCGGGCCATAGCGATATACATTCCCACCTCCATGCACTCTCCCCTGAACTGCATGTCTAAATCCTTTTCAAAACCGGAGCCTTTCGCCACACCTATTTTATTCCAGTCCACAAGATCCGGGCCGGAGGTGGTCAACAGCTCGAATTTTTCCTTCGGGGCTCCGCAGTTAGGACATTTTTCCGGTGGTGTTTCCCCTTCGTAGACGTACCCGCAAACTGTACAGCGCCATTTTTTCATAGCATTTATCTCCTTGAAAAGTTTGAATATTAAATCCGGTTTCTCCAGGCAAAAAGTTTTTTTAATTCCGCCAAACTTCACAGACCCATTTTTCCATACCATACAATCCCCTTTTAAACAGAATTACCTGCACCCTCCGTCAACTTCTTCTTAAGCTCCGTCAGACTCACTCATCCATATAATACTCGGGCGGGCCGCATGTTTTCATTTCCAGCATCATTTTTTCAAAAACGTTGTAATGTTTTTCCTCCTCGTCCGACAGGAGTTCAAAAACCCTTTTTACTTCGGGTCAGTCACCTTACTGGCCATCTCCCTGGAAAAATTTAAAACCTCTTTGGGCAGGAGCAGTTTTTCTTCCGGAATATAGCTGACCGGCGAGTCAATCAATTTTTGCGGGGTCCACGATAACTTTAATGCGTTCAAGCATCTCGTCCAAAAGGTAGTGTTTTACGGTATCGACCAGCGCAATTTTGTCATCCACAATCAAATAAGCGTTATAGGTGGTTCCCCTGGGCGTCAGGTAGCCGTGAAAATAACGCAAATCCCAGTCAATACCGCCAACCCAATAGATGTTCGGTTTGATTTCAACAGGTCTTGTTGCGATCACCCTTCCAAAAATACTTTTTTTGAAACTATTTTTCCTGAAATTATCAGAACCTACATTTTAACCACTCCCTGGTAATTGCACTTACTTCTATTTAGTGACTCACTGGTTTTTGCTTCCGTCCCTTTCCCTGCATCTTGGGCAAATCCCATAAAAATAAAGTGTATATTCTTCCACCAGATAGCCCTTTATGTTAAATGGAGTTTCTATTTCCAAAGGAGCGGCATCCAAATCATAAATGGATCCGCAAATCCGGCATAAAAAATGGCCATGGGGGGCAGGGTTCGGATCAAAATGCCTTTTATCTGCCTTTATCCTTATCTCTTGCAATTCCCCTGCTCTAGCCAATACTTCAAGGGTATTGTATACCGTCGCAAGGGACAATGAAGGGTACTGGGGTTTTGATCTTCATCCCAATGGACATCCTCATTTCTAGATCCCATGCTTCACGCTCTTTAACTTCTTCTTGCCAGGCTTCAGCATTTTCCTTAAAGCTGCATATGCATCATTTGTTTTTGTAAAAAATACTGCCTCGTTTCAATGCTGTCCTAGGAAAAGGGGTCAAGGACAATGCAGTTGGTCATGCTGCAGCGGCGGCGGGTAGGATGTCCTTTTCCACATCATTGCCCACCATCAGGTATTGTTTCTCGAGGTGGCTGGCATTCATCACCCTCTTTAGAGGTGGGTGCATTATGCCGAGATATGATAAAATAATGTTAGACGATTAGTAATTTTTATTATCAAACGGAGGTTTGCTTATGCCATTGATGTGGCTCGTTTTCCTTATACTCCTTTTACCTTTTTTCATTTTCATCCTTTTTTTCCAGGTGGCCGCCTTCTCTTTTACCAAGCTCGGGTTATCACCGGAGGGAGCGGTTTTGCTTTTTAGCCTGTCCATTATCGGCAGCGTGATAAACATCCCGGTACGAAAAAGATATCTTATCAAGCAACAGCACTTTTCCTTACCATTTTTCTTTTACTACCCGCCACGGGTACAGGAGCAGGTCATTGCAGTGAATGTGGGCGGCGCTGTAATCCCGGTGATTTTCAGCCTTTACCTTTTGGGGCGCGCGCCTTTTCTGCCGGCGCTCATTGCCACAGCCGTCGTGGCCGCGGTGGCAAAGGCTCTGGCGCGCCCGGTACGGGGAGTGGGCATAACCCTGCCGGCCTTTATCCCCCCGCTGGTAGCCGCCGCTTCAGCGCTGATCCTTGCCGGGGAAAACGCCGCCCCGGTTGCTTACATTTCCGGGGTCTGGGGCACCCTTATCGGCGCGGACCTGTTGAATTACCCCCGGTTCAGGGAGTTGGGCACCCACGCCCTGAGTATCGGCGGGGCCGGAGTATTTGACGGCATTTTCCTGGTTGGAGTGGTAGCCGCTTTGCTTGCGTAAACGGTTTAAGGGTAGATGATGGGGTATATGCATAACCCGGTTTACCGCCGCCAGGTCCAAGACCTCTGCCGGCATGGGGTGGGTATGCTGGGCAATGACATAAGCTGCCGGCCGGTCTTCAGCTTTCCAACCTGAACAGTTCCCTCAGTTCCGCATTGGAAAGCTCGCTGAGGCTGCTTTCGCCCGCGGCAACCACCAGCTCGGCCAGTTCCCTCTTGGCTGCCATCATGGCATTGATTTTTTCTTCAAAGGTACCCAGGCTGATCAGGCGGTGCACCAGCACCGTCCTGGTCTGGCCGATCCTGTAGGTTCTATCGGTGGCCTGGTCTTCCACGGCAGGGTTCCACCAGAGGTCGTAGTGGATCACGTGGGTGGCCGCCGTTAAATTCAGCCCCGTGCCTCCGGCTTTGAGGGAAACCACCATAACTGGCGCGGCATCTTGGTCCCCCTGGAATTTTTCCACCATTGCGTCCCGCTTTTGCCGGGGAACACCGCCGTGGAAGAAAAGGGCCTCCACCTGCAGCTCCTCCCGGATCAGTTCCACCAGCAGTTCGCCCATTTCCCTGTACTGGGTGAAAAGCAGGGCCTTTTCCCCGGCAGCTGCAATCTGTTCCAGCAGGGCCAGCGTTTTATCGGCCTTGCCTGAATGTTCCCTGGTAACCTTACCCTTTTTACTATATTGCACCGGGTGGTTGCAGATTTGTTTGAGCGAGGTCATCAACTTAAAGACCAGGCCTTTGCGGGTGATGCCCTCGCTTTGTTCTATCTCACCCATCACCTGTTCCAGCACCTGCTGGTACAGGGCCGCCTGTTCCTTGCTTAAATAACAGTTTTCTTCCTTAACCACCTTGGGGGGCAAGTCCTTGATAATAGACCGGTCGCTTTTAAGTCTGCGCAGCAGGAAAGGAGCGGTGGCTTTTTTCAGCCGGTCGATTTTCTCCCTGTCCCTGTATTTCTCTATCGGGAGGGCGTAGTTGCCGACAAAATCCTTTTGCCCGCCCAGATAACCGGTGTTGATAAAGTCAAAAATGCTCCACAGCTCCATCAGCCTGTTTTCCACCGGGGTGCCGCTTAGGGCGATACGGCTCCCGGCCTCCAGGGACTTAACCGCCCTGGTCTGATCACTATCCGGGTTTTTGATGTTCTGGGCCTCGTCAACGACCACCAGACCCCATTTACTTCTTTGAAATTTAGCTCTTTCCCGGCGCAGGACGCCATAAGAGGTAATAACCAGGTCCACGCCTTTGATGTTCAACCTGCGGCCGCTGCCGTGGTAGACGGCCACCTTCAGTGAGGGAGCAAATTTGCTGCATTCTTTGACCCAGTTGCCGATGAGGGTGGTCGGGCACACCACCAGGGCGGGCCTGACAAGCCTCCCTTCTTCCTTTAGCTTTAAGAGCACGGCGATCACCTGGAGCGTCTTGCCCAGGCCCATGTCGTCGGCCAGGCAGGACCCCAGCCCCCTGACGACATGATGATACAGCCACTTAAAGCCCCTTTGCTGGTAGGGGCGCAGGTTGGCCTGCAAGCCCGCCGGCAAAAGGACTTCCCCCGGCGCACCCAGGTCGTCCACCAGTTGCCGCAACAACCGGTCAGGGTTGAAAACCGCCCCCGCCGCCTCACCGGTAACCGCGGCCCTCAGCACCTCCATTGAGGAAAGGCGCGGCGCCGGGCTGCGCAGTTTGGCTAAAATACCTTCAACTTCTTCCGGTTTCAGGAGCAGGTACTGCTCCTTGAATTTCACCACACCCGATGCAGACTCCGCCAGCCGGCGAAATTCTTCCCCGGTCATGGTAACATCACCCAGGGACACCTGCCAGGCAAATTCCAGCATCTCATCCAAATTGAAATAGGAGACGGATTTTTCATCACCCTGCGTCTTCCTGGCCGCCAGCGCCAGCCGGGGTACGGCCATTTGCTTCAATTCTTTGGGGATCATCACCCTGATTCCCAGCAGGGAACATACCTGTTGTCCCCCGGTGACAAACTCGGCCAGGGCGGACGGGGAAAGGTTGGCCTGTTTATTTCCCTTATGGCTTAAAAGCTTTTTCAGGATGGGAATATGCTCCCCGGCAATGGTCAATTGGCGGGCCACTTCCCGGCGGACATATGCAACAGGCAAAGAGTACAGCTCCCCTTGGTTGGAAAACGCTTCTTTCAACGGCAGCACCGGTGCCAGCGGGTCATTTTTATTCTCGATATACACTTTAAGGGTGAATTTTTCCCTGCCGGAGCGGGGCAATCCTATTTTAAGCACCGGAGCAATTTCGGCGGGGTGCAGGTTGAGCCAGCCCAGCCAGTCGGATATGGCTTTGGCTGTTTGTTCTTCTTCGAATTTTTCCACCAAGTAAGGCTCCCCGCAGAAAAAAGCCCTGGCCGTTTTATCACCGGCATCCGGTTTAACCCCGGCAAAGCGATTGACCAGGTGGGTTAGGACCAAAGTAAGAAATTCCTCCACGGCTGCGGGACCGTCCAGAATCCCCTTTTCCTTCCGGCAAAAGATCATGCCGGGTGGCATTATTGAAGCGAGATACTCCACCACCTGCCGCAATTTTCCGAACCGGTCCATAGGCCGGTAAACAACATAAAAATTACCCCACCCGCCGGTGTCGGCCTTATCTGCATCCAAGTTTCTCAAAACCGGTATAAAAGATAACGACCTGGCCAGCGCCTGGGCAACTGCAGTGGCCGCGCTTAAAAAATCCGCCCAGGGGGATGTCCGGTTAACGGGCAGTTTGAAGGGAAGGGAAAGGAACAGATCTAAAACAGCCCCCATCGGCAGCAGCAGGCCCTTTTTTCTTTTTAAGATTATTTTCTCACCTGCCGCCAGGGGCAGATCCAACATTTTTTCCTCCCCGGCCGGGGAAAACTGAAAGGCGGGGTCAATCTTTCCCTCTCCGGCAGTAGGCAGCAAGGTAGTAAAAACGGAAATTGCCTGCCGGAACTGCTGCTTCCCGTGGTTTTCAAGCAAAAATTTTTTCAGTTCAGCGGTAGAAGGGTAAATGAGGGTAAAGGCCATATCCTTGAAGGAAAAGCGGTTTTCCACCAGCAGCTCAAGGTTGGCCATGGAATTGGATATGTTTTTATAAGCCTTTAAGAACAGGGTCTTAAAGTCTCCACCGGGGTAAAAAAGGGGCGCGTCGTCCAGAAGAGCGAATATGGATTCGCTCTCCCTGCTGTCAGCCAAGGCACTTAAGTCGACAGGTATTTCCCCCGCCGCCTGTGCTGCCTGTTCCGTGTTTTGCGCCGCTGCCCCGCTTTTCGGCCAGGAAGGAATAACTTCTTGATAAGGCACAAAAACAGGCGCGCCGGCGGCCATCATTTCAGCCGGGGCGGAAGCGGGTTCGGCCGCCGGCTCCCGATTGATAAAACCTGCCTCCTGCATCAGTTCCCGGGCCTCGACATTACGCAATTTGAACAAGATTAACGGGTCCTTGTCGATTTCGTTGGCGATGATATAATAAACCGCCGCCAGGTGCTTGCACGGGTTGGCCCAGTCCGGGCAGGAACAGTGGGCGGTTATGTCACTCCAAGTTTTCGGTAAAAGGTAAATATTATTTTTCTCCAAAAGCTGCAGGATTTTTTCAGGAAGCCGGCCCATAGACAGTTCGGCAGCCAGGGCCGGGTCCCCGGATACTATGGCTCCGGCAGTTTCCCTTTCCTGTCGTGAAAATTCCTTAAGCTTGATCTCGATTTTGTACGGAGTAGGGCGGGTGCCTCTCACCCTGGCCCGCACTCTTCCCGACACGTCTATACTAATCTCACTCACCCTGCCGCCGTTGGCATAACTTCTCCCCCGGGGCAGGCGATTAGTGTTATGGTCTATTCTTTCCATTGCTTCGACCCAGGCATTGCCCCACCAGGTCTTGCCGTATTTTCTACTCCTTGCCATCTTAACCCCCTCCTGGATAGATCAAAGCCTGTCAGTGGGCTGCTGGTTTCGCTCCGCTACCCGGTTACCCAAAGCTCGCCGGGTGCTGTTACCGCTACTACGCAAGCAGTTCGCTTATGTACAATACCACAGCAGTCTAATGTTTTGGTGAATAGTAACTTATTTATTAAAACTGTATTATTTACTTCGACGATATTTCGGTCAATCCTGTCGCGTATTGGTCCAATACCCGCATGGAACACCGGAACCGGGGGCGGAAAGGGGACACACCTCCTTCGGAGGAATGTCCCCAACGCACCCGTAAATCCCACTTGACAGGTTTCTATAAACCGGGTTATTATATGCATAGATTTTTGGGTCTTTTGGGGCAATATTTATAACCGGAGTGAGATAGATGACTTTGACCCGGCGAAGAAAAGAATTTTTACACAAGATTAAAAAAATATACGAAAATACCGGTACACCCGTACATTATATCACCGTAGCCGAAGCGCTGGGGGTCAGCAAGTGGACAGCATACGATATCTTAAAGGAACTGGAGAAAGAAGGTTATTTGCGCAGCGAATATTCCGTAAGCCGTGAAGAAAGGTACTCGGGACGTTCGGTTCTTCTATTTCTTCCAACCCCAAAAGCCGGGGAATTATTCCTGAGAGAAAAAGAAGAAATCGACCACATGGAAGAATGGCACGCTGCCCGGGAAAAACTTCTCGAAATATTTGAAGATGTTAAAAAGCACGGCTCGAAAAAAATTATCGATGACCTCCTGAAAGAGATGCCGGCCACCGAGGCGCCGATAATAATCAGCACATATATAATAGCCGTATTGATTGTTTACGTTCAAAACCTGGGTGCAAAAGCCGTAAAAATGATAAAAAATCTGCTGCAGCCGGCCCTCAGGCC
The DNA here is from genome assembly GCF_015594625.1 of Desulfallas sp. Bu1-1. Taxonomy (GTDB): domain Bacteria; phylum Bacillota; class Desulfotomaculia; order Desulfotomaculales; family Desulfallaceae; genus JADNRQ01. Next base: position 18,390 of record NZ_JADNRQ010000014.1, on the reverse strand, counting down.
CGAACTGATCCTGAGCCTGTTCGCGGGCACGGTGCTGGGAGCAACGGTCAAAAATATGCATGACGTCATAAACGGCCGGCTGGCCGATGAAGTGGGCCGGCTCCAAAAATATATCTCTGAATTTAGCGCCAAAGAAAATAAATTGCTGGTAAAATTTTTGAGTGATGCTTTAGAACGGTCAATATAAAATTTTTTTGGGCAGTAGTTTGGTCTTTTTGGCGTTTTGTGTTTTATTGGTAAACCCCAAAGATATGTGGGTGCATCTTTACTAAACTCGCGTCAGGGAGGTGACCCTGCATATAATTTTTCTTTAACAACCACAAAAGGAAGAGAAAATTATACTAATATGGAGGTATCAGAGGAATGCAGTGGAAAACGGCAAATCTCGACTTCGCCAAAAACTTTGTAAAGGAACAGGTCCTCCGCCAGGCTCTGGGCTACCTCGAAAAAGACCCCGAAGTAAACTTGCCGAAAATTCTCAACCTGGTAAAATTGCTTGCCATTAAGAAGGAACACAAGGAACAGGTGGAGCAGGTAGCCCTGGCCTACCGGCAAAACCCGGCCATCCGGACTTTCGTCAACCGGCTGTTCGTCGCGACACATCCCAACATCAAGCACCGCCTGATCTATAACTGGTTCATCAACGCCATGATTTTCGGCATTCCAAAACAGACGCAGATGTCGCAAAAACACGGGGTACATGTACCAAACTTCTTCCTTGTGGATCCGACCGGCGCCTGTAACCTGGCTTGCGAGGGCTGCTGGGCCGGCAAGTACGCGAAAAAGAATTCGCTTAGTTTCGAAAGGTTGGACCGTCTCTTTACCGAAGCCAAGGAACTGGGCATTTACTGGGCGGTCATGTCCGGCGGGGAGCCGTTCGTTTACCCGCGCCTGTTCGAACTGGCCGGTAAGCACAGCGACATGGCGTTCATGGTTTATACCAACGGCACGCTAATCAACGAGGAGGCGGCCGGTAAAATCGTGGAGGTGGGGAACCTGTCACCCGCCATCAGCCTGGAAGGCCGGCGGGAACGCACCGACGCCCGCCGCGGCGCCGGCACCTTTGACAAAGTAATAGGTGCTATGGACTTGTTGAAGGAAAGGGGAGTCATATTCGGGGTGTCGATTACCGTTACCCGGGATAATGTAATGGAAGTCACCAGCGACGACTTTATCGACTTCCTGGTCGACAAAGGAGTTACTTACGGCTGGTTCTTTCACTATATTCCCATCGGGCGGGATCCAGATCCGGAACTGATGGTGACACCGGAACAGCGGGCCTACCTGGCCGAGCGCATTCCTTACATCCGCACCCACAAACCGATCATGCTGGCCGACTTCTGGAACGACGGTGAAATGACCGGCGGCTGCATCGCCGGCGGGCGGCGGTATTTCCACATCAACGCCGCCGGAGACGTGGAGCCCTGCGCCTTCGTCCACTTCGCCGTCGACAACATCAAGGACAAGACCCTGCTGGAAGTCCTGCGGTCACCTTTATTCGCCTCCTTTCAAAAGCGCCAGCCCTTCTGTGAAAATCACCTGCGGCCCTGCCCGGTTATCGACAATCCGGATGCGCTGCGGGCAATCGTGGCCGAGTCGGGGGCCCGTCCCACTCACCCGGGAGCCGAAACGGTGCTGGAAGGGCTTGTAGCAGAATCCCTGGACCGGAAGGCAAAAAATTGGGCAGCCGTTTGCAATGCCATTTGGGAGAAACGCAGGAGCGGGCACCAGGCACAAAGCGCATGCCGGAAATGCGAATAATCCAATTACAACGGGCACTAACGTCGAACTTGAAAAAATAGCCCGTGCCAGCAAGGAGGTGAAATTAATGAATAGCATTAAAAAGATGTGGAAATCACTTAAAAATATCTTATTCCGCAGGAAAAACAGGTAAAAACAGCATACTTTAATATTTAATCAACAGATTTGAGAAAATATCCTGCGAGATGGATAAGGGCCGAGTCTATTAGATAAATAGGCTCAGCCCTTAATTTTATGAACTTACTGGTTTTTGCTTCCGTCCCTTTCCCGGCATCTTGGGCAAATCCCATAAAAATTATCAGCCTTTCACCCTCTCAATCCTCGCGACGACCTCACAATGGCTGGTATGGGGGAACATATCCACCGGTTGCACCTCCTGTAATTCGTACCCCAATCGGGCCAGGCGGCCGATATCCCGGGCCAGGGTGGCCGGGTTGCACGACACGTAAACCACCCGCCGGGCCCCGCTTCTGGCCACAGCGTCCAGCACTTCGGGACGGCAGCCGGCGCGGGGCGGGTCCAGCAGCACCACGTCCGGGCGGTAGCCCACGGCAACGTGTTCCGGCAGCACCCGTTCCACCGCGCCCCGGAAAAACCGGACATTATTCGCCCCGTTGAGGGCGGCGTTGGCCCGGGCGTCCTCCACCGCCCGGGGCACGACCTCATATCCCCGCACCGCACCGGCGTAACGGGCGACGTACAGGGTGATGGTGCCCACCCCGCAGTAGGCGTCGGCAACTTCCTCGCCGCCCCGCAGGGCGCAGTACTCCAGGGCCTGACGGTAAAGCACCCCGGTTTGCCGGGGGTTGACCTGGTAGAATGACGCCGCGGAAATCCGGAATACCAACCCGTCCAGTTCGTCCAGGATGTAATCCCTGCCGGCCAGCACTTTATATCTGCCGCCCGGCTTTTTTCCACCCGCGCGCGTGAGTGCCATTACCGACACCACCCGGGGGATGCCGGCAATACGGAGGCCCAAATGATTAAAACCCCTTGCCTCACCCTTATTTCCCACCAGCACGACCATGATTTCACCGGTGCCGCCCCGTCGCAGCATGACTTCCGCGGGCAGGTCCACGCCTGCCGGGCTGTTTTCAAGTATTTCCCGCACCGCCGTCGCAACTCGGTTAAGTTCCCGGTGGGCCAGCAGGCATAAATCCCCGCCGTCATTTTCCATACCGGCCACCAGCCGGTGCGACTCCGGGGCAAAAAACCCCAGGGCCACTCCACCGGAATGCCGGCGCACCTTGAAACGCACGTTATTGCGGTAATGCCGGGGATCTTCCATGCCGATCATTTCCCGCACGTTCGCCCCGGCTACACCCCCGATGCGGGCCAAATTTTGCCTGACCAGTTCGGTCTTCAGCCTCAACTGCTCCTTGTAAGCCACGTGTTGTAAACTACAGCCGCCACATTGCGCCGATAAGCCACAGGCTGGTTCTTCCCTGTGCTGCGAGGGGGTGAGAATTTGCAGCAGCACACCGCGGGCGTAGTTCCGCCGCAATTCGCTGATTTGAACCGCCACCCGCTCCCCGGGGACGGTGCCGGGCACGAATACCACGGCGCCCCCCACCCGGCCCACGCCCTCACCGTCATGATTGATGCCCGTAATTTCAACTATAACCTGCTTGTCCTCCAGCATTAGGAACACCTCGTTTCTGGGGTCAGGCCTGTCTTAACTATATTAACTATAAAATTTATATATATAAATAATGGAGTTAAGAAATTAGGAAAGGCCTGACCCCGTGAAAAGTATTATGCCGTTATCGAAAGTGAATCCCGCACCCGTTTGAAATCACGCGGGCCCCACGTGCCAAGATCCACCGCCTGGAGAATTAACCCCGCCGCCCGGTACAGGTTGCCCGCCTGAACGTTTTCCATGGAAATCGACACCGGCAACCTTATCTCCTGCCTCTCTCCCCGGGCTACGGAAACCACCAAGTGCACCCTGTTGCGCTTTTCGTTGCAACAAACCAGCTCAATACCGGTAACCCGGTAATCCCGGCTCGTTACTTCTTTTTCCACCCGATCCAAGAAGTCTCTGATCAATTCAAACACCCCGTTTGGATAGTCTTAGCTCTATTGTATGCTAATTATCTAAAAATTTAGCCTATTTACTTCCCAAATGTCAAAAACAGCACCCTACCGGATATTCATTTAGTTCATAGAATTCAAGCGATAAATCTTATGGAAAGGATGAGAATTTCGACTACAATAATACAGGTATGCCACCATAAATTTCAACATCCTTCAGCCCCACCCGGCACCCCAGGGCGTAAATCTCCACCCCTGCGCCGCTGGCCCGGCGCAGGGACCGGCCGAAACGGGGGTCAGTGCCGTCGTTGGGGGTGAAGTAAATGCCGTCCTGCCGCTGCACCACAAAAATCACCGCCGCCCGGTATCCCTCGCGCCGGGCCAGCGCCAGCTCATCCAGGTGCCTGGCCCCGCGCAGCGAGGGTGCGTCGGGGAAGCGCGCCTCCCCTTGTTCCACCAGGGTCACTGATTTTACTTCCACCAGGCATTGCTCTCTGTTACCGGTGAGCAAAAAATCCACCCGCCCCTCCCGGTAAGGAAACTCCCGCCGCACGCCCGTATATCTTTCAAAACCGGGCAGCGCCCCCTGCCGGAAGGCGTGGTCCAGCAGCCGGTTGGGGAGCAGGGAATCCACCGATACCAGGATTCCACCGTAATCCACCAGCAGCAGCGAAAACTCCGTCCGTCGCCCCGGCCCCCCGGACGGGGCAAGGTAAACTGCGGCGCCGGGTACCAGCAGTTCCCGCATCCGGCCCGAACTGGGCACGTGGGCAAGGGCATCCCTGCCGTCCACATTGACCAGGGCCACAAACCTGTTCTTGCGATCCACAAACCGGGCCTTCACCAGGTTTTTCGGCAACGGCAGCCGGCACAATCTCTCCACCCCCCGCTTTCCACCCCAAAATAAAACTTTTGACCCGGCAAGTCAAGCCAAAAACAATCCCTTACCGGCAAATAAATTATGATAGACATAGCCTGAAGTTTGTGATATGCTATATGTGTATTAGTTGATGTAGTACACCTAATACATCCCGGGAGGTGATGCGGTGTTTAAAATAGACCAGCGCAGCAGTACGCCCATTTACCAGCAACTGGTCCAGGAAATCAAGGAAGCCATCCTGAAAGGAATTTTACAACCGGGAGATAAACTGCCGTCCGTGCGGGAACTTTCGGTACAATTGACGATCAACCCCAATACCATCCAAAAGTCCTACCAGGAGCTGGAAAGACAAAAAGTGATTGAAACGCTGCGGGGCAAGGGCACATTTGTCAGCTTGAATTATAAACCCAGCGTAGACAAGGAAAAACTGACCGTTTTAAAAGAAAACCTGAGAAACATTTTGGTGGAAGCCCATTACCTGGGGATGAAACACGGGGAGATTCTCCAACTGGTAACCCGACTGCTGGAAGAATTAAACATAAAGGAGGGGCAAAATTGATCCGGGTGGAGCACTTAACCAAAACCTTCGGGGAATACCCGGCGCTTGACAATATCGATTTCGAGGTGCAACCGGGTAGCGTCTTCGGCCTTGTGGGGCCGAACGGTGCAGGCAAAACAACGCTGATTAAAACCATCATGGGCATATTGCTGCCCGACCGGGGACGGGTGCTCATCGACGGCCACGACGTGCACCGGAACCCCGGGATCAAAGCCCGCGTTGGCTATGTGGCCGATGATCAAGGCTTTTACCCCCATTTCAAGGTCCGGGATATGATCAAGTTTTACCGGAATACCTACGTCAACTGGGATGAAAAGCGGTTTCAGGAGCTTTGGCATTTATTTCCACTACCGGAAGGTAAAAGGGTCAGACACCTGTCCAAAGGCATGCGCACCCGGCTGGCCGTGCTGTTGAACCTGTCCATCGCGCCGGCGGTACTGGTGTTGGACGAACCGACCTCCGGGCTGGATCCCGTGCTGCGCCGGCAGTTGTTAAACATATTAGTGGACGAGGTGGCCCATCGCCAGACCACCATCCTGATATCCACCCACAATCTTAATGAGTTGGAAAGGATCTGCGACCGGATCGGCATCATCCATAACGGCCGGGTGTTGTTTAACGAAAGTCTGGAAGAAATGAAGCAAAATGTACGTAAAATCCAGGTGGCCGTGAACGAGCCGCTGCCCGAAGAGTTCCTCAAACAAGCGAACATTCTCAAAGTTGAGCGGCGGGGCCGGGTATATACTATCGTGGTGCGGGAAAATCCCGGTGGAGTAATGGCAGAACTTGAACGGTACCGGCCCCTGCTTTTGGAAACCATTGATATGTCTCTGGAAGACATCTTTATTTACCGGATGGGAGGGATGGGTTATGGGTTGGAACAAACTATTGCCCAATAAGACCCTGCTCTGGAAGGAATCCAAAAACAGCTGGGTAATGGCCGCCGCGTTTTTCGGTTACATCACCTTTGGCGCCAGCTTTAAGCTGATCAAGGAAATATTGACCTATCTGGACTGGCAAAGAATGAACAACCACCAGATGGCGGACACCTTTTACGGCATGTATGATATCGCCCGCTTGCTATCTTTTAACGAGGCGAGCGCCGGTTTTGGTTCGGTTCTCATCACCATCATGCTGGCGGCCACCATGCTGGGCCGGGAGCGGGACCTGAACTCCTTTAATTTTCTGCTGGCCATGCCCTATTCCCGGCGCGAAATTATCTACAATAAATTTATGTACGGCTGGACGCAAATTGCGGCCATCTTTGGCCTCAACGCTTTAATCATGACCCTGCTGTTATGGACCGTTCCCGGCATTGAATTCCCCTTTCACGCCGCGGACATCTGGGCCTGGGCGTTAAGAAACATACTGGTTTTGGGATTCGTGTTTTCTTTTACCATGGCGATTTCCAGCATCAGCGGCACAACGTTCGGCAACGGGTTACTGGCAATGATATTTTTGTACTTTCCACTGGGTCTATCCTTATTAATCATGTTTAATTTGAATTACTGGAACATAATGTTCAGACACGCGCTTTTTTTGAACACCGATATTGTCCTTTTGCTCACCGTGCCCACCTACATTATGCAGGATGATGTTCTTCTCGAGCAAAACCTGCCGCTGGTTTACGGGGTTTTGCTGGTTCTGACCGGCGGCCTGTACCAGCTGACCCAGTATTTGTTCAACAAAAATCACCTGGAGAAAAACGGGGAAGTGCTGGTGTTCGAGCAGTTTGAGTGGTTCTTTAAACTTGGTACGGCTCTTTGTTTTACCCTGCTCGGAGGGCCACTGGCAATGCGGTTGTTTTTCCCCCACAGCGGGCATACAGGTGCCGCCCCGGGCGTCATTATTTACTTACTACTGGCGGTTTCTTTCTGGTTTGCCGTTCATTACCTCATTAAATGGCGGAAAACGGTTTAGGGTGACCGGTACTCCAAAATACTACCAATATAATAATACATCTGTTATAGTTACTTTAAAGGAAGGGGGTTTTTAATGGTGCAAACAGAAACTATCACCCGTTTATACACATACGACGACTACCTTATGATAAAGGGCGATAACCAGTATGAGCTAATTGGGGGTGAATTGATATTGGTTCCAGCGCCTAAAACATACCACCAGCGAATAAGTGGTAGATTGTACCGCATTATTTCGGAATTTGTACTAAGCAATAAACTGGGCGAAGTAATGTATGCACCCGTCGATGTTTTACTAACCGAAAAAGATAAACCCCAACCGGACATATTTTTTATTGCAAAAGATCGCCTGGACATTATTAAAGAACAACATGTTGACGGCGCACCCGATTTAATTATAGAAATACTTTCCCCCTCAACAGCAAGTCGTGATCGTGTGGAAAAAAGCAGATTGTATTTTACCCACGGAGTAAAAGAATATTGGATTGTCGACCCCGATAGTATGGTGGTCGAGATACTTACCCCCGGCGAAAAATACTGGCAAATTGCCGGCACATATAACCAAAAGGAAACTTTATCCTCCCCGCTTTTGCAGGGCTTAAATATTAATTTAATGGATGTTTTTACAGGGTTAACTCCCGGTAAAAATTAAGTGGTGGCGTTGGGATCGAGTAGGAGGGGGAAACCATTTACATGGCCTCCCCCTCTTTTGTTTATCCTATACTGGTGTTACTATTTAAACCCGCGGCGCTTGGCGTCCAACAAGCGGGACGCCGTATCCCGCGGCCTGGTTTTTGCATTTTCGCCCGGCCCGGCTTGCCCCGTTGCTTTTTCCGGCCCGGCGGCCCGGCCGGGGGCGGTTTCATCGTGGCCCGGCGCCGCCGCTCCGGGCCCGGCCGAGTCACTCCGGGATGGCCGGGTCCGGTAACTTGCAACGGAGGATGTGGCGAATGGTGCCTTGGAAAGGTCGCCCTCTTTTTCCCCGCCCGCCGCGCCTTCGGGCCCGGCAACCCGGCGGCGGCGCAGATCCCGCACCCGGGACAGCGTATCACCGGTCCAGGCGGGCTGCCCGCCATCCCGGGCTCGCCCGGGCATTAGCCGCTGCCGCAGCCGCAGCCCGAAACGCCGCAGCACGGCCCGTTCCTCCTGCCCCAGCGCAAGGCGGCGCCCCGCCACGTCCCCCAGCCAGAGCAGCGCGGCCAGGGCCAGCAGAGCGGCGGTTAAATCCCGCCGGGCCCGCACCGGGGGCAGGTTATCGGCAAAGGCTTGCTTGGGCTGTTCCAACACGGTGCCGCCCCCGGCCCTGGCGATGGCCTCAAGGGCGTCCATGTCCACGCCGGTTTCCCGGTATTCCGGCGGGTAGGGCGCCACCGCGCCACCGCGGCCCAGCACCTGGCCATTGTCTTTGCCCGTCCCGGTAACGGTGACCAGGTAGGCGCCCGGTTTGTCCACTGCATGACGGGCTTCGTAACGACCCGGCCCGGCGGGCTCAAGCGGCACCTCCCGGGTACCGCCGTCCGGTCCCGTAACCAGGGCGCTTAAATGGCGCACCTCCCGCCAGTTTCCCGAGTCTTCCACGTCAATTTGCAACAATTGCCCGCCCGCGGTGGTGCCGGAGGAAACCACTTCGGCCCGCACCTGCAGCGCGCCGGAATTGTCCGCGGGGAGAATCCAGGAGAGCACGTTCCCCCACAAGCGCGGGAAAATATCTCCGGTGGACCAGGCGGCGCTCCAGCGCCCGCCCGTGTCGGGCGTCCAGGCTACCGCGCGGCCCAGCCCGTACTGCCAGGCCGCCAGCACGGGGTCGCCCCGGGGCGATACCAGCAGGGTTTCCGCCAGGTCTTTGGGAGAAACCGCAATGTACCCGTCCAGGGGGGGCACCGCCTCAATGCCCCTCAGCAGTATGCCGGCTGTCGCCACCCGGGGATAAAAACGCTCGTTCACCGCAAAACTACGGGTGGCCATGAGGGTCTCCTTGGTAAAGATGGACGGGATGCTATCCGCGTCGGCCGTGGCGTAAAAACGGCCCCGGCCCAGCTCGGACAAAGCCCGCAGCATCCCGCCGTCGGCCTCGGCACCCACGGCCACCGTGCTCAACGTAATCCCGGCCGACCTCATGTCGGCCAGCAGCGCCTGGTAGTCGCCGCCGCTGGCCGAGATACCGTCGGTAAGCAAAATAATGTGCTTCACCCGGGTGGGCAGGTCCCGCAAAGCCTGGTAGGCCGCGAGCAGCGGCGGGTAAATTTCCGTGCCGCCGCCGGCCTGGATGCTCCCGATCTGCCGGCGCAGGTGCTCCTTGTTCTCCACCGGACCCGGGGGCACCACCCACCAGGGCAGGCTGTCAAAGGCCAGCACGCCCACGCGGTCCCGCTCGGTCAACACCGTAATACTGCGGGCGGCGGCCTCCCGGGCCAGGGCGATCTTTGCGGCGCCACCGGCCGGCGCATCCATGCTGCCCGACTTGTCGATCACCAGCACCAGGCCCAGCGAGGGCAGTTCCCCCCGCCCCTTGATATCCATGTGCACGGGCAGGGCGCGCTCCACCGGCGTGCCGGCGTAACCGCCGGGCCCGTAGGAGTCCGGCCCGCCGGTCATGACCAGCCCGCCGCCGGCGTCCCGCACGTAGGTCTCCAGCTCGCGCATCACCCCTTCGCCCAGGCTGAAGGCGGGCACGTTAACCAGGAAAACCGCCTGGTAGCGGGCCCAGCCGGTAAGGCCCCGGGGCGCCGCGCCCGGTTCCTTCACATCCACCTCAACCCGCCCGGAGGCGTGCAGCGCCTCCACCAGCGCCCGGGCTTCACCGGCGCGCTGCGCCAGCACCAGCACCCGGGGCGGGCCGGCCACCTCCTGGACGCCCCCGGCCTCGTTATTGGCGGCAAAGGCGTCGATAGCGCGACTTTCGGTCATAACCCGGACCCGGTAGCGGTGCATACCGGCATCGCCCGCGGGAACCGGCATGGCCAGCCGGTTTTCTCCCGGCCGCAGGTTTACATCCCGGGCGGCCAGCAGCTCACCGTCCCGTTCCAGGAAAAGCCTGGCCGCGGCGGCAACGTCCGAACGGATTACCGTCTCGACCACGGTGTTTTCCCCGACCCGGGCCCGGGGGGCTACGTGCATGGCATCCAGCCGGATGTCGGCGCCGGCGCCGGTTCCCACCGGCACCACGTCCACCCGCACCCCTTCGGCGCGCAGCGCCCTGGCCGCGGCCACGGCACCGTTACCTGTATCGCGGCCGTCGGTAAGCAGCACCACCCTCTGCCTGGCGTCCCCGGGCATAATGGCCCGGGCGAAACGCAGCGCCTCGCCGATGTTACTGGCCTCTTCGCCCGGGTCGGTGGCGGCGCGGTAGAAATCGGGCCGCTTGCCGGGCGGTTCCTCCACCAGGGCTTGCCGGCCGAATGAGACCACACCCACCGTGGCGTCACCGGGCTTGACCGCCAGCGTCTCCCTGATCCACCGCTCCCCTTCGCTTAGGGCGGGGCCCACGCTGGCCGATTTGTCCAGGGCCAGCACCACCGCTTGCCGGTGGATCAGGCTGACCAGGCCGGGGCCGGTCAGCGCCGCCACCAGCAGCGCCAGCAGCGCCAGCCGGGTATAAAGCCGCCTGCGCTCCCGTCGTTTCTGGATCGCCGAACCGGCCAGGCGCAACCAGGGCAGCCTGAGGTACCAGGCCAGCAGCCCCAGCGCGGGCAGGATCAACCACCAAAGTGGATCGGTAAAACTAACGCCCACGACTGGTCACCCCCCATTCCGCAATAATCACCAGCAGGGCAGCCATAGCCAGCCACCGGGCCAGGGGCAGCGCCCGCCCGGACCCGCGTCCCGCCTGTTCCCCTGATCCCGGCGGGGCTTCGGGACGGCGCGGGTCGCGCACCCGCAGGTCGGCCTCCGCCGCGTGATAACCGTTTACCGCTATTTCGTACACCGAGCTCCCGCCTTCCCGGTACGCAATCAGCCGGTACAAGCCGGGTTCACCGGGGGTCCAGGGGGAGGGCGGAAAGGGCGGGGCCAGCTCCCACGCCGCGCCGTTGTCGCTTTCCACCGTCATACCCGTGGCCCGGGGCGGGGGCAATATTTTCACCTCGTCGCCAGGCCGCACGCGCTGCGGCACCCCCAACCCCGGGGGCAGCAGCCAGTCCAGCGTATTCTGCATCAATACGGGGAAGGCGGGGCGCAGCGGCAGATCCGAACGGTGCAGGTCTACGGACCACACGGCCATACGCCGCCCCTCCGCTTCACCGTGGGCAAACAGCACGTGCTTGCCCGAAACGATGTCCGCAGTCCAACCCGCGCCGGCCCGGATTGCCCGGGCGTCCCTGATGTTTGTCCCGCCCAGGTCCACGTACTTCAAAAGCGGGCTGCCGGGCTGCGGCACCGGCCGGACCCGGTCCACGGCGGCGCCTATGGTAAGCCCCGGCACCGGTGAGCCCGCCGGGGGATCGACCAGCAGGGCGGCCCCGGGCGGCACCGGCCCGGCCAGGCCGTCCAGCACGGTAATGTCGTACGGGTAGGCGCCCTGCAACAATAGCTCGTAGCGCGCTCTGTCGGCCAGGTAAACTTCCGTTCGGGGCATTAAGGTCAACACGCGCTCCAGAAATAGATTGCCGCTGGAAACCAGTAAAACCCTGCGCTTGGTTTGGTTGGCCGGAACCGCCCAGGCCCGGTTGTCCAGCTCCAGAAGGTCCATGGCGGGGTTATCCGGCTTCAGCTCCGCCGCCACGGTAACGCCCCGGGGCAAATCGGGCCACAGCAGGTATTCAGCCTGTCCCGGACCGAGCTTCCATTTCCGGCTGCCCGCGGGGTAATTCCCCGTCGCCAGGGAGACGGTGCCCGATGCCGGGCGGGAGCCGTGGTTCACCACCATAACCTGGGCAGCCTGCCCGGAATCCCCGGGGCGCAGGTTCAGGGCCGCGATGGCCACGCTGGCGTCTCCCTCGCCCACCGGGATAAAATCAAACGCCACGGCGGCGTCGCCCGGCGGCTCAAAACCCCCGTCGCTCACGAGCACCACCCGGGGGTTGTCGTACTGCTCCACCAGGGCCCGGACCAGCGAAAAAGCGGGGCCCGGGTCGGCGGCACAGGCGGAGGGAGTGATTTTCTCCAGCGCCCGGCGCACTTCACCGGGGTCCGTGCCGTCCCGTACCAGGACCCGGGGCTCGCGGTCAAAGGCAATCACCGTGATGGAGGCGTCGCCCCGCAATCCCTCGGCCAGCGACACCACCTCGGCCCGGGCCCGGTCGAACCGGGTGCCGTTCCCTTCGGCCGCCCGCATGCTGGCGGAGGTGTCCAGCAGCACAATGGCACTGCGGGAGGAAACCGGGGCGAGCCAAACCGGCCCGGTGGCCGCCAGCACCAGCAGCGCCGCCGCCAGCAGTTGCAGCCATAGCAACAGGCGGGACTGCAGGCGCTGCCAGGGGCGACTGGCCTCCAGGTCGGCGGCCACCGGCCGCCACAGCATCGTGCTGGGGATCAAGGTTTGCCTGCGCCGTGGCCGCAGTATGTATAAAGCCAGTATGGCCGGCAGGGTCAGCGCCAGCCAGAACAACCAGGGATGATTAAACGCCACTCCACCCACCTCCGGGGTCAGGCCTTGAATAAGGTTATCCTCCCGTAATTGTCAGCACTCCCTTTGCGGGCAGGTTGCGCAAAAGGATTTCGGGCAGCGGTTGCCCGCTATCAATCAATACCCGCCGGGCACCCCAGCGCCGGCAGCTATGATCCAGCGCATCAAAAAAGCCCGCCAGGCGCCTGCCGTAATCCTGCAGCGCCGCCGGGGTGAGGGATACTTCAACCTGCTCCCCCGTTTCCATATCCACCATTGTCCACTCTCCCTCACCCGGCGGCTGGAGTTCGCCGGGCGCCAGCACCTGCAGCAGGGTGACGGCCAATCCCCGGCCGGCCGCCTGGCGCAGCATTTCCTCCACCCCCCGGGGATCCAGCAGGTCGGAAAAAACGTAAAGGTTTGCAGCGCCGGGCATGGCGGCAAGTCCAGCCCGCAGGCATCCCGCCAGATCGGTGCCTCCACCGAAAGCGGCTTCCGCCAGCCAGCTCCATAGCAAGGGCAAATACCTTCTTCCATCCCGGGAAGGAAATACACGCATACGGGTGTTTTTTCCCAGCTGCAAGTCACCACGTGAACCCGCGCTTTCGTGAACATTGCCGGATTCCTCCGGTATGCCGGAAAAATCCCGAACCAGGTTATCCCCCGTGCCTCCCTCTTCGCCGGCACCGGCAATATCGTTTGACGTCGCGGGTCCGGAACCGGCCACCACGGCCAGACGGTCGTTTCCAATCAGGGCACAGGCGCCCAGGCCGGCGGCAATGCGCAGGGCGCAGCGCCCCTTGTGCTCGTCCCCGCCGCCCCAGTCCATGGAAGCGCTGGTGTCAATAATAAAAAGAACCGAGTCCTGCCGCTCGTCCCGGTATTCCTTCACGTAGAGCCGGCCCAGCCGGGCGTAGGCCTTCCAGTCGACCCGCCGGAGCTCGTCCCCCGCCGTGTATTCTCGAAAATCGGAAAACTCCACCCCACCGCCCTTCCGGGGCGAGCGCCTTGGGCCGGCGTGACCGTCCGGTACGGGACGGTGCCGCGCCAGCCTGTATCTTTCCAACCGCCCCAGCAGGCCGGGGTCCAACAGGTAATTTTTATCCACCTGGCGTCACCTTCCAGTAAGGCTTTTATCCAACTCGGCACGGCTACTGTTATACTTGTAAAACCTTCAAATGCCCCGGCTCCAACAATAATGGATGCCAACAACCGCAAGCGCAATTATATGTCCCGCATTTGACGGCTCAAATTGGTTGCCTTAAAGCTTATCTTAATATCTTGATTATATAGTTAATACAGTTATTCAAGGCCTGACCCCTGAGAGGAGTTCTTCGATGAGGTCGTCCGGGGTGATTCCCTCGGCGGCGGCCTCGAAGTTCAGGATCAGGCGGTGCCGCAGGGCCGCCCGGGCCACCTTGCGCACGTCCTCATAGCCCGCACCGGGGCGCCCCGCGCGCAGCGCTTCGGCCCGGGCGCCGAGCAGTAAAGCCTGCAATCCCCGCGGGCCGGAACCGTAACGGACAAACCGGCGCACCCCGGGGATGGCCTCCGCAGTTTCCGGGCGGGTGGCCAGCACCAGGCGCACGGCGTAATCCATGATGTCCTTGACCACAACCACCCGGCGTACCAGCCCCTGCCAGTATTCAATTTCGCCGGGCTGCAGGATCGTTTTAACGCCGGGCTCTTCGGCCCCGGTGGTCAGTGCGCCGATGGCCAGCAGTTCCTCCGGCGAGGGGAAGTCCACGTTGACTTTAAACAAAAAGCGGTCCAGCTGGGCCTCGGGCAAGGGATAGGTGCCCTCCATTTCCAGCGGGTTCTGGGTGGCCAGCACGAAAAACGGCCTGGGCAGCGGGTAGCTGGTCCCCCCCACGGTCACGGTCCGCTCCTGCATGGCCTCCAGCAAGGCGCTTTGGGTTTTGGGAGTGGCCCGGTTGATCTCGTCCGCCAGCAGAATATTGGCGAACACGGGGCCGGGGGCAAACCGGAACGGCTCCCCGGCGATCTTCCCATCATAAACCTGGGTGCCGGTGATGTCCGCCGGCATCAGGTCCGGGGTGAACTGGATGCGGCGGAAAGACAACCCCGTCACCCCGGCCACCGCCCGCACCAGCGCGGTTTTGCCCAGGCCCGGCACACCCTCCAGCAGCACGTGACCACCGGCCAGCATGGCGACCAGCACCTGGTGGACAACTTCTTTTTGCCCCACGATCATCGCGCCGATAGCTTGCTCCATTTCCCGTAAACGCCGGGTGACGTCCCCCAGGGCCCGTTCGACGGCCTCAACAGCCTCACGATCCGGTTGGGAAACCGCCGGAGCGGGTTCATTCAGCTCTTTTATTACCGGTGCATCTTGTTCCTTCAATACTATCTCTCTCCTATCTCAAAACAACCCTGAAAAGGATTACCCGTAACTTGCATGTGGTACTCCGGTAGTTCCTTTCGCTCCCTTCGTATTTTTTTAACGAAAACCGCCTCTGAAAACCTACGGCCTTGTACCGTAAGAATGAAAGTAAATACCTATAGACCGGGCCTCCCGGTAAATGCCGGGATGTAGCTCACAAGGAAAGCGTAAGATCTGCACTTTGACAGGCAGCGTTCCAATGACATGAGAAACTTTCCGGATGAAACCCCCGGGCTTGTCCCGGAGGAAGTTCACTTTTCACCCTCTTCCTGGTTCAGGGCGTTGAAGTACCGCCAGACCAGGTTTTCCATGTCCGGCGGCAGAGGCGCCCGGCTCAATGAATCGTGCGCCTCCGCCAGGTAACGACCGTATACTTCGGTATAGGGGCGCACCGCCCCAAGGGTGGTGGGGGACCGGTTCAACCCGATTGCACTGCCCCGCTCACCCTGCCGGACCTGGCCCGGCACCCGGGTTTCCTCGCCGCCGGCGTCCGGTAAAAACGGGGTGTACACCATATCCATGCCGCTCCCGGTGCGCCCGGCCCCGGGTCCGCCGCTGCCCAAGCCGCCGTTGCCCGTGCCGCTGTTGCCGTTGTTTCCCTTTCCGCCGGAATTGCCGGACCCGCCGTTGCCGTCGCCGCTTGCTCCGTTGCCCTGGCCGTCGCTGCCGGGCGCGTTGCCGTTGCCTGAATTGGCGCCATTCCCCGCGCCCGCGGAGGTATTACCGGCGCCGGAACCACCGCTGCTCCCGACGGCCACGGCCGTTCCCCCGGTTGCACCGGCGCCGGTCAGACCACCGGCCAGCGCGGCCAGGCTGGCTGACGCGCCGCCCAGCGCGTTGCCGGCTACCGCCGCTTCGGCCATGCCCGCCAGCGCCCCGGCCAGCGCATCCGCCGCCGCGGCCATCTCCGCGCCACCCGGCCCGGAACCACCGTTGCCCGCGGCCGAACCGGCCGCCTGGTTACCGCCGCCCAGCGCGGCCCCGGCGGCTTCCTGGAGCGCCCGCCGTAAAGCGGGGTCGTCAACCGCGGCGGCACTGCTGAACAGAACGCCGGCAATTTGCTTTCTTTCTTCCGCCCCGGCCTTTTGCAGCGCCCCCGTCAAATCCCGCACCGCTTTTTGGATATCATCCCGGCTGCCTTTTTGTAACGCCCCGGCCAGCTTGTGCCACTCTTTCCCGTTCATGCTTCCCCAGGCGGCGGCCAGCCGGCTCAAGTCACGCTGCGCCGAAGTACCGGTGACGGCCTGCGCCTCGTCCAGCCGCCAGCGGGCCCGCTCCAGCCGGTCGGCGGCTTCCCGCCGGTCCCCGGCATTTTTTACCTCGCGGGGCAGTCCCGCCAGTTCTTTCCTCACTTGCTCGGGCAGCACGTTTTCTCCGTTCACCTTGAGATTACGCACGCGCTCCACGGTGGCTTTAGTCTTTGCCGCCGCCGCGGCCAGCGCCTCCCGCTCCTCTTTGACGTTCGCCCAGTAGGAACCCAGCGGGTTGGGCACCAGCAGCATCACCAACAGCAGCGCCGCCAGCAGCGCCACGTCCCGCCAGGGAAGCCACCGGGGGATTACCGGGTAAACCCCGGGCTGATCCGTATTAATCCCGGCGCAGGCGCTGATTCCCCCGGCCGCCGCAGCCCGGGACCAGGCATCGGTCGCGCCGGCTTCCAACAGCCGGTAAGCTGTTACGGCGGCGCCTCCGGCGCCCAGCAAGTCCGCCACGCGCACCACCGCCAGCGCGTCCGGGCGACGATGGAAGCGCAGCACCGCCACCACGGGCACCGCCGCCCCGCCGGCCAATAACGCGGCGGCGGGCGGGTACAGCGGGTACAACCAGGACAAGGCCAGCGCGGCGCAGGACACAGCCAGCCCCCACAACAACGCCAGCCGGAGGCTTTCCACCCAGTAACGGGCGAAGATCCTGTCGCCCAGCGGCCGGAGCGCCCGGGCCAGCTCCCGGCCGGGCCAGCGGCCCCGCCCGCCACCCGGATTTAATTTACCGCTTGTTCTAAACACGCGATCATCCCCCGCTATTACTTATTCAAGGCCCGACCCCTGTGCCAGGGCTTGCGGGGGGCGATGGCCACCACCGCAATGACGAGGGCGGCGAGGGCCAGCACCGCCTGGTTCAGGGCGAAGCGGGCCCAGAAGGGCCAGGCCGCCATACCGGCGGGTTTTTCCTCCGTCCCCGCGCCGGGTCCGGCATAGCCGCGGGAATAGCCCATCTTCATGGCGTATTCCCGCATGTACCCGGGTTGGATCTGGCGCATCAACTCGTTCATCACCGAGCTGATCAGGGGGATGCCGCCCCCCGGGGTGATATCACCGGTGCCCGGCAGGGCGTCCGTCAAAGCGGACAACGGGCTCATGTACACGTACCAGGGTACTCCCGGCGGCTGAAAACCGGGCTCACCGGGATAAGGGCGCGGTCCCTCGTACGGGTTGCCCCCGGCGCTGATACCGGCCACCACCAGCGTGCCGAAAATCAACAGAAATACCAGCACCAGCGAAACGATGGTGGCGGCCTGGCTGCGCCTCAGCAGGGCGGACAGGCACAACCCCAGGGCGCCGTAACCAAGCCCGGTCAGCATGCAGATGAGCACCGCCATGAGCATGGAGGAAAGGGGCACCCCGCCGAAAAGATAAACCAGGGCCAGCAGGGGCAGCGCCGCCAGCACCAGGAACAGCAGGTAGGCCACGGAAGCCAGCCATTTGCCCAGCACGATGCCGGTGAGCGACGCCCTGGTCACCAGCAGCAAATCGTAGGTACGCCGTTCCCGCTCGCCGCTGATGGCGCTTGCCGACACGGCGGGGGCGATGAACGCCAGCAGCAGCACCAGGCCGAAAACCAGGATACCGTAAAAGGATAGTCCCACCTGGGGGAAAATCTGGCTGCTTTTTTCCAGGTTGAGCCAGAGAAAGGCCACCGTGCCCCCGCTGAGCAAGCCGAGGTACAGGGTGAGCAGCGCCGGGGACCGCCAGCCCCTGGTGCGGGACCGCATTTCCTTCCCCAGCATGGGGGCCAGGCCGTTGCGCAGCCCGGACCAGAAATTGTTCCACCCCGTCTTTATTCCGCTTGACCGGGCATACATATCCCATTCACCTGGTTCAAAAAAGCTCACAATACCTAACAAGCTGTTAGTTTTTGTGAACCCGGCCTCCCCATGACCAGGTTTTCGCTCCTTTCTGGATTGGGTTTGCCTACCCCCGGGAGCAGGCTATAGCGACAGGGAGACCTCGGCCCCGGGAGTCCCACCCGGACGGGAGAACTGCACAGCCGGGGCGCAGAACACGGGCTATT
>NZ_JADNRQ010000013.1 GCF_015594625.1 Desulfallas sp. Bu1-1 | reverse complement strand
TAATAATATCTAAATCAAGTATTTTGGCCATGATATAAAATCAAGGGGGGTTTTTGAGGTGAAGCTAAAAAAATGCAAAAAAATAAAGCCTGTATTTACAAGGCTTTAAGATTTTTCGAATGTACTAGTGGAAAATAGAGAGGTGAACCCTGTTGAGGTTTTGCATTGTCACTTGTTATCCTTTTAATCCTTACGTGGACGGAAAGGTGTGCACCCTGGAAATCAACAACCTGCACATCTGGGCCACTGTCATGGAGGGAATCCATTACAGCGGCACCGGTTTTGCACTGGGATGGTACGGGGTGGGCTATGAATTTTTCAATAACTTTGACGTGGTGATGGTTCTGGTCCGGGACGGTTTAATTGAGCCGGCCATAAAAATCAAGCAGCGTTCCAAGGCCAAATTAATCGTTTATCCCGAGCCCGAGCTGGAACACTTCACTTCTTTTACCCCGCGGGACGCCCAGGTCAGGCTGGTGGAACTGCTGAACATGGCGGATGCGGTGGCGGTTCCCAACGCGGAAACTGTCCCCTTCTTTCAGGCTTTGACTTGCAAACCGGTTGGTTTTATCGGCCTTCCGTTTCCATTGAAAAGGGTGCGGGAAAAGCTTTGCCCCCCGGTGCAAAAAGAGGTGGAAATCCATCTCGGGAGTTTCATGGGTTCCTACTGGTCCCGCAACGGGTTGGCCAATTTAGTCACCCTGTCGAAAATAGGCCTGCCGGGTGCGGTAGACCTGCAGGATCCCAAGGAAAAAAAATATGTTGAACTGTTCGGCAAACATATTCCGCTTTCCTCCATCAGGTGTTACCACTCCGTTTCCTGGGATCATTACATTGTTGAGTTAAATAAGTCCAGTTTGGGTGTGCACATGGATTTTCGCCTGACTTGGGGGAGATTCCCCATTGACTGCGCCGCGGTGCGAATGCCTTGTATCGCGCCGCAGAATTTATATACGCAAAAGATTTTATTTCCGCGTTTGTGCGTGCCGTATCACGATATAGAACAGGCGGCGAAACTGGCCAGGAAATTATTGTCGGACCGGGCTTTTTACGATGAAGTAATGGAGTACGCGGAATCCCGGTTACACCTGTTTGATTACGAGGAGTCGAAAAAGAGACTTTTAAATCTCCTTTAAAAAATGACCTGGAGGCTGGATATGCGAATAGATCAAATCACCCCGTTATTGAAATACGGGGATGCGATCAGCCATACCGTCTTATATCTGCAGGAGAGGTTGAAAAATACGGGCGTTGTTTCCAATATTTACACCCCGGCCGGGAAGCGGGAAATTGGCGGAAGATCATTGGATCTCCATGAGTTTCAAGAACCGGGGGATCAAATTATCTACCATATGTTCATGGATTCCCAGGCGGCACAATTTGTGGCGGGGCTTAAAGCGCGGCAAAAAATAATGGTTTACCACGGCATCGTCCCGCCGGAATATTTCAGCGACTACCCGTCCAGGACACACCAGTTGAGGGGCCGGGAGGAGTTGAAATTTTTAAAAAATTACATGGACCTGGTCATTACCAACTACAAGTACCACGAGCGGGAATTGCACGAACTGGGTTTTGAACGCACGCTGGTACTGCCGCCGCTGGTAAACCTCGGGGATTACGACCGGGAGCCCGACCCGCACCTGTTAAAGCTGTATCGCGATGATCACGTCAACTTGCTGTTCGCCGGCCGGATCAGCCCCAACAACAAGCAAGAAGACATTATCAGCGTATTTAATTACTATCACAAGCGAGTTAATCAAAAATCACGGCTGTTCCTGGTGGGCGAATACCGGGGGAACCCGGGCTACTATCGCAAGCTGCTGGCGCTGGTAAATGAGTTGCAAATTAAGAATGTCTTCATTACCGGGCGGGTTTCCTTTGCGCAGCTGCTGGCGTATTATCAAGTGTCTCATGTCTTTTTGAGCATGAGCGAATACGAAGGCACCTGTACGTCGCTGATCGAAGCCATGTATCTCAAGGTGCCCGTCATCGCGTATCATTTCGGGGTCGCGGCGGAGGTCCTGGGGGAGGCCGGGCGGTTGATCCGCGACAAGGATATCCGGGAAACAGCCCGGCTGGTTGACCGGCTGGCAACCGGCGGGCAAGCGAGAGAGCGGGTTTTGGAACGGCAATCCGCGAGAGTTGCCGGTTTTCACCCGGATCAGGTGTTCCCAAAATATCAAGAGGTCTTAAATCTTTAATTCCGAAAGGGGCGGCACTGGTGAAGCCTAAAGTGGTTATTCTTTGCGGCGGGAAAGGTACGCGCCTGCGGGAAGAGACTGAAAACAAGCCCAAGCCGCTTGTTAAAGTGGGCAATTTTCCAATCCTGTGGCATATCATGAAACATTACGCCCATTACGGGTATAACGACTTTATCCTGTGCCTGGGTTATAAAGGCGAACAAATCAAGGATTATTTTATTAATTATAAGTTTTACCGCTGGGACCTGCAGCTGAATTTAAAGTACGGCATTAAATCGTTCATGCAGGATATGGCCGAGGTTGAAGACTGGGACATTACTTTTGCCGACACGGGCCAGGAAACCAATACGGGCGGCCGGGTCAAAAAAATTGAAAAGTATATCGACGGGGATTATTTCTTCTTAACCTACGGCGACGGTCTTTCCAACGTAAATCTCCATGAACTGGAAAGGTTTTTCCTGCGAAAGGGTAAGACCGGGGTGATCACGGGCATCAGGCCGCGTTCCAAGTACGGGGAAATTGCCGTTGACCCGGAAGGCATTATCACTGAATTCAAGGAAAAACCTTTCCTCGACAATTTTATTAACGGCGGCTTTTGTGTCTTCAGCAGGAAAATTTTTGACTACATGGATGAAAATTGCATTCTGGAGAACGAAGTATTTGAACAGTTGGTCAGTATGCGGGAACTTGCCGTATACGTGCACGAGGGTTTTTGGAAGTGCATGGATACATATAAAGATTACCAGGAACTGAATGAAATGTGGTACGGAGGCAATTCCCCGTGGAAGGTATATTAGTTACCATGAGTTACCAGGTGCCTGGCACTTGCACCTGGCACCGACTGTGGGAGGTGTATTAGTTGCCGGTGGTCGCTGGAGAAAGTTACCAGGTGCCTGGCACCGTGTTAATTATCGGTGCTTCCGGATTGATCGGCAGTTGTTTGTACGAAACATTGAAAGGTGATTACCAGGTTACCGGCACTTTTTTTTCTTATCCACAAAAAGGTTTGATCAAACTGGACATGATGAAGCGGAACCATGTCCGACAATTAATGGAGGAACTGGTTCCCGGTGTGGTGTTTATTCCCGCAGCCATGCCCAACGTAGAAGCATGCGAAGAAAACCCGGGGCTCTGTTATCAAGTGAACGTCGAAGGAGTTGGTTATGTTTTGGAGGCCGCCGCCGGGGTCGGGGCCAAAATCGTGTATTTCAGCACGGACTATGTTTTTGATGGAGCGGCGGGCCCTTATGGTGAAGATGAACCGCCCAATCCCATATCCGTGTACGGCAGGGCCAAATATGCCGTGGAACAGCGGATTCAACAATCCCGCGGTCCCTGGCTCATCATTCGTACCACGGTGGTCTACGGCCCGGAACAGCAGGGGAAAAATTTTGTATTGGGCTTAATCAGGCGCGTCAAACAGGGCGAGGTGGTGAAAGTTCCCCGGGACCAGGTGGGCACCCCCACTTATGCTCCCAATTTATGCCGGGTGGTTAAAGAACTGGTCGAGCTGGGGGAAGAGGGGATTTACCACGTGGCCGGTCCTGATTTGATAGACCGCTATCAGTTTGCCCTGGAGGCGGCTCAAATCTTCGATCTTGATCAAAATCTGATTGTGCCCGTAACCACGGCGGAGTTGAGTCAAAAAGCCCCCCGGCCTCTGGCCGCGGGGCTCAAAGTTGACAAGGTGCGGGCCCTGGTGACAACCCCTTTGACCGGCGTGCGCGATGGGTTGCGGGAAATGAAAAGGGTGCTGAAACAATAACGAGGAGGAACAACATGCCTTATCAAGCGGGGGATATTATAAAAATAAAAGATGGTTTCGCCCTGGTGGCCGTCCGCGAAAGTGAAACATGCCATATCTGGCCGGTGACAACGCCCGCGCCCCGGGGGGCGGATTGCGTCCTGGAAGCGGCGGATATCGCCGCTGTGGACCAAAGCCTGGATCTGCCTTTGGGGGTTGATTTGAACTGCCGGTTTAAAGTTGGCGCCGGTGAGATCCAGGGTGCGGCGGGGGCAATTACAGCATCCTGCCTGGAAAAACTCTGGCGGGGCGATTTCGCCCGCCGGGCCGGGCAATATTACAGCCTGTTCCACCGGCCGGCGCCTTTTAAACCGGGCCAGACCTGGATATCTTGCTCCGGCAAGGTCTACGACGAGCAGGAAATGGTTAATTTAATCGATGCCGCGCTGGATTTTTGGCTGACCGCCGGCAGGTACGCGTCGAGTCTCGAGCAAAAACTGGCCGGCTACCTCGGGGCGCGTTACTGCCTGTTGACCAATTCCGGGTCTTCGGCCAACCTGCTGGCCGTTTCCGCCCTTACTTCGCCCAAACTGGGCGAGCGCCGGCTCAAACCCGGCGATGAAGTAATCACCGTGGCCGCCGGTTTTCCCACCACCGTTACGCCCATTGTGCAAAACCGCCTGGTGCCTGTTTTTGTGGATGTGGACCTGGAAACATACAATGTCAACGCCGGGCAGTTGGAGGCCGCCGTCGGCGCCAGGACCAGGGCCATTTTCCTGGCCCATACCCTGGGCAATCCGTTTAACCTGGATGCCGTGACGGAAATCGCCCGCAAATATAATCTCTGGTTGATTGAGGACAACTGCGACGCCCTGGGTTCAAAATACAGGGGTAAATATACCGGCACCTTCGGTGACCTGGCCACCGTCAGCTTTTACCCCGCCCACCACATTACCACGGGAGAGGGAGGGGCGGTCATTACCAGCGACCCGTTGTTAAAGCGCATCGTGGAATCTCTCCGCGATTGGGGCAGGGACTGCTGGTGCCCGCCGGGCCATGACAATACCTGCAAGCGGCGGTTCCAGCAGCAACTGGGGGACCTGCCCCGTGGTTATGATCATAAATATACCTATTCGCACCTGGGCTACAACCTCAAGCTTACGGATCTGCAGGCCGCCGTGGGGCTGGCCCAGCTGGCCAAGTTGCCCGGTTTTATTCAGGCCCGCGGGCGGAACTTCCAGTTGCTATCCGAAGGCTTGCAAAAGCACAGCGACCGGTTTATCCTCCCGCGGGCGACGAAACATGCGGACCCCAGCTGGTTCGGCTTTTTGCTTACCCTGCGGCCGGGTGCGCCCTTCACCAGGCAACAGTTAATCAATTACCTGGAAGAACGCCGTATCAGAACCAGGCTGCTGTTTGCCGGGAACATGACCCGGCAGCCCGCCTTCCGGGGGGTGGAGCACCGGGTGGCGGGGGATTTGAAAAACACCGACATAATTATGAACAATGCATTCTGGATCGGCCTGTACCCGGGGCTTGGTGAACGGGAAATCGAGTACATCCTCGATACCTTGGACAATTTCATTAAAGGGGTTGAAGCCGGTGATTGACGGGGTTGTGATTAAACCGCTCAGGCAAATTCCCGATGAGCGGGGCAAAATCATGCACATGTTGAAAGAGACCGACCCGGAATTTGAACGGTTCGGGGAAATCTACTTTTCTGTGGTTTACCCCGGCGTGATCAAGGGGTGGCATATCCACCGGCGGATGACCCTTAATTACGCCGTGGTTGCAGGAATGATCAAGCTGGTGCTGTATGACGAGCGGGTAAATTCTCCTACCCGCGGGGAAATCCAGGAAATATTCATTGGCGAGGATAACTACTGTCTGGTTAAGATTCCGCCCATGGTGTGGAACGGGTTCAAGGGCGTGGGCACCCAAAAGGCCATCGTGGCCAATTGCGCCACCATTCCCCACGACCCGGAGGAAATCGAGCGCCTGGACCCCCTGGATAACCATATCCCCTATAACTGGGAGCTGAAACACCGGTAAAATTAAGAGCCCCCTGTAACCGCAGGGGGTTCTTATTGCCGTTAATTTCGGGGACTTTTTTTAATTGTTTTGGAAAATGAAAACGGGGCAGGAAGTAGCTCTCCTACCCCGTTTCGATTTTCATTTAAAATATGGGCAAAAACACCCGGAGGAAGGGGAAAATGAGGGAAGGGGCTTGAGGATTTTTAAACGGGTTTTTACTTTTCTTTATTTTTAGTGTTAGGGATATTGATGTTCACTGACCGGCTGCAGCCTCCTGTTTTGGGCATTAACCCGCCGGGGAATGCGGGCGGGAAATCTTTAACTGGTGGGACCGGAAAACCCGCTATTCCCGGCTGCACCGGGTTTGACGGGAATATTTGTGGTTGGGGGGCGGGTGGTGCAACCGCTTCGGCAACCAGCGCCAGGTTGTCAACCAGCAAGCCGCTGGTCCCGCTTGCGGGCGGTTCCAGGCGGATTACCATCTGGGCGGCCACAGTACCCAAGGGCACTTCACCATATTCTTCATAGTAATTCCATCTTTTTTTGGATATATCGCGGCCCCTGATCGTGATGACCATGCCCGGTGGTATGGCTGTGCCCAGCGCGCTGAAGAAATTTACTTCAGCTCTTACGTTGGATACGCCCTGGACATCCTCGTTATAAAATTTCCTGGCGAGGAATGAAAACTTGACCGGAGTGCCGGGGATTAAAAACATAACTACTTGTGATAACTCAGCAATTGAGGTTGGATCGGTCAGCAGCAGCGCCGATGTTGTGCCGCAGTAGGCAATATCGCCATATGCCGATACGGTGCCCTGGGTGTAGAAATTTACCAGCCCGTTTTCAAACCCCCTGTTTAGCAGAAGCTGTTTGGCCATTATATCACCTCGGTTTATTTTTACACTTATAACCTATTCTCACAAGTGTTTTTTGGTTACCGGATGCAAGATTTTTTACAATTATGAGATTTTTTGTATGATTGTGTAGCGTGATTAATTATTTAACATATAATGGTTAAAAATTCATAAACAAAACAGGGGTGGGACAATGCCAATAATTATAGGTAGAAATTCGATTGCGCTACCCGTTAATTTTTTGCCCTATGACACCCGGGAGCTTATTCAGATCGGGAATTTTTCCGGCCTCGCGCTGGGGGTTAAAGTATTTGCGGGCGGCGAACATTACCAGAATAATGTGGCTAATTATCCTTTAAAAACATTTTATTTTTTTACCGGGGAAATTCATAAGGACGGTTTCTCCAAAGGCCCGACCGTCATCGGCAACGATGTTCTGGTGTTGTATAATGCCACGATATTGTCGGGGGTGAAAATAGGCGACGGCGCCATTGTCGGGGCCTGCTCGGTGGTTGCCAAAGATGTCCCCCCGTATGCCATAGTTGCCGGGAACCCGGCCAAAATTATCAAGTATAGGTTTTCGGAGGAACAAATCAAGGCTTTGCTTAGAATAAGATGGTGGGACTGGAGTGACCAGGAAATAAAGGAGTTTGAAGAATACTTTTTTGCGGGTGTTGATATATTTATTGAGAAAGCATTTGAAAAAATGGAAAAGGAAGGTAGGCTATAAGAATAAAAAATAACTCGCCGCCTGGTCTGCAATAAAGCCAAAGCGACGAGTTTTTTTTGTTCGCTTAAATTACACCCGGACAGTATCTGAAATTATTATTCCCGGCTAGAGAAGCCTGAGTATTCCCAGGCCGGATAGGCGTTCCAACAAGAACTCCCTGTGAAAGGCCGGCCGGTTGAAATATCTCAGTTCCTCCCGCCTCCGGAGAAATGAAGATTTCGGGGCAATATCATCATAATGCGTGTGCCAGCCGGCAGCCCTTTCTTCGGGATGCCACCGGGGCTTTCTGTCGGTGAAAACCTTTTTTTCCCCATGGCTCTGGGATCGTATGGGGTAATGTTTCATCAGGAACTTGTATGGAAATACCCGTCTTCCCGCGAAAGCAATTTCGTGCCCGCCTGAGAAAGATAACAATACGGGTTTGCCGGTATTTTTCCAGGCATTTATTCTGATAAAATCACCGGGATGCTTGCTGAATTCAAAATACTTAAAATAACTTTCAAAATCGGAACCTGGTGTAAAGCCATTGTCCAGAGGGCAGAATGTGAGCACGGTATGATCAATGGCGTTAAACCCCATGCGGTCGACCCGGTAGATTCCTTTTCTTAGATTCACGCCCGGCCATGGTGATTCTCTAATTTCGTCCACGTCATGGTGAATGAACCAGTCTGCGTTTATTTTCTTTACCAGTGCTTCCGTCCGCCTAAGTAACCCTTTCAGGTGAAAATAGTTTTCGCGCCCTTCCGGGGGATATCTTTCGCTTCCCAGGAAAAAGTCATTTCCTTCAAATTGCTTGATTATTTCATAAGTAGCATCCGTTGACCAGTTTTCGATTATATACACATGGATTTCCTGGTCAATTAAACGTTTAATTGATTGATAGATAATATCTTCTTCATTATATGCCGCCATAATGGCTGCTACCTTGAAGTTAGCTGGGCAGTTGAATTGCAGGTTATTTTTTTCAATAATTGAAAGGATGTTGGTTTTTTCGCCGCTGGTGTCGTCGAGTGCAAGCCCCGTATGTGTTACATTAAAACCAAAAGATAATAGAAATTGTTCAAATTCCTTTAGATTCCATTTGCGCGCCGGCGATGAATGCGAAAGCGCCAAATCCGCTGCAGGGGCGGATAACAAACATACCGGGGCATAATCCATCCATTTTTTAATTGTTGCAAGTAAATGATAGGGGTTGCTTAAATGCTGGATGACACCTGTACAAATAATCACGGAATTGCTTAATAACTCTTTGGGCAGATTTATTCTTACCGGATTTTCAAGGTCATGTTCCAGCCATTTAACAAAGGGAAAAAGCCTGTTATTCAAATGAAAATCAGAACCGGAACCTATGCCGATAATTTGGAAATTTGGATAAAAAATGGTAAGACTCGCGCCATTCCCGCAGCCGATATCAATTATGTATTTACACTCGTAGCGGTGCCCCAGGAAGGCGGCAAGTAAATAAATATCCGGCTGGTAGGTTGTGCCTGGAAAATTGCTTTCGTGAATTTTTTTAAACATTTTAGCAACTCCTTTTTGTTAATTAGTAACAAAGCGTGTTTCACTGCAAAACGGGCATTTTGCTGAGTAAGAAATAAAAAGGCACGTCAATGACGTGCTCTGGCTGAATACTTTGACCAGGCTGCCTGCACAATTCGGTTAATCCTCATCCCCCTCATCAACTTCACCACGCCCGGGGACATACACTTGTACGAGTAATTTGGTTTCACCCACTACCTCTATAGAAATCTCCATTTCGGTTTCCAGCTTGATCCGGTGGTCTTCGGTGATTGCCGATTCCACTACAGCAGGGCATTTACTTACCGTTATTTTGGCATCCAACGTGCCGGTATGCTGGCAATCGTAATCTTCAAGAGGTAAAGATTCCTCAAATTTTACAGGGTACCGCAGTACATCCGTTTCTTTACCGTTATTATACGCGTACCAGACGTGTGCTTCATATATCCCCTTGGCGCCAATAGTAAGTGATTTTGTGTTTATATCTTTCACCTCCGGATCGTTCAGCCTCAGTTCCGTCACCGAACACCCTAAAATCTGGCTGGGTATGACGCCACGGGGCAGGTCAATGTAATGAGTGTATTTTAATGATTTTCGGGTTGTTCCGCATACAGCATTGGTTATAATCTCCCGAAATGTTTTTCTGGGAAAACCGAAATTTCTTTTTTCCACTGCCGTCGTTTTATTCACTTTTATCCCTCCCGTTAAAACAAGACCTTCCGGTTTGGTTTATGTGAACCTTATTTTTACTCAACCGCCAACTTATAATATGTTTTTTTTAGGATAAATGTGCGGTAAAAACTTGAAAAAGTTTTTAATAATTACATTTATTGTTTGGGCAAAAAAACTTTTAAAAATATATCTTGGCGGGTATTTATGTTTACCTTAATCCCCTTTTTGTAACTTTCCAATTGAAAAACCCTCTCATGTTTCTCTTCATTATTAACAGAAATTTTCTTGTTATTATCATCGTAGATATTTTCGTTGGTTTGCATGGTGGCGGGCTTGGAGAAAAGCTCGGATGAATTGGTTTGAGCTTCTGCAGTGGGAAAAACCGCTTTTTTCTTACCGGCCCGGGGGTAACCCCACCAAAACGGCCACCAGGGGGCAAGCAACGGAGGCTTTATTCTTCGATTATGGATTTTTTCTTTTTTGTTTTCTTTTTTGGAGTCTTCCCCCGGGCTTTTATGTAGTTTTTCATCTACCTTTTTATTCACACCGGATTGTTCAGCGCTGGAATCCATGTAGCATATGGCCCTCCTTTCAGTTGTTGTTTAATTTTTATTTAAGACTATGATGCAATGCGGTTTTTTGTGCAAACAGGTCTATTAACATAAGTAAACCCCCTTGCAGGGGTAAGGGGGTTTAGATACCGTTCAACGGCCCCAAATTGGGTCAAATGAGGTGCAGCATTTTGCTGTAGGTTTCCTAAAAAATTCTTTCAACGCTGATGATCCGGAAAAGATCCGGAATTAAAATGGCTGTGGCGAACTCAATATTAACGGGGGTGGCTACTCCAGGGAGAAAAGTAAGCACGGTAAATGGAACCGATGGAATTGGGGACACCAGCTCAAGATAACCTTCTTCCAGATTGGCAGGTGTGCTAATTCTGGTCAATAGTGCCCCGACAACTTTTTTGATGGAGTCTTCAAAAGTTTGAAATTCAACGTTTACCATTGTATCCTGGAATGCTTGATCAAGCCTTTGGAAAAAGTTTTGATTAACAACGGTTTTTGTCAGGTTCGAGTCTTTATTGATTTCTGGACGATCGGGAGTTATGATCTTTTCTTCAGCCATTTATAACCCCTCCTTTGTTAAGTTTTTAAAATAGTCTTTCTACACTGATCACCCGGGTAATATTGCGAATAATAATAGCTGTGACAAATTGGATGCTCACGGGGGTGGCTACTCCAGGCATGAAAGTAAGAACCTGAAACGGGATAAGTGGGATGGGGGACACCAGCTCAACGTAGGTCAACGAAGTATTGTGGTCGGTGCCGATTCTAGTTAGTGTTGCCCCGGTAACTTTTTTAATGGAGTTTTCAAATGTCTCAAACTCGACATTTACTACCATGTCCTGAAAGGCTTCATCAAGTCTTTGAATAAAGGTTTGCTTAAAAGCGCTTCTGGTTAATTGAGGGTCCTTGTTGACATTGGCGTGCTCGCGGCGCCCTGAGCGATCATTGTATCCGGGACGCTCGGGGCGTTCTGACGCTATTTCTTTCTCCTTTACGCTATCGGGATGTTCTGACACAATAAATCTCTCCTTTGCTAATTAAAGATTGATTACGCTGCAAAAACCGTTACTTGTATCTGGCGCTCCGGCGGCATCAATCGTTCGTTTCACAATTTTACTCTTGAGGCCGGTAAAACTTGTAGTTAACGCTTGCAACTCACTGCCTAACTACTTCTTCACGCCCTAAGGGGTCATGACTCTTGGGATATGACGGGCTAGTGACCGCATCCAGTGCTTCACTCACTCCAGAAATCCGCCGGATCGCCTGCCGCTGTGGTATTTTTGCAGCGAAATCAAGATTCAATTATAATGTATGATTAATTATTACCTATTGTTAATAAAAATAGAAAATTATGTTAAAAATGATCTAACGTTTACCTTAAAAACAATTCCGACTTTTTGGGGCAGATGTATTTCAAAGGAACCAGATGGCATTAAGGCACAAAAAAATCTTGCCTGCGGGCAAGATCTTCACTATATCTTCAATAATTAAAAATTCTACTCCTCAACACCTTAACTGCCATCTCTTCCCTCGGCGGGCTGATAAGTGCACACCCAAACCCTTGATTCACAGATGATCTGGGAACGGATATTCAGTTCAACTTTGATTAAAATCTTGTCATTATCGATGATGGTTGCTTCTACAAATTCAGGATCTTTGGCCAGTTCCACCTTGGCCTCAACCGGCCTGGCGCTGCCGCCGAATTGATCAACCGGAATGAATTCCCTGACTTTAACTGCCTCCTTTAATACCGCGGTGGTTTTGCCGTTATTGCAGGCGTACCAGACGTGGGCCGCGAAAAAGCCGCCGATGGCGACGCCGGGTTCCCGTCTTGCCGGTGTTTCATCCAGGCGGGTGTCAGCGGTGATTTGACAGGTGGTCACGGTTGCCCCAAGCACTTGCGCAGGTAGTTGTCCGTCCGGCAGCTTGATTAATTTTTTCACTTGAAATGTTTTTTGGACATTGCCGTATACGGCTTTGGTAATGATTTCTCTATATTTTTCGGGTTCCATTTGGAGCATAAGTATAAACCTCCCCAAGGCGAAAAAAATAATTTGACTTTTTTTGATTAATGTATGTGTGGCGGGGGCAGGGTGTGCCTGAAATAGAAAAGCTTGCCGTTCTTTTTATGATCGCTCCGGTTAAAAAATAAAAATAGTTGCCGGTTTGGGCAACTATTTTGCATAAAATTAAATTTATGCATAGTTGTTTTAAATTGATGCGGGCTGCCAGATTCCATCCACAAGTTGTTCCAGGTTGACTTGCTTGCCTATCTGGCGATAGGTTTGGATATAAATCTCCACGACCCACCTGGATTGGAGGTGGTACTGCCTGGGGGAATCACCGCCGATGGTTAACCGGAAAATTGTATTTTGTTTCATTTAAACCACCTCCGAGATATTTTATATTATACATATTATACAAATAAATATGTAACAAGGCAACAATTAATTGGAGTTTTCATTAAACTTTTTCAGGTTTTTGAGATTTGGGCCGTTTTGCAGTACAATAAAGTTGTGAAGCCGGTTGGCCCGGCCGGTGACTTTAACAATAGCGGGAGGAAATTCGGGAGGAAATTAATGAAGAAAATATTTGTGGTCGACGACGACCCTGATATAGCGGGTATTATAAAAAAATACTTGGAGCGCGAGGGGTTCGAAACAAGGGTGTTCAACGGTGCGGACGGCCTTTTGGCGGTGATGGACCGGGAATGGCCCGACATGTTTATCCTGGATATTATGATGCCGGGCATGGACGGCCTGGAACTATGCCGGGAAATTCGCCGCCGTGGCAATGTGCCCGTTATCTTTGTTTCCGCCCGGGGCGAGGAAGTGGACCGGGTGCTGGGCCTGGAACTGGGCGGGGACGACTACCTGACCAAGCCGTTCAGCCCCCGGGAACTGGTGGCCAGGGTGCGCACGGTTTTACGCCGGTCCGCTGCGCCCCCGCCGGCGGAAGCGGAAATCAGGGTGGGGGACATCACCGTCTATCCCGCCAGGCGGGAGGCGACTGTTGGCGGAAGCGTCCTGGACTTGACGGTGAAGGAGTTCGACCTGTTGCACCTGCTGGCCGGGCACCCGGGACAGGCTTTGAGCCGGGACCAGATTCTGGACCGGGTGTGGGGCATGGACTACGTGGGGGATACCCGGGCCGTGGATGACGTGGTCAAGCGGCTGCGGCGCAAATTAAAGGAAAAAGGGGCCCGGACCAGGGTAAGCACGGTCTGGGGTTACGGGTATAAAATCAGTGTTTAGGAGAAAAAGCATCGCCTGGCGCATTGCCCTCGGTTACCTGGCGGTGATAGTTCTTACCTCTCTGCTCATGGGGGCGTCCTTCTGGTTTTTGTTGAGCCGTCACCTGGAGCAGGCGGCCAGGGACAGTTTGCTCCGGGACGCCCGCAACCTGGCTGGTGTTATGGACGTTCTGCCCGGAGAAGGAGACCGGCCCCGCGGCATGATGATGCACCATTACATGACTTACCA
Source organism: Desulfallas sp. Bu1-1 (assembly GCF_015594625.1). GTDB lineage: Bacteria > Bacillota > Desulfotomaculia > Desulfotomaculales > Desulfallaceae > JADNRQ01. The sequence continues at coordinate 66,341 of NZ_JADNRQ010000013.1, read as the reverse complement.
GGTGCTGGGCCGGGTGATCCAGGGGGAATACCTGCTGGTCAACGGCCGGGGCGTGGTTTTGGAAAGCAGCCTTGCCGGAGTGCCCGCCGGCAGCGTGCTGGACCCCGCGGTAATCGCCGAGCTGGCTGCTTCCGGTGTTTACGAGGGGCGGGTGACCCTCGGGAACGAGCGCTACGTGGCGGCGGCGCGCTACCTCGGAAACGGCACCCGGGGCGGCGGGGCGGTGGTGCTGCTTACCAGGGTGGAGGGCCTTGAAGAAATACTCCACGACCTTCTGTCACTATTCCTGGTCAGCCTTGGTGTGGCGTCGCTGGCCGCCCTTGGTATCACCATGCTACTGGCCAGGCGCATTTCCCGGCCGCTGACTCTGCTTAGGGAAAAGGCCCACCGGGTGGCCGAGCGCAATTTCGGCTGGCGGGTGGAGGTTGATACCGGCGATGAAATCGGCGAACTGGGGCTGGCCATCAATGCCATGGATGAAAAACTGGCGGAATACGACCGGGTGCAAAGGCAGTTTTTCCAGAACGCCTCGCACGAATTGAAAAGCCCCCTCATGTCCATCCAGGGATATGCCGAGGGGATCCGGGACGGCGTTTTTCGCGGCGAGGAGGCGGACCGGGCCCTGGAAGTGATCGTGCGGGAAACCGGGCGGCTGAAGAACCTGGTGGAGGAGCTGGTTTACCTGGGCAAGCTGGAGAGCCCGTCCGGGGTGTACCATTTCGAGGAAACCGAGCTGGCGGAGGTGCTCGAGCAGGCCGTGGAATCACAGCGCGTGGTGGCCATGGAGAAAAACATCTCCCTGGAGCTGGGGCGCTGCCCCGAAGTGAACCTCCGGGCGGACGGGGAAAAGCTGGTCCGGGTGTTCGTCAACCTGATCGCCAACGCGGTGCGCCACGCCCGTTCCCGGGTGGAAATTAGTGCGGGGCCCGCCGAAGGCGGCAAAGTCCGGGTAATAGTGCGGGACGATGGAGAGGGGTTCAGCGACGAGGACTTATTGCGCCTGTGGGAACGGTTTTACAAGGGCCGCCGGGGGGGCAGCGGGCTGGGATTATCCATAGCCCGGGCCATCGTGGAGGAACACGGCGGCGCAGTCCGTGCCCGCAACGCTAAAGCAGGCGGGGCGGAAATTGAGGTGACACTGCCCGTGCTGGAATAAATTTAGCGATTTACCGGTAATTTTACGGTTAAATAACATTTTTTTAACCCGAAAATGTTTGAATTTTTACACACATATTATATAATTAGCATATCATTTCTTTATCCACAATTGAAAAAGGAGGTATGTCCATGACCAAGGAATTAATCGACCAGATCCTGAGGGACATCGGCCTGGAAAAAATCGAAACCGATGCCGATGATCACAAGCGGGAAGCGCTGCCCGAAGGCGGAGAAAACAAAAAAGGCAAAACAAAAAAATAGGGGGGAGATTGGTTTGAATACGGGAAATAACTAGCCGGGGGCCGGTTTATAACATAAACCCGCCCCCGGTTTAGTTTTTGCCAGTTTTTTTTTAAATCTCCGTTAGCCCGGCGCTGTTCCCGCCAAACGGGTGCGATTCACGCGGCTCCTCTTTCTGGCTGTTTTCGTCCCGCTGGTACAGCACCCGGCGGGGGTAGGGGATTTCGATGCCCGCCCGGTCCAGCGCGTACTTGAAGCGGCGGCGCAGTTCCCGCTCCACGGCCCAGTGCTCGCCGGGCACGGTGGGGGCGATGGCGCGGATATTTACCGAGGAATCGGCCAGTTCAACCACGCCCTGAACCTGGGGGGTATCCAGAATGGTTTCAATCTCCCGAAAGGCGGTTTCGCACTCCTGCTTCAACACCCCGATGGCTTGATCAATGTCTTCCTCGTAGGCAATGCCCACCGTCACCACCGCCATCATTTGGCCCCGGTTGTAGTTGGTAACCCGGGTGATTTCCCCGTTGGGAATCACATGCAACTGGCCGGTCCACTGGCGTATTTTGCAGGTGCGCAGCCCGATTTCCTCCACCGTGCCGACAACACCGGCTGTTTCCACAAAGTCCCCCACATTAAACTGGTTTTCGAATAAAATGAAAAAACCGCTGATTACATCCTTAACCAGGTTTTGAGCCCCAAATCCCACCGCCAGGCCCAGGATGCCGGCGCTGGCCAGGATGGCGCTGGTATTGACGTTGAAAATCTCCAGGATCATCAGGCCGGCCACGAAAAAAACAATGTAAGTCAGGACGCTGCGCAGCAGTACCTCCAGGGTTTGGGCCCGCTGGTCCTCGAGGAAACTTCCCATGTCATCCCGCTGCGCGAAAACCTGTTTTACCGCCAGCCGCCCGATATTGACCACCAGCCTGGCCCCCACCAGCACGCCGGCGATTTTCAGAATCTTGACGCCCAGCGATTTGAGGTCTTCCGGTGAAATGATTTTAACGTGAAAAATTTCCAGGATGACCACGGCGGCGAGAAAATAGCTCCCGTACAGGAGCAGGGTCTTTAACAATACCCGCGCCGAGCGGGCGAAGCTGTCCGAAAGAACTCCCTGTACCGCCGGGGTGCCGTCCTCGTTTTCCCTGTCTTTTCTTTTATCCCGGAACAGCCGGTCTATTGCCGGGGACAAAATTTTGACCAGTAAATATGTAGCGGCAAGTACTGCAGCGGACAGCGCCAGGTCAACCAGTATCGTTTCCATGCGCTCCCGCGTTAGCCACTCCCGTAATAGTGTGGTGACGGAATCCAACAGCTGCGGCAAAATTCAATGCACCTCCGGAATCAACAAAATAATTTATCTGCTGGATATTATAGCATAGGGACCGGCATTTTCCCATTGATGCCAACCGTCTTCACCCATTTCATCCGGGGCAACGATTTCCCGTCCAAGATCCTGGAAGTACCGGCGGGTTGAAAACGATGTGCCACAGGATTCACCACATAAACCACTAACTGCCAGGGTATAACTAAAACTGTACTGTAAAAACACCACAGCAGCAGGCGATCCGGTGGTTTTCTGGAGCGAACTGAGCACTGGGTCCGGTGCTTAGCCCGTCATAGCCTTGGAGCTTGACCCTGAAAGGGCGTAAAGTATTGCTCCGGCAGGGTTTTGTAAGCGTTAACAAGCAGTAACTTTAGCCACTACGAGGATAATTGCGAAGTGAGCGATTGATACCACCGGAGCCCCAGATACAAGTACCGGTTTTTGTAGCGAAATATTGTTATTACTGTTATTATAGATGGTTTAAGTCCGAATCCGAGGTGTGGATGATGTCCTGGCCGAAGGCGATGTTAAAATATTTGCTGTATCAAAAACCAAAATCGATCCCGTCCGTTTACCAGTCAGGCATCGAGGATAAATTGGAGGAAGCCGCGCCGCAACCTTCGGGGAGCGGCGGAAAAGAACCGGGCCGAAAACCAGAAGCAAAGGAACATGGCAAACCAACCGATGGAACCGGGGGAAAAAAACCGCGCAAAAGAGTGGCCCGGCAAAGAAATAAAACCGGTTCCCCCGTCCGGGAAAAATTCGTCGGCAAGGTGGCGGAAAACCAGTCCATTGACGAGATTTTGCAAAATAAAGTCAAGCTGGTTTACGACCTGGAAGAAAACAGGCGGGTGCTGGCCAAAATATTCCGTGTACCCCAGAACAAGGACGCCGTGCTGCGCAGCCTGACCATTGGGACGGACCCGCCCGTCAAGGCGCTGCTGGTTTTCATCGACGGCATCACCAACTCCCAGGTGCAGAACCTGGCCGTTTTGCAGCCCCTGATGCTGATATCGGGCCTTTTTGACCGGAGCATGGACGAACAGCCCGGGGCCAACGGGGGGACCGCTTTTTACAAGGATCTATTTGACCGGGTGAAAGAGGCGCTGGTCCCCGCCAACCAGGTTTCCACCGCCGACAACTACGCCAGGATTGTTGATGATGTGCTGAATGGTAACAGCGCCCTGCTTATTGATGGTTTTAACCAGGCCATTTTGCTTGAAACCAAGGGGTGGCAATACCGTAGTGTCGGTACGCCCCAGGTGGAGGCCGTGATTCGGGGTCCCCAGGAAGGTTTTACCGAGCAGATCAGGGTTAATACCTCTTTGATCAGGAAAATTATCCATCTCCCTTCCCTGGTTACGGAGTTTATCAAAGTCGGCGGCGCTTCGCCCATGCAGTGCGCGGTCATGTATTTGGATGACCTGGCCAACCCCGACCTGGTGCATGAGGTAAAAAGGAGGCTGGAGTCCATCCAGGCCGATTACACGCAGGTGACCGGTTTGATGGAACAGTTGATTGAAGACGCGCCCTTTGCCCTCGTGCCGCAGGTGCTGGCCACCGAGCGGCCCGACCGGGTGGCCGCCAACCTTCTGGAGGGCCATGTAGCCATCGTGGTGGACGGCAGCCCCTTTGTGATGGTGGTGCCCGCCACCTTTTTCTCCCTGATGCAGTCCCCGGAAGACGCATACGTGAGGTGGCCCTTCGGCTCGTTTGCCAGGCTGATTCGATATGCCGGGCTGTTTCTGGCCTTGCTTTTACCCGCTCACTACGTGGCCATTGTGGCTTATCACCAGGAGTTTATTCCCACCGACCTGCTGCTGGCCATGACGGGGTCCCGGGAGAAAGTGCCCTTTCCGTCTATTGTGGAGGTGCTAATTATGGAGCTTTCATTTGAGTTGATCCGGGAGGCCGGGGTCAGGATACCGGGCACCGTCGGCACCACCCTGGGTATTGTGGGCGCGTTGATCCTGGGGCAGGCGGCGGTGGCCGCCAATATCGTCAGCCCCATCCTGATTATCGTGGTGGCCGTGACCGCGCTGGGCTCATTTTCCATACCCAATTATACCTTTTCCCTGTCTATCAGGGTTTTGCGGTTTATTTACATCTTTTTAGCCTCGGTGCTGGGTTTATTGGGCATCATGGTGGGCTTTTTCGTCCATGTGGGCCTGATGGTCAGCCTGAAATCTTTCGGAGTGCCCTTCATAGCGCCGGCCGCGCCGGTTACCCGTAAAAACCAGGACTACTTCATGCGGGGGGCGGAGTGGCAACAGGAAATCAGGCCCGACTATCTCGACCCGCTTAAAAGGCGGCGCCAGCCCCGGATAAGCCGCGGCTGGACAGGCCCCGCCGGCAGGAAAGGGGACAGCGGGCCGCAATGACGCAGTACAAACCGGTGGTCGGGGTATCCGAAGCTGTAACTTTGTTGTTTATTTTTCTGTCATCCAAGGTATTTTTAACCCATGTCGTATTCCTTTACCACGAAGGTTTAAACGCGGCCTGGATGATCCCCATCATCCAGACAAGCACCGGGCTTTTGGGATTGCTGCTGCTCGTTTCCGTGCTGAACAAGTTTCCGGGCCGGGATTTGGTGGAAATTGGGGAAGAACTGACGGGCCCCTATATTAATCTGCTGTTTGCCCTTTATTATCTGGCCGTATTTGTGTTTGGCGCCGGGATGACCCTGCGGGGGATCAGCGAGCAGGTGGTGGCGGGGTTTTTACCGGATACGCCCATCAGCCTGGTTGTCTTTACCTTTGTGCTTGGCACCGTGGTGGTGAGTTACCTGGGAGTGGAGGCGGTGGCCCGGACCGCCAGGTTTCTGCTGGGAGTTATGGTGGTTACCGCTATGGCTTTGGTGCTGCTGACCATACCCTTATGGCAGTTTGATGCTTTTTATCCCTTGTGGGGGGGTGGTCTGTGGAAGTTGTTGGCGGGCGCGTTGAAAAACACCGGGGATTTTGTGCAAATTTTGTTGCTGGGGATAATTTACCCCTTTTTGCCCGTCAACCAGGTCAGACAAATCGGGGTGAGGGGCGTTATTGTGGCCGGCTTTTTCCTGTTCCTGTATGTGCTGGCGCCGCTGTTGATCTTTACCTATCCTTCGGCTACGGAACTGACGCTGCCCTCTTTCGAGATGGCCAGAATTATCAATATCGGCCGGTTCGGGCAGCGGATGGAAGTGGTTTTTCTGCCCGTCTGGGTTTTCGGCAACATGATTTTTTTATCCATTTCCCTGTATGCCGGCGCCGCGGTGCTGGCCCGCCTGTGCAGGCTCAGCGACTACAGGCCCTTTGTACTATCCGTGGCCGTGTTTACAACTGTGGTGGCGTTTGTGCCGCGGAATGCACTCCAGGCCGCTTACTGGAATCACCAGTATCTAAGTCAATATAGTTTTATCATTTTGGCAGCTATATTGGTGATCCTGTTGCTAACCGCCCGGGCGAAGGGCAAGGGGGGCGATAAAAATGAACAGGGCGGTTAAACTGATTTTGGCGGCGGCCCTGGTGTTGTTGCTGTCCGGTTGCTACGATTACTCCGAGCCTGACGAAAAGGCCTGGGTGCTGGCCATGGGACTGGACAAGGGCAGGCAAAACAAGCTCACCGTCACGGCGGTAATCGCGGTACCCAAGAACATCGCGGGAGGCGGCGGGGGCCAGCCGGCATCGGGGGGTGGAGGTGCAGGAGGCAACTTTTTTACCATTTCTATGGAGGCGCCCACCTTGCTCAGCACCCTGGAGTTGTTGGACTCTGTGGTGGACAGGCGGGTTGACCTGTCCCACACCAAGTGGTTCGTGTTTTCCCGTGAGCTGGCCGAGCAGGGTATTGCCGGCTATTTCGCCCCCATCTCCCGGTTTTACCAGTTCCGCCGCTCTTCATACATAGTGGTGTGCCAGGAACGGGCCGAGGATTTTCTGGCCAAAGGGGTGCCCAAGCTGGAGGACAACGTGGGAAAATACTTTGAATTGATGCAGCGGGGGTGGCGCTATACTGAATTTATTCCATTCGACTCCTTTCACCAGTTCTACTTGAAATCGGAAAGCCCGGGAGTGGAACCTGTGGCCATGCTGGCCTCATTGAACCGCAAGGCGCCCGTTTTCGAGAGCAATTCTCCCAAGCCCAAGGGCTGGTATTATGCCGGGCGGATTCCACGCCGCGGCGGTGGTCCGGTTGAGGTAATGGGCGGTGCGGTATTTAGAAAAGGCAAGATGGTGGGAATTTTAAACGGCGACCAGGTGGGCGTCCAGAAAATGTTCTTTGACACCTTTAGGCGTACCATAGTGGACGTGCCCGATCCCAAGCACCCGGGCCGGTATATCATAGTTGACGTAAAACCAAGGCAAAAGCCTGAGGTTGAAGTACAGATTGTGGATGGATATCCTCAAATCTCGGTTGATTTAAAGCTGGAGGGGGACATCATCAGTATTCAAAGCGGGGAGAATTACACGACGCCGGACAGGTTGCACATTGTGGAACAAGCCGTCGAGAGAATCCTGCTGAAAGATATCAATGATACGGTGGCCAAAAGCCAGGAGTTGGAGACGGATTTCCTGGGGTTTGGCCTGCATGCCAAAAAGCTGTTTCGGACCTGGCCGGAATGGGAGGAGTACAGGTGGGATGAAAAATATCCCGGGGCTCAAATAGCTGTAAATGTGGATTACAAGGTGCGGCGCGTCGGCCTGGTGCACGAAATGGCTCCGTTGAGATAATTCTTTCATACGCCGCCGGCTGATCTGGGATGATAAACAAGGTGATGGATAATGTTTAATTTTATAATTATCATCGCGGTAGCCATGATTTCCCTGCATGTTGCCAGTTACGGGCTGTACGCGCTGCGGGAGGAACAAAACCATCGCGGCGCGGTGGGGGCGTTCATTACGGCCGGGGTCACTTTCCTGGCGCCGGTGCTGCTGATGTGGATCTATGCATACTTCAACTACTAGAAAAAACGGCAGCCCCGGCGGTTTCTTCCGTTCGTTTTGCAATTTTACCCTTGAGGCGACCGCATCCAGTGCTCCACTCACTCAAGAAAGCCACCGGATCGCCAGGCAACTCGTAGTGATTGGGCGCTCCGGTGGTATCAATCGCTCACTTCGCAATTATCTTCGTTGTGGTTAAAATTACTGCTTGTTAACGCTTACAAAACCCTTTCAGAGCAATACTTTACGCCCTTTCGGGGTCAAGCTCTGGGGCTATGACGGGCTAAGCACCGCACCCAGTGCCCGGTTCGCTCCAGAAAACCACCACCGGATCGCCTGCCGCTGTGGTGTTTTTGATAGTCTTAACAACCGAAGTTGGATTTACTATATCGCCGGCCCCGAGGGGCTGTTTTGCCCCTCTTTCGGTTACCCGGCGGCAGAATCAATCTTTAAGCAGATGTTTTGCGATCACCATGCGCTGGATTTGGTTGGTGCCCTCGTAGATCTGGGTGATCTTGGCGTCGCGCATGTAGCGCTCCACCGGGTACTCCCGGCAGTAGCCGTAACCGCCCAGGATCTGCACCGCGTTGGTGGTCACCTCCATGGCGGTGTCGGTGGCGTACATCTTGGCCATGGACGCCTCTTTGCTGTAGGGCAGGCCCATGTCGCGCATGCGGGCGGCCCGGTAGACCAGCATGCGGGCGCAATCGATCCGGGTGGCCATGTCAGCCAGCATGAACTGGATGGCCTGGAAGTCGGCGATGGGTTTGCCGAATTGTACCCGCTGCTTGGCATACTCTTTGGCCACGTCGAAGGCGGCCTGGGCGATGCCCAAACCCTGCGCGCCGATGCCGATACGCCCGCCGTCTAAAAGGGCCATGGCCACTTTAAAGCCTTCGTTTTCTGCACCCAGCAGGTTTTCCCGGGGCACCCTGGCGTTGTCGAAGATCAGTTCCGTGGTTACATCACCGTGCAGGCCCATTTTATCCTCGGTTTTGCCGATGGAAAACCCCGGGGTGTCCCTGTCCACCAGCAGGCAGGTAATCCCCTTGTGGCCCTTTTCCTGGCCGGTGCGCACGAAGGTGACGTACACGTCGGCCTCGCCGCCGCTGGTGATGAATATTTTGTTGCCGTTAACGATATAGTAGTCGCCCTCCAGGCGCGCGGTGGTGGAGAGATTGGACGGGTCGGAGCCGGCGTTGGGCTCGGTGAGGGCGAAGGCGCCCAGGTATTCACCCGCGGCCAGCTTGGGCACGTATTTTTGTTTTTGCTCTTCGGTGCCGAAATACAGGATGGATAATGTACCCAGCGACGAGTGCACCGCCAGGATGACGCCGGTGGAGGCGCAAGCCCGGGATATCTCCTCGATGGTGATGATATAGGACAAAAAGTCGCAGCCGGCGCCGCCGTATTCCTCGGGGATGGGCACGCCCATCAGCCCCAGTTCGGCCATTTTTTTGATATTTTCCCGGGGGAAACGGCGTTCCCGGTCGATTTCCGCGGCCCGGGGGGCGATTTCGTTCTGGGCCAGCTTTCTGACCATATCGCGCATCATCAGCTGTTCTTCAGTAAGCATGTAAGGCATATCAATGACGCTCCTTTCATTTGCTTTGGTGCCAGGTGTTGAAAGGTTGAAAGTTACTCCACTTTCACCATTACGGCGTCCCCCTGGGCGGCGCCGCTGCAGATGGCGGCTATGCCGATACCCCCGCCGCGGCGGCGCAGTTCGTAAACCAGGGTCATCAGGATACGGGCGCCGCTGGCGCCGATGGGGTGCCCGAAGGCGATGGCGCCGCCGTTGACGTTGACCTTGTCCGGGTTCCAGCCGGCGATTTTGCCGCTGACCAGCGCCACGGCGGCAAAAGCCTCGTTGACTTCCAGCAGGTCGATCTGATCGATGGTCATGCCCTTTTTCTGGAGCAATTTATTTATGGAAAGCCCGGGTACCGTGGCGATATATTTGGCGTCCCGGGATACCGACGCGTGGCCCATGATGGTGGCCAGGGGTTTTTTGCCCAGTTCGCGGGCCTTCTCGTCCGACATGATCACCAGGGCGCCCGCGCCGTCGTTGACTCCGGGGGCGTTGCCGGCGGTGACGGTGTTGTTCGGGTCAAACACCGGGGGCAGTTTGCGCAGCGCCTCGATGCTGGTATCCCGCCGGGGAGCTTCGTCCGTATCCACGATCACGGGCTCGCCCTTCTTTTGGGGAATGACCACCGGTACGATTTCGTCCTTCAACCTGCCGCTGTCGATGGCGGCAACCGCCAGCCGGTGGCTGCGCAGTGCCCACTCGTCCTGCTCTTCTCTGCTGATGCCGTATTCCTTGGCCACTTCGCCGCCGTGAACGGCCATGTGCCGGTTGTAAAACGAGCACCACAGCCCGTCGTGCACCATCAGGTCGACGAATTTTGTGTCAAACATGCGCAGGCCCCAGCGGGCGCCCGGCACGAAGTAAGGGGCGTTGCTCATGCTCTCCATGCCGCCGGCCACAATGATGTCGGCGTCGCCGGCCCGGATGGCCTGGTCGCCCATGGTGACGGCCCGGAGGCCCGAAGCGCATACCTTGTTGATGGTTTCCGAGGGTACTTCCCAGGGCAGGCCGGCTTCCCGGGTGGCCTGGCGGGAGGGAATTTGCCCGCATCCTCCCTGAAGCACCTGCCCGAAAATGACATTATCCACGTCTAAGCCCTCGATGCCGGCCCTTTTTACGGATTCGGCGATGGCAATACCCCCCAGTTGAGTGGCTTTCAGCGTTTTAAGAGCACCGCCAAGCCTGCCGAAGGGGGTCCTGGCCGCGCTGACGATTACCGTTTGACGCATTTTTTTTACTCCTTTCCTCCGTATTTAAAATAATCTTGTATTCACCGGTTGCTTTGTTAAGTAATATAAAAAATTTGGTCATTTTATATATTGCTTAATGCAAAGTTTATGCCTGGTTTTTCCGGTCAGCCACGGTTAAACCACCGTTTTAGAGCCGGTTTTATCACGATTAACTTCAAACACTGAAAAGATGGATCAAATATTGTATTTTTCGTAGACACTTGAGAGGACGGGGTGTAAATAGGGGTGTAAATAGGCCATAAAAAAATACCCCGTCGCCGTGCAAAGCGATGAGGCAGGTTGCAAAAGAGATGTAAAAAAGGCCAACTTCCCCGGAATCCGTGGAAGTTGGCCCGAAAGTTGTGATAAAAATCCAGCTCCAATATATTTACTCCAGGGTCATAATAACCGTATCGGTGTTGACCACATCACCGGGCGACACTTTAATTTCATTAACGGTGCCATCGGCGGGGGCGTAAATTTTAACCATCATTTTCATGGCCTCAATGGTGGCCACCGGATCGTTGGCCTTAACCTTGTCGCCCACTTTGACATCAACAGATACCAGCTTTCCTACCATCGGAGAAACTACATTGGTCATAAACATTTACCTCCTTGATTTAATCACAATACTTTGGTTCTGTAAACAGAAAAGCATACCCAGTCGGGTTGACGACGCCTCCCCCTTTCATCATTCCCAGTATCAGGTATCCCCAAACCTGAATTTTGTACTATGTATACCACTAAATGAAATTATTACATATTTTGAAAAGGTCGTCAATTTTAATTCAAAAGATTTGTTTATTGATTCTGGTGTATTAACATATTGCTGCCCGGGAAAAAACATGTTAAAATAAAATGTCAATCAGGTACACTTGCCGGCAGCGCAAACTACCGGCTATTTTGTTTTTTATTTTTTAAAGTTTTGCAAATGAAATTACGTTATCAATTGCTGGAGGAAAATTTTGTGCGTTTATAGAATAATGTAAGAATAACAATTGTAATTATACAGGTTTTGGATAAAATAATACTGTATCTTGGTAAACATTACATATGACAACTTAAAAGGGGGAGCATTGATGAAGGCGACCGCGGAAAGGCTGGAAAACAATACGGTAGTGATTGATGTAGAGGTCGACGCCGAACAACTGGCCAAAGCGATGGATCAGGCCTATCGCAAGCTGGTCAAGAAAGTTAGTGTACCGGGTTTTCGCAAGGGAAAAACCCCGCGGGTGGTTTTTGAAAATTTTGTAGGCAAGGCGGCCCTGTACAACGAGGCCGTGGAGATAGTAGTCCCCGACGCTTACCTCGAGGCCGTCAAGGATACCGGGATTGAACCGGTATCCCAGCCCAAGTTGGAACTGTTGCAGGTGGAAGAGGGGAAGCCAGTTAAATTTAAAGCTACAGTGCGTGTCAAACCGGAGGTGACCCTGGGGCAGTATACCGGGCTGCAGGCGACCAGGCCCAAAGTGGAAGTCACCGGGCAGGACGTTGAAAATGAGCTTAAAAGGCTGCAGGAAAGACATGCCCAGTTGAAAAACCTGGATGAGGGCGTTGTCCAGCAAGGCGATATAGTGGTGATCGATTTTGTAGGCCGCAAAGACGGTGAGGAATTCGAGGGCGGCAAGGGTAACGATTATTCCCTGGAAATCGGTTCCAATACTTTTGTACCGGGATTCGAGGACCAGCTGGTGGGCGCCGCCGTGGGAGAAACCAGGGAGGTGACTGTTACTTTCCCCGGTGACTACCCCAACGATGAGTTGAAGGGGCAGGAAGTGGTGTTCACGGTTACCGTCAAGGGAATCAAGCGCAAGGAACTGGCGCTCCTGGACGACGAATTTGCCAAGGATGTCAGCGAGTTCGACACCCTGGATGAGTTAAAGGCCGATTTGATGAACAAGCTGAAGGAAGCGGCGGAAAAAAGGGCCCGGCAGCAGGTCAACAGCCAGGTTGTAGACAAGGCCGTGGAAAACGCCCGGGTCGATATCCCCGAGGAAATGATCGACACCCGGGTGGAAGAAATGATCGATAATATGGAAAGGCGGCTGATGCAGCAGGGTCTGACCATGGAAAACTATCTCAAGTATACCGACTCCACCCTGGAGGATGTGAAAAAAAGCCTGCGCGACGATGCGGCCAGGGGCGTCAAAATAACCCTGGTGCTGGAGGCCATCGCCAGGAAGGAAAACATCACGGTCAGTGACGAGGAGCTGGAAAAAGAAATTGCCAGAATGGCCGGGTATTACCAGCAGGATCCCGGGGTTTTACGTAAAATATTAGAAGGGCAAAACCAGCTGGAATTTATCCGGGACGGCTTGTTGCAGCAAAAAACCATTGATTTTATTGCCGAGCGGGCCGAACTGGTGGAAGGTGAAAACCCGGCCGCGGAAACAGATGAAAGCACAAACCCGCCGGCCGGGGAATAAGTTATTCAAGCAAGGGTTATTTTTAGTGGTATGATATTATATATTATCGTATACTGGTGAGGAGGAGATCTTTAATGTCTTACCTGGTTCCCATTGTCGTCGAGCAGACCAACCGGGGGGAAAGATCTTACGATATATATTCCAGGCTGTTAAAGGACAGGATTGTATTTATCGGTGGTCCCATCGACGACCACGTGGCCAACCTGGTGATTGCCCAGCTGTTGTTCCTGGAAGCGGAGGATCCGGAGAAGGATATCAACTTGTATATCAATTCGCCCGGCGGGGTGGTAACGGCCGGAATGGCCATTTACGATACCATGCAGTATGTCAAGCCGGACGTATCCACAATCTGCCTGGGGCAGGCGGCCAGCATGGGCTCGTTCCTCCTGGCGGCCGGCGCGCCCGGCAAGCGTTACTCCCTGCCCTACGCCCGGATCATGATCCACCAGCCGCTTGGCGGGGTGCAGGGGCAGGCCACGGACATCGATATTCATGCCAGGGAAATACTGCGCATGAAAGATACATTAAATGAACTGCTGGCGAAACATACCGGTCAACCCAAGGAAAAAGTGGCTCGGGATACGGAACGTGATTTCTTTATGTCGGCTGAGGAGGCAAAAGAGTACGGCATCATAGACAAGGTGTTTGTGAGGGCCAAGCAAAGCTAAAAGAGGTGGAAATATGTTTAATGAAAAAGGTCAGCTGAAGTGCTCCTTTTGCGGCAAGCTCCAGGACCAGGTTAAAAAACTTGTGGCCGGGCCAGGCGTATATATTTGCGATGAATGCATCGAGCTTTGCAATGAAATCATTGAAGAAGAACTGAACGAAGATATCGGCTTGGACCTAGGGGATGTACCCAAACCGAAGGAAATCAAGGAGATTCTCGACCAGTACGTCATCGGTCAGGAGAATGCCAAAAAGGCGCTGGCTGTGGCCGTTTACAATCATTACAAGAGAATAAACCTGGGCGGCAAGATTGACGACGTGGAATTGCAAAAGAGCAATATAGTTATGCTGGGCCCCACCGGCAGCGGGAAAACCCTGCTGGCCCAAACGCTGGCCAGGCTGCTCAACGTGCCCTTTGCCATTGCCGACGCCACATCGCTCACCGAGGCCGGTTACGTGGGCGAGGACGTGGAAAACATTCTGCTCAAGTTGATCCAGGCCGCCGACTACGATGTGGAAAAAGCCGAGAAGGGCATTGTTTATATCGATGAAATCGACAAAATCGCCCGCAAGTCGGAAAACCCCTCCATTACCCGGGACGTTTCCGGCGAGGGTGTGCAGCAGGCGCTGTTGAAAATCCTGGAGGGAACCGTGGCCAGTGTGCCGCCCCAGGGCGGGCGTAAGCACCCGCACCAGGAATTCATCCAACTGGATACCACCAATATCCTGTTTATCTGCGGGGGTGCCTTCGACGGCATTGAAAAGATTATCCAGAACCGGATCGGGAAGAAGGTCATGGGTTTCGGCGCCGACATCAAGCCCAAGCAGGAACAGCGCATCGGCGATATTTTGGCCCAGATCCTGCCGGAAGATTTGTTGAAATTCGGCTTGATCCCCGAATTTGTGGGTCGCCTGCCCATTATTGTCACCCTGGACGCGCTGGACGAGGACGCGCTGGTGCGCATTCTCACCGAGCCGCGGAACGCGCTGGTGAAGCAGTACGAGAAACTGTTCGACCTTGACGGGGTGAATCTGGAATTCCAGCATGACGCGCTGAGAACCATCGCCCAGGAAGCGCTCCGGCGCAAGACCGGCGCCAGGGGCCTGCGCTCCATCCTGGAAGACATCATGCTGGACATCATGTATGACATCCCTTCCCGGGAAGACATCGCCAAGTGCGTGATTACCAGGGATACCATTCTGAAAAAGGAAAAGCCCATTGTGATTTCCATGGAGCGTAAAAAGAAAAAGGAAGAAACGGCGTAATTGGGCGTCGGATATCGGACGTCAGGTGTAGGAAAAACACCGGGTTGGGTAAAAGGAAACCACCTTTGAACAAAGGGTGGTTTTTTATTTTAAAAAGTCTGCATAAAATCCGGGGCTGCCCAAAAAAGAGGGCGTTTGCGCCGAAGATTACTTTAACAATGAACCTCCCCGGCAACAACAGAAAATCCCCTGCCGTGTTCTCCCGCGTGAGCAGCTTCAATGGTTGCATTGATGCCTAAAATGTGGGTTTTGCTGGCGATGTCGTTAATTAACCCAATTACATTGGATATTTCATTGTTCAAATCTTACCCGGATAAATACCCCCCGAACATTTCCACGCACCCGGGTGATCCCTGCAGCGGCAACAACATAGTGAGCGATGCTACTGCAATGGAGCGGAACCGGCTTTGTCCAATAATATTGGTTAAAATTGAAAATAACTTGACATATGTTCAGAACTAGATTAAAATTAAAAGAAATAAAGGGTATATATTCATAACAAAAAATAACACATGGAGGGGTGGAAGAATTTGCCACGACCGCGCAAGAGACGCCGGGTAGGTTTTATGCCCAGAGTCACCTATTTCCAACCGGTGGGTCTGGACGAACAACTGCAGGAAGAATTAATCACCGTTGACGAAATTGAGGCCTTGCGCTTAAAAGATTTGGAAGGATTGGATCAGGAAACCTGCGCAGCAGAGATGGAAGTTGCCCAGAGTACTTTCCAGCGGATTTTAACTGCGGCGCGTAAAAAGTTAAGCCGGGCCATTTTGGAAGGTAAAGCTATCCGCATTGAGGGCGGGGACTACAGGCTGATCCCATACCAGCTGGAGTGCGGGGATTGCGGGTATGGCTGGATGCATACCGCTTGGCCCGTGCGAGGCGGTGGAAGCGCTTGTCCCAGGTGCGGTGGAAAGGGCAGAAGATGGCGGGGCGGCTGGAATGATAAGTAGCTGCACGATGGCTGTGGCGGCCATTGTTAAATAAATGCAAGTTACCAGTGAAAGGAGGTGAACTTTAATGCCAAGGGGTTTTGGATTTGGAGCCGGTATGGGCCGTGCGGCCCGGGGTTTTGGTTTTGGCCGCGGCTACGGAGGCAATTTTGGACCTAATTGCCGCGTGTTTCCCTGGTTGCCCCGTCGCTGGTGGGCAACCGGTAATTACCAAAGTGGTATCACCGCGCCGTTCTTTGCCGGGGCTCCGGTGGAAGGTGAATACCTGCAGGCGCAGGCCCGGTTTTTAAAAAACCAACTGGAAGCAATTGAAAAGCGCCTGGAACAGCTGGGAAAAAAAGAGCCTGAAACCAGAGAATGAATAATTATGGGGTAGTGTAATGTGTAAATATGGTTTTTGGTAACAAGCCGCCTGATTAAACGGCGGCTTGTTGTGTCACCCGTTGCTGGGCAGGCCGTTGAAATCATGACAGGGTCTCCGGAGAACCTGACATTTTGAACTCATGTTTATGATAACATTTTTTACGCATTTTTTCCCGGTACATATTGTCGTCCGCCCGTTTATACAAATCAGCGAACTCATTTTTGTTTTCCGCCGTGGCCCAGCCCAGGGAAATATTGAGGGGTAATTCGGGATTTTGGCGATTGTGCCCCGCAATGGTTTCCTTGATCCGCCTGCAAACGTTTTCCGCCGCCGCTTCGCCGGTTCCCGGCAATATGACCACAAACTCGTCGCCGCCCACCCGGGCCACCACGTCCGATTCCCTGATGGCGCTTTTTAAAACCCTGGCGGCGGCTACCAGCAGTTCGTCCCCCTTTTTGTGGCCCAGGGTGTCGTTCACCTGTTTCAGGCCGTCCACGTCACCGCAAATGAATGAAACGGGATAATGCCTCCCGGTTTCCAGTCGCTTTACTTCCTCTTCAAAATAGGCCCGGTTGTACAGCCCGGTTAGCGCATCGTGGAGGCTCAGGTAGCGCAGGCGCTCCTCCACCTGCTTGCGCTCGGTGATATCCCGGGCGGTGCCCCGAAAGCCGGTAATTTTGCCGTACCGGTCCCGGATGGGGGAAACCGAGACCTCCAGTTCCCTTTTTTGCCCGTCCGGGCGGGTGATGGTCCACGAAAAACCCCGCTCGGGCACGCCGGTGGCAAAAACCTTGTTGTACGCGGCAAAAACCTTGCGGGCGTTTTCCTGGTCCACCAGTTCCCGGTAATTACGACCGATTAAGTCTCTTCTGTCAAATCCGAAGACCCGCTGCACCGAATCGTTGACAAAGGTGAAGTTGCCTTTGAAATCCACTTCGTAAAACACGTCTTCGATGTTTTCCAGCAGGAGGCGGTATTTTTCCTCGGACTCCCGCAGCGCTCGCTCCATTTGCTTGCGCTCGGTGATGTCCAGCATGGACCCCACGCTTTGCTTGCTCCCCGGGATCATGCCGATGGTGTAGAAAATATCCAGTATTTTGCCGCCGGCGTGAATAAGCCTGAATTCATAATGGCTTGGTACCGGGCTTCCTTCCTTTCTCCGTTCCATGTGGTAGCGCATCATCCATTCCCTGTCTTCGGGGTGAACGAATTCGTCCCACTTGCGCTTGCCGACCAGTTGGTCCCGGGAGTAGCCGGTGAGCCGCTCCACTTCCTGGTTGGCCATGGCAATGGTCCGGTCCTCGTTAATTACCAGCATGGCGGTGCCGGTGTGTTCGAACATGGCCCGGTACATGGCCTCGGAGCGGCGCAGGGATTCTTCAAGCTTTTTGCGGCGGTTGAATTCCTCCCGCAGCTGCAGCTCGGTTATTACGCTGAGGTCTTCAAACTTGCACAGGCGGGTGATGTCCTGCATCATCACTGTGCTTGCGACCGGTTTTCCCCGTTCATAAAGCGGGGCGGCGGAAACCTGCATATACTTGATTTCGCCGCTCCTGGTGCGGATGGTTTTCTCAAATTTGCAAGGCTTGGATGTTTCACCCGACAATATTTTTTGTAGGGGACAATTGCCGGCGCAATCCTCGGGAGTCCCCAAAAAATCAAAGCACTTGCCGCCCAATATTGCTTTGGCGGGCCAACCGGTGGCGCGCTCGAAGGCTCTGTTGGCGTAAATCAGATTGCGCTGGAGGTCCAGTACGCATATTGCCTCGTCAATGCTTTCCAAAATGGACAGATCCATTAGGGAATCCTCCTTAAACCGACCTCGATAAAATTAGACGCTGCAGATGGAAATTCCTGCAACTGGCAATTATGTTTCAAACTATTTTGACAGATTATTGATAAGAGGATAAATTATGCAAAACTTAGCAATACTATAAAAAGCGGCACCATGTCCGGGAATGTTTGCTGTAAACGGGCAGTGAAAGTAAGGAGGCGCGTTAATGGAGTTTTCAAGCGGTATAGCCAGTTTTATCACCTTTATTCAAGTATTTTTTGCCGTAATTATCGGCCTGTATTTTTGGAATCTGCTCAAAGCCCAGCAGGGCAACAAGTCGGCGGTTGAGCGGGAGTCCCGCAAGGAGCTGGAAAAATTGCAACGCCTGCGCCAGTTGTCCCTGACCGAGCCGCTGGCGGAAAAAACCAGGCCTGGCAAATTCGAGGAAATCATCGGCCAGGCGGAGGGGCTTAAATCGCTCCGCGCGGCGCTGTGCGGCCCCAACCCGCAGCACGTCATCATTTATGGCCCGCCCGGCGTGGGCAAAACGGCCGCGGCCCGGCTGGTGCTGGAGGAAGCAAAAAAGAATCCCGCCTCGCCCTTCAAGGAGGACGCCAAGTTCGTGGAGGTGGACGCCACCACCGCCCGGTTTGACGAGCGGGGCATTGCCGACCCGCTGATCGGTTCGGTGCACGATCCCATATACCAGGGCGCCGGGCCCATGGGCATGGCCGGCATACCCCAGCCCAAATCGGGAGCCGTAACCAAGGCCCACGGCGGAATCCTGTTTATCGACGAAATCGGGGAATTGCATCCCATTCAGATGAACAAGCTGCTGAAAGTGATGGAGGACCGCAAGGTACTCCTGGAAAGCGCTTATTATAGCCCGGAAGACACCAATATTCCCAGTCACATTCACGATATATTTCAAAACGGCCTGCCCGCCGATTTCCGGCTGGTGGGGGCCACCACCCGCACGCCGGAGGATATACCTCCGGCCATCCGGTCCCGCTGCCTGGAAATTTATTTCCGCCAGTTGATGCCGGGTGAGATCGAGTTGATCGCGGTCAACGCGGCCAACAAAATGGAATACCCACTGGAACCCGGGGCGCTGGAAATTATAAAGAAATACGCCACCAACGGGCGGGAGGCGGTGAACATCATCCAGCTGGCGGCGGGTATCGTCATCACCGAGGGGCGCAAGTCCATCGCCGCCGCGGACGTGGAATGGGTGGTCAACAGCGGTCAATATGTGCCCCGGCCCGAAAAGAAAGTGCCGCCACGGCCCCAGGTGGGGCTGGTGAACGGCCTGGCGGTTTACGGCCCTAACATGGGGGCGTTGCTGGAAATCGAAGTGGGCGCCATTCCCGCGGCCAGGGGGCAGGGAAAACTGGTGGTCACCGGGGTGGTGGACGAAGAGGAACTGGGCAACCGGGGCAGGACCATCAGGCGCAAGAGCATGGCCCGGAGCTCGGTGGAAAACGTGCTGACGGTGCTTCGCCGTACCATGGGTGTGGACCCCCGCGATTACGACCTGCACGTGAACTTCCCCGGCGGCGTGCCGGTGGACGGGCCCTCCGCGGGGGTGGCGGTGGCTACGGCGGTATACTCGGCCATTACCGGCATCCCGGTTGACAACACCGTCGCCATGACCGGCGAGGTGTCCATCCGCGGGCTGGTCATGCCCGTAGGCGGCGTTGTAGCCAAGGTGGAGGCGGCCCGGCACGCGGGAGCCAAAAAGGTGTATATTCCCGGGGACAACTACCAGGAATTATTCCGGGAACTGTCCGGGGTGGAAGTGGTCCCGGTGGAAACGCTGGAAGAGGTAATCAAGGGCGCGCTGCTGCCCGGCCCGGAAAAGAAGCCGGTTGCGGCCGAACAGCGGGAACCAGCCGGTGCCGGCATTTTCGTGCCTGCGAACTATTGATGCCGCCGGAGCGCCAGATACAAGTAACGGTTTTTGCAGCGAAATCACAGTTTGTTTGGCCCGGCGTCTTTTGGAGCGGACGCAACAGCAGGAAAAGAAAGTTAAAGGGGCTAAAAATAGAGTTTTTATCCAATATTCTCAGCAATGCCCGGCTATAGCCGGGTTTCCTTGTGTCATGGTACTTATTGCTATGGCGGCGCCCGTTATGTTATGTTACAATAAATTAGTATCTGCCCATGCACATTCTAAATGTAGCAACAGACCAAATATAAACGAGGAGGTGCTTCATGAATCCGGTGCAGAAACGGGTTTTACCTCTGTTACCTTTAAGGGGTATCCTGGTTTTTCCCTACATGGTCATTCACCTGGACGTAGGCAGGGAAAAATCGATACAAGCCATAGAGGAAGCCATGATCAACGAAAGGCTGATCTTTCTGGCCACCCAGAAAGAGGCCCAGACGGACGACCCGGGCGTGGACGATATCTACTCCGTCGGTACGGTGGCTGAAGTCAAGCAGCTGCTGAAATTGCCGGGGGGCACCATCCGGGTGCTGGTTGAGGGGATTGCCAGGGCCAAAATAAATAAATATATCGATGAAAAACCCTTCTTCAGGGTGGAAATAGACCAGTACGGCGAAGAATTTGAGAAAAACGCGCAAATTGAAGCGCTGATGCGCAACCTGGTGACTCAATTTGAACAGTATGTTAAATTGAGCAAGAAAATTCCGCCCGAAACCGTGGTCACCGTGGTCAACCTGGAAGAGCCGGGCCGGCTGGCCGATATCGTGGCTTCGCACCTGACCCTGCGCATTGAGGATAAGCAGGAAATTCTCGAGGCCGTCGACATCGCTAAGCGGATGGAAAAACTGTGCGCCATCTTGGCCAGGGAACTGGAAATTGTGGAACTGGAACGGAAAATCAATGTCCGGGTCCGCAAGCAGATGGAAAAAACGCAGAAGGAATACTACCTGCGGGAGCAAATCAAGGCTATTCAGCGTGAACTGGGCGACAAGGACGACCGCATGGCCGAGGGTGAGGAATACCGGGAGAAAATAGCCAAGGCCAAGCTACCCAAGGAAGTTGAAGAGAAGGCGTTAAAAGAGCTGGAACGGCTGGAGAAAATGCCCCCCATGGCCGCCGAGGCCGCGGTGGTGCGCAACTACCTGGACTGGCTGCTGGCTTTGCCCTGGTCCAAGAGCACCAGGGACCGGCTGGACATCAACATGGCCGAGGCCATCCTGGACGAGGACCACTACGGCCTCAAAATCGTCAAGGAACGCATCCTGGAGTACTTGGCCATCCGCAAACTGGCCAAGAAAATGAAAGGTCCCATCCTGTGCTTTGTGGGGCCTCCCGGCGTGGGTAAAACATCGCTGGGCCGCTCCATCGCCCGCGCTCTGGAGCGCAAGTTTGTACGCATTTCCCTGGGCGGCGTGCGGGATGAGGCCGAAATCCGGGGACACCGCCGCACGTACGTGGGCGCGCTGCCCGGCCGGATCATCCAGGGCATGAAGACCGCGGGATCAAAAAACCCCGTCTTCCTGCTGGATGAAATCGACAAGATGAGCATGGATTTCCGCGGCGACCCGTCGGCGGCGCTGCTCGAGGTGCTGGACCCCGAGCAGAACAACTCCTTCAGTGACCATTACATTGAGGCTCCCTTCGACCTGAGCAACGTTATGTTCATTACCACCGCCAACGTGCAGCATAACATTCCCAGGCCGCTGCAGGACCGGATGGAGATCATTTATATCTCTGGTTACACCGAGGAGGAAAAAGTGCAGATAGCCATGCGTCACCTGCTGCCCAAGCAGATCAAGGAGCATGGCCTTGGCGAAGGCATGGTGCAGATATCCGAGAACACCATCAGGCGCGTTATCAGAGAGTACACCAGGGAAAGCGGCGTACGCAACCTGGAGCGCAACATCGCCTCGTTGTGCCGCAAGGCGGCCAAGCAAATCGTCTCCGGCAAAGCCGGGAAGGTTAAGGTGACCGTGCAGAACCTGGAACAATTTCTGGGCAAACCCAAGTATCGCTACGGTATTGCGGAGCAGGAAGACCAGGTGGGCGTGGCCACCGGGCTGGCCTGGACCGAAGTGGGCGGCGACACGCTGGCCATCGAGGTCACGGTGTACAAGGGCAACGGCAAGCTGACCCTGACCGGCAAGCTGGGGGACGTGATGCGGGAGTCCGCCCAGGCCAGCTACAGCTACGTGCGTAGCCGGGCCGCCGGGCTGGGCATCAAGGAAGAGATGTTTGAGAAGTACGACATTCACGTGCACGTCCCCGAAGGGGCCATACCCAAGGATGGTCCTTCCGCCGGGATAACAATGGCGGTGGCGCTGGCTTCGGCGCTCACCAACCGCAAGGTGCGCCACGACGTGGCCATGACGGGTGAAATTACCTTGCGGGGCCGGGTGCTGCCCATTGGCGGCGTGAAAGAAAAGGTGCTGGCGGCGCACCGGGCCGGTATTAAGACCATCATTCTGCCGGTGGACAACAAAAAGGACCTTGAAGACATTCCCAACAACGTGAAAAAGCAGCTGGAACTGGTGCTGGTGGAACACATGGACGAGGTGCTCAAGATTGCACTGCGGGAATCCGAGTTTACATCCGAGCCCGTTCCCATCGACCCGCCCCCCGAGGTGGCGTACGGCAGTGTGATGGAAACCGAGAGGGGAACCGAGTTGCCAAATGAAAATAATTTCAGCTGAGTTTGCAACCAGCGCAGTTGGACTGGAGAAGTGCCCGGCCGGGAGCCGCCCCGAGGTGGCCCTGGCCGGCCGTTCCAACGTGGGTAAATCAAGCCTGCTCAACGCCCTGGTCAACCGCAAAAAGCTGGCCAGGACCAGCAACACTCCGGGACGCACCCAGCTGATCAATTTTTTTCTGATCAATGGTGATTTTTACCTGGTGGACCTGCCGGGTTACGGTTTCGCCAAAGTGCCCGCCCGGGTCAAGGCCGGCTGGGGGAAAATGATTGAGGGGTACCTGGCCGGGAGGGAGCAGCTGCGCGGCGTGGTGCTGCTGGTGGATATCAGGCACGCCCCCACGGCGGACGACCGGCGGATGTACGCGTGGCTGAAGCATTATCACATTCCCGCGGTGGTGGCGGCCACCAAGGCCGACAAGCTCAGCCGGGGGCGCGCCCTGCAAAACCTGGCGGTGGTGCGGAAAACCCTGGCCCTGGAGAAGGACGATCCCCTGATTCTTTTCTCGGCGCTTACGGGACAGGGAAAGGAGGAACTTTGGAGCGTTATCGGAGAATGGCTGAAAAACATACCGGATTCGTGAAGGGAGCCGTTAAGTTGCTCCCATTTTTTGTTTTCGCGTACAGGTATTAAGCGCAATCAACCGGAATAAAAAAACCTGGGGGGGAAAATTATATTATGTGTATTAAAATCCCCGGGACCAAAGAAGGTGGCAAATTTGTTCAAAGGTTTATTTAAAAAAGAAGAAAAACAGCAAATGCTGGACTCTAAAGAAGCGTTTAACCTGTGGGATGTGCTCAATGCTCATTATAATTTGACGCAACAAATCCAGATTATCCAGAACTTTATCCATGACAAAGATTTTAACTTTTTGTTGAAACAAACCCTGGTTAAAACCTATGAGACACAAATTAGCGAGCTTGAACAGGTGATGAATACATACAAGGTCACTTTGCCGCGCAGACCGCCCAAAAGCGTGCGTACAACCGCCAATACCGAAGCGTTTTCCGACCAGTTTATAGCGGTTCTGTTGATAACCCTGCTGCAAGAGAATATCGGCATGTACCTGAGGGCAATAAGAACCTCTATTACCAACGATGGCATCCGGATGCTTTTTCAGAGATTCCTTATTACCGAACTAGGCACTTATGATAATGCCATAAAATACGTCAAACTGAAAGGCTGGCTCGGAACGCCGCCTTTATACCCGGAGACCCCTTCGGGCACTGGTGAAAGACTGGATTTGGGCGAAGCTTTTCACCTTTGGGATCACCTGTGTGCCAGGTATGACGCTTTGGAAGTGACCCAAATTTATGAAAACTATGCCCACGACAGGGACCTGGTAATAATTTTAAGGTCGGGGATCAGAAATACCCTGGAAAAACAGATTAACATCCTGGAAAAGGAAATGGACCACTTTGGCCTGCCCCTGCCTGAAAGACCGCCTAAAAGCGTGCAGACCGTCCAAAATAATACCGAAATTTTTGAAGATCTGGTCATCTATCGCCAGGTATTCACCGGTTTGCAATTTATGTTTGATATCCATTCCATTGCTCTGAAACAGAATTCCACCAACGACCGCCTGCGTAAGATTTACCTGGAGTTTTTAAAGGAAGAAGTAAACGTTTTCGACAAGCTTGTTAAATACGGTAAACTCAAGGGCTGGCTCAAGCCCGTAATGATGTACCGGATTTAAAATGTTTTTAAAAAAGCGCGCATTTTGAGTTAAGATTAATGCCGCATAAACGCAAAGGCCGGAGAGTAAATCTCCGGTCTTAGCTGTTAATGCCATTCCACGTCGATGGTTCGATGCTGCCCGCGGGTTTCCTTGGGCATTCTTATTTCCAGCACCCCGTTGCGGTAGCTGGCCCTGGCGCCCTCTTCCCGGACCCGGGCGGGCAGGGTGACGCTGCGCTGGAACCGGCCGAAGAACCTCTCCGACCGGTGGTAGCGGTTTTCTTCTTTGATCTCGCTGGCGCGGTTGATTACGCCCGAGATGGATAAAATGTTGTCGTTGATGTCGATGCTGATGTCTTCTTTCTTTTCTATGCCGGGAATTTCACACTGGGCCACCACCTCGTTGTCCGTTTCGTAAACGTCAATGCGGGGACCGGTGTTGAAATCTTCCCGGAAGTTGCCCCAAAGCGGGGTGAAGAAGCGATCCAGGTCACGCCGCATCAGGTCCATGGCACGGAAAGGATCATAGGGTACAAGCGCCAAAACTATCACCTCTCATTGTTTTTTTCAAAGTGTTAGTATATCCTTATCCCCAAAAAATATTTAGTAACGGTAAAAAAAAGGCGTGTATAATCGTCAGTATTAATATTAATAGAGGCTCACGATTATTTTTTTAAAAATCAGTATATTAACAGTCAGTATTATGATAAAATAAATTATATGCTTTCCAGGGGAGGTGCTATAAATAAAAGAGTTTAATATTGAAGAAAGTCTTGGCCATCTTGTGGCTAAAGTGCACCAGGTGTTTTCTTCTCATTTCAAACAAAAGCTTGGCGATTATAACCTTACTCCCCAGCAATTCGGCGTACTGGCTTACCTGTGGAAACAGGACGGTATCAGCCAAATCCAACTGGGTGACATGACGTATAAGGACAGGACCACCATCAGCGGTATTATCGACCGGTTGGAAAAAGAGGGCCTGGTGACAAGGCGGGATGATCCGGGCGATCGCCGGGCCAATTTAATTTTTTTAACTCCCAAAGGAGCCGGGTTACAAGACGCTCTGGTGGAAATTGCGTTAAGCACCACCAGGGAAGTCACCCATATGCTTACAGAAAAAGAAAAAGAGCAACTACGCACCTTATTGACGAAAATTTTATTGAATACGAGACCTAATCAAGACAAAACCTGTTCGTAATATAATCCAGATTTTTTATCAAAGCGGTGATTTAACTGCAAAAACACCATAGCGACAGGCGATCCGGCGGATTTCTGGAGTGAGTGGAGCACTGGATGCGGTCCTTAGCCCGTCATATCCCAAGAGTCATGACCCCTTAGGGCGTGAAGAAGTAGTTAGGCAGTAAATTGCAAGCGTTAACTACAAGCTTCACCGGCCTCAAGAGTAAAATTGCGAAACGAATGGAAGAAACCGCCGGAGCGCCAGATACAAGTACCGGTTTTTGCAGCGAAATCAAGCGGTTCAAATGTTCAACTAAACATTATGCTGGAGGCTAATATGCAAAAAAATATTACTTTAAAAAGGTATGCATTAATTGTCGCGGCCACCGCATCTTTCCTTACTCCTTTTATGGGCAGCGCCATCAACCTGGCCATACCTTCAATCGGCAGGGAGTTTAATGCCAATGCGTTGCTGCTGGGCTGGGTGGCCACCAGTTACATTCTGGCTGCGGCGGCCTTTCTGGTGCCGTTCGGCAGGCTGGCCGACATTGTAGGCCGAAAAAAAATCTTTACCCTGGGTATCGCTTCTTTTGGTATAACCTCGCTGTTATGCGGGCTGGCCTCGTCAATTGAAGCGTTAATTGCTTTCCGGGTATTGCAGGGCACTGGCAGCGCCATGATTTTCGGCACCAGCATGGCGATATTGACTTCGGTTTTCCCGCCCCGGGAAAGGGGTAAAGTGCTGGGCATCAACGTGGCTACGGTTTACGTGGGCCTTTCCCTGGGACCGGTGCTGGGCGGTGCCATGAACCACAACCTCGGGTGGCCGTCCATATTTTACTTGACGGCAATACTGGCGGCTATTGCCATGTTGTTGACCGTCACCAAATTAAAAGGAGAATGGGCCGGCGCCAGGGGGGAAAAATTCGATTTGGCCGGGGCGGTTCTGTATGCGGTCGGCCTTGTTTCCTTTATGTACGGGCTCTCGTCCATCGATACGTCGGCATGGGCCAAATATATCCTGGCTTTTGGTCTCGCAGTAATGATTATTTTTATCAAATATGAACTTGGTGTAAAACAACCGGTATTAAATTTAACCTTGTTCAGCAAAAACGTTACCTTTGCTTTTTCCAACCTGGCGGCACTGATCAATTACAGCGCCACCTTTGCGGTGGGCTTCCTGCTTTCCCTGCACCTGCAGGTGGTTTTGGGGTATAACTCGCAGACCGCCGGTTTAATCCTGCTCTCTCAACCGGTAATTATGGCCGTCATCTCCCCCTTTGCCGGAGCCCTGTCCGACCGGGTCGAGCCGAGGATCGTCGCTTCCTGGGGGATGGCTATAACCACTCTGGGCCTGTTTATATTATGTTTCATCAGCCGGAACACCCCCGTATGGGTAATTATACTTAACCTGGCGCTGCTTGGTACGGGCTTCGCTCTTTTCTCCTCACCGAACAGCAACGCGGTTATGGGTTCGGTGGAGAAGAGGTTTTACGGCGTGGCATCTTCCACCCTCGGCACCATGCGGCTGACCGGCCAGGCTATCAGCATGGCTATTGTCACGCTGCTGCTGGCGATTTACATCGGCAATGTCAAGTTAAGCCCGGATTACGCGGACATGCTTGTGAAGAGCACCAAGACGGCTTTCACTATTTTCACCGTAATTTGTTTTGGCGGCATCTTTGCCTCCCTGGCCAGGGGAAACGTGAACAGTGGTGTACAGCAAAAAGGCCGTGTTTGAAACTTGTGCATAATACAATTGCAGTTGCCGCTTGTAAAACTATATTCAATTAATAACGGCTCAATTGGTTTTTGATTCTTCTTTGTGGGGTTTTGCCGCATTTATGGTTTTTAACGTCTGATTTAAAACAATTGCCAACTCTGCCCGGGTTATTTTATAATTGGGTTGATTTAACTGCAAAAACACCACAGTGGCAGGCGATCCGGCGGATTTCTGGAGTGAGTGGAGCACTGGATGCGGTCCCTAGCCCGTCATATCCCAAGAGTCATGACCCCTTAGGGCGTGAAGAAGTAGTTAGGCAGTGAGTTGCAAGCGTTAACTACAAGCTTCACCGTCCTCAAGAGTAAAATTGTGAAACGAACGATTGATGCCGCCGGAACGCCAGATACAAGTAACGGTTTTTGCAGCGAAATCTTGGTTTAAATATCAAACAAAACCAATTGGGAAACAGTCAACCGAAGATCTTTTTAAGCAAACCCTTCTCCCTTTCTTCCGGGGGAATGTACTTGATTGTTTCCGCCGCCCTGGTAGCGAAAGTGTTGTTCACGGTGTCGTCAAACATTACGGGCACCGGAATCTGGCCGGCGGTCTCCAGCATTTGAACAAAGTCTTTAAATGCGGCGGCCTTTACCCCCGTTACGGGCGCCCACATGCCCATGTTCATGTACCGTGACAGCAATGTATTTTTTATTTGAAGGTCCATGTCTTTTACATACTTTTTGGCCGCCCCGGAAGCCAGTTCCGGTTCATGGTTCATCCAGAGCCGGGCTTTATAAATTCCGTCCACAAATGCCTGCACCGCTTCAGGGTGTTTTTTTATGATTTCGGACCGGGCCACGCAGAGCACGGAGGGAAATATTTTTTCCGTTTCTCCCAGGGCTGCGACGATGAATCCGGTCCCTGAGGCCTCGGCTTGTAGGGCTTGGGGCCCCGGCAATTGAATATAGGAGCCGCTGCCGGCTTTAAAGGCTCCCAGACGCAGTTCCGGTGGAATTCGATAATACAGGCTCAAATCGTGCTGCGGCAGCATCCCGTTTTCTCTTAATATTTTTTCCAGCGCCAGGCCCGGGCCGGTTTCCGGGGGATAGCAAATAACCCGTTCACCCTTGAGGTTTTCCCAGGCCCAATTTTCCTTTTCCCTGCCCAGCAGGAAAGTATAATCCCGGCTGGCCAGGGTGGCAATAACCGGCGGGGCAGAGGGGTTGACGGATTTCCGGTACAGGTGTTCCACGGGGTCGGTGAGAATGATGTCCGCCACTTGATCGATATAGGGATCGGCAGCCGGTGCATCGGAACGGGCGATTAATTTTATCCTGACGCGCTGTTCGTCAAAATATCCTTCTTTCAGCGCCACGTACAGGGGCAGGTGCAAAATTGACTTCTCACCCTCCCAAACCCTCAGGGTGACCGTTTCATCTTTTTTCTTTTCGCTAATATGCCGGGTGTAAAATGCCCCGCCCGCAAGCAACACGCTGGTTATCAACAATAACCCCAGAATGGTTTTGGGCTTAATCAACTTTATCACCTCTACGGCTTGTTTTATTAATTAATAGCTATTTCGGATGAATTGATTAAATTACACGAAAGTACTGCATAAACTTGTCCAAGCCGCATAGGAATGAAATAAACATATTTTTCCGGGGGTTGATTGTATGCTCAGGGGTGTTACGCTGGTCAGCTGGAATCATCAAGGCGGGCGGGCAAGAATGTTTAAATTCAGTGCTTTCTGGGGGGGCATCATCTGGGCCTTCACCAGCACCGCCTTTATTTGCGCCGCCTTGGTGCTGTGGGCCTTTATCACCGGGGGGGAGGTTTATCATTTCAGCGGCATTTGCACGGCGGGAATTTTGCTCGGGGCGTTTCTTGGCGGGGCGGTAAGCGGCAGGGTGGCGGGCAGCCCGGGTTGGCTTCATGGCGCCGCGGTGGGTATTGTTTACTGCCTGGCCATAATAGCATTTTTTACGGCCTGGGGCGGGGGGTTTTCCGCTTTAACGGCACGGGTTTTGCTTTACCCGGCGTTGTTCGTGCTGGCCGTAACCGGCGGCATAGTGGGGGTCAACCTGCCCGCAGCCGGGCGAATCCGGGAAAAATACAGGCCTCCGTTGAGATAACGGCGGCCGGAAATGCACGGGTGCCGGCGGCCTGCTTTAGTATTTGCGCCCAAAATAGCCGAAATGTTGACAGCGGCGGATAAAAAAATTAATATTATTGGTAGTTGAAAAACAGGCTTTGAAGGGGAGTGCGTCCGAACTTGGCGACCCAAGAGAGGGAATACCCCGGGCTGGAAGGTATCCCGGTCGCGCCGGCCGCTGTCGCCCCGGAGCCGCCGGGTCGAACGGTCATTTCAATTAGGCCCGCGCCGGGTTCAGCCCGCTACAGCTGTCAAGAGCCGCGCGGGGGTGCACTCCGCCCTTGCCGGAATTAAGGTGGTACCGCGGAAACCCTTCCGTCCTTAACACGGAAAGGTTTTTTTATTTTGGTGCCAGGTGTTGAAAGGTTGAAAGTTGAAGGAGGTAAATGTTCATGACCGGCGAATTCAACATGCCCACCACTTACGACCCCGGTGCCGTGGAGCAAAAGTGGTATAAATTCTGGGAGGACAATAAGTTTTTCCGCTCGACGGTGGACCCGGAAAAGGAGCCTTTCTGCATCGTAATTCCGCCGCCAAACGTGACCGGGCAACTGCACATGGGACATGCCCTGGACAACACCCTGCAGGACATCCTCATCCGCTGGCGGCGCATGCAGGGATACAACGCCCTGTGGCTGCCGGGCACCGACCACGCCGGGATTGCCACCCAGGCCAAGGTGGAGGAGCAATTGCGCAAGGAAGGTCTTTCCAAGTACGACCTGGGCCGGGAAAAATTCCTGGAGCGGGTCTGGGCGTGGAAGGAGCAATACGGCGGCCGCATCACCACCCAGCTCCGCCGCCTGGGCGCTTCGTGCGACTGGGACCGGGAGCGCTTTACTATGGATGAAGGCTGTTCCGAGGCTGTTCTCGAGGTATTTATCCGCCTTTATGAACAGGGCCTGATTTACCGCGATTACTATATTACCAATTGGTGCCCCCACTGCCAGACCACCATCAGCGACATCGAGGTGGAGCACCGCGACAGGCCCGGCCAGTTGTATTACATCAAGTATCCCGCCAAGGACAACCCCGGCGAGTATATCACCGTGGCCACCACCCGGCCCGAAACCATGCTGGGCGACACCGCGGTGGCGGTGCACCCCGGGGATGACCGTTACCGGCACCTGGTGGGCAAAACTGTGATTCTGCCCCTGGTGGAGCGGGAGATCCCCGTCGTCGCCGACGAGTACGTGGATCCGGAGTTCGGCACCGGGGCGGTCAAGATTACCCCGGCCCACGACCCCAACGATTTTGAGGTGGGCCGCCGCCACGACCTGCCTTCGGTGCAGGTGATCGACCGCGAGGCCCGGATGACCGGTGAGGCCGGGTCCAGGTACAAAGGACTGGATCGCTGGGAGTGTCGCAAGCGCATCGTTAAAGACCTGCAATCCCGGGGCCTGCTGGAGAAAATTGAAGACCTGTCCCATGCCGTGGGGCACTGCTACCGCTGCTCGTCGGTGATCGAGCCCATGCTCTCCAAGCAGTGGTTTGTACGCATGAAGCCGCTGGCCGAGCCCGCCATCGCCGCGGTGAAAGAAGGCCGCATCCGGTTTGTACCCGAACGCTTCACCAGGATCTACCTGAACTGGATGGAAAATATCAGGGACTGGTGCATCAGCCGCCAGCTCTGGTGGGGGCATCGCATCCCAATTTACTACTGCCAGGACTGCGATGAAGTTATTGCCAGCAAGACGCGCCCGGATAAGTGCAAGTGCGGCTCCACCAACCTGGAGCAGGACCCCGACGTGCTGGACACCTGGTTCAGCTCCGGCCTGTGGCCCTTTTCCACCCTGGGCTGGCCCAGGAAAACCGTGGACCTGGCCTACTATTACCCCACCTCGGTGCTGGTGACCGGGCGGGACATTATCTTTTTCTGGGTGGCCCGGATGATTTTCAGCGGGCTGGCTTTCATGGACGAGGTGCCCTTCCGGGAAGTGTTCATCCACGGGTTGGTGCTGGACGCTCTGGGGCGCAAAATGAGCAAGTCACTGGGCAACGGGGTTGATCCCATTGAAGTGATTGAAAGCCACGGGGCGGATAGCCTGCGGTTTATGCTGGTGACCGGGAACACACCCGGCAACGACCTGCGTTTTCACTTTGAGCGCCTGGATGGAGCCCGCAACTTTGCCAACAAGATCTGGAACGCCTCCCGCTTTGCCCTGATGAACCTGCAGGATTTTGCCCCGGACAAGGCGCCGGCCGGGGAACAATTCACCCTGGCCGACCGCTGGATCATGAGCAGGTTCCAGCGGGCGGTGCGGGAAAGCACCGGTTACCTGGAAAAATACGAACTGGGCGAGGCCGCCCGGGTGTTATACGAATTTATCTGGAACGAGCTGTGCGACTGGTACATCGAGCTGGTTAAACCCCGCTTGTACGGCAAAACCAGCCCCGAAGACCGGGAGGTGGCCCAGCACGTGCTGGCTACGGTGCTGCGCGGCGCGCTGGAATTGCTGCACCCGTTCATGCCCTTTATCACCGAGGAAATCTGGCAGCGCCTGCCCCACCATGGCCGGACCATCATGCGCGCCCCCTGGCCCCAATACCGGGAAAACCTGGTGGACCGGGAAGCCGAGGAACAAATGGAAGTGCTGATGGAAGTGATCCGGGGCATCCGGCAAATCCGCAGCGAAATGAACGTTCCGCCGGGCAAAAAGGCCGAAGCACTGATCGTCTCCGGCGTGGAACAAATCAGGGAAATCCTGGCCAAAAACCTGGCTTATGTGGAAGACCTGGCCAATTGCAATGCCGATGTGCTGGCCGCGCTGGCCGAAAAACCCGAACAGGCGGCCACCGCCGTGGCCCGGGACATCCAGGTGTTTGTGCCTTTGCGGGGTCTGATCGACGTGGACCGGGAACTGGCCCGGTTGAACAAGGAACTGCAGGCGCTGGAGAAGGATCTGGCCCGGGTGCGGGGCAAGCTCGGCAATCCCGATTTCTTGAACAAGGCGCCCGCTGAAGTGGTGGAGAAGGAGCGCGGCAAGGAGGCCGAGCTGTCCTCCAAAGCGGGAGCCATCCGGGAACGCCTGGCTATGCTGAAAGGAGCCTGATTATTTCGCCCGCCACCGGAGGGATAATCGCCGTAACCAGGTTAATTATTATTGCGGCGATTCCTCCGGGGCTGCTTTTTTTGCCGTTAATCCCCCGGCCCAAGGAAAATATTTCTGAACAAGCACCGGGTGAAAGTGTGGATTTGATCTTATTTTTGGCAGCTTCCGGATTTGCATTTCCCGCATGCCCCTCCGCAGCTGCCGGTAGTAATTACGGATTTGAAGCAGCGCGGGCAGCGCCAGGTTTTTCCAAGGTCAAAACGGTTCCCGCAGCGGGTGCAGGTATGGGGTGTTTGATGTTTTTCCAACTTGTAGCCCTCCTTGCTTTTTGGATGCTTACGTTCTCGTGGTAGCCGCTTTCAGGCGCCTGTGGGCCAACAGTGCCAGCGTAACCAGCGCGGCGAAGGCGGCGGAGGCGAGGGCAATGCCCCGCGGGTTGCCGTTGTTTCCGAATGCGTGCAGTAGTTGAGCCACCAACCCGCCGGCGGTAAAGGCGATCACCCAGGTTCCCGCCCACATGACGGCGGCTTCCCGGCGTCCCCGCTCTTTAAAGATAACCAGGATGGAAGCAATGCAGGGTACGAACAGGGTAATGGTGATCAAGGCCACCAGGGTTGCCGCCGGGGTGAGCGCCATACCGGTCAAACCGGCCGCGCTGAAATCGCGGCGCACGATGCCCATGATGAAGGCGGTGGCGGTTTCCGGCGGCAGCTTCAGCCAGCCCACGGTAACCGGCGCCAGCAATTTTTGGAGAAAGGCCAGGACGCCGGTGATCTGGAAAACGCTGATGATGAGCGCCCCCAGGGCAAACAGCGGTGTTGCTTCTTTAAGGAACATGTAAGACTTGGACGCGGTTTTCCTGATTACGTTGTCCACCCTGGGCAGGCGTAGCGGCGGCAGGTCAATCAGCAATTCCGCCGATTTGCCGGGCAGCATGGAATTGAGCAGCGTACCCGCGATAATCAAAACGGCCAGGATGACCAGCCCGTACAGCGCGGTAAATTGCGGGCCGATCCCGGCCAGCAGGCCTGCGATGACGCCGAGCTGGGCCGAACAGGGTATGGCCAGGCCGAGCAGGAAAATGGTGATTCTTCTCTCCCGCTCGGAACTCAACAGCCGGGTGGTGATGCTGGCCATGGTAACGCAGCCGAAACCCAGGATCAGGGGAATGATGGCCCGACCGTTGAGACCGATGCCGGTAAGCACCCGGTCCACCAGCGTGGCGATGCGCGGGAGGTAACCCGAATCCTCGAACAATGACAGGAAGAAGTAGAACCCGGCCACCAGCGGCATTAGGAGGCCCAGCACGTAGGTGATCGTCATGGTCAGGAGGCCGAATTCCCCGGTTAAGATGATTCCCGGAATACTGTTTGCCGGGATGAACTGGCTGACCAAACTCCTCACGGCCGGCTCGTATTTGCCGATCATGACGGTTTCTTCCGTGAAACCGACCACCGTTCCGGCGATAAAAACGCCAATGATCTGGTACATGGCCCACAGGGCCGCGGCCAGAATCGGGATTCCCGTCAGGGGCTTGATCATCCAGCGCCCCAGGATACTGCCGAAGCCCGCTCCCGCGCTTGTTTCCCGAACCACGTGATTAATTATGTCGTTGACCCTTTCCCGGCGTTGGAGATAGATTTCTTCCCGGTCCTTGCCCGGTTCCAGGCCGTGCCGTTCCGATATCACCGGGTCGCCCTCCAGGACCAGCAGGGCTTCCGCCTGGCTGCCCACCCGGTTGATTAATGAGGTTAATTTTTGCTGTAGTTCCGGGTTCATATTGCCCTTCCGGGCCGACGCCAGCGCCGCTTTGACCCGGTCGAGCCCTTGTTTGCGCACCGCCACCGTGGGAATTACCGGCACCCCCAGCAGGTCGCCCAGCAGGTCCACATCAATACGAATACCCCGTTTTTCCGCCTCGTCCATCATGTTCAGGGCAACCACCACTGGCACGCCGGTGTCGATGATTTGCTGTGTCAGGAATAAATCCCGCTCCAGGTGCACGGCGTTGACCACGTTTAGCACAACGCCGGCGGAAAGGATAATGTCCCTGGCAATGCGCTCCTCGTCATTAAAGGAAGATATGCCGTACACCCCCGGCGTGTCGATGATCACGTCGCTGCCCAGCCTGCCGTGGGAAATTTCCAGGGTGGTGCCGGGGTAATTGGAAACATCGACATATAAACCGGTTAAATAATTGAAAAATACGGATTTCCCGGCGTTGGGGTTGCCGGCCAGAACGATTTTTTTGGCTTCCGCCGGGATGTCCATTTTTAGTCCCGCACTGTGGCAATGGGCCATTTCAGTCACCACCTTGTTATCAAATTAAATTTAATGCCACGGTGATTTTGTTGGCCAGCCCCCTGCCGATGGCTATTTCCTGTTTATTTTTGCGCACCACGATGGGACCGGCGGGCACGATTTCCTCACATAGCACCACCGACCCTTCGGCGATGCCGAACCGGATCGCCTGCGCCCGGATCATTTCATCGGGAATGGAGATGATTTTTACTTGCTGTCCTTTTTTAACGCGATCTAAAGTCATATTTGCCCCTCCAGTTTGGATATGTAAATTTGAAAATGAATGTCGTTATCACTGTGTGGAGACTAAATGATAACGATTCTCAATTTCATTATATTTTCGGTGTTGCAGCATGTCAATAACAAAATAGCAGGGGTGTATCAAAAATTACTTGATAACCGTCCCGGCTATTTTAATCAATGCTTGGGCCATACTATGGATGTGTTTGTTCAGCACGCCTTCTGTGCGGGGATAATGATGCATTTTTGCATTTATTACAGTTGCGACAGGCCTGACCCCTATTCGAATTTCCAGATGTCGGCGACTTTTTTCAGGCTGTCCGCGGTGACGGTCAGCTCCTGGGCGACGGCGGCCGTTTCCTGGGAGCTGGCCGCCGCCTGCTGTGCGACAGCGGCAATGGACTGGGCGGCGCTCAGCATGTCCGAGGTGGATTGGGCCTGTTCCCTGGCGATCCGGGCGATCTCTCCCGCCAGGGAACCGGCCTCATTCAGGATTTGATTGATATCCCCGAATAATTGCTCGGCTTCCCGGGAGCAGGCCAGGCTTGTCTGCACCGCCTGCACGGTGTCCTCCACCGCCGCCAGAATTTCGCTCACGATTTGGGAAACCTCCCCGGTGGCTTTTTCCGCGTTTGCGGCCAGGCTGCGCACCTCGTCCGCCACCACGGCAAAGCCGCGCCCGTGCTCACCCGCCCGGGCGGCCTCGATGGCGGCGTTGAGGGCCAGCAAATTGGTCCGGGCGGCGATGTCCTGGATTACTTCGAGAAACTGCGCAATGCGGTTGGAACTGGACTTTAGCTGTTCGAATTTTTGTTCCAGCAGGTTCATATTTTCCGCCACTTTCCGGACGGATACGCTGCCCCGGCCGGTGGTTTCCGCGGCGCTCCTGACCGAAATGTCGGCCTCGCCGGCCTGCCGGGCGCAGTCCCCGGCCTGGCCGGCCAGGATTTCAATGGCCTGCAGCAGCTTAGTCACCTGTTCGGCCTGGTCCTGGCTGCCCGTGCTGACCTGGCCGGTGCCGGCGGTGATTTGCCCTGCGGCCCTGTCCAGCGTAACGCTGGTATCTTTTACCAGGGCGAACCACTTGTGTACGCCCTTGAGGATTCTACGGATATTGTTGATCAACAAATTAAATTCGCCCCAGCCGTAATTTTTGTTTTCAATCGTACCCGTCAGGTCGCCCCGGATGGCCTTTTCCGTGGTATCAAGCACGTGCAGCAGGTTACGGTGCAACGGCGTAAACAGAACATAACACGCGGCCGTGGACAGCAATAGACCTGTTAAGCCCCCCAGGACAAGCCCCCAGGGCGATTTCCCGTCGTACCACCAGCCGCCCCAGGAAGCGGCCAGAACGACAAACCCGAAAGACAGGACCAGGATGGTCATTTTTTCCCGTAATGTTTTCATTGTTACTTATCTCCTTTTTGAGGGGTTTTTAAAAAATTAATATTCAACAAAAAATTCTGAATAACCTGCCTGGATGACTTTTTTTTCTGCAACTTGGTCCAAGGTATAGGAAAAGAGGCAACGACGTCGAATATTTTTGCCCGAGAGGTGAGCACAGTGTTATACCACGAAGCTATGGAATACCTGCAGAATTTAACCAAGTTCGGCATGAATTTCGGGCTGGGGCGGATTACCGAACTGCTGCGCCGCCTGGGCGACCCGCATTTGGGAATCAAAGTGCTGCACGTGGGGGGCACCAACGGCAAGGGTTCCACCACGGCCATGCTGGCCGCCGTACTGCAGCGCGCGGGGTACCGGGTGGGCACCTTTACTTCGCCGCACCTGCATTCTTATACAGAGCGTTACCGGATCAACGGCAGGGAAATCGAGACGGAACGGGTGGCGGAGCTGATTACCCGTTTGCGCCCGCACCTGGAGGCCATGGTACGGGAAGGTTTTGAACACCCTACCGAGTTTGAGGTCAGCACCGCCATGGCGTTTTGCTACTTTCTGGATGAGAAAGTGGATTACCTGGTTTTGGAAGTGGGGCTTGGCGGCGCCATCGACTCCACCAACGTGGTAAACCCGCTGTTGTCCATCATCACCAACGTGGCCATGGACCACATGGATTACCTGGGTAAGACCGTGGCCGAAATCGCCCGGGTGAAAGCCGGGATCATCAAGCCCGGCGTTCCGGCGGTCACTGCGGCGGACGACCCCCGGGCGCTGCAAATTATTGAGCAGACCTGCCGGGAAAAACAGTCCTCCCTGGTCCGGGTGGGCAGCGACGTGTCCTGGGTGTACGGCGACCGTTCTCTGGCGGGGCAATATTTCGATTATTACGGTTTAAAATGGCGCCTGCCGAAACTGTGGATTCCCCTGATCGGCGCGCACCAGGTTGTCAATGCCGCTACCGCGCTGGCCGCGCTGGAGGTGCTGGCCGGGCGGGGGGTCCGGTTGGACGAGCGGGCGGTGCGGGAGGGCCTGGCCGCCACGGTCTGGCCCGCACGCCTGGAATTAATCGGGGAAAAGCCACCGGTGTTGATAGACGCGGCGCATAATTACGACGGGGCGCACAGCCTGCGCGCGGCATTGGACCAATATTTCCCGGACCGGGAGATCATCATGGTGCTGGGCATGCTGGGCGACAAGGAAAGGGCCAAGGTGGTGGCGGAACTGGTGCCGCGGGCCCGGCACGTGATTATTACCAGGCCCAACAGCCCCCGGGCGGGGGACTGGATGCAACTGGCCGGCGAGGCACGCCGCTATGTGCCGCGCGTTGATACCGTGGAAAATATCGGTGACGCAATAAGGGCCGGTATGGCCCTGGCCGGGGCGGGCGACCTGGTTTGTGTCACCGGCTCCATCTACATGGTGGCCGAGGCCCGGGAAGTGGTACTGGAGCTGAACGGGAAAACCGCCGGCGCGCCCGGCAGGTGAACCACCGCCGCCGGTGGTATTCGGGGAAGTTGGCCACCGGCCCGTTGTGCCCGCGCATATTATTTTATCTGACACGGAATATTTTATTATTGTAGCAAGGTTTGACGGAATGCCGGGGCAAATCCGGGCTTTAGCCCCGGCTGTAAAATTGGGAAAATTTATTGACGGGGAAAAATTTTTAAGATAGACTTTAACGGGTGTAGATATTACGAAAACTTTCAAGTGTTCAAGGGGAGAACCGGCGTTGCGCGATATTGCCATTTTAATTATCAGCCTTGGTATTATTTTCATTAGTGCCGGCCTCTTTACCAACGGGGTGGAATGGCTGGGCAAGAAAATGAACCTGTCCGAAGGGGCGGTGGGCAGCGTGCTGGCCGCGGTGGGCACGGCGCTGCCGGAAACCATTATTCCTCTGATAGCCATTCTGTTCGGGGTGGGGGACGCGGCCCACGAAATAGGTATCGGGGCCATCCTGGGGGCGCCCTTTATGCTGGGTACGCTGGCCATTTTTTTAAGCGGCGGCGCGGTGTTGATGTTTCGTAACCGCCGGGCCGACAATTACCCCCGGATCGAGCCCGACCCCCACGTATTAAGAAGGGATATGGCGTTTTTTCTGATCGTGTACACCATTGCCATCACAGCTTCGTTCGTGGGACATGTACTAAAACTGGTAATTATTCTGGGACTGATTGCTGCTTATATTTGTTATGTTTATAAAACTTTCACTTCCGGTGCCAACATGGGCGCAAGTTCCGAAATAGAACCGCTGCTGTTTGCCCGGGCTCACGGGGACCCGCCTTTGTTCAGGGTGTTGTCGCAGGTGGTCCTGGCGTTTATCGGGATAGTGGTGGGGGCCAAGTTTTTTGTCGACGGTATTGCTCACCTGTCCGCCAGCTTGGGAGCCTCACCGCTGGTAATTGCGCTGTTGATCGCGCCGGTGGCCACGGAGTTGCCGGAAAAAATCAACAGTGTAATCTGGTTGTCCCACCGCAAGGACACCCTGGCCCTGGGCAACATTACCGGCGCAATGGTATTTCAGAGCTCGGTGATCCCGGCCGTGGGCATCGCCTTAACCCCCTGGCGGCTTGACCCCGTGGCCTTGCTGAGCGCCATGCTGGCCCTGCTGTCCGCTCTGGTGATTTACTTGTTGATCCGGTACCGCGGTTTTCTGGACAGCCGGGTTATCGTTTTCACTGGAGGAGCATTTTACGGCGGGTACGTGCTCGCCATATTATTCGGGCTGGTGTAGTGGAGGAAACCGCCGGAACGCCCAATCACAACGAGTGGCAAGGCGACCCGGTGGTTTTCTGGAGTGAGTGAAGCACTGGAAGGATGATCAAGATGAAACCTGCGGAAAAACTCGCCGCCCTCGGGCTCGAACTGCCCCCGGCGCCCAAGCCGGTAGCGGCCTACGTTCCCGGGGTGCTGGTTGATGGCTGGATTTACGTGTCCGGTCAGTTGCCCTTTGTGAACGGTCAATTAAGATATGCCGGCAAGGTGGGCCGTGAACTGACCGTGGACGAGGGATATGACGCGGCCCGCATCTGCGCGCTCAACTGCCTGGCCGTGGCCGCCGAAGTGGCGGGAGATCTTGACCGCATTGAGCGGGTCGTCAAGGTTACGGGATACGTAAACAGCGCTCCGGGTTTTACCGGGCAGCCCGCGGTGATCAACGGGGCGTCCGAATTGCTGGGCGAGATTTTCGGCCCCGCCGGCACCCATGCCCGGGCCGCGGTGGGGGTTAATGAACTGCCCCTGAACGCCGCTGTGGAAGTGGAAATAGTGGTTAAAATCAACCGGTGAAATTGACAATATTTTTGTGGAGTTTCCTGTTTTGTTTTGCCGACATGAACAGATTGTTATGGTACAATAGATTAGAATTGTAATATTTACGGCCGCGCCAACCGCGCGCTGAACTTCGGGGTGGTTTTGGTGACGAAAGCGTACCGGGGGGCCAAGAGCCCCTGGATATTACTATTGCTGCTGGTTGCCGGAGGACTGGCCG
Source organism: Desulfallas sp. Bu1-1 (assembly GCF_015594625.1). Taxonomy (GTDB): domain Bacteria; phylum Bacillota; class Desulfotomaculia; order Desulfotomaculales; family Desulfallaceae; genus JADNRQ01. The sequence goes on along the minus strand of NZ_JADNRQ010000013.1, from coordinate 26,580 downwards.
GCAGCGCTTTAACCGCCACGCTGGCGAAAACGTTGCCGTTTCTGGCGGCCACCGGAAAAATCGGTTTGCACCCCGCCACGCTGGATTTGCAATTTTTGCAAGTAACGTTTGGCTTTACCCTGGTTCTGAGTCCGGTTACCGCTCTAGGTCTGATCCTGGGTTATCTTGTATGGTGCCAGGTGTTGAAAGGTTGAAAGATGTACATCTTTCAACCTTTCAACACCTGGCACCAAGATGGGGGAAGATCATTGCCGAATATTTACCTGGCTTCGTCGTCCCCGCGACGGCGGGAATTGTTGAACCAGATTCGCCTGCCGCATACAGTACTGGCTATGGAAGTGGATGAGAGCCTTCCCCCGGGGCTGTCTCCGGCGGAGCAGGTTATGGCGTTATCCCGGCGCAAGGCTACGGCCGCGGCGGAACAACTGGCAAACGGCGTGGTAATTGCCGCCGACACCGTGGTGGCGCTGGGTGACACGGTGCTGGGCAAGCCGGAAAACCGGGCGGAGGCCCTGGACATGCTGGAGCGCCTGCAGGGCGCCACCCACGAGGTTTACACGGGCCTGACGGTGCTGAAACTGCCGGGCGGCCGAATGCTTACCGATTACGAGCGCACCGGGGTGGAAATGCGCCCGGTCGGCCGCGCGGAGCTGGAACGTTACGTCCGGACGGGGGAACCCATGGATAAGGCCGGTGCTTACGGCATCCAGGGGTTGGCTTCGGTGTTTATCTCCGGTATCAGAGGTTGCTATTTTAACGTGGTGGGCTTGCCGGTGTTTAAACTGGTGCAAATGTTAAAAGAACTGGGAATTGACGTGACTGAATACTGGGGGTAATGATTCAGTTGGGATCGCCGGAATACCGTGTTCTGATCAAGGACATGCCCGTGGAACTGCGGCCCCGGGAAAGGCTGTTGAAAGAAGGACCGCAACATTTATCGGATATTGAGTTGCTGGCGATCATGTTGCGGACGGGCAGCGCCCGGGCCAGCGCCATGGACCTGGCGGCGGCGCTGTTGGGGCACTTCGGCGGGCTGAAACAATTGCTTGATGTTTCAACGGAAGAATTAAACTCGTTTAAGGGCATTGGGCCGGCAAAAGCGGCGCAAATTATGGCCGCCCTGGAGCTGGGCCGCCGTGTGGCCGTGGCCTCCGCCTGGGACAGGCCCTCCATCAGATCGCCGGAAAACGCGGCGGCACTGGTAATGGAGGAAATGCGCCACCTGGACCGGGAGCATTTTTGCGCCCTGCTGCTAAATACCAAGAATCAGGTGCTGGCCCGTGAAACAATCTCCATTGGCACGTTAAACTCTTCGGCCATCCATCCCCGGGAACTGTTCAAGGCGGCCATCAGGCGCAGCGCGGCTGCGGTGATCCTGGTGCACAATCACCCCAGCGGGGACCCCACGCCGAGCCAGCAGGACATCGAGGTGACCAGGCGCCTAGTTGACGCGGGAAATATTATCGGCATCAGCATCTTAGATCATTTGGTTATTGGGGATAATAAGTTTACCAGCTTCAAGGCCAAAGGCTTGATGTGAATATTCGTATAGAGAGGAGCCGGCATATGGCATTGGGCGTTTTTTCCAAAGATATGGGAATTGACCTGGGGACGGCCAATTCCCTGGTATATGTAAAGGGCAAGGGAATAGTGCTGCGCGAGCCGTCGGTGGTGGCCATCCAGCGGGACAACGGCCAGGTTCTGGCGGTCGGAGAGGAGGCCAAGCAGATGATCGGCCGCACCCCGGGTAATATCATCGCCATCAGGCCCATGAAGGACGGGGTGATCGCCGATTTCGACGTAACCCAGAGCATGATTAAATACTTTATCAGCAAAGCTTTGCGCAAGCGTACGTTTTTAATCAGGCCCCGGGTGGTGGTTTCAGTACCCTCCGGCGTTACTGCGGTGGAGGAGCGGGCGGTACGCGAGGCCGCGCTGCAGGCGGGCGCCCGCGAGGCCTACCTGATTGAGGAGCCCATGGCGGCTTCCATTGGGGCCGGGCTGCCGGTGCATGAGCCCACCGGCAACATGATCGTGGACATCGGGGGCGGTACCACCGAGGTGGCCGTCATTTCCCTGGGCGGTATCGTGACCAGCCGCTCCATCCGCATCGCCGGCGACGAGATGGACGACGCCATCATTCAGCACGTCAAGAAAACCTATAACCTCATGATCGGTGAGCGTACCGCGGAGGAAATCAAAATTGAAATCGGGACCGCTTACCCGCTGGAAAAGCCGGAAACTTACGAGGTGCGCGGTCGTGACCTGGTAAGCGGGCTGCCCAAGACCATTGAAATCACCTCGGAGGAAATCTACAAGGCGCTATCCGAGCCCGTGAGCAGTATCCTGGAGGCCATCAAGAATACGCTTGAATTGACCCCGCCGGAACTGGCCGCCGATATCATGGACCGGGGTATTGTGATGGCCGGAGGCGGGTCCCTGCTGCGCGGCCTGGACCGGCTGGTCAGCGAGCAGACGGGAATGCCGGTCCACCTGGCGGACGACCCGCTGCTGGCGGTGGCCTACGGAACGGGGCGCGTCCTGGAAAATATCGATATTTTGCGCAAGGTGCTGATTCAGCCCAAGAAGTTAGCATGATTTACAGGGTGTGTGTTTAAGTGTCCCCTTTATCTGCCGGAAAAAAGTTGGTACTGCTGGGTGTGCTGGTCGCTGTGATGTTGCTGGGCCTGCATTTTTCCGCGGGCAGCCCGGGTCGGCTTACTCCATTGGAATCAGCTACCCGTGATTTTCTCGCTCCGGTGCAGCGGCTGCTTATGATTGCGGGTCGGGAAGTCGCCGGTTTTTTCTCCTATCCCGTCAAGTTGATCAATGTTTCCCGGCGCAACGAAATTCTTGAAGGAAGAGTTGAGGAACTGGAAGGAAAACTGCTGAAATACAAGGAAGTGCAGGCGGAAAACGTTCGCCTCAAGAAGTTGCTCGACTTTCAAACCGGCGTCGCCTCGCAGATGAACACCGAGGCCGCCGCTGTAATCGGACGGGATACCGGCAACTGGTTCGGCAGCATCATCATCAATGCCGGGTCAAAAAAAGGCATCCGGCGTGATATGGCGGTAATTACCCCTGCCGGCCTGGTGGGCAGGGTGATCAGGGTTTCCGACAGCACGGCCGAGGTGCTGCTGATCACCGACCCCAGGAGCGGCGTGGGGTGCCTGGTCCAGAAGACGCGCGCGCCCGGCATTGTTGAAGGTGTGGCCGGGGGGCGGGGAAACTTGCAGATGGTGCATATACCGAACGACCTGGCACCGGGAAAGGGGGACATTATTATCACTTCCGGCCTGGGCAGTGTATTTCCCAAGGGGATCCCGGTGGGAACCGTCAGGGAGACCCGCAAGGAAAAATCGGGGCTGTTCAAGATGGCGGTTGTGGATCCTTACGTGGATTTTAACCGTTTGGAGGAGGTTCTGGTGATCAAATCGTTCCACCCGGGCGGGCGGTAAATTCCCGGAGGTGAAGGCGGTGAGCTCGCTGTATTTTCTCTTGCTGGTGCTGGGCGCGCTGGTTTTGCAGGCCACGGCCCTTAATTTTGTGTCCGTTTACGGGGTCAAACCGGACCTCGCGCTCGTGCTGGTTATCTTCAACGGCTTCCTCCGGGGTACCCGGGAGGGGGCTTTTTTGGGTTTTGTGGGGGGAGTTTTGCAAGACCTGGTAAGCGGGGGGTATTTCGGAATGAATGCCCTGGCCAAAATGGCTGCGGGATACCTGGCCGGGTTGGGTGAGGGGAGGCTTTACCGCGACAAGCGGGTTATCGCCGCCGGGCTGACCTGGTTTTGCACCCTGGCTTCCCAGTTAGTGTATTACCTGCTGCTGGCCATGGTGAACGTGCAGGTGCCGGTGGCGGCGGCGCTGGCGGGGATAATTCTGCCCGTAAGCTTTTATAATGCGCTGGTTGCGCTGCCGCTATACGGCCTCTATTACCGCTCCGCAACAAAGGGCCTGCTCAAAAGGGGAGAAGTTTAACTGGTCACCGGTGGCCGGTTGCCGGAAATAACGAGTAGCAGGGCGACCCGGTGGTTTTCTGGAGCAATTGGAGCGACGGGTGCGGTGCTTGGCCCGTCATCCCGAAGCTTTGACCCGGTAACTGCCAAATTAGAAAGAGGATGTTCAGTGAAACGCAAGCTGATTGAATATAAAATGAAATTCGTACTGGGCGCGGTGTTCCTGGTCATTCTGGTCCTGCTGGCCCGGGTTTCTTATTTGCAGCTGGTCCAGACCGAAGAATATCGCACGCTGGCCCGCAATAACTACATCCGCATTGCTCCGGTGTTTGCCCCGCGCGGTGAAATTTTTGACCGCAACGGTGAGAAAATCGTCACCAACCGGCCAATTTACACCGTTTCCATCAATGATTTAAACCTGGAAGGAACCACGTACCACCTGTATTTGAACCGGACCGGGGCGGACATTGTGGATATGGCCGACACGCTGGCCTGGATACTGGCCGGTGACGAGGAAACATTGCTTTATTTCGAGCAAATCAGCGGGGAAACCCTGCAGGATTATGCCAAAAAAAATGGCGTAACGATTAAGCAGGGAGAGGACTCCGGCAATGCCGGCGCAAACGACGAGCAGCTATACGTATTGAAAAAGAAATTCATTGAGGAAAAAATCAAGGAACGGGCCAGGGACAACAAAAACCAGCTGGAGCAGGGGCAAAGGCTGGAAATCGCCGTAGTTTACAACCCTTCTACCATGGCGACCCTGAACCGGTACGATCTGGAATCATACGGCGTCACCGTGGAAAAGAAGGCCGATGTTCTGAGCACCCTGGTGCAAATGCTGTTGAACAAAGGGGTTTATCAGGGTCAAACGGCGTATGAAATCGAATCCCGGATGCGGAAGGAAATCAGGGATAAGAAGTTGTACCGGCCTTACGAACCCGTGCTGGTGGCGGAGGACATCCCGCCGGAGATGGTGGTGGCGCTGCGGGAAAAACAAATGGAACTGCCCGGGGTGGTGGTGGATATCCAGCCGGTGCGGGACTATCCTTACGGGGACCTGCTCACCCATGTACTGGGCTACGTGCAGAATATCAAAAAAGAGCAGTACGAAGCGCACAAGGACGAGGGTTACTTGATGAACGACCTGTATGGTCAAAACGGCCTGGAGCTGGTGTATGAAAAGTACCTTCGCGGGGAGCACGGTGCCAGGCAGGTGGAAGTGGACGCCAGCGGGCGCCCGGTCCGGGATTTGGGCTTAAAACCGGCGGTGCCGGGCAACGACCTGGTTTTGACCATTGACCTGGACCTGCAACTGGCCGCGGAAAAAGCGCTGGCGGACGGTGTTAAACGTGCCCAGGGCGCGGGGTTTAAACTGGCCCGCGCCGGCGCCGCTGTGGTGATGGATGTTCGTACCGGGGCCATTCTGGCCATGGCCAGTTACCCCACCTATCACCCCGGCATCTTCACCGGCGGCCTGACTAGCGCGGAGTGGCAGGAGCTGCAGGAGTCCGGGGCACTGTTGAACCGGGCGATTGCGGCAACCTATCCGCCGGGTTCCACCTTTAAAATGGTGACGTCTGCGGCGATACTGGAAAAGAAAATTGTTGACCCGGAATACAAAATGCCAGACCCCGGTTATTACAGGCTGGGCCGGGGCGTGTTCAGGGACTGGAAGCCCGGCGGGCACGGGTCGGTGGACCTGCGCAAGGCGCTGGAGGTATCCTGTGACACCTATTTCTACCAATTCGGGCGCATGGCCGGAGTGGACGCCATTGCCCATTTCGCCAGGGAATTTGGGCTGGGGCAAAAGACGGGGATCAACCTGCCCGGTGAAATGAGAGGCACGCTGCCCACGCCTGAATGGAAATACGAAATGGTTAAAAGTATGTTGATCAGGTACAACAAAGATTTTGCCCGGGTACGCGAGCTTAACCGGATGATCGACGAAACGCAAAGCGAGTCCCGCAAGCAGGAATTGAGGCGGCTCAGGGACGAGGAACTGGAAAAGCAGCTGAAAAAGCATGAATGGGACCTCAACTGGCAGCAATACGAAACCATCAACATGTCCATCGGGCAGGGCGACAACACCTACACACCGCTCCAGCTGGTATCTTACGTGGCGGCCATTGCCAACGGGGGCACGCTGTACAAGCCGTACCTGGTGGAAAAAGTTGTTTCGCCCCACGGCGCGTTGATTAAGGAGTTCAAGCCGGAAATCAGGCACAAGGTGGATATCGACCCCGAAAACCTTCAGATTATCCGGGAAGGCATGCACCGGGTGACGCTGCCTCCCACTGGTACGGCGTCGGGAGTTTTTTACGGTTTCAAACACTCGGCGGCGGCCAAAACGGGTACCGCCGAGGTCATCGACGCCAACGGCAGGAAAAAGGGTAACCACGCTTTATTTGTAACCTTTGCCCCGTACGAAAAACCCGAGGTGGCGGTGGCCGTGGTGCTGGAGTACGGCGATTCCGGCAGCGGTTACGCCGGACCCATTGCCCGGCAGATCCTGGAGGCCTACTTTAATGATTCCGGTGCAACGGATATTGATAAATCCAAGGACCGGGCCGGTGGTGATGCGGCGGCGGGCAGGGAAGAAGAACCGGCCGGCCGTGAAACGGGCGTTGTCGCGATAAACTGGCCCGGCCTGGAAAAGCACCAGGACGGGGAAGCGGGGTTAAACGAGCCCGGGGGGACCAGTTTTGATCAAATGCTGTGGGAGAAGTTGCACGAAATGCCTGCGGCCACCCGGCCGGTAACGGGGCCATCCGTGCCGGCGCCTTTGCCCCGGGCCGGGCGACAGGCGCAACAACAACCCGCGCCGGCGCCGCAGCAACACCAGCCGGCGCCCGCACCGCAGCAACCACAACAGGCGCCTGCACAGCAACAACAACCGGCATCCGAGCCGCGGCCACAGCCCGCACCTGTACCACAGCCACCTCCGGTGAATGCTCCGCAAGCGGGGCAGCCCGCGTCGCCGCAGCAGCAACCGGCGCCCGGCGCGCATCTACCGGCGCAGCCGGAAGGCGGTTCAAACGGTTGAGAGAGCAACGGCAACAGTAGCGTTTTGGGTCAGTAATCCAAAAGAGTTTTGTTTTGAGGCTGTTGACAACCATGCAAGGTGTTTCCGTTGCTGTAGCAAACGACTATGGAGCACCGGTTAACAACTCTTGGCGAAGTGCAGGAGCAAAACCGGGAGGCACGCACAGGACGTGCGTGCCAGCCCCAATCGAGATCAGGACGTCGAGTTTGGGGCGGCCCGGTTTTGCCCGGAGCGAGCCTTAGAGTTGTCCGGTGTGGAATCGGAGTGAGCAATAGCAACGGAAGCACCTTTGTCAACAATCTGCAAACGAGGTTTAAAGTGCCCCGTTTTTTTTGTTTTTTTAGCAGGATTTGGTTATGGGCTGTAGAATTATTATGAGAATTGATCCGCGCAATTTTTCTCAACCTGTTAGTTGTTAAGATAATTGTTAAGATAATAAGATTGTTTCTCACGGGGAGGAGTAAAGCAGTGACTCCTGATTGGACTGGCGGAAATTTGGTGCATTTCCCTGGCAAAGGGGGAGGAGAACCGGAAGAAATAGGTGACGAAAATACCATTTTGATCCAGCGCACCTTGCGTTCCGGCCAGTCGATAAGTTTTGACGGCAACGTCGTAATTATCGGCGATGTGAATCCCGGCGCGGAAGTGGTGGCAACGGGCAATGTGGTGGTAATGGGATATTTGCGGGGAGTGGTGCACGCGGGCGCCGGGGGGAACGAAAACGCGGCTGTATATGCTTATTGCCTGCAACCGACCCAACTGCGTATAGCCAACCACATCACCCGCGCTCCGGACGGGGAGCAATCTTATCAGGTGGGCCCCGAAGTGGCCAGGATAAAAAACGGTGCGGTGATCATTGAAGCTTTTCAAAACGGTCCGGAGCGCCAGAGATGAGATTTGCGTCAATGTAAAAGCATAAAAGGGAGGAAACAATGCTGATGGGAGAAGTAATTGTGGTTACTTCAGGCAAGGGAGGGGTGGGTAAAACCACTACCACCGCAAACCTCGGGGCGGGCTTGGCCTCGTTGGGAAGTCGGGTGTGTTTGATAGATGCGGACATCGGTTTACGCAACCTGGACGTGGTGATGGGGCTGGAGAACAGAATAGTTTACGACCTGGTTGACGTAACCAGCGGCAACTGCCCTTTCCGGAAAGCGCTCATTAAAGACAAGCGTTTTGAAAACTTATACCTCTTGCCGGCCGCCCAGACCAAAGACAAGACAGCGGTCAGCCCGGATCAGATGAGGGCCCTGTGCCAGGAAATAAAAAATGAATATGATTACGTGATCGTTGACTGCCCCGCCGGCATCGAGCAGGGTTTTCGCAACGCCATTGCAGGCGCCAACCAGGCCGTTGTGGTAACAACCCCGGAGGTTTCCGCGGTGCGGGACGCCGACCGGATTATCGGCCTGTTGGAAAAAGAGGACTTGCGGGAACCCAAATTGATTGTTAACAGGTACCGGTACCACATGGTCAGGCATGGGGATATGATGAGCATCGACGACATTATCGAAATTCTCGCGATAGACCTGTTGGGAGTGGTGCCGGAAGACGAAATGGTGGTGGTGAGCACCAACCGCGGGGAAATGGTGGTTACCAACAACCAGTCAAGGTCCGGCCAGGCCTACCGCAACATTGTGCGCAGGATCAAGGGCGAGAATGTTCCCATGATGGACCTTGAAGAAGGAGGCTTTATGCGCAAGTTACGCCGGATGATCGGCCTGAAGTAAATGGGAAAGGGGGAAGCGCAGTGCTGGATTTTTTAAACAGGATTTTCGGTCGTGAAAGCAATCAGAGCAGAAGCGTAGCCAAGGAAAGGTTACGCCTGGTGCTTGTGCACGACCGGATCGGCGTTTCACCACAGCTGTTACAGTCCTTAAAAGCCGATCTCATTCAGGTTATCACCAATTACATGGAAATAGACGAGGATGCCCTGGAAGTGACCCTGGACAGCTCCGAAAACCAGGTGGCGCTGGTGGCCAATATACCTGTCAGGAGAATGAAGAGAAAATTTCAAACCGAGAGCGCCTGACCGTTGGCGCCGGGAACCGGCCGGTAGTTTAATTTTACCGGCTTTTTTTGTGATCCGACCTGTTATATAATTTAATACGTGGCTTCATCTTGACCCGGTGCCAGTGTAAGGTGGTGATAAACGTGGGCACCAGGCGCCTGTTTAAAAATCTCGATTTTACCCTGATCGGCGTTACCGGGATCATTATTATCTTCGGCCTGGTTGTGATCGGCAGTGCCAGCACTGATTACGGCTGGTGGATGCGCCTCGGCCTTGATATGGACAAGCTGCAGCATGCCGGAATTCTGCAGCGTCTTTTATGGATGAAAAAAGAATACGTGTTCAAGCAGTTCATCTGGGTGCTGGTGGGTATTATCGCCGCCATGGCGGTGATCTACATTCCTTACGAGGACTGGCGCAAATACACCAGGCACCTTTATGTGATCAACCTGCTCATGCTGGGCTTGGTTCTGGTGCTCGGGCACACCGCCATGGGCGCGCAGCGCTGGATCAACATCGGCCCGTTTGTGTTCCAGCCTTCCGAATTCGCCAAGTTGATCATCATCGTTACCCTGGCTGATTTCCTGGCCGGGCGGGAAGGCAAGCTGCGCAACCTGAAGGAACTGATCCCCTGCTTTGTTTTTGTCGGGGTACCCATGGTGCTGATTCTGCTGCAGCCCGACCTGGGCACGTCCCTGGTGTTCATAGCGGTATTATTCGGCATGCTGTTTATTGCCGCCGGCCGGCCTTTGCTCGTTTGCGGAATTTTCGGCGCAGGCCTTGCGGGGGCGATCGGTATGGTCTGGGCGCACCTTAAATTCGGCACCTGGATTCCCTTGCATGATTACCAGTTGAAACGGCTGATTATTTTTCTTGATCCCTGGTCGGATATCCAAGGGGCGGGTTACCACGTGATCCAGTCCCAGATCGCCATCGGTTCCAGCGGCTTCTGGGGTAAGGGGCTGATGCGCGGTACCCAGAGTTTTCTTGAGTTTCTCCCCATCAGGCACACCGACTTTATTTTTTCCGTGCTGGCCGAGGAATTCGGTTTTCTGGGCGTACTGCTGCTGTTGACTTTGTTTGCGGTATTCCTGTACCGGGGGGTGCGGATTGCCGCCGAGTCCAGGGATCTGTTCGGCACGCTGATGGCGGTGGGCGTGGTCAGCATGTTTGCCTTCCATATCCTGGTTAACATCGGCATGACCGTTGCCATTATGCCCGTTACCGGCCTGCCGCTGCCTCTGGTCAGTTACGGCGGCAGCAACATGATTACCAACCTGGCCGCCATCGGGGTGCTGTTAAATATATATTTGCGCAGGCAAAAAACAATTTTTTAGGGCAACAAAATCAATTTTACGAAAGATTAAAAAGTGAACCGGAAATGGATCTGTTATCTATTTCCGGTTTTTTCTTTGTAACCTGTATCTTTTACACAAAGACACCCAACCCCCGGCCGGTAAATACCGAAACCGGGGGTTGAGGCCGCAGCTGCGTGGCGCCACTATTAGTATATGCAGTTGTTGTTTTTTTGTGCAAGGCAAAGGGTTTTTATTTAACCCGGGCGTATCTCAGGCTCGATTTTGACACAGGATAAATTAGGTGCAATGCAAAGAACTACCGGAGGTTGAAGATGACGAAAGAAAATACCGTGCGACAGGTGGCCAAAAAGGAATTCAACTGGTATGGTTCGGTGGGGGTGCCAGCGGGGGTGGACAGTGTCGACGTGCTGGCCCGGGTGGAAAACATCCGCCCCCGGCTGCTGGAGAACTCGGTGTTGCGGGTGGACGTTTTGATCCGCATGTTCGTAGTGCTTCCGGAAGAGGGTGTGGAAATGGAAACCGGGACGGCCCGCAAGAAAATCGTCAAGGATATCGATGTGAGCAGTTTTATCCAGCTCCGGAACGTGCAGGATTTTGATCAGATCGTTTCGGTGCACCATGAAATCAATGTCGACCGGGTCAGTTTGCGCATGGGGCGCGTTTCCACGGTGGGAACGCTTGGCCTGGAAGTTACCTACCTGGGTTACGTTGTGCTGGAGGGCACGGTAAGCGAATTTCCCGGGGGTGTTGCCGTGCGTGACGCCCAGGTTAAAGTAAAGGATCTTGACGGCGGGCAGGTGTTGTTCTCCACCACCACCGACCGGGAGGGTAAATATGTCTTTAATGAGCTGGGACCCGGCACTTACCGGGTGGCGGTGGAAGCGGAAGGGTTTGAGGGCGCTGAACAAGTAGCCGTGGTCATGTTGCACGACCAGGTAAATTTTACCCTGCACCGGCTGTAAAGCTTGTCATATTTATCCAATCCCCCAAATATACATATGCTACAACTACGTTATTGTTTGAGGGGGGAAAGACCTTGAAATGGGGCAGGCTACCTCGAAGTTGGCCGCGCAGTAAATATGCCAGGGATGAATGGGCGAGTTATTATCAATCCGTAACCGGCCGGCGGCCGGCGATGCCGCGGGTTGGACGCCGGAGAGGGCGAAGCGGGCTGTTTCGGATTACCGCGGTGCTGGTTATTCTGGCCGTGCTGGTGGTGGCGCGCCAGTTTTCCCACCCCGCCGGCGAACAGGTGCGGGAAAACCTGCGCTACCTGTTGACGGCGGAGTGGAATTTCCGCCCGGTTCTGGACAAATCCTTGCAACTGGCCGCCCAGTTGGTTAACTGGGATAACCCTGTTGTTCAGGAAGCGCCCGGAAAGATTGACGCCGCAAAGCCGGTGGCGGGGTCCGGTTTGGAACAAGAGCAATTGGTCATACCCGTTTCCGGCAAGGTGATCAATGAATTTGGCTGGACCCGGTCCGCCATTGACGACATGGAAAGATTTCACCCGGGTATTGATATCAGTGCTCCGGAAGGAACCAGCGTGGTTGCAGCCCTTGGCGGCAGGGTGACCAGGATCGACAGCGACAGGACGATGGGACGGTATATTTTAATCGATCACGGGGGCGGAACATATACCCTGTATGGCGGGGTGTCCGGCATTACGGTGGTGGAAGGCCAGGATGTCAAAGCGGGTCAGGAAATTGCCACGGTTGGCGAGGGGGAGGTTTCCGGCGGGGGGCTGCATTTTGAATTGCGCGAGAACGGTAAACTGGTCGATCCCCTGGTCCGCCTGCGGTTAAAAGGAAATTAACTACGGGGGTGCCGGAATGCGACTGGGGCGTTTGCTGGGAGTGGAACTTTACCTCAACCCCTTTTTTTTAATCTTGCTGGCGCTGTTTTTTATGGCCGGAGTGCTGGGCCGGGGGTTGGTGGCCTTCGGCGTTGTGCTGGTGCATGAAATGGCCCACGCGCTGGTGGCACGGCGCATGGGCGTGCCTCTTGACGAGGTGGAACTGTTGCCTTTCGGAGGCGTGGCCCGGACCGGCGCCGAACTGGCGGTTGACCCGGCGCGGGAGATACCGGTCGCCGTAGCCGGGCCGGCCAGCAACCTGATCATGTTCGCCCTGGGCGTGGCGTGTAAAAATTACGGGCTCTGGCATTCCGACCTGGGCCCGTTTTTTTTGCAGTGCAACCTGTTGGTGGGAATGCTCAACCTGCTGCCGGCCATTCCCCTGGACGGCGGGCGCATTTGCCGGGCTTTTCTTTCGGGCCGGATCGGCGTCAGGCGGGCCACCTACCGGGTGGCCGGCCTGGGCCAGTTTTTCGGCGTGATGATCGCCCTGGCCGGCTTGCTTGGCATCCGGGCCGGTTATTGCGGGCTGGACATCCCTGTGACCGCGCTCTTTTTGTTCTACGCGGCCACCCGGGAGCGGATGGCGGCGCCCTACCTGTTCATGCAGCTGGTGATGCGCAAGCAAAACGAGCTGGCCCGGGAGGGATTGCTGCCGGCCGCCCACCTGGTGGCCCTGGAGAACGCGCCCCTGGGGAAGATCATCGGCCCCTTTGTGCCGCGGAGGTTTCACCTGGTGGTGGTGCTGGACCGCGACTGGCGGTATCTCGGCACCGTAACCGAAACCGCGGTGATCGACGCCCTGTTGAACCGGGGGGCTGATATTCCGGTGGGGGATCTACTTAAGTAGGTGCCAGGTGTTGAAAGGTTGAAAGTTGATCAACTTTCAACCTTTCAACACCTGGCACTTGATTTTTCCGGCGAATAATGTTATTTAACAGGGAAAGGTAAATATTTGGAGGATTTGTGACAATGGACATGAACAAACTGGTGGAAAAGGCTTTAAACCGCGTGCAAAAGCCCGGCCGTTACGCCGGGGGCGAGTGGAACGCGGTGCGCAAGGACTGGCATAACACCGGGGTTAAAATGGCCTTCGCCTTTCCCGACGTTTATGAGGTGGGCATGAGCCACCTGGGACTGCAGATTTTGTACAGCGTGGTGAACGGGCGGGACGACGCGCTGGTGGAAAGGGTGTTTGCCCCCTGGGTGGATATGGAGGAACAAATGCGGAAAACCGGCCTGCCGTTATTCAGCCTGGAATCCCGCAAACCATTGCGGGATTTTGACATTGTGGGCTTTACATTGCAATACGAGTTAAGCTTTACCAATATTTTAAACATGCTCGACCTGGCCGGGATTCCCCTGCGGTCGGCCGGCCGGGAGCGGGGCGATTATCCCCTGGTGGTGGCCGGCGGCCCCTGCGCGTTCAATCCCGAACCCCTGGCGGATTTTATCGACGCCTTTGTTCTCGGCGAGGGTGAAGATGTGATCCACGAACTGCTGGACGCCTGCCTGGAGGCGCGCCGGCGGGGCGAGGGCAGGCGGGAATTGTTGCTGCGCCTGGCGGGAATCGACGGAATTTACGTGCCCTCTTTCTACCAAGTGGAGTATAATGAAAGGGGATTGGTGCAATCGGTAACGCCGGTTGTCGCAGGCGTGCCAGCCCGGGTGAAAAAAAGGGTGGTTGCCGATTTGGACAAAGTACATTATCCCACCCGGATGATCGTGCCCGCCATCGAGCCGGTGCACGACCGGGCCATGCTGGAGGTACAGCGCGGCTGCACCCGCGGCTGCCGGTTCTGCCAGGCGGGCGTGATTTACCGGCCCGTGCGGGAAAAGGAGCCGGAAACTTTACTGCGCCAGGCGGAGGAGTTGTTGGCTTCCACCGGGTGGGGCGAAATATCGCTCACCTCGCTGAGCACCTCGGATTATTCCCGGGTTGGGCCGCTGATCGGCGCGCTTGCGGAAAAACACGGGGGCGCCGGCGTCAACGTGTCCCTGCCGTCACTACGGGTGGACGCTTTTTCGGTGGACCTGGCCAAAGAAGTGCAGAAGGTGCGCCGTTCCAGCCTGACCTTTGCCCCGGAGGCGGGTACCCAGCGCCTGCGGAATGTGATCAATAAGGGTGTCACCGAAGATGACCTGATGGAAGCGGTAACGGCGGCCTTTGCCGGAGGGTGGCATGCGATCAAGCTGTATTTCATGATCGGGCTGCCCACCGAAACCGGCGAAGACTTGGAAGGGATCGCCCGCCTGGCGCACCGGGTTCTGGAGAGGGGGCGCGGCCTGGTCAAAGCGAAAGGGCGCCTGAAAGTAACCGTCAGCGTGTCGTCTTTCGTGCCCAAGTCACATACCCCGTTCCAGTGGGAACCCCAGAACACACTGGATGAACTCAGGCGCAAGCAGGAGTTTTTACGCGCGCGCCTGCGGGGCCGCGGGCTGGTTTTCAACTGGCACGACCCCGAAAGCAGCTTTTTGGAAGCCGTCTTATCGCGCGGCGACAGGCGCCTGGCCGCTTCGATCGAGGCCGCCTGGCGCAGGGGTTGCCGCTTTGACGGGTGGTCGGAATTATTTGACCTGGACAAGTGGCGGGCGGCATTTGCCGAAACCGGGATCGATCCCGGGCAATATGCCTACCGCCGGTACGAGTACGAGGACGTTCTGCCCTGGGATCATATCGGTGCCGGGGTGAGTAAAAAATACCTGGTGCGGGAGCACCGGCGCGCCGTGGCCGGGGAAAAAACTCCCGACTGCCGCGGTGGGAAGTGCCCGGGGTGCGGGCTGTGTCCCGCCCTGGAAATCAGACCGCGCCTGGCAGGGGGTGAATCCGTTGCCCCGTTACAGGATTTGTTACAGTAAACACGGACCGGCCCGCTATATTTCGCACCTTGACCTGGTGCGGGCGTTGGAGCGGGCGCTGCGCCGGGCCGGCCTGCCCGTGGCCTACTCGGAAGGGTTCAACCCTCATCCCCGCCTCAGTTTCGCCGCGCCGCTGCCCGTAGGCTCCGAGGGGCTGGCCGAACTGGTGGATGTGGAGACCACCGCTCCCGTCGCGCGCCGCGAGCTGGCCGGGCGCCTTAACGCTGCGCTGCCCCGGGGACTGTCGGTACGGGAAGTGACGGAAGTACCGGAAAACGCGCCGTCGTTGATGGCAGCGCTGGACAGCGCCGGTTACATCGTGCACGTGGATGCCGGTGACCTGCCCGCTTGCCCGCCGGCGGACGCCGTCCGGTCTTTTCTGGCCCTGGACCACATCGAAGTAACTCGCCGGGGCAAGGACGGGCAGGAAAAAGTGCGCGACATCCGGCCAGGCATTTTGGATCTCAAAATGCTGTCCGTTGACGGGGATTTGATCCTGGAACTGCGGCTGAAAACCGGCAGCGCCATGAATGTGCGCCCGGAGGAGGCCGTGGAGGCATTCCTGCGCCATGCCGGCCTTGCGGTGGATCGGGCGGATTTGCGGATTACCAGAACGGGGCTGTTTGCCGGGGATTCGGTATTGTCAAAACAGCCGGGATGAAGAAACCGCCGGAGCGCCCAACATATAAGAGTTCCAAAATTATTTTTTCCGGTTAGATTGCGGGGAAAAAAATATGTTTAAAGAAATACTGATCAATGTAGGGGAAGAAGAAACCAGGGTAGCCGTGCTGGAAAACAAGGTGCTGGTGGAGATGTATATTGAGCGGTCCCCCAACCAGCGCCTGGTGGGAAACATCTTCAAGGGCAGGGTGGAGAATGTGCTGCCCGGGATGCAGGCCGCCTTTGTGGATATCGGTTTGGAGAAAAACGCTTTTTTATACGTGGAAGACGCCATCCCCGCCCGTACCCCCGACAGCGGGCAAAACCAGGGCAATTCAACGATGGCCACCAACATCTGCGATATCTTAAAGCACGGACAGGAATTAATAGTCCAGATCGTCAAGGAGCCCATCGGCACCAAGGGAGCAAGGGTGACCACCCACATCACGTTGCCGGGCCGTTACCTGGTTTTGATGCCCACTGTTGATTACATAGGCATTTCCAGGCGGATCGAGGACGAGCGGGAGCGGGACCGCCTGCGGGGGATGGCCGCCCGGATCAAACCCGAAGGCATGGGCGTGATCGTGCGCACGGTGGCCGAAGGTGTGGATGAAGATGAGCTGCGCCTCGACATCAACATGCTTACCGGCCTTTGGCGCAAAATCGTCAATCGCTCCAATCACGGGCCGGTGCCCAATTTATTGCACCGGGACCTGGAGCTGGTACAGCGCATCCTGCGGGACACCTTTACCGAGGACGTGGACCGGTTGATTATCGACTCCCGGTACGAGTACGAAAAGATCCTGGATCTTCTGGATATCCTGGGGCCGCGCCTCAAGGTCAAGGTGTTTCTGGAGGAAAGGAACAACCTGTTCGTGGAGAACAACATTGACGCCGAACTGGAAAAGGCCCTTAAGCGCAAGGTCTGGCTCAAGTGCGGCGGGTATATCGTGATCGACCAGGCTGAGGCCCTCACCGCCGTGGATGTGAATACAGGCAAGTATGTGGGCAGCACCAACCTGGAGGACACGGTGCTCAAAACCAACCTGGAGGCGGCGGTGGAAATAGCCCGCCAGCTGCGCCTGCGCAACATCGGCGGCATCATCATCGTCGACTTTATCGACATGAGCAGGGAGGAGCACCGGCAACAGGTACTGGAGGTGCTGGAGGAAGAGATCCGCAAGGACAAGACCAAGACAAATATCCTGGGCATCACCCAGCTGGGCCTGGTGGAAATGACCAGGAAAAAAGTGCGTCCCAGCTTGGCCGAGGTTCTGCAGAAGACTTGTCCGTACTGCGAGGGGCGAGGTAAGGTGCTTTCCGAGGAAACGGTGGGAATTAACATCAGGCAGCAAATTTACCAGATGGCCAGGCAGACCGCTGCGGATACCATCCTGGTGGAGGCCAATCCACTGGTGGCCGCCCGGCTTATCGGCAGCGGCGGCTCCAACCTGCGGGAACTGGAAGCCCGGATCGGCAAAAACCTGTACATCAGAGGTTCCACCGAACACCATATTGAATCGGTAACCATGCGCCCGTTGTACGACCAGGCCGATATCCAGGCACATACTTTGCCGGTGAAGCCCGGCCAGGTGCTGGAAGTCAAGGTGGAGGAGCCCCACGCCAACAACTTTAACGACGGTATTGCCCGCATTAACGGTTTTATTCTTGACATCGAGGGGGCCGGCTCGCTGGTGGGGGAAACGGTGCCCGTGGAGGTCAACAAAGTTTTTCGCACTTATGCCAAGGCCAGGCTGATTAAAGCTTAAAGCAGAGCCTCAACGAAATTTGTCGTTGAGGCTCCGGTGTCTGTTTAACGCAGCTGTTAATATTGACAAAAAAAGACGTTGTGATAAAATGAGATATTGTAGACTGCTTACAGTACCGCGCGGAACGGGTTTTAAAGGGCGTTGTCCTACCCGGTTCCGGCGAGTCCTTGAAAAAAGAGGGGGAACTGGACAATGTACGCCATTATTGAAACCGGCGGCAAACAGTACCGTGTCAGCGAGGGGGACACCCTGTTCATTGAAAAACTGCCGGTCGATGCGGGTGAAACCTACGCGGTCGACAGGGTACTGGCCGTGGAGAAGGACGGCCGGCTCAAGGTGGGCACTCCACTGGTGGAGGGCGCCAGGGTTGTCCTCAAGGTCGAAAAACACGGCAAAGGCCGGAAGATTATTGTGTTCAAGTATAAGCCCAAAAAGAATTACCGGCGTAAAAAGGGCCACCGCCAGCCCTTTACCAGGGTTGTGGTGGAGAAAATCGAGGCCTAGTACGGAGGTGAGATATAAATGGCACATAAGAAAGGGGTAGGTAGTTCTCGTAACGGCCGCGATTCCAATCCCAAGATGCTTGGTGTCAAGCGGGGTGACGGTCAATTCGTTACCGCGGGCAGCATCCTGGTGCGCCAGCGGGGGACCCGTATTCACCCGGGCCGCAACGTGGGCCGCGGTGGTGACGACACTCTGTTCGCCAAGGTGGACGGTATTGTAACCTTCCAAACGAAGGGTAAGGATAAAAAAGTGGTCAGCATCAGGGAAGTGGCGGAAACAGCGGTTTAACTTTTCCGCCGGGAAGTTCCCGTCCGTAATGAGGGGATGAAAGGTAATTCACATTTGAACAACAGCATTATCACATTAACATCAAAAAAGCCCGCTGTAGCGGGCTTTTTCCGCGCGTGTGCACTTAACGCAGATCTGTGTTGATTATAAAGTCGAAATACATATAAATGGGGTTTTGTTCCTGGCTGGGAGGAAATTGCCTCCAACTGTCGAAAGTAAGTCAAACGATATTCTAGCCTTGGTGCCAGGTGTTGAAAGGTTGAAAGTCTGGCACCGCTTGGGGAGAGTTGCCGGTTGGATACTGCGAAAATGCTGGAACTGATTTCGGAGCAGCGGCATGATTTTCTCAACCACCTGCAGGTAATCTCCGGCCTGCTGCAATTAAACAAGGGGGAGCGGGCCAGGGAGTATATCCGGGGAGTGGGCCGCGATATCAAGCGCTTGAGCAAGATCGGGCACCTCAAGGTACCCGATGCGGCGGCGGCCTTTTTGATTGGGCATAACCTTGCCGCAAGTCATGAAATTGAGGTGGATTACGATATCCAGGCCGACCTGAAGGGCTGCACTGTGCCCGGAGATAAACTGGGCGCGGTGCTGGAAAAATTGCTGGGTTTTGCGGTGGATTGCCTGGCGCCTCCGAAAATTGCCGGGCGCAATATTTTCATCAAAATCGGCGCGGTGGACGGTGGGTATATATGCCTGCTGCGCTTTAACGCTGCGTTGAACGGTAACCGTGACGGCGCAAGCGAGGTTTTCCGCCTGGCAAAGGAACAATTGTCGCCTTACGGGGCCAGGCTGGAAGGCGGTTTCTCCGGGGAAAACTGCGATGTCATGTTATTTTTGCCCGCCGGTGGCGCCTGAACCCTTGCTTTTATGTTAATAATATGATAAGGGACGGGCTGTTCCCAATTTGGATTGCAGGTGAGTTAAATGTTTTACGACAGGGCGAAAATTTTTGTCAAGGGCGGCGACGGCGGCAACGGCTGCGTCGCTTTCCGGCGGGAGAAGTATGTAGCCGAGGGCGGCCCCTGGGGCGGCGACGGCGGCAAGGGCGGCGACGTGGTTTTCCGGGGCGACGGGGGCCTGCGCACGCTGGTGGATTTTCGTTACCAGCGCCATTATAAGGCCGACCGGGGTCAGCACGGCCGGGGCAAGAACATGCACGGCCGGTCCGCGGAGGACCTGGTGATACGGGTGCCCCTGGGCACGGTGATTCGGGACGAGGCCACCGGCCAGGTCCTGGGAGACATCGTGGCTGAAGGCCAGGAAGTGGTGGTGGCTCGAGGCGGGCGCGGCGGCAGGGGCAACGCCCGTTTTGCCGGGCCGCATAATAAAGCCCCCACCATGGCCGAAAAGGGCGAACCCGGCGAAGAACGCTGGCTGGTCCTGGAACTGAAACTGCTTGCCGACGTGGGGCTGGTGGGGTATCCCAACGCAGGCAAATCCACGATGATTTCCAGGCTTTCGGCGGCGCGGCCCAAAATCGCCGGTTACCCCTTTACCACCCTGACCCCCAACCTCGGGGTGGTCAGCCTGGGTGAGGGAAAAAGTTTTGTCATGGCCGATATTCCCGGCCTGATTGAAGGCGCCCACAGCGGTGCGGGGCTGGGGCATGATTTTCTGCGCCACGTGGAGCGCACCAGGCTGCTGGTGCACGTGCTGGATACTGCGGGCACCGAAGGGCGCGACCCGCTGGAAGATTTCCGGGTGATCAACCGGGAGTTGAAGCTGTATAACGAAACACTGGCCGGCAGGCCGCAGGTGATCGCGGCCAACAAGATGGATTTGCCCGGCAGCAAGGAAAACCTGGCCAGGCTGGAGGCCGGGCTGGCCGGCGCTTATGAAATTTTTCCGGTTTCCGCGATAACCGGAGCGGGTCTGGGTGAACTTGCCCACAGGGTCTACGAACTGCTCCAGGAACTTCCCGCCGAACCACTGCAGGAGGAAACGCCGGAGGTGATCCACACCGCCGGGCCGCGGTTCGTTATTACCCGGGAGGGCTCCGAGCTGGTGGTAAAGGGCCGGGAGATCGAAAAACACGTGGCCATGACCGATCTGGACAACGAGGAGGCGCTGGATCGCCTGCAGCGAATTATCAACATCATGGGTTTGGAACAGGCCCTGCGGGATTGCGGCGCCAAAAATGGCGATACTGTGCGTATCGGGGACTTTACTTTTGAATTTGTCGATTATGAAGCGGAGTAGGACCATGGAAAGAAGAAATTTCACCCGCATGCAGCGAGTTGTAGTGAAGATAGGTTCCAGTTCTCTGACCTATCCCACGGGCAAACTGAATATAGAGCAAATTGAGCAGCTGGTCCGGCAGCTGGCCGACCTGCACAACCGGGGGATGGATGTGTTGCTGGTTACTTCCGGGGCCGTCGGGGCCGGCATGGGCAAACTGGGGCTGGCCAGGCGCCCCCGCACCATTCCGGAAAAGCAGGCGGCGGCTGCCGTGGGGCAGGGGATTTTGCTGCACATGTACGAAAAGATTTTTGCCGAGTATGGTGTTATTGTAGGACAGGTGTTGCTGACCCGGGAGGATTTTGCCGACCGGCGCAGGTTTTTAAACGCCCGCAACACCCTGCAGGCCATGCTGGGCTTTCATATTATACCGGTAATCAACGAAAACGATACCGTGGCGGTGGATGAGATCAAACTGGGCGACAACGACAACCTGGCGGCCATGGTGGCCGGGCTGGTGGACGCGGACCTGGTGGTGCTGCTTTCCGACGTGGACGGCCTTTTCGACGGCAGGCCGGGAGATCCGGGCGCGACGCTGGTCAAGGAAATCCGCGAGATTGATGACCGGATAGAGGCCCTGGCGGGAGGAGTGGGCTCGGCGGTGGGAACCGGCGGGATGGCGACCAAGATCCAGGCCGCCCGCATTGCCATGCATTCCGGAGTGGTAACGATTATTGCCCGGGCTTCGGAAAGGGACGTAATTCGTCGCCTGGTGGCCGGCGAGCCGCTGGGCACGGTGTTCTGGCCGTCGGTGAGGCTGGTGAATAAAAAGAGGTGGATTGCCTACGGGGCTACTGTGTGCGGGCGGATTTACATCGACGGGGGCGCGGCCCGGGCCTTGCGGGAAAACGGCAAGAGCCTGCTGCCTTCCGGCGTGACGGGGGTGGAGGGCGATTTTGAGATGGGCAACACCGTAAGCGTCGTGGCGCCCGATGGCAAGGAAATCGCCCGGGGCATCGTCAATTATTCCGCCGCCGAAGTCGAGAGGATAAAAGGCAGAAAGACCGGTGAAATAGAGAAAATTTTAGGCTATAAGGATTACGATGAAATTATACATCGGGATAACCTGGCCCTGGAATAGTGCCAGGTGTTGAAAGGTTGAAAGATGCACAACTTTCAACCTTTCAACACCTGGCACCAAAGTTACAAAGGAGGAAAAACGATGGAACAACAAATTATCGCCAAAGCGCAAAAGGCAAGGGAGGCGGCCCGCAGGCTGGCTTACCTGCCCACGGACACCAAAAACGAAGCGTTGCTGGCAATGGCCGAGAGCCTTGTTAAACACACCGGCGACATCCTGGAAGCAAACGAGATCGATGTCCGGGCCGGCCGGGAAAAGGGGCTTTCCCGGGCTTTGATCGACCGCCTGCTGCTCAGCCCGGAGCGAATCGAGAATATGGCCGAGGGCCTAAGGGTGCTGGTATCACTGCCCGACCCGGTGGGCGAAGTGGAGAGCATGTGGACCCGGCCCAACGGCCTGCGGGTGGGGCGGATGCGGGTCCCGCTGGGCGTGGTGGGCATCATTTATGAGGCCCGCCCCAACGTGACGGTGGACGCTGCCGGGCTGTGCCTGAAAGCGGGCAACGCCGTAATTTTGCGGGGCGGCTCCGAGGCGATCAACTCCAACAAGGCCATCACCGGCATTATTTCCACTGCCGCCACCCGGGCCGGGGTGCCCGAGGGCGCCATCAACCTGATCGAGATTACCGACCGGGCGGCGGTCAACATAATGCTGCGGCTGAACGAATATATCGATGTGATCATCCCCCGGGGCGGCGCCGGTCTGATTCAAACTGTGGTGCAAAACGCCACGGTGCCCGTAATTGAAACCGGTGTCGGCAACTGCCATGTCTTCGTGGACCGGTACGCCGACCTGGAGATGGCCAGGCGCATTGTCATCAACGCCAAGTGCCAGCGCCCCGGGGTGTGCAACGCCATTGAATCGCTGCTGGTGCACCGGGAAGTGGCGGTGCAATTTTTGCCCGCCATCCTGGAAGCGTTTAAAGAGGCCGGGGTTGAGGTGCGCGGCTGCGAGCGCACCAGGGAGTTTGCGGAATGGGTGAAACCCGCCACCGAAGAGGATTACGCCGCCGAATTCCTCGACCTGATCATCGCCGTGAAGGTGGTGGATACCATGGACGAAGCCCTTGACCATATCTATCGCTACGGAACCAAGCACTCCGAAGCGATCGTCACGGAAAATTATACCCGGGGCATGCGCTTTTTGCAGGAAGTGGACGCGGCGGCCGTTTACATCAACGCCTCCACCCGGTTCACCGACGGTTACCAGTTCGGGTTCGGGGCCGAAATCGGCATCAGCACCCAGAAGCTGCACGCCCGCGGCCCGATGGGATTAAAAGAATTGACCACCAACAAGTACATTATTTTTGGCGGCGGGCAAATCAGGAGTTGACGGAGATTTTAGGAAGATATCGGATTAAGGAGCGAGATTTGAACGAGCACAGGTAACGATATCGGGGCCGTTGCATCCGGGGCTTTGACAAGGACAAACCCGTCGCCCGGCTTCCTGATGGGTTATGATTTTATATAGTGCAGCGGTAAAAAGTCAACTACTTTTTCAGAATACCAAGTTCAACGTCATTCAAAAGCCTATTCCACAATGCATTAGTCGCGCGACTAACGGTACCGTTAATGTATTTGAGTCGGCGAGTGGCAAGATTCTGGGTACATTGTCAGTTTATTCCCCCATACCGCATCGCTGGAAGGAAGAAAAAGTCGGTTACCTGGCGACCGTCGCAAGTCAGACCGGGCTGGCGCTGGCGAACGCCCGTCTTTATTCGTCGCTGCGGGATTATTATTTGAGTGCCGTGCAGGCGTTGGCGGCGGCATTGGAAGCCAAGGACTTTTACACGCGGGGTCATTCCGTGCGGGTGGCGAATTGGGCGCGGGCGTGTGCCCGCGTGCTGGGGCTTGGCGCCGAAGAAAAGGAACAAGTCTACCTGGCCGGGCTTTTACACGATTTGGGCAAGATAGGTGTGCGGGAAAACATTCTTCTCAAACCGGGACCTCTTACTGAGGAAGAAAGAAAGGAGATGCAGAGCCACCCTGTTGTGGGGGCCAGGATTCTGGAGCCGGCCAGATTTCCGGCGGCGGTCATTACAGCCGTACGGCACCACCACGAGGACTATGGCGGCGGCGGTTATCCCGCCGGCCTGGTTGGGGAAGAGATTCCGCTGCTGGCACGTATTATCCGCGTGGCCGATACTTACGATGCCATGACGTTCGCCAGGCCCTACCGGCAGCTGCTTACTCAACGGCAGGCGCGGGAGGAATTAAGGCGGTGGGCGGGCCGGCAGTTTGACCCGCGCGTTGTGGATGCTTTCCTTCGAATTCCGGAAGAGGAATTGGAAGTTATTACTGGAGAGAGGGAAGTGTGGATACCCTAGTGGACTTTATCATTTTCGATTTTCATTTGTGGGTTGTGTTAAATAATCATGAACGCTGGGATGGTTGAAAACGACCGGATGAAAAAAAGAAGAATCGGCCTGATGGGCGGGACTTTTGATCCCATTCACCACGGGCACCTGGTTGCGGCGGAGGAGGCCAGGTACCAGTTCGGCATGGAAAAAGTGATTTTTATCCCCGCCGGGATACCGCCGCACAAAACCAGGAAAGACATTTCCCAGGCCTGGCACCGCTTTGAGATGACCAGGCGGGCTGTGGCGACAAACCCCTATTTTGCCGTTTCCGATATTGAGATCAAGCGGGAGGGGGCGTCGTACACCATTGATACCGTCCGGGCCATGGGGGAAATATATAAAGGCTGGGAAATATTTTTTATCACCGGCGCCGATGCCGTTCTGGAGATTTTAACCTGGAAAAACGTGGTGGAACTACTGGAAATGTGCTGCTTTGTAGCGGCTACGCGTCCGGGTTTCAAACTGGAAAGCCTTGGCCGCAAGCTGGCCCACCTGCCGCAGGGCTGCCTGGAAGGGATCAAAACGCTGGAAGTGCCCGCCCTGGCCATTTCGTCCACCGACATCAGGCTCCGGGTGTGGCAGGGACGACCCATTAAATACTTGCTGCCCGAAGCGGTGGAAGAATATATTTACCAGAACAAGCTGTATTTATTGTGAATCCCTGGCAAAAATTGGCAACTGCCCTCTGCATTTTGCATTTTTCTTTTGCAAATAATACAAACACACCAGGAAATGCAGTAATGGAAAAGAGGTGATCAGATGGCGCGGACACTTTACGTGGGAAACCTGCCGTGGGCAACCAAAGCCGAAGAACTAGCCGAGGCTTTTTCAAGATACGGGGAAGTGCTGGACAGTCGCATCATTACCGACAGGGAAACCGGGCGCTCACGCGGGTTCGGTTTTGTGGAGGTAAGGGATGAGGACGCCGAAGGGATGATTGCGGCATTGAACGGTACCGAGCTGGGCGGCCGGATCATCACCGTGAACGAAGCCAGGGCCAGAGAACAACAGGCATAGTGAAAAAAGAACCTCCTGCGGGGAGGTTTTTCTTTATAACTTTTCAATACTTAAATAAACGTTCTAAAATATGATCTGCTACATGCATTCCGGCTTTCTTCAGCTTTCTAACTAATTCTTCGTAGGAATCAGAAATTAAGCCACTCTTTATGCCAACGTGTAGTAAGAACAATGTACCTAAAACCTTAAGTTCTGCTGCTTGGGCATATTTTCGCGCTTTTCGGTCATCAATAAGTACTGCCCTGGCGTTATTCTCCTTGGCGAGGACGATTACTTCCGTTTCACCTAAATCAAGATGCCCTTTTAATAAACTTACCGCTATTTCATTTTGCACTTGTAATACCTTAATAAAATCGGCGCTGCGAACCTCTTCCGCTCCGGGCAGGCCTACTCCGTTTTCAACCACCTCATTATATACTGCCTGTGGGATATATACTTTTCCCAAAATAGATTTAATCAAATGTAAGTAGCCAAGTTTACTTAAAATAATTAGCGGGCCGGAGTTGCAGACAATCAAATTAAACCCAACTCCTTGCCCAATTTTATTTCTTTTTCCAGGTCTTCTAATTCATAGTTATAAAAAACCTTTTTCCTGGCGATTAGATCGGCAAACTCCCATAAGGTCATGTCAACCATCCTGGCGGCTTGGCCAAAAGAGAGGATGCCATCCGCATAGTAAGATAAAGCCAGCCTTTGCATAATTTCAGATTCCAGTTCCTTTTGCCTAAAACCGGCATTCAGTAAACTTATGGGTATTTTTAATTTTAATTGTACCTCTTTCATTTGCTTATTCACCCCAAGCCAATGTGCCTATGATCATTATATAACAAATCCAATATGTTAACAGTGCAACCCGTAAAATTAATCTTGAATTCGGAAAGTAAGTAATAACAACCACCTTAACCGAAAAAACATTACAAAAAAATACCAGAATCACCTGGAAATACAGTTACAAATTAGTTTTTTTACCCAAGTACCAAATCACCCCTTAAAATAGCCAGTAAAATAGGCACAACAAACCAAACCGGATCAAATGCAAAATAAAACCGGTTTTAGGGTCCATTATTTAGCTGTAGCAACCATCGAAAATCAGAGGTTGAGGGGTATGTATTAAGTAACATACACCATAAGCCAGGCCCTTTTCTTTAGAAACACCTTAAAGTTTTCCTTGATAATGGTTATCGTCTTTTTCAGCCAAGCATTGGGCGCCAGTCTAACATGCCGGTAACGACCGTTACCCACAATATTACCCGGCACGTTAATCAATACGCGCCTTATGGTAGCTACCTCATGGTGCCTGTGTTCTTGGGGCATCAACGCTGATTTAAACCAGTTCAGCAGATTATAAGCCAAAGCCTTGATCCACATGAACGCCGCATTTCTGATCATTTCGTGCTGGCTGGTTTGGTCAACGGCGAGTCCCTGTTTTAGTTCATCGATTTTGTTTTCCACGTTGCAGCGTTTGTTATACCAACGCCAAACCTTCTCGGGAGGCAGATCTTCCATATTGGTAACTATAACCTCGTAATCATACAGGTCCGGGTAGAAAAGGCATGGTTCGTTACTTTTCAACTCTACGGTTTCCCGGATAAAAACGAACCGTCTGGCCTTT
>NZ_JADNRQ010000137.1 GCF_015594625.1 Desulfallas sp. Bu1-1 | reverse complement strand
AAGCACGCCGCCAGCGTTCGTCCTGAGCCAGGATCAAACTCTCCATATATTTTTTAAGCTTATATAAAGAGTTTAATCTCTTTGCTCGCTTTTGGAATTACTCTCGCTCTTTAAGCTCTTGGCTTTTTGACGAGGTTTTTTTCCATCTCTCACACTGTTTAGTTTTCAAGGATCAGGTTGTTTTTTCCACCGCTTGTTCAGCGGCATTTGTAATTGTATCATGCCGGAACGGCACTGTCAAGATCTATTTT
>NZ_JADNRQ010000136.1 GCF_015594625.1 Desulfallas sp. Bu1-1 | reverse complement strand
TCGGCCCCGGGAGTCCCACCCGGACGGGAGCGCTGCACAGCCGGGGCGCAGAACACGGGCTATTGGAGAACTACGCAGGTCCCCGTCCCGCGTTGGCCCGGCTGTGGAAGTATAAACTTACGCCTCCGCGCGATCTGTTAGATACGGCCTACCGGTTTGTCCGACACCGGCTAAACGGGGTCACCTACTCGATAAAGCGAGCTGCTTCAAGTCGTGCCAGACGGAATAAAACGATTCCTGTTTGAAACGGT
>NZ_JADNRQ010000135.1 GCF_015594625.1 Desulfallas sp. Bu1-1 | reverse complement strand
CAGCGAAGCCAGGCGACTGTCAAGGGTCCGCGAAGCGGAGGCGTAGCCTTTACCCTTGACTGGCGACTGGCGAGCTGGATAATTTAAGCGGCGGTGTTCAAGTTGATAAAATCTAACTGAGGAATTTGTCGAGTAGAAGTGCGCCTTTCTAACTTTAGGAGCAGGTTTGTTTTCACTGTTTCTCCCCGTTTCCTCTGGGAGTGCCACAATATTTGCTCCATGGCCAAATTGAACGCACAACCCTCACAGAAC
>NZ_JADNRQ010000134.1 GCF_015594625.1 Desulfallas sp. Bu1-1 | reverse complement strand
AAAAGAACCGGAAGACGCCCAGTCCGAACTGGTACGGGACTTGCTGGCCATAGTCACGTCCTTTTCGGCCAGGTTGTACGGAGCCAAGGGCGGCAAAAAAGTCCGGCAGGGGTTTCGGGAACTGATCGCGGGAGTGTCGCAAGATGAAGAAGCCGAAAAAGAAGAAAACAGTTAACCCGGAAGACGGCATAAAATACACCGTCTGTGGCGAGTTTTTCCCCGAGATCTACCCCGCCTTTCGCTCCCGGAAGTGGG
>NZ_JADNRQ010000133.1 GCF_015594625.1 Desulfallas sp. Bu1-1 | reverse complement strand
CTTCCGGGAGCGAAAGGCGGGGTAGATCTCGGGGAAAAACTCGCCACAGACGGTGTATTTTATGCCGTCTTCCGGGTTAACTGTTTTCTTCTTTTTCGGCTTCTTCATCTTGCGACACTCCCGTGATTAGTTCCCGAAACCCCTGCCGGACTTTTTTGCCGCCCTTGGCTCCGTACAACCTGGCCGAAAAGGACGTGACTATGGCCAGCAAGTCCCGTACCAGTTCGGACTGGGCGTCTTCCGGTTCTTTTTCCG
>NZ_JADNRQ010000132.1 GCF_015594625.1 Desulfallas sp. Bu1-1 | reverse complement strand
CGGATCAAGGGGGGCGGTAACAAATGAAAAAAACCTGGCAAATAGTAATGGCCGGAGATGGAGGACAGGGCTTGATTGTCGGCGGGCGTATCTTGGCCCAAGCCGCCATTTTAGAAGGAAAGAACGTGCTACAAACACAGAGTTACGGCATCGCCGCCCGGGGAGGCTATTCGGAAGCTCAGGTAATCATCTCCGACGGGGAAATCTATAACCCCAAGTGTGAGACACCGGACCTTGTTCTTGCCCTAACCCAAA
>NZ_JADNRQ010000131.1 GCF_015594625.1 Desulfallas sp. Bu1-1 | reverse complement strand
AGCCGCTTTCCCACCAGGCCACCCCTACTAAACCATTATCTTCAAGGGTGGTTAACAGCGCGTCTCCGACTTCACTATCGACAACTTTATAACAAACTTCCCTGCTGGGGAAGAGGAATGGCAAATCCAGAATACTCATGTTGGGTTCAAAGCCGGTAAAGTTGGAACTGGGCAATATAACCGCTTCTTCCGCACCCATTTGGGTGGCTTCAATCATTTCGCGGGCCGAACCCAGTTGCTCCGCCGGGTAAATAG
>NZ_JADNRQ010000130.1 GCF_015594625.1 Desulfallas sp. Bu1-1 | reverse complement strand
CATCAAAGCCCGGTTCCGGCACACCCCGGGGTGAAGTGGTCGTGCGCGCTGTCAGGGGACTGGTGGCCGAGTACTGGCCGCCGGTCATTCCATAGTTGTAATTGTTTACTACTACAGCGGTCAAGTCAATATTACGACGGGCGGAATGGATAAAGTGGTTGCCTCCGATAGTTACTGCATCACCGTCACCCATAAGTACGATAACATGCAGTTCGGGGTTACCTATTTTTATGCCGGTGGCAAAAGCCAGCGCCC
>NZ_JADNRQ010000012.1 GCF_015594625.1 Desulfallas sp. Bu1-1 | reverse complement strand
GCGAATTCCTTCTACTCCAACCACTAACCACTAACGACCCACCACCAAATCGCTCGACTTGCATGTGTTAAGCACGCCGCCAGCGTTCGTCCTGAGCCAGGATCAAACTCTCCATATATTTTTTAAGCTTATATAAAGAGTTTAATCTCTTTGCTCGCTTTTGGAATTACTCTCGCTCTTTAAGCTCTTGGCTTTTGACGAGGTTTTTTTCCATCTCTCACACTGTTTAGTTTTCAAGGATCGTTTTACCCGGTCCGCTGACCGGAATTTTATTTTATCATTTTTTGTTGCTTTGTGTCAACCGGCAATTTCTGGTGCCCGGCTTTCTACTAACCACTAACCACTAACCACTAACCACCATTATTGCCTTTTTTCGACGCCGCATCGCAGCGACGGTTATTAATATATCACTTTATAACTAGTTTTGCAATATGTATTTTGTACCATACCGGAAAAAAATATCACCACTTTGCGCAAAAGGTTTACCGGACAGCCTGTTCGTGAGATTAAAAAGCATTTTAAACCGGCTAATAATGAATCATTATATTTGGACATTACCAAGCAGAGAATGTGAGTATCCCATGCCAACGCCGGTAACCGATAACAAAAATAAATAAGCCAGGCCCATTTTAAATCTGAACTCCGGTTCGATTTGATAGTAGTTAATCATTTCCGGCTCATTTCTATGTTTGAATACTTTATAAGCCTGGATAACACCCAAAATCAATACGAAAAAGATAACCGGATTGGTATATTTCACAGCCATGTAAGTCAGGATCACGGCACCCGGAATCCATAGCCAGCAAGAGACGGCGCTGGCCACCCGTCCCCCGTCCAGGAAACCCAGGGGCATTAAATTGAACAGGTTTAAAAAGAATCCAAGATAACTCAAGGCCAACCAGAAGGGGTTGCCAGTTAAAGAGTAAATAGCCGCACACGCCAGAGCTCCGGCGGTTCCTGCCAGTGGTCCCCCGTACCCGATTAAAGCCTCCTCCTTCGCGTTTTTGGGAATTTCTTTCATGGCGATAAAAGCACCGACAAAGGGGATGAAAACCGGCCTGGAAACCGGCAGACCGATCATTTTGGCGGCATACATATGGCCGTTTTCATGAATAAAAATCAGGATGACAAAACCCAGGGCAAACCACCACCCCCAAATCATGGCATAAACGGCCACTGTAACCACCATGGATACGAGTGTCCCGCCAAATTTAGATAATTTTAATAAGGCAGCCAACGGTTTTAAAAATATAAGCGCCGGTTTTAAAAAGTTAAGTATTATGGCAATAATGCCTGTAGAAACAAGTCCTTTTTTAATCCCCGCCAGGCGCTGTTTTTCCCCGTTACCATTCATTTGTCCTGCACTGCGTTCTTCTCCCATTTTAATATCTCCCGTGTTTTACATAGCGTGTTAAGTTAATTATATCACCCGGGTTGCCGGGTATGTCCGTTGATTCGGGAAATTTTTTAAAACTCCGGCTCTACCGGCGCATCTACTTTAAAAATGGTTGGCGGCTCAAGCAAAAAAGCCCGGAGAAAGGAAATTTTCACCGGACTTTCATAAGAACCAGGGCAGATTAAGTTTTGGTTACCCGGCAAATCCTTCTATGGTACCGCCGCCTAACAGGTAATCGCCCTGGTAGAACACTACCGCCTGGCCCGGCGTAATGGCCCGCTGGGGACTGTCAAAGTCGACCCGCACCCGGCCGTCCGGCATTGGAGTTACCGTGGCGGAAGCAGGTTTGCTGTTATACCTGATCTTGGCCTGGACCCTTTCGGGACCTTCCAATTTTTCCACCAGGATGAAATTCAAGTTGCCGGCCACCAGGCTGTTCCGGTTCAGCGCCTCTTCGGGTCCAACGATTACTGCGTTGCGCTTGGGGTCAATATCCACCACGTATACCCGCTCCCCCAGGGCCAACCCCAGCCCCCGCCGCTGGCCGATGGTATAAAAGGCGATCCCCTCGTGCCGGCCGACCTCGTTGCCCTCAAGATCCAGGAACGGGCCCGGTTTTATTTCCTCATCCGCGTGTTCGCGCAGAAAATTACGGTAATTATTGTCGGTTACAAAACATATTTCCTGGCTTTCCGGCTTCTCGGCCACCCGCAAACCCCTTTCGGCGGCCATGCGGCGCACTTCGTCCTTGGTGTAGTACCCGAGGGGCATCAGCGTATGAGCTAGCTGGGCCTGGGTCATGGTATACAAAAAGTAGGTCTGATCCTTGCGGGAGTCGCGCGCCTTTTTTACCGTATACCGGTTGATGTTTTCTTCGTAGTTGATCCGGGCGTAATGCCCCGTGGCCACATAATCCGCACCCAGCGCCAGAGCCTTTTTCAGCAGCGCCTCAAACTTGACCTTGCGGTTGCAAACCACGCACGGGTTTGGCGTCCTGCCCCGCAGGTATTCCCGGCAGAAATCTTCCACCACCGCTTTCCGGAAAAGGTCGTAAAAATTCAAAACATAATAGGGTATTCCCAGTTTGTTGGCCACAGACCTGGCGTCTTCAACGGCGGAAAGAGAGCAGCAGCCCACAAAATCCCCGGCCACTTCCGTTTGCGCCGGGTCCCAGATTTGCATGGTGACGCCCATTACTTCATAACCCTGTTCAAGCAAAAGAGCGGCGGTGACAGAACTGTCCACGCCGCCGCTCATGGCCACAACTACAAGCTTTTTGTTCACCATATCACCCGTAATTACTTTTGTTTGCTCTGGTAGTCCTTAATGGCCGCGTGCAGGGCATCCGCAGCCAGGTTGGAACAATGCATTTTTTTGGGAGGGAGGCCGCCCAGGGCCTCGGCCACCGCTTTATTGCTCAACTGCAGGGCTTCTTCGATGGTCTTGCCCTTGGCCATTTCGGTAACCATGCTGCTGGTCGCTATGGCTGCGCCGCAACCAAAAGTTTTAAACTTGATATCTTCAATAATACCGTCTTTAATTTTTAAGTATATTTTCATAATGTCCCCGCAAGTGGGGTTGCCCACCTGTCCCACCCCGTCGGCGTCGGGAATTTCCCCCACGTTACGTGGATTTTCAAAATGATCCATAACCTTTTCGGTATACATACCCCGCATCCTCCCCGAAATATTTTTTGCATAAGGTAGAGCCGCTATTCACAATTATCCGGTTCTAATTAGTTTTGCTAACACGCTCCGGCGACTGACGACCGACCACCGGCGACCATTACCTATGGCACGAACTGCTGACCTTGCAGGCCGCACAGCTGCTTTCCGCCACAAATTCATTTTCCTGGTCCAGCGGCGACATGGCTCTGAGCCTTTCCACGATGGGGGGCATAACTTCCATGAAGTAATCGATATCTTCCTCGGTGTTATCCCGGCCCAGGGTAATGCGAATGGAACCATGCGCCAGTTCGTGGGGGATACCCATGGACAGCAGCACATGCGACGGTTCCAGCGACCCCGATGTACAGGCCGATCCGCTGGAAGCCGCGATGCCCTTCATATCCAGGCTCAGCAGCATCGATTCACCCTCGATGAACTCAAAGCAGAAACTGGCATGGTTGGGCAAACGCATGGTGGGATGACCGGTCAGCCTGGTATGCGGAATATTGTCCAAAACAGACTTGATCAGTTTATCCCGCAACCGGGTCAGGTAAGCCGATTCTTTTTCCAGGTTCTCCACGGCAAGCTCGCAGGCCCGGCCCAGCCCGATGATGCCGGGGACGTTCTCGGTACCGGCCCGGCGCAGCCTTTCCTGCGCTCCCCCGTGGAAAAGGGTTTGTCTCCAGCGAGTGCCTTTACGGATGTAAAGGGCGCCCACTCCCTTGGGCCCGTAAATTTTGTGGCCGCTGATGGTAAGCAAATCCACGCCCAGGTCGTCCACATTGACCGGAATTTTACCCATGCTCTGGACCGCGTCGGTATGGAAAATAATTCCTTTTTCCCGGGCCAGGGCAGCCAGCTCCTTGATGGGCTGAATGGTGCCCACCTCGTTATTGGCGTGCATGATGCTGATTAAGATGGTTTTATCGGTAATGGCGTTGGCAAGATCATCCACGCTCACCATGCCGTATTTATCCACCGGCAGGATGGTAATGGTAAACCCTTGCTTGCCGAGCGCTTTCACGGTATTTAAAACGGCATGATGCTCCACCGCGGAAGTGATGATATGGTTGCCGCGGTTTTTATTAACCATGGCCACCCCGTGAATAGCCATGTTATCGGACTCGGTGCCGCCACTGTTAAATACGATCTCATCGGGTTTGGCTCCAATGGAAGCGGCTACTTTTTCCCTGGCCTCTTCCACCGCCTTGCGCACCTGGCGCCCGAAATAATGCAGGCTGGTGGGATTGCCAAAGTTTTCGGTCAGGTATTTTTGCATCTCTTCGGCAACTTCCGGGCGAACCGGCGTTGTCGCACTGTGGTCGAAGTAGACTCTGCGCACAGTTCAAGATCCTCCTTCTGGGGCATTTTGCTTGTATTCTTGGGCCTTATGTTCCGATAAATTTTCGGCATCGCGCAGCATATCGGCCAGGCTGATGGAATCCATCACCTCGGCCAGTCTATCCCGCACCCGGGCCCAAACAGTCCGGGTAATACAGGAACCGGCCTGGTCGCATTCCGTCGGTTCAACCTCGCTGACACATTCAACCGGCGCGATGGGTCCCTCCATGGCTCTTATAATATCACCCACTGTTATGCTGCCCGGATCCCGGGCCAGGATATAACCGCCCTGGGCTCCGCGCACGCTTTTTACCAGGCCGGCTTTGCGTAAAATGGCGATTAATTGCTCCAGGTAGTTGTCCGATATGTTTTGCCGCTCAGCCACCGTTTTCAGCGGGATGGGTTCAGATCCATAATGCTGGGCCAGGTCAAACATGGCCTTTAACCCATAATGCCCTCGAGTGGACAGGCGCACCGTCCCACCCCCTTTTTAAATCAAACTGTTTAACTCGGAATTGTTTCAAAGATATCTTAGCATTCCGATCGGTTTTTGTCAATTAGTATACCCGAGTTTTTTGCTATGGTTTATTTTGATCCTTTTTCAAGATCTCCAACCTCTGCCAGAGCGCCTGCTCCCGTTCCTGTTCCGAAGGCCGGTAAAACACGCGGTCCTTGAGGTTGTCCGGCAAATATTGCTGTTTGACCCAGTGCCCGCTGAAATTATGCGGGTACAGGTAGCCCTTTCCATGCCCCAATGATTTTGCACCGCTGTAACTGTTATCCCGCAGGTGCAGGGGCACCGCCTCGGCCCTCTCACGGCGCACCGCCGCGAGGGCGGACTCTATCCCCAGGTAAGCGGCGTTGCTCTTGGGGGCCATGGCAATGTACAGCGCGGCCTCGGCCAGAATAATTCTGGCTTCCGGCATGCCAACCCGCTCCACCGCCTGGGCCGCCGCGGCGGCCACCACCAGCGCCTGCGGGTCGGCCAGCCCGACATCCTCCGCCGCGTGGATCATGATCCGGCGGGCAATGAAAGCCGGGTCGTCGCCAGCATGCAACAGGCGCGCCAACCAGTACAGCGTGGCCTGCGGGTCCGATCCCCGCATGCTTTTAATAAAGGCCGAGATCACATCATAATGCTCGTCCTCCCGGTCAAACTGAATCACCCTGTTCTGGCAAACTCCCTTGACCACCTCCGGGGTGATCCTGCGCCGCCCCTGTTCACCGGGCGGCGTGGTGTATGTGGCCATTTCAAGCACATTGAGCGCCGCCCGGGCGTCGCCGTTGGCAAAATCAACAATCATGTCCAGGGCGTCATCCTGCAAATCAACTGATAACCCGCCCAAACCGCGCTCATCGT
The DNA here is from genome assembly GCF_015594625.1 of Desulfallas sp. Bu1-1. GTDB lineage: Bacteria > Bacillota > Desulfotomaculia > Desulfotomaculales > Desulfallaceae > JADNRQ01. The sequence continues at coordinate 76,815 of NZ_JADNRQ010000012.1, read as the reverse complement.
CCGCCAGCGCCCGGCGCAGTATCCTTTTCAACGCCTGCCTGGAAAGGGGTTCCAGGCGGTAAAGCAGCGAGCGGGAAAGCAGGGGACGATTAACCGAAAACATGGGGTTTTCCGTTGTGGAACCGATCAGGATCACCGTGCCGTCCTCTACAAAAGGCAAAAGAGCGTCCTGCTGCGCTTTATTAAAACGGTGAATTTCATCGATAAACAGGATGGTACGTTTCCCGTACATTGCCAGGCGGTCCCGGGCCTGATCAATAACCCTGCGAATATCCGCCACCCCGGACATCACGGCGTTAATTTTTTCAAAGTGAGCACTGGTCATACCGGCGATAATTTGGGCCAGGGTGGTCTTGCCGGTGCCGGGCGGCCCGAAAAAAATCACCGATTGTAGAGCATCGTTTTTAATTAACTGCCTCAAGGGCCGGCCCGGTCCCACCAGGGCCACTTGCTCTTCAAATTCTTCCAGCGTGCGGGGCCGCATGCGCACGGCCAGCGGCGCCGCAAGGATCATTTTTTGACGGGCGGCCTGTTGAAACAAATCTTCCACGGTTCTCACCAGCCCATGTAATTATTAAAGGCCAGGAACATTTCGTTCCTGGCCGGTAATGGGTATTGTTTTTCAGGCAATGTGTTTGTTCAACAGCGCCTGCAGTTCTTTTTTGGTTCTGAAACCAACGACCCGCTCCACCTCTTTGCCGCCCTTAAACACAATCAGGGTCGGAATACTGACAACGCTGTACCCTGCCGGTATGGACTTATTTTCGTCAACGTTCACCTTGGCGATCTGAACCTTGCCTTTGTACTCTTCAGCCACTTCCTCAATCACCGGGGCGATCATTTTACACGGGCCGCACCATTCCGCCCAAAAGTCCACCAGTACCGGTGTAGTTGCATTATCGATAAACTCCTTAAAATTAGCTTCTCCCAGAATGCTGATATTGTCGCTGGCCACTTAGCTCTCTCCTTTCAAGTTTTTATATTCTAATCTTGCATTCTACCCGCCCGTTACCATGACCGGTACCGTAAAACATTTTTAGTTCCCCCAACTTCTAGCTATTTTTTACGGTGCCGGGGGATTTAAGCGCGTAGCTTTAGCAAAGTTAAAGGCGGCAACGACACTAAACAAACCATATTAAAAACGGTTTAAATGATAAGCTTAATAGCGCTGCATTTAACTTATGCACCCAAATCTTATTATATGTCTTGATCAACTTCAGGTATTCATCACATTTGTTCTCATTTTCAGCACATCACGTAAATTATAATATTCCTGGTAAGAAAATGTCAATTCACTTGGCGGAAAAACCATTCAGGCCGAGCAGTTTGGTTACAACAAACCCGGCCATAATCAACCCGGCCACCGGCGGCACAAACGAGATGCTGCCCGGGGGGATGCGCCCCCCGGGACCGTTTTTTACCGCGACGGGCTCAATGGGTGGAGCCGTGGAATAAACAACGGGAACATCTTCATTAATTCCGGCGGCCCTCAACTTTTTTCGCATCACCCGGGCCAGCGGGCATACCGATGTTCTCCAGATACTATCCACCTTGAATGAAGTGGGGTCCAACTTGTTTCCCGCCCCCATGGCGGAAATCACCGGCAATTTGCGTTTCACGCACGCCACAATCAAGAAAGTTTTATTTTCAACGTCGTCGATGGCGTCCACCACAAAGTCGATGCTTCGCCCGTCCAGCATTTCCGAAGCAAGCCCGGGGGTAAATTTTTGTTGCCTGGTTTCCACCGCCACCCCGGGATTTATGTCCCGCAGGCGAGCCTTCATCAACTCTGTTTTCGGCTCCCCCACCGTGCTGGTCATGGCATGCAATTGTCGATTGATATTGGATATATCAACCGTGTCGTGATCGACCAGGAACAGGGAACCCACCCCGGCTCGAGCCAGAGCTTCCGCCGCAAATGATCCCACACCCCCAAGACCGAAAACAGCCACATTGCAAGCCGATAGTTTTTCCAGGCCCTCCCGCCCAACCAACAGTTCCGTTCTGGCAAAAATATGGGACATTTTCCCGCACTCCCGCACTGCCTATAATAGAAAAGTTTCCAGTGGCAACTTTTAGGATGTGTCGCCTTACTGGAAACCACAATTCTGATTCGTGAAACCCCACTGGTGCCGTGTAATGTCCTTAAAGTTTTCTTGAACCTGTTCTCAAACAGGTGGGTGCCCTCCTGAATGCTTCTTGTTTCCTCCAAAGGCTGGAGGCCTACATTCCACACCCAGAGCCCGGGCTCCCTATCAATTGGTGTTGGCTCAAAACTTCAAGGCGACCACGAACACCGCAGGGTGTATTCCTTAATTTTAATTTATATTACCATATATTCGACTTTTATAGCAAGTGGGAAACAAGCGAGCGATTGGTTATTTATATTTTTTCTGTCAATATGCGTATTTATGCAAAAATCTATTTCTTTTCGGATGTCTTGACAATTGTTTTTATATGTAGTTCCCTGAGCTGGCGCTCATCCACGGGACCAGGCGCCATGGTCATTAAATCGGAGGCGCTTTGTGTTTTGGGGAAGGCGATGACATCGCGGATCGTCTTCTTCCCGGTCAACAACATGATCAACCGGTCAAAACCGAAAGCAATTCCCCCATGGGGCGGGGTACCGTACTCAAACGCCTCAAGCATAAAACCAAATTTCTCGGCGGCCTCTTCCCGGGTGAGTCCAATGGCGTCAAACATCATTTCCTGAACATCCCGGCGATGGATCCTGATGCTGCCGCCGCCGATCTCGATGCCGTTTAAGACCATATCGTAGGCCCGGGCCCGAACCTTGCCCGGGTCGCTCTTCAGCAAAGGTATGTCCTCTTCGCGGGGTGAGGTGAACGGGTGGTGCATAGCCACCCAGCGTTTTTCCTCCTCGTCGTAATCAAGCAGGGGAAAATCCGTAACCCATAAAAAGTTATACCGGTCCCGGGGGATCAAATCCAACCGCTCCGCCAGGTGCAGCCTCAGCGCACCCAGTGATGCGGCCACGACATTTGCATTATCCGCCACAAACAGCAGCAAATCTCCTTCTTCAGCCTTAAACCGCTCCATAATGGTTTGCAATTCCTTTTCGTTAAAGAACTTGGCAATGGGAGACTTCACCCCGTCTGCGGTAACGATAAAATAGGCCAGCCCGCGCGCCTTGTAGATGGACACAAATTTGGTCAGATCGTCAATATCCTTGCGGCTGAATGACCCGCAACCCCTGGCGTTGATTCCCTTGACCAGGCCGCCGCCTTCCACGGCCGAGGTAAATACTTTAAAGCCGCACCCGGCGGCCACGTCTGTAATATCCACCAGTTCCATGCCAAACCGGGTATCGGGCTTGTCCGATCCGAACCGGTCCATGGCCTCGCGGTAGGTCAGGCGCGGGAACGGGGTACTCACCTCAAGGCCCACCGTTTCCCGGCACAACCGGGCAATCATCTCTTCCATCAGGGATAGCACATCATCCACATCCACAAAGGACATTTCAAGGTCAATCTGGGTAAATTCCGGCTGCCGGTCGGCCCGCAGGTCTTCATCCCGGAAACACCTGACGATCTGGTAATACCTGTCCATACCCGCCACCATTAAAATCTGCTTGAATAATTGCGGGGACTGGGGCAGCGCGTAAAAACAGCCCGGGTTCAAGCGGCTGGGTACCAGGTAGTCCCTGGCCCCCTCGGGTGTGCTGCGGGTAAGCATGGGGGTCTCAATTTCCCAAAAACCGTGTTCATCCAGGAAATCGCGCACCGATTTCCCCGCCCGGTGTCTCAACATCATGGCGCGCTGCATTTCGGGACGGCGCAGGTCCAGATAGCGGTAACGCAAACGCAGGTTTTCGTCCACATCTATCCCGTCTTCTATATAAAACGGAGGCGTTTTGGCCCGGTTTAAAATGCGCATTTCATCCACCAGCACTTCAATCTCCCCGGTGGCGAGATTGGGATTGACCGTTCCCTCGGGCCTTGGCGACACCCTCCCGGTAACCGCCAGCACGTATTCGCTGCGTACTCCCTCGGCTTTTTCAAAGGATGCCCGGTTAATTTCCGGGCTGAACACGATTTGCACAATACCGGTGCGGTCGCGCAGGTCGATAAAAATCAAACCGCCGTGGTCGCGGCGTGTATCCACCCAACCCGTCAGGGTAACCGTCAGGCCGCTTTCTCTGGCGGATAACTCCCCGCAGTAGTGGGTGCGTTTGATCCCTTGCATAGATTCGATCACTGTCTATTTACCTCCCATTTTGGTCGTCGGTCGTCGGTGGTCGGTCGCCGGTAAAATTACCGCGCCAGCGCATGGGCGTTAACCGCTTTTACATTGTTCTAAAAGCCCGGATAGTTCCCGAACAACTTCTGAAACACCAATTTCACGCTGGCTGGCCGTTTTCATATCGCGCAAAACCACACAGCCCCGCTGCAGTTCTTCCCCGCCCAGGATGATGGTAAACCGCACCCCCAGCTTGCCCGCATACTTCATCTGCGCTTTAAGGCTGCGACCCGTGTAATCCATATCCGCAGCGATGCCCGCCGCCCTTAGTTTGCCCAGCAAGGCAAAACCCTCCCTGGCGGGGACATCCCCCGCGATAACCACGAATACTGTGGGGCCGGTCTCAATGACAATAGCTTTATTACGGTTTTCCAGGGCCAGAATAATCCTTTCTATTCCCAGGGCAAACCCAATGCCCGGGATGGGGGGACCGCCGCACGCCTCTATCAACCCGTTGTAACGACCGCCTCCGCCCACGGAACTCTGGGCTCCAATACCGGGTGCCATTATTTCAAACGCGGTATGGGTATAGTAATCCAGCCCGCGTACCAGCCGGGTATCCACCACGTGGGAGATGCCCAGGTCCTGCAGGTATTGACGCACCTCGTGAAAATGCTTTTCGCATTCCGGGCACAGGCAGTCCGCGATGGTAGGCGCCTCCCGGGCCAGCCCGGCACAGCGCTCCGATTTGCAGTCCAGGATCCGTAAAGGGTTGCGCTCGTACCTGTTGCGGCAGTTCACGCAAAGTTCACCCAGTTTGGGCCGAAAATATTCCTGCAGCTTTTGGCGCACCACCGGGCGGCAATTCGGACACCCTACGCTGTTGACGTGCAGCTCGAGATCGTTTAATCCCAACCTCCCGTAAAAGTCCATGGCCATGGCCATGACCTCGGCGTCCAGAGCGGGATGATGCGAACCGAACACTTCAACCCCGAACTGGTGGAACTGCCTGTACCGGCCGGCCTGAGGACGGTCATACCTGAACATCGGCCCGATATAATATAATTTCACCGGCTGGGGTCCTGTATGAAGCTTATTCTCCAGGTAGGCCCGCACGACGGGCGCCGTCCCTTCGGGGCGCAGAGTGATGCTGCGATCGCCCCGGTCACGAAAAGTGTACATTTCCTTTTCCACAATATCGGTGTCTTCACCCACCCCGCGCACGAACAGCTCGGTATGTTCAAACACCGGGGTGCGGATTTCCCTGTAACCATATTCCCGGCTGACCGCAGCAGCCACATTTTCTATGTATCGCCATTTTTCAACCTGCCCCGGGAGAATGTCGGCGGTCCCCCGCGGCCGTGTAGTCAGCATAACAGCTCCTCCTTTTGAACAAGAAAACTCCCGCATCCGGCAACCGGAAACGGGAGGACAAACTTCCAGCCCGCTTATACCTGAACCCAATTTTATGTAATATCTCGGTTTTTGTCAACCGGGACCCGGACCCGGCGAGCTATGTATAGCTTTTGACAATTCAGTGTTATAATGAAGTTAAGGTGGTGATAAACATGATAACCATGGAGCTGTTGAATAGAATCAATTACCTGGCCCGTAAAGAACGCTACGAAGGATTGACCGCCGGGGAGAAGGAGGAACAGCAAAAACTGCGCCGCCGGTACCTGGACGGCATTCGCATGCAAATTGAAGATGCCCTGGAAGGTGCCGGGTACAGAAAAAAACACGACACCCGCTGCGGGTGTCGCAACTGCAAACCGCATTAAAGAATGATTTCATTGTAAGGACTAATATTTTTCCAGTTCCAAAACCCAGCCCCGGAGCGTTTTACGATCCACTTTTCCGTCCGGGGTCCTGGGTATATTTGCTTTAACGGTAAATTCCCTGGGCGCCGCGTGCGCCGCCAGTCCGTTTTTCACAAAATTGCGCAATTCCTGGGCCAGTTCTTCCGACCATTGGTATCCCGGTTTCAGCACAATATACGCCTTGACTATTTCACCCCTGATTTTATCCGGTTTTCCCGCCACGCCGGCATCTTTAACGGCGGGGTGCTCCCTCAGCTTTTGCTCCACTTCCCAAGGCCCGACCCGTTCACCGGCGGTATTGATGACCCCGTCAATCCGGCCCTGGAAGTAAAAATAGCCGTCCCGGTCCATATAAGCCGCGTCGCCGGATATAAACCAGGGTTTTAACCTGAAATATTCCTCGTACTTATTCCGGTCCCTCCAGACGTCCCGGAACATGGCGGGCCACCCGGACCGGATGGCCAAATTGCCGATGCGGTACGGAGGCAATTCATTTCCTTCGTCATCCACTACGGCGGCCTGAATGCCTGGAACGGTCCGGCCGATGGATCCCATTTTGACAGCCAGGCATCTTAAATTGCAGATCATATTCATGCCCGTTTCGCTCATCCACCAGGTATCGTAAATGGGAATGCCGAATGTTTCCAAACTCCACTGCATCACGTCACCGGTCAGCGGTTCGCCAACGCTGAGGATGTGCCGCAAGCGGCCCAGGTTATACTTGCCGTATACTTCTTTCCCGGCGGCGATAATCATGCGAAAAGCCGTGGGCGCGCTGTACCAGACGCTTACCCCGTATTTGTCCAGGGTTTTGCACCATTCTTCAGCATCAAAACGCCCCCCTTTGATCACTACCGGCACCCCGTGCAGCCAGGGCGCCAAAAATCCATAAGCTATACCGGTAATCCACCCCGGATCGGCAGTGCACCAGTACACGTCGTTTTTTTTCAAGTCGTGCACCCAGGCGGCCGTGGCCCATAACCCCAGCCCGATATCGTGCACGTGCACCAGCCCCTTGGGACGCCCGTCCGCTCCAGCGGCGTAAAGGATAAACAGCGGGTCTTCCCTGGTGAGCCAGCAGAATTTCGCATCAGTGGACGCCCCGGCCACCTCGTTGTGCCAGTCTAAAGCCCCTTCCCCTCCCGCGCCACCGGTCAAAAATATGGTTTTTAAGTCTGGCAGTTCATGGCGGGGCACCCGGGAAAGCAATTCGGTATTCGTTACCAGTGCTGCGGCGCCGCTGTCACCCAACCGTTCCCGCACGGCGTCCTTCATAAATGCTTCGAAAAGCGGCACCACAATGATGCCTTTTTTCGCCGCTCCCAGAAAGCTGATATAAAATTCGGGACAGCGGGGAAGAAACAGGGCCAGGCGGTCACCCCGGCGCAAGCCGTGCTTCTCCAATACATTGGCAAATCTATTCACCTGTTCGTTTAGCTGATTAAATGTATAGCTTTCCTTCCTCCGGTTTCCTTCAAAATATAACGCCACCTGGTCGCCGAACCCGCCGGCAATGTTTTTGTCTATTACATCCTGAACAATATTCACTTTATTACTATTCCCGTAATATTCCCGGGCCAATGTCTCAAAGCTGAATGTATCACTGACTTCTTGATAATTTTTTAAATTATGGTCGCCTGCAAGGGCACCTGTAATGAATTTACCACTCACTTCACACCCCTCCCATGCATTATCATTTCTGCAAACAAAATAATTTTCCTGCAATTTATATTTTTCAAATTAGTTATTTATACCAAAGGATTTTGAAAACTTTCATAGTAATCCCCGGAAGGGGCAAAACGGCGGTTAATCAGGTTGAACGAACTCCCTGCTCCGCCGCAGCAATTTAAAGAAACGGGTTGTGTCTCTTTTCAGCTCCAATGGTTGAAGACGGACCGTGCCCGGGATAAATCCTTGTGGAATCCGGAAATACCAGCAGCTTTGTTTTAATGGAGTTGATCATTACGTTGTGGTTGCCCCCGGGAAAATCGGAGCGTCCCACCGAGCCCGCGAACAAGGTGTCTCCGGTGATCAGGTCTTGACCCACTTTCAGGCAAATGCCGCCCGGAGTATGGCCGGGAGTGTGAATAACTTCCAGGGTAATGTCGCCGACCTGGATTTTATCTCCGTCTTCGAGCAACCGGTCGGCCTCTTTGAATTTCAGCATTGAACCCATGAACAGCGACAGGTTTTGCGCCGGGCTGGTCAGCATACCGGCGTCATCCTTGTGAATCAGCACTTCGGCTCCCGTCGCCTGTTGCACTTCTTTCAACGCGCCGATATGATCGATGTGCCCGTGGGTAATAATTATATACTTGCATGTCAACCCCAAGCTTTCCAGCCGCCTTAAGATGCGCCCGCCTTCGGCGCCGGGGTCGACCACCGCCGCGGTCCTGGTTTTTTCGCAGCCGATGATATAGCAATTCGAGTCCATTGGGCCCACGCCAAAACCTTCAAAAATCAAGATAGCTCCCTCCCAGGATTCAACTTTTTTCCACTCTGAAAAATAAGTTCAATTAATTTACGACCCGCCTCTCTATAAGAACGGGTTTATTTTTTTCTCCGTTCCGATGCTCGAAGCCGGGCCGTGCCCGGGGTATACTCTTGTATCATCAGGAAAAACGAGCAGCCTGGTTTTGATGGAGTTGATTAATTCGGCGTGGCTGCCCCCGGGAAGGTCCGACCGCCCCACCGAGCCGTAAAAAAGAGTGTCCCCCGTAAACAAAACATCCCCAACCCGCAGACAGATGCCGCCCGGGGTATGGCCGGGCGTATGGATTACCCCCAGAGTAATGCGGCCCACCTGGATCTTGTCACCATCCTCAAGCAGGCGGTCGGCGGCTTTGGGTTTCAATGAACCCGTGGGCAGCAGCGAGTAGCGGGCCGGGTTGATTAACCTCTCGGCATCCGCCCGGTGAATCAGCACTTCGGCGCCGGTGGCTTCGTGCACATCGCTGACAGCGCCGATGTGGTCAACGTGGCCATGGGTTAGAATTATGTACCGGCAATTTAATTTAAGCTTTTCCAGTTGTTCGACAATCCGCTCACCTTCGTCTCCGGGATCGATCACCGCCCCGGCCCCTGTTTCCTCGCAACCGATAATGTAACAGTTGGTGGCCAGCAGCCCGACTTCAAAGCCCTTTAAAATCATATTTTCCCCTCCGGTCAAAATATCTTAAGATAGCCTATCATTGAAAAATATTTTTAAAACTGCTTTTTACTGTCCAGCAGCATGGTAACCGGCCCGTCATTCATGATTTCCACCAGCATGTGCGTCTGGAAATAACCTGTAACGACCCTTAAGCCCCTGGACCTGATTTCGTGCACAAAGTCCTCGTAAAGCTTTTCGGCCCGTTCCGGGGGCGCCGCATCACTGAACCCGGGACGCCGGCCTTTCCGGCAGTCCCCGTAAAGGGTAAACTGGGAAACCACCAGCAACTCCCCGCCCGTATCGGCCACCGACAGGTTCATTTTGCCTTCCGCGTCCTCAAATATCCGCAAATTGACCGTTTTATCCGCCAGGTAGCGGACATCCGCGTCATCATCGTCCCTGCCCACGCCCAGCAGCACCACCAGTCCCGGTCCGATGGTGCGCCTTTCCTGGCCGGGCGCGCTGACGGCGCCACAGGAAACCCTTTGCACTACCGCCCTCAAGCTTTATCCCTCGCTTTACTGATCATAGATTTACCGGTACGGTGCACACTGTACACATCCTTGACCCGGCTGAACTTGCTGATAATGTAATCCAGCTGTTCCAGGTTTTTTACTTCCAGGATCATTTCCACCACCCCGGTATTGTCCTTGCGGCCCCGGGCGTTGACCCAGTTGGCGCTTATCTTCATTTCCATCAGCACGGCCATGATGTCGCTGAGCAGCCCGGCCCGGTCCGCGCCGATGATTTCCAGGCGCACCTGGAAGGGAGAATGAAAATCTTTATCCCAGGCCACTTCCACCAACCGGTCCGGGTCGTTGAGCAGCGAATCCACGTTATGACAGTCTTCCCGGTGAATGGAAACGCCCCTCCCGCGGGTGACATACCCCACTATCTCGTCCCCGGGCACGGGGTTGCAGCAATGGGCCAGCCTGATCAAAAGATTGTCAACGCCCCGCACCCTAATGCCCTGGGTGGGTTTGCCCCAGGAAGGGAGCACGCGGGGGTCCCGCTGCAACAAAGCCCTGATTTTCTCTCCGGCACTTTCTTTTTTATCATCCCGGGACATTTCTTCGCGGAGTTTATTCACCAGGCTGGCAGCGGAAAAAGTCCCGTCACCCACCGCGGCGTAAACGTCATCCAGGTCGGCCAGGTTCATTTTGCTGCCGTATTCGACCAGCTTCTCGCTTTTGATCAACTCGGGGTCAAGACCCTGTTTTTTAATTTCCCGCTCCAGCAAATCCCTGCCTCTGGCTATATTTTCTTCCCGCTGTTCTTTTTTAAACCACTGCCTGATTTTGGTCTTGGCCTGGGAGGTTTTGACAATCTTCAACCAGTCGCGACTCGGCCCGTGGCTTTGCTTGGAAGTTAAAACTTCCACCCGGTCGCCGTTTTTGAGGGTATAATCCAGGGGTACGATTTTATTGTTCACCTTGACGCCGATACAATTATGGCCCACCTGGGTATGCACCCGGTAGGCGAAATCCAGAGGCGTGGAACCGGCGGGCAATTCCATAACGTCTCCCTTGGGTGTAAATACAAACACCACGTCGGTAAACAGGTCGATTTTCAGGCTTTCCATGAATTCCCTGGCATCCTTGAGGTCCTTGCCCCAATCCAGAATCTGCCTGAGCCAGCTCAGTTTGCGGTCGAAATCACCCTCCTTGCCCCCGCCTTCCTTGTAGCGCCAGTGCGCGGCAATGCCGTACTCCGCCGTCCGGTGCATCTCCCAGGTTCTAATCTGGATTTCCAGGGGATCTCCCAGCGGGCTCACCACGGTGGTGTGCAATGACTGGTACATGTTGGATTTGGGCATCGCAATGTAATCTTTGAACCGGCCCGGAATGGGCACCCACATGGTATGCACCGTACCCAAAACGGCATAGCAGTCCCGCACGGAATCAACCAGCACCCTCACTGCCATTACGTCGTAAACCTGGTTGAATTCCAGCTGCTGCTTCTCCATTTTTTGATAGATGCTGTACAGGTTCTTGGGCCGCCCCTGAATTTCCGCGTTGATATTTACTTCATTCAACTTTTTACGCAATATATCGATAATATGACTGATATATTCCTCCCGTTTATTCCGGGTCCGGGCAACCAGATCGGCCAGTTCGTAGTATTTTGCCGGGTTGCTGAAGCGAAAGGCCAGATCCTCCAGTTCCCACTTGAGCCTGTAGATACCCAGCCGGTGCGCCAGGGGGGCGAATATCTCCAGCGTTTCCAGCGCTATTTCACGCTGCTTGTGCTCCTGGTGGTGGTGCAGCGTGCGCATGTTATGCAGCCGGTCGGCCAGTTTTATGAGCACCACCCGGATATCCCGGGCCATGGCCAGAAACATTTTGCGCAGGTTTTCCACCTGGCGTTCTTCCTTGGACCGGTATTCCAGGCGGCTGAGCTTGGTTACGCCGTCCACCAGCTGGGCCACTTCCCGGCCGAAATTGTTTTCCAACTCCTCCAGGGTCACCCCGGTGTCTTCCACCGTATCGTGCAGCATCCCGGCCACCAGCGTGTCCATATCCATTTCCAGGTCGGCCAGGATATACACTATGGCCAGGGGGTGATTGATGTACGGCTCGCCGGAGAAACGCTTCTGACCGGCATGAGCCCTGTCGGCAAAAGCGTAAGCGCGCCTGAGCACCTCCAGGTCGGCGCCGGGATGATAATGGATTACTCTTTGAATGATATCTTCCAAACGCATCGGCTCACGCCCCGTTCACTTTCGCGCTCTGTTAATCCAGTTCAGACCTTCTGATTTGATTTTATGGACCCGAAGATAAGTTGGTGACTCGGAAAGTTCCTTTTTGGAACCCCGTACGGGCATTATTAATTTATATATTAGCATATCTTGTTGCCAGCGATATTGCAATAATCCCAGGTCGGTAAAAACCGCCGCCGCCACGGCAAGGGACAACCACGAGGAAACATGGAAACCCTGCCGGCACATCCGGTCCACCACCTCGGTTTTAACGCACCGGCCTTGTCCGTTGCCAGCCCGGGAGCGCAGAAAGGCATAAAAATAAGCCAGCATATCCCGTTCCGGGGCCAGTTCCATCAGGTGTTTCCGGTTGTCGTCCCAATCCTTTGCCGCATAAAGGGCCTCAATTCCGGGAACCCGGGAAGCATGCAGATCCAAAAAAAGACCGCTCACGCGCCGCCAGTCCTCCTCAAAAACAGGCGGCCTTGCCAGCATAACCCGGTCAAACGCAATGTTCCGGGCATGCAGGTATGGGAGACAGCCGTAAGTGGACACCAACAAACCGTTCGTAACCCGTTCAACTCCCCGCAGCTCTTTTTGGATCAGCTCCGGGGGCATAAAACCGTGGATATAGGTCACCTTGCCCGCAAAGTGAGGGTTATAATCACTGATAAACCGGAACAGTTGTAATGTGTGGCGGGCACTGTTCACCAGCAGCAACATGTTTCCCTGCGCCGGGGTCAGCCGGGTCAGTTGATTTATCGTGTTACCGGCGGAATGGGCCGGGCACTCCGGCAGAAACCCGTGCTTACTGGAATACCCGTTGGCCGGATGTACCGCCTGCATCTCGGGTGGAACGTCAAGCTCCCGTTCCATCAATACTTCCCGTAGCAGGCCGATGATGGTCTCGGGCACAAAAATAAGGTCGCCGGCCAATCGCAATTGTTCGTCCCACGAACACGCGTCATCAAAATACCCGGCGTCTTCCGCTTCCGCCTTGAGGTCTTTAACTTTTATCTGCAGGATTTCCCTGCCCTGCCAGCTGTTGATGGACGGGGTAAATGCAACGCTGACCTCCCTGCCGGCGGCCAACTCCCCGGCATACTGGCCGAGATTAAAGCCAATTCCATCGATGCTGATTCTGCGATCCCCCAGCAGCATCTTTAAATGGGCGTTCTTTTTACCGACCCCCCGGCAATTAATCAATTTTGCCCGCCGCAGGCCGAACAACGGGCCCGGATTCCCGTGCCCGTAAGGCGCCAGTTGCTCCAGTTCGTTTATCAGATCGTATGTAACATCCTGCAGGGAGACCAGCGCATCCAGTTCCAGCACGGGGAGTTGTTCTTCTTCGGGAAAGAACCTGGCCGCGTACTCATTGATTTTGTTCCTGAACCGTTCTATTTGTTCTACAGGAATGGAAAAGCCCGCCGCCATGGCATGGCCGCCATACCCGTCAAGGCAGCCGGAACAATATTCGAGAGCCTTGTACAGATTAAATCCATTTATGCTTCTAGCGGAGCCCTTGCCCTGTTCACCCTCGCAGGCAATCAACAGCACCGGCTTGTAAAAGCGATCCACCATCCGGGATGCCACAATGCCGATGACCCCCGGGTGCCAGTGGGGAGACGCCAGTACCAGCACTTTTTGAGCCGCCAGGGCGGGATCGCCTTCCAGCATGCCCAGCGCCTCCGCCAGAACTATAGTTTCCAGCTGCTGCCGTTCCTGGTTTTCCCTGTTCAACACCGCGGCAATTTCAGCAGCCTGCGCGTCATCTTCGCTCAGCAGCAGTTCAACCGCCGGCGCAGCGTCGCCGAGACGTCCCGCTGCATTCAGGCGGGGCGCCAGAATATAACCCACTTCCCGGGCGCCCAGGGAATCCTGCTTTATCCCGGCCGCGCGGCAGAGGGCCCGCAAACCCGGCCTGGTCGATTGAGCCAGCCGCGTTAACCCGTGCCGGACCAGAATGCGGTTTTCGCCCTTCAAGGAAACGATATCCGCGATGGTGCCCAGGCAAACCAGGTCAAGGTAGTCTTCGTGGTTATAAGGTCTGCCCGCCCTTTCCAGCAGGGCCTGTCCAAATTTAAAAGCCACCCCCACCCCGGCCAGGTCCTTGAACGGGTATCCGCAGTCCTCCCGCTTGGGATTGATCACCGCGGCGGCACCGGGAAGCCGCGGGGGCGGCTCATGGTGGTCGGTAATGATTATTTCCGGTCCGCCGCCGCGCTTCGCCTCCTCCACCTCGGCGACGGCGCTGATGCCGCAATCAACGGTGATAACAAGCCCGATCCCGGATTCCCGGGCCCCATGCAAAACCGGGGCATGCAGGCCATAACCCTCATGAACCCGGTGCGGTATATAATAATCCACCATTCCCCCCAACCGGCGCAACAGATTAACCAGCAGGGCGGTCCCGGTCACCCCGTCCACATCGTAATCCCCGTAAACCAAAATCTTTTGTCCCCGGTCCAGCGCGTTTAGAGTAATCTCCACCGCCCCGGACATATCCCGCATCAACTCCGGCGGGTGCAGCCTTTGCAGTGAAGCGTCCAGGAATTCCCGGGCCTCCTCCACCGTATAAATACCCCTGTTGACTAAAAGCTGCGCCATCAGGGGGGAAATGCCAAGTTTTCGTGACAGGATAAACTGCAAAACGGGTTCTGATGCCTTAATCAACCACTTCTTGCGCTTATGCATTATTCCTCCGTCATTCAAATAATCAGTTACCAATGATTATAATCGAGGGCTGGTTTAATGGCAATGAATCCCTTGGAATATCATCAGATCCTTGCTACCAGGCGATCCTGCTTTATTAATTTAAACACCCCATTATCCAAAAAAAATACGGGGCCGGTGGCCCCTCGCAAGTGACGTCCCCAGTAGTAACGCATGCGATTACTTGATAAACAGGCCCATGTCAAACCCGTCTTCAAGCTTGTAACGGTTAAAAATGTACCGGCGGTATTGCACATATTGGTTATAGTCGCAGTGAATCCCCTCTTCGTCCAGCAACTTTATAAACTCGTTCAAATCGGGAGGACAGCCTTTGATTTTAATGGCGTAATTGATATTGGGGTTATCCTTGTTCTGTAAACAGGCACACTTGCCGAACAAAACCGTCTTGGCAAAACCGGGGGATGCATCCTGTCTTTTTCCCGTTAAAACCTCAACTCCGGGAAAAGGCTCGCCCTTATAGGCGGACATCAGTAAAACAAGCATGGGGTTATACAACTTGGAGCAGGCGGTGCACAGGGAATTGTCATATTTTCTAACGGCCAACCCTTCAATGCCCCGCTTTTTAAAGCCCAGCGGCCCGGTGTTGTCTTCCGTCCACTCCCAATCGTGCTCCAAAAAAGCAACGTGCTTTTCCACCGGTTCGCCCCGCACTTCGATATCCGAAAGCTCCAGGCTGCGCCCGTTGCGTTCGGCATAAAACCTGAGATGTTCCACCCCGGCGGCACTGTAACCCATTAACGCGGCGCCCACTACATCGCAGGCAAACATATCCCGGGAAGCCACCAGAATATCCTTTCTAAAGGCCTTGCCGGTCGCCCCGGGCCCCTTGGCCAGGGCGAAAATCCCGTCGATGACGGTCAGGGCCACGGGCAGTTTTTCCGCAACGCGCGGGAACATGTGGTCAAGTTCCTCGTCCTTGCCGTGGCACTGTATTTTTGATTTGCGGTTCAGGCAGCCCTTTAAATTTTTTATCCCCAGGGAAACCTTGCACTGGTTATGGGTTTTCAACACCGGCACGTTGATGATTTTGTCGGCCTCCAGGGCCTTGCGGGCGATGGATAGATTAAAGCCACCCACATCCACCGCTTCAAACTTATCCTCGTTAAAGTCTATCACTTCAACGCCGAATTGTTCAGTGAGCTTTTCGTAGCCCAAGTGTTGAAAAATTTTTTTGGCCATGGACCCGCTGACGCCCAGGGAGGCCTCGCCAATCGCCAGGTTGGTATAACCATGCTCGTGCAATATCTGAACCAGGGCGAACATCACCGCGCTGGTCGTCACCACACCGTAAGGTGGAAAAGGAAGATCAAAATCCCAGGCCACCATGTTGGGTTTGATTAAAATGCGGTCGCTTTGTTTAAACTCTTTAAGGCCGTCGCACAATTCCAGCGCTTGTTTCAACGAATTGTAAGTGCCGGCGTGTTGAACAATCGAAACAACCGGTTTGGCCAAATTCAGCACCCCTTCTTAATTACTTTTTAACCAGGCAACTGGTTGTACCTTTAATTACCATTTCATCCCGCTGGTTTTTGCAGTAAACCTCGCATACCACTTTGGTCGCCGAGCCCGTCCGCACGCATTCAATCACCCGGCCTCCCGCAGTAATGACATCGCCCGGCCTGACGGGAAGCAAAAAGGTGACCTCCAGTTCTCCGCCTTCCAGCCAGTCGTCGCCCAGCCAGTTGGTCATCATTTCGGAAATATAGGCCACCGACAACAGGCCGTGGGCGATGGTTCCCTTAAACATCGTCTTTCGGGCAAATTCTTCGTCTAGATGCAGGGGGTTGAAGTCCCCGGAAGCCCGCGCGTATTTATTAATTTTCTCCTGGGTAATTCTTTTCGACACCGGGTTGATTTGCTGTCCCACATTCATTTGCAACCCTCCTTATGCCGGCCAGATCAGTGTTGCGGTGCTTTCGACTTTCAGTTCATTTAACCGGTTGACGGTTAAACTTTGAATAACAACATATTTTTTGTTTCTCTTTTCGTATTTGTCTATAACCTTGGCCCGGGTGATCAACTCCTCGCCGGGTCGGGTGGGAGAAAAAAATTTATAGCGTTGCTTGGCGTGAATAATACCTGAGGGCATAGCAGCGCCCGTTTTGTGCGCATTGGTGGTCAATATGGCGGCAGTGGTGGGGTGGTTGACCGGCCCTCCGAATTTCGAATTCGCGGCAAAGTTTTCGTCCACAAAAAGCGGGTTGTAGTCTTCCACGGCTTCGGCGTAATTCAAAATATCCTCCCGGGTCAGTTTGGTTACCAGCGGAGGAAATTCCATCCCCACCCGGATATCGTCAAAATAAAGCTTTTGGTTATCTTCCATAAACATCATCCCCTCTTGATAAAATATCGCCTGTGCAAAAGCCATGCCAAAGCTGCACCGCAAAAACCGCGATGAAATAATCAGGGCAAAGCTTTAAAATTGAAACATTCACGTTTTAGATTTAAAAAAAGCGCAGCAGTTATAAATAACACTGCGTAGTTAATTTTTCCATACCTGCCCGGAAGATTTGAGTTTTCTCCACAAAGTTGTTCTGCTAATCCCCAGCTTCCTGGCCAATTCCTTTTTATTACATGCATACATCATGGCTAGTTGGTTTAAAATCTGATTTTCCATTTCTTCAAATGGCCCCACCCGGATAGTTATTTTCTCTCCCTTGTTCAATTCATTTTCAGTCAATAAACTTTCAATTAACCAGAATAAAGTGGTAAAGCCCCGCTCATCTTCCTCACCAATGGCCTTGTAGCGCTCAACAAAATTCTCCAGCTCGCGCACATTGCCCGGCCAGTTGTACCTTTCCAGTTTTTTTAGCAGTGCTTGGGGGTAATTTGTTCGATTGAAGTTCCCCTTGTTCATGAAATAATTGAATAGCAAAGGTATATCCCCTTGCCTTTTACGAAGGGGTGGTATCTTAAGGGGCAAGACATTTAGCCGGTAAAACAGGTCTTCCCGAAATTCACCTTTTTGCACAGCGGCTTTTAAGTCCCTATTAGTTGCCGTGATTACCCTGACATTAACCGGGATGACCTTGTCACCGCCAATGCGCATTACTTCTTTTTGCTGTATAACTCTCAATAAGCGGGCCTGCAGCGGTGCACTCAATTCACCCACTTCATCCAAAAAAATCGTCCCATTATGGGCCAGCTCAAACAAGCCCATTTTACCCCCGCGCCTGGCCCCGGTAAAAGCACCCTCTTCATATCCGAACAACTCACTTTCCAGCAGGTTTTCCGGCAAAGCAGCGCAGTTTACCGCCACAAAGGGCCCGCAGTAATGCTTGCTTTCGTTGTGGATGCTCTGGGCAAACAATTCTTTGCCCGTGCCGCTTTCACCCATCAACAAGATGGTGGAATCGGTTTGGGCATACTTGCGAGCCTGGTTAATGGCATTAACTATCTGTTCGCTTTCGCCAACGATATCTCGAAAGTGATACCTGGCAATTAGGCCCTTGTCATGTAATTTTTGCCGGATTTTCTCCTCCATTTGCCTGATTTGTGTCGCAACCTGGAATGTAACAACCAGACACCTGGCGCCTTCTCCCATTTGAAAAGGCATGCGATTTACCACCAGTTCCTTTTTCCTGATCTTAACTATCTCCCCATTCGTCTTTTGCCCGTCTTGCAAGATACTGAGAAATATGTTTCGTTCCGCCAGTTCGTCAATTGTTCTGTTTAAAACATTACCGGCACTAACCCCCAGGATGCGTTCAGCGACAGTGTTAAAATAGAAGATATTGTTCCGTTCGTCTATGGCCATAACGCCGTCGTGGATATTTTGTAATATGGTCTCAAGTTTCCTGGTGAAACGCTCATTTTCCCTTTTAAGTTCCACCATAGTTATGGCCTTTTTAATAGCTTCCCTGATAGATTCATAGTTGCTGTGGACATAAACGGCATTTATTCCTCTGGCCTGTAATTTTTTTATGATACAAGACCCGGTAGCGACAATTGTTTCCATACCCTGTTCGCAAGCTTTATCTATCTGTGTGCCCAAATCTTCATTATCCCGATAAAGGTATACGTAAAACTGCTTGCCCAGAATTTTTTTTAGAATCTTAAAATCATACTTTGGCGGTCTTTGTTCATAAGAAATCAAGGCGACCGGCCCGTTGGACATGGCATGAGCTTTGTATAATGCCTGCAATAAATCAAAGTTGGTAATGTCCACCGTAGATACCGGGACGTTCACAGACCTTTTAACCAAAATGGCCGTGGGTCCCCTGGCAACTATGGCATCAACCTTATTATCTTTCTCCCATTTTTGCGCTACTTCCACACCCTCGCTTAAAATTGCCTGTTCCACGTTAATTTCCACATTTAATTCCTCGCATATGTCCCTGGCCAACCGACCGAATTCAGGATATGGCGATATTACCCCCAATCTGATTGACTTTTTCATAACGTCACTCCCGTGAAAAAATAGCCGGTTTTTTCAGGTCAACCCTAAAATTTTTCTCGCGTCATCAGGCGTGGCAACCTCGCGCCCCACTTCGCGGGCAAAGCGAACCATCTTTTCCACGAATTCAGCGTTGCTTTTGGCCAAAACGCCTTTGGCCAGGTAGATGTTATCTTCCATCCCCACCCGCACATGACCGCCCATCGCCATACTCATCAACGCCATAGGCAATTGGCCTTTGCCTATTCCGACCACCGACCAGATGGAACCCGGGGGAATGCTGTCGACTAAAAAGATCAAATTACGCGGTGTTGCCGCTAATCCCCCGCGAACCCCCAGCACAAACTGAAAATGCAGAGGTGGATCGATCAATCCCTTTTCCACCAACCGCAAGGCGTTATAAATCATTCCCCCGTCAAAAACCTCAATTTCAGGTTTTACATGATACTGTTTCATTTTCGCGGCCAATTTTTCCAGAAACTGCGGTGAGTTAATAAACACCCGGGGGCCGAAGTTCATGGAACCGGCATCAAAAGAAGCCAGCTCGGGGCGCAGTTCGAGAGGGCCCAGCCGCTGTTCCTCCGTTATCTCTCCCGACCCGGACGTCGTAAGATTCAAGATAATGTTACATCTCTGTTTAATTAGGGAAACAGTTTCTTTAAACAATTCCAAATCCATGGATCTCTCGCCGTCGGCGTTTCGGACATGAATATGGGCTATAGCAGCCCCTGCCTGCCAGCACCGGTAAACTTCATCCGCAATTTCAACGGGAGTAATCGGAAGATAAGGAGTGTCCTGCCGGGACGTGATGGACCCGGTTGTAGCCACACTGATGATCAATTTTTCCATTTGTATCACCTCTTAGAACAAGGGCTAAGCAAATTGCCGTGATCATCAAATCTGTTAAGGTGCGGCTCGTTGATAATTTTTAGCGCCGAACCCTGATCTTTGAGCTTTTTTGCCACCTGTTCCGTGACCCAGAATTCCGATAGGCACAATGTATTGCGAATCCAGGCAGCCTCGATCAATTCGGTTTTTTTACCGCCAAGGGTCAATAAAACAGCGTCCAGAACCTCCTTATCGCTGTCAAAATAAATGGGAATCCGTGCCGACGATGGTCTCATGGCGGTAAGGGCATTGGTATACGTAGCCAGGCGGTTTATTTTATTGACCAGGCGCGATGTGGTAAAATCCGCCCGCCCAAGGCCGATGGCGTTACCGGCACTGGCGTCGGTAATATCACGCACAAAAATCCTGGTAATTCTGGGTTTCTCGTTAATACTTCCTTCCTTTCTTCCCAATACATTGGGGTCCATCCCCGCGCCGCTGATGTCTTTGCCCATTTCATCCACTATAAGCAGGTCAAGGTAATCGATTGGTATCCTCGGTAACATATCCGCGGCTTGCTGTAACAGCACGGGTTCCCGTTCTTCGATCTCATCTGCCCGCAGTGCCGTTATCTGGGCGGTTTCATCATAACCGTTTTCCAATATGCCCAGCCCACCCAGCAAGCCCGCCTTTTCTTTGATAACCGCGGCGGCCTCCAACAATAGCCTGCTGTCCGTACCGTGCTCAATGGTAGACTGGTGCAGCGCCAGCGCCCCGCGATGTTTACCCAGTCCAATAACAAGCATTTTGATAATTCCACTTTCCACGGGGCCGGAAAATAACATGTGAGGCTTGATTTTATTGATGATTAAAATTTGGTCCGCCATTAGGGCGGCTTTGGACCAGAAAACCGGTAATCCTCTGGTAGTTGTTCCTACTTGCTCAACTTCAATGGAGGCTTCAATGGGACACCCCATCGCCGCTTCCGTAATGCCGTAGCCGGCCAGCACCTTGATTTGTCCATCTGCGGTGGCCCCGCCGTGGCTTCCCATGGCCGGTATAATAAAGGGCCTGGTTCCACATTCTTTCAGCCACCGGACCGTTTCCCGCACGATGACAGCCAGGTTGGCGATACCCCGGCTGCCAACAGCAACACCAACGGAGCCGCCCGTTTTTATATCCCCTGCAAACCTGGCCAGCTGAGCACGGGTCTCAGCTGCCACATCCGCCACTTTGTTCGCAGGGAGTACCTGCTTTACTTTAAACCATTTAAACAACGCGCATCCCCCCAAGGATTCGCTTATTCTCGTACAGCCTTCATTCCCAGCTTAAATGCCCGGATGTTCATGTCTTTAAACTGAGGCTTGAAAAAGTTCGCAATCACAGCTTCGAATTTTCCGGTGGGGATGGCCAGGCAATTGAGACCGGCCAGCGCGCCCACCATGACAATGTTCGTGGCCAAAGCGCTACCCGCTTGAAAAGCCAGATCGGTTGCCTTAACCACCTTAAGGTCTTCCACCATTTCGGACATGGTCGATATCATTTTATCCACATCCGGGTATTCCGCATCCCCGGCCAGTACGTTTAACGGGTATACAGGCCGGTCATTTACTATCACTTTGGTATGCCTGCTGCCGTATGCCAGCAAAATGCGTAAAGTGTCCAGCGGCTCAAAACCGATGATTAAATGCGCCCGGCCCCTTGGAATCAACGGCCCAACCAGTTTATCACCCTGGAATACCCGTACATGACTCATTACCGTGCCGCCCCGCTGGGAGGCTCCGAAGGTTTCCCCGACTGTTACTTTGAGACCGGCATCCACGGCGGCCAAGGCGGTCAGTTTGGAAGCAATAACATTGCCCTGGCCGCCGACACCGGCGAAAATTAAATTATATGGCTGTTTTTCCATGCCTTAAACCTCCTTGACCTTGATAGCCCCCTGCGGGCAAAGGGAAACACACACACCGCAACCGACGCAAACCGCCTCATCAATCCGGGCTTTCCCGGCCTCCCTGTCCCATATATTGGCCGGGCAACCGAACACCCTGCTACAAAACCTGTTACAGCCGCATCCATCGCCGAGGCAGGCATCCTGGTCGACGTAAACCACGGGTTGTTTTCCTTTTTTGGCAGCAACCAGAGCACAGGTACGTCTTAATATCAACACCTGGGGTTCACTATTTTTCAATAGTGAAGTAATCAGTTGAACCGTGGCCGGAATATCGTACGGGTCACTTATATATACGGGAAGCCCCAACCCCCGGACCAGCTGTTCCATGCTCACCCGGGGCGACTGGTTCCCGGAGGCGTCAAAGCCGCTGCCCGGGTGAGGCTGGTGGCCGGTCATGGCCGTTGTTTCATTGTCCAAAATAATGCACAGGAAATTGGAGTTGTTTGCCCTGGCGTTGATCAAAGCTGGTACCACGGCATGGTAAAAAGTGGAGTCGCCGACTATGGCCGTTACCGGCTGGTTAAAGGAAAACTTGCCCAGTTTGCCGAAACCGTGGGCCAATCCAACCCCCGACCCCATCGAATGCACGGAGGACAACAGGTAGTAGCCCGTCCGGCCGCGGCCCATGGCATAACAGCCTATATCCCCCAGCACGAAACCATTACGGCCATCCAGGGCCAGAGCGGATTTGATTGCCCAAAACGAAGCCCTGTGGGGACAGCCGGCGCAGAAAGCCCGGTCCCTGACGGGAAGGGGTCCCAAATGATCTATCTTGTCTTGATCGAGTAAATCCCTGTGGTAATTCAGCCCCTTGATCTTAACAAGCGAGTCTATGATTACATCCGGATTTAGTTCCCCAATGCCGGAGCCCAGGGGACCGGCCACGTGCCCCGAGCGTTTACCATATAACTTCAGCGGGCCGAGTTCGTGCCAGTGAAAAGCAGCAAAACTGGCCACGTTATCTTCCATGAACGGCTCAACCTCTTCCGCAAAAACAACTTCACTGGCCTGCTTTAAGTAACGCAGCAGTTCCCGCTCCGGTAAAGGCCATGTGCGATCCAGTTTTAAGATCCCAATCTCATCATTCAGTTGTAAAATGTCCAGCGCTTCCTGGCAGTATGTATAGGAAGGTCCCGAGGTTATAATAATTGTTCTTGCATCATCCGGGCCGGTATAGGTGCAACCACCGCCGGATTTGGCAATTTCCCGCAACTTGTTCTCCACGTCGGCGTGCGCCTGGGGGTTGGTTAAATATTTCTCATTAAGTTCAGGCCTGACTTCCAAATTACTCAGTCTACCCAGTTTAACCACCGAACTGGCGTGACATATTCTGGTGACACAGCGGACAACCACGGGAAGCCCGGTTTCTTCGGAAAGGGCAAAGGCCTGCAAAGTCATATCCTTGGCTTCCTGAATGGTTGCCGGTTCCAGTACCGGCAAGTGGGCCAGCCTTGATAAATAACGGGAATCTTCTTCCTTGATGCTTGAATGGGCCGAAGGGTCGTCACCAACCACCAGCACCATGCCGGCCTTAATTCCCGACAGGCTTAGGCTGGTAAAAAAATCCACGGCCACATTCAACCCATCGGGCTTCATAATGGTTATAGAACGCATCCCGGCAAATGAAGCCGCCGCCGCTCCCTCGGCAGCGACCTTTTCGTTGACCGACCACTCTGCATACAGGTTAAAACGGGATGAAAGCCTGGCCAGCGTATCCAATACCTCCGCGGACGGTGAGCCGGGATAAGAAGAAGCATATTTAACGCCGGCTTCCAACGCCCCCCTGGCTACGGCCTCATTTCCCGTCAACAATACCTCCTTGCCCGGGCAATCAAGTTTCACGTTATCTATACCCATTGTCCTCACCCCACCATTTAAATATTAACTGCTCTTCTTATTAATTCGGCGATATGAAAAACTTTGGTATCCCCACCCTGCTCGTATATCCCCTCGGATAGGTGATAAAGGCATCCGGGACAGGAGGTGACAATAATCTCCGGGCCACCCCCCAAAAGATCCCTAACCCTCCGCCGGCGAATAATTGCGGACAGTTGATAAAAATCCAAACTAAAAATACCTCCAAACCCGCAGCAGGCCGCCTCTCCAGCCGGGTAAAGAGTCAAGTCCCCAATGCTGCTTAAAATATGCCCATCCGCACTCACATCCATGCCTTTAAGATGGCAGGGGCGGTGATATGATACCGATAATCCCGGCATTGAAAGCGGTCCAAGCTTATCCAGGCAACCAGCCAGGTAAGTGGAAAGGTACTGCAATTTTTCCACCAGCATGAGGCTCGTCTCCAGCCATCCCGACGCCTCCCGCTCAAACAAGTGTGGGTAATGTGCCAGGCCGGTTTGACACGTCGGACAGTCGATCAATACGACCGGGCAGCCCGCCTCCTTAAAGATGGATAGATTCCTTGCAGCCATTTCCCGGGCCGCCGCCAGGTTGCCCGCCGCTATGGCGGGATAACCACAGCACACCTGTTCCCGGGGAAGAATAACTTCACAACCGGTTTTTTGCAGCAATTCAATTGTTGCCGTTCCCACTTCAACTAAAAAGTGATTGTGCATGCAGCCGGGGAAATACAAAACCCTGTTCCGCCCGCCAATCTTGTTATCTTTTTTACTCTCCCGGTAAATCTGCGTCAGGCTCTTTTTTGCCAAACCGGGTATAATAACTCTCCCTTTAACCTTGATTCTAGCCTTGCGAAAACGACCGTTTTTTACACTGTATAACCATTGACTGCTGAAAATCAATTTTCTTTTTAAGGGCGGCAACCGTTTCAGGCCCCTCACCAGGTATTTTTTTACCCCCTTTAAACCATGTTGCTTTACCCACCGCTCGCGAACACGGGCAATTAAATCAGGCGTGGGAATACCCGCGGGGCACACCTCCGTGCAACGCCTGCAGCCCATGCACAGGTCGAGACCCGACAAGTAGGCTTCATCCAGGTTTCCCAAGGCGGCCACTTTCAGAACACCGATCCCACCAAAAAAAGGTTTACCGTATTGCTCCCCCAGTTCATTAAAAACCGGACAAACCCTTAAACAATGCCCACAGTTAATGCAATGTAAAATTTTTTCCAGCGGAGTACCGAGAATTTCCCACCGTCCTTTCCGAAGCAGCACCACATGCACTTCCTGAGGACCATGGGGGTGTAATAATGATTTACCATCATCTGCCAGGCCTGATACAACGGAAATGTAAGTTCCGATTTCCTGCCCAACCCCGAAACCCGCGGCACACCTTACGACGTCCAGACAATTTTCCAGGCTTGGTACAATCTTTTCTATTCCCGCCACTACTACTAATACCCGGGGGACGCTTACCGCCATGCGAATGTTACCCTCGTTTTCCGTCAATACAATGGACCCCGTATCAGCCGCAATAGCGTTGGCCCCCGTAATGGCAACCCTCGCCCTGATCAATGTGTCCCTCAGACTCTCCCTGGCCCAGCGCACCAATTCATGGGGGTCGGGTTTTAATTTCTCCCCCGCGTAGTTACTGAATATTTCGGCCACCCTTTCCACGGGTAAATGCACCGCCGGTCCCAGGGGATGAGCCGCGTTAACGTTCCCCAACTGGCAAATGCGATCCCCAAGGTCCGTTTCCACCACTTCCAAACCCTTTTTCTGCAGGTGTTCGATGAGTTTGATTTCCTTGACGGCATTGCTTTTTGATTTTACCACCACTTTGTCAGTGATGATACCATCTATGTAACGCAAGGCATCCTCTGTTGATTTGGCCTCGAAAACCCTAAAACCATTGTGTTTCATTTGCTGAACCGCCCGGGCGGTGTAGGCGGCCAAATTACCTAGTGCTTCTTTCTTGATGCGCTGTAATTTAACTTCCATTTCGGGGTGGTTGGCGCGAAAAGCATTGACCTTGGGCCGGCGCAGAGAGAATACGCGATGCCTCACATCAGCCGTCTTTTTGTCCTGCAGGGCCAGTTTAATTTGTTGATGCAACTCTTTATTCATGTTTAACTGCATGTTTAAAACGCGGTACCCCCTCCATCAATAAAAAAGGTTTGCCCGGTTATAAAATCCGACGCCCTGGTGGACAGCAATAAAACAACACCTTCCAGATCTTCCGTTGTCCCTAAACGCCCAACGGGTATTCGCTTCAACACCTGGTCTTTGACCTGCTTCAGGTACTCGCTGGTCAAAGGCGTCTCGATATACGTGGGAGCAATAGCATTGACCTGGACATTATGTTCTGCCCACTCCAACGCCATCACCTTGGTCAACTGAATCACCCCCCCTTTCGAAGCACAATAGGCTCCCAGGTTGGGCCTTCCCCTGACACCCGCCACCGAAGCAACGTTGATGATTTTACCCTTTTTTTGCCGAACCATAAATTGGCCCACCTGCTGCCCGACGAGAAAAACGCCCTTCAAATTTGTTCCCATAACAATATCCCATTCATCCTCGGTCAACTCCAGTAAGGGTTTTCTGATATTGGTGCCGGCATTGTTGATTAAAACATCGATCCTGGAGAATTCCCTTATGACCTCCTCCACCATTGCAACAACATCCTTTTTTTGAGTTACATCAGTGCGCAGGGCCAGAGCGTTGCCACCCTGTTCCCGAATCTGCCGGGCAACTTCGCTCACTTCATCCAAATTTCGGCTGGCAATGGCGACACTGCACCCGGCCCCGGCCAGGAGCATGGCTATGGCTTTTCCTATCCCTTTGCTCCCGCCGGTGATCAAAGCGGTTTTTCCTATTAAATCTTCAGTACGCAACATATTTCCTACGTCTCCTTACAATAATTTTTAGAGTTTATGAATACAAATGTTATGCCAATAAACAAAAATAAGAATTGAAGGATATTTCTAAATTATATAGAAATAGTTTATAACCTTCCTTATAGTTTTTGGGAAATGCATTTGATTGTTGGGAGGTGTATCTAATGCAAGCAAAAGATATAATGCAACATTGCGAAACCCCCCTTCATAACGGTGTACCGGCTGCATCAGCAGTGCAATTGCTAAGGGAACTGCAGATCAACGCGGTTCCGGTAATAAATGATGACAATGAGCTAATTGGCGCGGTTACCCTTGAATCTTTAATCCTCAACCAGCAGTTTAATGAAGATGCGCCTATAGACAACTTTTTGGTCAGGGCAAAATTAATTAAAGACAGCATCCCGGTTGAAAAACTTTATCAAAATACCAACTATGATGTTTTCGTCGTCTACAAGAGAAAAATACGGGGAGTAATAACCAAAACTCAGGTAAAACAGTACATGTGCGATTATTTGGCAGCGCAAAACAAAACCCTTTTAAATACCCTGGACTCATCCCACTACGCCATTGTTTCCATTGATGCTAATGAAAACGTCACCTTCTTAAATAAAGCCGCGGAAAAAATTTTACGCACTAAAAGATCTACATCCATTGGGCGTCACTGTTCCCGCATCATGAACACCAAAGGCCTTTTATACGTGCTAAAGACCGGTAAACCTCAACTAAACTATGAGTACACCACTAAATATTTCGATTCCGAAAAAACTTTCATCGCTCATCGTACACCTATTATTGAAAACCAGAAAATAATCGGCGCCGTCAGTGTTTTTCAGAGCATAGACGAACTTGATTCAATCTCCCACAAGTTAAAAGCTTTCCAGCAGCTGAATAAAGAACTGGAAGCTTTAATTGAAGCATCATACGATGGTATTTTAATCGCCAACTCCGCGGGCATTATCCTGCGCGCTAATAGAGCTTACTGGCGCCTGATCGGCGGAAATAATGACACTTTAGTAAAAGTACCGGATAGCGCCAGACTTAACGGGTTACAAAAGGAACTTATTGCCAGTGTTATTGCCCATAAAGGCATTGTTAACAGCACCATCAATACCGGCCATAACCAGTTATTACTTACAGGATCTCCGGTATTGGATAACGAAGGAAATTTAATTAGAATTGTGATTAATATCAGGGATTTAACTGAATTAAACAGCTTACGCCTTCAACTGGCCAAAAGCCAGGAACTCACCCGCCGCTACCACACCCAGGTCACTGACCTGGAAAAGAAATTATTAAAAACAAAAGGCCTGGTTATACAATCACTGCCCATGAGACGATTACTGGACCTGGCCCTGAGAGTAGCGCAAGTGGATTCGACAGTTCTTATCCTCGGGGAATCCGGAGTGGGGAAAGGAGTACTGGCTCAATTAATCCATGAAAACAGCAAAAGAAGTCAATACCCCTTTATTAAAGTAAACTGTGGCGCCATACCTGAAAGTCTACTTGAATCGGAATTATTCGGCTATGAGCCCGGCGCCTTTACCGGGGCTAGTAAAAAAGGACACATCGGTATGTTCGAAATGGCCAACAACGGGACTATCCTTCTCGATGAAATTGGTGATCTACCACTTTCGTTGCAAGTTAAACTTTTAAGGGTTATTC
Organism: Desulfallas sp. Bu1-1; assembly: GCF_015594625.1. Classification (GTDB taxonomy): domain Bacteria; phylum Bacillota; class Desulfotomaculia; order Desulfotomaculales; family Desulfallaceae; genus JADNRQ01. Next base: position 48,623 of record NZ_JADNRQ010000012.1, on the reverse strand, counting down.
AGGATAAGGAGATTATCCGCATCGGCGGTAATAAACCCAGGCAAATCAATGTGCGCATTTTAGCGGCCACAAATAAGAATTTAAGGGAAATGGTGGAAAAAGGGACGTTTCGCGAAGACCTCTTCTTCAGGTTAAACGTTATCCCGCTCACCATTCCCCCGTTAAGAGAGCGAAAAGACGAAATAGTTAGCCTTACGGAAACTTTTGTTCAAAAATTTTGCAAGGCTTACGGTTTTAAAAAAGAATTATCCCAGGAGGTTATTGATTACTTCCTGGATTACGACTGGCCCGGAAACGTAAGAGAACTTGAAAACATGGTGGAAAGAATTTTAGTAACCGCACCCGGAAAAAAGGTTACCCTCGATGATTTAAATTTACAGTTTCAAAGAGATTCAAATATCAACCACCCGATTATAGTAAAGAATCTAATCCCTTTGAAGAAGGCAATTGCCGAACTTGAAAGGCAACTCATCAACAAGGCCATCAAAGAGTGCGGCAGCACCCATAAAGCCGCCAAGGCGTTGGATGTTAACCAGTCAACTATCGTTAGAAAGATACAAAAATACGGTAGCACTTGAATGGATTTCGGATTTATATATCCATTTTTCCATGCTGATTTGCATCGCTTTAAACCCGAAATAAATTTTTTATATTAAATTTTTAAAAAATTCATATAAAACCAAAAGCAATTCCAAAACCTTGCATTAAGTGCTCTCATCGTATTTTCTCCCGTTAAGAACTAATGCAAGTGAGCAAAAAGTGATGCATATTAACATCGGCCCAGATAAAAATCTGGGCCGATGTTAATTACAAAGTCACCTTGGAATAACTCTTGCATATTAGTAATATTTATCAGAAATTTTTTAATATATAAAATTAAATGGAGAGGTGGTGACCTGTTTAAGCGTTCCTAAAATTTAATTTTAAGCAATCGGCGCATAAGCAAAAGAAAGTATAAGGAGGAGGTAAACGTTTTGTTTAAAAGAAAGACATGCATTCCTGTGATAATGATGTTGCTATTAATAATGGCCTTGCTGGCGGGCTGCGGTGGCCAAGGCGGTGAAAGCAAAAATGAAGGAAAAAGCGACAACGCGAAAAATTCCCCCATGCAGGCGGTCCACGCCAGCGGCCCCATTGGTTCCGGCTGGTACCCAATTTCGGTGTTAATTACCGATATCTGGATGGAGAACATGGACGGCCTGAACGTTTCCGTTATTGAAGGTGCCGGTGTTAGTAACTTAAAGGCGGTTGACGGTGGAGTTGATGCCGTAACCGGTTTGACCTTCAGTTCGGACTTTGCCGATGCTCTGGCGGGCAGAGGGGCATTTGAAGGCAATAAACTGGAAAATGTCATGGCCCTGGGAACCATTTACCCCACCATGTGGAACATCGCGGTGCTAGAAAGCAGCCCCATTAAATCCGTCGAGGACATTGTGGGCAAACACCTGTTCCCTGGCGAGCCCGGCTTTTCCAGCGAACAGGCGACCAAACGCATCCTGGAAGCCTACGGGATTACTTATGACGATATTAAAGCCGCCGGCGGTAAAATATCCTTCGGCGGGTACTCCGACGGTGCCAACATGCTGAAAGACGGAATCGTGGACGTGTGCGTGGCCGGCGGCGCCCCCAACGTTGTCGCCTTTTCGGAGGTGGACGCAACCAAGCCGATCAGGCTGCTGCCCTTGCCCGAGGACATTCTGAAAAAAATTGATGAAAAAGGCTACGGTTACAACGTTTCCATGAAAATACCCGCAGGCACATATAAAAATCAAAAAGAAGACGTTCCGTGCCTGACCACCATGGGTTTAATTATTGTCAATAAGAACCTCGATGACGATTATGTTTATCAACTAACCAAATCTCTATGGGAAAACGTGGACAGAATCAAAAAAGAACAACCTGCTAGAGGAAAGTGGATGGATGCTGAAAGCGCATACAAAAACATTCCCGACCCCAGCACGATCCACCCCGGTGCACTGAGGTACTATAAGGAAATTGGTGTTGCTAAATAGGGGGCGTACCCCCCTTTTTTTAGCTCCGACCAGTATTGAAGGGAGAATTTGCTGATTATGACGGAAGAAGCAAAACAAAGAGATCCAAATTTTGTGAACACTAGAATTGAAGAATCCAGCAACTCCTATATTGAACAATTTTTCAAAGATAAAAGTCTTACCGCTATAGCAAAATACTGGCGGTTCTTTATCGCCGCCGTAGCCATTGGTTACGGAACCTTGAGTATTTACTGGGCGGGTTTCGGTACATTGCCCTCCTGGCAGCATAGGTCCATACACGTCGGGGTAATCTTGATTCTGGCTTACGCCTGGTTCCCTTGCTTGCCCAGCTATAAAAAATCAGGTAAAATGCACCCCCTTTTGGACGGCGTGCCGTTTGGTCTGAGCGTGCTTGTTACGCTGTATATGGTTTTTCAATTTCCCGAAATCCTTTACCGGACCGGTTCTCCAAGCCAAAACGACATCATTGTGGGAACACTCCTGATCCTGTTGATCATTGAAGCGGTCAGGCGCTGCACAGGGCCCGCCATGGCCATATTGACTGCTTTTATGTGCCTGTACATTTTTATCGGGCCATGGTTTCCCGGCCTTTTGGGGCACTCCGGTTTTCGCTACTCAAAAATGATCGACACCATGTTTATTTCCACCCAGGGCATTTTTTCCGACCCAATCTATGTCAGTTCTACAGTGTTGATCCTGTTTTTAATCTTCTGCGCTTTCTTGCTCAAGACAGGAGTGGGACAGTTCTTCATCGACCTTGCTTTTTCCCTGACCGGCGGTAAAAGAGGCGGCCCGGCACTGGCCGCGGTATCGGCCAGCGCGTTGATGGCCACCATCACCGGAAACGGTGCGGCCAATGCCACCATGACGGGTTCTTTTACCATCCCCATGATGAAAAAAATCGGCTACAAACCCCACTTCGCGGGTGCGGTCGAGGCCGTGGCCTCTCAAGGCGGTCAAATCATGCCGCCCATTATGGGGGCTTCAGCGTTCATCATGGCTGAATATACCGGCATCCCTTACATTAAGATTGCCGGCTATGCGCTGGTGCCCGCCATTTTCTATTTTCTGACCGCGGGAATAGTAATTTATTTACAGGCCCGCAAAAGAAACCTTCAGGGAATACCCAAGGAACAGCTACCCAACTTCTGGAATATATTGCAAAAACAGGGTTATATGACCCTGCCCCTAATTCTAATCGTGACCCTGATGGTCAAAGGCTACAGCCCCATGATGTCAGGCTTCTGGGCAATTATTATCACATATGCCTTGAGCTTGTTGAGCAGGTATACCCGCATGAACTGGTTGAGCATATTAGCCGCCCTGGAACAGGGCGTACGTAATACCGTAACGGTGGCATGCGCCTGTGCTGCCGCCGGCATCATTGTGGGTTCGGTGATTTTAACCGGGTTGGGGATCCGGTTTTCCCGCTTCGCCATTGAACTATCGGGAGGAGAGCTGCTACCTTTATTACTGCTCATCATGCTGGCTTCCATTATCTTAGGGATGGGCATGCCGACTGTATCAGCCTACGTGATCCTAGCCGTGCTCGCAGTGCCCGCTTTAGAAAACCAAGGTGTTCTCCCTATTGCAGCACACTTGTTTGTGTTTTATTTTGGTATCGTTTCCGGAATTACACCGCCCGTGGCCATCACAGCTTACATTACGGCGGGAATTGCGGGGGCCAAACCAAATCAAACGGCTATTACCGCCTGCTTAATTGGCCTGGGGGGCTTCATCGTCCCCTACATGTTTATCTATAACCATACCTTGCTGCTGCAGGGCGAGCCTTTAACGATTATTCACGGCGTCACCACGGCCCTCCTGGGCTGCATAGCTTTCGCGGGCGCCATTCAAGGTTACCTGCTCGACCAAACTAATATATTACAAAGGCTCATGCTGGTTTTGTCAGCCTTTGCACTGGTTAAGTACGGCCTGGTAACGGACATTATCGGCATCGGCCTGCTCCTTGCGGTTTACTTTACCCAGAAAATATCTTTAAATAAAAAAATAAGCTTGAGCAAAAGCGCAACCTAATAAACCAATTTTCAAAGGAAAGAGGTGCATTTATCTTGAAAAATTGGCCTAAACTGGCTTTTTTAATCCTGGTGTTTTTATTGGTTCTAAATCTCACCGGCTGTGGCGGCGGCAAACAAAATACCGAAGGTGAAAAAAAAGATCCTTCCAATACCAACCGGATCGTTAGCGCCAGCGGCCCCATAGGTTCCGGGTGGTATCCCATGTCGGTTCTTATTGGGGACATCTGGATGGATAGCATTGAAGGGTTGAATGTATCCGTTATCGAAGGAGGCGGTATTGGCAATATTAAGATGATCAACGAAGGTATTGACGCCCAGGTCGGCCTTACCTTTGCTTCTGATTTTGCCGATGCCATTAATAACCGGGGTCCTTTTAAAGAGGGCAAATACGATAGCATAATGATCCTTGGCGCCTTATACCCAACCTTTTGGAATATCGGCGTTCTAGACAAAAGCCCGATTCAAAAAGTGGAAGATATCCTTGGCAGGACGCTTCTCCCCGGCAATCCCGGCGATACCGGTGAGACTACTTTTCAAAGAATTTTGGAGGTACATGGTCTTACGTATGATGACATTAAGAAAAGCGGCGGCCAAATCAGCTTCGGCAGCTATGCCGACGGCGCCAATATGTTGAAAGACGGCATTGTAGACATGGTTTTCTTTGGCGGTTCACCTAACGTAACATCTTTGACTGAAGTGGACGCCACAAACCCCGTCAGGGTTATCCCCCTTTCGGAAGAAGCGCTCAAAAAGCTGGGCGAAATGGGATTTGGATATACGGTGGACATGAAAATTCCCGCCGGAACTTACAAAAACCTAAAAAAAGATGTCCCCTGCCTGGTAACAATGGGCATAATGGTTGTGAACAAGAACATGGACGAAGAGACCGTATATAAACTTACCAAGTCACTATGGGAAAACGTAGACCGCATTAAAAAGGAACAACCGGTAAGAGGCAAGTGGTTCAGTGCGGAAAACGGGTATAAAAAAGTTTTTGACCCCAAGTACATTCACCCCGGTGCCCTGCGGTACTACAAGGAAGTGGGAGTGACCGGCTAGGGTATGTTTAGGGGCACATTTTGTGCCCCTACTTTCTTAATAAAGGGGGCATCATATGGCTCATATATTATTTTCCGTACCAGTTCAGCAAAGTGATTTAAATGCCATCATTGAAACATTCCCAAACTCAATTTTTCATATCCACCCCAATAACAATCTTGAAGATTTGGTGATCCTGGAAGAGTGTGAGGTTATTGCCACGTTCGGTCATGATCTTAACGTCGAAATAATCAAAAGAATGCCTAAATTGAAGCTGGTCCAGGTTTTTAAGGCGGGCGTGGATACTTTGCCACTCAAGGAACTGCATGAAAAAAAGGTTTTAGTTTCCAATGTCCGGGGCATTCACCGGATTTCCGTGTCCGAGCTTGTTTTTGGTTGTATCCTGGCTTTATCTCAAAATCTTTTCACTTACCGGCAAAATCAACAGGCTCATAAGTGGAACCGCATTATTTTTAAAGAAGAAATCTTTCAAAAAACTATCGGGATTATAGGCGCCGGCAGCATTGGCCAGGATATCGCTAAAAAGGCCAAAGCTTTCGGCATGTATACCCTTGGCCTAAATACATCAGGTAAACCCCTGGCATGGTTTGACCAGGTCTACCCCCCGGACGGTTTGGGTGAACTGCTGTCTGCCAGCGATTATGTGCTGGTGTCTCTCCCCTTAACCAGTAAAACTTATCACTTTATTAATGAAAAGCACTTTACTTTAATGAAACCAACCAGTTGTTTCATTAACATAGCAAGGGGGCAAGTGGTCAATGAGCAGGCGCTGGTTGATGCATTAAAAAATAAATTAATAAAAAATGCTATTCTTGATGTATTTGACCAGGAACCGTTACCGCCCGACAGCCCCCTCTGGGAAATGGAAAATGTGATCATCACGCCGCATATCGGAGGAGTATCACCCCGTTATATGGAGCGGGCGCTGGAAATTTTTAAACACAATCTATCGGTTTACCTGAATCAAGGCAATAACTTTATTAACCTTATCGATCCGGCAAGAGGGTATTAAAATTCACAAACCTAATAAGAAAAGAGGGAATCCATGAACAGCAATATCATTAAAGAAGGCATTAGAAGGGCTGATAAACGGGCTTTGCTCAAGTCCATGGGCCTGGCCCAGTATGAAATCGAGCAACCTTTCGTGGGTATCGTCAATTCTTACAACGAACTGGTTCCCGGACACGTGCATTTGCGGGAAATTGCCGACGCGGTGAAAGCGGGTGTACGCAGTGCGGGAGGAACCCCCCTTGAATTTAACACCATCGCTGTATGCGACGGCCTGGCAATGAACCATGACGGAATGAAATATTCATTACCTAGCCGGGAATTGATTGCCGATTCAGTTGAAATTATGGCTAAAGCACATAAATTGGATGCCCTGGTTTTCATTCCTAATTGCGATAAAGTTGTCCCTGGCATGTTGATGGCCGCCGCCAGACTCAATATTCCATCCATTTTTGTCAGTGGTGGCCCCATGCTGGCCGGCAAAATTCATGGAAAAAAGCTAGCCATAATTGATATGGGGGAGGCTAAAATAGCTGCTGAGGCTGGACGGGATCAAGAAGCGCTGGAGCATCTGGCCATGCTGGAGGAAGGCTGCTGTCCCACCTACGGCAGTTGCGCCGGCCTGTATACGGCCAATTCCATGAACTGTATCACCGAAGCACTCGGCCTGGCCCTGCCGGGCAATGGTACAATACCTGCCGTTTATGCGGCCAGGAGGCGGCTCGCCAAAATAACCGGGAAGCAAGTTATGCTGCTATTGCAAAAAGACATTAAACCCCTGGATATTTTAACGGAAGATGCTTTAGCCAACGCGCTGGCGGTTGATTTTTGCCTCGGCTGTTCCACCAATACCGTTCTACACCTTACCGCCATTGCCGCTGAAGCAGGTATGGAGCTAAAACTTTCCACCCTGCGAGACATCAGCCGGCAAACCCCGAACCTGGTAAGGCTGAGCCCGGCTGGACGCCACTACATGGAAGATCTGCATGAAGCCGGAGGAATACCTGCCGTAATGACCAGGCTGGCGGAAAAAGGGTTGATCAGGACCAATGCTCTCACCGTGACCGGTGATCCCGTGGGCCGGCACCTCGGTGTCCAGCCCCAAAATGACGAGGTTATTCGCCCTTGGAACAATCCTTACAGTAAAGAGGGGGGTATTTCGGTTTTATTTGGAAACCTGGCACCCGAAGGCGCTGTGGTCAAAACCTCCGCCACCAGCGTTAAAATATTGAGGCACCGCGGCCCGGCCAGGGTATTCAACTCTGAACCCGAGGCCTATCAAGCCGTAATCAACGGCAAAATCAAGCCGGGAGATGTGGTAATTGTCAGGTATGAAGGCCCCAAAGGCGGACCCGGCATGCAAGAAATGCTGGGAGTTACCATGGCCATCGCGGGCCTGGGTCTGGACCAAGACGTTGCCCTGGTGACGGACGGGCGTTTCTCGGGCGCCACCAGAGGAGCCAGCATTGGTCATGTGTCCCCGGAGGCCGCCGAAGGCGGGCCTATTGCCCTGGTTAGGGAAGGCGATATGATTGAGATAGATATTCCCGCAGGTAAAATCAATTTTGACGTATCTGACGCTGAAATTGAGAAGCGAAGACTGAACTGGACTCCACCATTGCCAAGAATTAATACAGGGTACTTGAAAAGGTACGCCAGAACTGTCACTTCGGCCTGCACAGGGGCTGTATTCAAGTAAAAATAGGGGAGGATAACAACTTCCTCCCCGTTAAATATTTATTGAACCAGTTGTGTAATCGTATTAGGTCTTTATGTTACCTCCCCGAATAAACCAGATTGACCGCTTTCCTTTAAAATTTTAAATATATTAATACCCAAAGGACAGGCTTGAATACACAAGCCGCAGTTCAAACAATCTCCTTGATTTCCACCCCGGGCCAAAGTCCAGCTGCTATAAAATGGAGGCGCTTGATATTTCGAAAATACAGGTCCTTTTTGCTGACAAACCTGGCACGCCTTAAGGCAATTCCCGCATTCGATACACATCAACAAGTCACGAGCGGGTTGTTTCAGCGCCTCGGTTCGGCCATTATCAAGCAAAATTACGTGCACCTCACGTGGGCCGTGCATGCCCCTGACGATCAAACCCTGAATATCGGCAGTAGCGCTGGGTCCGGCAATAAAAAACAAGTTTCTGCTTACCGGCTTGCCCATTCCGTAAAAGGATACTCCCCTGGCCACCAGCAGGGCTTCTTCCAGGTTGTGCACAATTTTATCCATTCCGACCACCAGTATGTGCACGGGTGGCAATGTAGAAGCAATATGAATGTTTTCCCTTTCTTCACTAATTAATATTACACCTTCCTGAGCGATTATAGCAGTACAACCCGTAATACCGGCTCCGGCGGCGGCCAGCAGTTTAAAATGTTCTTCCTGCCAGTCTTCCAATGAAAAGTCATTCTCCCCGTAATATGCCTTCAAGCGGTTACAAATATCGGTTTTTTCATATCCACTAAGATGGTAAATGGGGTGCCCCGGTTCCAAGGATAGGATACGTAAAGCCCTGCTGTCCGGGCCGGCATCAATTACTTCATATCCCTGCCCGGACAAAAACTCATACAACCCCAGCTCTTTATCAATTGTGGTGCCCGCAAGCAACACGGGTTTATTACGTTCCAGCAATGAACTTATATATTCACTGGCCCGGGCGGCAGATTCTGCCACGTATACTTGAAACCCGTTGCCTTGCAGCTTGGTTACAGCCTGTTGAACCAGCAACTTAATCTCTGCAAGGCATTTCTGTTTAACCTCTTTTATGCTTTTCCCCAGGTCTTGATACGCTTCGCTCAACATTTCTCAGACTCCGTTGTTTTTTGGGCAGCGTAAAAACCCTGGAGGTAATCATCCGAAAGCCTGAGATAATCACCTTGTTGCAAACCGTGCAAAACCCTTGCCTTTTTATTGGCCACCGCGGTCAGCAAATTGGGCAATATTTCGGAAGGATACTGTTTTATTTCAATTACTCCCGCCGCCTGCGCCTCCTTGATCAATGCCTCCCCTTTTTCCGTACGCACAATCAATGTATTCCACTCCGGGTCATATTCAGTTGAACCGACCGAAACATCCGCATATTCAGAGGTAATGTCAAAACAATCGACACATGCTTCCCTGATGAGCGGGCGCAGTTCTTCAAGGGGAAATTCAACCTTCGCCCCATTTTCCAGGACGGCCACAAGGCCCCGGTTAGGCGGGATATCCAGCCGAACCGTTTTATTCCCCGCTGTCTTATCCTTAAGCTTAATATAAAAATCGGGGGACAAGGACCAAAAACAAAACAGGCCGATAACAATGGCTTCAAATTTATTGTCGGGGAAACACTTGAGCTTGTTTTGACCGCATAAACGCTGCATTTTTCTAAACGCAATTACCTGGCATGGCCTGCCGACCACACAAAGTCTTAAAAAACCCTTTTTTAATCCCTCGGAAACGATTTTTAAAGTTGGACAGGCGGAGTACTTGGAGCCAGAGCATCCAAGGACCTCTTCCATAGTTTGGACCAGCACCGGTTCCGGTACATCATTACCATTGGCCCTTGTCAAAACAGCGGCATCAACTTTCTTATTTTTTACCATGTAAGCGGCCAGAGCAGTGACCACACCACCATACTGCCCGTTTTCGGATATTTGTTGATCAACCGCCCGGGCAAAAAAAATCCCCTTGTTTTCCCCCAGAATATGGTCAGCTCGAGGTTTATTAAAGACCTGTTTATCCATTTCCACCGGGTTAAGCTCTATACGGGGACACACCTGGTGACAGTTGCCTTCTTTCAGACCACAGGAATGCACCAAAGCTACTCTTTCATTGACCGCGTAAATGTATGGACATAAACCAACGCAGGCCCCGCAGCCGGTACATAAATTCCTATCCATAACCTCTTTTTTTAATTTTTCGGGGCCGGTTAAAATTTTCATTACAATACCCCCTTGGTCAAGCGCGGGGGCTTTATGATAATATAAAGCCCCCTTAATATAGGAATTAAATTTTATTGATTTTTACCGTTAATCAACAATGCCGGCAAGGTACTTGGCTATTTCTTTTTTCTCCTGCATATCATACTGCGCCATGATAGCAATTTTCTCCATGATCGGCGATCCTCCACCGTGAATCCCGCTTACCTGGGAAGCGGCGCCGGGAGCAGATGCGATCAGATTTTCAATCAGCCTGTAACAACGATGTACTTTCTCGCTGGGGACATCCTTTTTTCTCTTAATATATTTATTCAAAAGCGGGCCCACCGTGGGCTCCATAAAATCGTCCTCGTAAGGCAGCGTTGCCGCCAGCCCGCCGGCCAGGTCGGCCAGTATCTCGAATTCGGGATAAACATTGACGCCGGCGTGATATCTACCCACATTGGTATATACCACTTCGGGCACGTATGTACCCGATGAAGACCTGGTGCTGTTGACGGAAGCTGCTATCCCCGCCGCGTAAACCAGTTCAGCCACGGTTACCAGTTCTGCAAGTTTGTCACGCACATGGGAGGCCTTTTCAATGCCGTTATATTCGGAGACCAGGGCGGCAGCCCCCATGATTATGTCGGTCAGGGCGGGCTTGCAACCCGTGTAGCTGTGCCGGTGGTAGGTGGCAAACAATAACGCCAGTTGGCCCGCGTATTTGGTTTCACCGCACATGAAAACCCTTTCCCAGGGAACAAAAACATTATCAAAAATAGTAATTGAATGGGCCGCGCCCGTTTCACCGATGGGAGCCTTCAAGTGTTTTCTGGCCCGCTGGTTGTGTGCCACTGAAACCAGGTACATGCCTTCGGTATCAGCCGGCAGGGCGAAGGCCACCGCATAGTCTTTGTCTTCCGGCGTCATGGCCCTGGTGGGAATGGCGATAATCTCATCGGCATAGGGAGCAATGGTATTATGGGCTTTGGCACCCCTGACAATGATCCCGTCGTCCCTTTTCTCCACCACCCGCAAATACATGTCCGGGTCATCCTGTTGATACGGCCTTAAACTCCTGTCCCCTTTTACATCGGTTTGCGCCGCGTTACCCACCAGGTCGTTTTCCTGGTAATATTCCAAATATTTTAAAAACCGCTGGTAATAGTTGGTGCCCAGGTCGTCATCCATCCGCTTTGTTACCACCGACAACGCGTTCATTGCGTCAATGCCCATGCAGCGCTGGACACAACGACCAACCCGGCGGCAATACATTCTGGTCATTTTCTGTTTCTTTAACAAATCTTCCTGGCTTTGATGAATATGGGTAAAACGATTGATTTTCTTTCCTGTCAGGTGGGATACCGCCGTGGTCAACTCCTCGTAATTTGGATCCATGGCCAGTTCAAAAGTAGCTCCGATGGTTTTGATCCCCGGAAGAAACACCGGATCATCCCTCGAAACCAGCTTACCACCCAAATACACGTTGGGGCGCAGCTTTTTCAAGCCTTCAACATATTGTTCAAATGTTCTCATCGTAAAAACCTCCATAAATTAATTAGTTGACTTTTTTCTTTCCTGTTCCTGTAATTGGCGCCATAAGATTTTGCCTGCTCCACTTTTGGGAAGCTCATCTATAAACTCGACAACAAGCCTTAACATTTTCTATTCTGTAAGGATCGGGAACACCCACCACACAGGCTTCTGCAACGGCGGGATGTCCATACAAAATACCTTCCACCTTGCGGGCCAAACCTTGAAACCAGAAGCGTTTTTAAGTCCCTCCTCAAAAAATTTCAATACCTACGAAAATTTTTAAATGCAAGATTTATACCATTTTAATAGTTAATAGTCCCTTTTCAATACGCTAAGAACAATTCCCAATCTACATCAACTTCTTAATAAAACCAATCACGCATGCTGAAAACTTTCCGGGCTGCTCCAGCATGGTCATATGTCCCGCTTCCGGAATGACACAAAGTTTTGCACCAGCGATCTTATTTTGCAAGTACTGCGAATACTTAAGGGGCGTATTCTTATCTTCCAGGCCACAAATCACCAAGGTGGGAACACCGATTTCGGAGACTTGTTCCATCCGGTTGAAGCGGTCGCAGGCTTTAAAGTCATTCAAGTATACGCTGCCGGATGTTTCATCGCCATCGTAATTTGAACCATCGGAAAAATTTCTGCCCGGAACAACCCCGTTGGACAACATTGCAAGGAAGTCCGGCGAAACCCTCAGTTTCGCGCCAGTATTGGCCAGAATCAAACCCTTTAAGTCAAATGGATGCCGCAAGGCATATTCTATGGCTATAGCTCCCCCCATAGAATGCCCGCACAAAAAGAAATGCTTCAGCCCCAGGCTGTCACAAAATTTTTTTATAAAAGTAGTATATTCTTCGATAGTTTGGCAGGGTGAACCTCCGGATTTGCCGTGCCCGGGCAAATCCGGGGCGATGCAGCGGCTTACCCCGCTTAATGCACCGAGCAGATGCTCCCAGCGGGCGCTGGTGCCGCCCGCACCATGCAGCAAGATTAAAGCGGGTAACTCCTGTTCTTTGCCCCCGTTCTCTTGATAAAAAACCATGTTTCCGTCAATCTCGACCAGCGGCATTTTAATTCACCCCCTTTACATGCACTTTTGTAGCAGAGGCATAGCGGAAAGCAACAGTACCATGACACCGCCAAACAACCAGTTTGATCGGGCTATTTCAAAAGACGATTTTTGGGTCAACCCCGACATAATCAATGTCACTCCGGTAAATGGTGAAACAAGTACGCTGGTGGCCCACCCACCCACCAATACCAGGGAAAGCAGGTGCGAGGACAATCCCATTAATGCAGGGTTCAACGAAGCGCTGTAGGCCATTACCGTCACCATTGGCGTAACCCCGACAACAGAAAACAGGACAATCGATGATACGATGAAAAAACATAGTAAATAAGGATTTAAACCAATAAAATCCTTCAAAAATAAAGATATTTTATCGCCGATGCTTGTGATCGACAACGCCGCGGCAACAAACCCGGCCCCCAAAAACATGACTATTTCCGACGCAAAACCAGGCAGAGTATACCGCATATAATCTTCGTACGCCTCCAAAATTACGCATCCCTTACCCAAAACACCCAGCCAAAAGACAGGATAAGCCAGGGCCAGCAACGGCACGGCGTCAAGCACAGGAATTGCGGTTTCGGTGGCAATATAAATAATGGTACCGAGAAATAACGAGCAAAAAACAAATAACTCCGCCAGTTTTTTTCTGTCGATACCCTCTCTGGCCGGCAGGTTCGTATCCATATGATTTTGAGGTTTACCATCGGTAATTAAATGGATCAACCAGCCGACAAGCAAGCTTATTAAGGTTAAGATGATTCCGCCGCGGGCGAACTCCGCCCAAGGCACTCGTAAATAATAAGTAACCAGGGCAACCGAAACCATGTTTGGAGACCAATAAATTGATGAACTGAAACCACGCAATATTGCACCGGGCACTGATTGAAACACGCGCGGCAACTTGCCGTGGATTATCAACTTGTATACGACAGGTATGGCCCCCATGTTCATCAGCGCCCCAAAAAAGTGGCCAAGCAAGGCCGGAACCCAGTATATCCTGTGCCTGTGGTTCATGTACCTGTCAACCATGGCGTCCAGTACCTGGTAATACCCGCCATATTTAAGCGGCATGCCAAAAACAGGTACCAAAACAAGCAACGTTATTAAATTGGCGTTTTGAGTCACCGCTATCAGCCAAAGTTTTACATCAGCACCGGCAAAAACCAGCAGCAAAGCTCCGGAAAGAAATAGAATTAAAGCAACGCTCCTGGTTACACCCCGGACCGCGGAAAAACAAATCAGGATACAAAACAAACAAACTATGCTGAGGACTGTATTTAAAACTGGCCATTGAAGATACGCCTTGGCCAGGTATGTCAGAGCCAAACCGGCACAAAGTGAAGATCTTGCGGTATTAATATATAACGCTCTGGGGTAAGCCTTTTGTATCGACACTTTCATTTTTCCCTCCGTAAAAACACCTTGCAATAAAAATGCCTTTGCTATATCCCTATACAATTAGTATCAGTAAATCTGAATTAATTTCAGATTTGAACAATAAGTTCAATTTTGTAACAAAATTAAGAATATAAACTTATTTCCACTGCTTAACAGTAACCAGCGGCACAACAAAACGCTAGGCATGATTTTTGCGTTAACAAATTTTATATTTCATCAACTGTGAGATTGTAATAGGTTTGGGCAGGTGTTGTATTTATGCAAATTAAAAAAATAGCCATTGTAGGCTCAGGCTTAATTGGACGTTCCTGGGCGCTACTGTTGGCCCGTTCCGGCTATCCGGTGACAATGTACGACATAAACAAAGAAGCCTTTATAAAAGTCAGGCAATTTTTAATCGATGCTTTAAACACTTTGTCTTCAAAGTGTTTGTTATCACCGGAAAACTTTCAATCCATATCGGATCTTGTCGTGGTCACGGACGACCTGGCGCAGGCGCTGTATGGTGCGGATTATATTATTGAAGCAGTTACTGAGGATATTGAAATCAAGCAAAGCCTTTATGCCAAAATGGAGGAAATCGCCGGGAGTAATGCTATAATCGCGTCATCTACTTCATCTTTCCCCATATCCTTGATCACAGCCAGAATGGTCAATCCCGAGCGTTGTTTGGTTGCACATCCTTTTAACCCGCCGCATCTCATTCCGGTGGTTGAGGTTGTGCCGGGCCCCGGGACGGCAACCGATGTAGTTGATATTACCATGGAATTTCTCAAAAGTATAGGCAAAATACCCGTTTTATGCAACAAAGAAACCAAAGGTTTTATTTTAAACAGGCTTCAAAATGCCTTGTTAAGAGAATGTATAAACCTTATCGACAATGGAGTTGCCACAGTAGCCGATGTGGACGCCGCCGTAAGTGCCGGAATAGGCCTGAGATGGGCCCTCATGGGACCGTTCGAAGTTTTTGATTTGGCATCGGATTCAGGTTTAAAGGGTTTTTTTGAACACTTTAAGCCTGTTCTCGAAGAAAGCTGGCAACAAGAGCGAAATAAGAAGCTAGACAGCGAAATAATAACAAAAATTATTGAACAATTTAATGCAGTTGACCGGCCCGAAAAATTAAAGCGAATTAAAAACAGGGATGAAATGTTAATTGATCTGCTAAAAATCAAAAAACAAATTTAATGCAAATTAACAAAGCTTTTGTTTTTCTTTCATCAACACCAGCCCATCTTGATAAAAAAATCGCCCCGCTCAGGGGCTTCATTAAATGGTACATTTTAAACCAACCTGAATTTAAACCCGTATCGGATAACTCCCTCTTCCTCGTAAATCCTTCTGAACACCGCTTCAACCGGCATCCCTATGGAAATCCCCTCCCCGGGGGGATTTACCAGCTGGGCTATGATCCTGGGACCTTCCTCCAGTTCCACCAGCACCACCGGATAACTGCCCTTGCACCGGGCGTCTTCCGCAAATTCCGGCGGGGCGCCGCCTCCCGCAATAATAGTGTAGGAATATATGGTGCCCCTGCCGCTGAGCTGCACATTTTCAAATTCAGAGCCGGTCAAACAGTATTTGCATACGGCTTTTGGGGGAAAATTGACCCTGCCGCATTTAAGACATCTTTGGCCAATAAGCCTGTAGCGCTGGGGGACCGCCCTTTGATACATGGGAATGGAAATATGAGCGCCCATACCAATCACCTCAAATATTTCTTTTCAATTTTAAGTATTGAACGTAACCGATGTATTTTTTCCGTTCCAACAATGATTTTAACGAATTCCTTGGTTTGGGCGGTTGACCGGTTAACTTGAAGCTTAAAGCGTGGCTACCCGCGCCCGACCCGTAGGAGCAAATAATCATATTATCACCCGGGGACGCATTATCCAGCACATTGCATAATCCCACCAGTGTGGAACAAGCTCCCGTATCTCCCAGCTTGGCAAAAACCAGGCCCGCGTTTATTTGTTCTTCACCAAAGCCCAGCTTTTTGGCCAAACCCGAAGCGTCTTTAGCATCATACTGGTGCAGGATCACATGGCGGTAATCACCGGGTTTTCGCCCGAGCTTATCAAGCAGGCCCCTGACCGAAGCCCTGACCGTATCATTATAAGCCAGGTTGGAGTAAGTTTTGACTCCTATATCCCTGAGATCCGTTTCCCCGGGCAGGCCGTAACGAATTCCCATGGACTCCGCGGCGTAAGCGTACACCCCTTCAAATTCCAGGCCGGGTTCATCCTTTGCCAGGATGAATGCACAGGCGGCGGCGCCGAAGCCGTGCTCCATATCCACAGAAGCGCCGGACGCCGGGGCATCGGCAACCACCACCAGAGCGTATTTCTGATCTGTTAGGCTCAGCAAGCCAATTGCCGACAAAATCGCTTCCGTGCCGGCCAGCGTGGAATTGCCATGCTGGCAAGTCAAGATATTGTTGCTCAGGCCCAGGGCCTCAATCACAGTTCCCGCGGCTACTTTTTCCCGGTAGGGGAAATTGGTGGACGCCAGGGCCAGCACGCCGATCCGGGATTTATCCACGCCGGCAACGGCGTCCCTGGCCGCTTCCACCGCCATGGTAATGGTATCCTCATCTATATCCATCACCGCTTTTTCTTTAAAAGCGGCGCTGCAGCTGCCCAGGGCGCTTATATATTCCTCCCTTTTAATCCGCAGGAACGGTATATAAATCCCATAAGATATAACACTTATCGTCATGATTCGTCCCCTCTCTGATAAATGAAGACCGCGGCCGTTCCACCGGAACCGCCCACATTATGGGACAGGGCATACCTGGCGTTTTTAATCTGGCGGCTGGGTTCCATGGCCTCATCCCTGAGCTGCTTGAATATTTCGCAGGCCATGCCGCAACCGGTGGCGCCGATGGGGTGCCCTTTGGCCTTTAAACCCCCGCTGGCGTTTACCGGCAGCCTTCCATCCAGCTGGGTGTCTCCATTTTCCAGTAAATAATGGGCGCGTCCCACTTCGCAAAAGCCTAGATCACCATAGGCCAGTATTTCGGCAATGGTAAAACAATCATGTACTTCCGCAAAATCAATATCAGAGGGACCGATTCCCGCCTGTTTATATGCTTCCGCAGCAGCCCGGCGCGTGGCGGCCAGGCTGGTGACAGTATTCCGGTCATGAATGGCCAAATAGTCGCTTGCCGCGCCGAAACCTTTTAGATAAACGGGTTTGCTGGTAAACTGCCTGGCTATTTTGGCGTTGCACAGTAGAACCACCGCGGCTCCGTCGGTGGTGGGACTGCAGTCCCAAACGTTAAACGGATGAGCAACGGGAACGCCGTTCATAGCCTGTTCCAGGGTTATTTCCCTGCGAAACTGCGCCTTGGGATTAGCTACCGCGTTGCGGTGGTTTTTTACGGCGACCATGGAAAGATGTTCCCTTTTTAACCCGTACTCATGCATATACCTGGCCGCCATCAGGGCGTAGATGCCGGCAAAGGTTGACCCGGCAAGGCGTTCATACTCCGTATCCCCGGACACTCCCAGCCAGTACCTGCCTTTACTGGAAGAAACGTCCCGCATTTTTTCCACGCCAGCGGCCACTACCAGGTCAAACTTTCCGGAAGCCACCGCGCAAGCTGCAGTATACAGGGCAAATCCTCCGGAGGCGCAGGCATTTTCCACCCGCACCGCATTTACATGGGGCAACCCGACATGCCCCATCAGCAGCGGAGCCAGCTGCCCCAGCTGAAACCCGCTACCGGCGCTGAGGCAGCCAATATAAGCGGCCTGGATCGTTTGCGGATCCAATCCATGATCAACGCTTTTCAGCGCTTCCAAATATGCTTCGGCAAAAAGCTCTTTCACTCCTTTACCGGGAAAATCACCGTAGCGAGTTTGCCCGGCTCCGATGATGGCTACGCCTTCCACTCATTGACACCTTCTTTCAACAGCTATATTTCCATTTCCTTAAGCAGCCTGCCGGCAATAACCATCCGCTGAATTTCGTTGGTTCCCTCATATATACGGGTAAGCCTGGCATCCCGGTAAAAACGCTCCACCGGGAACTCCTTCATATACCCCATGCCCCCGTGAATTTGTACCGCCTTGTCAACAACCCTGCCTAAAGCCTCGGAGGCAAATAATTTAACCATGGGTCCTTCTTTAACAACAGGCAGCCCCTGGTCCACCATCCAGGCCACCCTGTAAGTTAAAGCCCGGGCTGCTTCGGTATCGGTGGCCATTTCCGCCAGCATCCATTGAATAGCCTGGAAACTGGCAATGGGCTTGCCGAATTGAACCCTCTGCTGGGCATACTTAACCGAAAGTTCCACCAGTTTGTCACAGGCTCCGACACAGCGGGCTCCCAGGGCCACCCTTCCCTTGCTCAATATCCTTAAAGCGCTTGCATACCCGCGCCCCACTTCGCCCAGAATGTTTTCCTTCGGCACTTCGCAATCTTCAAAAATCACCTCGGAGGTATGCGATCCGCGCAGGCCCATTTTCTTTTCAATGGTTCCAATGGAAAACCCGGGGAAATCTTTTTCCACGATAAAAGCCGTATAGCCGCCGCGAGCCCCTTTTTCCTTGTCTGTCACGGCAATGACCGTAAAAATACTGGCTTCGGGCGCGTTGGTAATAAAATGCTTCATGCCGTTTAAAATCCATTTATCGCCCTTTAAAACAGCAGTAGTTTTCATATTCGCCGCGTCCGAACCGGCATCCGGCTCGGTCAGGGCAAAGGCGCCGAGTTTTTCCCCGCTGGCCAAAGCAGGCAGGTATTTGCGCTTCAATTCTTCGCTGGCCAGTTCAACAATGCCGGTAGTGCCAATACCCGTATGTGCCCCGATCAAAGTTGTAAAACTCATGTTGGCCCGGCCCAATTCTTCCAGCAAAAGGCATTTTTCCACCATGCTGAGGCCCAGCCCGCCGTATTCTTCGGGAATGCTCATCCCGAACAGGCCCATTTCTTTCGCTTTATCGATCAGGTGCTGGGGAATTTTATCTTCTTCTTCTATTTGCTGGCTGTATTTGTCTACTTCGTTGTCAACAAAATCGCGGATAGTACGCTTCATATCCCTCATTTCATCGGATATGCTAAAATCCATTTCCGGCCCCCCTATTTATTAAATAAAATAATTGATTTTGCTGCAAAAACCCGGTACTTGTATCTGGCGCTCCGGCGGTTTTGCGGTTAAATCATAATTTAGCTTTTTATTATTTACCTTTAAATTCCGGTTTCCGTTTTTCGAGAAACGCCGTAGTTCCCTCAATGCGATCCTCAGTGGAAAAAGCAATCGTCTGCGCAAATTTTTCAAATAACAGGCCGGAGTTTATATCGGTATTGGAGCCGACATTGATCGCAAGCTTGGCCAGGCTGACGGCAACGGGCCCCTTGGCAATGATCTTTTGCGCCATCTCCTTGGCCGCAGGCAGTAATTCCTCGGGTTGTTCCACTACTTTATTAATCAGCCCGATTTCCTTGGCTTCCTGCGCGCTGATAATATCGCCGGTAAAAATCAACTCCTTGGCCTTGCCTATGCCGACAATTCTTTGCAGCCTTTGGGTTCCACCGGCGCCCGGGATAATGCCCAGGTTCACTTCAGGCTGGCCCAGTTTGGAACGGCTGGTGGCAATTCTGATATCACAGGCCATGGCCAGTTCGCACCCGCCGCCCAGGGCAAACCCGTCGATAGCCGCTATTACGGGTTTATCCAGGTTTTCGATATCATTTAATGATTCCTGCGCTTCACTTTTCAAAACTTCCAAAGTCTCGCGATCCCTGAGAGATCTGATGTCTGCGCCGGACGCAAATGCTTTACCCCCCGCACCGGTGATAATTACCACACGGACATCATTATCAAAGCGGCATTCCCGAATGGCGGCGCGAATTTCGGCCCATGTCCGGGGATCAAGGGCATTGCGAACTTCCGGCCGGTTTAAGGTGATTAAAGCAATATGTCCATCCTTTTCAAGCAACAGGTTTTGAAATTCCATTCCATATCCCTCTCTTTCAAAAATTTTTTAGCCGACCCATTCCCAAATTGCCGCGGCACCCTGACCGTGACCTATACACATGCTTTCCACGGCATATTTGGCGCTGTAGTACGGCATTTCATGCATGATCGTTGTGGCAATCCGGGCACCGGTACAACCCAGGGGGTGCCCCAGGGCAATGCCGCTTCCACGGGGGTTGAGCAGCGGGTGGTTTCTAATGCCCAGCCTCTCTGTGCAATATACTGCCTGTGATGCAAACGCCTCGTTGATTTCCCAGATGTCAATTTGGTCAATGGTCATACCGGCTTGTTTCAATACTTTTGGTATAGCAAAAGCGGGGCCTATACCCATCAGGGCCGGGTCCACGCCAACAACCGCATACCCGACCAGCTTCAATTTGGGCTTGAGCCCGAGTTCTTTAGCCTTTTCCTTGCTGGCCACCAAAACAGCGGCGGCGGCGTCGTTGGTTTGACTGGAATTGCCGGCGGTCACGGTTGCTTTTTCATCATCCATGAATACCGGTTTTAGTTTAGATAGTACTTCCATAGTGGTCCCCGGCCTGATTCCCTGGTCACGGTCAACCACCATTTTTTGAGTGCCCCCGTCTTCAGTGGGGACTTCAGCTTCTACGGGCAGTATTTCATCTTTAAATAAACCCTCTTCGGTCGCCTTGTGGGCTTTGGCATGGCTTTCCACGGCCATTTGATCCTGTTTTTCCCTGCTGATGTTAAACCTTCTGGCCACCATTTCCGCAGTGTAGCCCATTCTGATCATATTGGGATCGCAGAACTCACCAAGCCTGGGGTTGGGGTCAATGCCGCTGAGCATTGGAACGTGAGTCATGTGCTGGACACCACCGGCAATGATTAAATCGGCCCATCCCATGGCTATGGATGAAATGGCGAACGCTATGGACTGCAAGCCGGACCCGCACAGGCGGTCAACAGTGCAACCCGGCACGCTGTATGGCATACCGGCCATGATGGTTGCATACCGGCCAATATTGGAACCCATTTCTTTCATTAAATACGTTCCGCCCAGAATAACGTCGTCCACCTGCTCCCTTTGCTTCCCTGTTATGCCCGCGCGTTCCAGAACTTCATTTATCACAAGGGCGGCCAGGTCATCCGCCCTCACATTTGCAAACCAGGATTTTTTCCCTGATTTTGCGATCGCTGTACGGACACCTTCCACGAGGTATACTTCTCTCATTACTGTAATCCTCCTTCTGTGATACGCTGTTCGATTAACCTGTAAGTCAGGTATTTTGAGCTATGTGTTTTCGGTTTTTTAAAATGTAAAATTGTTGCCGGAAAAAATTTTTGCTAATTTTCCGGCAAAACAATTTTCCAGCTGCTTAATTATTTGCAATAGTCATAGAATCCCTTACCGGTTTTACGGCCCCACTCTTTCTTAATGAATTTTTCCACTATAATTGGTGAAGGCTTATATTTGGGATCACCGGTCTCCTGATAACGTTCCATACTGATGTAATATGAAAGATCAATTCCAGTAAGATCCATTAGTCTGAATGGTCCCATGGGGTGTCCGAGGGCATGCACAACCGCGGTATCAATGTCTTCGGGAGTCGCCACACCCATATCGTAAATATACAACGCTTCATTTTTAATAGCCGATACAATACGGTTTACCAGGAACCCGTAAATTTCTTTCTTTAAAACTACCGGAATTTTACCCATCTTTTTACATGCATCCACCACAGTTTCCACTGTTTCATCCGAAACATGCGGTCCTTTAACGACTTCAACCAGTTTCATGACCAGAGCCGGGTTAAAGAAGTGCATATTGCAAACCTTTTCCGGGCGTTTGGTAACATCAGCTATTTTGGAACTGACAATATAGGAGCTGTTTGTGGCCAAAATGGCGTGTTCGGGGCAAATCCTGTCCAGATCGGCAAATATTTTACGTTTCAAGTCCAGCTTTTCGATTACCGCTTCAATCACTAAATCCGCATCTTTGGCCGCATCAGCCAGGTCACCCGTAAAAGATATTCTGGTACGGGCCGCTTTGGCATCTTCTTCCGATAATTTGCCCTTCGCCACCCGCTGCGGCAGGTAAGTATCCGCAAAGTTTTCAGCCTTTTGCAAGATTTCCTGGTTGATATCGGTGCACTTCACATTATAGCCCGCCAGGGCTGCGGCAAGGGCAATTTGATGCCCCATATTGCCGGCTCCAACAACACAAATGTTCTTAATTTCAAAAGTTGCCATTGTATTCACTCCTCGCAAACAATTTAAACAATATTTAAATAGCCAGTTATATTCTTTTATTGGTCCGAGTCCAAATTTTCATTTTTTCAGCTTGCTTGATCAGCTCTTCCCTGTAATCCGGATGAGCAATGTTAATTAACATTTCAGCCCGCTGCCAGGTTGCTTTACCTTTTAAATTAGCCTTCCCATACTCGGTAACAACATATTGAACCACTGTTCTTGGCAGGGTCACTACATTTCCCGGAGTTATTGTAGGCACAATTCTCGAAACGGTATTCCCTCTTATAGTTTTAGTTGAGCTTAAACAGATAAAAGCTTTTCCACCTCTGGAACGCACGGCGCCGTAAGTAAAATCAAACTGCCCGCCGGTCCCGGAAATCTGCCTGGCCCCAACCGTTTCGGAGCATACCTGACCATAAAGATCTATTTCAATGGCATTGTTAATAGATATTTGCTTATCGTTTTGGCGAATAACATCCACTGAATTGGTGTAATCCACAGGGTAAATTGCACAGGCCGGGTTGTTATCTATAAACTCATAAAGTCTTTTGCTCCCCAACGCAAAAGTGAATACCATTTTAAAGCGATCTATTGACTTTCTGGCTCCGGTGATTTTCCCCGCTTCATACAAATCCACGAAAGCATCACACAACATCTCGCTGTGTACACCAAAGTCTTTAAGGTCCGATTCCGCCAACATCCGGCCGATGGTATTGGGCATTCCGCCAATACCCAGTTGCAGGCAAGCGCCATCTTCAATTTCTTCAACAATTAATGCGGCTATTTTTTTATCAACCTCGGTAGGAGGATGAGCCGGTATCTCTACCAAAGGATCATTGTTTCCTTCTACAATGTAATCTACTTCAGAGATGTGGACACATTCCTGGTCTCCGCCAAGGCTGCGGGGAACATTTTGATTGACTTCGACGATCACAGTTTGCGCTTTCTCACAAAGCGCCCGTTCATAGGAATTTGAAAGTCCAAAATTAAAGTAGCCTTTTTCATCCATGGGGGTAGTAACTATCATAGCTACTTTTGGCGTGTCGGATTGGCCATTCCTGATATTAACCGGGGACTCCGCGTACAAGCCCGGAATATGAAAAGCTATTCCCTCATCTTGCAATTTCCTGTCCACACCACTAAAAAAACCGCTATTGTAAGTAAAATGTTTTTGTTCCGGGTCAACCATGGCCACCTGCACCGGGTGGACGGAACAGACACCTCTTATTTTAACGCCAGTCAACTCATCTTTCCTTCTTGCCAGTGCTTCGTCCAATACCTTGGGAGTCATGGCGAAATGACTGTAAGCAACCCAATCGCCGGATTTTACAACTTTTACCGCTTCATCCGCCGTAACCAGTTTGCTTTTGTATTCTTCAATATAACTTTTCACACCTTACCCCCCCTCTATAAAGATATCGATTAATAAACATCTCGCATTCCTGTTGCACGCCTCCCTCTACAGGAACTGGATCACTCCCAACCAACTAACTTATTACCAGGGCTTCCTCCGGGCATACCAGCGCCGACTGGTCGGCTTCCTTAATCATACCGGTACGGATATAAACATTAGGCAATATATTGTTTATGAAATATTTTGCGGTGCTTATTTTACCCGCGTAATATACATAATCATGGTGATCAGCACCAAGTTCATCAATTTTCTGCTTGGCTAAAATCGCCTGATCCAGTATTGATTCCGCGGCAAACAACTGAGCACAGCAGTCCAGTACACGGGTTGCATATAATGGTATCAGTGCACCTTTTTCCCCTTTATCAGCATAATAAGAATCATATATATTCTTAATCTCAAGCACACACTGGTAAGCTTTTTCCAGTTTGCTGATCTCGGCTGTAAATCCCTCGACGTTTTTGTTCCTTTCCAGGAATTCCTTTCTATCATCAAGCCAGTTGGCAAAAGGCACGCCGTCTTTCATTCTCATTTTGCGACCGACCAAATCCATGGCGTGTATAAACGATGTTCCTTCCCAAATGGAAAGTATCTTTACATCACGCGCATATTGCGAAACCGGATATTCTTCCGTATACCCGACACCGCCATAAACCTGGATGGCCAGGGCAATCATCTGCCAGGCGGTTTCGGCTGAATAAGTCTTGATCAGCGGGGTCAAAATCTCAGCCAACCCCTGGCACCGGGCCGCTTTTTCTTTATCCTTGCTGTGTTCGGCAATATCCAAATAATAAAAACCCCTGAAGATCATGGCCCTGATCGCTTCAACCTGCGCCTTCATTTCAATCAGCATTCTTCTTATGTCTTCGTGCTTGATCAGCGGCACCCGGCCCGCTTTGGGGTTGGTAAACAGGCGTCCCTGAATACGTTCGGTGGCATAGCGCGAAGCATAGTAATAGGCCGCGGCCATTTGAGCGAGGGCATTATGGCCCGTACCGATACGGGATTCGTTCATCATGTGGAACATCATGGCCAGGCCCTTGGACACACCATTGCTATCCGGGGGATCTCCCACCAGTATCCCGCGGCAATTATCGTTTTCTCCAAAACTCAACATGGCAGTGGCTGATGCTTTGAGGCCCATTTTATGTTCAACGCCGATGCAGGTAACGTCATTGGGCTCTCCGAGGCTACCGTCGTCATTTACCCAAATTTTAGGTACAATATACAGCCCCAATCCTTTGGAACCGGGTGCACCGCCTTCAGGACGGGCCAGTACCATGTGAATGATGTTTTCGGATAAATCCACTTCCCCACCGGTGATAAACATTTTGGTGCCCTTAATTTTATAAATTCTGGGATCGTCGGTGGGATACGCCCGGGTGGTCGCATCGCCCACATCGGAACCGGCATTGGGCTCGGTCAAACACATGGTGCCGCTCCATTTGCCATTAAGCATATTTTCCAGGAAAAGCTCCCGGTCTTTATCCGTACCAAACCTGTAAATAAGGTTTGCCGCGCCGGTAGTCAACTTGATATATGACATTAAAGCCGGGGAAGCGGCCATGAGCATCTCACTATAAGCTCTGTACAGAGTTAGGGGCATAATGGTATCTGAAGCCAGGGATTCATTAGCCGAACCCCAACCGTTCTCTTGCAAGAACTTGTATGCTTCCACATAAGCCGGCGGGAGCTTTACTTTACCATTTTCAAATTTAACGCCAATCTCGTCGCCCTCTTTATTTATAGGCGCGACCACCTCTTTTGCCATCTTATAGGCTTCGTTCAAGATGAAGTCAATATCGTCTTTTTCGTAGTTATCCTTGAATTTCTCCAGGCTGAATATTTCGTCCATGTCCAGCCATTCATTCAGAATAAATTTAAGATCCCTGATATCATATACAAATTCTGCCATGATTCAACCTCCTTGGGTTTTTATGATCAATCAAAAATTCAATAAACAACAAACCAAACTACACATCACTTCCCCTCCCGGAATATTTCTATAACTATATCAGGAGCAAAACGCATGCCATTGTTTTCGAATTGCAATGAATAGGTGAAAAAGTGCGAAAATGCTGACCAATACCCTGTACACCTCATCACGGTGCAAGTTTTTCAATTTTAAATTGTTTCACTGGGGTTTCATTCTGCAACCAGCAGGTTACTGAATAAAACGCAATTATTTACTTAACCCGGTTTAAACCAAGAACGCCCCAACCCGATAAATAAAATTGAAGTAGCGGTAATCGCCTCTGCTGTGGTAAAGCATGGTTAGAGAAAATAAACACTCCTACCACGGCTTTTTGCCTGATAGGAGTCATCAACTTTTACAGCGTAAGGTGATCCCCATCACTATTAAGCTATTGTTTTGGTCGTATTAATAATTGTGCTTAAATAAGTAAGGCCATGGATTCATAACATTTTTTCATTATTTGATAATAATCTTCAAATGACTGATTTTCCTGGATGCTTTTTCTCCCTAAAACCACACCCAGAGGATCTATTTTGTGCATGATTTCTATCTCTTTTTCTGTTGGGGGCTCAACAATTTTTATGTCGGATGATATTTTTAAATCCCATCCTACATCAGACCTGACTTCTTCTATAGTTACTCCCGGAAACAATTCATCTAAATACATTTCCTTGGTTAAAGGGTCGAATCTAAATATGCATTTATTTGTAATTACTGCTTCAGGACCCCCGCCTTTCAACCCTGCTTTTTCCCTGCATCCAGGGCCCGCAAGAAATCCCGGGCTGGTAATATAATCAAGTTTTTCAACAAATTTTCTGTTTTCCAACCGCATTATTATCAATAATCTTTTAGCGGAAGAAGCAAGGTCATTAGCGCCACCGGAACCGGGTAACCTCGTTTGGGGTTTTTGGTAGGATTTGTCGGGGCCGATTATGGCGGTGGTATTGAGATTGCCGAACTTGTCTATTTGCGCTCCGCCGATTACAGCCACATCGACGAAACCGCGCTGAACGTCTCCCAGCACTCTCCATAATTCGGTGGCTACAAGGGCGTTATCGGTAGTGGCATTATCAGAAATACTCCATGGAAGCCTGCGGCTAATAGCCCCGATTCCCCCTGCTTCGTATATTAATACGGAATTAGGCGCATGGATCTTGCTGGCCACAACCCCTGCCAGGAGCGGAATGCCAACTCCTATAAAAACACATTCATTGTCTTTAATTAATCGCGAGCATGCGGAAACCATAAATTCCTGAGCTGAATAATTCATAGTTTTACACTCCTTCTAGTAATTTTCAATTCTGGGGATTCGGTAATTGTCTCTTTCCAGTTTCCGCAACTTGGCCAATCGGTCGGATCCGAGCTTATGTAGGTATTCTTCAAAAGTGTCCCAGCTAAAAACCCACTCTTCCAGCCATGCATCAAAACCTTCTTGTGATTTTGAAGCTTTCAGCCATTCTTTTCTGAAAGGCGTATCCAGCCAGTAATAACCTGCGACGCCAAGGGGATGAGCGCCAAAAGGGAGTTCCACTACAGCATCTACGCAATAATGAGGTATTTGGGTCATATTTGGTATTTTTCTGATTTCGGATGTAGGGATGATTTCTTCACAAGTTAAAATAACTTTTTTTGCCGCACGGGCGATGTTGACGTCATTGGCGAGCATCCCCCAAATCTGTGCATTGCCCATTTTATCCGCTCGCTGAACATGTATAAAAGCAACGTCCGGTTCTGCTGCAGGTACAAGGTTGACTTGCTGACCTTTGTACGGGTCTTTCATGGAAACTATTTTATCATTATATTTGGGAATATCTGATCCTGACATGGACAGCACCGGCATAAAAGGAACGCCCAATGCACCGGCTAAAAAGCGCATGCCAATGGCCAAGTTAGTATAATCTTCCACCTCAACATGCCGGGGGATACCTTTCTCAACGGCCCTTCTAAAGTTAAGACCACTGCCGATTACCCCTACCCAGATATAAGCTGATTCAACTTTTTTGACCAAACCAGCTCCGATAAGTAATTCTACTGATTCATCGTGACTGTCCACAATAATGGTGAGATCTTTTTTATGTTGTCTGATCAGTTCGTAACTGCAGGCTACCGGCTCGCGTGAAAGAATACCTCCCAGGGCAATTGTATCACCGTCATTAACAAGCCCTTGAACCGCTTCTGTCAGAGTTGTTACTTTATTGATTGACAAGTTCAATCCCCCCTATAACCCTATAAATCATAGCTATTTAATAAGCAGACTCGGTAACCAGGTAACAGTTTGTGGAAAAAGTACAACTATTAACAGGGTAAGGGCCATAAGACCAACAAACGGCCAAATAGCGGCGTAAACGTCACCTATGGTTAACCCCTTGGGAGCAACTGCCCTGATCACAAACAAGTTAAATCCAAAAGGAGGTGTAATGTAAGCCATGCACATGTTAACCACAAACAATACACCATACCAAAGCGGGTCAAAGCCAAGGGCCTTAACCACAGGCAGGAAAAAGGGCCCGGTAATCAGGATAATGCCGGCAGGGTCTAAAAACATACCCAGCACAAAGAATATAGCCTGCATACCCAATAATATTACCCATCTGTTTACATCCATCCCTGTAACCAGCCCGCTGAACCATTCCCCAACACCAGTCATGGTCACCAGTCGAGAATAAGCAACGGCACCAAGAATAATCCAAAATACCATAGCGTTAACCCCAACGCCCATAGCCATCATATTCTTAATATTTTCCCCATTAATTTTGCGCTTGATAGCCGCGCATATTAATGAGCCAACCAGGCCAATTCCCGCAGCTTCGGTTGGTGTAGCAAGGCCAGTGTAGATTACGCCCAAAACCAATAAAATAATAAACATAGGCAGCGACACTGCCCTAAGTGATTCCATTTTTTGCGGCAAAGTAAAGTTTTCCTCCACCGGTGGCCCATAGGAGGGGTTTTTTATACATAATATGGCAATATAGATCATAAATAATACAGCCATGATAATACCGGGAATGATGCCGCCAAAAAACATCTGGCCCGCCGAAACTTCGGCTTCGGAAGCGTAGATAATCATGATCACGCTGGGCGGTATGATAATGCCCAGGGCACCTCCGGCGCAGATTGCCCCGGCCACCATTTTTTTATTATAACCCCTTTTTAACATTGCTGGCATAGCAGTCAAGCCCAGGGTGGCAGTGGCCACCGTGCTGATACCTACCATAGCCGCAAAAATAGAGGAAATAACCACTGTCCCCAGAGCCAGTCCGCCTTTTATCTTGCCCAACCAGCGATTGATCATTTCATACATATCATCGGCCAGCCCGCTATAGCGCAAAACGGCCGCCATCATCAGAAAAAGAGGAATAGCCGTCAGAGTAAAACTGGTGGCCTTACCCAGGGCCCCCAGGGCAACCGCATAAAAACCAGCTGTACCTCCCCATACAAAAAAACCAATGGCCAATGAAAGACCACCCAGGGTAAATGCAACTGGTAAACCTAAAGCCATAACTAGTACTAATGTGCCTACTAAAATTAGTGCCAGAAATGATGGTTCCATTACGATGAGCCCTCCTCGTCAAGTGTTTTTATGCCCAGAGCCAATTTAATATCATGGTATGAGTCAACTAACAACTGCAATCCCAGTAATAACCCCCCTAATGGTATAAGCATCTGGGGAATATAGGCTGGCATATTAAGGACACCACCTGTCATGGACCCTGTAGTGAAGGACTCAATACATAAAATGCCACCAGTCCATATAAAAACCCCGCAAAGGAGATATGTTAATGAAGAAGTACCAATATCAACAATACCCCTCACTCTAGGGGAAAACTTGGTGTAGAAAATATCCACTCTAACATGCTGTTTGTCCAGTAAAGCATACCCCCCGGCTAATAAGGCCACTGTAGCGCTTATATAGCCATTAAGAGCAAAAGCCCATTGAATGGAATAGTTTATCGTGGAACGCAGTATTATATCGATGGTAATCAAAAAACCCATAAATATAATTAATAATCCGCATATCCACATAATATACCTATTTATTTTGGCAATGAACTTTTCCAAAAGCTTCATTAACTTTCCCCCTTTCCTTTATGAAATGACAGGGCCGAAACCCTGTCATTTCATACGGACTTGTACTTGCTATTGTGCCAACCATCTTTCTTCCCAGGCTTTTGATTCGGGATTGTTGGCTTCCCACTGTTTGAGGTCTTCTTTTAAGATTTTGACCATTTCCGCGGTAGTGTCGTTTCTGGCAGCAAATTCATCCCACAGAGGCATGGCAGATGCTCTAAATTTCTCGAATTCCTCTTTGCTCAATTTGGTTACTGTGACACCTTTTTCATCGCAGATCTGCAATATGGAATTAGTCAATTTCTCGGAACCTGCAATGGCTTCTTTTTCAGTTTGCGCAGCTACTTCTTCAATTTTCTTTTGAAGATCAGGCGGCAATTCGTTCCATTTCTTTTCGTTTACTAAAACATAGCAAAGAAATGGGTCAATAAATCCGGGCAGCGTTAAATTCTTGGCTACCTCGTGGAACTTGTAAGTATCAATGCTGTATAACACATAAATAGTGCCGTCCATTGTTCCCCTCATCATAGCTTCATATTGCTCAGAGGGCGCAACATTTATAGGTGTGACCCCCATTTCTTTAAACCAGGTTGGCCACATGCTAGATCCCATGCGCAGTTTTTTACCTTTCATGTCTGCATATGTTTTAATTGGTTCAGTAGATATTAAACCTTCAATGCTAACCGGCCAGTAGAACAATACTTTTACTCCCTGTTTATGATAAGCCTCTTCAAACATTTCACCGATCTTAGTTTCACGCATCACGTGCATAGCATGCTGGTGACCTTTACTCCAGAAGGGCAGCCAGATAACGTCAGATTCAGGCACAGTTCCTCCCCAGTAAGAAGTTGAGCTTTCCATATCAGTAACGCCCCTCTTCAATGAATCTAATGCCTGGTCGGTGGAAGATAACTGGCCATTATAATAAATTTTAATATTTACCTGTCCATTAGTGGCTTCTTTAACCCGCTCTGCAAATTTTTCATGGGCTATATACTTTGATTCCCATTCATATACCGGCGGAGGATAAGGGCAATTTAAATTAAGGGTATAGGTCTTATTACCAGCTGCCTTGTTACCATCAGCACTTTCCTTTGAACCGCCACAGCCTGCAGTGAACAGGGCAGCCATCAGTAATGCCATAACTATCAAAATTAATCTTTTATGCACTAACTACTCCTCCTCTTTAATAAAAAAATTATAATCAATCAATAAATTGCGAAAATAATGCCTACCTTCACCTCCCCCCAAGAAGTCAAAGGCATCCCAACCTGATTATCCGAGAAAATCAGTAAAATAAAAGCCCTGCTATTGTGCACCTCCTGTCCAAAGTTATTGAGCTTATTAAATAGCAAGAGCAAATACCATGCCATTTTATTTTTTAATATATACAGTTAAAAATCCTCAGAAAACTTAAACAAAACGCAAATTTTATCTATTTCGACATATTTCAACTTGCAACACTACGGGTTACCTATCGAAACACCACTTTATCCAAACTTTTTGCTTTTCGCCATAAAGTGGTCCGGCTTGTCCCCAGGATTTCTGAAATTTCCTTAATTGTGGCACCCGTGGAGAGCAAATATTCGATGACCTGTTTCTCCATGTCTTCCAATTTACTGATCTTTAAGGTGATTGAATCTTCGTCGTCTTTGCGCACTTTGTAAGTTTTCCGGATTTTGTCATTAATAAGTTTATTTATTAAATCCTCACAATCCTGTTTCTGCTCCACCAGTAGGACATACTTATGAATTACATTTTGAAGCTCCCTGATATTTCCGGGCCAATCGTACTTTTTCAGTTTTTCCAGGGCTTCCTTACTTAATGCGGGTACATTTTTTCGTTCTTCAAAAGCATAGAGATTAACAAAGTAATTGGCCAATAAATCAATATCCTCTTTTCTTGCCCTCAGCGGCGGAATTTCCAAGTTTAATACTTCCAGCCGGTGGTATAAATCGCTGCGAAACTTTCCTTCCGCCACGGCCTGGTATAATTCGTAATTTGTAGCGGCAATAATCCTGACATCCACCGGAATAACCCTATCGCTCCCCAGCCTCATAATCTCCCGTTCCTGGAGTACCCGCAGCAAACGTGCTTGAACGGGCAGGGTCATTTCACCAATCTCATCCAAAAAAATGGTTCCCCCGTGTGCCATTTCAAACAGGCCAATTTTACCGCCCTTTTTAGCCCCGGTAAAAGCGCCTTCTTCATAACCAAACAATTCACTTTCCAACAAATTTTCCGGCAATGCAGCGCAATTTATCGCCACAAAGGGTGCTTTGCGCCTGTCGCTTTCATTATGAATACTTTGAGCAAATAATTCTTTTCCGGTGCCGCTTTCACCGCAAATAAGAACCGTGGCATTTGCCGCGGCAAATTTTTTTGCACTTTCAATGGTCTCTTTTAATATGGGACTATTCCCGATAATATCTTCAAAAGTGTGTTTTGCATATAAACCCTTTTTAAATAACTGGCGCCGGAGATTATGCTCCATATCCTGGATTCTATCCGCGCTCTGGAAAAGCACCAGCAAGTCTTTTTCCTTATTATTAATAGTTAAAGGCATGCTATTTACCCAAAATTGTTTCCTGCCAACTTCTTTAAATGCTTCACCGCTATGGTTGTTGTTTAAGAGCGATTTCAAAATTGAGGATTCCCGAATATCATCTATGTATTGACCGACAATTTTGCCGGCATCCATATCCAAAAGATTTTGCGCAGCCTTGTTCATAAATGATATACGTTTGTTATCGTCCAAAATAATAATTCCATCGTTGGTAAGTTCAAGTACGGAGCGAAACCTTTTGGATTGTTCCTGATTCTGGCGAATGCCATGCACCAGCTCTATGGCCCTTTTAATTGAGCCGTATATAGCATCATAACCTGATTTCACCAAGACGGCATTTATCCCCGAACTCTTTGCCATCTCGTAAATACATAAACCCGTGCTTACCATAACATCTACATCGGATCTTAATATTCTTTCAGCCTGTCGCTCCATTTCCAACGTGTCGCTATAAGGATAATAATCAACCTCAATACCGAGTATCTTGATAATACTATTAAAATCAAGACTAAAATCATGAATTCTATGCCCTAGAAAAGCAATTTTTTTACCAATTCCCTTAGCAGTATGCAAGGCTTGCAGTACATCAAAAGAGGTTATTTCGATTAAGACCACAGGTAATGAAATTGCTTTTTTTATCTTCCTTCCCGTTGCCCCCCGGCTAATTATCACGTCTACTCCCTGGTGTTCGAATTGATAAGCGCAGGCTACACCCTCATCCAAGATGGCCTCTTTAACTTCCAAATCAAGTTTCATTTCACCGGATATTTGTTGAATTAATTGCGAAAGCTCGGGGTAAGTGGAAACAACCCCGATTTTTACATCCGACACAAAACGTACCCCCTCTCTTCCCACACTACTTAGAACAATTTTAAATTTTAAAAAATTTAACTTACTGCATTTTTTCTATATTTAGAAATTATTTTATTTAGTGTAACATTTATTTAGGATTTATAGGCAAAAATTTTTGAGGTAATTTATAACAATTATGGTTTACTTTTTTATCTAGTTAAGTTCATAATTTTTAGCTTCTTCATTTAATTCCCCGGCAGTTTTCTGTATGTTTCTGATGCTATTATCAATGCCTTCGATCAAAGTTACCTGGGCTTCAGATACGGATAACATTTCTTCACAATGGCTGTTAATTTGAATAATTTTTTCCTGTAAACTATTAAGCAACTGGCTTATTTCTTTAACCGACCCCGCCGTTCTTGCCGCCAATTTTCTTATTTCTTCCGCTACTACGCTAAATCCTTTACCCATTTCTCCCGCCCTGGCGGCTTCAATTGCCGCATTAAGGCCCAACAAGTGAGTTTGCCTGGTAATATCTTCAATAAACAGCAAAATTTTATCCATACTCATAGCTTCCTGATTAACTACCCCGGATTTTTCTACCAACTGCGCTGCCTCCGCTGCCAATTGCTGTGATGAAGCCACAAGATTTGAGGTGCTAACAGAAATATCCCCGATGGCTTCATTAAGATCCGATGACATCTTTTCAAATTTTTCCTGCCTGATAGCCAAACTGATAGTTACCATTGAACCTATAATTTCATCCTGTGAATTTCTTATAGGAACTGCAGTAGCTATGTATGGCTGGCCATATAAATTAGCCGGAACTAGAGTTACAACCCTTTGCCCTGTTTTCATCGCCTTGTCGGTGGAACTCCCCGGTTTAATCGGGTCACCAGGTTTTACCCCTAATTTTGATACCGCACTGGGAATAACAAAAATAAATTTTTCTTTATCTGTAATAGCTCTACTAACGGTAGGTCCGTATAAGTCAAAAAAATAGGGAGCGTATTTAACCAAATCGTCCAGCAGCATTTTGTCTGCATCAACCGGTGTTTCCTGAATAATGCTATGCTTTTCTTTTGTCACCGGTTGAGTTTCTAAAATATTGTTCAAAAAGTTTCTATGTTTTTTTCTTAGTATTTCCATCATCAACAGTTCCCCCTAGTTTTCTTTAATAACTTTTTAAGCCGCAGTGCTGCCTGAATTATCTAATTCTTTCTTCAGTTTAAATTACTAATGCAAAATAAATGCCTTTTTAAATTTTACAAAAAAATTGTCTTTTAAAAAAATAGGCTTTCAAATTGAAACATAAAATGTTCATTTGGGAAACAAAAAATAAAAAAAGTTTAAAACACTATTATATTTTATAATGTAGATAAATAGTGTTTTAAACTTAACATTTATTACCTGATC
This sequence comes from Desulfallas sp. Bu1-1, assembly GCF_015594625.1. Classification (GTDB taxonomy): domain Bacteria; phylum Bacillota; class Desulfotomaculia; order Desulfotomaculales; family Desulfallaceae; genus JADNRQ01. The sequence goes on along the minus strand of NZ_JADNRQ010000012.1, from coordinate 14,157 downwards.
TTTTTGCATTCCTGAAGAAGTTCAAATGCTTCATTTACTCCCAGGTCCCGGTGAATAATGCCTTCAACCGCGGCCAGCAATGCTTCGGGGTGAGGGCTTTGCCAAATATTTCTCCCCATTACAATCCCCCGGGCTCCACCCTGGATGGCGCCGTGTACCATTTTTAGCGTATCCAGGTCGGTTTCACACTTGGGCCCACCGGCAATTAACACGGGCACGGGGCAGCCCGCCACCACCCGGTCGAAATCCCTTTCGGTATAATATGTTTTCACCAGGTCGGCTCCGTGTTCCGCCGCCGCCCGGGCGCCCAGCGCGATAAACCTGGGGTCCTGCTTTTTATCCTCGTTAATTTTACCTACCCCCACCACGCCCAGCAAGGGCATGTTCCAGCGCCGGCATTCCCCGGCCACCCGGGCCAAGTTAACCAGAGTTTCGTGCTCGTAAGGCGAACCGATAAAAGCGGAAACAGCCACCCCGTCGGCGCCCAGGGCCAGTCCTTCTTCAACCGTTCCGGTGAGACCCTCCCGGGTCAATTCGGGGCCTGCTATAGTCGCTCCCCCGCTGATGCGCAAAATAACTCCCGGGCAACCCCGGGGGTTAAAGGCATAGTGAAACGTCCCTTTCGTCAATAACCACGCATCTACCATGCCGGTGGCATCAAGCCTGGAGATGGTATCCTTGATATCCACCAGCCCCGTCAAGGGACCCAGGGCCATGCCGTGATCCACAGCCATAATCAAGGAACGTCCCGACTCCCGGCGGAAGATCCTCCGCAAGCGAATTTGCATGCCGTCCAAATTCAATTACTCCTTTCCGCAAACGGTATTCAATCAATCAACACAACACCCTTAATCATACGTTGCTTACGCACCTGCTCCACCGCATCCAACATATTATCCAGGTTAAAGCGGTGGGAAATCATGTCCCGGACTTCAATCTCCCCTGCGGTTATCAACTCAAGTGCCCGGCGAAAATCGGCAGGGGTGGACGCGAAGGTGCCGGTAACGGTGATTTCCCCGTAGTGCAGCCAGCGCGGGTCGATGGTCAGCAACTGCCCCGCCGGCGGCCCGCCGAAAATGTTGAATATGCCGCCCTTGCGCACCGCGGGTAGACATTGTTCCATCACCGCGGGAATGCCCAGGGCGGCGATAACCAGATCAGCGCCCCGGCCTCCGGTATACCGTCTTACTTGCTCCACAAAATCCTCCCGCCTGGTATTGACGCAGTGATCCGCCCCCATCCGCCGCGCCGTGTCCAACCGTTCATCCAGCACGTCCGCCATGATCACCCGGGCGCCGGCCCAGCGCGCCACCTTCAGGTGAAACAAACCCATGGGGCCGGCCCCGATCACCGCCACCGTGTCACCGGCCTTGACGCCGCCCGTTCTGGCGGCGGCCAGGCAGCAGGAAAGGGGTTCCGCCAGGGCAGCCTGTTCAAAGGAGATCGCGGGAGAAAGTTCGCATACCCCTTGAATATTCACGATCTGCCGGGGGATGCGGACAAACTCGGCAAACCCCCCGTCAACACCATGAGCCAGGCCGAACTCCTTCTCGCAGAGGTTATGCCTGCCCCGGCGGCAGAAAAAACACTCCCCGCAAACCGCTATCGGGTATACAGCCACCCGCTGCCCCGGGAATAGTCCATCCACCCCCGTTCCCACGGCAAAAATTTCTCCCGCCACCTCATGCCCCAGGATGGTGGGCAAATTTTTAGGCAGGCCCTGGCCCAGCAGCATCTTAACGTCAGTGGCGCAAATACCCGAAGCGCGTACCCTTACCACCACTTCCCCGGGACCGGGATCGGGGCGCGCCACTTCCTGAATGCGAATGTCGTTAATGCCATGTACTACCGCTGCTTTCATAACCCAATCTCATCTCCCCTCACCGCTGCCATCAGCGCCCTGATTTTATCCGGGCTTTTTTTGCCCGGCCGGGCTTCCACACCGGAACAAAGATCAATGCCGGCGGGGTTTACCAACCGGATTGCTTCAGCGACATTGGCAGGATTGATGCCTCCGGCGAGAAAAACAGGAACCGGGCACCCCCGCACCAGTTCGCGCACCGCCCGCCAGTCGCTTTGCCGTCCTGTGCCGCCGAATCTTTTTTCACCGCTTATAACCGCGGCGGTGTCCAAAACAATCACATCCGCGCCCGCCCCGTGGCTCTCCCGCAGCTGCCGGCGGATTGCATCCCAGTCAACCGGCTCGCCCGCCGGGGGAAGATGGATGGATTGCCACAGCTTTACCCCGGGAAACCGTTCTTTACACCGGGCCAGCATCTCCGCCGCCGGGCTGAGAAACTGGACGGCCGACGGCCTGAGCGTCTCAACCAACAGGCTTACCCGGGTGAAGGGCATCCGGTAAACCAGGGCCACCGCGGGCCGGGGCGGCGATGAAAAGATTTCCCGCGCCCCTTCGATGGTCATAGACCGGGGGGAAAATGGAACTTCCACCACCACCCCGAGGTAATCGGCGCCCTCGCGCGCCGCCAACCGGGCGTCCCCGGTGTTGGTAATGCCGCAAATCTTAACTCTGCAACCAGCCCTCATGTTGATAAGTCCTTTCTTCGCCGCTTTCCACCACGCGGGCGCCGGTATTGTCAATGTAGGTTTCAATAATCCTGTTTTCCGGCACATGCTCCGCGGCTAAAAATTTTTTCATCCGGTGGTAGACATCGTCATTACGGGTCAGGGCATAAACCGTGGGGCCTACCGAGCTCATGCCCACCACTTCGGCGCCGATTTCCCGAAGGCTGCCGATGTACCTGTAAATGGGAGCGCCAAACAGCCCGTGCTGCTCACATTCAGCCCGCTTGGAACCCAGGAAGGCCAGGTCAAAGAGGGCGTTTCCGATCCCCTTCAGGTCTCCCCTGACCATGGCGGGCAATAAATCAAGCAGCACTATCTGCGATTTGGTCCCGCACTGCAGGGAATCCAGGTAACGGGCCCGGCGCATCAAAAGTTCCACTTCAGATTGAGCGGCGGTGTCTTTGCCGGTAAATTCATCCTCCAGGCTGGGCACATCCGGAATAATGATCAACACCCTGGTATCCGGAAGGGCGATGCGGTAGATCAATTCCATGTCGTCGCTGCCCACAACCATGCCCCCGTTGATACCCGCCATGGCCCCCAAACCCGTCTCAAACCCCCGGATCAGGTAATTCTTGTTCACGGGACTTTCTTCACAGGCGTTAAAGCCCAGCACCCGTCGCAGTTCCCGGTTGGTAAAGGGACGTCCCAGGACTTCGTTGATGCCGATGCAAGCCGCTGTCATGGAACCCGTGGAAGAGCCCATTCCCACATGACGGCGCCCGTGGTCGTAGAGCTCGATTTCAAAGCCGCCGGGAAACTCCAGGATTTCCTTGAAAACCCGGGCAAAGTGCTTGACGATAAGCGTCCGCTGCCCCTTCACCACAATCTCCGGTCTTTTCGTGGAACGCACCCGGGCCCGGAAGTAAATTCCCACCGCAAAACCAATTCCACCCCCGCCGGGACGGGTGGTGTTGAACCTGTTCATATCTAAAACGGAAGTATGCAACCGGGCCGGAACGGTTACCTCCACTTCCCTTTCCACCACATCGCGTACCACACGCGGTTCCACACCAAAACTACCGGGATGCACGATATAATCCTTCTGGCCCGGCTCAAACTCCTCCAAAACGGTTGTAATGCGGTCAAACGGCCCACCGATTATGCCAATTTCAATGGTTTGTTTACGTGTAACCAAATCTGCCTGGTTTAACGCCATACTGCCATCCTCCCGTCAAGTTTTTCTGTTCCCTCCCTGCCGAAGGGATATTATTAAATAAACAATCAATGGGAAACATATTCCGGCGGTTTTCACCCCCTTTCAAAAACCGGCGCAAAAATAAAACACCCCGGCAGGGGTGTTAAAAAGGTAAATAATATTGTTAAGCACCGGCGCAAACAGTAACGCCGGTACGGCATGACAAAAACCACGCAAAGGCTGGCTTTTTACCCTTTTACCATCCTACCGTTCTACAAGTTTATTATAAGCCAGGGAGCAAATTATTACAATATAGGTTCCTTCAATCCGCTATGATTGTAAAAGCATGAGTGGTTATAAAATTCATGAACGTATCAGCAGGGGCACTACCAGGGCACGAAACTATAGACGTAAAAGCGTAGTCAGTACCACTACCCCTGCTGCGCGTAGCCTTTCATGCGTCTGAAAACAGGGAAACAAAGACATCAACCAGCCGCGGGTCGAACTGGCTTCCCGCACACCTTTTAAGCTCCGCCATTGCCTCTTCTTTGCTCCTGGGCTTTAGGTACGGCCGCCCGCCGGTCATGGCGTCAAAGGCATCGGCAATGGACAGGATACGGCATTCCAACGGTATCTCTTCTCCTGCCAGACCCAGGGGGTATCCCTTCCCGTCCCACCTTTCGTGGTGCTTGAGAATCAAGTCCGCCACCCCGGCGAGGTCGGGGGAGGACAAGGCAATGCGGTAGCCCTTTTCGGGGTGCTGCCGCATGACCTCCCATTCTTCCTCTGTAAGCGGGTCTTTCTTGAATAAGATGCTGTCCGGCACGGCAACCTTGCCCAGGTCATGGACCTGGGCCAAAAGGGCCAGGTCTGCCATCTGCCGGGGAGAAAGCCCCAGTTTCTCGCCCATTTTAAGACACATTTCTTTCAGCCTTTCGGCGTGCCCCGCGGTGAGGTAATCCTTTTCTTTGAGGGCTGCCAGCAGGGCGCCCACGATCTGGTTTCGCGCTCCGGCCCTGTGCACAAGCTTATGGCGGTACATGAAGTCGTCGGCCTTCTTGAAGGTGTCTTCGAGGGATTCGTCCCCGCTCCGGCACGTGGCAAAACCTGTAGATACGTGCAGGGGCAGCTCGGGGTGTTCTTTGTTGTAGTCACCGACCCGGGAGCGTATCCGGTACACAATATCTTCCCCGGTTTTTTCATCCGTTTTCGGTAAAAGGGCGGCGAATTCATCTCCCCCTATGCGGGCCAGGATATCGGAACGGCGCAGGGAAGTGCTCAAAACATCTGCGCAGGCCTTCAACATTTCATCGCCCCTGGCGTGACCCAGGGTATCGTTGACCAGTTTCAGGCCGTCCAGATCGGCCACCAGGACGGTTATCGGGTATTCCCGGCTGGCAGATAAGCGCCTGAGCTCTTCCTGGAAAAAGGCCCGGTTGTAAAGGCCTGTCAACGGGTCGTGCAGGCTCAAATATTTCAACTGTTCCTCGTAGCGCCTGCGCTCGGTGATATCCAGGGCTGCTTCCACGGTCCCTATCACGTTTCCCTTTTCGTCCTTAACGGGGGAGGCAGTAATACTCCACAGGCGGCCGTCCGGCGAAGCCACCTCCCCTGTGCACACCCGGCCGGTCTTCATAGCCTGCACCACCGGGCAGCCCTGGCAGGGATCGCTCCTGCCGTGCCATATTTCGTGGCATTTCGCTCCAAAAAGGTCCCCGGCGTTTATACCGACGGATTGGCCGGCCGCGCGGTTGGCCCAAATGATGTGCATGTCCCGGTCTATAAACACAACCAGCTCCGTAAGGCTGTCGAGAATCAGGGATTTTTCTGCCATCAACCTCTGCAGCTCTTCTTCCAGAATCCTGCGCGGGGTGATATCGGTCAAAAAATGCAGGGTGGCGGGCTGCCCCTCCCACTCGACCACTACGGAGTTTGTTTCCGCCCACTTGATACTCCCGTCCCTGGCTATTATCCTGAACGGAAATGCGTATAAGATGCATTTATTCTCCAGCAATTCCCTGTAATGTTCCCATACTGTCTCCCTGTCTTTCGGGTGGATAAAGTCAAGGAAATGCCTGGAAACAAGCTCTTCCGTTGTGTATCCTGTATGTACCGAAGCCGCCCGGTTGGCAAATTTGACCACACCCTCCTGGACCACCACGACGGCTTCGGCGGCGTTTTCCACCACCGACCTGTATTTCTTTTCCTTGTCTCTTATCTCCCGCCGGTACTCCTCCAGCCTGTCCAGCATTTTACCGATTTCAGCGGAAAGAAGGGCAAGCTCATCCTTTCCACCAAGAACCGGGAACCCGGAAGAAAGGGGAAACTGGTAGCCCGTACTGGTTACGGCAGCGGTAAGCTTTGCCAGCCGGGAGACGACGGCACGGTTCAGCCAGAACAGGGCCAGGCCGCAAAACAGGATTGCCGCCAGCGCCAGATAGAGGCTGAAGGCCTTTCTGGCGGACTGGAACACCCTGACAGCGCGCCTGTCCGAATTAACCTGGAGGATTAAGGCGGTTTTCCCCTGCAGGTCTTTAATGACGGTATAGCCGGCGCTTTCCTCAGGGGAAATTATTCTGGCGTAGCATGATTCCCCGTTCTCTAAAGAGCCCGCCGGCTGCAGGTTGTGGAAGTCCACGGCCCCCGGCGGGTGAAGGATGAGGGGCAGGCGGGTAATCTCCGAGAGCTCTTTTAAATACTTGTCATTTAAGATACGGCCGAAAATCATGGTTCCCCGGGCAGGCCCGTTGTGATCGCTTTTTAAAACGGGCCTGGCGGCCACCAGCACCGGCCCCTCCGGCGTCACCACCAGCCCTTTCAGGCCGCCTGCTTTTTGGCGGGCCGGAAGAACCATCTCCCGGGGTATGGGTATATCTTTTCCCTCCTCCGGATCATATCCCCTGGCGTACACCATTTCTCCCCCGGTGTTTATAATTACTATATAGTTGATCTTAAGAACCTCAAAGGTGCTGTCAACCAGGTTCTTTTTTATGTATTCCTCGTTTCTTTCTTTCACAAATATATACGTATCATCCCATGCGGCCCAATCTTCGGTATTTCTGTCCAACTCCGCCATTTCCCTTTCCAGGGCCTGCAGGGCCCGCTCAATATTCTGCTTAAGATCATCTCTTTCCAGCTCAGCTACAATGTTATTTGCGATCACATGAGAAACCGCGAAAAAAACAAGGGCAAGAATGGTGAAGGCGGCGCATAGAGTGAGGACTATCCTGGTTTTCAAGGACATCCCGGTATCTCCTCTCAAGTCCTGGCCGGCAGCCGGGTTCCCGTCACCGCATGATGAAAAAGCGGTAAGCTTTGATGCAGCGGAGGTTATACTCCCCGGCGTTTCTGGTTTTCCATTTTAATTATATTAAACATTGTTACACAGCTACAATACTTGGGATAATTCAACACTTTAGCTCAATCACCTGTCGAGCGGGTAAATTTTTTTCGAATACCGGGCGTAGCAGATACCTTGCAACCCGCTTGAAACCGGTCTGTGCATCGTAGAACTCCAGCAACCCCACGGTGGGCATATTCATCCGCGTGAACCTCCCCCGGGACAAGCCCGGGGGCTTCGTCCCGAAGGTTTCTCATGTCACCGGAATGCTGCCTGCTAAAGCGCAGGTCTTACGCTTTCCTCGTGAGCTACATCCCGACATTTGCCGGGAAGGCCCGGTCCATGGGCGTCTACTACTCATCGTAGATACGTTTTAAGCGGCTCTTTTCGGCGCCAATACCTGCGGCCGCAGATACCGCTGTAAATGTTGACCAGACCATGCGTAACGCCGCTGAAATACAAGAATTATGGAAAGAGTGGAGTGTTACGCCTGATAAAAAAATAGCTTTTTACTGCGGAACAGGTTGGAGGGCTGCAGAGGCCTGGTTTTATGCCTATGTGTTTGGTTGGCCAAATATTTCCGTCTACGATGGTGGTTGGTACGAGTGGAGTTCCGATAAAAATAATCTTATTGAGACAGGTGAGCAAAAACCCCCAATGTAATAAAATATTTCAGGAAATTGAAGGAGACAATGTTCATTTATGCATTGTCTCCTTCGCTTAACAAAAAATAACAGTAACCGGACTATCTCGAAAATGTAACCCTTGTGTCTGCTGTTTCGCAATGACATTGTCCTGCGATAAAATGAGTAACCCATATTTTTCATGCGTATATGTCAGCCTTAAATTTTCCGCATTATGGAGGTTAAAATGAAAAAAAGCGTAAGCTTCATGAGTATTCCTGCGTTTATTTTTACTAAATTACTGCCGGTGGTTTCCTGGTTGTTGCTGATCATGAGCATTCTTTTACAATTTGGAGCACAAAAGAGAATGGGAATACAAAGGGACTTATTTATACGTAACCGCGTTCTTAAGCAAACAATATTTACTCCTGAATTAGTAATGCTTTATAAGCTTTTAATCCTGCTTGTACTCCTTTGGTTAACGTTATTTCTCTTTAGAATAATTTTCAGGCAAAACAAAGAAAATTTCAGCTGGTTTGCAGTGTTAACTTTATTCGGTTCTGCGTTTGCTTTTATCCTCTTAATGTTTTATGGAAAAATTTCCTGGCTGGCATACCCTTGGATAGTTTTGGCCAGTCTGTTCTTTGTTATAATACAGTTAATTAGGCTAATCTTTTGCATAATTTTTAACCCTTGTCCTGATTTTTTGACTTTGTTTAAAATATCAGGTATCGCCAGTGCTTCATCAAACTCACTCTCGATGCACTCTCGATGGAAGTCGGACCATAGTTCAAATTCTCCACCTCGAAATTGTCGTAAATCTGTTCCCTCCCTTTTTTATTTTTTTGCCAGAGCTCGTACTGGTTCACAAGGAATCTCTCGTACCCTCCTTTCTTTCCTGAAAAAATTTTTTAAGCAAAAATGCCAGCACACTGAAAGAGAACAAAATCAAAAGGCCAAAAACAAATGTCCTGGCACTACCTACCAGCATGTCACCGGCATAGGAATAAACCAGCGTAGCCGGCAACTGGCCAATCCCGGTGGCCAAAAAAAATTGCCAAAAACCCATTGAAGTCAAACCCGCAGCGTAGCTGACCACGTCAAAAGAAATGAAGGGCAGCAAGCGAGCAATCAAAATTGCATACTGGCCGTATCTCTCAAAAAATTCGTCCACGCTCTCTAATGCCATTTTGCTGGTGAGTCTTTCTACAACCTCCCGACCGTAAAACCGCGCAATAAAAAAGCATACCGCAGCCCCGGCCATGGCACTTGACCAGGACAGAGCCGCCCCTTTTACCCAGCCGAAAAGTCCAGCGTTGGCAAAAGTTAAAACAAATGCCGGCAGGGGGGCTGCCACTGATTGGAATATCATTAAAAAGAAAGAAACCACCGGCGCCCATACGCCAAATGATAAAATGTAACCTTTAATGGCTGAGACATCCACCATGGTAAACAAAAAAACGATTCGTTTAATAAAAATCTGCAATGGCTCTACCAGTAGATATAGTAGTGCCAATAAAATAAGAATACCTGTTTTTATCAACCAACCAGTTCTCTTCTCCATATTTTATTGTCCTCCATAATTTTACCGGCATTGGGGCTTAAATATTTGCGAAGGTCCGTCCAGAATGTCCCACCCTGCTTCGCTGAGGATTTCCCTACATTTTTTAACTGAATAACCCCTGTTTGTTTCTGTATTTTCATCGGTATCTCTGGGGTTTGATCCATTTTCGGCCCATAAAAGGCTTGCGCCGGCCATGGCCCCGATACCGTTTGGCTCGTGGGTGCAGTTCCCCGGTACCCGGTACCCCATGGCCAGCCGTACCACCGCCAGTATATGAGCCATTCTGGCCTCGCTAACCATACCTTTCTTTGCCAATTCAGTTCCGGGTATGGAAATTCTACGAGCGGCCCCACCGAAAACAGGTGCCATTTCCCTGGCCAGCCGGGTCTTTTCCACCAGTTCCTCCAGTGCATGCTCGGGGCCTACAGGTTCCACACAAGTCCCCACCAAAAGTCCGGCCTTTTTGGCGGCCCGTACTGTTTTCAATCGTTCCTTGGGATCAATGTCCGTCACGGTTCCTTCGCCCAAACGAATGGCATGATAAACTCCGGTAAACCCTGCTTCCTTGAGAGCCAAGGCCCCGGCCTCATCAAAATCTCCCACATTAGCAATGAAAACCGTTTCCGGCTTTAGGGCCGGTTTTACTTGTTTTGCAATATTGATAAATTCCTCAAACTTAAAATTGGCAGTCGCCATAAGGTAAATAGCATTGGCGCCGTCATGTTCGAACCTTTGACACCGCTTAATAATTTCTTCCGGCGTTAACACCTTGAAATGCTTAAAAACCCTGTTGGTGGCTGCAAAAGAACAAAACTGGCAATTTTTGGGACATGGTCCAACATTGATACCTACTTGAGCGTGAACTTCAGCTTTGCCCTCCAAAGTAACCTCGCTCATTTTTCTGGAAGCATATTGGATAAAATAGGACTCTTCCGACACAGCAGGTACAGTAAAAAGTTCCTTTATCTCTGGAACTGTAATTTCCTTACCGTTCAAAGCTCTATCGACAATTTCTTTAATATTAGTATCCAATTCCATCTTCCTTTCCGTTACTGCCTATCATAGATTTCCAGCAGATATTCCGCCAAGCGAAAAGACAGCATGTTTTTAAGATTATGTTCTTTTCTGCCCGATTGAACATATGCAACCAAGTCCTCCCACGTATCGATGTCTCGCTTTACGGGCAAAAATGAAACTTTCAAATTGTTATTTTCCGCTGCCTTCAGTGTTTGTTCCAACACGCGGCCCGTACCCCAGGAAATTCCTTGAAAAAGCACCTTGTATGCTTTCTTAAGGCCCAGCAGGTAGTAACCACCATCTACAGCAGGACCGATAACAACGTCATGCAGGGCCAAATTTTCGGCGGCAGACAACAGTAAATCCCCTGCCAAACCCGGTAAATCCGAGCCCAGTAAAATAACCCGCTCATAACATCGTAAAACCTCGGTTACTGCGTGATGCAATCTCTCCCCCAGGTCCTCGCCGTGCTGCTGCCTGAACGTAAAGTATCCTAACTGCAGCAACTTCAATTCCTCAAAGCCATGGGGCATTTGCCCCGGAAATTCTAAAGCAAATTCCTCCCGGCTACCCCCGGTAAAATAAAGAATTGCTTTACAACCGGTACCCTTTAGAATTTCATGCAGGTCGGTCAAACAAGCCCTGTGGAATAGGGCGCATTCTTCAGCAGATAATTTTCCATGCAAGCGACTTTTGGTTTTACCGGGCCAAGGAACTTTACTAAAAATCACAAAAGCCGTCTGCATGACAAGCCCTTCCCCGAAGATTGATAAATATCAAGCAGTTTTCCTGGAGATATGCCCAGGGTATATAAAGCTTTTACCATTTGCATTTTTAATAGATTTCTAAATAAACCGTTTTGACGGAAACGCCGGGTACTGGTAGTGATTTTGCCCGGTATCATAACGGCTCTTTGATAGCGGCGCATACAATGGGAAAAAGCCAGATCCTCCAAAAACGGAAAATCCGGGAACCCGCCGGCACGGAAAAACAAATCTTTTTCACAAAAGATCCCCTGGTCTCCGTAGCAGTTGGAAAAAAACTTTACTCGTAAGCGGGATGCTATTGCTACCAGGTTGAAAAAGACTGTCTTCTCAGTGAAAAACAAGGTACAGCATCCCCAACGATATCCGTTTCTGACTGCCTTTTTAATATCATTAAAAACCCTTATCTCTACAGTAGAGTCCGCATGTAGAAAAAAGAGGATATCCCCCGTCGCTTTTTGGGCTCCCAAATTCATCTGCGTTCCCCGGCCGGGAGCGCCGCTCAAGCAATTAACCGCATGTAAACGACAGATTTCCAGGGTGCGGTCCGTACTGCCGCCATCAACGACGATAATTTCAATGCCTTGCACTTGCCCGAGGTTTTTTAATAAAGCACCAATATGTGCTTCTTCATTGAGCGTTGGTATAATTACGGAAATTTTGCTCTGTGCCACGGATAACCTCCCCCCAGACCTCCACCATCAGCGTCGCCGTATTTCCGGTGAGGATTTTACAGCCTTTTTTTCCGATTCTTTCCCTCAAAGGCCTATTGCTGCATAGTACCCGGCAGCATGAAGAACCGAATTGTTCTTTAAACCTGCGGTACAGGTAAGGTGCCAGTTCTTTACCCAGTGGATGTGGATATTTCCGGGACAATATGCCGGATATCATTACCAGCCCTACAAGGGCACCGCAGGAACAGCCGCTACCCATCCCTTCCTTAAAAAAAACCCCGGCCGCTAAAGTGTCGGGAGACAATTTCAGGCTCCAAACCTCATTTGCCGCCATCAAAACAGCCTCGCAGCAATTATGTCCTTTCCCCATGGCTTCTTTGGCAATATCAGACGCTTTCTGTGCTAGCATGATGTTTCCCCTCCCTTATTACAAGTCCCCAGCCAGAGAACACCGCCCCACAAACTGCATAAACTAACTAAAAAGGCAAACAATATGGATGCCGTAAAGGCAGCGGCCTGATTAACACCATAAGGGGCTAGTAAAAATACATAGGCACCCTCACGAAGGCCATACCCGTTAATTGCAATGGGCAGCATAGCCACCGCAGCAGTAGCCGGAATGATAAACATTGATCTCCACAGGTTCACTTCCCAAAGTCCAAGTCCCTGAAAAATAGAATAGTTTACGGCAACATTGGTCATCTGAAAAACCACCGACCAAAGAAGGGACCCCAAAAGTGGCATTGGTTGTTTACGAAGCTGTTGGCCGTGCTTCATAAAACCATGAAGAAAGGCAGCAAGTTTTCCATTTTTCCTTGCCAGCCAACCAGGAACTTTTCCCCACATAAGCAACCCTGCCAAAAATAAACTGCCTGCCAACAGCACCCCAAATAGCATGCGCACTTTTATAAAGCTGGTTTCAAAAACATGTATAGACGCTGCCAGGCCTACTAATGAGAGGGCTATTGTAGCCAAAAGTCTTTCCATCACCACAGAAGCTGTTACCCCGGCCGCGTCTCCTGTGGTTTTTCCAATTTGCACTATCCGCATGGTATCCCCGCCAATGCTGGAGGGAAGAAAATTATTAAAGAAAAGACCGATCCAATAGGCCCTCCAAAGTTCCCCCCAGCTTGCCTGAAGCCCTTGCGACTGTAAGATTAGCCTCCACTTAACGACGCTCACGGCAACGGCCGTAACAACCCAACCTGCAGCCAACAGAAGCCAAGAAACATTGATCCGCAATATGGCGTTCCATACCTGGCACCATTCCACGGAATATAATAGCCAGCTAAATAATAAAAGGGAAATCACGAGCCGTAAAACGAACTTCCAATTTGTTTTTTTAGACATGCTTAACAACGCCTTGTCAATTTAAAATAACAGTTTTTGTTCACGTAATCGAAAAAAAGCAACCGGCTTTAAAAAAGCCGGATATAATTAAAACCTATTCATTAGGTTTTAATTATTATTCTGAACCCGTGGCTGTCCATTCACGATAGTCCCAGCCGGCCCAACCTTTTTCCAGGATAAAAAGCCTGCTTTCCGGGAATCCCTTTTCTTGCAGGTATTGGTAAGTACGTTCTGCCCCGCCGGCACCACGGGGACAAACAATTACAATAGGTGCTTCATCTTTTTGAAGTTCAGGCAGCACAGCGTCCAGCTTAGCTTTATCTTCGTCACTTTCGACCGGGTAAGCGAATGTAGCGACAGAGCCCTTGATATGACCCTGTTTATATTCTTCCTCTACTTGAATATCCACGATATGTATAGGTTCCCCTTGTTCCAACATGGTCTTCAATTCTTCTGCTGTTTTATAATGGAAATCCTTTTTGGTTCCTTGTCCACCGCATCCCGTCACAAGAATTCCTGCTGCTAACAGTATTGCAAACAATAGGTAAAGCTTTTTAAACATTTATAGCAACCTCCTTATTGAAAAATCCACCTCCAGAATACATAAAGATGATTTATTATTCAAATAAAACAAATTAATTAATATGCTTTTATACATAAATATTTTTTATACTGATTAACCGACTAAAAACAGATATTGACCATTGTAATGCGTAAACAATCGAAGCTAACAAATTGCCTGCATCTCTTCCCGATTCCTCATAGGCAGGCTAAAAACCTTGCAGGAGGCACTTAGTGAGATGGCTTTAACCCGTTTCAATTCCTCATAGGCAGGCTAAAAACCTTCCGGTTCATCGTATACTGCCGTTTTAGAGTCCTCGTTTCAATTCCTCATAGGCAGGCTAAAAACGGTGTTGGGGGCCGAGGGAAAGACACGCGGCCGCGAGAGTTTCAATTCCTCATAGGCAAGGCTAAGTTGAGTCCGTATAATTGTGTAAAATCGGTCTCCTGAAAAAATAGTGGAGCCAAACAAATTCCTCAGTTAGAATTGAATTGGCAAAACAAACTAACAAAGGAGGAATTTGAATGGCTCAATACCAG
>NZ_JADNRQ010000129.1 GCF_015594625.1 Desulfallas sp. Bu1-1 | reverse complement strand
AGCCGGTAAAGTTGGAACTGGGCAATATAACCGCTTCTTCCGCACCCATTTGGGTGGCTTCAATCATTTCGCGGGCCGAACCCAGTTGCTCCGCCGGGTAAATAGTAATTTGCACCTTGTTGTCTGTCGCTTCCGCCACCTTGTCTCTAAACATTTCCATGGCTTTCATTTTGGGGGAATCCACAGGTTCCACTGTGCCCAATTTAGCGGTGTATGTTTTCCCTTGATCTTCAGATTTATTGGCGTTTTCCGTAG
>NZ_JADNRQ010000128.1 GCF_015594625.1 Desulfallas sp. Bu1-1 | reverse complement strand
TAAGTGACAAGCTGGATGAGCTGAAAACCCATCAAAATAACGGCACCATACCCACAATAATCTTCGGCGGTCGTTCCTTGTGGAAGCGGGTTTGCAAAGGTAGAGCCGCAAAAAAAGAATGGCGGCAGGCCCGGCAGAACCGGTTGTACGCCCGGGGAGACGAAACCAAGGGCGGCAACCCGAACATCAAAATAAGCTACCGCAGCGGAGAATTTGCTATTTCCGTGACCGTCTCCCACCTGTCCGAACAGACAG
>NZ_JADNRQ010000127.1 GCF_015594625.1 Desulfallas sp. Bu1-1 | reverse complement strand
CGGTTCCCGTTCTGGAGAAAGGCAGCAACATCGTGGCCGAGCGCGAGCAGGTTGAACCGCACCGTGTCCCCTGGGCGCTCCTGGGGGCTTTGGACAGGGTGCTGGGCGACCCCATCGTGCACGGCAGGCACGGGCCTGAAACGGAAGAAGGACGAGGCAGGACACCCGAACCCGAAAAGCACTTTACTGAACTGGAACCCGAACTCGAGTGGCAGAACTTTCAGCTTTACTATTACCACAGATGGACGGAGTACG
>NZ_JADNRQ010000126.1 GCF_015594625.1 Desulfallas sp. Bu1-1 | reverse complement strand
AGCCGCTTTCCCACCAGGCCACCCCTACTAAACCATTATCTTCAAGGGTGGTTAACAGCGCGTCTCCGACTTCACTATCGACAACTTTATAACAAACTTCCCTGCTGGGGAAGAGGAATGGCAAATCAAGAATACTCATGTTGGGTTCAAAGCCGGTAAAGTTGGAACTGGGCAATATAACCGCTTCTTCCGCACCCATTTGGGTGGCTTCAATCATTTCGCGGGCCGAACCCAGTTGCTCCGCCGGGTAAATAG
>NZ_JADNRQ010000125.1 GCF_015594625.1 Desulfallas sp. Bu1-1 | reverse complement strand
CAGGGATAGGTCAGTGGGATAGCGTATGTCTGCCGGGGCGCAGGTGGCATCCAAGATAAGCTTGCCTTTGTTTGCCGGATATACTTCAAAGGAAGAAGCTTTATCCGGGTTATTGGATTCTTCCTCTACGGCTTTATTGCCACCCATGGGCGGCTTGGGCTTTTTATCATCGTCATTTTTCTTATCAGCTTCCTTGGCGGCACGGCAGATTTCTTCGTTGATTTCTTGTAGGGCTTCGGCACCGAAACGCTTGCG
>NZ_JADNRQ010000124.1 GCF_015594625.1 Desulfallas sp. Bu1-1 | reverse complement strand
ATCAAAGAAAAATGCGGCTTCAGCGACCGTGAAACAGTGGAGCAGATCACCGAAAACCCATACCTGCAGTACTTTATCGGCCTTAAAGAATACCAGGACCGGCCACCATTTGACCCATCCCTGATGGTCCATTTTCGCAAGCGTTTCGGTGCCGAAGCCCTACAAGAAATCAACGAAGAAATCTGCCGTGCCGCCAAGGAAGCTGATAAGAAAAATGACGATGATAAAAAGCCCAAGCCGCCCATGGGTGGCAAT
>NZ_JADNRQ010000123.1 GCF_015594625.1 Desulfallas sp. Bu1-1 | reverse complement strand
AGGTTTTCTCTTCCTTGACGGCATTGCGGGCGCGGTTCAATACCGGCACCATGTCGCCCAGGGTCTTAATCTCTTCGCCGCTCAAGCAGCGGATGACCGGCAGGTAGTAGGCGGTGTCGGGGTAGCCCACGGGGTGGTTCTTGCCGTACCTGCGGATGGCCTGGTTCAGCAGTATTTCCGCGTAGCTCAGGGCGGTGATGGTTCCTTCGTAGGCTTCCTTGAACAGTTTCTTGGGCTCCCGGCCCGGTTCTATGG
>NZ_JADNRQ010000122.1 GCF_015594625.1 Desulfallas sp. Bu1-1 | reverse complement strand
ATGGCATTCAAGAGGTCAGGGGTTCGACTCCCCTTATCTCCACCAGATTAGTGGTTGGTGGTTGGTGGTTAGTGGTTAGTTCCAGGGTCAAAGCTAGCGGGTCAAAAATGACCCAAAAGTAATACCAGGGAACCAACGACTAACGACCAACCACCCACTACTCAAACCAAACTCTGTTCCTTGAAAACTGCACAGCGAAAAAAGCACAGGTAGCACACAAGACGCCGAGAAAAGGTCAAGCTAGAAAGGGCGTAC
>NZ_JADNRQ010000121.1 GCF_015594625.1 Desulfallas sp. Bu1-1 | reverse complement strand
ACAACGCCCCGGAAGAAAGAGAGCGCGGCATCACCATCAACACCGCGCACGTGGAATACGAGACCGAGAAACGGCACTACGCGCACGTGGACTGCCCGGGCCACGCCGACTACGTCAAGAACATGATTACCGGCGCCGCCCAGATGGACGGTTCCATCCTGGTAGTATCCGCGGCGGACGGTCCCATGCCCCAGACCCGCGAGCACATCCTGCTGGCCCGCCAGGTGGGCGTGCCCTACATCGTGGTCTACCTGA
>NZ_JADNRQ010000120.1 GCF_015594625.1 Desulfallas sp. Bu1-1 | reverse complement strand
GGGTGATCAGCTCGATTTCAATCTTGATGTTGTCGCCGGGCATCACCATTTCCACGCCCTCGGGCAGCTTGATCACGCCGGTCACGTCGGTGGTCCGGAAGTAAAATTGCGGACGGTAGCCGTTGAAAAACGGGGTGTGACGGCCGCCCTCTTCCTTGGTCAGCACGTACACTTCGGCGTTGAACTTGGTGTGCGGTTTGATGCTGCCGGGCTTGGCGAGCACCTGGCCGCGCTCGATTTCTTTACGCTCCACGC
>NZ_JADNRQ010000011.1 GCF_015594625.1 Desulfallas sp. Bu1-1 | reverse complement strand
ATTTTTCTTTTGCTTCTTTTTAGGCTTACGCTTGAACTTACGCAGTTTGGATTTATAAAGGATCCGATCCTTACGAATCAGCCTATCCATAAAATCATAAAAAGTACCAACACCGGGGATAGGATCTGCCGGAATATTATCCACCTTGACAGAAGAAAAGCAGGCAGGCAAAAAACCGGACAAAATAGCATAAAATGGTTCAGACTTTAAAGTATCAACCCACTTAGAGATGCTGGTTTCACCTTTAAGGGTCATAAGGATAAGAGAGCGAAACATGGCAACTGCATCTTTGGGTGGAGCACCCCGGTTAGTGCATGAATACTGGTTCTTGATAAGCTGAACAATGCCAGTAAGGTCAGCACCCCAAAGTTTAACAATTAAAGAAGATCTGATTACGAGAGTAATCTGCTGGCCGGTCGAAATAAAATAACGAGTTAAAAAATCATTAACGAAAAATTGGTACTGCTCGTGAGAATACTTGACAACTAACATAAAATCCGCTCCTTACAAATTGAAATTTGGAAATAGCTTCCAAGTCAATTTTGGGGCGGTTCTGAAATTGTCAAGTTCCAAAAACGTTTGCTAGATACTATTCAAATAATTTAAACTCAAATATCTCCTTAATAATATCTAAATCAAGTATTTTGGCCATGATATAAAATCAAGGGGGGTTTTTGAGGTGAAGCTAAAAAAATGCAAAAAAATAAAGCCTGTATTTACAAGGCTTTAAGATTTTTCGAATGTACTAAACCATGTCAGTGAGGTGTTTTATTTGAATAATAACCTGCCCATGTTGCTGGTCCAGGAGATTCAGCCGGATAAACTGCATGAAAACGCGGGTAAAACGGAAATTATCGCCATCGCGGTTTACGGTAAAGGTGCCGGTGTACCCATGCCCGTGTCAACACAACGCGTTTTTGAAGGAGAAAGCAGGTTCAAATTTCCTACCGAAATCACTTCAGGGGCAACCAAAACCAGGATCGTGTACCGTTATACCATCCCGCAGTGGAAAGAGCTGCTGGAATCAGTGACCCGGCCATCAGCCCCCGCCGGTTTGAAACAACTAATGATACCCATGCTTTTGCATTTGAAGAAATCTTTTCCCGAAGCTTTCGGGGCAATTAATTATGACAGAAATTTCGACCCGGAGCAGTACGCGGAAATAATCACCATGGAATGATTACATTGTGTTGTTCTGTTGACAATTGACTAACTTGTGTGATGATTTTGCAAAATGGAGCGCCACTTCAATGGGCATATAATGTGCTGGTGACAGCAAATGGAGGTTTGTTCAATGTCAAGCCTGGATAAATCATTTACGGGTTGCGAACCGCTGAATTTATTATTGGAAGAAGCCGCGTTAAACGGCGCCCGGCGAGAGGAGCGTTACCCGGAAAAAACTTTTTTCGGCTTCATGTGCAGTTACATGCCGGAAGAGCTGGTTCTCGCGGCAGGCATGGAACCGCTGCGCCTGCTGCCCACTTCCATTCAGGGCGCGCCCGCCGAACTGCCCGCTTACTGCTGTTCACTGGCCAAAGGCAATTTAAGCCTGGCGAAGTCCGGCAGTTTCAAGAACCTGGCCGGGGTGGGTTTCGCCCATACCTGCGATACAATGCAATGCCTGGGCGGGATTTGGAAAGAGGCTATAGACAGGAACAACACCCTGTTTATTGTTCCGCCGGTAATCCTGAACGCGCCGGGCGCCGCCAGGTATTATTACGTCGAAGCCAAAAACCTTTTGGCACGGCTTGGTGAACTGGCGGGCCGCGAACCCGGCGACGAAGATTTGCAAAACGCGCTGGAATTGAACAGAAAAATCCGCGGGCTGGCCAAAGAGCTGGATGAACTGAGACCACAGCTTCCCTCCCATCTCGTCTCGGCACTGCTGCGGGCCGGCCAGGTGATGCCCCGGCGGGAATACGCCGCGACGCTGGAACGGGTTTTGCCCTTTTTAAAACAAAAAGCCGCCGGCCCGGGGAACCGGCACCCTGTACTGGTCAGCGGCCCCGTTTTGGAGAATGACAGCCTCTTCGGAATGGTGGAGGAACTGGGCGGGCGCGTCGTTGCGGATGATACATGCACCGGCTACCGGCATTATGTGGAACCGCAAATACCCGGTACTGGTAATGACCCGCTGAAGGCCATCATCAGCCGGTATATTGAAATGCCCATCTGCCCGAGCCGCAACAGGGGGTTGGAAACCCGAATGGACTACCTGGAAAGGCTGGCCAAGGAACGCCGGGCCAGGGCCGCCATCATCATCGTCAGAAAATATTGCGACCCCCATGCCTGGGACAGCGTACCGGTAGCCAAACGCCTGCGCGCCGCCGGTCTTCAGGTGCTGGTGTTGGAACTGGAGGGGGCGGAGGCAGGCGGGCAGGAACGTACAAGGCTCCAAGCCTTCCTGGAAAGTCTATAACAAAACCGGAGGGGGATAACGCATGTCGGAACAACGCCGCTACAAACAGCTTGCAAGCACACGCGCCCTGAAAAAAACCATGACCCGCTACTACGCCCTTTCCAGCTATCACCGGTTCTGGGGCAAACCGCTCAGACGGCCCCTGGCGTGGGTTACCAGCGGCGCCCCCGTGGAACTGCTTCGGTCCTTCAACATCCACCCGGTGTACCCTGAACAATACGGAGCCATCTGCAGCACCAACAAGGCCACCGCCGGCCTGTGCCAGGTGGCGGAAGCCGCGGGTTATTCCCAGGACTTGTGCTCTTACGCGACTTCCCATATCGGATCGGTAATGCAGCCCGCTCTTGCTCCCATGAATGGGTTGCCCAAGCCCGACCTTTTGCTGGCCTGCAACAACATTTGCGGCACGGTACTCAAATGGTATGAGGCCCTGGCCCGGCATTTCAACATCCCCCTGTTTGTAGTGGATACACCGTTCCTGCCGGACCAATTGACAGATCACGCCCGCGCTTACGTGCTTGAGCAGTTAAAGGACATCACCGCATCTCTGGAGCGATTGACCGGCAGGCGCCTTGACAGGGAAAAACTGGCTGAATGCGTCGCCCTGAGCAACGAGGTGGTAACGCTGTGGAAGGAAATCCGGGAGTTTTGCCGGGCCAGGCCCTCCCCCCTGAACGGCCCGGACTTGTTCATCCACATGGCGCCCATCGTGGTTTTACGTGGCACCAGGCAGGCGGTTAATTATTACCGCATCCTCAGGGACGAAGTTCAAAAACGGGTTGAGCAGGGTGTCAGCGCCATAGAAGGGGAGAAAATACGCCTGGTCTGGGACAATATAGCAATCTGGAGCAACCTGTTCAAGTTTTTTAAAATGTTCTCGGAACGGGGCGCATGCTTTGTAACCGATACATATACCGGAGGTTGGGTAATGGAACTCGCGCCGGGAGATCCCATGGAAAGCCTGGCGACAACTTATACCAGCATTTTTTTGAACCGCTCGCCCGAGTTTCGCGCCAGGCAAATCATTGACCTGGTCAAGGAATATAACGCCGACGGGTTTGTAATGCACTCAAACAGATCCTGCAAACCCTATTCACTGGTGCAGGAGGTAATCAGAAAGCGGGTAATGCAGGAAACAGGCGTGCCCGGCCTGGTGGTGGAAGCGGACATGGCCGACCCGCGCTCCTACGCCGAGGAACCGGTTAGAAACCGTGTACAGGCATTTCTTGAAACATTAAGCTGATTACGCTGGAGTGAGATAATTATGGGACAATACTTTTTAGGCGTGGACATTGGCTCCCTTACCACCAAGGTGGTGCTGGTTGACGGAAACTGTAAGCTGGTGGGACGGGCAACTGGCCGTTCAGGTTACAGCGGGCGTGAAGTGGCAAAACGCCTGATCGCGGAAATACTGAGCCAAAACGGACTGGATGAAAAAGACCTGGCAGCCACAGTGGCTACCGGGTACGGGCGAGTGACCTTTCCGGCGGAACGGGAAATATCCGAGATTACCTGCCAGGCAAAGGGCATCGCCCATCTTTTCAGCGCCGCCAGGACCGTCATAGACATTGGCGGCCAGGACAGCAAAGTGATCAAATTGTTGCCCGGCGGAAAAGTTGCGGATTTCGCCATGAATGACAAATGCGCGGCTGGAACGGGCCGTTTTCTGGAAGTGATGGCCGGAGCACTTGAAGTCCGGGTTAATGACCTGGGAGACCTGGCCGCCGATTCCAAAGAATGCTGTGCCATTTCCTCCATTTGCACGGTATTTGCCGAGTCGGAAATTATTTCACACATATCCGCGGGGAAACCCAAGCCTGATATTGTGGCCGGGGTGTGCGATTCAGTTGCCTCAAGGGTAGCCTCCATGACTTCCCGCACGGGGCTGGAACCCGAGGTTGTGTTCACCGGCGGGGTGGCCAGGAACAGCGGCGTGGCAAGCGCACTGGAGAAACACCTGGGCTGCCGGCTGCTACTCCCACCGGAACCGGAGATTACCGCCGCTCTGGGCGCCGCTTTATTTGCCAGGGAGATAAACCAATAGTTGTAAGAAAGCGTTTACAAAAAAGCTATACTCTCAAGCATTAAAACAGCCCTGCTTCCAACAAGAGGGCTGTTTACTATTATTTTATATCTTTTCATATTCCCTTTGGATAAAACCGGCCAGCAACCGCGACACACTTGCGGGATCGGTGATAGATCCATTGGGTATGGTCACCGAAACGTGCCTTTCATCCATGTCCAGCGATTCCATAAACAGACCGCCCAGTCCACGGGCCTTCTTGTCTATTTCCATGATTAACCTGATACCGTTTTGTTCCAAAAGATAGATCACTTCCAGTTCATCCAGGCGGCCGCGCATAAAGTTTGAGGGGCGGTACTCAAATTTTTGCCACCGCCCGTTGAAGCCGCCCGTCCCCCGCTGGCGGTGAAACCCGAGTTCCTTTTCCAGCGCCCGCATCACTGTTTCCAGGCGCGGGCAGGGCAGTATTTCCACCGGATCCCTGTCCTTAGGATCAACCGCTGCGCTGATATCCATGGTGGTGATAAAATAGAGTTTGGTCGGGCCGGTAGTGACGGGAATATTTTCCGGCAAGGTGTATTTAACCGGTATTTCCAGGTCTTTATCCCCCGGGCGGACGATAAAATCCCCGGCGATTACGGCACTGTCTACCACGCCGGTGACATGCTTTTTATCATCACCATCACCATAAGTTGATTGCACAACCAGTTGCAATATCACTTTATTTATTGCTTGTTCCACGGTACCACCGTTTACTATTAAGACCCCATTGATGGTCTGCCCTGCCCTGAACCTCGCGCCGGGTAAAACCAGGTCCACCGTCGCCGAACCGATACCAATACTGGATAGAATTTTTTTTAACATCCGCCCACTCCCTTACAATATCTAATATAATGGAATAATCACATGTTAATGATAACATTAAACGCCCCCGTTCGTAACCCCGGGGGCGTTGGCGAAGGTAAAAATTCACACATGGGGGGAATTTTAAAGGATTACCTCGGCGCAATCTTCTTTGGAGTAACTGCTCAAGCCGGGACAGCTTTCCCCCCAGTAAAAACTGCAAAGCGTGCACTCGAGGCAGATTTTTTCGTTGCCTTTGGCCTGCGGCGCCATATTGCAACCCCCCTTAACTTTCTTAACCGCATTTTATTATTTTATTCCAGCGCCGCTCAATGTTTTATCCTTGAACAGGCAAAAATATTACTTGACGGGGCGTAACCCTGTTTAAATTGTCAAAAAGCATTTTCAATATGCATTATTTTCGTCTCACCGGCAAAATCGACCGCTACCACGTCAAATCGTACATTTAACTCTCCATGCGGCCTCCGGGCCAGGTAAAATAAGGCCAGGCGCCGCAATTTATCCACCTTCCCAGGCGTAATGCTCTCCTGCGGCAACCCGTACCTCAGGCTGCTTTTTGTCCGCACCTCGACAAATACCAGACAGTTTTTGTGCCGGGCGATAATGTCTATTTCGCCCAGGCGGCACCTGAAATTGCGTTCCAGAATGCGATAGCCCTTGCCTTGCAAGTAATCCGCGGCGATATTTTCTCCTTTAATGCCCAGCCGGCGCCTCTGCAAAGTCAATAACGTCCCCTACTTTCCCCGTGGTAATAAGTCTTTTTCCATTAAATATTCGGTCAACAGCTTAGCCGTATTGCCGGTTATTTTCAGACAATGCCTGAGGTGTTCCCTGGTGTCAAACGGGTGGGGGTTCAGGACCCGGCAGCAGGTGGCTTCAAATTTCTGTTCAAACCGGTCGTGAAAATTCCGCGCCAGCGTGTAACAATTCTCCCTGTCCTCATCCGCGGAAACGCGCCCTTTAAGCAAACCCAGAACGGCCACCGACGCGGTAAGCGCGCCGCACATGCAGCCGGCATGGCCCAAGCCGCCGCCATACCCGGTAAACATCCTGCCCAGGTTGGGGTCCAGTTCGGGGGCTACCAGTTCCCGGAACGCCAGAAAAATCGATTCCGCGCAATTGTACCCGTTGCGAAAGTTTTCCCCCGCTTTGTTGCGCATCGTGGTGGCCAGATCGTTTTCCATTGAACAACACTCCTTTTCATTTTTTCACCATCAATTTTTTTATCGCCTCATTCAACCCGTCCAGGGTTAATTCAAACATGGGAAAGATTTCTCCGATCAGCCCGATGGTTCGTGCCCCCTCCACCACTCCCCAGTGCGCTTTGGGAATTGGATTGAGCCACACGCTGTGTTCAAAATGCCCGGCCAAACGCTTTAGCCAGACCAGTCCCGGTTCCTCATTTTCCGCACCCCAGTCCAGGGCGCCGTACGGCATCAACAATTCTCCCGCACCCATGCTGGCGTCACCTACGATAATCAACCGGTAGTCGGGACCGAACCGGCGCAGGAAGTCATAGGTACCGGTGGAATTCCTTCTGAGACAAAACGGGTCGTTAAAGATCACTTCGTAAACGCAGTTGTGAAAATAAAAGAACTGCAGGTCGCGAAAGTGGGTGGACTTGTTGGCCGCGTTGAACAGCCTGCTGCACAACCTTTGATAGGGGTTCATGGAACCGCCCGAGTCCATCAGGATAATCAGCTTGATGTTGTTTTTGCGCCCCCTGGTCCACACCAGCTCCAGCCTGCCGGCATTGCGCCCGGTAGCCTCGACGGTGGCTTCCAGGTCCAGCACATCCCGCTCCCCTTCAACGGCGGTGCTCAATAGCCGCAATTTGCGCAACGCCAGCTCAAACTGCCGCGTATGCAGCGTTTCATCCGTGCGAAAATCCCGGTAAGCCCTTTGGGCGGCCACTTTCACCGCCGACCGGTTCACCGGCTCCCCGCCGATGCGCACGCCGGCGGGATGATACCCGGAATGTCCGAACGGCGAGGTGCCCCCGGTGCCGATCCACTGGGAACCGCCGTGGTGCTCCCCCGTTTGCTTCGCCAGCCGCTCGGCCAGCTTCTTTTTCAATTCTTCCAGGCTCCAATTCAAATCCGGTGATTTTGCGCCGGGATCCATTTTCAGGGGCGGCAGCGCGTGTTCCAGCCACTCGAGCACCTGTTCGGTAATTTCCGGCGGGGTTTCTATCCCCTCGAAACACCGCAAAAAAGCCCGGTCAAAGGCGTCATACCGGGTTTCGCTTTTAACCAGCACCGAGCGGGCCAGGTAATAAAACCCGGTCAGGCTGTTTTCCGCAAGCCCCAGCCTGAGCGCCTCCATCAAGGCCAGCCACTCGGTGATGGTAACATTTACTCCCTCCCGGCGCAGGGCGTAAAACAAACCGGTAAACATTGCTAACCCCGCCAGTACCGGGTTAAGTTTCTTCCGCCCGCCCGGGCCGTCGCCTCGCCGCCGTACCTCCGCTGCAGCATGGCCATGTCATTGTCCTTTTTCAACAAAACGCCGGGCAGTGGCAATTCATTTTCAATTAATTCCGGATCAACACCGCCGATAGCCAGCGCCTGCACCCAGTCCAGCAGTTCGCTGGTGCTGGGCTTTTTCTGCAGCCCGGGCAGGCTCCTGATGTTATAAAATGCCTTAACGGCGCTGTTCACCAGCTCTTTATCCAGGTCAGGATAATGTACCTTCACTATTTCCTTCATCATATCCTCATCAGGAAACGCGATATAGTGAAAAATGCACCGGCGCAAAAACGCGTCCGGCAATTCCTTTTCGGCGTTGCTTGTGATCACCACGATGGGCCTGTGCCTGGCCGTAATGGTTTCTCCCGTTTCGGGGATGTAAAAGCTCATCTGGTCCAGTTCCCAAAGCAAGTCATTGGGAAACTCAATATCCGCCTTGTCAATTTCATCGATTAATAAAACAACCCGTTCTTCAGCAACAAACGCTTCCCCCAGCTTGCCCAGTTTAATGTACTGTTTGATGTCCCGCACGTCTCCTTCACCGAACTGGCTGTCATACAGCCGCTGCACCGTATCGTATACATAAAGCCCGTCCTGGGCCTTGGTGGTGGATTTAATATTCCAAATGATCAGCTTCATTTGCAGGTTTTCCGAAATGCTTTGGGCCAGCATGGTTTTGCCCGTACCGGGCTCGCCTTTGATGAGAAGCGGCCGGTTGAGGGCCGCGGCAACGTTGACGGCGCTGATAAGCTCCTGCGAAGCGATATATTTGGCCGAACCCCGGTAATGGATTGTGTGTTCCATAATTCCTCCCTAAATTGACAGATATATTTAATTATTCTTATAGTGCAATTATAGCACGGATTTCAAGATCTGCATATGTTTTACCAAAGATGTTCCGTTCACCTTGAATGCGGTCCCGTAAATATTTGCTTAAATAATCCAGAGGGCTGCTATTTACAGGTGAGTGCCAAGTTTTTCTTTTGTTTATTGTATACAATAAGAAGGAATCTAAATTATTATTAAGAATATTGGTAATAAAAACTGGCAAGGAGGTAGCTTACTTTGGACTGGCAAACGCTGGTGTTGGAAAAGAAAAATAATAAGGGATATATTAAAATGAACCGGCCCCATTACAATGCCCTGAATCTTAAACTGGCCAACGAGATGATTAAAGCGCTGGAAAATTGTTGCGAAGATGAAAACGTCAAAGTAGTGATCCTAACAGGGTTTAACCAAGGATTCTGTTCCGGGGGCGACCTGGTGGCCGCACGGGAATCGGAGGATTCCGACCCCTCGGACTACTGGAAGCACTTAACTCGCAGGTTGAACAGGATAATCGTGGACATCCGGTACATGCGCAAACCAATTATTGCCGCTATTAACGGGCCGGTAGCGGGAGCGGGCATGAGCATCATGGCCGCCTGCGACCTGCGCATCGCCACCCGCAGCGCCGTGTTCAAGCAGGCCTGGACCAGCATCGGCCTGGTGCCCGACGGCGCCTGGACATTGTTCGTACCCCTCTTGATCGGTTTTGGCCGCACCAGCGAGCTTGTCTTCATGGATCCCCTGTTGACGGCGGATCAGGCACTGCAAATGGGCCTGGTAAACGCCGTTGCCGATGACGATAAATTTACCGGAGAGGTCGAGCGCTGGGCGGATCAGCTGAAAACCGGCGCCGCCGAAGCTTTCGCCCGGGCCAAGGAGCTGCTGAACGACGCCATGCTGCCGCTTCTGGAAGCCCAGCTGAGTCGTGAGCGCAGGGAAATAGTCAACACGGCACAGACAAATGACTATAGAGAAGGCTTGCACGCATTCCTGGAAAAACGCAGGCCAAACTTTCAGGGCAAATGAGCGGCCCGCAGTACCAAAGCAATAACTTAGCGCACAAAAAAGGGCATAACTCCATATGCTCTGGAATATGCCCTTTCTATATTAATATTTACTTTCCGGCACGCATTACAGCCGAATTACGTTCGCAGCCTGCGGCCCCCTGTTACCTTGCACGACTTCAAATTCAACCCGTTGTCCTTCTTCCAGACTTTTAAATCCGGAACCTTGAATGGCGGAGAAATGAACGAACACGTCATCCCCGTTTTCACGCTCGATAAAACCGAATCCCTTTTCATTGTTGAACCATTTTACTTTGCCTGTCATTAACTAGGCCTCCTCTAATAAAATTCGTAAAAAGCCGATTACCATAAAATTTCTTTTCCTCATATTGCTTTAAGCAAGAGGCCCAAGATCATTTTCAGGTTTCAAACTTTTTAACTTTGCTATCATATCACATAGCTGTAAAAAAAGCAAATTTTTTTCACGCTAATGTTTTCCCGTAGTTTAAATTAAAATGCTGTAATGGTCTATATTTTAGTGATAACATGTAATAAATATTTTAACGTTGCACGTAGAAAATAAAGATAGCCTCCCACCGGCAGTGAGAGGCTATCTTATTTAGGGCATGATTAATGCAAGAAGAACGAGTGGGCCGCGTTGTTGACCACTTCGGAGAGCGGCCCGGGGTAAACCCCTACAACCAGCGTAACCACCATGGCCACAATCAGCGTCACGGCCACCGGGCTGGGCAGTTTGATGGGTGTGGGATCAACCGGTTCGTCCCGGTACATCACCAGAGCGACGCGCAGGTAATAGTACACCGACACCATACTCATGATCAGGCCGATGAAGGCCAGCCAAAGATACCCGTCGATGATGGTCTTGAACAAGTAGAACTTGCCTACGAAGCCGGCCAGCGGAGGAATGCCCGCCATGCTGAGCATGGCCACCAGCATCACCGCCGCCATCAGCGGGCTGCGCTGGCTGAGGCCGGCGTAATCCTTCAATTCATCGCTGCCGGTGACATTGTAGAAGTAAGCCGCCACCGTAAAAGCGCCCACCGTGGCAAAGACATACAGGAAAGCGTAAAACATGACGCCCTTGATGCCCGCCTCGCTGGCGGTCACCAAACCGACCATGATATATCCCGCCTGGGCGATACTGGAGTAGGCCAGGAGTCTCTTGACGTTTGTTTGCGGAATAGCCACCAGGTTGCCGACAATCATGGTGATCGCAGCCAGGATGGCCACAACCATGGTCCAGTTTTCCCATACGCCCGGCAGCGCGGCGACGAACAGGCGCAACAGGATGGCAAATGAAGCCGCCTTGGAACCCATGGCCAGGAACGATGTTACCGGCGTTGGAGCTCCTTCGTACACGTCGGGCGACCACATGTGGAACGGCACGGCGGAAATCTTGAACCCCAGGCCGGCCACCAGCATTACCACCGCCAGGATCAGTGCCGGCGTGACGGGCTGCATGGCGATAACCCGGCTTACCTCAAGCATGATTACACTGCCGGTCAGCCCGTATAACAGGCTCAAGCCATACAGCAGCACCGCCGAGCTCATGCCGGCCAAAAGAATGTACTTGATGCCCGCCTCAACCGATTTGACGTCCGTTTTACGGAAGCAGACCAGGATGATAAAGGCGATGGTCATCAATTCCAAACCAAGGTACAGGGTGATGAAATCTCCGGCCGAGGCCATAATCATCATGCCCAGGGTGGCGAAAATGACCGTGCTGTAATACTCGGCCTGGCCGCCCATTTCATCAACGTAGCGCATGCAGCCCAGGATCACCAGCATGGCTGATAGCAGGAATGTGATCTTCCAGAACAGGGCATAATTGTCCACCAGGTACATGCCGTTGAGCAGTTCCCGGCTGTCGCCCCACATGGATACGGCCACGCCGGTGATGCCCAGCAATCCCAACAAGCTCAGCCAGCCCAACCCGTGCCGGGAGCCCTTGGGCACGATCAGTCCCAGGATGAGCACGCCAAGCCCCAGGACCGCGGTCAACATTTCCAGCGTTAAAGCAGATGGGTCAAATGGCATCATTTAAAACTTCCCCCCTATCTGAAGCACGTCGCTAATCGCCGCATGGAGGGGCACGACGCCGCTGTTAATCATATCGAACAACAGGGAGGGGAGGAATCCCCCGACCACCAGCACGGTGCCAAGCACCACCAGGGGCACCAGTTCCGGTCCCTTGATATCCTCCAGGTGGACGTATTCCGGACGCGGCGGCCCGAACAGGGTATTGGCGCCGGCACGCAGCACGTACAGGGCCGTGATGATGATACCCGCGATACCGATGACGGCCAGGCCACCGTACACCTGGAAGGAACCGACAAAAATCGTGAACTCCGGAATAAAACTCACCAGACCGGGCAGGCCCAGTGAGGCCATGGCCGCCAGCATGAATCCCACGGCCAGCCGCGGCGTTTGCCGGGCCAAACCACCCATATCCGGGATCCAGCGTGTATGGGTCTTTTCATAAATAAACCCGATCATGGAGAAGAACAGAGCCGCCATCACGCCGTGGGCAAACATGTTGGCCACCGCGCCGTTGAGGCCGATGACGTTAAGGCAGGCCACGGCCAGGATGACGTAACCCATGTGGCTCACACTGGAGTACCCGACAACGTATTTCAGGTCCTTCTGAGCCAGTGCGCCCATGGCGGCATAAGCCACGCCGATAACACCCAGCACGGCCATATACGGAGCCCAAAAAGCGGCGCCCACGGGCAGCATGTAAACCGCTATCTTCACCAGACCATAGCCGCCGATTTTTTTCAACACGCCGGCGTGAATCATACTGACGGCGGTGGGAGCGCCGGCGTAACCGTCGGGCGACCAGGAGTGGAACGGCCACATGGAAATCAGTGAACCAAAACCCAATAGCATCAAGGCAAACAGCCAGATTTGATCAAACCGGGACAACTGCTGCGCAACTTGCGCGAGGCCGGTAAAGCTCATGTCCGGCGCCCCGGCCAGGGCGGTGGTCTTGACGAACAGCGCGATGACGCCCACCAGCAGGAAGGCGCTTCCGATCAGCAGGTAGATCGTCAGCTTCATACCGGCGTACTCCTTGGTCACCCGCTTGGAACTGCCCCAGATGATCACCAGAATGTAAATGGGGATAACCACCACTTCATAGAACAGCAGGAAGATAAACAAGTCGTGGGCGATAAACGTGCCCATAACCCCGGCGATCAGCAACATCAGCAGGATGAAGAATTCCCTGGGCCGGTTGGTGATATTCCAGGAGGCGAATACCGCCGAAAAACCGATCAGATTGGTCAACAGCAGCATGGGCAGGCTGATGCCGTCCGCCGCCAGGAAAAAGGTGACGCCCAGGTCCTTGATCCAGGGAATATCATGTCCGAATACGAACTGGAGCCCGCCGATTTCCTGGTTATAGGTGAAATAGGCAACCAGGCTCAGGGCCATGGAAACGAAAGTGCCGGCGGCGGCGATGCTCTTGATGAGCATGTGCTCTTCCTTGGGCACGAATACCAGGATCAAGGCCGCAAATACCGGAGCCAGCAAAATGGTTAACAGGATTGGAAATTCCATTTATTTAACACCTCCCAGAACCAGGCTGGCTGCGGACGGGCCGGTGAATGCCATCAATACGGCCACGGCCAGCACGCCCAGGAAGAAAATCAACACATAGTTTTGGATCCGGCCGGATTGGAATACCCGCAACCCGTCGCCGGATAGCCTGGCAAACGCTCCAATGCCGTTGACGATACCGTCCACCACGTAAATGTCGAACAGGTAGAACAACCTGGCTGTGCCGTCCACAAGCGCGTGGTTGAACCACAGGTACAGCTCGTCAATATAGTACTTGTTGTAAAGCATCCGGTAAACCGGGCCGAACCACTCGGCCATTTTCCGGGCCCGCTTCTTCTTGGCGTCTTTCAAGTACAGCATGTAGGCCAGGTAGATACCGGCGGCGGCCAGCACGATGGAAAGCAGCATGGCGCCGTAGTTGACCGGACCGTGGTGGGGATGTCCGAACTTAATCCATTCGCCCCAGATATTGTACCAGGGAGTACCCAGCCAGCCCGCACCGATGGCGCCCACCGACAAAACCACGAGCGGCAGGGTCATGGTCCAGGGCGATTCATGCGGGTGGTTGGCGGGGTTTTCCTCGCCGAAGAAAGCCAGGAAAATCATCCGCCACATGTAAAAGGCGGTAAGAAACGCGGTAAACGCGGCCATGGCAAAGAGCACATAGTGCCCGCCGTTAAGCGCGGCCACCAGAATTTCGTCCTTGCTCCAAAAGCCCGCAAAAGGCGGAATACCGGCGATGGCCAGCCCACCGATGACGAATGTCCAGGTGGTGATGGGCATTTTCTTGTATAATCCACCCATTTCCCAAACGTCGGCCTTGTGGTGCAGGGCATGCAGCACGCTACCGGCGCCAAGAAACATCAGGGCCTTGAAGAAGGCGTGCGTCCACAGGTGGAACATACTGGCGGTCAAACTTCCCACGCCCAGGGCAAGCATCATGTAGCCCAGCTGGCTTACGGTGGAATAAGCCAGAATCCGCTTGATTTCCCGCTGGGTAATGGCAATGGTCGCGGCAAACAGCGCGGTGAACCCGCCGGTGACAGCCACCAGCTGCATGGCCGACGGCACCTCGTGGAACAGGAACATGGTACGGCCCACCAGGTAAACGCCCGCGACAACCATGGTAGCGGCGTGAATCAGCGCGCTGACCGGAGTGGGGCCTTCCATGGCGTCGGGCAACCACACGTGCAGCGGAAACTGACCGGATTTACCGATCGGTCCGATAAACACCAGCACGGCAATCAACGTCAGCATGCCGAAAGTTGTATATTCTTCAAAGTGCTCTATCTTTTCGGCAAGCTCGGTCAAATTCAGCGTGCCAAAAACGATCTGCAGGGCCAACAGGCCCAGCAACAGGCCGAAGTCGGCGATCCGGCAGGTGACGAAGGCCTTTTTGGCCGCCTCCCGGGCCGATATCTTATGCGTAAAGAACCCGATCAGCAGGTATGAGCAAAGCCCCACCAGTTCCCAGGCCACGAACATCTGCAGCAGGTTGCTGGAGATGACCAGCAGGAGCATGGAAGCGCCGAACAGGGACAGGTAAGAGAAGAAAACCGAATAACCCGGGTCCCCTTCCATGTAACCGATCGAGTACAGGAAAATAAACGTCGCGATAAACGAAACCATGAACAGCATCATGGCCGAGACGGGGTCAAGCTGCACTCCTACGTCAACCCGCAAATCCGGCATCCCCGGCAGACCCAGGGAGAACCAGCGTGTTGCATAAACCAGTGGTTTTTCGATATATTCATGATTGGTGAAAATCCCGTACGCCGCCAGGGTGGCGAAGAAACACGCCACCGCCATGGACCCTACCGCCACGATGGCACTCAACTTCCGAAACGGGCGGGTCAGGAACACTATGATCACAAAGGCAAGGGCGGGAAGGAGCGGCACCAACCATGCATGCTGCATTGCAAATTCAACAAGCATTATCTAAAAGCACCTACCTTCACTTTTGAAATCCTACCATTTCAGCCAGTCGAAATCATCAAGATTTACAGACAGCCTGTTGCGGTAGATGGCTATGATGATGGCCAATCCTACCCCCACTTCGGCGGCAGCCACAGTAATCACAAAAATGGAGAAAATTTGTCCGATGAAGTCGGTCGGGGTTACATACTTACTGAAGGCCACCAGGTTGATGTTTACCGCGTTGAGCATCAGTTCGATACAGATCAAAACCGCCACGGCATTACGCTTGGTAAGCACCCCGAACAGGCCGATACTGAAGAGGAGGGCAGAAAGCACCACGTAGTGGGTCAGACTAATCGCCGGCATTGGCCTTCACCTCCTCGTCCCTGGCTATGACAATGGCTCCGATGAGCGCCACCAGCAAAAGCAACGCGGCCACTTCAAAGGGGATCACGTACTTGCTGAGTAGAAGCTCCCCGATAAACTGCACTGTGCCCGCGGGCACTTCTTGCGCCGCCACCAGCTCGGTCCAGGCGGTGCGCCCGGCAAACACGGCGCACATGGCCACTACCAGGGCCACCAGGCCGCCCCCGGCAAAAATCTGCCTGTTGAACTGGTTGGTTGCCTTCATATCCGCCCGTTGAATCAGCATGATACCGAATACCACCATGATACAAACCGCGCCGGCGTATACCAGCACCTGCACGGCGGCGAGGAAATCGGCATCCAGCAGCAGGAACAGGCCGCCCATGGCGATAAAGGTAACCGCCAGGAATAAAACCGAGTGCACTATGTTACGCGCAAAAACCACCAGGGTGGCATTGCCCAGGATGGTTATCGCCAAACCGTAAAAAGCGATTACACTGTAAATACTGGTCTCCATTTGCTACTCACCCTCCTTACCGGGAACCTTGCCGGCGGCAACCTCGGAATTCGCGGCGGGCTCAGCAGGCTTTTCAGCCTTGGCTTGCGGCTTGGCCTTTGGCCTGGCTTCAGCTTTCGCCGCCGGTTGTTCCTCTTCCTCCGGCTCCGCAGGCGCCTCCCGTTTAACCAGCACTAGAGGGATGTCCCTGTAAAAATATTGATTCATATTGAAATCCTTGCTGTAGTGCAAAGCGTCTTTGTTGCAGGATTCCACACAAAGACCGCAAAACAGGCAGTATTGGATATTCATTATATAACCGGTCATATATTGTTTTTTGCCGACTTTTTGTTTTTCTATTGTAATAACCTTGTTGGGGCAAGCATTGGCACACAACCCGCAGGCGATGCATTTGTCCACATCAAGGACAAACTTCCCGTGAAACCGCTCGGGCACAGGGTGTTGTTCCTCCGGGTATTGTACGGTGAACTTCTTGGCCCAAAATTCCTTCCAGGTAATTTGCAGCCCTTTGATCAAACCTTGTCCAAACATGCAATCACCACCCTATCGCCTGGTAAATTTTCATCCCTATACCGGTTATAAAGATGTTGGCCAGGGCAAGGGGTACCAGTACCTTCCAGCTAAATCCCATGAGCTGGTCCACCCTGATCCGGGGATAGGTCCAGCGCAACTGCATGACCACGAAGATCAGGGCATACATCTTGAGGAAGAACCACACCCAGGACGGGATGAAATCCAGACCGAAGGGCGCATGCCAGCCGCCGAGGAACATGATGGTGGCCATGGCGCAAATGACCATGATGTTCGCGTACTCGGCCAGGAAGAACATGGCAAATGCCATCCCACCGTATTCGGTGTATGGTCCGGCAATAATTTCGGATTCCCCTTCCACCAGGTCAAAGGGACAACGGTTGGTTTCCGCCACAGCGGCGGTAAAGTAAATCAGGAAAGCAATGGGTTGGGTAAAGATAAACCAGGTGTGTTCCTGCGCGGCAATGATGTCGGACATTTTCAGGCTGCCCGCGATCATAATCACGCCAAGGAGGCCCAACACCAGCGGCAACTCGTAACTCACCATCTGGGCCACCACGCGCATGCTGCCGATCAGGGAATACTTACTGTTGGAGGCCCAGCCGCCCATCCAGAAAAACAGCGTGGACAGCGAGGCAATGGCCAGCAGGTAGAATACTCCGATATTCATATCGATGGCCGCCATATTTTTACCAAAGGGAATCACGGCGAAGACCATTAACGTCGGCACGAAAATCAGCACGGGAGCAAGTAAAAACACAACTTTATCGGCTTTCCCCGGGATGACGATCTCCTTGCTGATTAATTTTCCGATATCC
Organism: Desulfallas sp. Bu1-1; assembly: GCF_015594625.1. GTDB lineage: Bacteria > Bacillota > Desulfotomaculia > Desulfotomaculales > Desulfallaceae > JADNRQ01. The sequence continues at coordinate 84,900 of NZ_JADNRQ010000011.1, read as the reverse complement.
GCCGTGGTTTGCAACAGCCCCTTGGGACCGACCCTGTTGGGGCCAATACGGGCCTGCATGTAGGCGGCAACCTTGCGCTCCATGTATACCAGCCACAGAGCGTTGATTAAAATAAATACGAGGATAGCCACAAGCTTGACCAGCATCACGATGGCTTCGTTTATTTCCACGGGTGTACCCAGGCCACCGAGAAGGGATCTAAGCCAATCGGCTATACCTACAAATAAATTTTCCAACATGCCTCTTCTCCCCTATGATCCCGTATTTGCTAACAATCCACTTCACCAAGCACAATATCGATGCTGCCCAGAATAGCAACAACGTCTGCGATAAGATAACCGCGAAGCATTTCGTCCAGGTAACCCAGGTTAATGAACGACGGCCTCCGCACATGCACGCGGTAAGGTTTATTGCTGCCGTCGCTGACGACGTAGTACCCGATAATCCCCTTGGCGCTTTCAATTTCATGGTAAACGTCGCTTTTGGGGGGCTTGAGCACCTTGGGCACCTTGGCGATAACCGGGCCATCAACTTCTTTAATCTGCTCGATGGCCTGCTGGATGATCCTTACCGACTGCTGCATTTCCCGCACCCGGCAGTAAAAACGGTCAAAACAATCGCCGTTTTCGCCCAGGGGCACCTCGAAGTCAAAACGGTCGTAAATGCCGTAGGGTCTGACCTTGCGCAGGTCGTAGTTCACCCCGCTGGCCCGCAGCACGGGACCGCTCAGGCTGTAATTAATGGCCGTCTCGGGAGTGAGCTGGCCTACAAACTTGGTCCGGGCTTGAAATATCTCGTTGCCGGTAATCAACCCGTTGTACTCGTCAATATAACCCGGCATGTCGTCCATCAGTTTCTTGACCTTGTCCAGCCACCCTTCCGGCGCATCGTCCGCCACGCCGCCGATCCGGGCATAGCTCAGGGTCATCCTTGAACCGGTCAGCTCTTCCAGCAGGTCCATCACTCTCTCCCGTTCGCGGAAGCAAAGGAGGAAACCGGTAAAACCGCCGATATCCAGCGCGTATACGCCGGTAGCCAGCAAGTGGCTGGCCAGACGGGAAAGCTCGCCGGAGATTATCCTGAGATACTCGGCCCGTTCCGGCACTTCTATACCCATCAGCTTTTCCACGGCCTGGACATATCCCAGGTTCTGCAGCATAGCCGCCAGGTAGTCCATCCTGTCGGTATAAGGAATCACCTGGGTATAGGTGCGGGACTCGGCCAGTTTTTCAATACCCCGGTGCAGGTAACCGCAAACCGGTTCGGCCTTGACGATTCTTTCACCATCCAGAGTGAGAATGATCTGAAAGACACCGTGGGTACTGGGGTGTTGTGGACCGAAGTTTAGAAAATATTCTTGCGTCCTTAACATTTGCTACACCTCTTATAATCCCTTAAGTGGGTTACTCCCTGCCGCCTTCCCACTGGAAGTCCTTGCGCAGCGGGTGTCCTTCAAACTTATCGTCGAGCAAAATGCGCTTCAGGTTGGGATGGCCGGTAAATACAATTCCCATCAGGTCATAAACTTCCCGCTCCTGCCAGTTGGCGCCGCCCCAGATGGGAAACACCGACGGCAGCACGGGGTTTTCCCTGTCCACACCGGTCCTGACCATCAACCCGTAGGCTTTAGTCGTGGAGGTAAGGTTATATACCACCTCAAACTTGTTCTCTTCCGGGTAGTCTACCGCCGTCAGGTTGGTCAGGAAATCCAGCTCGTATTCGTCTTTCAACGCCTGCATGAATTCCAGCAGTTTACCGGCGGGGACGTTAACGGCTTTTTGTTCGTCAACTTCAATGTAACCGAATTTTTGCTTAATCTCCTCCACCGGTGCGATTTTTTCTTTCATCTTAGCCCGTCACCACCTTGCGTTTGTCAAGGATCCGCTCCCGTTTATCCAGGATCTTATCCTTCAACATGAGAAATGCTTCCAGCACCGCGTCGGGCCTGGGGGGACAACCGGGCACGTAAACATCTACGGGCACCAGCTTGTTGGCGCCGGGCACCACGTGGTAGGAATCAACAAACGGCCCGCCGGAAATGGCGCAGCTGCCCACGGCTATACACCATTTTGGTTCCGACATTTGTTCCCACAAACGGACCACGAAGGGGGCCGCCTTTTTGGTTATCGTACCGGCCACCACCATCACATCGGCCTGGCGGGGAGTCCCGCGCATAACCTCGTAACCGAAACGAGAAAGGTCATAACGCGGTCCGTTGGCCCCCATCAGGGCCTCAATGGCGCAGCACGCCAGCCCGAAACCCAGCGGCCAGATGGAATGCGCCCTGGCAAGATTCAGTATTTTTTCCACCGGCGCCAGGTAAACCAGCCTTTTTAGCTCGTACATTGTGTGGTAATCGGGATTATCCCCGAAATACTCGGGGGCCCAGATATCCTTTTTCACTGCTTCAATTTGTGTTTTCCCCTTGCTTACTTCCATTCCAACGCACCTTCCTTCCAGGCGTACCACAAGCCAACAACCAAAATAAAGATAAATATGATCATCTCAATAAACGCAAATAATCCCAGGCTCTGGAATTTCACCGCCCAGGGATAGAGATAGATGGTTTCCACGTCGAATATTACAAATAATAATGCGTAAAGAAAATAACTGGTCCTGAACTGTACCCATGTGGGGCCTACAGTCGGCAACCCGCACTCGTACTCCTCCAGCTTGACCGGGTTGTTCCGCCTGGGTTGAATAATAAATGCGGTTACAATACCACCCGCCCCGAAGATAATTGCTACCACAAGGAATATAAATACACCCGCCCAGTCCGACACTTTTCCTCCCCCCTTTCCCGTTGAAATTCACAACAAACATTTAAACAAATTCTTTCTATATAATCAACCGGGGAGTAACGAACACATATTGTGAATTTCGTAACTCCCTGGCACACGAGCATTTATTTTACTGGCGCATAAACGGTTTAACCGCAGTTTTTCAGCCTTGATTCTCCGTACTACTGTAACGCCCGTCGATCAACTGTCTGACGGGCGTAAATCCGCGCCGGTGAACGGGACACGGCCCGAACACCGAAAGTGCCGCCAGGTGAGAGGCGGTTCCATAACCTTTATGGCGATCAAAACCGTATTCTGGATACAGGATGTGTAAAATATCCATCAAGCAGTCCCTGGTCACCTTGGCCACCACCGAAGCCGCCGCAATTGAGGGGCATAACCCGTCTCCCCCCACCACGGCCTTCTGGTCAACATCCAGTTCGGGCAGGGTAAACCTGCCGTCTACCAATAAAAGGTCGGGCTTCAACGTTAAATTTCCAACCGCACGCAGCATGGCCAGCATGGAGGCGTGGTGGATATTGTATTTTTCTATCTCATCCACCGTGGCCATGCCCACGGCCCAGTCCAGGGCTGTTTTTTTAATCCCGGCAGCCAGTGTTACACGCGTGGCCGGTGTTAATTTTTTGGAGTCGTCGAGCCCCTCCAGCGAAAATTCCGCAGGCAGAATCACTGTCGCCGCCACCACCGGACCAGCCAGCGGCCCCCGCCCCGCCTCATCCACACCGGCAACCAAACGGTGCCCGGGTTCTTTGAGGCCGGACTCGTATTCCCGCATTTCTTCCCGGCGCCGCCGGAGATCGTCCAGTTTTTGTCGCGCCGCCATGTAACGACGACACATCGCCCTTACCGCAGACCTCGGGTCTTTGGCCATAGCCGCCAGCAATTCCTGCTTGGGCCCGCCTTCTTGATCCAACAGTTCTCTTATTCCGGACACGGTCAGGGAACTTATATCCACGGCGACAACTCCGACACAAAAGCTAAACTTATATTTTTTTTCGAGATTGACAATCAAATCCCTGCCCGCCGTAAAATATTTTTAGGGTTTTTTACTTACTGATAAGGTAAATCGAGGGTGAAATGCCCCAATCTACCCTCTCTGAATTCCTTAATCACAAAAACGGACGTCTTGTAGTGATCAACTTTGCCCCCGGATACATAAAAACCCCTTCCGGCCCCGATGGCATCGATTATATCAAGCTCGCTTCCCACCGGGCCGTCCAGCTTGTAACGTTCGGTCAGGGCGCCGGGCGCTTCTGCCAGCAACCAGCGCACCAGTTTCAAGCATACTTCCTCGGGGTCATAAATTTGTTCCTTGATAGCCCCCGTCACCGCAAGCTTGAAGCCCACTTGCGGATCATCGAACTTCGGCCAGAGAATACCCGGCGTGTCCAGCAGCTCCAGCCCGCCGCCCAGCTTGATCCACTGCTCTCCCCTGGTAACCCCCGGCTGGTTGCCCGTGCGGGCTGATTTTTTTCCCGCCAGGCGGTTGATCAACATGGATTTGCCCACGTTGGGGATCCCCACCACCATACAGCGGGCGGGGCGCGCGCGCCTGCCCCTGTCCATGTATTTTCTTATCGCCGGGCGGGCCTGTTCGCCGGCCAGCTTTACCATCTGTTTAACCCCCGTGCCGCGCTGGGCGTCCACAGCCACCGCCGGAAAACCGCCGCGTGCAAAAAAATCCAACCAGGTGGCGGTTTTTTCGGGGTCCGCCAGGTCGGCCTTATTTAATACCACAACCCTGGGTTTGTCCCGCAAAATCCGGTCGATGTCGGGGTTGCGGCTGCTGGCGGGAATCCTGGCGTCCAGCAATTCAATGGCGACATCAACGAGCTTGAGGTTTTTTTCAATTTGCCTGCGGGCCCTGGTCATGTGACCAGGGTACCACTGGATGTCCATATTCTCACCGGCCCGTATATTAAATAGACTATTCAATCCGCCCGTACTTATGAGTTAAATTCATAATAACCTGATCCGGTTCAAAGGCCAGTAGATCAACACCGCCTTGCCGACGATGTTCTCCCCGGGCAGCATCCCCCAGACCCGGCTGTCGTCGCTGTTGTTGCGGTTGTCGCCCATCATGAAATAGCTGCCGGGCGGCACTTCCACCGGCCCGTAATCGGCAAACCGCAGGCCGGCGGGCAAATAATCCTCCGGTACCTGCCGGCCGTTGATGTACAGGCGGCTGTTGCGGATGGACACGGTCTCACCGCCGGTACCGATGGCCCGTTTCACGAAGTTCCGGCTGGGGTCCAGGGGAAACTTGAAGACAATAATGTCGCCCCGCTTCGGCTCCGTGAAATGATATGTAAATTTGCTGACCATAATGCGGTCTCCAACCTGCAGGGTGGGTTCCATTGACCCGGAAGGAATAACAAAGGGCTGGAACACAAACATCCTGATCAACACCGCCAGCAGCACGGCTATGGCGACCGATTCCAAAATTTCCACCACCGCCGGCTTGTTCTTTCTTTTACCTTGTTCAAGTTTTTGATCCAGTTGATCCATTTACATCCCCTCAAGATTATAAATCCAACATGATAATTAAAAGGGACTGTCTGCGCAGTCCCTAATTTTAATGAATGTCTTTAATGCGAGCGGCTTTGCCGCGCAGGTTGCGCAGGTAATAAAGCCTGGCCCTGCGTACGCGACCGCGTCTAACAAGCTCAATTTTATCAATACGCGGCGAGTGCAGGGGGAAAGTTCTTTCCACTCCCACTCCGTAGGATACCCTGCGCACGGTGAATGTTTCACCCAGCCCGCCGCCACGGCGCCTGATCACTACACCCTCGAAAACCTGAATCCGCTCCCGGTTACCTTCAACGACCTTGACGTGTACCCTCACTGTATCGCCGGGGCGAAAATCAGGAATATTTTCCTTGTATTGCCCCTGTTCAACGGCTCGAATCAAATCCACTTATGTACCCTCCTTCCCCCGGGGCGTTCATGCCCCACCCGTGCGGGACAGCGGACCGCCCGTAATCAACAAGAAAAATTATACCATATTCACAGTTGCGGCGCAACTTATACCTCAACATCCTCTATGATCAGTGCCAGGCTTATCGCCGGCCGCGTTTGCCAAATATTCATCGTGCCGCTCCGCAAGGTCGCCAATCCCGGACCAGAATTTTGGGTTCTTATCATAACCCACGCCCCGTTCAACATGCTATCATGCTTACAACAATCTTATCTTTATAGCAACCCCGTTGTCAATAAAAGCTAAGTTGTTTATGCAATTCCCATGGCTAAACCAGTGCCCCCCGGATCAATTCCGCAATTTCCTTTAGTATCTCCCGGTCTTCACCGGTGAGGACTTCCGGACGCAGCAAGTCGGGTCGCCGTTCCAGCGTTTTGAGCAACGACTGGCGGCGGCGCCAGCGCCTGATTTTTTCGTGGTGCCCGCTGAGGAGGATTTCGGGCACGGACAGGCCTTCGAATTCGTACGGCCTGGTGAACTGCGGGTATTCCAGCAGGCCGTGGTAAAAGGAGTCATCCTCGGCCGACGCGCTTTCGCCCAGCACCCCGGGGATCATCCTGGCCACCGCGTCCACCACCACCATGGCCGGCAGTTCGCCGCCGGTGAGCACGTAATCGCCGATGGACAGTTCATCCGTCACCGCCAGTTCCCGCACCCGCTCGTCGATCCCTTCGTAATGGCCGCAGATGATCACCAGGTGTTCCTCCCCGGCTAGGTCCCGGGCCCAGTTCTGGTCAAAAGTAAGCCCGGTGGGACACATCAGCACCACCCGGGACAGCGCGCCGCCCCTTGCCCGGCGCACGTGCTCCAGCGCCCGCAGGATGGGCGGCGCCTGCATCACCATCCCCGCCCCGCCGCCGTAAGGTGTATCGTCCACGGTATTGTGCTTGTTGCCGGAAAAAGCTCGAATGTCGGTCAGGTTTATTTCCAACAGCCCCTTGTTCCGGGCCCGCTTGATAATACTGCTGTCAAACGGCCCGGCAAACATTTCGGGGAATAATGTAAGAATATCGATAATCATAGTTTATTCCTCCAGACCCTCCGGCAATTCCACAATCATTTTCCCGTGCTCCATATCCACACCGCGCACCACCTTTTTCAGGGCGGGCACCAGCAGCGGGCGCGGGGACGCTCCTTCCACGACATAAACGTCGTTGGCGCCGGTCTGCAGCACGTCCTGAACACGGCCTAAAAACCGGCCCTCCACGGTAAACACTTCCAGGCCGATAATGTCGAAAATATAATAAGTGTCCTCCGGCAGCGGCACCAATTCTTCCCTTGTCACCATGAGCAGCGCGTCTTTTAATGCTTCCGCGGCGTTCATGTCATCTACGCCCGTAAATTTAACAATCACAAACTTTTTGTGGAAATAAACCTTTTCAATGGCATGCTGTTCCAGCCGGCATCTTTTTTCAAGGTAAACCCTTTCCATCCGCGTGAAACGCTCGGGATAGTCGGTCAGCGGCAAAACCCGCACCTCGCCCCTGTGACCATGGGTATTAACAACTTTACCAACGGCAATCAATTGCCCGGCGTCACCCGCCATCCCCCCACCTCCCGGAGAGAAGGATATAAATATATTCTATAAGTTTAAAAGAGGGCTATACGCCCCCTTTAGAGATTATACCTATGAATTCACGGGCGGCCGGCTAAATAATTTCCACTGTAACCTTTTTACGCTCTTTGGTGGCCGCCGCTTTTACCACGGTGCGAATGGCCCTGGCAATCCGGCCCTGCTTGCCGATTACTTTGCCCATATCATCCGGGGCGACTCGCAACTCGATTACACAGGACTTTTCCTTTTCAATCATATCCACGGTGACCATTTCAGGATGGTCGACGAGGGCTTTGGCCAATACTTCCACCAGTTCCTTCATGGGTTAACCTCCTCAATTTACTGGCCCTCGCTGGCAATTTTCTTGGGTGTGATACCGGCCTTGCTAAAGAGAGCTTTCGCCGTATCGGTCAATTGCGCACCCCTGCGCAACCATTCCGCGGCCTTAGCCTCGTCAATCTTGATCACTGCGGGGTCCTTCAGCGGGTCATAATAGCCGATTTCTTCAATGAACCGGCCATCCCTGGGGGAACGGGAGTCGGCAACCACGATCCGGTAAAAGGGATTTTTCTTGGCCCCCATTCGCTTCAGCCTGATTTTTACTGCCATGTTGTTCACCTCCTTTGCGGGCTGTAGTAGGGACCGCATCCAGCGATTCACTCGCACCGGAAAACCACCGGAGCGCCCTGCCACAAGCTTTGTGGTGCGATGTTAAAAAGGCGAACCTTTCTTGCCCAAGCCAAACAGGTTTTTGCCCATCTTGCCCTTTTTAATGTTCTTTTCCATGTCCATGAGCTGGCGCATCATCTTTTTGGTTTGCTCGAACTGTTTCAGCAGGCGGTTGACATCCTGCACCGTGGTTCCGCTGCCCCGGGCGATGCGCTTGCGCCTGTTGCCTTTAATTTCGTGTGGGTTTTCCCTTTCCCAGGGGGTCATCGAATTAATGATGGCTTCCACGTAGACCAGTTCCTTTTCATCGATCTCCAGGTCTTTTAATTTCTTCAGGTTGCCCAGGCCTGGAATCATGCTCAGGATTTGGTCCAGCGGGCCGATTTTTTTGACTTGGTTGATCTGCTGCACAAAATCGTTCAGGGTAAACTCCGCGCTCCTGATCCGTTTGCTTAATTTTTCCACCTGTTCGGCGTCAAAACTGGCCTGGGCCTTTTCGATCAGGGTGAGCATATCACCCATCCCCAGGATGCGGCTGGCCATCCGCTCCGGGTGAAACGCTTCCAGGGCGTCCAGCTTTTCGCCCATGCCCACGAATTTAACCGGGCAGCCGGTAACCGCCTTCACCGACAGCGCCGCCCCGCCGCGGGTATCCCCGTCCAGCTTGGTCAGGACAACCCCGGTCAGCGACAGCATTTCGTTGAAGGTTTTGGCGACGTTAACGGCGTCCTGGCCGGTCATGGCGTCAACCACCAGCAGGATTTCGTTGGGCTTGACGGCGGCGGCGATTTTTTGCAACTCGCCCATTAATTCTTCGTCAATGTGCAACCGGCCGGCGGTATCGATGATGACCAGGTCATTACCTTCGCGCCGGGCCTTATCCACCGCGGCCCGGGCGATGTCGGGCGGCGCCACGCTGTCCCCCATGCTGAACACGGGGATGTTCAGCTGACCGCCCAGCACCTGCAATTGCTTGATGGCGGCGGGCCGGTAGATGTCGGCGGCCACCAGTATGGGGCGCCGGCCCTGCTTGCGCAGCAGGTTGGCCAGCTTGGCCGTGGTGGTCGTCTTGCCCGCACCGTGCAGCCCCACCATCATAATCACCGTCGGCGGCGACGGGGCCAGTTCGATTTTACTCTGGGTCCCGCCCATCAGGGCCGTCAATTCGTCGTGGACGATCTTGATCACCTGCTGGGCCGGGGTCAGGCTCTGCAGTACATCGGAACCCACGGCCCGGTCCCTGATCCGGGCTATGAAGTCCTTGACCACCATGAAATTGACGTCCGCGGCGATAAGGGCCCGGCGCACCTCTTTCAGCGCCTGGTCAACATCCTCCTCGGTCAGCCGCCCCTTCCCCCGCAATTTTTTAAATGTTTCCTGGAGCCGTTCGGTGAGACCGGAAAAAATCATATTTTTACCCCCTGTCCATTTCCAGCACTTCCTGCAATATTTCCCTGGCCCGTACCACCTGCCGGGGCGGGGAATCGGTACACTCGTCCAGCAGCCTGGCCGCCTCGGCCAGCTTGTTGCGCTGGGTCAAAAATTTATCAACCAGGCGCAGTTTATCCTCGTAATTTTTGAGCATATTTTCGGTGCGCTTCAGGGTATCGTGCACCGCCTGGCGGCTGACGCCGAAATTCTCGGCAATTTCACCGAGAGAGTAATCGTTTCCATAATATAACTCAATGAATTTTTGTTGTCGTTCCGTCAGCAGTTGGCCGTAAAAATCGTACATCAGCGTGATCATGGTTACTTTATCCATAAAGTAAACCTCGCTTGCGTATAAAGCAAAATTACTTTACAGATAGATTTTACTTAATGGCCCCTTTCCTGTCAAGTAATCCCGCCTGTTGACTTCTAAAAATTGACAAGTAACACGGATAATGATACATTTAATTTGTGCACAAAAATTTGCACAGTCATGGGGGGATAATATTTTGAGCAAAAACAGCGAAGTATCCGTGTTGTCAACGGAATTGCTTGTAACTCTGGACAACGCCCTGGCCCTGACCAGGGATGAAGTAAGGACTCTGCATAAAAATTACGGCAACGCCAGCCTGGTAACCCTGATGAGCATGCTGAATTTCGACCGGCAATTCGTGCGGGCGGAAGGAACCAGGGTGTGGGACAGCGAAGGGAATGAATACCTTGATTTTCTGGGCGGCTACGGTTCGTTGAACGTCGGGCATAACAACCCGCATGTGATCAGAGCCCTGGAACGTGTAAAAAATTTGCCCAACATTATCCAGGCCAACATCCCGACCATTGCGGCGGCCCTGCTGCACAACCTGGCCCAAATTACCCCGGGCAAGCTGAAAAGGTCGTTTTTGTGCAACAGCGGCGCCGAAGCCGTGGAAGGAGCTCTGAAGCTGGCCCGGGCCGCCACGGGAAGGAAAACGTTCATCTATTGCCGGAACTCGTTCCACGGGAAGTCTTTCGGCGCCCTGTCCGTGACCGGCCGGGAAAAGTACCGGAATTCTTTTGAACCGCTGCTACCCGAATGTGTCGAAGTCCCGTTCGGCGATGCGGGTGCGCTGAAACGCGCCCTGCGGGAGCACGAAGCCGCGGCCTTCATTGTGGAACCCATCCAGGGCGAGGGCGGCATCAACGTGCCGCCCGCCGGTTACCTGGTCGAAGCCGCCCGGGCGTGCCGGGAAGCCAAAACACTGTTTATCGCGGATGAAATCCAAACCGGCCTGGGACGCACCGGGGCCATGTTCGCCTGCCAGCACGAAAACGTGGAGCCGGACATCATGTGTCTGGCGAAGTCTCTCGGTGGAGGAATCATGCCCATCGGCGCGTTCATCACCACCGATGACATCTGGCACAAGGCCTACGGCAGCGTGGAGAAGGCCACCCTGCACACCTCGACGTTCGGCGGCAACACCTGGGCCGCAGCTGCGGGCATTGCAGCGCTGGAAGTATTGCTTAAAGAAAACCTTCCCGCCGCTGCAGCGGAAAAGGGCGCTTATTTCATGGCGCAGCTTAAGGAACTGAAGCGGAAATACCCCCTGATCCAGGACGTGCGGGGACGCGGCCTGCTCACCGGCATCGAGTTCGCCCAGCCGGGCGGCCTGGCCAACATGGCCACCATGGGGCTGGCCTCGAAGCTTTCCACCGAATACCTGGGCAGCATGGTGGCCGGGGAATTGCTCAATCGCCACCGTATTATCACGGCCTACACCCTGAACAACCCCAATGTGATCAGGCTGGAGCCGCCCCTGACCGTCGGCAAGGAGGAACTGGATTACGTGCTGAACGCCCTGGAAGATGTGCTTAAACGCAACAAGGGATTTTTCAGTTTCGCCGCCACCAGCGCCAAGACTGTTTTAAAAAGCATCCGGGGTAAGTAAGCGGCAGGATTTTTACCCCGGAAAGCGAATAAATATAACCCGGAAATTGAGCAACCATCATCATAAATAGGAGGGACTTAATCATGCCAATTTTCGAGTACAAGTGCAAATGCGGCAAAATTTTCGAAATGCTGCACCTACCGGGCAAAGAAATTGGCCGGGTTAATTGCCCGGAGTGCGGTGGGACGGAAGTATCCAAAATGATTTCCAAGCCTTTTCTGCCAAGCTCGGTGGGAGCACCTGCGGATTTAAGCGGCAACGCCTCCTGCTGCTGCGGCAAGCCCGAAAGCGAAGGATGCACCCCGGGTTCATGTTGCGGGGAAACCGGGGAATCTTCTCTCCCAAATTAAGCCGGGCGACCAGGCTTGTCTGATTTATTCTTATCCTGTTGGACGCCCGGTTGAGTTCGACCTGCAAATATTTATGGCCCGTACCCTCACACGGGTATGGGCCTGTTGTTTTACCGCGTTACAAATTGCTCTGCATTAATTCCCGCTCCCTGTATTTAATCCAACCTTGCGGCGGCGTCGGCCAGCATCCGGCGTATGGACAGGCCATACGGGCATTTTTCCTCGCACTGGCCGCATTCCAGGCACGAGCCGGCCTTGACCGGCAAACCCCGGTAGCGTTCCCTGGCCCAGTCCTGGAGACCATATCTCGTATAATACCCGTCAAGCAAAAATACCGTCGGAATATCTATCCCCTGTGGACAGGGCAAGCAGTACTCGCACCTCCTGCAAAACGCATTGCCCAGGCTGCCGGCTTCCTCCTCCAGTTCCTTCCTTTCATCGCCCGACAGGGGATGCTGGTCTTCTCCCACGAGGGCATTCTGTTTTATCTGTTGCAGTGAATCCATACCGGGAATTACTGTTGTTACCGGGTATTCCAGGATAAAGCGGAGTGCCGCGCCGGCGTTTTTCAAGGCCCCCCCGGCAAGCGGCTTCATAATGATGATCCCGGCTTCAAGATTGTTGGCCAGTTCGAATAACTCCCCGGCGCCGCTTGTCTCCACCGCGTTGAAAGGAAATTGTACGGTTTCCATCTGTCCCGTTTTTAGCGCCTCGATCAAAACGCCTTTTATGTGTCCGGTTATCCCAATATGCTTGACCACCCCGTCCTTTTTTGCCTCCACCAGGGCGGCAAGGGCTCCGTTGGGGCTCAATACCTGCTCCAGTGCCGCTTCGTCCTTGACGTTATGCAGCTGGTAAAGATCGATATAATCAACCCCGAGCGTTTCCAGGCTGGTTTGAATATCAGCGGCCATGCTCTCCCTGGTCCTGGCCATGGATTTTGTGGCAATAATCGCTTCTTTTCTCCTTTTTTTCAGGGCTGCTCCGATTTTGGCTTCGCTGTCGGTGTAACCCCTTGCCGTGTCAAAAAAATTTATTCCCAGGTCCAGAGCCGTGTTGATGATAGAACCGGCCATCTCCTCGGAAATACGCTGGATGGGAATACCGCCGAATCCGATAACTGAAACTTTTAAACCTGTTCTGCCAAGTATTCTATATTTCATTACTGCGCCTCCTGAAAAATTGTGTGTGAATACTTATATATAATAATATCATAATCAGCAAGCGTGCCGTCAACGTTATACTCAACAAACCTACACCCTGCAGGTAGATTTTTAATGTTATTAAACCATGCCCCGGAGAAAAACTAAAAGTAAATTGCCTGCAAGGAGGTGTAGTTTATGCCCAGGGCTGAAGAATTGCGCTCCGCCGGAGCGGAAGATCTGAGAAGAACAGCCGCTGAAAAATTAAGGACTTTTGATGCCGGAGACATGCGGGACGTAACGGCGGAAGAGCTGGAAGAGTTGTGTGAAGCACCGGGAGACAAGGGATGTGCGGACCAGTTGAGGTCAGCGGTCCAAAACGGCCAATTGTTGAAGAGTACGGATTTTTTAAAGGAGTCCTGAATTAACGCCTGGCTAAAAGTAAAACACCTGCGGGAACGCAAAAGCGTGCGATACAAAGAATTGTTACTTTATGCAAAGGTTATCTTGACGAGACCGTGCTGTTTTATACTTGTCTTCCCTGGCGACAATTTGTTCCAAGTGGCTGGCCAATAAGCCGGATACAGAAGTATTTCTTTCAATTGCAATATGCTTTATTTTTTTTAATATTTCCTTGGTAATGGAAAGTGTTATATTTTGGTAATCCAACTTTTACACCTCCACTTAATTAAGTGTAAAACGAAAATGCGTGCAATTCAATAATTAATATTCTCTTATTATTCAGGTGACACCCTCGTCCAGGGCGCTGTCGAACTCATCCAGCACGTAAAAAGGCGGCTTTTGTTCAATATCGCCCAGCAGGGCCAGGGCGAAAAGCAGGGATGTGGCGGCCCGCTCGCCGCCGGAAATACCCTCGCCCACCATCCTGCCCGTTTCCGGGCTGATACGCTCGGGACGGTGCCCGATCCGGGTGGACACGTGCAGTTCCCAGCGGTACGAGGGATTGCGGTCATCCTCCCCGGGTGGAACCGACTCTATCCTGCCCACCATGCCCAGCCGTTCCATGAACCGGCCGAAACGCTCGTTGGCCCGGCGCCAGCGCATGTACACCGCCTTATTGTACCGGTCCCGCTCGCGGGCGTTCAACCGCATGGTCACATCTTCCTCCCGCTCGCGCAGGGTCCTTATTTCTTACGGGTAATTGATTATTTATTGTAAATGTTGTAAAATATTCCCATGTAATTAGTAAGCCCTAACGTATTGTGATTTCAAGAGGTGTCTAATTTATATGAAAAATGCATTAATCGTTATTATACTTTGCATTACCTGTCTAGCCATGGTTTCTCCCGGGACGGCCCCGGCATCCAGGTACGAAGCAAGTACGGGCAACCCGGATAGCTGCCTGGAGACACCGGAACTATTCATCGACGGTGAAAACGTTACCGGGCAGGTAAAAATGATCTTGAAAAACGGTCACGGTTTTGTCCCCCTCCGGGCAGTGGCGGAAAAGCTGGGCATTCACGTGGATTGGGACCCGAACAGCCGGGCAATTATTCTCAGCAAAGACGGCGTAATCATCCATTTAAGCGTGGCTTCACCCCGGGCAAGTGTCGACGGGGTTAAGCGAAAACTGGACGCCGCCCCGTTTGTCCGGGACGGTATTACTTATATTCCCGTCCAGTTAATCCCGGAAATCCCTGGCTGCCGGGCGATCTGGGTAGAAAAGGCCAACGCAATGGCTGTCTTTTCCACGCCCCCGGTTCAAACGTCAGCCGCCGCTGAAAATGAAATGGCAGAAATACTTAAGGGATATTTTAATACGGATATTCATCAATTACCAAAGAATTTGGATCAAATACGCGCCATTTATGCGGGATACATCCACCCCGTAGGTTTGGACTCTTTCGCCGAAAACCTGTTTCAAGCCGTTACCACACCTACCAGTTGGGGCGCCACGGAATACGTTGAAAGCAGGCTGATCGCCCAAACCCCTGATTCTGCAGTGGTCTATTGCAAAGTTAAGATTACCGATTGCGAAAATGAAGGTTACCTGCACGGGTTATGGGGTTTCAAAAAGTATCATGGAAAATGGATGATGATATGGTAGGAGGCCGGAAAAGCCCCCGTTGGCCATACCCGCCATGCCGGGGGCTTTAATTTACTGGTTAAACTAGCCCCATTTTTTCCAGGACGGCCTTGCAGAAGGCCGGCAAATCGCCGGGCATGCGGGAGGTGACAAGGTTTCCGTCCACAACCACTTCCCGGTCGAGGTATTCGGCGCCGGCGTTGATTAAATCGTCCTTGATGGCAAAAAACGAGGTTACCTGCTTGCCTTTAACGATCCCCGCCGAGGCCAGCATCCAGCCGCCGTGACAGATGGCCGCCACCACCCCGCCCCGGTTGTAAACTTCACGCACCAGGTTGACCATGGCCGGGTCGCGGCGCATGAAATCCGGCGCGAACCCGCCGGGGATGATCACCGCGTCGAACCGGGCCGGGTCCGCGTTAACCGCGGATATCGTTTCTTCCGCGGGCAGCCCCACCTTGCTGGGATAGCTTTTCTTCCTGCCGGTGCCAACCACCGTCACCTCGCAGCCCGCCTCGATCATGCGGTAATAAGGATAAATAAATTCGTACTCGTTATACATCTCCTCGATCAAAATAGCCACCTGTTTAGCCATTTTTCACAGCCTCCCTTCTACTTACCAGACCTTCCGCAGCACTCTGGGCTTCCTCCAGCACGGCGTCTTCATCCAGCGTCAGGATGCGGCGGTCTTCCATGACCACCCTGCCGTCGATGATTACCGTGTGCACGTCCGCCGACGACGCGGCGTACGCCACGTGGGCGTAAAGATCAAACACCGGGTACAGGTGCGGCCTGCGCGTGTCCAGCAGGATGATATCGGCCTGCATACCCGGCTTGATGCGCCCCACCTTGTCCCCGAGCCCCAAGACCCGCGCCCCTTCGACGGTGGCCATACGCAGGGCCTCGTAGGCGGGCAGGGCGGCGGCGTCGCCGATGGATACCTTTTGCAGCAGCGCCGCGGCCCGCATTTCCTCCAGCAGGTCCAGGTTGTTGTTGCTGGCCGCGCCGTCGGTGCCCAGGCCCACGATCGCCCCCGCTTCCAGCAGCCGGGTCACCGGCGCCACCCCGCTGGCCAGTTTCATGTTGCTCTGGGGATTGTGAGCGATGCCTACACGGCGCCGCGCGAGAATTTCAATGTCCCGGTCGTCCAGGTGCACACAGTGGGCCGCCAGCACGGGCAATTCAAATAACCCGGTTTCCTCCATCAGGACAACGGGGGATTTCCCATACTGTTCTTTGATTTGCTTGATTTCGTCGGCAGTTTCGGCCAGGTGAATGTGGATGCCCACACCCAGCTCTTCCGCCGCCGCCATCACGCGTTTCAAATATTCCGGCGGGCAGGTGTAGGGAGCATGCGGGCCAAACTGCGCCGTAATCCTGCCGCCGGCGCCGCCGTGCCAGCGCCGCACAAATTCCCGGCTTTCCCGCATGGCCGATTCGGCGTTGGGTCCAAAGCCGATCATCCCCCGGCTCAGCACCGCCCGCATGCCGGATTCATCCACCGCCCGGGCCACCTGGTCCATTTCAAAATACATGTCGGCAAAGGTGGTGGTGCCGCCGCGGATCATCTCGGCGCAGGACAGCAGCGTGCCCCGGTAGATATCACCGGGTGTCAGGTGTTCTTCCAGAGGCCAGATTTTTTCCTTCAACCACTGCATCAGGGGCATGTCGTCGGCATACCCCCTGAGTAAAGTCATAGCAGCGTGAGTGTGGCAGTTAACCAGCCCGGGCATGGCAACCATCCGGGGATAATCCAGCACCCGGTCTGGAGAAAAACCTTCCGGCGTCGAGCCTGCCGGCCCCACGTGAAAAATCCGGCTCCCCTCAACCGCTATTTCTCCATTGCGGATGATATCCCCCTTGCCGTCCATGGTGAGCACGGCCATACATTTAATCAATAAATTCGCCATCTCCAAACCTCCTCTAGGGGTCAGGCCTTTCCTAACTGTAATAACTGTATTATTCAAATTTTTAAATAAACCCTTTCAAAAAAACCCACCCTAATCTCGCCGGTCAAGCTTGATTAAGGCTGGCATTTTCCCTTATTACCTTTGATTTCGCTGCAAAAACCGGTACTTGTATCTGGCGCTCCGGCGGTTTCTTTCGCTCGTTTCACAATTTTACTCTTGAGGACAGTAAAGCTTGTAGTTAACGCTTGTAACTCACTGCCTAACTACTTCTTCACGCCCTAAGGGGTCATGACTCTTGGGATATGACGGGCTAGGGACCGCATCCAGTGCTCCACTCACTCCAGAAATCCGCCGGATCGCCTGCCGCTGTGGTGTTTTTGCAGTTAAATCACCTTTATATTTTTCCGATGCCCGGCGCCCGGTGTTCAGCGTCTTTTTTGGGCTGACCGTATGAAGTCAGAAACGCATCCCTGAGCGCCGCAACCTCATCCGGTGGGATGATATTGACCCGCCCCAGCAATGACGCCCACGTATAAACCCGGGCGGATTTTTCCACCACCATGCATACCTGAAACGCCTCTTCCACCGTGCGCCCCAGGCCGACCAGCCCGTGGTTGGCCAGCAGCACCGCGTTGCTGTCGCCCAGCGCCTCCACCACCGCGACGGCCAGGTTGGCTGTGCCGGCCCGGGCGTACCGGGCCACGGGAACCTCGCCGCCCACAAGCTGTACCATGTCCTCCAGGATGGGCGGCAGCGGTTTTCCAGCCACCGCCAGGGCGCCTGCATAATCGCTATGGGTGTGCATAATCGCCCCCACATCCGCCCGGGCGTTATATATGGCCAGGTGCATCTTTAATTCCGTGGATGGCCTTCGTTCCCCGTCAATCACCCGCCCCCCGCCGTCCACCACCACCAAATCCATTATCCTGCACACATCGTAAGGAATACCGCTGGGGGTGATCACATACAGGTTTTCGCCGGGCACCCGCGCGGAAATATTGCCCCAGGTGCCCGTAACCAGCCCGGCGCAGGCCATTTTCGAACCCATTTTCAGCACCTGTTCCTTGGTTTTTTCCACTGCCACCGACATGTTGTTCCCGATCCCCCGTTTAATATTTTAATCGTGCCGCCATTCATTGATGTATCTGAATTGTTCCTCCGACAGCACATCGATGTTGATGCCCAGGGACTTCAGCTTGAGCTCCGCCACGCGGCTGTCGATTTCCGGCGACACGTTATAGACCTTCTTCTCCAGTTCCTTGCCGTGCCTGGCAATGTACAAAGCCGACAAGGCCTGCAGGGCAAAAGACATATCCATGATTTCCGCCGGGTGACCGTCTCCCGCCGCCAGGTTCACCAGCCTGCCCTCGGCCAGGAGGTACAGCCGCCGCCCGTCGGGGAGTAAAAACTCCTCGATGTTCCTGCGCACCACCCGGCGGGATACCGAGACCTGCTCCAGTTCCGGAATATTGATTTCCACGTCGAAATGACCGGCGTTGGCCATAATGGCGCCGTCCTTCATCCGCCTGAAGTGCCGCGCGTGCAACAAGTCCCGGCAGCCGGTTACGGTAACGAAAATATCGCCCACCGCAGCCGCGTCCTCACTGTGCATGACCCGGAATCCATCCATGTGGGCCTCGATAGCTTTAACCGGGTCGACTTCACAAACAATTACACTGGCGCCCAGCCCCCTGGCGCGCATGGCCACGCCCTTGCCGCACCAGCCGTACCCCATCACCACCACGTTTTTGCCGGCCACCACGAGGTTGGTGGTGCGCATAATCCCCGACCAGGTGGATTCCCCCGTGCCGTAACGGTTGTCGAACAAATGCTTGCAGCGGGCATCGTTGACCGCTATCATGGGGAAAAGTAATTTGCCCGCCCGTTCCAGGGCCCTCAACCTCAACACCCCGGTGGTGGTTTCTTCGGCGCCGCCCAGCACATCCCCGGCTAAATCATGCAGTTCGGTGTGCAACAGGTGCACCAGGTCCCCGCCGTCGTCGATGACCACATGGGGACGGTTTTGGAGCACCCGGTGCAGGTGCTCGAAGTACTCTTCGCTGGTGGCGTCGTACCAGGCGTAAACCTTTATCCCCTCCCGGGCCAGGGCCGCGGCGACATCGTCCTGGGTGGACAGGGGGTTGGACCCGGTGATGGCCACGTCGGCCCCGCCGGACTTGAGCACCTCGGCCAGGTAAGCCGTTTTGGCCTCCAGGTGAATGCTCATGGCCACCCGAATACCCCGGAAGGGCTGTTCCCTTTCAAATTCCTCCCGCAGCACGTTAAGCACGGGCATGTGGGCACGCACCCAGTCAATCTTCAGCCTTCCCTCCGGGTGCAGGTCGATATCGCGTACTATGTATTCGGACAAGAATAATCACCTCACCAGCACTATTTTGCGGCCAGGCCCGCCAGCGACTCCGTATACGGCGGGTAGGCCACCCCCCGGTCGGTGATAATGGCCGTGATCAACCTGGCCGGGGTAACATCGAAAGCCGGGTTCCAGATCTTGACCCCCGGCGGGGCCACCCTGACGCCGGCGAAATGGGTAATTTCCCGTTCATCCCGGTTCTCAATTGGTATATCCTCTCCGGAAGCCACGTTAAAATCGACGGTGGACATGGGGGCGGCCACGTAAAACGGTATCCCGTGCTCCCCGGCCAGCACCGCCACACCGTAAGTACCGATCTTGTTGGCCGTATCGCCGTTGGCGGCGATGCGGTCCGCGCCCACAATAACCAGGTCCACCTTACCCCGGGCCATCAGGTAACCGGCCATGTTGTCCGTAATCAGGGTGACCGGAATGTTTTCCTGCAGCATCTCCCAGGTTGTCAGGCGCGCGCCCTGCAGCAGCGGCCTGGTCTCGCCGGCGTAAACCTCCACCTGTTTGCCTGCCCTGTGGGCCGCCCGGATCACCCCCAGGGCGGTGCCCAGGCCCGCCGTGGCCAGCGCGCCGGCGTTGCAGTGGGTCAAAACGGAGGCCTTTTGCGGCACCAGCACCTGGCCGAATTCGCCCATCCTCCTGTTGCTTTCCAGGTCCTCCCGGTAAATGGCATGGGCCTCTTCAAGCAGCACCTCCTTGAGCACATCGACCCCCCCGGCGGTGTTCTTCATCACCCCGAGCAGCCTGTCCACGGCCCACTGCAAATTAACAGCCGTCGGCCTGGTGGCCGCGAGATCGCGCGCAATTTTCTCCACGGCCCGAATAAATTGTTCCCTGCCGGCAACATCGATTGCCGAGGCGCCGAGAGCCAGGCCGTAAGCCGCCGCGGCACCGATGGCCGGCGCCCCCCGCACGCTCAACCGGCGTATCGCCTCACAAACGGTTTCATAGCGGTCGCACCTGATATATTCCGTTTTTTCGGGCAGCAGCGTCTGGTCCAGGATCTCCAGGCGCCCGTCAACCCAGCGCATTGTATCCATAAAGAAACATTCCTTTCGGGAGTGTTATATCAACTTTCAACCTTTCAACACCCGGCACCACAAACCGCGTCCTCGTCGACGCTTTCAATGGCCGCCATCACCAGTTTCCTTAAATTATGCACGTTTTCATCCATAATATCGACGACCTCTTGGTGGGACAGCCTGGTGGCGGAAATTCCCGCAGCAAAATTGGTCACCATGGCAATGGTGGCGTAACAAATTTTGGCTTCCCTGGCCAGCACCACCTCGGGCACGCTGGTCATGCCCACCAGGTCCCCACCCAGCTGGCGAAACATGCGAATTTCCGCCGGCGTTTCGAACCGCGGCCCCTCGGTGCAGACGTAGGTGCCGGCGATATGGTGGGGCAGGCCATGCTTTTCAGCGGCCTCCCGCAGCACCTGCCGCAGCCGGGGACAGTAGGGATCGGTCATGTCCAGGTGCACAACCCCCTGTTCAACGAATGTTTGCGGCCTGGACTTGGTAAAGTCCAAAAACTGGTCCACAAAAACAAAATCCTTGGGTTTCATATCCTGGTTCAGGGAACCCACCGCAGCGGTGGCGAAAATATTTTTCACTCCCAGCATCCCCAGGGCGTAAATATTGGCCCGGTAATTGACCAGGTGCGGCGGCACGGAATGGTCTTCACCGTGCCTGGCCATGAAAGCCACCCGTTTCCCGTGGTAGCTGCCGATTTTTACCCTGGCCCGGCCAAAGGGCGTTTCAAGTTTCTCTTCCGTAATTTCCGTAAGAATATTGGGGTCGTATACACCGGTGCCCCCAATGATGGCAATTTTTACGCTCATCGCTTACCTCCATCCTCTTTTGTTATTAGCATAACGTTCAACTTAACCTACTATTCGCCCCGTTTCCAATTATTCCTTTCAGAAATGCCAAAAGCGGGCAATTTAAGCCCGCCAGTTTGGTCGTTGGTGGTTGGTCGTTGGTGGTTGGTATTGTGTATTGAGGGTGATCAGCTTGCCTGTTCCGTGGATTTGGTGTCCCTCTCAAACAGCGCGTCCACGAATTCCCTTGCGTTAAAGGGGCGCAGGTCGTCAATTCCCTCTCCAATTCCGATCAGTTTGATGGGGATGTCGAGGCTCTTTTTGACGGCCAGCACAACGCCTCCTTTGGCTGTGCCGTCCAGCTTGGTCAGGGCAACCCCGGTAACCCCCACCGCTTCCTTGAACAACCGGGCCTGGCTGATGGCGTTCTGCCCGGTGGTGGCGTCCACCACCAGCAACACCTCGTGCGGGGCTCCCGGCATTTCCCTGTCCAGTACCCGGCGAACCTTTTTCAGTTCATCCATCAAGTTGCTCTTGGTATGCAGCCTGCCCGCAGTGTCGATGATCACCACGTCAATTTTCCTGGCCCGGGCGGCCTGAAGCGAGTCGTAGGCAACGGCGGCGGGATCGGAACCCTCGGAATGCCTGATCACGGGCACGCCCACCCGGTTGCCCCAGATTTCCAGCTGGTCGATGGCGGCCGCCCGGAACGTATCAGCCGCGCCCAGCAGCACGCTTCTTCCATCTTCCTTGAAGAAATGGGCCAGCTTGCCGATGGTCGTGGTTTTACCCACCCCGTTGACACCAACCACCATCACCACAGCCGGTCTATCGCCATTGACGTTCAGGGAAGTTTCTTCTTCTCCCAGAATCGACTGCATTTGTTCCTTCAGCAGCGGCACCAGTTCGCCCGGGTCGCTGACCCGGCGCTTTTTCACCTCGTCCCGGAGGTGTTCAATCAACTCAACCGCGGTATCAATGCCCACGTCGGCCTGAATAAGCGTTTCTTCCAGTTCCTCATACAGGCTCTCGTCAATGGCTTTACGGCCGGTGACGATCGTTTCAATTTTCTCCACAAAATTCTTCCTGGTTTTATTGAGGCTTTCCTTTAACTTGCTGAAAAAACCCATAGTTTACCTCCAGTTCAGTGGCGGTCCGGATAATTTTCCAGAGCCATTTTAGCCGCCTGCTGCTCGGCTTCCTTTTTGGATTTACCGCGGCCCGACCCCATTCTTTTACCCCGGTATTCCACCACGGCGGTGAATGTTTTATCATGGTCGGGCCCCTGTTCGTCGATAATGGAGTAGCGGATGGGATCAGCGGCTTTGCGCTGCAGCAACTCCTGCAACTCGGTCTTGTAATCGCGCATCGCGTGGCCGGTTCTAACCTCTTCGATAATATCCGCCAGCTCCCGCAGCGCCACCCTGCGGGCCTCCTCCAGCCCGGCGTCCAGGTAGACAGCGCCCAGCAGGGCCTCAAAGGCGTCCGCCAGGATGGAGGGCCTGTCCCTGCCGCCGGAACGCTCTTCCCCGCGGCCCATCAGCATGTACCGCCCCAGTTCCAGGCGCCGCGCCACCGCGGCCAGGGAGGGCTCACAAACCGTCAGGGCCCGCATTTTGGTCAGTTCCCCTTCCGATTTATCGGGAAAAGCGCGGTAAAAGTAGTCGCTGACGATCAATTCCAACACGGCGTCGCCGAGATATTCAAGACGCTCGTTGTTGTGTTCACCCTGTTCCCTGTTTTCGTACGTGTAGGAACTGTGGATAAGAGCCCGGCGCAACAACCCGGGGTCACGCCAGGCATAATTCAAGCGTTTCTGTAATTCCTGCAATTCCGTATCGTTCCGGTCCATATCAGCCTTTCCTTTCGGGAGTGAATCTCTCAAACACCAGTGTGGCGTTATGCCCACCGAAACCGAATGAATTGGATAAGGCCACCTTTACATCAGCCTTGCGCCCGGTGTTGGGCACGTAATCCAGGTCGCATTCCGGGTCGGGCGCGGTGAGGTTGATCGTCGGCGGGATAAACCCTCTGCTGATAACCAGCACACAAACCGCCGCTTCGAGGCCGCCGGCCGCCCCCAGCAAATGCCCGGTCATGGACTTGGTGGAACTGACCGCCAGCCGGTGGGCATGATCCCCGAATACTTCCTTGATGGCCAGGGTTTCCAGCTTGTCGCCCAGGGGCGTGGACGTGCCGTGGGCGTTGATATAATCCACGGCTTCAGGAGCGATGCCGCTGTCCGCCAGGGCCATCCGCATGGCCAGAGCCGCCCCGGCGCCCTCCGGGTCAGGTGCCGTGATGTGGTAGGCGTCGCAGGAAGCCCCGTATCCCGTAATTTCGGCCAGTATTTCCGCCCCCCGGGCCAGGGCGTGTTCCATCTCCTCCAGCACCAGAATCACCGCGCCCTCACCAATGACAAAGCCGTCCCGCCCGGAATCAAAAGGCCGGCTGGCCAGCGAGGGTTCGTGGTTACGGGTGGAAAGGGCCTTCATGGAACAAAAACCGGCCACCGCCAGCGGCGTAATTGGCGCCTCGGACCCACCGCTGATCACTATATCCGCCTGCCCGTACTGAATCAGCTTGAACGCGTCGCCGATGGCGTTATTGCTGGAAGCACAGGCGCTGGTGGTCGTAACATTGCACCCGCGCAGCCCGTACCTGATGGCCACCTGGCCCGCGCCCATGTTGGAGATCATCATGGGGATGAAAAACGGGCTGATCCGGCCCGGCCCGCGCTGCATCAACACCCGGTGCTGGTCTTCCAGTGTTTCCAGCCCGCCCACGCCGGAACCCAGAATCACTGCCGCCCGGTCGCGGTTGATTTTATCCATGTTCAGCCCGGCATGTTCCACCGCCATGGCGGTGGCCGCCAGCGCGTAATGGGTAAAGCGGTCCATGCGCCGGGCTTCTTTGCGGTCGATAAAATCCGTGGGGTTGAAATTTTTAACTTCCGCCGCTATTTTACTGTCATATCCTTCCGTATCAAAACGGGTGATCGGCCCCACCCCGCTGACGCCGCCCGCAAGGTTGTTCCAGAATTCCTCCAGGCTGTTCCCCACCGGGGTGACGACGCCGATACCGGTTACAACTGCTCTTTTGGTCAAAACCGCACCTCCCAGGTGCAAATAATATTATTTCAAAAAAGCCCACCGGTCATGATCCGGCGGGGCTTTTTAATTATTTTCAAATTAAGCTTTATGCTCCTCGATATATTTAACTGCCTCTCCCACCTTGCGGATTTTCTCCGCATCCTCATCGGGAATCTGGATCTCAAACTCTTCCTCCAGCGCCATCACCAGTTCCACGATGTCCAGGGAATCAGCGCCCAGGTCGTCGACAAAAGAGGCCTCCATAGTAACTTCTTCCTCTTCCACACCCAGCTGCTCCACAATGATTTGCTTGACCCGCTCAAAAACCGACGCCACTATTTCACCCCCCTTCCGTAAATTTATACAATAACAATATTAATTTCGCTGCAAAAACCGGTACTTGTATCTGGCGTTCCGGCGGCATCAATCGTTCGTTTCGCAATTTTACTCTTGAGGCTGGTGATACTTGTAGTTAACGCTTACAACTTACTGCCCAACTACTTCTTCACGCCCCAAGAGGTCATGGCTTTGGGGCTATGACGGGTTCGTTGCCGCTTGACGCCCGGTCACCGGCGACCATTACTGCATGGTCATGCCGCCGTCCACCACGATGAGCTGGCCGGTGATATACCCGGCCGTCTCACCGGCCAGGAAAGCCACGGCGGCGGCCACTTCTTCCGGAGCGCCGAACCTGCCCAGGGGCACGTTTTGCAGCATCCGGGCCTTGTTTTCTTCCGAAAGTCCTGCGGTCATGTCGGTGGTGATATAACCCGGCGCCACGGCATTAACCGTGATATTACGGGAGCCCAGCTCCCGGGCCAGAGACCTGGTGAAACCCAGCAGGCCCGCCTTGGCCGCGGCGTAGTTGGCCTGGCCCGCATTACCGGTTAAACCAACCACCGAGCTGATGTTGATGATTCTGCCCCACCTGGCCTTGAGCATGGGTCGCATCACCGCCCGGGCGCAGTTGTAGGCCCCTTTGAGGTTGACGTTAATTACCGCGTCCCAATCCTCCTCGCGCAGGCGCGGCAGCAGGTTGTCCCTGGTAATACCGGCGTTGTTGACCAGGATGTCCACCCGCCCGTACTCGTCCAGAACCTGTTTCATCATTTGATTTACCTGCTCCTGGTCGGCAACGTCCGCTTTAATCACCAGCGCCCCGCCGCCGGCCTCGCGGATGGCGGAAGCCGTTTTTTCGGCCGCGGCCGCGTTGCCGGCATAGTTTACCACTACCACAGCGCCGCGCCGTGCCAGTTCCAGGGCGATGGCCCGGCCAATGCCCCGGGAAGCCCCCGTGACCACGGCCACTCTACCACCAAGGTCCATTTTACACGACCTCCTTCAGCAGGGCAATTATTTTTTCCGGCTCCACCGCGTCGCCAAAGGCGGCGGTGCGCGCGTCCCTGCTAATTTTTTTAACCAAACCGGTCAGCACCTGCCCCGGGCCCACTTCCACAAACACATCGTGGCCACCGGCCAGGAGCCGGCGCACGCTCTGCTCCCACAGCACGGGGCTGGAAACCTGGCGCACCAGGGCTTCCCGGACTTCACCGGCGGTGCTCGCGTATTCCGCGTTGACGTTGGCCACCACGGGAACCCGCGGGTCCCTGATCTCCACCCCGGCCAGTTCCCGGGCCAGCTTTGCGCCGGCGGGCTCCATCATGCTGCAATGGAACGGCGCGCTGACCTGCAATGGTATGCAGCGCTTCGCCCCCATTTCCTTGAAAATGACCTGCGCCCGTTCCAACGCCCGGTTTTCGCCGGCCACCACCACCTGCCCGGGACAGTTGAAATTGGCGGCCTCCACAATCCCGGCCCCCGCCGCCCGGCGGCAGCCCTCCATCACCTGATCCGCGGCCAGTCCCAGCACGGCCATCATCCCGCCCCGCCCCAGGGGCACGGCCTCCTGCATGTACTGCCCGCGCAGGCGCACCAGTCGCACCGCATCGCCAAACTCGAGAGCGCCCGCGGCCACCAGCGCGGAGTATTCCCCCAGGCTGTGCCCGGCCACGGCCGCGGGCCGGAACCCCCGCCGCTTGAGCAGTTCGTACATGGCCACGCTGACGGTCAATATGGCCGGCTGGGCGTTGGCGGTTTTCTGCAGCTCTTCCGCGGGGCCGTTAAAAATTAATTCCGTTAGCGGCAAATCCAGCTCCCGGTCGGCAATTTCAAATATTTCCCGGATAAAGTCGTATTTTTCGTATAAAGGTTTACCCATCCCCACAAACTGCGACCCCTGCCCGGGAAACATAAATACCGGCATTTAACCATTCACCACCCTGTCGCAAAAACCCTTGATGATTTGTTCCGCCCCGGTTACCACTTCCAGGATGATTTCCCGGGCGGGCTGGACCCGGCTCACCATGGATGACACTTGCCCGGCCATGACCGAGCCCATTTCCACGTCCCCTTCCTGCATGGCCAGCCTCAGCCGCCCCACGCCCAGCTTCTCAAATTCCTCGCTCCCGGCGCAGCGTTCTTCCAACTCCAGGAACTGCCTGGCCAGTTTATTCTTGAGCACCCTGACGGGATGACCGGTGGGCCGCCCGGTAACTACCGTGTCCCGGTCTTTGGCCCTGATCACCATTTCCTTGACCCGTTCATGGATGGTGCATTCCTTGGCACACATGAACCGGGTGCCCATTTGCACACCCTCGGCCCCCAGCATCAGCGCCGCGGCCATTCCCCGCCCGTCGAAAATGCCCCCGGCGGCGATGACCGGTATATCCACGGCGTCAACTATCTGGGGAACCAGGGCCATGGTGGTCAACTCCCCGATATGCCCCCCCGATTCCATACCCTCGGCGATAATGGCGTCAACCCCCGAGCGGGCCAGTCGTTTGGCCAGCGCCACCGAGGAAACCACGGGGATAACCTTGATCCCGGCTCCGTGCAAGAGCCCGAGATACTTGCCCGGGTTGCCCGCCCCGGTGGTGACCACGGAAACCTTTTCCTCAGCCAGCAGTTGCACGATCTCTTCAACGTGGGGGGAAAGCAGCATCACGTTAACCCCGAAAGGTTTATCTGTCAGTTCCTTGGCCTTTTTTACCTGTTCCCGCAACCACTGGGGCGGGGCCTGGCCCGATCCGATAATGCCCAGCCCACCCCCCTCGCTCACAGCGGCCGCCAGTTCAGCGGTGGAGACCCAGGCCATGCCGCCCTGAAGCACGGGGTATTTTATGCCCAGCAAGTCGCAAATACGAGTTTTAATGGCCTTACCCTCCTTGAGTCGATTATTTTTTGTAATCATACCATCTGATTAACAAGCCAGCCCAGGTGAGGCCGGCGCCGAAACCAACCATCACGACGTTGTCCCCGTCTTTGATCTTGCCTTTCTTTACAGATTCCTCCAGTGCCAGCGGAATCGATGCCGTGGAAGTGTTGCCGTACCGGTCGACATTGACGGCCACCCGGTCCATGGGTAAATTCATCTTCTTCGCGGCGTGTTCAATGATGCGGATGTTGGCCTGGTGCGGGATCAGAAAATCCACGTCCGCCCCGGTCAGCCCGGCCCGGCGCAGCACTTCCCGGGCGCCGTCCTCCATGGCCCGCACAGCAAATTTAAATACTTCCCGGCCGTTCATATGCACATAATGCAAACCTTTAGCCACTGTTTCAGCGGAAGCCGGCAGCCTGGAACCACCGGCCGGCATATACAGGTGGCGGGCACCGCTGCCATCCGCACCCAGCACGGTGGAAAGAATACCCCGGTCGCCTGGCACCTCGCGCAGCACAACCGCTCCCGCACCGTCGCCGAAAAGTACGCAGGTGTTACGGTCCTGCCAGTTGATGATCCTTGTCAGCGCCTCCGCCCCGACCACCAGCACCGTCCGCGCCGCACCGGCGGTGATAAACTGTGCTCCCACGGCGACCCCGTAGATAAAGCCGGTACAACCCGCCAGCAGGTCAAAAGCTCCGGCGCCGGCAGCCCCGATCCTGTCCTGCAACAGGCACGCGGTGGCCGGGAAAAGCATATCGGGTGTGTTGGTGGCCGCAATGATCAGATCGATCTCATCCGGCCCGATACCGGCATCTTCCAGCGCCCTTTGACACGCAACCAGCGCCAGGTCGGAAGCGGCCTCATCCGGAGAGGCCACCCGCCTCTCACGGATCCCCGTGCGGGCACGAATCCACTCATCGCTGGTATCCACCATTTGTTGCAGTTCTTCATTGGTAAGCACTCGCTCGGGCACGTAAGTCCCCAGCCCCACAATACCCGCTCGGGGTTGATCACATTTCATTGACAAACTCGACCTCTCCAACTGGATTGTTCAGGCTGGCGCCAATGGAACCGACAAGTCCGGTTTCAACCGACTCCCTGGCCCGGTTAATGGCGTTTTTAATGGCCAGGGCCCGGGAACTGCCGTGGCACACTATGGCCACCCCGTTGACCCCCAGGAGCGGCGCACCGCCGTACTCGGAATAATCCAGCCTTTTTTTGAGATTCTTCAACGCGGGCAGGGCCAGCACGGCCCCGATTTTAGACAGCCCGCTCTGTTGCAGTTCGTTTTTAATCATTTTCATTAATACCGTCGCCAGGCCTTCGCCGGTTTTCAGCACCACGTTGCCCACAAACCCGTCGCAAACCGCCACATCAACGGTGCCTTGAAAAACATCCCTGCCCTCGATGTTGCCGTAGAAGTTCAAACCGGATTCGCGCAACAGCGGGTATGTTTCCTGGGTCAGTTCGTTGCCCTTGGTGCTTTCCTCCCCCACGTTGACCAGGCCCACCCGGGGATTTTCCACTCCCAAAACATTCCGCGCGTAAAGGGAACCCATGACTGCAAACTGCAGGAGATGCTTGGGCTTGCAATCAACATTGGCTCCCACGTCAAGCAATATGGTTACACCCCGTTCGGTGGGCAGTACCCCCGCAATGGCCGGGCGATCGATGCCGGGGATGCGTCCCCAACGCAAAAGCGCCGCCGCCATGGTGGCGCCGGTGCTCCCGGCGGAAACCATGGCGGCAGCATCGCCGCTGCGCACCAGTTCCGCGGCGATCACCACCGACGCGTTTCTTTTGCGGCGCACCGCCGTTGCCGGGGCTTCCTCCATGGCGATAAATTCGGGAGCGTGGACGATTTCCAGTCCGGCGCACGGTTCCAACAGCTCAAGTTCCTGCCGCAAGATATCCTGGTTGCCCACCAGGATTACTTTCTGGCCGGTTTCCCGGCATGCTTCCCAGGCGCCCCTTACGATTTCCCGGGGCGCGTAATCGCCACCCATGGCATCAAGGGCTATTTTCAAGTCGTCGTACCTCCTCGGACAGGTCAAAAACCAGGAATTTTCCCTGGAAAACCAGTTCGTCCTTAACATAAGATGAAATCCTTACCATATATTTATTACCTTTTTTCCTGGTGATAATCGCCCTGGCCAGTACTTTTTCCCCTTTGAACACCGGCCTTTTAAAGCTTACCTTGGCGGTACCGGTAAGGGCCACATCGGTGTCGATGAGAGCCAGGGCCAGCGAGTTGGCCTGAGCGAACAGGTACCGCCCGTCCAGCACCCGCGTCTTCTGGAGAGTCATCTCTTCAGTGACGTTGAGTATGGACAACCCTTCCCGGCCCACCTCGAGTTCCACCAGCTCACCCACGATTTCCTTGCCCGTTATGGCCCGCAAATGGCGGTAAACCCCCCGGGCCATTTTTTTCACCCGCTCCCGCATCTCGGGGATGTTTAAATCCGCCCTGTCCAGCCTGATGGTCTGAATACTCACCCCCAGTATATGGGCCAGGTCCTCGTCGGTTAAAAAAGGATTACCCTGCAGGTACCTGCTTAAAAGCCTGTGTCTTTCCAGTTTTGCCTGACCGTTCTTACTCATGTTAAACACCTGTTTGAGCATACCTGATTATTATTAGTACCAGGTACTAATGCAGAGTATACCTCAGCTGGGAGCAAAAAGCAACTGCCCGTGACATAAAAAAATAAGCTCTTTTTCGAGCTTATTTTTAACAATCCTTCCTTTATTTAACTGCAACTGCTTTCCTTCCCTTATAGTACCCGCACTCCGCGCAAGCCCGGTGCGGCACTATCAGCTCATGACATTGCGGGCATTCCACCAGCTTGGGGGCTTCAATTTTTTGTTGCGCCCTGCGCTGCCGGTTACGTTGTTTGGATCTTTTCCTCTTGGGTACTCCCATGTCTCCACCCCCTTATTTCAGTAGTTCCTTGAGTTTGGCCATGCGTAGATCAATATTCTCCTGAACGCAGTCGCATTGTTTCTTGTTCAGGTCGGTTCCGCATACGGGACATAAACCACGGCATTGTTCCGAACAAACAAAGCGCATGGGTAAATTGAGTATAATGGCGTTTTCCACCTCCGGCGTAATATCTATTGTATCGCCGGAAAAGGAAATCCAGTCCTCCCTTAAGGGACCGGGCACCGGCTGAGACCGGTCGTAATAGGTTTCCGAAAAATCCGGACTCAGAGATAGGACAAAGTTCCCCAGGCACCGGCCGCACTGCACTTCCAGGTCGACCGTAAAACTGCCTTCCACCGTGATGGCGTTGCCCACGTTGGTTAGCGTCAGGTCAAAATGCGCCGGTTTAAGTAAATTTATTTCATTGCCGTCCACGGGTATCGGGGACAGATCGCTGTCAAAGGAAACCCGTTTCCGCTCCCCTTTGACCTTCTTTAAACGTTCAACATCCAAAAAGGGCATGAATTACCCCTCCTGCTATTCAACAGGTAAAATTATATAAACATGAATGATCTTTGTCAAGACAACAAAGAACCGCTAGAACCGCTAGACTCACCCGTCTTTCGCCGAACATATGCCGGTTGTCCACCGGCCGGTTTTACCCCGGTGGTTTTGGGAGTATTTCATATACCGCATTACGAAACCGGAAGTTACGGGTCAATTTAACCAGCGGCCAGTTCCCGCAATTTAGATTTAACGGCATTAACCACATCACCCAGCGGCACCATCATTGTTTGTTCCTCAAGCCGCGAATATAATTCCACTTTACCCTCCGCCAAACCTTTTGCTCCAACGGTGATGCGGATGGGGTAACCTACCAGGTCCGCATCCTTGAATTTGACCCCGGCCCGTTCCGGCCTGTCGTCAATTACCGTTTCCACCCCGCCGGTGACGAGATTTTGGTAAATTTCCTCGGCGGCGTTAACCTGGTCTTTATCCTTGGTGCTCACCGGAACCACGATAACGTGGTAAGGCGCGATTTGTACGGGCCACTTAATGCCCCGCTCGTCGTGATTTTGTTCAACGGCGGCGGCCATGGTTCTGGTCACACCGATACCGTAACAACCCATGATAAACGGCCTGGCTTTACCATTTTCATCTAAAAAAGTGGCCCCCAGGGCCTTGCTGTACTTGTCGCCCAGTTTAAAGATTTGACCCACTTCGATCCCTTTGGCCTCGTGCAGGCCTGCGCCACACACAGGGCATGGTTCGCCGGCCTTGACCAGGCGGATATCTGCAATTATGTCCGGTTTAAAGTCCCTGCCGGGATTAACGTTGACCAGGTGGTAATCGTTTTCGTTGGCACCGCATACAGCATTTGCCAGCGTCATAACCTCGCGGTCCGCTACCAGTTTGACACCCTTCAAATTGACCGGACCGGCAAATCCAGCCGGGGCACCGGTTACCCTTAAAACCGTCTCTTCATCCGCCAGGTCCAACCTGATACAACCCAGGGCGTTATAAAGCTTGACTTCGTTAATTTCCCGGTCGCCCCTTACCATTGCAGCCACAGTTTCCTTTTCGGTGGAGTAAATCATGGTTTTAATCATTTTCTCGGGCGGAAGCTTTAAAAACAATGCAACTTCCTCAATGGTGCGACAGTCCGGCGTGCTTATTTTTTTCATTTCCAGGGGTGCCATATTGCCGGTTGAAGTGGAAGCAACCGCCTCGGCCCGCTCCTCGTTGGCAGCGTAACCGCACTCATCGTTTTCGCAATATAAAATCGTGGCCTCGCCCGATTCAGCCAGTACCGCAAACTCATGAGTATCGCTTCCTCCGATGGCCCCGGAATCCGCCACCACGGGCCTGAAGCGCAACCCGCACCGACGAAAAACATTGGTATACGCTTCAAACATCTTATTATAGCTGATGTCCAAACCCGCCTCGTCCCGGTCGAAGGAATACAAATCCTTCATAATAAACTCCCTGCCGCGCAGCAGGCCGAAACGAGGCCGGCGCTCATCGCGGTACTTGTTTTGAATTTGGTACAACAGCAGGGGCAGTTGCTTATAGGAATTAATCTCACCCCGGATTAAGGCCGTAATAATTTCCTCGTGGGTGGGGCCCAGGCAAAAGTCCCTGCCGTGCCTGTCCTTGAGTCTGAATAATTCAGGGCCGTACACGTCCCAGCGTCCCGATTCATGCCAAAGTTCCGCGGGTTGGATAATGGGCATCATCAGTTCCTGCCCGCCCTGCCTGTCCATCTCTTCCCTGATAATTTGCTCGATTTTACGAATCACTCGCCAGGCCAGGGGCAGCAGTGTGTAGACGCCGGCCGCCGCTTTGCGAATAAAACCCGCGCGCAGTAGCAATTGGTGGCTCACCACCTCCGCTTCCGCGGGCAACTCCCGCAGGGTCGGCATTAACAGATTAGAAACCCTCATCCCGATTCCTCCCATTAACAAGATCGTCTATTTCCTTGACCAGCTCTTCCACCAGCAATGCTTCAGGAACTTTCCTGATCACCCGGCCCTTTCGGAAAATCAGGCCCTCTCCCTTGCCGCCGGCGATACCGACATCGGCATGCCTGGCCTCACCCGGGCCATTTACGACGCAACCCATCACCGCAACCCGGAGCGGCATATCCAGCCCGGCCAGCCGGTCTTCCACCGCGCATGCGATGTTAATCAAATCAATTTGCGTCCTGCCGCAAGTAGGGCAGGAGATTATTTCCACCCCGCGACGTCTTAACCCCAAAGCCCTTAATATTTCATAAGCCGCCCGCACTTCCTGAATGGGGTCGCCCGTAAGGGAAACCCGGATGGTGTCCCCGATGCCTTCCCATAACAGGATTCCGATCCCCACGGCCGATTTAATGCTGCCCCGGAGCACCGTTCCCGCCTCTGTCACGCCGACATGCAGGGGGTAGTCCACTTTACCGGCAAGCAAGCGGTAGGCGTTGATCATTAACGGCACGTCCGAAGCTTTAAGCGATATTTTAATGTCGAAAAAATTCAGGTCCTCCAGAATAGCTATGTGTCTCAGCGCACTCTCCACCATGGCTTCCGGGGTTATTTCCCCGTCTCCCGCCAGGTCCTTTTCCAACGATCCGGCATTGACGCCGATACGAATCGGAATCTTTTTTCGCCCGGCCGCCTTGACAACCTCCGCCACCTTATCCCTGCCGCCAATGTTGCCCGGGTTGATGCGCAGCCCGTCCACCCCCGCTTCGATGGCCGCAAGGGCCAGCCGATAATCGAAGTGGATATCGGCCACAAGCGGAATGGTTATGTTTTTCTTGATTTCAGACAGCGCCCGGGCGGCTTCCCGGTCGGGTACGGCAACCCTGACAATTTCGCAACCGGCCTGAACAAGCCGACGGATTTGCGCTATGGTCGCGGCGGCGTCGCGAGTGTCGGTATTGGTCATGGACTGCACGGAAACGGGGGCGTCCCCACCCACTGTTACCCCGCCCAGTTGCACCGGCCTGCTTTTTCTGCGCTTCATTTGGATTAAACCTCCGGGTTGATGATGTCGTTGAGCCTGGTTGTCCCCACCGTCAAGGCCCCCCGGGATTTTGAATAAAGAGTTGAATAATGTCATTATACGTTATTACTACTATCATCAGCAAAAGAAATCCAAAACCAACCAGGTGAATGAAATTTTCCTTGGCCGGATCTACGGGACGCCCGCGCAAACCTTCAAAGCCGAGAAACATAATCCTGCTACCGTCCAAAGCGGGAATGGGGAGCAAGTTAAACAACCCAAGGTTGATACTCAAAAAGGCCGCCAGTTGCAGCAGGTAAAAAATCCCTTTTTGGGCCGCCTGGTCGATTTCCCAAATTACCCTGACCGGCCCGCCAAGATCGGCTGGGGCCTGGCCCTCGATCATTCTGCCGATGAAATCCAGGATTAATACCGTTACCCTGAACGTCGACTCCGCACCACCTGCCAGCGCGGCAACGGGGTTCAATTGTTTTAAATCCCTGCCCGGGTAAAAACCAATCATCCCCCGGCCGCCTTCTCCAACCTTGGGCACCACGTCTACCGTTAATTTGTTTCCATCCCTCATCACCACCATGGTTATCCGTTCACCGGGCCGGTTGTTTATTGCCGAGGTGATATCGTTCCAGGAATCAATTTTTTCCCCTTCTATGGAGTAAATTACGTCACCGGGCTTCAGGCCCGCCTTGTCGGCCGGGTCCCCGGGAATTATCTCCGCTATTGTTGTGTTGGGCACCGGGTAGCCCAGAAACATGAAGATCAATGCCAGCAATAATACCGCCAGAAGAAAATTCATTAAAGGGCCGGCCGCGATTACGGCCATCCGCTGGGCAACAGTTTTATCACCAAATCCCTTGCCGGGCTCGATGTCCTTTTCCTCGGGATCCATACCGGCCATACGCACAAAGCCGCCCAGCGGCAGCAAGCGCAGGTTGTATATTGTTCCACTCCGCGAAACCCCGAATAACTTCGGCCCAAAACCCAGGCTAAACTCATATACTTTTATGCCCACTGCTTTGGCCACGGCAAAATGACCCAGTTCATGGAAAAATATTAATATCCCAAATACAAAAACAGCTGCCCAAAAAGTTGTCATAAACGTCATCCTTTACAAAGTAAATGATGCGGTACCGGCGCATAGCTCATCCGCTTTCCGGCGGGCCCAGCCGTCCGCTTCCAGGATTTCTTCCAGAGTGCCGTACTTAGTTGCATTATGCCCGTGCATTACTTCTTCCACCACTTTGGGGATGGCCATAAACCCGATTTTTCCGGCCAGAAAGGCCGCCACCGCCACCTCGTTGGCGGCGTTCATCACGGCGGGCATGGTACCCCCGGCCCTTCCAGCCTCGTAGGCCAGGGATAGGGCGGGAAAGCGTTCAAGGTCGGGCGTTTCAAAGGTCAGGCTGCGAATCGGCCATTGTAACTTGGGTACATTCGATGCGGGGCGCCCGGGATAGGTCAACGCATACTGAATGGGCAACCGCATGTCGGGAACGGCCAATTGCGCCATCACGGACCCGTCGTTGAACTCCACCATGGAATGGATGATACTTTCCGGGTGAATCACCACTTTGATTCGATTATAGTCAATGTTGAACAGCCACCTGGCTTCGATAACTTCAAGGCCCTTGTTCATTAAAGTGGCCGAGTCCACCGTGATCTTGGGCCCCATCTTCCAGTTGGGGTGTTCCAGCGCCATGGCCGGTGTGATACCCGCCATCTTTTCGCGCTTAAACAGGCGAAACGGCCCGCCGGAAGCCGTAAGGATGATCTGGGAGACGTCTTCGCAATTTTCACCGTTCAGGCACTGCCAGACGGCCGAATGTTCGCTGTCCACCGGCATGATCGCCGCTTTGTGTCGCTGTGCCAGGCTCACCACCAGCTCACCGGCGGCAACCAGGGTTTCCTTATTGGCCAGGGCAATATTTTTCCCGCACCGGATGGCCGCCATGGTGGGCTTCAGGCCTATCGCGCCCGAAACGGCGGTTAAAACGGTATCCGCTTCCGGAAACGTGGCCGTGGCCAGCAAACCTTCATTTCCACAATATACTTCGGTGCCGGATTCTCTACCTAGCACTTCCCGCAGCCAGACGGCATCCTCTTCTTTGGACACGGACACCAGCTGTGGTTTGTACTTTTTTACCTGCCGCAGCAGCAGTTCCCTGTTCCGCCCCGCCGCCAAGGCCACCGGCCTGATTTCGCCCGCAAATTGATCCACAACCTGCAGAGCCTGCTGTCCAATCGACCCCGTACTGCCCAAAATAGCAATTCTTTTCATAACCGGCTCCATTCCATCTTTTATTTATGAACGGACTGTACCGCTTTAACGGTGGCTTGTACTGCAACAACCATAATCGGTCCCAACACAAGCCCCAGCACACCGATTGTTTTCAACCCGATATACATGGCCATTAATACCGCCAGGGGGTGCAATCCAAGATTGACTGCAACCACCTTGGCCTCCATTACCGCTCTTACAACCATTACCAATAAATATAATACCGTCAATTTCAGTCCCAGCACAATATCCGTCGTGATAAAAGCCCAAGCGGCCCAGGGGATGTATATGGTACCCGGACCCAACACCGGAATCATGTCAAAAATACCCACAAGCAAACCCAGGGTCAAGGCGTAATCAGTACCAATAATATGTAAACCCACAATACTGATCAGGGTGGTAATGGAAATTAGAATAAATTGCGCGCGCACGTAGGATTGAAACGCGACGGCAACCTGCTTGCTGATTTCCATCGTACGTTTCCCCCACGGCGGGGGAACCAGTCTTAGCCACATGTTCGCAATCTTGTTCCTGTCCTTGCTGAAAAAGTATGTTGTAACCAAGCTGATGATAATCACCATAATGGCACCGGGCACCATACTGACGAAATGAACCAAAACAGACAACAAGTCCCGCACCAGGTGCTGCGCCGTTATGGTCAAGCCATTGATCGTGTCCTGTAGATTGCTGGTGATGCCTTTGGGCAGGGTTCCGTAAAACAATACGCCCTTTTCCACCCAGGTGTTAAAAAGGTTTTCTATCGTTGTGATTTTTTCCGGAAGCACCAGGTACAGATCGTTCAACTCTTTGACCAATCTTAAGATCAGTAATGTTAAAACAGTGCCTATACCACCAAAAAACACCAGCATGGCCAGTGGAACAGCAATTAACCTGGAAACCCTGTTTCCCCGGCTGAAATACACAACCAGCGGTTCCATAAACACGCTGAATATGGCAGCCAGTAAAAAAGGAAACAACACCACGAGGAAATATTTCAGCCAGGAAAATATTTCGGGCACCACGTATCTTAAAGCGAGATAGATTGCCAGCAGTGTAACCGTCCCCGCCAGCACGTATAGTATATTTTGTACCGCTCGCGGCACTAAATTCACCTCAGCTTATTATAATCAACCCCACAAAGTGGTATACCAGGGGAGCAGTAAAGAGCATGCTGTCAAAACGGTCCAAAATTCCCCCGTGTCCGGGGATCAACCTGCCCGCATCCTTGATACCGGCCTGACGCTTTAATGCCGACTCCACAAGATCGCCCACTTGGCCTGCTATTCCCACCAGGGCGCCCAGCAGCAATACCGGCAATAATGGGAGATGAGAGGAAAAAAAGATCACCAGCAAAGCGGCTAAAATGCTGCCCAGCACACCGCACACAGCCCCTTCCACGGTTTTTCCGGGACTTAGAGTGGGTGCCATGCGATGCCGCCCCCATTTGCACCCGACCAGGTAAGCCACAGTGTCGTTGGCCCAGGTACAAACCAGCAATAAAATCAACCATACCCTGCCATTGTCCAGGGTACTAAGCAAAAAAAGATAGCTTATTAGTCCCACATACAATGTACTTAAAAAAGTCACTGCGATATCCTGTGGCGAAAAACGGGGATAAAATAAAACCATTGTTAAAAGATTTAAAACTAAAATGGCAACCACGCCGGCGCCTGGATACCCCTGTTTATATTGATATGCCGCAACCAGTAAAATAAGACAACCGGCCAAAGCCAGGGCTATTGGCACTTGCAGTTGGATTTGCGAAAAAATACGGTTAATTTCCCTGATACCCAGCAACATTAATGCTGCGGTTACGGCGATTAACGGAACGCCGCCGTACCACACCGCAGCAATCAGCAGGGGAATCCCGATTAACGCGCTAAGCAACCTCTGCCAAAACACTCAATCACCAACCACGGTAACTAATTATGCAACAGCCCGCCGAAACGCCTTTCCCGGCGCTGGTAATCCAGCAACGCTTGTAATAATTCCTTCCTACCGAAATCCGGCCACATGGTGTCCGTTAGCCAAAATTCGGTGTACGCCAGTTGCCAGAGCAAAAAATTACTGACCCGGTAATCGCCCGACGGCCTGATCAACAAGTCCGGATCGGGTTGACCGGCAGTATACAAGTGCCGGGCGATCTCCTGTTCATTTATTTCATCAATGGTCAACTCACCGTCGACCAGTTTTTGCCCAATTTCCTTGGCGGCTTTGATCAACTCCGCCCTACCGCCGTAATTAAGCGCAACGTTAAAAACCAGCCCGGTATTGTTTTCGCTTTTTCGAACCGCCATTGTTACCGCTTCCCGGGCATGCTCCGGAAGTTCCGATATAATCCCCATCGGGTTGATCCTCACATTGTTGGCGCACAACTCGTCGATTTCCTTGTATAGATATTCCACCAACAAATTCATTAATATATTGATTTCCTCGCGGGGCCTTTTCCAGTTTTCCGTAGAGAAAGCGTAGACGGTAAGGTGTTTCAATTTTAGTTCCACACAGAGCTTGACCACTTCCCGCAACGATTTTACGCCCGCTCTATGTCCAAACGAACGGGGCATTCCTTTTTTTGTGGCCCACCTGCCGTTGCCATCCATAATTATGGCTACATGGGCCGGTAGCCTGGATAAATCCAGTTGCCTCATTAATTCCTTTTCCAAGTTGTTGTCATCTTGTTGAATGGAATTTTTGCAGCGAATGCCCCGCAAACGTTTAAACACATTACCGCCCCCTTTACTATAAAACAACCCCCTCCGGAAACGAGGGGGGTATCCACTATTCTTCAATAATGGCTCCGGTGGGGCATTCATCTATACATGTTCCGCAATTTTCACACTTATCGGGGTCAATCTTGTAAATATCCCCCTCCATAATCGCCTCGTTTGGACAGGACTCCAGGCAAGTTCCGCATGCCAGGCATTCATCGGTAATTCTATAGGCCATTTCTACACCCCCTTCCCTGTAGCTTCTCGAGCAGCCGTTAATAAAAACCTGTTGTCAGGAAGTTCCAGGCAACGTATCACCCGGTATGGCCCCCCGGGTTCGCCCCGGGGCGGCGCAACATATTCCACTTTTACCGTCCATCCGGACGCACGGCACATGGCAAGCGCCCGTTCAAGTTCCATGGCCAAAAGGTCCGAACATTTCATTTTTAAACCGTCATGATTTCTTTTTCTTTTGCGGCGGCCAAGTTGTCAATTTCCTTTATGTATTTATCGGTGAGCTTTTGCACTTCATCCTGCAGGCGCCGCAGCTCATCCTCCGATATTTCGCCGTTCTTTTGCCGGTTTTTCAAGTTGTCATTTGCGTCCCGTCTCAAATTGCGCACGGCAACACGGCCCTCTTCCGCCTTCTTTTTCACAACCTTGACCAGTTCGGTTCTTCTTTCCTGGGTTAATTGCGGTATAGTCAACCTGATGACGTTGCCGTCGCTGGCAGGTGTAATGCCTAAATCCGATTTCAAAATCGCCTTCTCAATTTCCGGCAACACCGTCTTATCCCAAGGCTGAATTACCAGCAGCCGTGCTTCCGGCGCGGTAACATTGGCCAGCTGGTTTATCGGCGTCGGCGTGCCATAATACTGCACCATTATCTTTTCCAATAATGACGGAGTAGCCCGGCCCGCCCGCAACGAAGCCAATTCCTTGTTGACCACTTCCACCGTTTTTTTCATGTTCTTTTCAGTTTCAGCCAGTAGTGGATGCGCCAATGATGTCACCCCCAACATATGTTCCTACTTCTTCTCCCATAACAGCTTTTTTAATATTACCGCTTTCATTCAGGTTAAAAACCACCAGTGGAATACGATTATCCATACAAAGAGAAGTAGCGGTGGAATCCATCACGCCAAGCCCTCTGTTTAAAAGGTCAATGTAACTAAGTTTGTGAAACTTCTTGGCATCAGCGTTTTTCAAGGGGTCGGAATCGTAAACGCCGTCAACCCGCTTGGCCATTAAAATCACGTCGGCCTCTATTTCTGCCGCGCGCAGTGCCGCGGTAGTATCGGTGGAAAAATAGGGGTTGCCGGTACCAGCGGCAAAAATCACTACGCGTCCCTTTTCCAGGTGCCTGATGGCTCGCCTGCGAATATAGGGTTCGGCAACTTCCCTCATTTCAATGGCCGTCTGAACCCTGGTATCGACATTTTGCTTGGTCAGTGCATCTTGCAATGCCAGTGAATTGATCACCGTGGCCAGCATACCCATATAATCTGCGGTTGCCCGGTCCATGCCCTTGGCGCTGCCCGCCACACCCCTCCAGATATTACCCCCGCCGACAACAATGGCCACTTCCACTCCCAATTGTACGACTTCCTTAATTTGCACGGCTATAGAATAAACCACTTCGGGATCAATGCCGTAGCCCTTGGAACCCGCCAAAGCCTCGCCGCTCAGTTTTAAAATGACCCTTTTGTGCCTGGGTACATCCATTTGGGATATTTAACCTCCGTCATACCATTTTTAGTATTTCTACAAGAAATATTTTTTTCCTTTTGAATTAAAACCCCCAATGAATGATAATTTAAAATTATTTTCCAGCCTGGGCCGCCACTTCCGCAGCAAAGTCATTCTTTCTCTTTTCCAGGCCCTCGCCCAGCTCGTAGCGCGCAAACCTGCGAACGGAAATGTTCTCACCGATGGTGGCTATTTTTTCCGTAATAAGTTGTTTGATAGTTTTCTCATTATCCTTGATAAAGGGCTGTTCCAGCAGGCAAACTTC
Organism: Desulfallas sp. Bu1-1; assembly: GCF_015594625.1. Lineage (GTDB taxonomy): Bacteria > Bacillota > Desulfotomaculia > Desulfotomaculales > Desulfallaceae > JADNRQ01. The sequence continues at coordinate 44,155 of NZ_JADNRQ010000011.1, read as the reverse complement.
CTTGTAAAACTTTTCAAGACGTCCTTCAACCATCTTTTGGATTATCTTTTCCGGCTTGCCTTCGTTGGCAGCCTGAGCTGCTAAAATTTCCTTTTCCCTGGCAACGACCTCCTCCGGCACTTCCTCCCTGCTGATATACTCGGGGCGGGCAGCAGCAATTTGCATGGCGATATCCCTGACTAGCGATTTAAACTCATCGGTTTTGGCTACAAAATCGGTCTCGCAGTTTACCTCAACCAACACGCCGATTTTGCCCCCGGCGTGAATGTAAGAGTCAACTAATCCCTCTGCGGTAATCCTGCCCGCTTTTTTAGCCGCGGCAGCCAGTCCTTTTTCCCGCAGAAAATCAACAGCCTTTTCCATGTTCCCATCGGTAGCCGCCAGCGCTTTTTTGCAATCCATCATTCCCGCACCGGTTCTTTCTCTTAATTCTTTTACCATTGCTGCAGTTATTTCAGCCATGGAAAAAATCCCCCTTTGCCATCTTTTTCCTTGTAATTAATTATTATAACCTTTTTTAATAAAATAATAACAGACAGAAAAAAGGCAGGGGTTATCCATACAGGTTAATCCCCCACCAGCATTTTATTCTGCGACTTGTTCGCCCTGCTTACCTTCCAATACCGCGTCGGCTATCTTGCTGGTCAAAAGCCTGACCGCCCTGATAGCGTCATCATTACCCGGGATGATGTAGTCTACTTCATCGGGATCGCAGTTGGTGTCAACAATTGCAATTATGGGGATGCCCAGCTTACGTCCTTCAGCCACCGCGATTCTTTCTTTGCGCGGGTCAATAATAAACAAAGCCTGAGGCAGCTTGCGCATATCCTTAATACCGCCCAGGAACTTGCTCAACCTTTCTTTTTCATGCAAAAGCTCGGCGACTTCTTTCTTGGGAAGCTTTTCTAGCACCCCATTTTCTTCCATTCCTTCCAGCTCATGCAGTCTCTCGATACGCTTGCGAATGGTCTGGAAGTTAGTCAGCATACCACCAAGCCAGCGCTGATTCACATAAAACATGCCGCAACGCTCGGCCTCTTCACGGACCGATTCCTGGGCCTGTTTTTTGGTGCCAACAAATAATATGTTGCCGCCTTCCTGGACTACCTGTTTGACAAAATTATAGGCTTCCTCAACTTTTTTAACGGTTTTTTGTAAATCAATGATGTAAATACCATTACGATCTGTAAAAATGTAAGGAGCCATCTTGGGGTTCCATCTCCGGGTCTGGTGCCCGAAATGAACGCCGGCCTCAAGCAATTGCTTCATAGATATAACGGCCAATAGTACCACCTCCTCCCACTGGTTTTTCCTCCGTCACTTTCATTTTTCAGCAGGCCCAAAAGCAGGGACCGTCTGCTGAAATCCAACGACGTGTGTATTTAACACCAGCATGTATTCTAACATAAAGTTTAACCACTGGCAAGGCAGCAAATCGCATAAATCGCATAAGCAAAAAAACAGCCAGTTGAACATGGCTGTTTTAGTGTTGTTGCAGTCGTTCCAATTCCTCCAGCAGCCGGTCGTTGAGGACTTTAATATAGGTGCCTTTCATACCCAGTGATTTGGATTCGATTACCCCCGCGCTTTCAAATTTGCGAAGCGCGTTTACTATGACGGATCTGGTAATGCCAACCCGGTCGGCTATTTTACTGGCAACAAGCAGGCCCTCATCTCCCTCAAGCTGTTTGAAAATATGCCGCACAGCATCCAATTCCGAATAAGACAATGTGCCCAACGCAATCTGTACCGCAGCGCGCTTCCTAGCTTCTTCTTCCATCCGGTCCTGCCGGGCGCGCAGTATTTCCATCCCAACCACGGTGGCGCCCAGTTCGGCAAGAATTAAATCTTCATCGGTAAAGTGTTTGTTATACTTGGCTAGAACCAGTGTACCCAGCCTGCTGCCGGCACCCACTATTGGTACCACAGTGGTTACCTTGCTATACTCGCAACTTTTTTCGTGATTAAAGGCGCAAACATTTACGGTTTGACATATATTGGCATGGGTTTCATTTATAGTCAATAAATTCCGGTTATATTCCTCGGGGAATCCGGCTGGTGACTCAACTATGTCTTCCATAACTTCACAAACAAACCCTTTTAAATAAGAATACCCGAGTATTTTCCCCCGGCGATCGAGAATATAAATACTGCACTCAATGTTTTCGCTCAAAATAGCGGCAATTTCCTTAAAATCAACCGGGTAGCCAGCGGACTTCTGTAACACTTTATTAATGGATCGGACTTTCTCAAGTAAATCACGCAAACTGCATCGCCTCTTTCTTGTTCTAGTACATAAAATATTTAGTGTAAATCTTAAACGTTTTTTATTAAGAGCTTATTATCCCCAGAATACGGGTTTTAAGTAATAAATGTTTTAGGTGAATCAAGAGCCGGTTTTACCTTGAAAATAACAACATCCACACACCTAATTTATCATTAAATTATAACACATAATCCCCTAAAATAAAAAATTCTTTTTTAACTTTATAGGATATACCTGCTTAAGTCCTGGTTCATCACCACTTCACCGAGCTTATTTGTAACATATTGTTCATCAATTGTAAATGTACTGCCCGCCATTTCACTAGCGTTAAACGAGATATCCTCAAGCAGCTTTTCCATTATGGTGTGCAGCCTTCGCGCGCCGATATTTTCTGTTTGCTCATTAACAGTATAAGCTATTTCAGCAATTTTCTCAAGAGAGTTTTGCGAAAATTTGACCTCAAGGCCCTCCGTTCGTAATAATTCGATATATTGCCTGATCAAGGAATTTTTCGGCTCGGTCAGTATTTGCAAAAAATCTTCCCTGGTCAGGCTGGACAATTCCACCCTGATGGGAAAACGTCCCTGTAATTCCGGGATCAAGTCAGAGGGTTTGGACATATGGAAGGCTCCCGCGGCAATAAACAAGATGTGATCTGTTTTAACCGGCCCGTACTTGGTCATTACCGTGGAACCCTCAACGATGGGTAAAATATCCCGCTGTACCCCGCCGCGTGAAACGTCGGGCCCGGCTCCGCCGTCCTTAAAGGCAATCTTGTCTATTTCATCGAGAAAAATAATGCCGTGATTTTCCGCCTGCGATATAGCCGTAGTGGTTACTTCATCCATATCAATCAAATTTTGGGCCTCTTGCTGGGTCAACACCTTGCGCGCTTCGGCAACGGTCATTCTGCGCCGGCGTTTTCGCTTGGGAAAAATATTGCCCAGCATATCGCTTATGTTGATCCCCATTTCCTCCACGCCGGACCCTGTAAATACCTCCATCATGGGAGGCTTGTTGTCTTCCACCTCAACTTCGACATATTCCTGTTCCAGTTCGCCCCTTGCCAGCTTTTCCCGCAAGGTTTCCCGCTCAAACTTAACCCTGCTGGCCAGTTGCTCATACTGCCTGTCTTCCGTTTGATCCGCCTGCCTGGCGGTGCCGAAAAACATTTCCAGAGGGTTACGTACAGCTTTTTCTTGCCTGGGCATGGGGGCAAGTAGTTCAATAATCCGATCTTCAGCTATTCGCCTGGCCTTTTCCTCAACCATGGCCATTCTTTCCTGGCGGACCATCCGGATGGAGGTTTCCACCAGGTCGCGAACCATCGACTCGACATCCCGCCCGACGTAACCCACCTCGGTAAACTTGGTGGCTTCTATCTTGATAAAGGGTGCGTTAACCAATCTGGCCAAGCGGCGGGCGATTTCGGTTTTTCCCACACCGGTGGGGCCAATCATCAAAATATTTTTGGGCATAACCTCATCCCGTAAATCTTCGGGCAGCTTGCTCCGGCGATACCTGTTGCGCAACGCAATAGCCACCGCTTTTTTAGCCTGGTGCTGGCCCACAACATATTTATCCAGTTCCATAACAATTTCTCTAGGCGTAAGCGAAACCATTCCGCACCCTCCCGTGGTAAATCTACAGTATTTCAACAATAATCCGGTCATTGGTATAAACGCATATCCCGGCCGCTATGGCCAGCGCCTCCCGGGCAATTTCACCGGCGCTCATACCGGTGTGTTTAACCAGGGCTCTAGCCGCAGCCAGAGCGTAAGGCCCTCCGGAACCTATTGACACGACTCCATCGTCCGGCTCAATCACCTCGCCGCTGCCGCTGATCACCAGCAGGCATTCCCTGTCCGCAACCACCAGCAGTGCCTCCAGGCGCCGTAACAATTTATCCGTACGCCATTCCTTGGCCAGTTCCACCGCCGCCCTTTTTATGTTCCCCTGGTACGACTCGATCTTACCCTCAAATTTTTCAAACAGGGTGATAGCATCGGCCACGGATCCCGCAAAACCGGCCAGCACTTTACCGCCGTGCAAGCGCCGCAACTTTCGCGCGTTATGTTTTAACACGATATTCTGTCCAAACGTAACCTGGCCGTCGCCAGCCATGGCCACCTCTTTTTCCCTCTTTACCGCTACTATCGTTGTCGCGTGAAACATCCGAATAACCCTTTCCCTGAAGTATTCCAACCACCAATAACATAATACCTTTTTAATCCATTGTAAAGGGGTCCCCTCGGGCTATGCCCTGGGATGGCTCCGGTCATAAACACGCTTGAGGCGGTCTGTGCTAAGATGGGTGTAAATTTGAGTTGTCGAAAGCCGCGCATGTCCCAGCAATTCCTGCACCGCCCGCAAGTCCGCCCCGTTGTCCAGCATATGGGTGGCGAAGGAATGCCGGAATGTATGCGGGCTGGTTTGTTGGTTCAAGCCGAGCCGCCCCACGTACCGTTTAAGCAGCCAGCGCACTCCACGGTCCGTGAGCCGGCCGCCCCGGTGATTTAAAAAAAGGGCGCTGGTGTACTCATTTTGATTTATCGCCAGTGCGGGGCGCCCTTTTTCAATGTACAGGCGTAACGCTTCAACCGCGTAATCCCCCAGTGGAACAATCCTTTCCCGGTCTCCCTTTCCGGTAACCTTGACGGTAGCACGCTTCAAATCCAGATCTCCCAAATCAATCCCCACCAGTTCGCTCACCCTGATTCCCGTACCATACATGACTTCCAATAAGGCCCGGTCCCGGCAGCCCAGCATTTTTTCCGGCTGTGGAAACTCAACCAACAACTTCATTTCCCCTTCACGCAGAAAGTGGGGTAATTTTTTATCCCGCTTGGGGATGCTTACCCTCCCGAGCGGGTTATCCTCCAGTACATCTTCCCGGCACAGGTACCGGTAAAATGAACGCCACGCGGATACCCTCCTGGCGATGGTGGCAATGGAGTTTTTTCGTTCCCTCATTTCGGCCAGGTAACTTCTAAACAGCGCGGCGGTAATGTCCGCGGGGTGAATGGCGTAATCCGGCTTTTCCAGTTCCCCGGCGAAATAACTAATCCCGTCAAACAGGTCCTTTTGATAGCTTTGTATTGTTTTTGGCGATGCGTTTTTTTCAGTATGCAGGTAGGCCAAAAAACCATCTACATAACCATACATGTTATCACTCCGCTCATTTAGTAAACAAATCTCCCACTAAAGCCTTCCATTGTTCCAGCTTCCTTAAAGCCCGCTCCGCATACAATAGATTACGCTTTTTCTTATCCTTTACCCTGGTCTCCAGTGGTGGAAAAAGTCCGAAGGTGATGTTCATCGGTTGAAAATTTTCTGAATCGGCGGAAGTAATATAATGGGCCAGCGCGCCATGGGCGGTTTCCACCGGCAGGGCCACGGTAGTGCGCCCCCGTATCAACAGGGAAGCGTTGATTCCCGCCACCAAACCGGAAGCGGCCGATTCCACGTACCCTTCCACGCCGGTAATTTGCCCGGCAAAAAAAATGTTTTCCCTTTTCCGGCACTGGTATGTGGGCCATAGCAGAGCGGGAGAATTGATATATGTATTTCTGTGCATCACCCCGAAGCGAACAAACTCAGCCCGTTCCAGGCCCGGGATCATGCTGAAAACGCGCTTTTGCTCGCTCCATTTGAGGTGCGTCTGGAACCCGACAATATTTAACAGCGTGCCGGCGGCGTTATCCCGGCGCAATTGAACCACGGCATACGGCCTGCGCCCGGTGCGGGGATCAACCAGGCCTACAGGCTTCAACGGCCCGAAACGCATGGTGTCCCGCCCACGCCGGGCCAGCACTTCAATGGGCATGCAGCCTTCAAAATTGATTTCCCGCTCAAAATCTTTCCGCGGTGCCCTCTCGGCGGTGGACAACTCCCGCCAAAACGCGTCGTATTCTTCTTCGTTCATGGGACAATTAAGGTAATCGCCGTCACCCTTGCCGTAACGGGAAGACCAGAATACTTTATCCATATCAATTGACTCCAGGGTTACGATGGGCGCGACGGCATCATAAAAATACAGGTAATCCCGGCCCAAAAACTCCCTGATTTTTTCCGCCAGTCGCCCGGAAGTAAGGGGTCCCGACGCCACCACGACCACGCCGTTACCTATTTCGGTACATTCCCGCCGGTGTACTGAAATCAATTCGTGCTCTTCCAGGGCCCTGGTCACTGCCCGGGCGAAGCCCTCCCTGTCCACGGCCAGCGCCCCTCCCGCCGGTACGCTATGTTCATCGGCGCAGCGCATGATGATGGAGTCAAGCCTTCGCATTTCCTCCTTCAATAAACCAACAGCATTTTCCAGCGCCCGGGCCCGCAGGGAATTACTGCAGACCAGCTCGGCAAATAAACCGGTCTGGTGAGCGGGCGTGCTTTGCTCCGGCCTCATTTCGTACAACCTTACCGGGATCCCCCTGCACGCCGCCTGCCAGGCCGCCTCGGACCCGGCCAGCCCCGCACCTATTATCGTCAGCTGTTCCGCCAATTTTTCAACTCCCTTTTATCAATAGGCGTTCAGTCTGCTGTCTTCCGTAATATTATCAATCCGTTCCTGGACATCCTCCGCGGATGCCGTAATTTTTTCCTCACATTCTTTGTTGCTGCACCTGTATATTTTTTCACCTTTGCTCTCTTTCAGCACCATCATGCTGCCGCAATTCGGACACTTACGATTAGTGGGTTGATCCCATACTACAAACTCACATTCCGGGTAATTGCTGCATCCATAAAATTTCCTGCCCTTTTTACTGCGCCTTAAAACAAGTTCCCCGGTGCAGCTGGGACAGGTAACGCCCGTAGGCTCTAAAAGCGGTTTGGTGTTTCTGCACTCTGGAAAACCGGGGCAGGCCAGGAACTTGCCGTACCTGCCCATTTTAACCACCATGTTCCGGCCGCACTGTTCACATATTTCTTCGGTAACCTCATCCTCAACCTGGATATGTTCAATTTCTTTCTCGGCCACATTGAGCGTCTCCTTAAAGGGAGCATAAAAATTTTCCAAAATTTTAACCCATTCAACGTCACCCTCTTCTATATCGTCCAGCTTTTTCTCCAGATCGGCGGTAAACTCCACATCGATAATTTCCGGGAAATACTGTTTTAAGAGGTCCACCACCACCTGGCCCAGTTCCGTGGGGTAAAAATTTTTGTTTTCCCTGATCACGTACCCGCGCTTGAGGATGGTGTCCACGGTCGGCGCGTAGGTGCTCGGCCGGCCGATGCCCTTTTCCTCCAATGTTTTAATTAAAGTGGCATCAGTATAACGTGGGGGCGGTTGCGTAAAATGTTGCCTGGGCACCAGGGAAAGAATTTTTAGTATCTCCCCCTCTTGAAGCTGAGGCAACCTGTTTTCCTGGCCGCCTTCTTCTTCGTCGTCCCGCCCTTCGATATAAACCTGCATGAAACCCGCAAATTTGATCATGGAACCCGTGGCGCGGAAGGTGTATTTACCGGCCTTGATATCCACGCTGGTGGTATCGATTACGGCGTGGCTCATCTGGCTGGCTACAAACCTTAGCCAGATCAACTTGTATAACTTGTATTGGTCCCGGGTTAAAAAATTTTTTATGCTGTCCGGCTCCCGGAATACCGATGTGGGCCGGATCGCCTCGTGGGCGTCCTGCGCTCGGCCCTTGGGCGCAGTTCGGCGTGCTTGGGCGGGAACATATTCAGCCCCGTACCGCCCGGCGATAAACTCCCGGGCCTCTTTCTCGGCGGTTTCCGAAATCCGCGTTGAATCCGTACGAATATACGTTACCAGGCCCACCGGGCCTTCTTTACCCAGATCCAGCCCTTCATACAGCTGTTGGGCCACCATCATGGTTTTTCGTGCAGTAAAATTTAATTTGCGGTACGCTTCCTGTTGCAAGCTGCTAGTGGTAAAGGGAGGTGCCGGTTGTCTTCTTTTTTCTTTACGGGCCACACCGGTAACCTGGTACGTGGCTCCCTGCAAATCATCAAGAATCCGCCGCACCTGGTTCTCATCGGCAATATCGGCCTTGCCCCCGTTGATCTTGTGCAGCTTGGCATCAAAAGCGACGGCATTACCTTTAAGCAGCTTGGCCGTCAGCGTCCAGTATTCCTCGGGAACAAAGGATTGGATCTCCTCTTCCCGGTCGCATATCAACCTTATAGCAACGGATTGCACCCGGCCGGCGCTCAGGCCCTTTTTGATTTTCCGCCACAAAAGCGGGCTTAAGTTATAGCCCACCAACCTGTCCAGAATCCGCCTGGCCTGCTGGGCGTCAACTTTTTTCAGGTCAATGGGCCGCGGGTGTTTAACGGCATTTTGCACCGCCTGCTTGGTAATTTCATTAAATTCAATCCGGCATGGCGATTTTTCATCAAGATCAAGTACATTGGCCAGGTGCCAGGCAATAGCCTCACCTTCCCGGTCGGGGTCCGAGGCCAGTAACACATGGTCGGCCTTTTTAGTGGCCGCTTTCAACTCTTTAATGATGTCCCCTTTGCCTCTGATGGTTATATATTTGGGCTTAAATCCGTTCTTTACGTCAACGCCGAACTGGCTTTTGGGCAGATCCCTGATATGTCCCATGGAGGCTTTTACATCATATTTCTTGCCGAGAAACTTTCCCAAGCTTTTGGCTTTAGCCGGTGATTCCACAATTACCAAAGTTTTAGCCACACTGCTCACCTCAAATTATGATAACGGTTACCGTACAAAAGAATCAAACGATACATTAAGAAAAATCTATCCCCCAAAAAATCTTTAAACAAAATTTATTTGATCCTGGCAAAAAGCTTACCTGGCAGCTGCCTGACCAGCCCCTTCATTTCCAGGAACATCAAGGCAGACATTACTTCTCCCGCGGGCACCCCGGATTGTTGCACGATAACCTCCAGGGGAACAGGTTCAAAGTTGATGATCTTGTTTAGTTTTTGCTCAATTTCAGTTAATTTTACACCCTCGGAAGGGTCACTGGCCCGCGGCGGAAAAATAACCCCCACGCCCAGTTCCTCCAGGATGTCCTCAGCGCCCAGCACGGGAGCAGCCCCTTGTTTAATGAGCCCGTTTGCCCCCCGGCTGAGTTTACTGGTAATATTTCCCGGCACCGCCATTACGTCCCGGCCCTGCTCCAGGGCTGCGTGGGCGGTAATCAGGGCGCCGCTCTTTTCCGCGGCCTCAACGACTACCACTACCTTGCTAAGACCGCTGATAACCCGGTTACGCACCGGAAAATGCCAGGCTTCCGGCGGCGCTCCCGGGGGAAATTCACTAACCACCGCTCCCGTACGGATTATTTCAACCATTATCTTGCCATTTTCCCGTGGGTATATTACATCAACGCCGCACCCCAGCACGGCAATGGTTTTCCCGCCGGCCTGCAGCGCCCCGCGATGCGCGGCGGCATCAATGCCCCTGGCCATGCCGCTGATTATGTTCACCCCGGCTTCGGCCAATTGACGGGATAGGCTTTCAGCTACGCTCAAACCATAATGAGAGGCCCTCCTTGACCCGACCATGGCTACCCCGGTTTCATGTAAACAGCGACTCTGCCCCCGGACGAATAAAACCGGCGGGGGATCGAATATTGTTTTGAGCTGCTCCGGGTAACCTTCGTCACTAAAAAATATGATTTTTATATCCTTATGGTTTAAGTAATTAGCCAATTCATGTAAATTTAGATCTTTACGCCGGCTTAATAGTTCTCCAAGGTTATTCCTGTGCGCTTTGGCCAAACAGCCGAATTCCCGATCCGGCGCATACCACGCCTCCCGGGGATTGCCGAAGTGATCCATAATTCTCCAAAACTTATTGGCCTGCCCGGCCAGAATCATGTGCCAGGCAAGCCAGTACACCTTGTCTTCCGTTGACAACTTCAACAACTTCACCAGCCCGCCTCAACTTTTTCGTTATATTATGCTGATGTTCAAGATAAAATAGCTTTTTCCTGCTTGTTCCAAAATATCTGTTTATTGATTGCTAAAAATTTTAAATGTTAGGGGGTTGAAGATCATGGGCTAATGAGTTGGCGGTATCAGGCGCGATTTTCAATAACGGTTTTAAACTCTGCTTATTGGCGAACATACCGGAAAAAATGTCCCCTGTTTTTTTAACCCGATCAAAAATAGTCAAAATGTTAAATCCACCGGGGTCGATATTCATTTCCTCAACCTCGTCCCAGGTCAGCGGCGTAGACACGGGGGCGCCCGGCTCCGGTCTCAGGCTGTAAGGAAAAGCCATGGTTTTACCCCGGCCGTTTTGCAAATAATCCATGTAAACTTTACCACTTCGCCTGATTACATTCCTTTCCACGGTAACTCCGTCCGGGTAGGCCCCTACTATGATCTCGGCCAGGTGTTTCATTGCCGCCGCAACTTCAGAAAATGTGTATTCCCCGCTCAAAGGGATAAAAATATGCATCCCGCTGGAACCCGATGTTTTGGGATACCCGCTGATGCCAAGCATGTTCAGGGCCTCCCGAACAATCAGCGCCACCCGCATCACTTCCCTGAACGGTACCCCTTCCGCAGGATCCAGGTCGATGACAGCAAGATCGGGGTAGTCTATATTATCCGACCTGCTCAGCCAGCCGTGAATTTCCAGGCAGCCCTGGTTCGCCATCCACACCAGGGTAGCGACGTTATTACAAACAATATAGTTGATCACCTTATGGGTATGCTTCACCGGGTATGTTTCAATCCATTCCGGAGCATAGAAAGGACATTCTTTTTGATAAAAAAAATCCCCATGGATGCCGTCCGGATACCTTTTCATCACCAGCGGCCTGTTGTAGATATAAGACAACAACAACGGCGCAATTTCCATGTAATACTTAATCATGTGCGCTTTGGTCAGGTTCTGATCCGGCCAAAAAACTTTTTCCAAATTGGTAAGATGCAAAGCGTGCCCCTCAATTTCAACCATTTCCACAGTTTTTGCGCCCAAATGCTCCCACCTCGCTTTGCCTGAACACAACCTTCCTAAAGACTTAAATCCAGTTAAGGCCCATTGCCGGCGGGCGAACATTCCCCGGGGGGCTTGTCCGCACGCAACCCTTTATATACGGGATGGCGCAACAGGCCCTCCCGCGTGAGGGACAGGTATTCCACCCGGCAGACCAGTTCGGGCCGCACCCAGTTAATCGCGCGGCCAGCATGATCGGCGCCGGTTAATAATGATTCGTTTATTTTAAGCGATTCCAACCTATCCAGTAAATCCCGTTGTTCTTCCCGGTTTAAACCGGTACCGACCATGCCCTGGTAAATAAATTTCCGGCCATCCCAGGCGCCAAGCACTAGAGCGCCCAGCACCCTGCTTCCTTTGCCCCTGCGGTATCCGCAGATCACAAGATCGGCCTCCCTGATATGGCGCACCTTTTTCCATAGCGGTGAACGAGTGCCCGGTAGATACCTGCCGTCAAACCGTTTACCCACTACCCCTTCCAGGCCTTTTTCAACACAGGCCCGGTAAAAAGCAACCCCCTCCCGGGCTACCTGTTCCGAAATAAAAATGTTTTGGCCCGGTTTCAGCACCGCTTGCAAGTACTCCCGCCGGACATGCAGCGGTCTGTCCACCAGGGGGGCCCCCCGCCGGTACAAAATATCAAAAGCCATGTAAATGGCCGGCGATTTTTGGGCCGCCCGGGCAACCCGGTCTTCGGCCACAAGTTTGGCCCGGGCCTGCAGGTCGTCAAAAGAAGGTCTGCCATTGCGCAGCACAATAATTTCGCCGTCCAGCACCAGGGGGATATCTTTTACATGCAGGCACAGGTCGCCCAGATCGGGGAAGGCACCAGTAATATTTTTTTGATTTCTGGAAATGAGCTTGGTTTCCCGCTGGTCCAAATAGGCCAAGCACCTGTACCCATCCCACTTAACTTCAAACAGATAATCCGGGTGGTCAAATGGTTCGGACGGCACGGCCAGCATGGGTTTCAGCAGCGGCAATAATGTGCGGTCGCTCAACACTTACACCTTTCCTTACAAAACAACTATTAATTATGAATTCTCTCCTGCTGTTTTTTGTTTGCCCGCCCCAGCCCGGCCCGGTTTCCGCTTTTTTCCCCGCTGTTCTTTGGCCAGCTCAATGCTTGCCTTTAATGCCGTCATCAGGTCCACGACATTTTCAGCCTGCGCGGCAACTGGTTTTTCCACCACTTCCCGGCCGCTGATCTTGGCCTGGATCACCTCATGCAATTTCTCGCGATAGGCATTGGTGTATTTGGCCGGGTTAAAGTCAGTGGAAAGGTTTTCAATCAAACTCACGGCCATTTTAACTTCATTTTCATGAAGTGCAACATCCCCGCCGATTTCCTCAATTTTATCCACGGACCGCACCTCGTCGGCGTAAAACATTGTTTCCATGATCAGAACCCCGGGACCGGGCCTTATTATAGCCATGGATTCCCTGTTCCTTAAAGTTACCCGGGCAATAGCGGCCCGTTTGGTTTCCTCCATGGCCCGCCTTAGCAATTCGTAAACCTTCTTGCCGCCTTCACCCGGGGCAAAATAATACGACCGGTCAAAATATACCGGATCAATTTGATGCATGTCTACAAAATCAAGAATATCCACGCTTCGGTTCTTCTCCCCGGGCAACAGGTCGAGTTCATCCTCCATCATGGTGATATACCTGCCCTTTTCATATTCATAGCCCCGCACTATTTCATCCAGCTCAACCTCGGTGTCACAGTAGGGACAAAAACGTCTATATTGTATTGCCGTATGGCATTTTTTATGCAGGTAATTAAACTTGATATCCTTTTTTTCAGTAGCGGCATAAATCTTGACGGGTACATAGATTAACCCGAATGTTATGGCACCTTTCCAAAGTGAACGCATAAAATCACCGTTTCATCCACGTTTTTTCCAATCTCGTTTTATTATGTTTAGGACAAAAAAAAATAAACCCCTGTTAGCCGGGGAAAGTTTTTCCTGCAACCATGCGTCGTGCGAAATGCCTGTTCATTCCTGGTAACCGTCCACCAGTCCAAGACCTTTTTTTTCCCGGTACCTACAATGCCGGATAAACTTTTCGTGGCATTCCTTGTTGTCTTCTATAAAATCAAGCAGGTTTTCTATAGCCCTTATGGTAGGCAGTGATAAATAATGTTCCATAGCCTCAACTTCCGCTTTGATATCACATTTGGAATCTATGACTCTTAAAAAGTTTTGCAAGATCCTGTTTCTTTCCACCAGAAACTTGCCCAGCCTGCGCCCTTTTTCTGTTAAAACCAATTCTTTGTATTTTTTATAAATCAGGTAATTTTCGCTGCTTAACTTTCGGATGGCATTATTCACAGAGGGCATGGTGACATCAAGGCAGGTGGCTATATCGCTGACCCGCACCACGTTGTGATTTAGCGAAAACCGGTAGATTTCCTCCAGGTAATCCTCCAGACTCGGTGAAAGCAAACTTTATCCCTCCTTCCCCGGAAAATAGTGTCTGTACAATATATTGCATATATGGAATTTACAATAAATCAATATTTAAAATATATATATGTAGCCCGGTAAATAGTTGGTTACGGCGGCCTGAAACAAAAAAGACCCGTTGTTGGGGTCGTCCTTTTAGAGCCCGGCTTGCTTTTAAACGATTATAATATCTTGCTTAAAAATTCTCTGGTGCGGGGATGAGCGGGGCGATTAAAAATCACATGCGGCGGGGATTCTTCAAGGATTTGACCATTATCCATAAACACCACTTTATCGGCCACCTCACGGGCGAAACCCATTTCGTGGGTAACTACAACCATGGTCATACCGTCCCTGGCCAGATCCTTGATTACCGCCAAAACCTCCCCTACCAGTTCCGGGTCCAGGGCGCTGGTAGGTTCATCAAATAGCATGACCTTGGGCTGCATCGCCAGTGCCCGGGCAATGGCCACACGCTGTTGCTGGCCGCCGGAAAGTTGGATGGGGTAAGCATGGGATTTATCGGCCAGTCCCACTTTGGCAAGAAGGGCTTCGGCTCTGGCCCTGGCTTCCGCTACCGGAATTTTGGACACGGTAACGGGGCCCTCCATGACATTTTGCAGCGCGGTCTGGTGGGGAAACAGGTTAAACCTTTGGAACACCATGCCTATTTGACTTCTGAGGCGGTAAATGTTTTTTCTATTGTCATCCACAATGCGACCATCCGGCAGTTTCCTTTTTCCCACCGGCTGGCCGCCCACGGTTATATACCCTTTATCAATTGTTTCCAGGTAATTCAGGCAGCGCAAGAATGTACTCTTTCCAGACCCGCTGGGGCCGATAATGACCACAACTTCACCCTGTTCAACGGTAAGGCTTACGTCTTTTAATACATGCAGTTTGCCGAAACTCTTATGAACATGTTCTGCCACAATCATAATCAATTCACCTTCCGTTATTCACCGTCGGATATAGCCAAGCGTTTTTCGAGGCGATTAATGATGCAAATAAAAAATGTAGTCATAATTAAATAAATAACGCCCACAGTCAAATATATTTCCATGGAACGGAAATATGTCGTGTTCAGCAGTATCCCGCTGCGCATCAGTTCCACCATCGTAATCACCGAAACCAGTGAGGTGTCCTTCATCAAGGCAATAAACTCATTACCCATGGGCGGCAGCAAGCGCCGGTACGCCTGGGGCAGGATGACCCGCCGCATGGCCTGCGCATAAGACATGCCCAGTGAAAGCGCAGCTTCCATCTGTCCTTTATCAATAGATTGAATACCAGCCCTGATAATTTCGGCGATATAAGCGCCGCCGCAAATACTTAATCCAAGTATAGCCGCGGCCTTGGGACTCAATTGGATGTCAAGGTACTGCGCCAAACCGTAATAAAGAATAAAAAGCTGCACCAGGAGAGGAATACCCCGGATCACCCAGGTGTAAAAACTTCCAATGGCCGCCAGTATTTTAAACCGGGAAATTTTCATCAGGGCGACAAACAACCCGATAATTGTCCCGAAAAATATAGCCAGTACCGTCAGTTCAATTGTTATTAAGGCACCTTTTAAGAGAACAGGCAAAATGACTAGAAGGAATTCTATGTCGATTGGACCAATGCGCAATGTTTTACACCCCGTCAAAAGCATTAAGTATTTTAGGGCGCGAAAATCGCGCCCGTTCACTTTTATTCCGGCTTGGCTATCATATCCTTGCCGTCGAACCATTTTTGGGAGATTGCGGAAAGTGTACCGTCTTCCATCATTTCCCTTAAAGTTTTATCCAGGACTTCTTTTAAATCTTTATCTTCTTTACGCAGACCGATGGCGTAAAAATCTTCCACCAGCGGCTCTTCAACAATTTTGTAAGTGTCGGGCTTTTTGCTTACGAAGTCCCCGGCAGTGGTTACGTCTACCACCACTGCGTCAACACGGCCCAGGGCCAGGTCCTGGAATGCTTCGGGATACTGGTTGTACTGTTTGATTTTCGACTCGTCGATGATGCCCTCTTTTACCAGTTCTTTACATGCTTCATAACCGGAACTTCCCGCCTGGGTGGCTACCGTTTTACCTTTCAAATCCTCTTTGGTTTTAATGTCATTGTTATCTATTTTGACAGCCATGCCGATACTGGCATTAACATAAGGTATGGAGAAATCAATAACTTTTTTACGTTCTTCCGTAATACTCATGCCGTTAATTACCACGTCGAACTTCTTGGAATTTAAAGCGCCGGTCACACCACTCCAGTCCGTGGGAATCCATTCCAGTTTAATTCCCAGGCGCTTTTCCAATTCTTTACCCATATCAATGTCGAAACCCACCAGTTCACCTTTTTCATCACGGAAACCCATTGGCCTGAAAGTGTCATCCAAGCCGACCGTCATAACGCCTTTTTCCTGAATCAGCTGCCAGGTAGTTTTTTCAGCATCGCCGCTCGCCGCCTGTTCACCGGGCTTGTCCGCCGGCTTGTCTCCGCCGCAGCCCGCGGCCAGCAAGGTCAGGCCGACTACCAGCAACACCATCCATAAAAACTTGATTTTTCGCAAGCGCTTCATCTCCTCCGACAAAACATTTAATTTCTCTAACAGTTTAACCAATTAAAGAAATGAAGTCAAGCCAAGCTTTAAATTGGGAAAGTAAAAGTGGATTAAACGCTACGGTAAAACAGGAACAGAAAAGGTTAACGGTATTCCGTAGTCTCAAAAATGCTGTCTACTTTCCTGATTAATTCAAGATTATTGGCTTCTTTAACCAGGGGTTCCGATATCCACAAGTACTCAAGGTGTTTGGTGTCCTTTATCCGCGCCACCCTGCATTTATTTAATCCGTACAATTTACAGGCCGTTTCTATTGCCTCCCGGTCCGTTGGAAGTGCGCAAGGTATTTTCACCGAACATAAAAAGCCGGTAGTAAGCGCGTTTTTATACATCTTTTGCACATCAATTTTTGAAACCAGCTTATTTGTAGTCAAGTCGGCATAACCGATGCCCAATGCATTTCCATTCGATTCCCGGGTTAGGTCCAACACTACAATTGTTTCATAGCATTGCACAGGGTTTCCTCCGAACCGGCGGTGCATCCCGATGACATTGATGTCCATCCCCGTACCGCTGATGTTTTTGCCCATTTGATCCACGATTAACACATGAAGATGATTGAAGGGAATCCGGGGCAACTGTTCCCAGGCCAACTTGAGCAGCTTCCCGTCCATAACCTCGCGCTCGCGGGGCAAGACCCCCTTTAATACCATCGCTTCCCCCCGGTAATTATCGACCGTAGCTATGCCACCCAATAAATTGATCCTTTTTTCAATCACCTTTGCCATTTCCACCAGGTGGTGTCCCAGCCCGGCCCGGTGCGCCGCTTCAGCTCCCTTAACTTTTCCCATGCCCACGGCCATCATTTTGGTTAACCCGCTTTCAACGGGCGCGCGAAACGCTGTGTGTGGTTTGACCCTGTTGAATAAAAACACCCCGTCGGCTTCCAGGGCGTATTTATCGCAATACACGGGTACTCCCCCGGGCGTTTCGCCAATGAACACCGCATCCACACATGACTTTACCGGCACCCCTAAAGCTTCCCCGGTAATGCCCATTTTTTGCAATACTTGGGCCTGTCCCTCATCGGTGCCGCCGCCATGACTGCCCATTGCCGGGATGATAAAAGGGTCGGCACCCCACTCTTTGAACGTTTTAACCAGAGTTTGAATGACTTGTAGTCCATAGGGAAAACC
This sequence comes from Desulfallas sp. Bu1-1, assembly GCF_015594625.1. Lineage (GTDB taxonomy): Bacteria > Bacillota > Desulfotomaculia > Desulfotomaculales > Desulfallaceae > JADNRQ01. The sequence continues at coordinate 26,755 of NZ_JADNRQ010000011.1, read as the reverse complement.
GCGCGACCCACAGGCCAGGCACAGCTTCATGCCCGGGAATACCCGTTCCCGCACACCCATACGGGCCAACTCGGCCCGGACATGTTGTTCGATACTGGCAATTGACTCGCAATTAAAGTTTTGTTTGACCAGATACATGGATAACATGTTATAAAACCCCTATCAACTATATTACTTTAGTGAACCACCCCTCCCTTTGCCCCGCTCAGGAAGGGGCTTCCTGAGCGGGGCGAATTCGTGGGTTTCCTGCTTCATCGTAACCCTAGCGGGTTAGCTCCACAGGCGTAACGTCCCGTGGTTCCCACGGTAGGGAAGCTTTTCAGGCCGCTTCCGAAGCCAAAGCTTTCTTGAGGATGTTCCGGGCCGCATTTACGTCCCGGTCAAGCACCAAGCCGCAATGAGGGCACTCATGCACCCGGACGGACAAATCTAATGAAAATAAATATTTGTTAAATAAATTTTTTACCGGGTTTTTCACCATTATATGAAAATACAACTCTTTTGCCGTCAACTACCGTTTCCAAGTGCACCCCCCTGCCCCAGACTTTATAAACGTGAGGTAGGGTTCTTTCCAGGTAGTAAACGTCCAGGTCCGTCCCCTCGTACACATGCTTAAGGTATAATTCCCCGCGCCTGCCGAAATCCCCGTCTTCAACCACAATATAGGGCAAGCCGCAGTTATACAGGTTTTTTACCAGACCGTCCCGTACCTTTTCCCAGTCTTTATCGACTACTTTCCAGTCATAGCCAACTTTCTTGTATAAGTACAAATCCAGTTCTTCAACAAGTTCCTCGGTTAAATAGTTTCGAATAAACGAAATGTCGTTTTCGGTTGCCCTGACTTCAAAAATTTTGTGTTTACCTTCGCCGCCTTTACGCCCGTACTTCCGCTTTTCTTCCTCCGTAGGGTTATCCCATCTTTTTTCGATGTCCTCGAATATTTTTAAACCCAGGTAATAAGGATTAATCCTAAACTTGGAAGTTTGGATTACCCCGGCGTGCGTTTTCGCAAACTCCAGCGCTTCATCTTCAGTTAAATCCAATTCCCGCATAATCCTGATATGCCAGTATGTGGCCCAACCTTCATTCATGATTTTGGTCTGCATTTGCGGCCAAAAATACAACATTTCTTCCCTGATAATGGAGATAATATCCCGTTGCCAGTCTTTCAGATCCCGGGCATGCTCCATCATAAACAACAACATATCCTTTTCCGGTTGTTCCGGGAATTTTTTAGGCTGGTCTTCCTTGTCGCATTTATGTTCACATTCATGTTTGTCAAGGTCCCAAAGGTCGTCATAGGGGGTCGGCCGGGCTTGTGTTTTTTCATGATCATGATACCCACCCTGGTTACTACACCCACCCCCCTTGCAGTATTGGCCGCCGGAACAGGTGTGCTGCCGGCCGCCGTGGTTTTTATCAAGGGTTTGCGGGTTGATGCTTTCACCTGCAGCGATGTGCCGTTGCGGGTCCACGTTTTCCTGCAACGAAATTACAGAATCCAAAAAGGTCTCCACTTTATCCCGGCCATATTTGAATTCATAACCCCTGATCCGGTCCGCCGCCACCGCCATGCTTTCAACCATTTTTCTGGACGTTCTACTGAAATAATAATTGTTTTTAAAAAAATCGCAATGGCCCAAAACATGGGCGATTACCATCTTATTCTGCACCAGTGAGTTACCCTCGAGGAGAAACGCGTAACAGGGATCGGAATTAATCACCATTTCATAAATCCGGCTTAAATTATAATCGTACTGGGTCTTCATTTTATGATACGCCTTGCCAAAGGACCAGTGGGAGAACCTGGTGGGCATGCCGTAGGCGCCGAAGGAATAAATAATATCGGCGGGGCAGATTTCAAAATACATGTCGTAAAAATCAAGGTTGAACCCTTTGGCTATGGCGGTTATTTTTTCAATGGACTCTTCCAGTAATTTTTTTTCCTCCTGCGGATGCAAAGGAACACCCCCTCGTTACGCAGTAGTTGCCGGGTTCGGGTTAAAGAAAGTTTTCAAGGCCGGATATACGTCGGATTTATCCTTTATACCAATACAGGTAAACTTGGGATCGTTTATTTTCTTAAAAGCGGCACGTAATGTGCTGGTGTGGTAATAAGGCCCTTCAATTTCCCCGTAGCCCACGAGATTACAGACTTTGAGTAATTCATTAACGTATTTGACGCATTTTTCGTTGTCCGAAGTAAGGTTGTCACCGTCGCTGAAGTGGAAAGCATATATATTGTAATCTTGCGGGCTGAACCGCTTTTCAATGATTTCCAGGGCCAGTTTATAGACCGAAGAGCAGCGGGTTCCCCCGCTGGCCCCCTTGGTAAAGAATTCCTCCTCGGTGGTTTCTTTGGCTTCAACATGGTGCGCCAGAAAAACAATCTGTACGTTTTGATACTTGGTACGTAAAAAGCGCACCATCCAGAAAAAGAAACTTCTGGCGATATATTTCTCGTACGGACCCATCGACCCCGATGTGTCCATCATGGCCAGCACGACCGCGTTGCTTTCATACTTGTAAGTAACATCCCAGGTTTTGAAACGCAGGTCGTCCTTGCTTATCTCATTGAAACCCTTCCGTCCTTTCATGGCGTTGCGCTTTATCGCTTCCAAAATCGTTCGCTTGCGGTCGATGTTGCTGGAAATACCCTGTTTCCTGACTTCCTTAAATTCAAAGGATTCGGATGCCAGTTCGGGTTTTTTCTTTTGCTGCAAGTTTGGCAACCCCAAATCCTCAAAGATCAACTGCGCCAGTTCTTCAATGGTAATTTCAGCTTCGTAATAGTCCACGCCGGGTTCGTCGCCGGCGCCCGGACCTTTGCCCGGTCCCGCCTTTTTTTGCTCGCTGCCCAGTAAGTCCCCTTCCTTGGTGCCTCCCTCGCCCTGGCCGGCATGTTTACGTTTACCCGTATCAAAGCGGAAATGGTACTCTTCCAGGGAACGTATGGGCACCTTGACAACTTTGCGGCCGTCGGACAAAATTATGCTTTCCTCGCTGACAACGTCTGCCAGGTTTTTCTTAATTGCCTCCCTCACCTTTTCCCGGTGGCGATCCCGGTCAATTTCACCTTTGCGGTGTAATGACCAGTCCTCCCGGGAGACCGTGTATCTGCCGGACATTTTGGATTACCCCCTACCTGTTTAACAGGCTGCCCACGTATTTTAACAGTTCATTGGCGCAAATGCTGCAATAACCGTACTCGTCAATCAACTTGGCGCTTACTTCGTTAATCCGTTTGAGCTGTTCGGCGTCGGGAGTCTTGGTGGAAGTGGTAATCTTAACCACATCTTTTAAGTCGGCAAACAGCTTCTTTTCCACAGCCTCGCGCAATCTCTCATGCGACCGGTAATCAAACCGTTTGCCTTTCCTGGCGTAGGTTGACAACCTGATCAAAATTTCCTCACGGAAACTCTTCTTGGCGCTTTCCGAAACCCCGATCTGTTCTTCGATGGATCGCATCAACTTTTCATCAGGGTCGATTTCTTCGTCCGTAATGGGGTCTTTCAACTTAACACCGTTGCAATAAGCTTCAACATTATCCAGATAATTATCGAACAATATGCGAGCGGACTCTTCATAAGAGTATACGAACGCCTTCTGAACTTCCTTTTTGGCCAGCTCATCATATTCTTTTCTGGCCACCGAAATAAAGTTAAGCAGCCGGTCGCGCTCCTCCTTGGTAATGGAGGGATGCTGGTCCAGACCATCCTTTAACCCGCGTAACACATCCAGCGGGTTGATGCAACGGGTGGAAGTACGGATAAGTGATGAACTCAACCGGTTGATCACGTACCGCGGGTCCACCCCGCTCATCCCCTCATCGGGATGCTCCGCCTGCAACTCCGCCACATCCTTTTGCTTAAAGCCTTCCACATCCTCACCATCGTAAAGTTTCATTTTCTTGACCAGGTCCATACCCTGTTTCTTGCTTTCCTTCAGGCGGCTGAGTACGGAGAAAATGCTGGCCACTCTTAACGAGTGAGGCGCAATATGCACATCTTTAAGATCGCTTTGTTTAATCAACTTATCATAGATTTTTATTTCCTCGCTGACTTTGAGGTTATAAGGAATCTTCATCACGATAATCCGTGATTGAAGCGCCTCGTTTTTCTTGTTGCTGATAAACGCTTTGTATTCATTTTCGTTCGTGTGGGCGACGATCATCTCATCGGCATATATCAAAGCGAAGCGGCCAGCTTTGAAATTTCCTTCCTGCGATAGGCTGAGCAGGTTCCAGAGAAATTTTTCGTCGCACTTGAGCATCTCCTGGAACTCCATCATTCCTCTGTTAGCTATATTCAGTTCGCCGTCGAACCGGTACGCCCGGGGGTCCGACTCCGACCCGTACTCGGCGATCGTACTGAAATCGATACTGCCCGTAAGATCGGCGATGTCCTGGGATTTGGGATCGGATGGGGTAAATGTGCCAATGCCGACCCGGTTATCCTCTGAAAGAATTACCCTTTCCACGATAACGTTTTCAATATTTCCTCCGTACTCCTGCTCCACCATCACCCGACAGGACGGGCACAACTCCCCTTCAATATAGACGCAGTATTCCTGTTCGAATTCCTTTCTAAGTTCTCTGGGAATCAGGTGTAAAGGTTCCTCGTGCATTGGGCAACCTTTAATACCGTACAAAGCTCCCCGCTCTGTCTTGCTGTAATTCTCCAAGCCCTTTTTCAACATGGCCACCAAGGTTGATTTTCCACCGCTGACCGGGCCCATTAATAGCAAAATGCGTTTACGCACGTCCAGACGGCGGGCTGCAGGGTGAAAATATTCCTCCACCAGCTTTTCCAGCGTCTTATCCAGGCCGAAAAGCTCCTGGCTAAAAAATTTATACCGCTTTCCCCCACCTTCCAGTTCTACCACTCCCGCATCCTTGATCATGTTGTAAATCCTGGCATGAGCCAATTGGGTTACCCACGGCCTTTCTTTGACGATTTGTATATAATCTGTAAATGTACCTTCCCACATATATTGTTTTTCAAGAGAGCGGAATTCTTCCAAACGTTTAAAGAAATCCATTTTTTCACACTCCCCTTGGCACTTTATGACATTAAACTTCTAAACCACAAGGCAAAAAAGCGGCCTGCTTGTGTACGGTAATATATTTATATGCGAGACTGTAAAAATAAGTATCCCTTTGGGTTGTTATAGAAAACTGTTTCCGCCTGAAATCGACAACTTAGGAAAATATCTGGAAGAAAATAAAAAACGCCGTGACTCGCACGGCGTTGGAAAACGTAAAATAGCTTGCTCGTTTAGGATAATTGAATGACCATAATATGTTTCTCCGGTTCCCACATTTCTTGTAATGTCTTTTCGTCAACAATCCGGTAAAATACTTCTTCCCCTTCAATCCAGGTTGCCAGGTAGGTCAATGGTATCACCTCCCAGGGAGGTACACTGTATACAATATTTTTAACATTATCTTAACAAAAATTTCCCGTACCCGCAACCGTTAAAATTAGCCCAATAGTCTTTTAACCATAGCCTTGTTGGCCCGCTCCTCAATACTGTCGTCAAGAGGGGATAGTTCCGTACCAATCCCTTTCCTTTGCAGGGCCAGCGCAATCAAATAATCCGTAAGCACTGGGTTTTTGGGCAACAACGGGCCATGCAGGTATGAACAAAAAACATTCTTGTACCTTGCTCCCTCCAGCCCGTCCATACCGTTGTTGCCGTTGCCGAACAGCACCCGGCCCAAAGGTTTGAGCCCGTTTAAAAAGGTTTTACCTCCGTGATTTTCAAATCCCACCAGGATTGTTTTCCTGCCGCCTATTTCCGCTTCCACGGCCACATTACCGATCAGCCGCCTGTTCCCGGCTTCGGTGTAAAAGTCCAGTAACCCCAGGCCGGCAATTTCCTTGCCCTCGGGAGTACGGTAAAACCGGCCCAATAACTGGTAACCTCCGCAGATGGCCAGAACAACCAGCCCATCCTCCACCGCCGCCCGGAGACTGTCAACGCGCGCGCCCAGGTCAGCTGCGATAAGCGACTGCTCCCTGTCCGAGCCCCCGCCTATAAACAGGAAATCGTATTCCTCAAATTTTACCGGATTGTCAAGGTTGATTTCCCGCACCTGAACATCCAGGCCCCGCCAGCGGCAACGCTGCACAAAAGATATTACGTTCCCGCGGTCCCCATATAGATTTAACAAATCAGGATACAGATGGCACACTGTAATCGACACTCTGTTTCATCCTTTCAGCCCGCCGGCTCAAAATTTTTTCCACCGGCCATAAAGCGGTATAAGTGACCAGCACGCTGACCGCCCCGCTTTCCCCGTTCAAAGCCGAATCGACGGCCCGGCTGAAATCGTTCTCTATTTCGATGATCGTTGGCGAAACCCCGGCATACTTTAAACGTAGAGCCATATCCTCGGCCCGCTGCCCGCTACAGATAAATCTTTTGAACTTTTCCGGGGTGCGCGTCAATATTTCGAAATCTACGTCCCATAACCAGGATATATCCCTTCCGTCGGCGGCATTATCATTTATCGCGATCATTACATCCTGTTCAACCTCCCCGGTCAATAAACCGGAGAGGGCCTGGTTGAATCCGGTTGGGTTTTTAACCAGGACAAGCACCACTTGCTTGGAGCCATACCTGAAGGACTCCATTCGCCCCGTGGCCGGAGTATAAGTTTCAAGACCGGCCACCGCGGTTTCGGGTTTTACCCCCAACAAATAAGCCGCGGTGAAAGCCGCGAGGGCATTGTAAAGATTGTGCATTCCCCGCACCGGAAGATTCAACTGCCACTTGTTTTTGTCGTCGTTTAAAAACGCCGTCGTGCCGCCCACCCCGGTTGTCACCGATTCGGCTTCAATATCGGGTTGCGGGCGTGCAAAATCGCATTGCGTGCATTTGTAATCGCCGAGCTGGCTATACAGGTAGATGTTGTATTCCAGTGCATGCCCGCAAAACGGGCAAAACTTGGCCTCCCGGCTGTATGCAACATTGCCGGAAAGTTCTTGAACAGGTCGCACACCGTAAAATTTGCTATGATACCCCGATTCCCTGGCCAGGCGGGCCACCAGGGGGTCATCGGCGTTTAAAATCAAAACCGTGGAGTCCGGTAATTGTTTTACTGCCGCCAGCACATTTTTAATGGTGGTATCCAGTTCACCATACCTGTCCAACTGGTCTCGAAAAAAATTGATTATAACAACCAAGCGGGGTTTGATCCACTTCGTGACCCCGGTAAAAGCCGCCTCGTCAACTTCCAGAACGGCATAATCGCAACGAACCCGGCCTAAAATGGAGCTTGACCTAATGAATGCGGTAGCAACCCCGGTGATCAGGTTGGCGCCCTCCCGGTTGGCAACCACTTGATAGCCCTCGCGCTCAAGTATCCCGGCCAACATATTATTGGTGGTGGTTTTTCCGTTGGTTCCCGTGACCATGATTGTAGCGGTCCGGGGCTGATTTTCAAAATGGCCCAATAAATCCGGGCAAATCCGCAGCGCCAGCATGCCCGGAAGTGATGAACCCCGCCCTTTGCCCAATAACCTGCTTATGTGCATAACCAGTTTGGCTGCCAGTACAGCCAGTATCAACCGTAAACTCATAATTTACCTCACAAATACTCCTTCTAGACAACTATGCCATTGGTTTTTACACTCGTTCCACGTTTACGGGTTTGTGTAATAAACAACCCCCTGCTTTTTAAAACAATATGTTTTTCCCCACTCGGTCAATAAATCCAGGTGCGCCTGGACCTCCGAAAGGCCCAGGAAAACTTCCCATCCTTTCAGGTTGGGGTATATTTCCCGGCTTAATTGAAAGGTGCTCAATTCCCTTCCCCTCAATTTTTCCATAATCCGGTCAAACTGAAACCGGTGGTGGCGGCGCCCCGCTTCAATTACGCCCTTATAGTCACTGAAAACTCCTCCATGCCCCGGGCAAACCATGGTGATGTCCAGCGCTTCCACCCGATCCAGGCCGCCTAAGTATTGCTTTAGTGTCGGCAAGCGTTTTCCCGGTTTTTCAGGATCAGGCTCCAGCACCGGGTTGGGGGTGATGTGCGGCAATAAAAAATCCCCGGAGAAAAAATATTTTCGTTCGGGATCATAAAGGCAAACGTGCCCGGGGCTGTGGCCGGGCAGATGCATTACCATTAATTCACCGCCATCAAAAACAAGTGTTTCGTCTGCCAAAATTTCCACGTTGACGGCACCACGCAGGCCCGGAGGCGGCAATTTGGCCCTTTCCCCGGCCATTTCAGTTAACACTTCCGCGGGAATGCCGGCTTCCAACACAAAGGGCAGCCGTTCTTTGAAATAGTCATGGCTTCCCCGTAGTTTTTTTTCCTCCAGCCTGTGAATAAAAACAGTGGCGTTGGAATCACCTGCAATATCCGCCGCCAACCCGCAGTGATCCGGGTGAGCGTGCGTGATGATTATTCGTTTGACCTCCTTGATGCCGACACCCAGCGACGACAACATGTCCTTCAAGACCTCGCCGGCTTTGGCAGTGCCAGGCCCGACATCAATCAGCGTAACGGGATCGTTTTTAATCAAGTACACATTTACCGGCCCCACGGCATATGGCGTGGGGACGGGCAGTTGATACACCGCCAGCAATGGTATTGACCTCCCAGTATTAGTAGTTAGCCGCTCCGGCTCGAGCAACAATAAACCACGCTTTACAGCGTGGCTGTTTTGACCGGCATACTGCCGTCAACATTAAATCCCTCACCCGCCGCCCTGGTAGCCGATGGAAACCACTTTGCCCTTTTCCACAATTACTGGAACTTTACCGGCGCCGTACTTTTCCTTGACCAGCCGCCTGGCGTCGGCATCTTCACTGGTATTAACTTCCTTGAATTGTATATTCTTAGCCCTGTAATCTTCCATTGCCTTGCGACAGTAAGGGCAGCCCGTCTTGGTATAAATTATCACTTCATCCATCTGACATCCCCCTTATATAATTACCTTACCCCCGGAATCACCAGTGTGGCAATATGTTCCATATCCCCCGCACGGGAATCCGCCTGAAACATCCAGTGGCCCCGGGCGTCAAACTTAAATTCAAATTGACCATACTCGTTGGTGGTAAAAGTATGGGGAAAGCCGCTCCCCTCATAAAGATGGTACGTCGCGCGCACGCGTGCTCCTGTAAGGGGTTGGCCTTCGTAAAGCACGGACAGGCCGATAAAATCACCGGGATGAAAATCGCCGAATTCTTCTGGAATAATTTCCAACCCCCTGTTCAGGGGCAATCCTTTTCCATGCACGTGATGACCCACGGGAACCAAAAGCCGCGCCCACTGTTTAAAACGCAAGCCATCCCGTTCGTTGCTCCTGTTGTTTTCAGCCTTACTCCAAGACCCGTCTCCAGCCCGGTAAAACAACCCGGCATCGTTTTCAACCTGAACTGTATAGATGCCTTCCGGTCCGGAGTTAAAAACAAGGAGATTCCCCGGGCCGTTTTCATTGCGGACTATCTGTGCCGGTACCTGCGCACCCGCCGGATCGACCACAGTGCCTTTCCACTGCCCGCAATCGCTCAAATCATCGCTTTTCATACCCAAGCCCCACAATACTTTGACCTTGACCTGGTCCCCGTGATGAAAATGAAGTTGGACGGGTTCAAGCCAAATGGCATAACCGCCTGATAATTGCTCCGCCTTCAATCTTTCACCTTCTCTCGAGTTTCCTGATTACAACCGTTATTTCCTAGCTTTTCCACAAGATGTACCAAGTTATACCTTGTCCGAGCCATCATATCTATTCCGGCCGTCTCTATTCCGTCCGCCCTGCATTTTCATTTCGCCCCCGGAAGCTTCATTATCCTTCATGTGGTCACCGGTGAATTTATTTTCTTTTCCCGTGTCCGGTACGGCAGGGGAAAACTTTTGTTCCCCCTGCAGGCGTTGATCCAACGGGAAGCTGGCTGCATCCGGCTCCTGCTCTTGTTTTTCGTTGTTTTCCGGCGTTTCTTCCGGTTGATTTATTTTATCATCAACCCGTCCCCCGGGATAGAAGCGTTTAGTTTCTTGATTTCTTTCATCCCGCTTTTCTTTCTTTTCCCCGCCCCCGATCTGTTCTTTCTGCTGGTATTTTTGGGCTGATATATCGGAGCGATCACCCGGCTCAAACTTTATAGTGTTGCCAGGTTTTCCGTTATTTTGAATGATATTTGTTTTTATTAGCTCTGCGGTTTGAAAGTGCTTGATTTTTTCCAGTTCACGGATATTTATATTCCTTATTTCCTCACGAGTTATGGTTATCCCTTTTTTCCGCGCTTCTTCCCGTAGCAGGTAACGCCCCGGAGTAACACCATTTTGCCGGGCCTTTTTCAATGTTTCCCTGTCCGCTTCGGCTACAATTAGTTGAGTACTGATTTTGGAATTACTAATTGGTTTATATATTATTTCATATATTTCCGCGCCAGGAATATTTACTTTCTCATCATTTATTTCCGTAACCGTGGCTAGTACAATGTTGTTTTCCCCCGGACTCAGATAGTTATATTCAACAGCCCCGGCGATTATTTTTTCCAGTCCTTCTTTCAACGGCTCATGTAGTACTGATACTTTTTGCAACAGTTCCCCGCCTTCACGATTGATTCCCCTGGCGCTGATAATTTCTTTTTGCCCGTCAACGCCCAGTTCGATACTGGGATTGATGTCAAGTGCTATATAAGCCGCGGCCCGGGGGATCATCATGTCAAAGGCAAGCCAGGCCAACACGGCAACAAGCAATGATGCTACCGCCAGAAGGGGTTTAAGGCTATGTAGTAACGGCCCGCTTAAAACGACTTCCTGTCCGACCTCCGCCCCGCCGCGGGGCACGGGCATTTTCAAGAAACGCCCGTTGGTGGTTAAAACTATGCAGGTTCTCTTTTGTAGTTCCATTACAAGTCCCCGGTCCGGTTTCATCGCTTATCCCCCCGCGGTAACCTGATATACGAGCTTAAATATACAAAATCATCCCGGTAATAGAGCAAAGTAGCCACGGCAATGATATATTTCCGGCCTCTTTCCAGCACTTTGCGGCTAATACCCGTGCCGCGGGCAATTTCGCGTATGGGCAATCTCTTGCTGGCCAGCAGTTCCTGGTACAGGTTATCATGCCCGGCCAGGTAGGTTGCGGCCCTGAGCAAAGTTTCCCTGGTGTCCCGGTGCTTGGGCGAAGAGTCGACCAGATCCCCAAAGGTGATGCCAAGGCCGCCGATTTTTTGACTGAAAGCTATGATTTCCTCTTTTCTTTCCCTGTTGATGGTTTCCGTTATATATTGTTCCCAGGAAACAGCATTTTCCGCCTGGTTGCCGGAACCTTCCACCTGCTCCCCGTGGTTAAAATCAACCTGGTTCCATTTTGATTCTCTGCGTAAATAATCGGTAACCCGGCTCCGAATCACCAACCTGGCAAAAGCGGTGAACGGAACACCCTGCCCGCTATTGAACCGGTCAATGGCCTCGTTAAAAGCAATCAGCCCGATGCTGAGTTCATCATCATAATCCCAGTTTAGACACCTGCCGCAAAGGCGACCGACCACCCTGGCCACAAAAGGTTTGGCTTCGTTGATCAATTGTTCCCTGGACGTATTATCCCCTTGTTTGATCCTTTGGATGCGGGATTCCAGTTCATCCCCGAAAAACACACCGTCACACTCCCCCTGACGCCACTCCACCTCTCCTTCAGTAGCCAATCCTTTTATTAATATAATGTAATACGGGAATCGCGCCAGATTTATAGGGTGGCCACCCCTTTATTTTTTGGCTTCTGGCCCTCTGTGGCAATTTCCGTTGCACGCATCGCACCGGCCGGTTTGTTCATCCGTTTGGCAATAAATGAGCTTAACCCGGCATATCTCGCAGTCCCCTTCCCCGGGAACACACGGCTCAGGGTGAATAACCACTTCAGCACCGGGTATGCGCCGGCTTAGATCATGTTCGATACTATCACATAAAGAATGGGTCGATACTATTTGTTTACCCCGCGGCACAACCAGGCTAAAATCTATGTGCCGCTGGGGACCCGCCTTGCGGGTGCGCAATTTTCGATACTCTACATATTGATCCTCATAAGATTGCAATACCTCCCTGATCACTTTTTCTTCGTGGTCAGGCAGTCGCGCGTCGAGAATACTGCCCATGGATTCCCGCAACAAATCAAATGCCGCCTTTAAAATCAATAATGAAACCCCTATGGCAATGACCGGGTCGATGATGTATAAGCCGGTCAACTTGATAGCGGTAATCCCGGCCAGCACACCCAGCGAGGTTAAAACATCGGTTCTCAAGTGCCAGGCATCGGCGGCAAGCGCGGGTGAATCGGTTTCACGGGCTACCTGCATCAACCGGGATGAAACATAAATATTGGCAAGGGCTGAAATGCCCATAATTATTGCGCCCAAACCCAGGGACTTTACCTCCGTTGCTCCATATAACTTGGGAACGGCTTCCTTAACGATCAACCCCGCCGCGACCAGAATCAACACCGCCTCAATGATAGCAGCCAGGTTTTCAAATTTACCATGGCCGTACCTGTGCCTGTCATCGGCGGGTTTATTGGACTCGTGCACGGAAGCGTAGGCTATCAGCGCGGCCATAAGGTCAAGCCCGGAATGAATAGCCTCCGATATGACGCTGATCGAGTTCATACTAATGCCAACCACCAGCTTGCCTATGGTTAGCACTGAGTTGGAAATGATGGAAAGGCGCGCAACTTTAATTTTCTTTTGCGAATCCATAAAATCCTCCTCAAAATCAATGCCCGAAGGACCTCATCCACCAAGGTCAAGATGAAGTCCCGCGGGCATAACCGCTGCCATACGGCCCGGCTGGTTTTCCGGCCCAGCCTGACTAATAGTTATTAAGTTATCTTTAATATAGCATATGCCCGGATAATAAACAAGGTTCAACTAAAAAGAGGTGTTAATTATTGAATTACTATAGATTAACGACCAGCCTCGTGCTCCAGGCCCACATCGATTCGCTCATCGGGAGCCTTTTCGTCGTCCATCCCCCGGGTACTTTCGTAAATAATACCATCGTCTCCCACCTCGTAAGGGATATGATCCACCAGCTCAGTATAACCTATTGGTTCTTCATCAGCCTCGCCGCCGCCATAATAGGAACCGGCGCCGGAATGGGGGGCGTGTTCCTGCCAGGTGGCTACATCTTGCCACGAGTCCTCGGCGTCATACATGTTTTTACCTGTAGCATCATCAAAAGATTTTGCAAAGGGTGGTTCCAAGAGATCCTCCTCCACCGGGCGCACGTTCACCCTGTTGGAAGCTTCTTCGGCGGCGGCGCGGCAATGCACGCATTGCGTGGTATACGGTATGGCCTCCAGGCGCTCCGGCGGTATCTCCCTGCCGCAATTTTCGCAAACCCCGTATGTACCTTCCCGGATTCTTTGCAGCGCGTGATCAATGGCACGCAGTTTAATCATGGCGCCCTCCCGCAAGGCAAAATCCTTGCTCCGCTCAAAAACTTCGCTTGCCACGTCCGCAGGGTGCTGGTCATAGGTTGAAAGCTCCTCGATGGAATCGGAAAGCGGCACGGCCAGCCCGCCTTCGTCGATATCATCGACTACACGCTGCAGATGTCTTTTTTCATCCTGAAGCTGTTGTTTAATCTTGGCCAGTTGATCTTTGTTCATGTTCTACCTCCGGCTTATTGTTCTCCTAACTGCAATTGCACGATCTTTACCAGGTCGGCGATAAAGTTGCCGATCACGGGTAAGTTGAGGGCCACCAGTTTTTGTAGAATCAGTACGATAATTGCCCCCAAAATCGCAAACCCGACGGCAATTCCAAGCCCCCTGGCAATGCCGCTGATAAAATTTATGTACAGCAACCTGACAGGGTTTTCCAGTAAATCCACATATTCAGCCAGTTTCATTTTTTCCATGTTCATAGCCAATTCTTTAACTCTTTCTTCCAGGGCTTGTAACACTTTTTCTTTAGTCTCCATCGCAATGCTACCTCCAAAACCTGTTTTTAATTTACCCCGACCGGACCCAAAAAATAAACGGGGTATAATACCCCGTATTTTTTAGCCAAACGATTAATGGTTAAAAAGCCGCTCATATTGTTATTACTTGCCCTTATTCTCAAGCAGTTTTAAGTCAACCCAAATAGGGCTTGCGTTGAAGATAGAGGAGTATGCCCCGCTGGTAACCCCTATCAGCATGGCCAGCACAAAGGATTTGATTGTGGTGCCGCCTAGAAAAAACAGTGCTACCAGTACAAATACCACTGTAAGGACGGTATTGATGGAGCGGGTCAGGGTCTGCCACAAACTGATGTTGACCAGGTCTTCCAGGGTCTCCCCTTTTTTCCTCATCTTTAAGTTTTCCCTGATGCGGTCGAAAATGATAATGGTATCGTTAATGGAATAACCGATGATGGTTAAAATGGCAGCCACAAAGGCGCTGTCAACCTCGATTTGGAATATGGAAAAGATACCGATTACAACCAGGGTATCGTGCAACAAAGCCAAAACCGCCGCCACACCTTGCTTAAATTCAAACCGGAAGGTAATATAAACCAGCATCAGCGCCGAAGCTATCACCAGCGCCAGGATTGCCTTGGTTGTAAGTTCCCTACCGATCACCGGGCCCACCCTTTCGTTGCGCAACAACACCATCTGGCCCAGTTTATCCTCCAATGCGGCAATTAATTTGGCGCTTTCCTCCTCGGTCAACTCCCTGGTCCTGATCAAATAAATGTCTTGACCGCTCTTCTGCACGTTACGTGAAGCCCCATAGCCCAAATCTTCCACAACATCCCGCACCTGTTGAATCGCAACATCCCGGCTCATCCTAACTTCCACCAGGTTACCGCCGGTAAAGTCAATGCCCAAATTCAAGCCCTGCAGTACAAGGGAGACCAGGCCGGGGACAATAACAAGCAGTGAAATGATGTACCAGATCTTTCTGTGTTTAATAAAGTGGAACAATTATCCCGCCTCCCTTACGCACCATAGTATTTAACATTTTTGACCAGATTGGTACCGGCGGCCAAGTGCAGCATCCACCTGGTCATAGTGATGGCCGTAAACATACTGGCCATGATACCGATACTCAGTGTAACCGCAAAACCGCGGATCATGCTGGTGCCGAAATAATACAGCACTACGGCAGCGATCAAAGTGGTTACATTGGCGTCGAACACCGCCACAAAACCCCGCTTGAAGCCGGCGTCGATGGCGGATCGTATGCTTTTACCGGACCGCAATTCTTCTTTAATGCGCTCGAAAATGATTACGTTGGCATCCACCGCTATGCCCAATGACAACAGGAAACCGGCTATACCGGGCAAGGTCATGGTGGCATGAATGCCGATAAAGATGCCCAGCACGATCAGCGCGTAAATAATTAGGGCCAGGTCTGCAATGGCCCCGGGAACGCGGTAATACACGATCATAAAAACGAGAATGGCGATTAAACCCACAATGCCGGCGTTGATGGACCGGTCAAGGGAATCCTGGCCAAGCTGCGGCCCCACGGTCCTTTTTTCCATTACATCCAGTTGCACGGGAAGCGCACCGGAACGCAGAAGGATGGCGATTGTGTGCGCCTCTTCCAGGCTCTCATAACCGGTAATTCTGGCCTTACCGTTGGTAATCGGCTCCTGCACAACAGGGTTCTGGAGCAGCCGGCCGTCCAGGTAGATACCGATCGGTTTGCCGACATTGGCGGCCGTGGCCTGGGCGAACTTACGGGTCCCGGCCGCGGTAAAAGTGAGATCCACCTCCACCTGCCCGGAATTCGGATCGCGGCCCTCAAGGGCATCCTTTAAATCTGCACCTGTAACAATTGTCTTACCATCTTCGGTTTTAAACTCCAGGTAAGCCGGCTTGATCATTTCCCGCACTGCTTTTTCCGGATCTTTGATGCCGGCCAGTTCAACGATGATCCTCCGCTCGCCCTGGCGTTGGATCACGGGTTCGGTGACGCCGGTTTGGTTGATCCTGTTTTCCAGCACAGCCACCGCCTTTTTCATGCTGTCCTCGGTGACCTTGGATGTGGGTGTATCCTTCGCCTCAAGCACCACGTGCACACCACCGCGCAGGTCCAGGCCAAGAATAATCTCCTTGCCCCAGGGCAGCCAGCTAATATTCTTGAAGATCGGAAGCGGTGCCGCCGCAGTTAAGCCCACGGATATTACTACCAGCACAATGATAACCAGAGTTAGAATTTTACTCCATCTCATCCGTTCTCCCCCTTAACATAATCACAATAATCTGGCCCCGTTGATTACCAGTTCGAAAGTGCAGTTTAAAAATACCGCCGCCCTTCTGCATAACATCATTCTGGTTAAAAAGATTTCAAAATACTCCATAACCGGTACTATCTCAGTGTTAATTTCCAATTCCATGGTAATGGTCCGCTTTTTTTCATCCACCCAGACAAAGGAATGTTCCACGGCATAATTAACCCGGTCATGAATATCGAAGGTGGCAAAATCCTGGTTGCGTACCCTGGAGCGGTGCACGTCGGACTTATCCGCCATAATCAGCGCCGCCGCCACGGTATTGACGGGTTGTCCATACTGTTCTTCATGATTGGCTATGGCCGAGATAACAGTGGCTACTTCATCGGGATGCATGTTCATTTGCAACAATATAGGACAGCAGATGGTTGCTCCGGAAATACCATGGTCATTACGGCTCACCACGTTGCCGATGTCATGCAGGTAACCGGCTATTGCCGCCAGTTCGGCCTCTCGCTGCTTGTAGTCCAGCTTAAGAAGGATATTTTTGGCAATACTGGATACCAGGTTGACGTGCCGGTAACTATGTTCGGTAAAGCCCATCGCGCCAAGATATTCATTGCCTTTTCTGATAAAACTATCAATAATCGGATTTTTCTTGACATCCTCCAGGGTAACCAAAAAGCCCCCTCCTTGTACCGCAATAAATGCTCTCATTAAAAAGAGTAGACCCGGAGCCTACTCCAAAGTGTTATTCTTTGTCGTTTTCCTCATTTTTATTGGGTATAACCTGGGAAACCGCGTTTTTTAATATTTCAATCCTTACGTTATCGGCCACTTTTAAAATGAGAGTATCTTCCTTAACCTTGATAATGGTGCCGTAAATCCCGCCAATGGTAATTACCCTGTCATTTACTTTTAAACCGCGAACCATTTCGGCGTGCTTTTTCTGGCGTTGTTGCTGGGGTCTGATCATCAGAAACCAAAGCAAGGCAAACAAGCCGACAATATATAAAATGCCCAGCAAAGATTCATTCACACTTTACCCCCCCTTTCCCAGTGATCTCAAAACATAATACTAATTCTGTACAGTTAGGCATTTCCCTTTTTTTATTTTGTTCATGTAAAATTTTGTACGACTATTACTCCAGTTTAAAACGCTGTAGAAATTTGTTCTTGTATTCAACGAAATACCCGCCTGCTATGGCTGCGCGAATTTCTTCCATCAACCTCAGCACAAAATGCAGATTATGCCAGGTGGTCAACCTGATCCCAAGCACCTCGTTTGCTTTAATCAGGTGCCTGATGTACGCCCGGGAATAATTTCTACAGGCGTAGCAACCACATTCGGGGTCCATCGGCCTGAAGTCCCGGGCGTATTCGGCATTTCGCACCACCAGCTTACCGTCCCTGGTAAATACCGTTCCATTGCGGGCAATACGCGTCGGGAGCACGCAGTCAAACATATCCACCCCCCGGGCCACACCTTCCAACAAGCAATCCGGGGATCCCACCCCCATTAAATAACGGGGCTTGTCCGCGGGCATGGCGGGAACTAGATAATCCAGCACCTCGTACATCAACGGCTTTGGTTCCCCGACGCTCAGTCCGCCGATTCCAAAGCCGGGAAAACCCAGTGCGGTGATTTCCGCCGCGCTTTTAAGCCGCAGGTCCCTGTGCACGCCACCTTGAATAATGCCGAACAACGCCTGGTCTTCCCGGTGATGATGCTTCAGACATTGCTCTGCCCAGCGGGTGGTACGTTCGACGGCAGCACGCGCTTCCTCGTAGCTACAGGGATAGGGCGCGCACTCGTCAAAGGCCATCGCCACATCGGCACCCAGCGCCATCTGGATTTCCATTGACTTTTCCGGGCTGAAAAAATGCTCGGAACCATCAATGTGGCTACGAAACGTAACACCCTGTTCCGTTATCCGCCGCAAGGGGCTCAGGCTGAATACCTGAAACCCCCCGCTATCCGTCAGTATCGGGCCGTCCCAGTGCATAAAGTTATGCAACCCGCCGGCCTCGGCCACTATGTCGTGCCCCGGTCGCAGGTAAAGGTGGTATGTATTGCTGAGAATCATCCTTCCCCCCGCCTGGCGCACTTCTTCCGGCGTCATGGTTTTTACGCCGGCCTGTGTCCCAACCGGCATAAATATTGGCGTTTGCACCGTTCCATGAGGTGTCTTCAGTAACCCCAGCCTGGCCCTGCTCCCCTTATCTTCCCCTGTTACCGTAAAATTTATAGCCATTTTTTACCTCTTTTGTTCTGAAATTGATTTAAATAATTAACATGGCATCTCCAAAACTGAAAAACCGGTAGCGCCTGCGCACAGCTTCCTCATATGCCTTGAGCAACCGCTCCCGGCCTACCAGTGCACTGATCATCATCAACAGCGTACTGCGCGGCAAATGAAAGTTGGTCACGATTCCGTCAATAACCCTGAAAGTATAACCCGGATAAATAAAAATATCGGTCCACCCCGAACAAGGACGCAATTCGCCGCCATGCCGTCCCGCTGTTTCCAAACACCTGGTGGTGGTAGTACCGACTGCAATTACCCTCCCCCTTTTGGCCTTTGTTTCATTGATTACCCTGGCCGTATCCGGGGGAATTTCATAATACTCGGCGTGCATCCGGTGCCGGGTAATGTCCTCCACTTTCACAGGCCTGAACGTGCCCAGCCCAACGTGCAATAACACCGGCACTATCGAAGTTCCTTGATCCCTGATTTCTTTTAACAGCTCCGGGGTAAAATGAAGCCCCGCGGTAGGCGCCGCAGCCGAACCGGGATGTCGCGCGTAAACAGTTTGATAGCGCTCTGGATCTTGTGGTTGTTTTTTTATATACGGCGGCAGGGGCATTGATCCCAACCTGTCCAGTACCCGTTCAAACTCGTCTTCGTACTGAAATTTAATTAGGCGCAGGCCGTCATCCAGAATGGCTTCCACCGTTCCGCTCAGTTCCCGTCCAAAATTTATACGGGTTCCGGGAGGGATGCGGCGCCCGGGGCGTACCAGCGCCTCCCAGGTATGCTCGTCCCGGCGGGTAAGCAAAAGCACCTCAATTCTGGTGCCCGTCCCTTCCTTTTCACCCCAAAGCCGGGCCGGGATAACCCTGGAGTTGTTTATCACCAGTACATCCCGCGGTTCAATGTATTCCACAATGTTCCTAAACAGCCTGTGTTCAAGTTCGCCCCCGTTTTTATGCAATACCAAAAGCCTGGACTCGTCTCGTTTGGGTGCTGGTTCTTGAGCAATCAGTTCCTCGGGTAGAAAATAATCGAAATCGGATAATTTCATTGATCCTTCCCTGCGAAAATCATCATCCCGTAATTTGCCACCAGGTCCACGTCTGTATAATAGTATTGCAAAATATCTTGGAAACTATAACCTTTCTCGGCCAGACCCCGGGCGCCCCACTGGGAGAGACCCAGCCCGTGCCCCCAGCCACTGCCGGTAAAAACCACGCCCGTCATTTTACCATCGGGACCAATCTCCTTGTTGATTATAAACAGCGCGCTTTTCAAGCCCAAAACGCTACGAACCCGGTCGGCATTTGAGATGGAAACCCGGGCCGGGTTACCGTCTGCGTCGACCCCCTCGATCAATAACTTCTTAACTCTCTGGCCGGTGGATGTGCGCTCAACTTCAATTAAATCGGTGATGGCGGAAAATTCCTTTAATTCCCCCGGTTGCGCATAGCTTTTCAACTTGTTGTTGACCAGCGTGGTCAATTGTTCAACGGAATAATGAACCGTCCAGTTATAATGCTTATCATTGGCGTCGGCGGGGTCGGGCTTTGCCCGGATATACGCCAGGTAGCTGTTCCAAATATCCTCGCTGTTTTCGGTGAAGCCCCCGCTGGAAGAATGGTAGAACGCCGCAACAGGCTGCTGGTGGTACGCCAGCACCAACCCTCTGGTTTCATCGACGACCCGCGTGGTAACAGGGTTTTCCTTGTTAAAACCGCCGTAAACATGGTTGCTTTGCGTGTCCAGCACGTCAAAACCATACCTGGCATAACTGCCCAACTGGCTGATCAGGTAACTGCGTGCAGCCACTGCCTGGGCTTTCAGCGCTTCCGGCGGAAAAGACGCGGGCATCTCCGCCGGCACCACTCCATACAGGTAATGTTCTACCGGTAATTCATTGATTACCGTCAACCCGCCGCCCGTTGCTCTGACTTCCAAATTACCCCGGTAACGCATAACCTGCCCGTTTTTTTCAAGGCAAATTAAATTTAACTGCCCGCGGGGCAAAGGTTGAACCTGCCCGTTGCCATCCATAAGGTAATAATCCCGGCGGGCGGCATCGATATATTGAACATCACCATTTAAACCGGAGGCAACAGCCATTCCGGATATATCGCCGTTATGCAATAATGTTCCCTTTTCCGCCAGCACGTTAATATTACTGCCGGTTTCTTCAGCCCTGACCGGTCCGCTAAAAATCCCGATTTGGCTGCCGTCACGCAGCACGGCCAGTAACCCTCCGGCATCTTCAATCAACCAGCGGTGTTTACCCCCATCCTCGGCAATTACCCGTCCCGTTTCGATGTCGACCAATTTATATGCCCCTTCGAAACTGAACGAAACCCGGGGGGCATTTTGCATCAATCCCACCCTTACGGTTTCGGGAATTACCCCGGCCTCACCGCCGGCCCTGTCGGCAGGCCAGGTAAACAGCGTGATCAATAACGATATGATCAGCAGGCCAATAGCGCCAGGATTTCTTTTGATTTTCCCCACCGGCATAAAAAAAGAACCTCCCTTTAAGATGCCATATCATGGAAGGTTCGACAAAAAAATTATTATTCCTGCCTGCAGCGAGCTGTTTCACCTTCTAAATATTAGATTTATGATTACGGTTAAAAGCAGGCTTAAAATAATCATGGTGACAACCGGAAAATAAAAAGTAAAGTTGCCCTTTTGAATTAAAATGTCACCGGGCATCCGGCCAAGGCCCGGAATTTTCCCGGCCGCCATTAACAACCCGCCGACAATCACCATGAAAACGCCGAACATCAATATCATTTTGCCTAGATAATAAACGGAATTCATATGGCCACCCTTTTCATTGCTTTTTATTTTTTTTATAATATCTATCTTTTTCGCTGTAAATACAGCCGCAGTATTGCTGCCTGTACATACCAAGCGATCGGGATATTTCCGTTGCTTCGCGGTATCCAGGCCTGAAATCATCGTAGTAAAAGGATACCCCCGTTTCCTCTGCGATGGCCGAGCCGATCTCCTTGATTAAATCATGTTTTTGATAGGGGCTCACCAGCAACGTGGTACTGAACGCATCAAACTTGCCCCGCCGGGCCACTTGAGCCGCCCGGCGCAGGCGCATCGCGTAACAAAAACGGCAACGTACGGTTTCACGATGTACCAATTCCCTCAAGTAGCCTTCCAGGTCATAATCATCCTCAACAATGACCTTAAAATCGTTGTCCCGGGCATATTCCAGCAAAGTATCCTTTCTTTTTTGCCACTCGGTAAAAGGGTGAATATTGGGGTTGTAAAAATAACCGTAAATTAAATGACCGCTTTCCCTCAATTTTTTTAGCGGGTAAATCGTACAGGGACCGCAGCAAGTGTGCAACAATATTTTCACAAATAGCTCCCCTTACCATAATGTATACTGTTTTTCACCGGGCATTTCCACACCCAAATGCCGGTATGCCGCCGGCGTTGCCACGCGGCCGCGCTGGGTTCGGGCCAACAAGCCCAATTGCAGCAGGTAGGGCTCGTAAACATCCTCAATAGTACCCGCTTCTTCACCGGTGGCGGCGGCAATGGTCTCGAGCCCCACCGGGCCGCCGCCGAACTTGGTGATGATTGTGGAAAGCACCCGGCGGTCTGCCTGATCAAGACCTAACGGGTCAACCTCGAAAAATTCCAGAGCATCCACAGCCACTGCCTCATTGATTATTCCGCCCGCTTTCACCTGAGCGTAATCCCGCACCCGCTTCAACAGGCGGTTGGCTATGCGCGGAGTACCGCGGGACCGCCGGGCAATTTCCTCGGCCCCGCCGGCGGTCAAACCAACCCCTAGAATCCGGGCGGCCCTGGTAATAATGGTTACCAGATCCTCAACCCGGTAATAATCGAGCCTGCTGATTACTCCAAACCGGTCGCGCAGGGGTGACGTCATCAAACCGGCCCGGGTGGTGGCGCCGATAAGGGTAAAGCGCGGTAAATCAACCCTGATGGAACGCGCTCCGGGCCCCTTTCCGATGATAATGTCCAGGGCGAAATCTTCCATGGCCGGGTATAGGATTTCTTCCACTGCCCGGCTCAACCTGTGCACCTCGTCGATAAAAAGAACGTCCCCGTGCTGGAGATTGGTTAAGATAGCGGCAAGATCACCGGGACGCTCAATGGCCGGCCCGGAAGTTGTGCGGATACTGACACCCATTTCATTGGCTATGATATTGGCCAGGGTGGTTTTACCCAGGCCGGGGGGGCCGAACAACAGCACGTGATCCAGCGGTTCGCCGCGCTGCAAGGCGGCCTGAATAAATATTTCAATGGTTTCCTTTACCTTATTTTGACCAATGTAATCACATAACTTGCGCGGCCGCAGGTTGGCCTCGGTATCCGTATCCTCTTCACACAAAACCGCGGATATTATCCTTTCTCTTTTTATATCCTCCATATTGCGCCCCGGTTACAAAAAGCAACCGAAGCCGCCCCCCTTACTTCTTCGTTTTATCCAAAAATCGCAGCGCTGTTTTAATAGATTCCGATATACCCGCCGCACCGGATTCTACCGCCTTGTTAACCGCATCGCGGGCCTCGCTCGCGCTGTACCCCAGCGCCAACAACGCAGCCACGGCGTCGTCCGCATCCGGGAATGTGCCGTTACGCACCTGCGGTTGCGGCTGTTCAGTCAGGTTTAAGTTAAACTTCTTAAATTTATCCTTTAATTCCAGCAGTATTCGCTGAGCGGTTTTTTTTCCCACGCCCGGAACCATGGTCAGGGCCGAGGTGTCCTCCAGGGCCAGCGCCCTTCCCAGTCCCTGCGGGGACAAATATGACAGCACGGCCATGGCGGCCTTGGGCCCCACACCGTTTACTCCAAGCAGTAATGTAAAAACACTGATTTCCTCCGGGGACAGAAAACCGTACAGTTGGATATCGTCTTCACGCACGATCATGTGCGTAAATACCTGTATCTCTTGCTCGTTGCTCGGTAACATGGTTTTAAAGGCCGCAGTAACATTAACCCTGTAACCTACTCCGTTTACATCAATTACTACCGCATCCGGTTCAACCATAGCCACCCTGCCCCTGAGAAAAGCTATCATAACAGCGCCCCCAAACCGCTGCAGTTATTTCCATGGCACACCGCCACCGCCAGCGCATCCGCCACGTCATCGGGCCTTGGAATTTCAGCAAGGTTTAAAATGACTCGCACCATATATTGAATCTGTTTCTTTTCCGCTCTTCCATGACCTGCCACAGCCTGTTTAACCTGCAATGGCGTGTATTCATAAACTTCAATTCCAGCCCGTGCCGCGGCCAGCAAAACTATACCCCGCGCCTGGCCAACCACCATGGCCGTCCGGACATTCCGGTTGAAAAATAATTCCTCAACGGCTAAACATTGCGGCTGGTATTTTACAATTAAACCGTCTAATTCGTTAAACAGTTGATAAAGCCTCAAGTAAAGGGGTTTATCCGCCGCG
The DNA here is from genome assembly GCF_015594625.1 of Desulfallas sp. Bu1-1. Classification (GTDB taxonomy): domain Bacteria; phylum Bacillota; class Desulfotomaculia; order Desulfotomaculales; family Desulfallaceae; genus JADNRQ01. Next base: position 2,868 of record NZ_JADNRQ010000011.1, on the reverse strand, counting down.
CTGCGGAAACAGCCATACGTAACAGGGTAAAACTTATTGCCGTTGAACTCTACAATGCCGTATCCCGTTATGGCTATACCCGGATCTACCCCCAAAATACGCATTCCCCGTCACTCCTTATTAAATGGTAACACAACTATACATACATAACAACATCTGTTCGATGTCATTATTCATTATACTCATCCAAATTTTCCAGTACATTGTTCATCGTAGTTTCTTCTGGAAACTCGATGGCATTTTTTAATTCGAGCTGCTCACTTTGATTAAGCCTATTAAAATCAGCTGCCTTTCTCAATTGACCAAGTAACGGCTCCGGCAATGCTTCAACTTTAATACTTTCCTCCACGCGCAAAAGTATACCGTCATAGCCCAGCGGACCCTGGTATACGGCCAGCCGCCCGTTATACAGGCCCAAGTGCCTGTATTCCTTATGCATCCCGCATAGCCCGTCCACTTTACGGGTAATTACGATTTCATCACCTTGATCCTCAATTTTCCAGCCGGCCTGTTCGGGGAACTTCATTAGCAACCGGCTGTGGTCCAGGCCAATTAATTCAGAAGGAGCCGGGCCACGGTAGTAAACCTCGACATCCCCGCATGTATACTCGTTTGCCTTTTTTATCGTGGTATACGGCTTTACCACCGAAGTCACCCGGCGGCCCGTAACACTTTCGATGACGGTGGAAACCGGTTTAAGCGCGGGGTCACTTAAAGATACCATAGATACATAAACAACTGCCGCCACAATGATTACTAATAAAATAGCAGAAAATACTCCCAACATCTTTTTGATCATGACAATACCCTCTTTGATCTTTTAACTAGTAGTATTGCCAAACTTTTTACAAAAAATAACAATAGGTTGCCCTCTTGAGCAACCCGTTAATTATCTTCGGCTTCTTCAAAGTTCGTATATACATTTTGGACGTCATCATGATCATCTAGAGCATCCAGCAACTTCAACATTTGCTCTTCCTGTTTGCCGTCCAACCTCACCGTTGTTTGAGGTATCTTGGTAACTTCGGAATGACTTATTTTTATCCCCTCAATTTCAAGTATTTCGCTTATTTTATTTATGTCGTCCGGTTCCGTAATGATTTCAAAACTGTCGTCTTCTTCTTTAACATCGATCGCCCCCGCATCAAGAGCGGTAAGCAATAATTCATCAGCATCCATATTCAGATTGTTTTTTTCGATAACCAGCAATCCCTTGGTATCAAACATCCATGAAACACAACCCGTTTCCCCGAGGTTGCCACCGTACTTGGAAAAAAGATGTCTTATTTCACCCGCGGTACGATTGCGGTTATCCGTCATTATATCCATCATTACAGCCACTCCGCCCGGGCCGTAACCTTCATAAGTCAACTCTTCATAATTTACCCCGCTTAGTTCCCCAGTGCCCCTTTGAATGGCGCGCTGGATGTTTTCATTTGGGATATTGGCATCTTTAGCTCTGGCAATGGCATTTTTCAACCTTATGTTTGCTTCCGGATCTCCACCGCCTTGTCTTGCTGCCACTATGATTTCTTTAGCCAGCTTGGTGAATATTTTTCCCCTTTGAGCATCAACCTTAGCCTTTTTTCTTTTTATAGTTGACCATTTAGAGTGCCCGGACATTAGCTCATCTCCTTTCCGTTTTTAAACTATAATTGTACTGGTGGTATAGCAGGCAGTTGTTTTTTATGCAAACTTTTTCTTGCCATCTCATCCACAATTTTTCGCACTCGATCGCTGGCCTGACCGGTCAAAATGTAGTTATCAAGTTCATCATAGGTAATGCCCATCTCGGATTCATCGTTTTGCCCCCTCCATAAACCGGCGGAGGGTGGTTTATTTATTATCGTTTCGGGAATACCAAGCAACCGGGCCAGTTCCCTAACCTCTTTTTTAACCAAATTAGCTATAGGAAGTAAATCCACGCCGCCGTCCCCGTACTTGGTGAAATAACCCACAGTTAACTCGCTGCGATTACCCGTTCCCACCACAAGGCCCTGCATTCTGGCGGCATAAAAGTATAGCGTGGTCATTCTCAATCTAGGTTTTATGTTTGCAATAGTTATATCCTGTTTACCGGGATCGTACTCTTCACCTGTCAACAGCATAACCATTTTTGCAAATACTTCGTCCAAAACCACCTTTTTATACTTTATGCCTATTGTTTTTGCCAATAGTTCGGCATGTTCGGCATCTTGTGGGTCACTATAGCAAGGCATAATAACGCCCAGCGTTGTATCGGGGCACACGTTTTTGCATAATGCCGCCGTTACAGCCGAGTCAATACCTCCGCTTAATCCCACGACAAGACCCCTGGCACCTCTATCCTGTACCTGTTTCCTTAACCAGTCTTCAATTTTCTTTGCCAGGTTGTCAGCCAACCTACTCTCCTCCAATCCATAAGATAAGTATGGATAATAAAGCATTGATACTTGTGATAAATAAGCTATCTATACACGTACGTTTATATCTTATCACATTATCGCATTTTATCAAATCCAGTTGACGAGGTCGCATTTTATATTTTCTTGGCATTAATCCCTTCCTGGTATCTAATGAATTTTTTATACAACGCTGTTCTTTAAATACAATAACCCTCCGGTTTACCCGGAGGGTTTCAAAATTTATTCCGGCAACGACCTACTCTCCCGGGGACAAACCCCAGTACCATCGGCGCTGGAGAGCTTAACTTCCGTGTTCGGGATGGGAACGGGTGTATCCTCTCCGCTATGGTCACCGGAAATTCCCTCAAAACTGCACAGCTTTTAGTTAGCACAAGTAAAATCTATTTATCAGTGGTAGTTTGTTTTGGTTGTTTTACCAACCACCAACCACTCACCACTAACCACCAATCAGGTCAAGCCCTCG
>NZ_JADNRQ010000119.1 GCF_015594625.1 Desulfallas sp. Bu1-1 | reverse complement strand
GTCGGGAAGATAGGCGCACTCCTCGCCGTCGGCGGCGATAAACACACCATCAAAACCTTTTTCCACCGCGCGCAAGATCCACCCGGGCTTGATTCCGCTGGTACAGGGCATGCTGGTCACCATCACGTTTGGCGGGTAATGCATGTGCGCGCTGCCCGCCAGGTCGATGCCCGGGTCGGAAATGTTGTTTGTGGAAAAGGCAAGGATTTTGGGAGCAAAATCCTTGCCTTCTTTGGTTGTTGCAGCGGTTGTTGC
>NZ_JADNRQ010000118.1 GCF_015594625.1 Desulfallas sp. Bu1-1 | reverse complement strand
TGCGGCATTACGCCCGGGAAAACAGTTTTACCGTCAGGGCGGAATTCACGGACGTGTCCAGCGGCCTAAACCAGAAGCGCCGCGGTTTAGCGAACGTACTCAAACTGGCCGAGCGGGGCGAGTACAGTAAGCTCATCATCGAATATCCCGACCGGTTGGCCCGGTTCGGATATTCATATATCGAGCGGCACCTGAAATACTGCGGCGTGGAAACAATCGCCATCGCGGAAAAAGAACCGGAAGACGCCCAGTCCG
>NZ_JADNRQ010000117.1 GCF_015594625.1 Desulfallas sp. Bu1-1 | reverse complement strand
ACCGTTTCAAACAGGAATCGTTTTATTCCGTCTGGCACGACTTGAAGCAGCTCGCTTTATCGAGTAGGTGACCCCGTTTAGCCGGTGTCGGACAAACCGGTAGGCCGTATCTAACAGATCGCGCGGAAGCGTAAGTTTATACTTCCACAGCCGGGCCAACGCGGGACGGGGACCTGCGTAGTTCTCCAATAGCCCGTGTTCTGCGCCCCGGCTGTGCAGCGCTCCCGTCCGGGTGGGACTCCCGGGGCCGAGGTC
>NZ_JADNRQ010000116.1 GCF_015594625.1 Desulfallas sp. Bu1-1 | reverse complement strand
CTATTTCCGTGACCGTCTCCCACCTGTCCGAACAGACAGGCACAGACAGCAGAGGCAGGCCGGTAATGACGAAGGCACCCCGGGTAACAGGAAAGCTCTGGCTGCCGGAAAAACACCGGCTTAAAACATGGGAACTGCTTCTTTCCGGCACTTCTTATAATATCGAGTTAATCAAAGGCCGGGACGGCCGGTACAGGGTGCACATTACCTTCACCATAGCAGCACCTGAACCGGTGACCAATCCCAACCGGGGCT
>NZ_JADNRQ010000115.1 GCF_015594625.1 Desulfallas sp. Bu1-1 | reverse complement strand
CAGATGGAACGGTTGCGGCATTACGCCCGGGAAAACAGTTTTACCGTCAGGGCGGAATTCACGGACGTGTCCAGCGGCCTAAACCAGAAGCGCCGCGGTTTAGCGAACGTACTCAAACTGGCCGAGCAGGGCGAGTACAGTAAGCTCATCATCGAATATCCCGACCGGTTGGCCCGGTTCGGATATTCATATATCGAGCGGCACCTGAAATACTGCGGCGTGGAAACAATCGCCATCGCGGAAAAAGAACCGGAA
>NZ_JADNRQ010000114.1 GCF_015594625.1 Desulfallas sp. Bu1-1 | reverse complement strand
ACAAAAACGTCTTTTAGGATATGGTTTAAAGTAGTTTCCAGGTTATCAGGGAGCTTGGAATTATCATATTTTAAGACCCTGTTTACCAAACGTTCAACCACACCGGGCTTTGAAGAATCCAGCTTCTGATTTTTCTTTTGCTTCTTTTTAGGCTTACGCTTGAACTTACGCAGTTTGGATTTATAAAGGATCCGATCCTTACGAATCAGCCTATCCATAAAATCATAAAAAGTACCAACACCGGGGATAGGATCT
>NZ_JADNRQ010000113.1 GCF_015594625.1 Desulfallas sp. Bu1-1 | reverse complement strand
CAAGAAAAACCTCTAGCGAGGCAACAAGGTGCCCGTACCGCAAACCGACACAGGTAGGCGGGGTGAGAATCCTAAGGCGCGCGAGAGAACCCTCGTTAAGGAACTCGGCAAAATGACCCCGTAACTTTGGGAGAAGGGGTGCCCCGTTAGCGTGAAGGACTTTTACGTTTGGAGCGCGAGGGGGTCGCAGAGAAAAGGCCCAAGCGACTGTTTACCAAAAACACAGGTTCCTGCTAAATCGCAAGATGACGTATA
>NZ_JADNRQ010000112.1 GCF_015594625.1 Desulfallas sp. Bu1-1 | reverse complement strand
ACTTCGAGCAGGGTGATGGCGTACTTTTTGTAGAACGGACCGGCGAGTTACATCCGGCGTGCGAGGATAAGGCTGACGAGGCCGCATCCGTAGCGAAAGCAAGTCTTAAAAGGGCGAGATAGTACGCCGGAGTAGACCCGAAACCGGGTGATCTACCCATGTCCAGAGTGAAGCGGGAGTAACATTTCGTGGAGGCTCGAACCAACCGTCGTTGAAAAGGCGGTGGATGAGGTGTGGGTAGTGGTGAAATGCCAA
>NZ_JADNRQ010000111.1 GCF_015594625.1 Desulfallas sp. Bu1-1 | reverse complement strand
CTATTTCCGTGACCGTCTCCCACCTGTCCGAACAGACAGGCACAGACAGCAGAGGCAGGCCGGTAATGACGAAGGCACCCCGGGTAACAGGAAAGCTCTGGCTGCCGGAAAAACACCGGCTTAAAACGTGGGAACTGCTTCTTTCCGGCACTTCTTATAATATCGAGTTAATCAAAGGCCGGGACGGCCGGTACAGGGTGCACATTACCTTCACCATAGCAGCACCTGAACCGGTGACCAATCCCAACCGGGGCT
>NZ_JADNRQ010000110.1 GCF_015594625.1 Desulfallas sp. Bu1-1 | reverse complement strand
TCAAGCCCGTCCGTTTGCCTGGAGGCCAGCGCCGGTACTCTATAGAAGAACTCAACAAACTCTTACAATCCGGCCAAATGATTGACGGACAGGAAACAGCAGTCGTGCTTTACGCCCGGGTATCCACAAAAAAGCAGGCCAACGCGGGCAACCTGGACCGGCAGATGGAACGGTTGCGGCATTACGCCCGGGAAAACAGTTTTACCGTCAGGGCGGAATTCACGGACGTGTCCAGCGGCCTAAACCAGAAGCGCC
>NZ_JADNRQ010000010.1 GCF_015594625.1 Desulfallas sp. Bu1-1 | reverse complement strand
GCGTGGAGCGTAAAGAAATCGAGCGCGGCCAGGTGCTCGCCAAGCCCGGCAGCATCAAACCGCACACCAAGTTCAACGCCGAAGTGTACGTGCTGACCAAGGAAGAGGGCGGCCGTCACACCCCGTTCTTCAACGGCTACCGTCCGCAATTTTACTTCCGGACCACCGACGTGACCGGCGTGATCAAGCTGCCCGAGGGCGTGGAAATGGTGATGCCCGGCGACAACATCAAGATTGAAATCGAGCTGATCACCCCCATTGCCATAGAGGAAGGTTTGCGTTTCGCCATTCGTGAGGGCGGCCGTACCGTGGGCGCCGGGGTTGTTACCAGCATTATCGAGTAGCCGTTACCGCTTTTACGGCGAAAGGAGGTCAGTGCATGAAGAGTCAAAAGATCCGTATCCGGCTCAAGGCGTACGACCACCACATGCTGGACCAGTCGGCCCAAAAAATAGTGGAAACCGCGCGCCGTACCGGTGCCAACGTGGCGGGTCCCGTACCCCTGCCCACGGAAAAAAACATCTATACCATTTTACGTTCCCCGCACGTCAACAAGGACTCCCGGGAACAATTTGAAATGAGAACCCACAAGCGGTTGATTGATATCATGGAACCCACGCCCAAAACGGTGGACGCGCTGATGCGCCTGGATCTGCCCGCCGGCGTGGACATTGAAATAAAACTTTAATCCAAGTTTCAACAGCTGTCTCGAAGGTCAAGTTCACCGATTGGTCACACGGTATTGCCGGGCAGGTCGTGACAACTTGTAATACCAACGACCAACCACCAACCACCTGCGACCCAATCGTGAACCTCTGACGGCATCTGAAAGCCTCGGAAGCATTGACTTCGAGAAGGCTCGGGAGGTGCGATGCAAGCAATGCCAAAAGCAATACTAGGTAGGAAAGTGGGTATGACCCAGGTTTTTACGGAGGCCGGCGAAGCCGTGCCGGTGACCGTGATTGAGGCCGGTCCCTGCGTGGTGGTACAGAAAAAGAACGTGGAAAAAGACGGGTACAACGCCATTCAGATGGGATTCGGCGATAAAAGGGAGAATTTATTCAACAAGCCGTTGAAAGGACACTTTGAAAAGGCCGGGGTAAAACCCAAGCGGTACCTCAGGGAAGTCCGCGTGGAAGACGTGGATGCCTACGAGGTGGGCCAGGAAATCAAGGCCGACATTTTTGCTCCCGGTGACAAGGTGGACGTTGTGGGCACCTCCAAGGGACGCGGTTTTGCCGGCGGCATCAAGCGGCACGGGTTTCACCGCGGCCCCATGGCGCACGGCTCCAAGTATCACCGGAGACCCGGTTCGCAGGCGGCCAAGGGCCCGGCCCGGGTGTTCAAGGGTAGAAAACTGCCCGGCCATTACGGCGTGGAACGGGTAACCGTGCAAAACCTGGAGGTTGTCCGGGTGGACGCCGGGCAAAACATCCTGGCCGTCAAGGGCGCCGTTCCGGGACCGCGGGGCGGCCTGGTAATGATCAGGGATTCCGTTAAGGCCAGGTAGCGGCGGTGCAGCGAAAGGAGGAAGTGTTCATGCCCAGAGTTGCCTTATATAACATGAACGGTGACCAGGTCGGTGAAATCGACTTGAAGGACGAAGTTTTCGGCGTACCGGTGCACCAGCAGGCTCTGCACGATGCCGTGACCATGCAGCTGGCCGGCAGGCGGAGGGGCACCCACGACACCAAAACAAGAGCCGAAGTGAGCGGCGGCGGCCGCAAGCCGTGGCGCCAGAAAGGTACCGGCCGCGCCAGGCACGGTTCCATTCGTTCGCCGATCTGGCGGGGTGGCGGTATCGTTTTCGGCCCGCATCCCCGGGATTACAGTTTCAGAGTTCCCAGGAAGGTGCGCCGGCTGGCTATGAAATCGGCGCTGTCATCCAAGGTCAGCGGCGGTACCATTGTGGTACTGGATGAACTGAAGATCGACGCTCCCAAAACCAAGGATATGATCAAGATCCTGGAAAACTTAAAAGTAAACAACAAGGCCCTGGTGGTAACCGCGGAAAGGGACGAGACCGTATATAAATCGGCCCGTAACATTCCCGGAGTAAAACCATTGAGCGTTCCGGGTCTGAACGTTTACGACCTGCTGGCGCATCCGACGCTGGTGATTACCAGGGACGCGGTGGCCAAGGTCGAGGAGGTGTTCGCGTAATGAAGGACCCGCGGGACATTTTAATCAGACCGGTGGTCACAGAAAAAAGCATGGGGTTATTGGAGGAAAACAAGTATACCTTTATTGTGGACTTAAACGCCAATAAGATTGAAATCAAGAAAGCCGTCGAAGAACTGTTCAACGTCAAGGTCGACAAGGTGCGCACCATGCGGGTGAAGGGCAAGTGGAAGCGCGTCCGTAACCGCTGGGGCAAGGCGCCCGACCGGAAAAAGGCGATTGTCACCTTGAAACCGGGCAATAAAATCCAGCTCTTCGAGGGCGTATAGTTCACAGCCCTGTCCCGGCAACGGCATGGGACGGGTGCGATAAGGAGGGAAGCCAGGTGGGGATTAAGAAATTCAAGCCGACATCTCCGGGCCGGAGGTTTGTCACCGTATCAACTTTTGAAGAAATAACCACCACCGAACCGGAAAAGTCCCTGCTCGAACCGCTGAAGAAGAAAAGCGGCAGAAACAACAAAGGCAGAATAACGGTGCGGCACCGGGGTGGCGGGCACAAGCGGAAATACCGCATCATTGATTTTAAGCGGGATAAGGATGGCATACCGGCCAAGGTTGCCACTATTGAATATGATCCGAACCGCTCGGCCAGGATTGCTCTGCTGCATTACGCGGACGGCGAAAAGCGTTATATCATCGCCCCGGTGGGATTGAAAGTGGGCCAGCAGGTGGAATCCGGCCCGGAGGCCGACATTAAGGTGGGTAACGCCTTGCCGTTGCGCAATATACCCGTGGGTACCATGATTCATAATATTGAATTGCACCCCAGGGGAGGCGGCCAGTTGGTACGTGCCGCCGGAACCGCGGCCCAGCTGATGGCCAAGGAGGGCAAGTACGCCCACGTACGGATGCCTTCGGGCGAAATGCGCCTGATCCTGCAGGATTGCCGGGCCACCATCGGCCAGGTGGGCAACGTGGACCACGAAAACATCACCATTGGTAAAGCCGGCCGCTCCCGGTGGCTGGGTCGCCGGCCAACGGTGCGCGGTGTGGTCATGAACCCCGTTGATCACCCCCACGGCGGTGGCGAAGGCCGCTCGCCCATCGGCAGAAACCCTGTAACACCATGGGGTAAGCCGGCCCTGGGCGCGCGCACCAGGAAGAAGAAGCCCAGCGACCGCTTGATTGTGAAACGTCGCGGTAGTTAACAAACGCATTGATATGCAGGAAGGAGGCTAATCGATGGGTCGTTCCCTCAAAAAGGGCCCGTATTGTGACGAAAAGCTCCTTAAGAAAATTCGAGAGATGAACGAAAAGGGCGACAAGCGGGTCATCAAGACCTGGTCTCGCCGTTCCACCATTTTCCCGGATATGATCGGCCACACCATTGCCGTGCACGATGGTAGAAAACACGTGCCCGTTTACATTACCGAAGATATGGTGGGCCACAAGCTGGGCGAGTTCGCCCCAACCCGGCTTTTCAGGGGGCACGGAGCGCATACTGAAAGGTCGACGGCTTTGAAGTAACGAAGAAAAGGGGATGAAATTCATGGCAGAAGCAAAAGCGGTAGCTAAATATATCCGCATCTCCCCGCGTAAAGTGCGTCAGGTAGTAGACCTCATCAGGGGCAAGGATGTGAAAGAAGCCCTGGCTATATTGAAATTCACACCCAAACGGGCCTCTGTTCCGGTGGCCAAGGTGGTCAAGTCGGCGGTTGCCAACGCCGAGCATAACTACGAAATGGATGGTGACAACCTGTACGTAGCCGCCTGTTATGTGGACCAGGGACCCACCCTGAAGCGGTGGCAACCCCGGGCCATGGGGCGCGCCGACCTGCTCCGCCACCGCACCAGCCACATAACCGTGATAGTAAAAGAAAAGAAGGAGGGCTAGCGTGGGCCAGAAGGTAAACCCCAAGGGATTGCGGATCGGTATTATCAAGGATTGGGATGCCAAGTGGTTTGCCGATAAAAAGAACTTTGCGAGTCTTTTGCTGGAAGATCAAAAGATCCGGAAGTATATCAAGCAAAAGTTATATGCCGCCGGCATTTCCCGAATTCAAATTGAAAGGGCGGCGAATAAAGTCAAGGTTTCCATTCACACGGCCAAGCCCGGCATTGTGATCGGGCGCGGTGGAGCAGAGGTGGATGCTCTGCGCGGCGAACTGGAAAAAATGACCGGCAAGCAGGTTAATATCAATATTGTGGAAATTAAAGTCCCGGAACTTGATGCTCAGCTGATGGCCGAAAACGTGGCCGCCCAGCTGGAAAAAAGGGTGGCTTTTCGCCGGGCCATGAAGCAAAGCGTCAGCCGGGCGATGAAGATGGGCGCCAAGGGCATCAAGATCTCCGTCAGCGGCCGCCTGGCCGGCGCGGAAATCGCCCGGACCGAATGGTACAGCGAAGGCAAGGTGCCCCTGCATACGCTGCGGGCCGACATCGATTACGGGTTTGCCGAAGCCAATACAACTTACGGAAAAATCGGGATCAAAGTTTGGATCTACAAAGGAGAAGTTTTGCCGGAAGTCAGGAAGACCGCTGCCGGTAAAGGAGGCGAATAGGCTCTATGCTCATTCCGAAAAGGGTAAAGTACCGCAAGCAGCGCCGCGGGGGAATCCCCAAGGGTAAATCCAAGGGGGGAAACGAGGTCCACTTCGGAGATTACGGGCTGCAGGCGCTGGAGCCGGGTTGGATCACCAACAGGCAAATTGAAGCCGCTCGTATCGCCATGACCCGTTATATCAAGCGCGGCGGCAAGGTGTGGATTAAGATATTCCCGGATAAGCCAATCACCAAGAAGCCGGCTGAAACCCGCATGGGCAGCGGTAAAGGCGCGCCCGAGTGGTGGGTGGCTGTGGTGAAGCCGGGCCGGATTCTGTTCGAACTGGCCGGCGTCAGCGAAGAAGTGGCCCGGGAAGCCATGCGTTTAGCCTCGCACAAGCTGCCTGTTAAAACCAAATTCGTAAGACGTGGGGAAGTGGGTGAGGCCAGTGAAGGCTAGTGAACTGCGTGAAATGACCGATCAGGAATTGATCAAAAAATTGGCCGACGCCAAGGACGAGCTGTTCAGGCTGCGTTTTCAACTGGCCACCGGACAGCTGGATAATCCAATGCGCATCAAGGAAGTGCGCCGGAACATCGCCCGCGTTAAAACCATTATTCGGGAAAGGGAGATCGGGATTAACCGGGCCTAGAAACTTTATCCAAATGCATTGATCATTTTGCAGGCCAGCATGAAGTGTATGATTAGACACGGCTGTAAATAAAACCCGCTGGCGAAAGGGGGTAGCCATATTGTCTGAGCGCAAAATGCGCAAAACCCAAACGGGTACAGTAGTAAGCGATAAAATGGATAAAACCGTGGTGGTGGCGGTGGAAACGCTGGTCAGGCACCCGCTTTACGGCCGTACCATCCGGAGAACCAAAAAATATAAAGCGCATGACGAGGAAAACGCTTGCAACATCGGTGATAGGGTCAAGATTATGGAAACCAGGCCCCTGTCCAAGGATAAACGGTGGCGCGTAGTGGAAATTTTACGCAAGACGGAGCAAATCTAGCCGCCGGTAATCCGCTGATTGTCGTGTAAAGGAGGATTGTTCGGTGATCCAAGTGCAATCAATGCTCAGGGCGGCAGACAATACCGGAGCCCGCAAGCTTATGTGCATCCGTGTGATGGGCGGGGCGCTGCGCCGATATGCCAGCCTTGGTGATATCATTATTGCTTCCGTCAAGGAAGCTACGCCAGGCGGCGTTGTTAAGAAGGGGGACGTAGTGAAGGCCGTAATCGTCCGGACCAAAAAAGAAGTGCGCCGTCCCGACGGCTCTTACATCAAGTTTGATGAAAACGCTGCCGTAATCATTAAAGATGACGGTACCCCCCGGGGCACACGGATCTTCGGGCCGGTGGCACGGGAATTGCGCGAAAAGGACTACATGAAAATTGTCTCCCTGGCTCCGGAAGTTCTGTAACGAATGCCGCTTCAGGAGGTGTAACGGATATGACCAAACCCAAAGTGCACGTGCGCAAAGGCGATACGGTATTAGTCATTCGCGGCAAGAGCGCCGGAAAAAAAGGTAAAGTGCTCGAGGTGCAGCCCGATAAAAGCCGCGTCATAGTTGAGGGCGTTAATAAAGTCAAACGCCATACCAGGCCCACCCAGAAGAATCCCCAGGGCGGCATTATGGAAAGGGAGGCCCCCATCCATAGCTCAAACGTGATGCTTTATTGCACAAAGTGCAATAAACCCACCCGGGTGGCGAAGAAATTTTTGGAAGACGGCAAAAAAGTCCGTCAGTGCAAGCACTGCGGTGAAGTGCTGAGCTGACGCGCGCGGAAGGAGGGAAGCGGTGTGCCCAGGCTTAAAGACAAATACAATCAAGATGTCGTCAAAGCCATGATGGAAAAGTTCGGCTATAAAAACATTATGCAAGTTCCAAAGCTGGAAAAGGTTGTTATCAATATGGGTGTTGGTGAGGCCATCCAAAACAGCAAGGCCATCGATGCTGCGGTAAACGATTTAATGACCATCACCGGCCAGCGCCCCGTGGTTACCAAGGCGAAGAAATCAATTGCGGCGTTTAAGTTGCGCCAGGGGATGACAATAGGCTGCAAGGTAACTTTGCGGGGCGACCGCATGTACGAGTTTGTTGACAGGCTGTTCAACATCGCCCTGCCGCGGGTGCGCGATTTCCGCGGGGTGTCGCCCAAATCCTTCGACGGGCGGGGCAATTACAGCCTGGGGATCAGGGAGCAGCTGATTTTCCCTGAAATCGATTATGATAAGATCGACAAGGTCAGAGGTATGGACATCATCTTCGTGACTACGGCCAAAACCGACGAAGAGGCCCGGGAGTTGCTCCGGCTGATGGGAATGCCCTTCAGGGCGGCCTGATCGTAATCCATCCTCAAAGCAAAGGAGGGAACCAGGTGGCAAAAAAAGCAATGGTCAATAAGGCCCAGCGTCCCCAAAAATTCAAGGTCAGGGCCTACAATAGATGTAAACTTTGCGGCCGGCCCCGCGCTTACATGCGCAAGTTTGGAATCTGCCGGATTTGTTTCCGGGAGTTGGCTTACAGGGGCGAAATACCCGGACTGAGGAAGGCCAGTTGGTAAAAGGAAGGAGGTATTCCCGGTATGGTTATGACTGATCCTGTTGCCGATTTTTTAACTCGCATTCGCAACGCCAATATGGTTTACCACGATAAAGTCGAGGTGCCCTCTTCCAAAATGAAGCGCGCCATTGCGGAAATCTTGAAGCAAGAGGGCTTCATCAAGGATTATGAGTACATTGAGGATGGCAAACAGGGCATACTGCGCATTTACATGAAGTACGGTTCGGGCAAGGAGCGGGTGATTACCGGACTGAAGCGCATATCCAAGCCCGGTTTGCGGGTTTATACCCGCAAGGATTCCATCCCCAAGGTGCTTGGTGGGCTGGGTATAGCCATTATATCCACCTCCAAGGGGATTATGACCGACAAAAGAGCCCGCCAGGAAAACCTCGGTGGCGAGGTTATCTGCTACGTCTGGTAGAAAAGAGGGGCACAGGAGGTGTAAGGCATGAGTAGAATCGGCAAAAAACCAGTCCTGCTTCCCGATAACGTCAAGGCCACAGTGGAAGGAAACACCGTCCGGGTTGAGGGCCCCAAGGGGAAGCTGGAGAAAGTGTTTCACAAGGATATGATTATTGAAAAGGTGGACGAAAAGACGCTGGTGGTGAAGAGACCCTCCGACAACAAGCTGCACAAATCCCTGCACGGCCTCACCCGCACGCTGCTGAACAATATGGTGCAGGGCGTGGCCAACGGGTACCAAAAAAACCTGGAACTGGTCGGCGTGGGCTACCGGGCTGCCAAACAGGGCAATAAGCTGGTGCTGACGGTGGGTTATTCGCACCCGGTGGAAATCGTACCCCCGGAAGGGATCGAAATAGAAGTGCCGGCCGCCACCAAGATTACGATCAAGGGTATTGACAAGGAACTGGTGGGTGCCGTGGCCGCCAATATCCGTGCGGTGCGGGAACCCGAGCCGTACAAGGGCAAGGGAATCAAGTACGAAGGCGAGCGCATCCGCCGTAAGGTTGGCAAGGCTGGTGCCAAGCGTTAATACAGGGGGAAGGAGTGAAGTGGCGTGATTACCAAGCCTAATCGCAATGCGCTGCGGAAAAAACGTCACCTGCGCGTACGCAACAAGGTTCACGGAACCGCCGAACGCCCGAGGCTGAACGTATACCGCAGTGTGAACAATATTTATGCCCAGATTATCAACGATGACCTGGGGGAAACCCTGGTTGCCGCGTCATCCCTTTCGCCCGAATTAAAAGGCAAGATACAGGGCGGCAATAAAGAGGGGGCCGAGGCGGTGGGTAAATTGATCGCGGCCAAGGCTCTGGAAAAGGGCATCAAAAAAGTTGTGTTCGACCGTGCCGGTTATCTCTACCATGGCCGGATCAAGGTCCTGGCCGATGCAGCCAGGGAGGGCGGCCTCGAATTTTAGGAATGGACCGGACCAAAAGGAGGGGAAATGGTGTCAAAGTTTGAACCGGCTAAGTCCGAGTTTTCCGAAAAGGTTGTGTTTATCAACCGCGTGGCCAAAGTGGTCAAGGGCGGCAGGCGTTTTAGTTTTTCGGCCCTGGTGGTTGTAGGCGACGGCAACGGCCGGGTTGGCGCGGGTCTGGGTAAAGCCGGCGAGGTGCCCGAGGCCATCCGCAAGGGCATTGATGATGCCAAAAAGAATTTAATCAACGTTCCTCTGGCCGGAACCACGATACCTCACGAGGTGATCGGTGTATTCGGCGCCGGCAAGGTATTATTGAAACCGGCCGCACCCGGTACCGGCGTGATTGCGGGCGGGCCGGTGCGGGCCATCATGGAACTGGCCGGTGTGAAGGATATTTTAACCAAATCACTGGGATCAAACAACGCCAACAACGTGGTGCGCGCCACCATGGAAGCCATAAAAAGCTTGAAAACGCCCGAGCAAGTGGCCCGCCTGCGCAATAAATCCGTGGAAGAATTGCTGGGTTAGGGGGTAGTTTTGTGGCCAAGCTAAAAATCACCCTGGTCAGGAGCCTCATCGGGCGGCCGGAGTCTCAAAGGAAAACGGTTCGCTCCCTGGGGTTGACTAAAACCAACAGTTCCGTTATTCATGAAGATACGCCTCAGATCAGGGGCATGATTAATAAAGTCACACACCTGCTGAAAGTGGAGGAAGTGTAAAAGGAGGTGCACCATGAACCTGCACGAATTGAAACCCACACCCGGTTCCAGGCATAAACCAACCCGCAAAGGCCAGGGCATCGGATCCGGACTGGGCAAAACCGCGGGACGCGGCCACAAAGGTCAAAAGGCCCGCAGCGGTGGGGGAGTAAGGCCGGGCTTTGAAGGCGGGCAAATGCCCCTGCAGCGCCGTATGCCCAAGCGGGGATTTACCAATGCGCCTTTTAAAAAGGAAATCATCGCTGTAAACCTGGAGAAATTAAACCGGTTTGAAAATGGAACCGAGGTTACCCCGGAGATCCTGCTCCAGGCAAGGGTCATCAGAAAAGTCGGCGACGGGGTTAAGATACTGGGTGAGGGTAACCTGGAAAAGTCGCTTACGGTCAGGGCCCATGCATTCAGCAAGTCCGCGGTGGAAAAAATCGAATCCGCGGGTGGCAAGGCCGAGGTGATTTAATTGGCTCAAATAGTGGACGGCTTGAAAGGTGCCTTCAAGGTTAGTGAACTACGCACCAAGTTGTTGTTTACCCTGTTCATGATCTTTGTATTCCGCGTCGGGACGCATATACCGGTGCCCGGGGTGGATGTTGAAAAGTTCAGAGATTTGATCGCGGGCGGCATGCTGTTCGGGTTTTTCGACGTGATTTCCGGCGGCGCCTTTAAAAGCTTTTCGGTATTCGCCATGAGTATTGTGCCCTATATCAACGCCTCAATCATCATGCAATTGCTGACAGTGGTCATTCCCCACCTGGAGAAGCTGGCCAAGGAAGGCGAGGAAGGGCGCAAAAAAATCACCCAGTATACCAGGTATTTCACCGTTGTGCTGGCGCTGTTGCAGGCTATCGGGATGAGCGCGGTTATGGGCCGTTCCGGCATTATTCATAATCCCGGATTTGTCAGTTACGCAATAATTGCCATCACCCTGACCGCGGGTACGGCCTTGCTCATGTGGATCGGCGAACAAATTACCGAACACGGTATCGGCAACGGCATATCGCTGCTTATTTTTGCCGGTATCGTCAGCCGGCTGCCCGCGGGGCTGCAGAACCTGTACATGCAGCTGGAGGCCGGAACCGTCAATATTCTAAGCATACTTATTCTGGCTGTCATCGGCGCCCTGGTCATTGCCGCCGTCGTGGCGGTGCAGGAAGGCCAGCGGCGGATTCCGGTGCAATATGCCAAGCGGGTAGTGGGTCGCCGGGTGTACGGCGGGCAGTCCACCCACCTACCCCTCAAGGTGAACCAGGCCGGCGTAATCCCGGTAATCTTTGCTTCATCGCTGTTGATGTTCCCCTCGCAAATTGCCCAGTGGTTCCAGGGCTCGGCGTTTGCCGATTTCTATACCAGGTACTTCGGCTGGGGCACAGCGGCACATGCCGTGATTTACGCCTTGCTGATTATCGGCTTTACCTATTTTTATACAGCGGTAATCATGAACCCGGTGGACGTTGCAGATAACATTAAAAAGTATGGTGGATTCATACCGGGGATCAGGCCGGGCCGGCCCACGGCGGAATATATTTCCCGGGTGATGAGCAGGGTAACCCTGGCCGGGGCGGTGTTCCTGGCTCTCATTGCCATATTGCCCAACTTTGTGTTGCTGGCAACCCGCATCCCCAATATTTACTTCGGCGGCACGGCTTTGCTTATCGTGGTGGGCGTGGCGCTGGACACGATGAAGCAAATCGAATCTCACCTGCTTATGCGCAGTTACCAGGGCTTTATTAAGTAGCCGAGGTGTTGCCCTGTGATTATCTGTAAGTCCGAACGGGAACTAAGTTTTATGCGTGAAGCCGGCCGGGTGGTGGCGGGCGCTTTTGAAGCGGTGGCGAAGGCGATCCGGCCGGGGGTGACCACCGCGGAACTGGACCGGATAGCCGAGGAGTACATTGTTTCCAGGGGGGCCAGGCCGGCCTTTAAAGGCCTTTATGGCTTTCCGGCCACCATCTGCGCTTCGGTCAACGATCAGGTGGTGCACGGCATACCCGGTTTAAAAAAATTGGAAAATGGAGATATTATCAGTATTGATATCGGGGCGGAAATAAATGGATACTTCGGGGATGCCGCGCAAACGTTTCCAGTGGGCGATATTTCGCCCGAGTTGGAAAAATTGCTGGATGTAACCAGGGAAGCGCTGGTAAGGGGTATCAACATGGCCCGCAACGGCAACAGGCTGTCCGACATATCCCACGCGGTGCAGTCTTACGTGGAACAACACGGTTTCTCGGTGGTTAGAGATTACGTGGGGCACGGTATCGGCACCAGGATGCACGAGGAACCCCAGGTACCTAACTTCGGCAGGCCCGGTCGGGGGCCACGCCTGAGAACTGGAATGACATTAGCAATAGAACCGATGGTGAACATGGGCACCTACGAGGTGCACACTCTTCCGGATAACTGGACTGTGGTTACCCGGGACGGCAAACCTTCAGCTCATTTTGAACACACAATCGCCATTACCGACGATGAGCCGTTAATCCTTACCTTACCTTAGATTGGTCGCCGGTCGCCAGTCGCCGGTAATAATGATGCGCTGGATGCGCTGGTCGATTACCCGACGGCAGATGTTAGGGGCCGCTAAATTGGTGCGTTGATTAAAATGCCAGCGCTTTAGGACGATGTCGATTGATGTTTGTGTGTGATGGGGCCTGCACCCGATCGGGAGGGTGATGGATAATGGAGGTAAAAGCTATCCCGGGACAACTGGTGGAATCCAGGTCCGGGCGAGATAGCGGCAGGTTTTATCTGGTGATGGAAGTTATCGGGGATAATTATGTTCTTGTTGCCGACGGTTCGAGCAGGCGACTGGAAAACCCCAAGAAAAAGAACGTTAAACATCTTAATTTTCATTCCCAGGTCGCCGGTGAACTCGCGGAAAAGCTGAAATCGGGCGAGCGCATTACCAATACGGAATTGCGCCAGGCTGTTCAGCGTCTTATGGAGGAGACCGGAAGAGTAACCATTTAAAAGGAGGTTGGTTTTTTACCTAATGTCAGGCAAGGATGTTATTGAAGTGGAAGGTACCGTGATCGAGCCGTTGCCCAACGCTATGTTCCGCGTGGAGCTGAAAAACGGGCACAAGGTACTGGCACACGTTAGCGGGAAAATTAGAATGAATTTTATTCGAATCTTGGCCGGAGACAGGGTTATGGTCGAGTTGTCTCCATATGATTTGACGCGGGGCAGGATTGTATACCGGTTTAAATAAATTTGCAGTACAGCTGAAAGCTTTGCTTTTGGCCGGGGGAGGTTGTATTATGAAAGTCAGGCCTTCTGTTAAGCCGATTTGCGAGAAGTGCAAAATAATCCGCCGTAAAGGCAGAATTATGGTGATCTGCGAAAACCCCAAGCATAAACAGCGGCAAGGGTAGAATTGGAGGTGTTGATAAGGAATGGCACGTATCGCGGGCGTTGATTTACCGCGGGATAAAAGAGTTGAAGTGGGCATTACCTATATTTATGGAATCGGCCGGTCAACCTCGCAAAAAATTTTGCAGCAGGCTGGAGTCAACCCGGATACCCGCATCAGGGATCTGACCGAGGAAGAAGTCAACAAATTAAGGGATATAATTGAAAAGAATTACCGTGTGGAGGGCGACCTGCGCCGGGAAGTGGCCCTGAATATCAAACGGCTCATGGAAATCGGCTGCTACCGGGGACTGCGTCACCGCCGCGGCTTGCCGGTACGCGGGCAAAACACCAAAAACAATGCTAGAACGCGCAAGGGTCCCAGGCGGACTGTCGGTGTGAAAAGGAAGAAATAAGGGGGGAAAATAGTTGGCGCGAAGAGTTGCCAGAACCAGAAAGCGGGAGCGTAAAAACGTCGAACAGGGCGTGGCACATATCAAGTCCACGTTTAACAACACTATCGTTACCATTACTGATATGAAGGGTAACGCGATTTCCTGGGCCAGCGCCGGCGGGGTCGGTTTCAAGGGATCGAGAAAGAGTACCCCCTTTGCCGCGCAAATGGCCGCCGAAAAGGCAGCCCGGGAAGCAATGGAACACGGGATGAAAGAAGTCGAGGTAACGGTAAAAGGCCCCGGTGCGGGCAGGGAGGCCGCTATCCGTTCCCTGCAGGCCGCCGGTTTGGAAGTCAGTATGATCAAGGATGTTACGCCGATTCCTCATAACGGCTGCCGGCCGCCCAAGCGCCGGAGAGTTTAAGGAGGTGTATTTACCGGTTTATGGCAAGATATACGGGAGCGCAATGCAAGCTGTGCCGTCGTGAAGGTCAAAAGCTGTACCTCAAGGGAGACCGCTGCTACACTGGTAAATGCGGCATTGATCGCCGCAGCTATGCTCCGGGTCAGCACGGTCAGAGCCGGAAAAAGATATCCGAATACGGTTTGCAATTAAGAGAAAAACAAAAAGCCCGCCGTTTTTACGGGGTTTTGGAAAAGCAATTCAGAAACTATTATCACAAGGCTTCCAGGCAGCCGGGGATGACCGGGGAAAATTTGCTGCGCCTGCTTGAGCGCCGCCTGGATAATGTGGTATATCGCCTGGGGCTGGCCGCCTCCCGCAATGAGGCCCGCCAGCTGGTACGCCACGGGCATTTCAAGGTCAACGGCCGTAAAACCAATATCCCCTCTTTCCTGGTGCGTGTGGGGGATGAGATTACGGTCAGAGAAAGGAGTTTGGAATCGCCGCGGGTTAAGGAATTACTGGAACGCGCTGCTGACAACACTCCCCCGGCATGGCTGGAATATAACGCCGACCAAATCAAGGGCCGGGTGGTAGCGCTTCCCTCCCGGGAACAGATAGACGCCCCCGTTCAAGAAACCCTTATCGTGGAGCTTTACTCCAAGTAATGCGGGTGATTACGCGTCGATCCCATTCCGTCCCAAGGAGGGGTTAAACCTGAGTATGTTGGAAATAGAGAAGCCGAGAATCGAATGTGTGGAATCCGATAAGGAAAATAACTACGGTAAATTTGTAGTTGAGCCGCTTGAAAGAGGCTACGGGATAACCCTGGGAAATTCGTTGCGGCGCATTTTGCTCTCCTCTCTGCCCGGTGCCGCTGTTACTTCAATTAAAATCGACGGGGTGCTGCACGAATTTTCCACCATTCCCGGAGTCAAGGAAGATGTCACTGAGATAATTTTGAATCTCAAGGGCTTGTGCCTGAAGATGCATACCGATGAAGAAAGAATTTTACGCATCGAAGCCCAGGGCGAGGGCGTGGTTAAAGCCGGTGACATTTTGGGCGATGCCGATGTGGAGATTTTAAACCCGGAGATGCATATTGCCACCCTGGCGGAGGGGGCAAGGCTGTTCATGGAAATGACCGTTGCCCGGGGGCGGGGCTATATTTCTGCGGAGCGCAACAAGCAGGGCGACCACATCATTGGGGTTATACCGGTGGACTCCATTTTCACCCCGGTGAAAAAGGTGAATTATTATGTTGAAAACACCAGGGTGGGACAGCGCACCGATTACGACAAGCTGACCATGGAAGTGTGGACGGACGGAAGTATCGGGCCCGAGGAGGCCATTAGCCTCAGCGCCAAAATTTTAAGCGAACACCTGCGCCTGTTCATCGGTCTGACCGAATCGGCGGACGATGTGGAGATAATGGTGGAAAAGGAAGAAGAACAGAAAGATAAAATTCTGGAAATGCCCATCGAGGAGCTGGATTTAAGCGTGCGCTCTTACAACTGTCTGAAACGGGCGGGTATCAATACCGTGGAGGAATTGATCCAGCGCAACGAAGAGGACATGATGAAGGTGCGCAACCTCGGCAAAAAGTCCCTGGAAGAGGTTATCAACAAACTGGCTGAACTTGGTTTGAGCCTGCGCAAGGACGACGAGTAAGGAGGGATGAACGGTGGCTTACGCTAAGTTGGGTCGCAACACCGGTCACAGAAAGGCCATGTTGCGCAACCTGGTGACTTCACTGCTGCGTGACGAACGGATAACCACCACCGAGAGCCGGGCCAAGGAAGTAAAAAGCATTGCGGAAAAGATGATCACCCTGGCCAAGCGGGGGGATCTGAACGCCCGCCGCCAGGCACTGGAATATATTTACGAGGAAAAAGTGGTACGAAAACTGTTTGACACCTACGGGCCCAAGTACGCCGACCGTCAGGGCGGGTACACCCGGATTGTCAAGCTTGGGTACAGGCGTGGCGACGCCGCTCAAATGGTACTTTTGGAAATGGTTTAACTCTCTTTGCTGGCCGGGAAATCGCCGTTGCGGTTTCCTCTTGCCATTTTACGGGGCCTCTCCGCACCATCACCTGCGGGGGGGCGCCGGCCCACTGGTGGAGTTGGAGTGCATCGTGATCGAATTAAAGAATGTTTTCTACACCTACCCGGGCAGTGATCGCTTTGTGTTGCGCGGGATTGACGCCAAGGTGGAATGCGGTGAATTTATCGCGGTGATCGGCCCCAACGGCTCAGGCAAGTCCACCCTGGCCCGGTTGATGTCCGGCCTGCTGCTGCCTGCCCGGGGACAGGTGTTAATCGACGGCCTGGATACAGGCACGCCGGAAGCCCGGGAAGAAATCAGGCGCCGGGTCGGGCTGGTTCTGCAAAACCCGGACAACCAGCTGGTGGCCGTGCAAGTAGAGGAAGATGTAGCTTTTGGCCCCGGAAACCTGAACTTACCGCCGGCGGAAATTCGCCGGCGGGTTGATGAATCTCTGGAAGCGGTGAACTTAAGCGGACTGAGGGCGCGCCCGCCCCACCTGCTTTCCGGGGGCGAAAAGCAGCGGCTGGCCATCGCCGGCATCCTGGCGCTGCGCCCGAGGTACCTGGTTTTGGACGAGCCCACCTCCATGCTGGACCCGTTGGGTCGCCGGGAGGTGCTGCGGGTGTTGCGTAACCTTGCGCAAAGCGGTATTTCCGTCATTTTGATCACCCACCTCATGGAAGAGGCAGCCCTGTCGGACCGGGTATGGGTTCTGGCGGATGGCGGTTTGGCGGCAAATGACAGCCCCGGGGCGGTTTTCAGCCGGCCCGGAATGCTGCGCGAACTGGGGCTTGGCCTGCCTTTCAGCGCCGAACTGGCGTGTAGCGTTGCCGCCCCGGGCGTTGATGTGCCGACCGGTATTGTGACCATGGAAGACCTGGTGTGCTTTTTATGTTCTGTATTGAAACAGACAAGCTAACCCACGTATATTTTCCCGGCACGCCGCTGGAGACCGTTGCTCTGCGGGATATTGACCTGGCGGTGAACCGGGGCGAGTTTCTGGCCCTCGTGGGCGCCGCCGGCAGCGGTAAATCAACCCTGGTGCTGCATTTTAACGGTTTACTCCTGCCCACGTCCGGGCGGGTGAATGTTCTGGGCCGGGACGTAACGGACCCGAAACACCGTAAAGAGCTCTGGCGCAGGGTAGGGGTGGTGTTCCAATTTCCCGAGCGACAAATTTTCAACGCGACGGTTTTTGAGGACGTGGCCTTCGGACCGCGTAACATGGGGCTGGGCGAGCCCGCGGTGGCCGAGCGGGTTGAGGAAGCGCTGGAAACGGTGGGCCTGCCCCGGGAAGCGGGCCGTGCTGATCCGAGCACGCTAAGCGGCGGCACGCGCCGGCGGGTTGCCATCGCCGGGGTGCTGGCCATGCGGCCGGAAATTTTAATCCTGGATGAACCCGGGGCCGGGCTGGAACCGGGGGCAAAGAAGGATATTCTGAACAAGATCAAACAAGTTCAGGCGGGCGGCGGGACCACGGTGATATTAATCACGCATGACCTTGAGGATGCGGCCACTTACGCCGACCGGGTGGCTGTGCTGCGACGGGGAAAACTGCTCCGCGCCGGGAATCTGCGGGAGGTTTTCAGCTGTGTGGGCTTGCTGGAGGAAGCAGGGCTTGAACCCCCCCGCGCCGTGGAACTGGCTCGCAGGCTGGCCCGTGCCGGCGTAAATCTGCCGGAACTGCCGTTGACCCTCGAGGAAGCCACCCGGGTTGTTGGCCGAATGCTGGCTTCCGCCCGCGGAAAACCGGGAGGCGGCGTCTTATGTTGAACGGCATTGCCATGGGACAATACCTGCCGGCCGGCTCGCCGGTCCACCGGATGGATCCACGGGCCAAGCTGATCGTTGCGGCGCTGGCGACTCCGGCGGTGCTTGTTGCCGCGGATCCGCCTTCTGTGGTGGCGGTTTCGGCGTGGGTGCTCCTGGGGGCCGGGTTGTCCGGAATCAGGCCCTTGATCTACTGGCGCAGCTTAAAAATCATCTGGCTGTTATTATTAATCAGTTTTTTGGTCCAAGTGCTGTTTACACCTGGTGATACGCTGGCTGCCGCCGGCTTTTTAAGGGTTTCCCGGCAGGGGTTGGTGGAAGGCGGCTGGATGCTCTGGCGGCTGACTTTGTTGCTGGTGCTGGCTTCCGCGCTTTCGTTCACCACTACTCCCCTGCAATTGACGGCGGCCCTGGAGTGGATACTGGCGCCACTGACCAGACTCGGATTACCGGTGCGGGAACTGGCGATGACCGTCAATTTGGCCCTGCGATTTGTGCCCACCCTGTTTGATGAGGCACAGTTATTGCTTATGGCACAAAGATCCAGGGGAGCTGATTTTACCCGGGGCGGTATCCGGGAGCGGGTCAGGGGGTTGATACCGTTTCTGGTACCGCTGCTGGCTAATATTTTTCGACGCGCGGACGAACTGGCCCTGGCCATGGAGATCAGGTGTTACCGGGTGGGGGCGGCCCGTTCCCGCATGATTGTACTGCGGTTTTCAATCGTTGATTACGTGGCGGTTTTCACCGGCCTGGCCATACTTGCCACGCTATTGGTATGCCGGTTGTTTTAAGTTTGAGGTGGTTGATTGCGGAATATCAAGCTCATAGTGGCGTATGACGGCACCAATTACCACGGGTTTCAGGAACAGAGGGGCACGGGTTTGCCCACCGTGCAGGAGACGCTGGAAAAATGCCTTTCCCGCCTGGCAGGCCGCAGGGTGCAGGTTATCGGGGCGGGGCGCACCGACGCCGGAGTGCATGCCCGGGGGCAGGTGGTAAATTTTAACGCGGAAGGCTGGCCCATACCGGTGGAACGCATTCCCCTGGCTATGAACGGTGTACTGCCGGGCGATATTGTGGTAACCGGCGCCGAGGAGGTGGCCGGCGACTTCCATGCCAGGTTTTCCGCCCGGTCCAAGACTTACCGTTACAGTATTTGGAACGACCGCCTTCCCTCGCCTTTTCATCGCTTGTATAGCTATTTTTTACCGGTGCCGTTGGACCTTGAGGCCATGTCCAGGGCATCTGCCTACCTGCTGGGCCGGCACGACTTTAAATGTTTCCAGGCGGCCGGCTCCGCCGTGACGGACACGGTGCGCGTTTTGTGGCGGGCTGACATCCGGCGGGAAGGGCCCCTGGTACAGTTTATATTCCAGGGCAACGGTTTTTTGTATAACATGGTGCGAATTATGGTGGGTACGCTGGTGCAGGTTGGAACGGGCAAGATCTCTCCGGAACGGGTTAAGCTGATTTTGGAATCCCGGGACAGGATTGAGGCGGGACCGACAATGCCGCCCCAGGGGCTATGCCTGGAGCAGGTGGAATACTAAATGGCGGTCGGTGTTAATTATTATTGTTGCTGCCCGGGGGAAAAGCTGCTCGAGCTGCTCAAAGCCGCTCGGGAAAAACTTGACACTGGTAATTCTCTATAATAAAATATACATATGTGTGACCTTATGGCAGCCGCTGAGCCCCCGGCGTGCCACGGGTTTTCTTTCTGTCATGGGAGGTAGTAAATATAATGAGAACGACATACATGGCCAAGCCCAGTGAGGTTAAACGCAAGTGGTACATCATCGACGCTGAAGGTAAAGTGCTGGGACGGCTGGCAGCCGAGGCGGCCAGGATTTTACGGGGAAAGCACAAGCCGGACTTCACTCCCCATGTTAATACCGGAGATCACGTGATTGTCATCAATGCCGACAAAGTCGTGCTGACCGGCAAAAAATTGCAGCAAAAGATGTATTACCGGCATTCCGGTTACCCGGGCGGCTTGAAAGCCACCAGGTATGACAAATTGATGCAAACCAGGCCCGAACTGGCGGTGTATAAGGCCATCACCGGCATGCTGCCCCATAACAGCCTGGGTAGGGATATGGCCAGAAAGTTACGGGTATATCGCGGCAGTGAGCACCCCCACCAGGCGCAAAAGCCTGAAGTTTGGGAAATGTAACGGACGGGAAGGAGGAGCATAAGTGGCTCAGGTCCAGTTTTACGGCACCGGACGCAGAAAAAATTCAGTGGCGCGGGTATTTTTGCGCCCCGGTGAAGGCAAGTTCCTGGTAAACAACAAAAATATAAACGAATATTTCGGCAGAAAAACGCTGGAGATTATTGCCCGTCAGCCACTGGAATTAACCGGAACCAGCGGGCGTTTCGATGTGATTGCCAAAGTGCTGGGCGGCGGTGTCAGCGGCCAGGCGGGAGCCATCAAGCTTGGCATTGCCCGGGCGTTAATCCAGGCTGACCCCAATATGCGACCGGTGCTTAAAAAGGCGGGATTTCTCACCAGGGACCCGCGGATGAAGGAAAGGCGCAAGTACGGCCTCAAAAAGGCCCGCCGCGCACCGCAATACTCCAAGCGCTAATCTTAAGCATCCGTCAAGGAAATGGCCCTGCAGCCGGTACCGTAAATCAATAGCGGGTATAAAGTCGAAACGGCTGCACGCGCATTTGCATAACTGGTTTACAAAGCAATCCGGTGGTTTAGGGTGGTGTTGGGAAAGAGAGTCGAATATACTGATGTTGGATGTTGCTTTGGCTATTCCGACAACCGACCACCGGCCACTGATGACTTAAAAAGGTAGATACCGTGTTGCACGATATCTACCTTTTTTATGCACAGCATGGCCAACCTTTTTCATAACTGCACCCGGACCGGCATACTTTTTTACGGGGGCTAAATAAGCCCTCCGTTAAAGTGCCGGGAGGGATGCGCCAAATGATCAGGGTATTAAGGTTCAGGGGACGCTATGTTTTGCTATTGGCTTTTTTAATTTTAACGGGTTATTACACCGCCCGGATAGTGGTGGACGGGCTGGAAAACCGCAGAGTGTCCGCGCTGTCGTGGTCGGTGGCCAATAAACTGGTTGTTATCGACCCGGGGCACGGAGGAATCGACCCCGGATCAAAAGGGCCCGGCGGAGTAATCGAAAAGGACGTAACCCTGGAGGTGTCCCGCAAACTGGCCACCGTACTTGGCCAGGCCGGAGCGGTAGTTTTGATGACCAGGGAAACGGATGTTGATCTGAGTGATTCGGAAGGCGGCCGGTTGATTACCCGCAAGCGGGAGGACCTGGCCAAGCGGGTGGGCATGGCCAACGAGCGCAATGCCGACGCGTTTATCAGTGTTCATGTCAATAGTTTCAAGTCCGGTCCCCGGGAACACGGGGCCCAGACATTTTACCAGCCCGGGTCCAAAGAAGGGGAAAAGCTGGCTAAAAGCATTCAGGGCGAACTGGTACGCTTATTAAAAAACACCAAGCGCAGGGCCAAAGCGGTGGATTACTATACCACCCGCAACGCCAAGATGCCGGCGGTGATAGTGGAGATAGGTTTCATATCCAACCCCCGGGAAGAACGGTTGATGTGCGATCCCGATTACCAGGGCAAGGTGGCCTATGCGATCTATTCCGGGATAGTCAAGTATTTTGCAAGCAGCGCCACCGTTACCAACGGCCCCGTGGATAAGGAAAGGGCGCTGGAAACATTCATGAATAACGAAGGCAAAGTCTTCAATGCTCCTTAAATTTTTTTTGCAAACTTATTTACAGCTTGGCCGGCAAATGTTATATTGTATACAAGATTGTTTCGGGAGGAAAATGCATTGATTAAAGCGGTGCAAAACAATTGCATGGGTACTACCATGACCCTCATGTGCATGGGCATGTGTGGGTATTTTGTGCTGCTTAATTTAAAAGCATTGCGACCCCCGGACATGGAGTGGGAATAAAACCAGGCCTGTATTTTCGGCATTAAACCGGCCACCCCTTGTTGGGGTGGCCTAATTTTATTTCAAGGAGGTTTTGGGAATGGCATTTGAGTATCCGGTGCTTGTGCAATGCGAGGGGTTATGGTTGGCCTTGTCGAACTGTGGTGAAGTGGTGGCGCTGGGTGAGATGTTTGAAGACGCTTTGAACGATTCATTTATCAAGGTCCGCAATTAATGTAAGCGACAAAAAACGACTTGATTAGATAAAGACAACACCCCCTGTTTTGGCATATAATGAACAAAAGACCAAAAGGGGGTTGATGTTGATGGCGTACCCGGCACAGGTTAAAGACCATACGGTTAAATATGCCGAACTAATCAACCTGATTGGGAACCTTGTAATTGACTTATCCGGTGAGCTGTCAAACATGCTTCAGCAAAGTAATGAAGGCAGCGAAAATCTATGGTCATGTTACGACAAATTTAATACCTGTTTTGAAGAATATAAAAGGTGCCAGAGAAGTCTTTGTTCTTTTACCGACATTTTCGGAACAAGCCCCGAACATCACAATTTGCTGGTTGCATTTAACGATTTTATCGATGGCATTGAAATGATAAACGAGCATATCAAGCCGGACATGGCTGCCAGGGAAATTAAATGGGACCGGAACATGTTTGAAATCGGCCTGGCCAAGCAGGAACTGGGCAAAGAAAAAACGTTGCTGGCGATAAACAAAATAATGGAAAAACTGAAAGCCGGTGGCTTGATTTAAGCCACATTGGGGACGTTCCAAATGTAAATTCCTGTAACGGGTTATGCGGGGTTTTACTTCTGTTGCTATTTTTTTCGTGCTCCAAGGTAAGGGATATTTTTCAAGCGTTTAATATATTGCTGGGGCAGTCCGAAGAATTCGGCGCCAGCAATGATATGGGAGTTGCGCTCCAGTGACACCAGTCCGGAAAAAAAGCCGGGAGATTTCCCGGCTTTTTTTCTGGTGAATGGTTTTAATCCTATTGCTTTGCCAGCGCCCGGGCCAGTAAGCTATATACGGGCTCGATCTGGTCCGTCAGCTTGTAAACCCGGTGTGACATCACCCAGGAAGTGGCCACCTCATCCATGGTGCCGAAAATCATTTGGCGAACCAGTTTTGGGCTGACGTCGTTTCTGAAATAGCCTTCGCTGATGCCCTGGCTGACAACATCTTCAATAATATTGAAGTATTCCTTGAGGGGAGCGGCGATGCCCGAGCGGATGGACGCATCGGATTGCCGTAATTGAATCTGTAAGACCAGTGCCAGGTTACGGTCGGCTTCCAACCGGGTAAAGTGAAGTTCGATCAATTTGGCCAGCTTATCAAACGGGTCTTGCAGATTTTTTAGTTCTTTGCGGGCACTGGCGGTAAATTCTCCCATTTTGGTCCGGAAAAGGGAGATCAAGACGTCCTCCTTGTTTTTAAAATACAGGTAAATAGTACCGTCTGCCACTCCCGCTTCCCTGGCGATTTTGGATACCTGGGAGTTATGGTAGCCGTTTTCAGCAATAACCTTGACGGCTGCTTCAATGATGGCGTGGTATTTTTCTCCAGTACGTTTTGCCATGTGCCACCTCCTCCCTTATTTTTTTAAAAAAAGGCCGCCGGGAGCCAGGGAATCAATTGCCTCCCTGAACTCCCTGTGTACATAACCTGAGGGTTATGAAACGGCACTTGGAGGGGATAAACCGGTTTACACTGCGTACTTGCCCGCATCCAGGACTTTTGCGGCAATTTTCTGGCGAACGCCGATCAGGTTAATGGGATGATATTTGGCCAGGCGCTTGGCGATGCTCAGGTTGGTGCGCAGCATGTCGCCGGGCTCGAACATATAGGTTAATGCCTGCTTGGCCCACGCATCCAGTTTCGGGAATGCGTCGTAGACGTAGGCCAGCGCCAGTTCGACCTTGGTTTCGGCGTTTTCGGGATCCTGGTTCAGGGCTTTCTTGGCCCTGAGCAGAGCGCTTTCCATGGCGTAGATTTCAATGGCCATATTGGCCATGATTTCAATAATTTCCTGTTCCTTGGCAATTTTTTGCATGAACTTCTGGGCCGCGGTTCCGCCAACCATCAGGAACAGCTTCTTGGCCCGGTCGACCATGTCAAATTCAATTTCCAGCGGGGCTTCGTCTCCGGTTGGAGCTTTGGCCCGCAGTGAGGTTACTTCGCCGGCCAGCGCCTGGGCGGCCTGGAGCAGAGGCAACTGTCCCTTCATGCCGCGGCGCAGCAGGGTGGCCGGGATGATCAGGCGGTTTACCTCGTTGGTGCCCTCAAAAATCCGGTTGATCCTGGCGTCGCGGTAAAAACGCTCGGCCGGGAACTCCTGGGTATAGCCATAGCCGCCGTGAATCTGTACGCATTCGTCAACCACGTAATCCAGGGTCTCGGAAGCGTGCACCTTGGCAATGGAGCACTCAATGGCATAGTCTTCAATAGCGGCCCCGATTTCCCTGCCGTCGGTTTTATTTTCCAGCGCTTCTTCAATCTCGCCCACCAGCCGGTAGACCAGGCTTTCAGACGCATAAGTCTTGGCGGCCATTTGGGCGATTTTATTCTTGATCATGCCGAACTTGGCAATGGGCAGGCCGAACTGCTGGCGCTCCAGGGCATATTTGGCGGCAACGGCCAGGGCTCCCTTGGCGGAGCCTACACCGCCCACACCCAGCTTGTAGCGGCCGATGTTCAGGATGTTGAAGGCGATGACGTGGCCCTTGCCGATTTCACCAAGCAGGTTTTCCACGGGCACCTTGGCGTCTTCAAACACCAGCGAGCAGGTGGAGGAACCCTTGATCCCCAGTTTCTTTTCTTCCGCTCCCACCGTAAAGCCCGGGGTACCCCTGTCTACGATAAAAGCGGTAAACTTGTCGCCGTCAATTTTGGCGTAGGTGACGAAAACGTCGGCAAATCCCGCATTGGTGATGAATATTTTCTCGCCGTTCAGGATGTAGTACTTGCCGTCTTCCGACAGCACGGCCTTGGTCCTGGCGCCCAGGGCGTCGGATCCGGCCATGGGTTCGGTCAGGGCGTAGGCCGCCACTAATTTACCGGTGGCCAGGCCGGGCAGGTACTTTTTCTTTTGCTCTTCGTTGCCGAACAGGATGATCGGCAGGGAGCCGATACCGGTATGCGCACCGTGGCTCACCGCGAAGGAGCCGCCCAGGGACACGTTTTCGGTAATGATGGCGGCGGCGATTTTACCCATTTCTCCGCCTTCATATTCCTCGGGAATGTCGGCGGACAGCAGGCCCAGCTCGCCGGCTTTTTCCAGCATGGAGCGCATTAAACCTTCTTTTTGGTGGTCCAGCTCTTCAATGTTGGGGAGAATTTCGTTTTCAACGAAATCGGCTACTGTATCCGCAATCATCTTGTGCTCGTCGGTAAAATCTTCCGGTGTGAAAATGTTTTCAGGGTCGATGTTTTCCAATAAGAACATGGCTCCCTTTTGCATGATCAATTTCCCCCTTCATATTTTGCTGAATATTTGGGTTTTTATTTCGGCTGCCGCGGCCGCCCGTTCGGGCAGCCGCGGCGCTTGCCCATTTAGTCGATCATTTCAAATACGCCGGCCGCGCCCATGCCGCCGCCGATACACATGCTGACCACGCCGTAACGGGCGTTTTGCCGCTTCATTTCGTAGAGCAGCTGGGTGGTCAATTTGGCTCCCGTGCAGCCCAGCGGGTGGCCGAGGGCGACGGCGCCGCCGTTAGGATTAATTTTGGCCGGGTCCAGTTCCAGCACCTTGATGCAGGCCAGGGCTTGGGCGGCAAATGCCTCGTTCAGTTCGAACACGTCCACCTGGTCCTTGGTGATGCCGGCCAGTTTCAGCGCTTTGGGTATGGCCACGGTGGGACCTATCCCCATGACTTCCGGCGGGCACCCGCCCACGGCATAGGAACGGAACACCGCCAGGGGTTTCAGGCCCAGTTCTTCGGCTTTCCTTTTACTCATGATCATTACGGCCGCGGCCCCGTCGCTGGTTTGGGAGCTGTTGCCGGCAGTGACTGTACCGCCCGCCTTGAATACGGGGCGCAGTTTGGCCAGAACTTCCATATTGGTGCCCGGCCTGACGCCTTCGTCGGTATCGAAAATAATGCTCTTTTCCACCAGCTTGCCCTTTTCACGGTACTTTTGGGTGACGGTCAGGGGGACGATTTGTTCTTTAAACCGGCCCTCCTGGATGGCCCGGGCGGCCTTGGCGTGGCTGCCCACGGAAAATTCGTCCTGCATCTCCCTGGTGATGCCGTACTGCTCCGCCACGTTTTCCGCGGTCAAACCCATGCCCATGTACGCTTCGGGGCAAATTTGCATCAGTTCCGGGTCTGGCATGGTCTTGTTGCCGCCCATGGGAACGATGCTCATGCTTTCAACGCCGCCGCACAGGTACACGTCGGCAAACCCGGCCATGACCCGGGTGGCGCCGATGGCAATGGCTTCCAGCCCGGAAGAGCAGAAACGGTTTACCGTGGCGCCCGCTACAGTGTTGGGCAGGCCGGCTTTAAGCACAAGCATGCGGGCGAGGTTCATGCCCTGCTCGGCTTCAGGGAACGAACAACCAAATATCACGTCGTCTATTTCAGCGGGGTTCAGGCCGGGTGTTCTTTCCAGCAGGGCTTTAATTACAGTGGCACCCATGTGTTCCGGGCGGGTGTTCCTCAGCGTGCCGCGGGGCGCTTTGCCTACTGCCGTGCGGACTGCGCTAACGATTACGGCTTCTTGCATTTTTCTCCCCCCTAATTCCTCAGCGGTTTATTGTATTTCAGCATATATCTCATCCGGTCCAGGGTTTTGGGCTCGCCAAGCAGGCTCAGGAATGCTTCCCGTTCCAGATCCAACAGGTCTTGCTCCGTAACTTCGGTTCCCGGCGTTACGCCGCCGCCGGTAAGGATGTAAGCCACTTTTTTGGCGATTTTGGCGTCGTGTTCGCTGATCTGCTTGCCCCAGACCATGGTTTGGATGGCCAGTTCCAGGGCCGCGTACCCCGCGTCGCCGGCGGCTTTCATTTTCTTCGGTTGTAAAGGCCTGAATCCCTCTTCGGCCATTTTCAGCACCTGGCGCTTGGCGTCGCCGATGATCCGGTCGCGATTGGCGCTGACCAGGTCGGTGGGACGCATATACCCGAGCTTGATTGCCTCGTAGGCGCTGGTGGCTACTTTGGCCATGGCGATATTTTCAAAGGCGCGGTTGATCATGGGTTGTACGGTATTGACACCGCCGACGGTGACCATGCTCTTGGGCGGCATCAGGTCCGCAGCCCGGAAAGCAAGCTCCTTGCAGCCGCCGCCGCCTGGCACCAGGCCTACGCCCACTTCCACCAGGCCCATGTATGTTTCGGCCGCGGCGTTGACCTTGTGCGAGTGCAAGCAAATTTCGCATCCCCCGCCCACGGTCATGCCGTGCGGCGCCGCCACCACTGGCTTTTTGCAATACTTGAGGCGCATGTTGGCCTTTTGGAACTCATCCACCATGATGTCCAATTCATCGAACTCGTCGTCTTCAGCTTCCATTAACACGAGGAACAGGTTGGCGCCCACGGAAAAATGCTGGCCAAAGTTTCCGATCACCAGGCCCTCGTAGTTTTGCTCCACTTCCTTGACGGCGTAATTCATCATGTTGACGATATCATCGCCGATGGCGTTGGCCTTGCTATGGAATTCCAGGCACAGCACGCCGTCGCCGATGTCGATCAGGCTGGCGCCGCTGTTGGACTTGAGCACCTTGTTCTGTTCTTTGAGCGGGGCCAGGAAAATAACGCCCTCGGGGATACGCTCTTGAACGCTTTCCCCGGTATTGTGATCAAAGTAGAAACGCACACCGTCCTTTTTCTCATAGAAACTGGTGCGGCCCGAAGCCAGCAGGTTTTCCACCACTTTGGGTACGGTTCCGCCTTCCGCCTTGATCCGGTCGGCAACCTCCTGCACGCCCAGGATGTCCCAGGTTTCAAACGGGCCGAAATCCCAGTTGAAGCCCCATTTCATGGCGTCGTCGATGGACTGGATGTCGCCGGCGATTTCGCCCAGCAGGTTGGCGGCATAGATCAAAGCGTCTCTCGTTACGGACCAGACAAACTGCGCTCCCTTGTCTTTGCCGGACAGAAGCGCCTTCATTTGTTTGGCGGGCTTGCCGGCCTGCTTGGCCGCTTCCAGGGAAGCGAACTTGACTTCCTGTTTAGGCCTGTACTCCATGGTGTTGTAATCCAAAACCAGGACCTCGCGGCCCTTTTCGGTTTTGACCTTCTTGTAGAATCCCTGCTTGGTCTTGTCCCCGAGCCACTTATTATCAAGCATTTTCAGGAGAAACCCGGCGGGCTCGAATACGGCCTTTTCCTTGGGATCGGTGGCCACGTCATACACGTTCTTGGCTACGTGCAGCATTACGTCCAGGCCCACCATATCCAGCGTGCGGAATGACGCGCTCTTGGGCCTGCCCATAACGCGCCCGGTCAGCGCGTCCACTTCCTCCACGGTCAGGCCGAACTCCATCATGGCCTTGATGGTTGCGCACATGCCGTAAACACCGATGCGGTTGGCGATAAAGTTGGGGGTATCCTTACAAATGACAACTCCCTTGCCCAGGACCCTTTCGCCGAAATCGCGCATAAACTCCATGATTTCCGGCAAGGTTTCACTGCAGGGGATGAGTTCAAGAAGTTTCATGTACCGGGGCGGGTTGAAGAAATGGGTGCCCAGGAAGTGCTGCTTGAATTCCTGCGACAGGCCCTCGCACATTTTATTGATGGAAATGCCTGAAGTATTGGAGGATACGATCGACCCGGGCTTGCGGGCTGCCTCCACTTTTTTCAGCAAGCCCTGCTTGATGTCCAGCCTTTCCACAACCACTTCGATAATCCAGTCGCACTCGGCCAGTACGTTCATGTTGTCTTCAAAGTTGCCGGGTGTCAAAAGGGCCGCGTTTTCAGGCACGTAAAACGGCGCCGGCTTGGCCTTGAGCAAGGCCTGAATGGCGCCCGTCGCCAGACGGTTCCTCACCTGCGGGCTTTCCAGGGTCAGGCCCTTTTTCTCCTCCTCGGGGGTGAGCTGGTTGGGTACGATATCCAGCAGGTAGGTGGGGATGCCCACGTTGGCCAGGTGCGCGGCAATGGTGGCGCCCATTACGCCGGCACCCAGAACGGCGGCCTTGTTGATGCTGCGCTTCATCTTCCGGTTCCTCCTTTGACCGCAAAATTTGCTTAATGTGCCCGCGCCGTTAAGTGCGGGCGTGATCCGGAAAAGGGTTTGAACCCAAATCCCGACAAGTTTAACTGACTGAACGTTCAGTCATTTGTTAATATAAAGATATTGCATTATCAAAGAAAAATCAATAGGCGAGGCCGGATACGCCCGACCGCTCAATTGTGCTGAACGACCATTCACCGCTTATATTTAACCATTTAGATGCTAAAAGTGACATTTGGGGGATAATCAGAATTTTTTGTGGGGGGTCTTGTTCCGGTCGATCCGGGCTACATAAACCAGGATTTGGGCTATCACCTCGTACAATTCGGGTGGTATTTCGGTATTTACGCCCAGTTTGTACAATGTTTGAGCCAGGGCGGCGTCTTCATACACCGGCACGCCGCTGTTTTCGGCCATCTCCTTGATCTTGCGGGCCAGCTCGCCCCGGCCCGCGGCGGTAACGCGGGGTGCGTCGTCCCGGCCCGGTTCATAGCGCAGGGCGACGGCATATTGTTCCGAGTGTCTTTTGTCTTGATCATCCATAATCAATATCAACCGCCTTTAAGTTTGCCTTTGATGAATACACTCTCGATTTCGCAGCAAAAACCGTTACTTGTATCCGGCGCTCCGGCTGTATCAATCGTCCGTTCAAACCACGTCATGCAGCGCATAGCTAAACTTTCCGGTCCAGCAGGCCGGGAGTTGTAAAGTCCTTTTGCGGGCCGGCCAGGCTGTGTTCCAGCACGGTCCATCTCAAAACAACCCGCTTAAAACCGGTTTTTCGCACCTGTTGTTCCAGCTCGGCCGAGCGCGCGTTCAACCGTGCCGCAATTTCTGCATTTTCGACATGACAGGTGATATTTACAGTTTCCGGCCGGCTGGTGATTAGAAAAAACAACCGGCCCAGGCTGGCGGTGGCCAGGCTGAACACAATCCCCGTTTCGCTTTCACCGTCCTGCTGTTTATTCTTTTCTTTTCCATACCGGTGGAAGACAAAAAATTGGGTGTCCGGAAAGAGGGGGCTTTTCAGCGGCAATGGAAATAATGACGGTTCAGCGGCAGCGTTCCACTGCCGGGGTTCTGCCTCGGTTTTCGTTTCGGCGGCAGCGGTCGCTTGCGGTCGCATTTGGGGAGTGGTCTGTGATATGACCTGTTCCCGGGACGCCTTCTTCCGGCTTTGCTGCTCACTTAAAATGATGTTCAGCAGCACCGGGATGATGCTGGAGACGTGCATGGCCCAGCCCCTTTCAATTAGTCTAAACTGGACCGGTAACCTTGATCACGAGCCCACTGTGTACCGGTGGATATCGTATGGGGTAACAACAAATCCCGCAGGGAATTGCGCAAAAAATATTGCATGTCAAGGTATATATCCCAGGTCTTTTCCACCCATTCGTACCGTACCTCGTCGTCGCGGCTGAAAAGCACCTTGCCGCCGGTAACCGAATGGCACAAGGTTACGGGAGCATAATTTAATACCTTGATATCCACCGGGTAATGTACTTCCCGCTCCAGTTCCGCGCCTAGAGAAAGTTCGTATTTAAGAGCCTTTTCCCGGGGGATGGTTTCCTTTTGCAAATACACTCCTATGTCAATATCCCGGAAGGTGGCTTCTTCCAAAAAAGAACCAAAGGCATAGGCGAAGATAACTTCTTTTCTTTTAGCCAGCAGGCGGGTGGCCAGCCGGCAAATCGATTGGCGTTCTTTTTCCGGCAGGGTAAATCGCCTGTGCATAAAACCATTCCTTTCGAATAGTTACAGATCGCATTTTAACCCGGCTGCAATTTCAGCCAGGTATAGTTCCAGGTCGCCCAAGTTATTGCAAATGATGTTGTAAACCTTGCGATCATCCATGTCACCATAACGGTGGATTAACAGGTTGCGGAACTTGGCCATTTGGATCAAGCGTTCAGCCAGTGGAGGGCTTAAAAAATGCTCCTCGGATAAAAAATTTCCTGAAAATTATTTACCGTGTGCGGGTCACGTTCATAAAGCAGGCGTCCCGTGCTGATAACTTTAAATTGAAGCAACACTGGGCCGTCATTGAGAATCAACACGTTGATATCATCATTGCGGCATATCCCGGCAATATCGCTTTCAATTTCCATTTGTTTGATAAGAGTTCGTTTAACCCCTTGAGTTAGTAAAATGCCGAGATCCACATCACTCAGGGGGGTTTGCGCGCCCGTGCCGTAGGAGCCGTAAAGGTAGGCAGCTGTAATATCGTTATTATTGGCAAAATATTTAAGCAGGGCTGGAATAAATGGCTCAATGTTGATTAATCCGGGCGTGTGGGCTGTTCTGGCCATGCTCATTTCCCCATTAAAATGTAATTTTTACCCAGCGTAACACGTCAGCCGGCCGGCGTCAAGTGATAATGTGTGTTTACTGTCACGCAAAACGCGTGGATATCCTGGTAGCTTTACCAGGCAAGACATAGATCAAACTATGGTATTGTTAAATTGCCGAATTCGTCATTATTTTTTGTTGCCAAACACGGCTTTGTATGGCGTCTTCCCGGGCCGACTGGCAAATTGGCTTAATGTTAAGATGTCTTTCCTAATAAATTCTAACAGTTTAAGGACGGATTCTGAATCGTTTGAATCACCAGCAATATCCGTCGAACAATGCCGGATTAATACGACACCTTATTGTGCTCAACAGGAAACCTTTTTCAATTTTTGAACGTCATAATGTTAAATAATCCTTATTATAGTAATTAAAGTCAAATATAGTGCTAAGGGCAAACTCATCGAAAGGTGGAGACACAAAGCTAATGGGTTTAAAGTACTAATGTATCATGACAGCCTAGCTGCTACTATAATAAAAAACCTGCCCATGTTTTAAAAGGCAGGTTTATTATTTCTTTAGGAAATGAACGCGAAATGTTTTAGGGCATAACCCGAGTTTGGCGACAAAATTTTCCAATGCTAAGCATATCAAGGGTTTGAGGTGATCATCAAAAACAGTTTCGTCACTACAACCAGTTTTCCATCTTTTTTAGTACACGTTTTATCCGGTAGGCATCAATAGTGCTTTCACAACCCAAAACTTGGAGGTATCTCTTCTGTTCCTTAGAGAGTTCGGTAATACTCAATTTACTCTGCTGTTGCTTTTTGAACTCCAAACGATTAATCTGGCATTTTTGCAGTTGGGTTAATACCGCGGGAGGTGATTCCGAGAGTCCTTTTTCCCGCAGGCGTCGTTCTATATCGTTGTAGACACCTCGTAGCCTCCCGAATCTTAGGGACTATGATAAGTGTACCATGTAAGCCATATTTTATGATTTGGGTTGTATTTATATCTTTATATCATCCAATTTACCTTTATAAGTGAAAGGGTCAACTGAAAAGAAATTTTCTAAGTTTGGGAACGGCTCAGTAAAATTTCTTCGTTCCCTTCAGTGAGCTTTTCAGATTTTTAGGAGTGAAAAAAACAATTTGTCCTGGACGAACCCACCGTCAGATAGAGCCTCATCCAGGATGGGCAATCACCTCGTACCCGAAGGCAGGGAAGAATGCTTTATTTTATTTCCTCCTGGCTTTGGCTGCAAGGGGTAAATTCTCAAAACAGTCGACCAAAAGAAGTCTTACAAATTTAAAATGAAAAGGAGATGTTTTTATGGGTTTTACACAAGTACGTGAGATGAATCAAAGTCAAGTTGAAGCAGCAATAGCGGAGTTGGAAGACATAAAACAAATGTACGATAAATACGAAAAAGTATCAACGTGGGTAGTATTTGGTTGGTCTTTCCTGGCTGGTCTAGTATGTCCATACGGAGCTGCCGCACTCACATTGTTATGGCAGGCCCATATGCAAGCTTTAGACGAACAAGACAGTAGAATTCAGGTTACTCTTGATAAACTCCAGGACATAAAAAATAGATTGCAATACGACCCTGCGGTAAGTAAAGTCAGATTATCTATTTATTTTAAAACATATACTAATCCAAATACTAATGAACAATTTGACTTACCTTATTCAGTTACCGTTCTGGGTTATTACTAAAACAAATTTAATCATTCGGGGACACTTAATCAATATTAAGTGTCCTTTTTTTGGATAGAATTCGATTTTTTTTTCCAATACACAAAAGCATTTATAAAAACCAACATTATAAAGACATTCCAAACATTTTTTACTAAACCTTGTAGCCAAATATAACCTAATTTATGTTCTAAAATCGATAACAATAAGCCAATGAGGTACACGCATAACATAGATACTTTTACAATAAAATGAGTTCTTACAATATCTGGCAACTTCAAAACAAACACCTCCAAAGCTACTAATATATAATCTTTTTATTGCTAGTTCTCCCTGAAAAAGGGGAATTTCAGAGAATAGCATTAACTTCAAACTTCATCAAATGCAGATAGTATTACTCTTAACTTTAAATTGAAGCAACACTGGGCCGTCATTGAGAATCAACACGTTGATATCATTATTGCGGCATATCCCGGCAATATCGCTTTCAATTTCCATTTGTTTGATAAGAGTTCGTTTAACCCCTTGAGTTAGTAAAATGCCGAGATCCACATCACTCAGGGGGGTTTGCGCGTCCGTGCCGTAGGAACCGTAAAGGTAGGCAGCTGTAATATCGTTATTATTGGCAAAATATTTAAGCAGGGCTGGAATAAATGGCTCAATGTTGATTAATCCGGGCGTGTGGGCTGTTCTGGCCATGCTCATTTCCCCCGGTAAATGTAATTTTTACCCAGCGTAACACGTCAGCCGGCCGGCGTCAAGTGATAATGTAAACGGTCAAGAGGTTAAGGTTTGTTTAAATTTTATGAATTACGTTCCAGAGAAAGGTATCGGAACCGGCCAGGTCGAAATTTATACCTGATTTCGATGTAAGTAGGAGAAAGGAGTTGCCTGAATTGGGCCGGAACATTACGCAAAAAATTATCGCTGCTCACCTTGTGGAAGGTGAAATGGTCCCGGGGAAAGAGATTGCCCTCAGGATCGACCAGACCCTCACCCAGGATGCCACAGGCACCATGGCTTACCTGGAGTTCGAGGCGATCGGCATCCCCTCGGTGAGAACCGAGCTTTCGGTCAGCTACATCGACCATAATACACTGCAGGTCGGGTTTGAAAACGCCGACGATCATAGATTCCTGCAGAGCGCCGCCGCCAAATTCGGGGTTTATTTCTCCCGCATGGGTAACGGGATTTGCCACCAGGTGCACCTGGAACGCTTTGGCGTGCCGGGGAAAACTTTGCTGGGTTCGGACAGCCACACCCCCACCTGTGGCGGCCTGGGCATGCTGGCCATCGGTGCCGGGGGGTTGGACGTGGCCGCCGCCATGGCGGGATACCCGTTTTATGTCAAAATGCCCGAGGTGGTCAACGTCAGGCTGCACGGCAAACCGGCGCCCTGGGTGGCCGCCAAGGACATCATCCTCGAGGTGCTGCGGCGCCTGAGCGTCAAGGGCGGGCTGGGCAAGGTAATGGAGTATACCGGTGATGGCATCTCCTACCTGAGCGTGCCGGAGCGGGCCACCATCACCAACATGGGCGCCGAGCTGGGGGCCACCTCTTCGATTTTCCCCAGCGACGAAATCACCAGAAAGTTTCTGGCGGCCCAGGACCGGGAGGGCGATTTCGTGGAACTGCTGCCCGACCCCGATGCGGAATACGATCAGGTGGTGGATATAGATTTAAGCGAGCTTGAGCCGCTGATTGCCCTGCCGCACATGCCGGACAACGTGGTTAAAGTTGCCGGGGTGGCGGGTCAAAAGGTGGATCAAGTATTCATCGGCAGTTGTACCAATTCCTCGTACACCGATTTGATGCGGGTGGCCGCCATCCTCAAGGGGAAGATGGTGCACCCGGAAGTCAGCCTGGTGATCGCCCCGGGGTCGCGCCAGGTGCTGAAGAGTCTGGCCGCCAACGGCGCGCTGGCCGACCTGGTGGACGCGGGTGCCCGCATCCTGGAGTGCGCCTGCGGTCCTTGCGTTGGGGTGGGCCAGTCTCCCCCATCGGGCGGCGTGTCCCTGCGCACCTCCAACCGCAACTTTGAAGGGCGCAGCGGTACTGCCGACGCCAAAATCTACCTGGTCAGTTGCGAAACCGCGGCTGCTTCCGCCATCACCGGGAAAATTACCGATCCCCGTGACCTGGGCGAGCCCATTGAGGTGACCATGCCGGAAAAATTCCCGGTGGACGACCGGATGATTATTCCACCGCCGGAACACGGGGAGAATATTGAGCTGGTCAGGGGGCCCAACATCAAACCCCTTCCCGTGGCTTCGCCGCTGCCGGAAGAAATTTCCGGCGAAGTGCTGCTGAAAGTGGGCGACAACATCACCACCGACCACATTATGCCGGCGGGCGCCAAGATTTTAGCCTTGCGGTCCAATATACCGGCCATATCCATGCACGCCTTTGAGCGGGTGGATGCCACGTTCGCCGGGCGAGCGCTGGCCGCCGGGGGAGGCATCGTTGTCGGCGGGTTGAATTACGGTCAGGGGTCCAGCCGGGAACACGCCGCGTTGGCGCCGCTATACCTGGGTGTCAAGGCGGTAATCGCCAAGTCCTTTGCCCGGATTCACATGCAAAACCTGGTCAATTTCGGCCTGCTGCCGTTGATGTTTGAGCATGAAGATGATTTTGAGGATATCCAGCCCGGCGACAGGCTGGTGATCGAAGGGTTGCGGGATAACCTGGCCGCCAACACAATCAAAGTGCTCAATGCAACCAGGGGCAATACCTATTCCGTTAAGCACAGCTTGTCGGAACGGCAAATTCAAATCTTGCTGGCCGGCGGTTTACTTAAATATGTCCAGGCCAGGGTTCAGGGTGAATCCCGGGTCAACAAATAAATTAATTGCATGATCATCAAGCGGCGCCGCTGTCAACCGGGCGCCGCTTTCCCATCTCCACCTGACCGGTTGGGGCCCGCCCCGCAATTATTGTTGGGCATAAACCCGTGCCGCTGGACGATTAATTTTTTTCAGGATGGAGAGAAGGAATTGTAGTACCGGATCAAGAAAGTTTTTGTAAAAATTTAACGGTGGCAACCACTAAATAAGCATAAAATAAAACAAAAACAAAAGTGTTGACAAATTTTCGGGAGTGATCGGGGTTGGAACTGGGTACTATATTTTGGACGGCACTGCTGGTGGGTTTTTCCGGCGCCATGATGCCGGGCCCGCTGTTGACCATGACCATTGGTGAAACCGCCAGGCGGGGCTTCGCGGCCGGTCTGCTGCTGGTGCTGGGCCATGCCATACTGGAAATAACGCTGGTGGGGTTGCTTGTGCTGGGGGCGGCCGAATTTCTGGCCTCCGGCCGGGTTCATACGGCCATTGCCGTGGTGGGGGGCGCTTTTCTTGTTTTCATGGGCTGGTCCATGTACCGGGATGCCGTGAAAGGACGGGTTTCCTTGCAGTTGGAGAACAATAACAATAAAGAAGAAAGCGGCAACGAAAAAGTTCCGGCGGGCTTGCACCCCGTCCCGGCGGGAATTCTAATCAGCCTGTCCAATCCCTACTGGAGCTTGTGGTGGGCCACGGTGGGCCTGACCTATATCACCACTTCCATGGCCCGGGGTGTATCCGGTCTGGTGGCATTTTTAAGCGGGCACCTGCTGGCCGACTTGTTGTGGTACGGGGCGGTGTCGGGCGCGGTGGCCGGCGGGCGCCGCTTTATGAGCCAGGCTGTCTACCGCGGTTTAATCGTGGCCTGTGGTATATTTCTGGTGGGTTTGGGGGCATATTTCGTATACAGCGGGCTGGTGTAAGTTATTAGATTTAAAAATGATTTAACTGCAAAAACACTACAGTGACAGGCGATCCGGTGGATTTCTGGAGTGAGTGGAGCACTGGATAAAAATTCGTTTAAATTTGCTGCATTAACAAATATTTATGGCAAAATTATGGTGGAAGTTATTTTCAAGCGGCAATTTAACCGGCAGGCGAAATATGTATATCCAGGTGGAATTTTGGCCGGAATTTAAGGAAAGGAGTTGAATACCCGGTTACGGCGCTTGCCGTTGAGGGGAACGAAATGTCGGTAGTTTTTGGCGGAATCTGCCCGCACCCGCCCATCATGGTTCCCGAGGTGGGGCGGGGCAGGGACGAGGAAGTGGCCGAAACCAAGCGAGCCATGCTTGAACTGGGGCGGCGGGTCGCGGCAAGCGGCGCCCAAACCCTGGTGATGATTACCCCGCACGGCACGGTTTTTGCGGATGGTATCGGCATCAGCACTTTTCCGAAGTTAAAAGGAGACCTGGGCCAGTTTGGCGCGCCGGGTGTGCGGTTTGAACTGCCCAGTGATCTGGACCTGGCCCGGGAGATCAAGGCGGTGGCAAGGGCAAAGGGCATCATGGTGGTGGGCATCGACAACGAGATGGCCGCCAGGCATGAGCTCTCAGCGGGCCTGGACCACGGCGTTACCGCCCCCCTTTACTTCATCAGGGAAGCGGGCGTTAACCTGCCGCTGGTGCATGTATCCATGGGGATGTTGCCTTATTCCAAGCTGTATGCCTTCGGGGTGGCGGTGCGCGAAGCCGCCGCCAGGCGGGGCAAAAAAGTTGCCGTGCTGGCCAGCGGCGATCTTTCCCACCGGCTGTCCCCCGGCGCTCCGGCGGGTTACGATCCGTCCGGCGGGGATTTTGACCGCAGGCTGGTGGAACTGGTCGGCGTGGTGGACGTGGAAGGCATTTTGAAGCTGGACCCCGAGCTGGTGGAGAGGGCCGGGGAGTGCGGCCTGCGGCCCATTATCATGATGCTGGGCGCCCTGGACGGCATGGCGGTGCGGAGCGAGGTGCTATCCTACCAGGGGCCCTTCGGCGTCGGCTACCTGGTGGCCGCCTTGGAGCCGGGGGCGCCGGACGACAGCCGCAGCCTGGAAAGGAAGTTGCTGGATGAGGCATCCGAAAGAACCAGGCAAAAAAGAGCCGGGGAAAGCTACCCCGTGCAAGTTGCGCGCAAGGCACTGGAACGGTATTACAGCGGGAAGAATTACAAGCTATTCGATCTTGAGGGGGCGCCCCCCGAATTTGCCGGGCGCCGGGCGGGCGTGTTCGTTTCGCTGAAAAAGCACGGGCAGTTGAGGGGATGTATCGGGACCGTCGCTCCCGTGTACGATAGCATTGTTGAGGAAATCGCCGAAAACGCCGTCAGCGCCGCCACCCGGGACCCCCGATTTTACGCCGTGGAACCGGAAGAATTACCCGAACTGGACATCTCCGTGGATATTCTTACCGATCCGGAACCGGTGCGAGGCATGGACGAACTGGACCCCAAAAAATACGGGGTGATTGTTTCCGCCGGCGGCAGGCGGGGGCTTTTGCTGCCCGACTTGGAGGGCATCAATACCGTGGAGGAGCAGGTGGCCATCGCCAGGCAAAAGGCGGGCATCGCGCCCGGTGAACCGGTAAAACTGGAGCGGTTCGAAGTAATCAGGTACAAATAATGGTGGTTGGTGGATAAATGGAATCATTTAAAGTAGGGGGCGATCCCGAATGAGGCGCGAGGTCATGTTTTATACCAGGGGCGCCGGAGGCGCGGCCAATTGCAAAGTGTGCCCCCGGCTGTGCAATATACCTCCGGGCAAGCGGGGATTTTGCCGGGTGCGGGAAAACCGGGAGGGGACCCTTTACGCCACCAATTACGGCGAGTGTTCCTCCTATGCCCTCGATCCCATTGAGAAGAAACCCCTGTACCACTTTTACCCGGGCAGCTTCATTTTTTCCCTGGGCACCGTGGGGTGTAACCTGCGCTGCGGTTTTTGCCAGAACTGGCAGATCGCCCATGAGGACCCGCCCACCACTTATCTCAGCCCCCGGCGGGCGGTGGAGTTGACCCTGCAGCAAAAAGAGCGCGGCTACCCCTGCGTCGGCCTGGCTTATACCTATTCCGAACCATTCATGTGGTACGAGTATGTTTACGACACGGCGAAACTGGCCCGGGAAGCCGGCCTGAAAAACGTGCTGGTGACCAACGGGTATGTCAACGAGGAACCGCTCCGGGATCTGCTTCCCTATATTGACGCCATGAATGTTGACGTCAAAGCGTTTACCGACAAGTTTTACCGGACCACGTGCGCGGGGCGGCTTGATCCAGTGTTGCGCACGGTGGAAACGTCACATGGAC
The DNA here is from genome assembly GCF_015594625.1 of Desulfallas sp. Bu1-1. Lineage (GTDB taxonomy): Bacteria > Bacillota > Desulfotomaculia > Desulfotomaculales > Desulfallaceae > JADNRQ01. The sequence continues at coordinate 69,379 of NZ_JADNRQ010000010.1, read as the reverse complement.
ATTGCCATATTGAAATTACCACCCTGCTGGTGACCGGCCTCAATGACAGCCCCGAAGAAATTGAAAGCCTGGTGGACTGGTTGGCCGGCCTGGACCCGGAGATACCTTTACATTTTTCCAGGTATTTTCCCAATTATAAAATGGATTTGCCCCCGACCCCGTTGGAAACGCTGCAGCGGGCCCGGGAGATAGCCCGGCGTAAATTACGTTATGTTTATATTGGTAACGCCCCGCAGTTAGGAGCCTCCAGCACCCTCTGTCCGGGTTGCAGGGAGGTGCTGGTGAACCGGGAGGGCTACCAGGTTCGGGTAGGTAAGCTGGCGGAGGGTGCCTGCGCCGGGTGCGGGGAAAAAATTTCCGTGGTGATGTAGGTAATATCAATGTGTTGAAGGGCGATCCGGTGGCTTTTGGTTTTGTTTATCACAGGGGGGATATGAAATGAACAGCCTGCAGGAGCGGGTGGCGGAACTGGCCGATATTCTGCTGGCCAGTAAAAAAACGGTGGTGCTCACCGGCGCCGGCATTTCAACGGAAAGCGGAATCCCCGATTTCCGTAGCCCGGGCGGACTGTGGTCCAAAATCGACCCGATGTACGCTTTTTCAGCGGAAACCTTTATTCACCGGCCGGAGGTGTTTTACAAGGCCGGGTTGCCCCACTTGACTTCAATAACTACGGCCCGGCCGAACCGGGCCCATGAAGTGCTGGCCGGCCTGGAGAAGGCGGGGTTGATTTCATGTGTGATCACCCAGAACGTGGACGGCCTTCACCAGCGTGCCGGTTCAACCAGGGTGCTGGAAGTGCACGGGCACCTGCGCTCGGCGACGTGCATGAGTTGCGGCTCGAAAATTACCTGGGATCACTTGCTCGATAAGGTATTTGCGGGCCAGGTGCCGCCGCGGTGCGGCGACTGCCGGGGGATTTACAAGCCCGACTGCGTGTTTTTCGGTGACAGCATGACGGCGGATTTTACGGAGGCCACCAGGGAAGCGACAACCAGCGAGCTGTTGCTGGTGGTTGGTTCCAGCCTGGAGGTATCCCCGGTCAACTACCTGCCCATGCTGGCCGGTAAGCTGGCCATTGTCAACCTCGGGCCGACCATGGCCGACCGCAGGGCTTTGCTGGTTATTAACAACCGGGCCGGGCAAACCATGGATTTATTGTGGAACGAGTTGCATAGCCGCGGTAAGGTTTAATTAAAAAAAACAAGACCTGTCAGGAGAGTTGTTACATTGACCAACGCCAGAACCGAAGAAATCAAAAAAAAGTTGCTGGAACTCATACCAGCCGGCGGCAGTATCAGTTTGCAGGAATTATGGAGCCGGGTGGGCGGTGGGGTTGATCTATTTTCCGGAGCGTTGCAATCCCTGGCTTATCATGGTGATTTAATGGTTTCGGGCTCCAACGGCGGCGACCCGGAACAAATCTTGCTTAGCCGGGCGGAAAACGTCGCCGGGGACCCGGCCGGAGCTCCTTCCGGGAAAGACAGGGTGCGGGCCGGCAAGCTGGTGGCCTCCGGCATGCCCGGGTTAAAGGCCATGCTTAGAGCGCAGGCCGCGGACAGAATCAGGGAGATTCTGCGCGACGGCGTACCCCGCACCCGGGAGGAACTGGCTGCCATGACGGAACTACCGCCCCGGATGCCCGGAGCGCTGCCCGACGTGGTGATGCTGCCCGGCGGCGCGTATACGCTAAAGGACACGCCGGCCGGGGAAGCCGAACTGGCCCGGCGCGCGGAGGAAGCGCTCGCCCGGAGCGAGGCGGTGCGACGGCAGCGCCGCCGGGTCGACGAACTCCTGGAGGAACACGAAGCGCTGGCCAGAGAAGAAATCGAGCGGGCCCTGGGAGAAAAATTGCTGCCCGAGTCGGTTTCCCACCTGATGCGGCTGTCCGGCGGCCAGTACACGCACCCGGACAGCAATGCCGCCTGGGAGGAAGTGGGCAGGTACCTGTCCCGGACCGAGCCGGTGGCCCGCAAGGAATTTGCGCGCATGTTCAAACGGCATAAAAAGCTGGTGTCCCAGATTAAAAGGGGGCGGGAGGAACCGCCCTTTGTCATCTTGCCCGACGGGCGCGTGACCGTGGACACCCGGCCCGAGGGGCGGGAGGAATTGCGCCGCCGGGAGATTCTGGCTTACGTTCATTATACCCTGAAAGAGAAAATGGGCGGGCGTTCGTTTTTCACCCTGGAGGATTTTACGCCCCGGGAGCGCGCCCTGGCCAGGCAGGAGGCGCTGGACGCCGGGTGCGTGGAGTTGAAGGTGGGGCGGCGGGAAATGTTCTGCGCTCCCATCAAGGCTCCGGAGGAAAAGATTGCCCGCGAACTTACCGAAATTACCGGGCTGGACTTTCCTTCCCGGGGGGGTTCCACGGTGCCGGTGGCTTACCTGGTGGACAATTCGCTCACCGCCCGGGAGGCGGGGCGCATGCTGGGCGTACATCCCGGCGACGTGGCCAACCTGCAAGAACAGGGCTACCTGCAGGGGTTTTTGCTGGAAGGAACGATGCGTTACTGGCGCCCCTCCGTTCAATCGCTGCGCAATTCCCCAAATATGGATCGTTTCTTGAGGCGCGTGGAAAAAATAAAAGTTACCGACGCCGCGCGCATCCTGGGCCTCACCCCGGACCAAATCAAGCGATTGATCAGGGAGGGGCACCTGCGCAGCGCCGGTCGTTCCGCCCAGGGTGTTCACCAGCTGCGCCGGGGCGATGTGGAGGACCTGCTGGCCCGGTTGCCCGAAATCAAATCGGGGTGGGAGGAATTACCCGGGCAGGGCGCGGAGCGGCCCGCCCGGCGTAAAAAGCGGCGCCCCAGAAATAGAAAGCCCGTGGCCGTGGAAACACCGGGGCCGCTGAAGCTGGACGAGTACCAGGAAAAGGCGATCGCAGCCTTGCGGGAAGGCCATTCCGTGCTGGTGGCGGCACCCACGGGGACGGGCAAAACCCTGATCGCGGAAAAACTGGTGGAGCGGATACTGGAACAGGGCCGGGAGGTAATTTATACCTCGCCGCTCAAGGCGCTGTCCAATCAAAAGTACCGGGACTTTGCCCGCCTGTACGGGTACGACCGGGTGGGACTGATTACGGGCGACGTATCCATCAACGAGCGGGCGCAACTGCTGGTGATGACCACTGAAATTTTCCGCAACTGGTGCTTTGCCAACCCGGAATGGATGGAAGGCATTTCTCACGTTATATTTGACGAGATCCACTACCTTGACGACGTGGAACGGGGTACGGCATGGGAGGAAAGCATCATTTTCGCACCGCCCCATATCCGGATCCTGGGCCTTTCCGCCACGGTACCCAATATTCACGAGCTGGCGGCCTGGATGGAAGAGGTACGCGGCACCGGGGTGGTGGTGGTGGAAGAGTACCGGCGGGCGGTACCACTGGAGATCAACTGGATCAGCCCGGACAACGAGGTGCTGGACGAAGAAGAGGCGCTGGATGAAATTGAGGCGCTGCGCCAGGCTGGCAGCAGGCGCCAGTATATGTACTGACGACGTGTTATTGGGGACATACCTCCGACCCAAAAGCCATGGCTCTAAAGAGGAGGTGTGTCCCCTGACCTCTTTTCCTCATCCAGTGCTCCACTCACTCCGGAAATCCGCCGGATCGCCATACAGTTTAGTGTTTTTAACGGGAGGAAGAATAATTGGTTTTGGCAAACACGACGTCATGTGCCGGCGTAATTGAGGCCATTCAGGACCACCTGCCCGCCCTTTACTTTGTTTTCAGCCGGGGACGGACGGAGCAGCTGGCCGAGGAACTGGGACGGGAATGGGATTTCCTGCTGCCCGAGGAAAAAGACCGGGTCAGTGAATATATCGCCGGGGCCGAAAAGGGCAACCCGGGCCTGTTCGGCGGCAGGCGCAAGCACCTGCGGCGGTTGCTGCTGCAGGGGATCGGTTACCATCACGCCGGCCTGTCCCCGGCCTTGAAGGAACTGGTGGAAAACCTGTACGAGGCCAGGCTGATCTTTGTCCTGTTCTGTACCGAGACTTTCGCCGTGGGGATTAATTTTCCGGCCGCAAGCACGGTGTTCGATACCACCCGCAAATGGGACGGGCGCAACCACCGCGGCCTGTTGAACCGGGAATTCTTTCAAATGGCCGGGCGGGCCGGGCGGCGCGGTTTTGACCGGGTGGGCCATGTTTACATCAATATAGATGAGAAATTTCCCGAACAAACGGGGTTCTTTGATGAAAACGAAGTGGAACCGGTGCGGGGCCGGTTGATTATTTCCCCCAACACCGTGCTCAGCCTGCTGCACTGGAAAACCGGTGAGGAAATAGAGCGTTTTTTATCCCAAAACCTGGCGGTTTACCAGAACAGCAAGGAAACCAGAAACCTGGAACAGGAATTGAAAACGCTGGAGGAGAAGATTTTTGCCCTGCGCGGTTCCTTTTGCGAGGATAAGGACGGGCCGGCCTGCCCGCTGCTGCGGAATAAGCTGAAAAAAGAACTGAACCGCCTGCGCCACCGGAAGAGACGTAAAAATCCCGAAACGCCGGGCCGGATCGCCGAGATCAAGTCCATCCTGGCCCAGCCCGCCAAGGGATGCCTGTACCACGACTGCCGGGACGCCCATGATGAAATCGCGGCCCTGGTGGAACGGAAAAAGGAACTGGTCAGGCGCAACCGGTACCTGAAAAAACACGCCACGGATTATCACCAGGAATTCCGGCGCATGTGCGATCTCCTGGAAAAACTGGGGTTTATAGACGAAAACAAAAAACTCTTGCCGCGAGGATTGTTTGCCCTGCATGTGCACGTGCAGGAAATACTGGTCACGGAACTGGTGTTTTCCGGAATTCTCCGCGACGCCTCTCCCGCGGAAGCAGCGTCCATTTTGGCTGGAATCGACTACCAGCCCGGCCGGGACGAGGTGGTTTTGCCCGGCGAATATCCCATGGACAACGTGGCCCTGTTACGTAGCGAATTACTGAACGCCGGTGTGCCCGAACATCTTTGCGTCTGGTCGCCCCTGCCCGGCCCCCTGGCTGAAGCGTGGTACAAGGGCGCCACCTTTGAAGAACTGCAAAAACGCTGCAACCTGCACGAGGGCGATATATTTTCCATTATCCGCCGGGAAATCGACATATTGAGGCAGATTGAGCGGGCCGCCGGCGAGGATACGGCCCTCAGGCTGGCCATGAACGACATTCGCAGCGTACTGGACCGGGACGAGATGGCGGTGTTGATCTAACATCTCAAGGTGGTATTGATTGGGGCAGGCCATGGTTCTTTTGCTCATTTGGCGCTAACTGCCGGCATTTTCAACAAGTAAAAGCAAGGGGTTTTAAAAGTGACGATTGGTACCTGTTTTTTATTGCGAGTTTGGGGCCATTGCGGGGTAACGGGGAAGGGAATGATGAACCCGGTTAAAATATTGACAGTAGTTGACAAATGCAGCACTAATGGTATATATTAGTATATGGGTATTAAGCTGCAATTGGTTTTTCAACAATTATTAAAATAATCAGTTTTTATTTATGATACTGCCACGCAGTTATTTATGTCGCGATAGATCATCACGCGCATGAACAACATTGTGTGGCATATTTATTTGGTCGGGGGGTGTGAAGCGGGATGCGTGTCGCCATGCTGCACTGGGCCTTCCCGCCCATGATCGGAGGGGTGGAAACTCACCTGGCCATACTTGGGCCAAGCCTGGTGAAACGGGGTTTGGAGGTCCACATATTAACTTGCCCGGCGCAAGGCCGCCCGGGTAGTGAGGACTACAGGGGCGTCAGGGTGTACCGTACTCCGCTGATGGATTTAAATGAACTGTCCGGGGATCGACTGGCGGCCTGCGCCCCGGCCATAAGGGAAAGGTTGACGGCTTTTATCCGGGAAGCCCGGCCTGACATTGTACATGCCCATAACTTTCACTACTTTAGCCCGGTTCATGCGGAAGCGCTGGTGGAGATAAAGGCCCAAACCGGCCTTCCCATGGTGCTTACGGCGCATAATGTCTGGCATGACGAGCTGGGCCGCCGGATGAGCGAACTGGCCGGCCAATGGGACGGAGTAATCGCCGTCAGCCATTACATCAAAAAAGAATTGGCCGGCATGGGTTACAACCCGGACCGGATCAGGGTCATCCACCACGGCATAGACACCGCGCAGTTCAAGCCCGGGCCGGGGCGGGGGAGGTTTGCGGGCCGGAGGGTGATTTTTCACCCGGCCCGGATGTGTTACGACAAGGGTACGCATGTTGCTATTGAGGCGTTGAAAATAATTAAGGCTGATTTCCCCGCCGTGTTGCTGGTTATGGCCGGTACAGGCCATATGGTGGACTGGCTGCATTTAAGAGAAAGCTACATGGAAGAGATTGCCTGTCGTATAAAGGAGTATAACCTGCACTATAATGTACATATCGAGTTTATTCCCTGGGATCAAATGCCTGGTGTTTACCGGGACGCCGAGTTTTGCATTTATCCCTCCTGTTTTGAGGAACCGTTCGGGTTGGCTTTGTTGGAGGCGAACGCCAGCGGCAAGCCCATCGTGGTCAGCCGGGCCGGCGGCATGCCTGAAATAATTACGGACGGAGTCAATGGTTTTATTGTGGAAATGCATGATCACCTGCAACTGGCCAGGCGATGCCTGCAACTGCTGGGCGACCCCGGGCTGGTCGCAAAAATGGGGCGCTTGGGCCGGGCCGTTGTGGAGAACCGTTTCGACCAGGAAACCATGGTGGAAGCCACGCTGGCGTTTTACCGGGAAGTTGGCGGAACCAAATTGTGAAAGGTTGAACCATGAGTACTGTGGTAAAACAGGAAGAATGGGGCATCACCCCGGAGGACATCAAAAACGTAACCGAAGTGCTCAAAGAGGGACGCATGTTTTTAACGTCGCTGCCCTCCGGCGAGATACCCGCGGAAAACCCCGGTGAGCTGGGATTATATTACCAGGACACCCGGTTTTTGAGTTGCCATGAAATATGGCTGGAAAATACCAGGCCGGTGCTGCTTTCAGGGGTTACCCGGGACAGCCATTACGCGCAAATTGAACTGACCAACCACGAAATATCCGCCGGAGAAGAGCGGGTGCTGCCGCTGCAAACCGTGCACCTGCGCATTTCCCGGGTGCTCCGGGATTCGTTCCTGCAGCGCTTCCGGCTGATCAATTTCAACAATTTCCACGCCCGGCTGCGGCTTAAGCTGGTGTTGGGTGCCGATTATTTGGATGTTTTCGAGATCCGGGGGCTCAAAAGACCGCGCCGGGGTGACTTGCTGGCCCCGCAACTTGTTTCCGGCGGGATCTGTTTCTTCTACGACGGGTTGGACGGTAAAAGGCGCCTGACCGAGATTCTGTTTTCCCGGTCTCCGGACCGGGTTGTAATCAACGGGATGCGCGCGGAAGTGACTTTTTCTTTCCTCCTGCCGCCGCGGGAAAAACAATACCTGTTCATGCGGGTATCTCCCCGGGTGCTGGAAGGTGGCGGGGGTGGTAACGTAGATGTTTCCGATCTCAAAGAACTATTTCACCGCTCCGCTCGTGAACTGATCGAGGAATACAGCCACTGGCAGCAGAGATGCACCAGTTTCGTTACCGACAACGAAATATTCAATGAAATGATCAGATGCTACATTACGGATTTACGTGCCCTGACCACGCATTACCCGGGGTTGGGTTCCATTGTCGAGGCGGGCATTCCCTGGTACGGGGCTCCTTTCGGGCGGGACGCCTTGATCACCTCCTGGCAGACTTTGTTGCTCAATTCCGATATTGCCCGCAATACGCTGAGATTCCTGGCCGCGCTGCAGGGCAAGGGAGTGGACGCCTGGCGGGAGGAAAGGCCGGGCAAGATTCTCCATGAAATCCGGTTCGGCGAAATGGCTTCCGCCGGGGAAGTGCCCCATACGCCTTATTTTGGATCGGTGGATTCCACTCTCTGGTTTATTATTCTGCTTTCGGAATACTATTACTGGACCGGCGACTTGGATTTTGCAACGGAATTGGCGCCCGCTCTTAATATGGCGCTAAGATGGTGCAGCCGGTATGGGGATCTGGATGGCGACGGGTTTATAGAATATATCAAGGAATCCGAGCGGGGCCTGGTTAACCAGGGCTGGAAGGATTCCTGGGATGGGGTGGTTGACCGGCGGGGCGTTATTCCCGAGGGTCCCATCGCCCTGGTGGAAGTGCAGGCTTATTATTACCTGGCCCTGCGGCGGGCCGCCGGGCTGCTCCGTGCTTTGGGCAACCGGGACCGGGCCCGGGACCTGGAAGGCCGGGCGGAGGTGTTACAGCAAAAATTTATCCGGCATTTTTGGCTGCCCGGGGAGCAATATCTGGCCTTTGCCCTGGACGGAAAAAAACAACAGGTATGCTGCACTGTTTCCAACCCCGGCCACTGCCTGTTTACCGGGATTTTGCCGGAAGACAAGGCGGCGCTGGTGGTCCGCAGGCTTTTTGCGGAGGATATGTATTCCGGCTGGGGTATCCGCACCATGAGCGCCCAGGAATACCCCTATAACCCCATGAGTTATCACAATGGTTCGGTGTGGCCCCATGACAACGTCATTATTGCCCGGGGGTTGCGCCGTTACGGCCGGTTTGAGGAAATGGGCAGGCTGGCCGACGGCCTGTACCGGGCCGCGGCATTTTTCCCGTATAACCGGTTGCCCGAACTATTCTGCGGGTTTACCCGGCGGGGGGCGGCGGGACCGGTTCGCTTTCCCACGGCCTGCGATCCCCAGGCCTGGGCCGTTGGCAGCATCTTCCTGCTGCTGCAGGCCCTGTTGGGCATCGAATGCCGCGGGCGGAACCTGCGTGTCGGGCGCCCGGTGCTGCCCGGCTGGTTGAACAATGTGGTTCTTTACAACCTGCGCGCGGGCGGCGGTGTGGTGGATTTGGAGTTTGCCCGTAAGGAGGGCAGGACCTACTGCAGCGTTTTGCGGCGTGAAGGCAATGTGAGGGTGATTATGGAACCCTGACCGGAGGTGGATACAATGCGTAAGTTGTTGGAGTTTCAGGTGCGCCAAGCCGGGTTGAAAAATTTGGTTGTGCTATCCAACCGCGCCCCCTATGTTTTACAGGGCGGGGACGGGGAAATAACGGCCACCCGGGCGGTAAGCGGGCTGGTTTCCGCCCTGGAACCGGTTATGACCGCCTGTGGCGGCACTTGGATCGGCTGGGGAGGGCGGATCGCGGAACAATCCCGGGTGGGAAAGCGTTTGCCCGTACCCCTGGAACAGGCCACCTACGCATTACGGGAAGTAATCCTTAGCCGGGAGGAATACGAACAGTATTACCACGGTTTTGCCAACGATTGCCTGTGGCCGTTGTTTCATTGTTTTATCGAAAAGGCTGTTTTTGACCATCATAACTGGCAGAGCTATGTGCGGGTCAACCGGATCTTTACCGAATCCGCGTTAATGGAAGCTGCGGAAGATGCATTGGTGTGGGTGCACGATTACCACTTGACCCTTGTTCCCGGTATGCTCAAAAACAAGGGTTATGGTGGGAAAATCGCCTTTTTCCTGCACATTCCCTTTCCCCCCCGGGAAATATACAGCGCGCTGCCCTGGGGCGGGGATATTTTGCAAGGGCTGCTGGGATGTGACCTGCTTGCCTTTCACCTGCCCGGCTACGTGGAAAATTTCCTCAGGGTGGTGGAAAGGCTGCTCAAGGCGGAAGTGGATTACGCCAGGGGGCTGATCAGGTGGCAAAACAGGAACATTCTGGTCCGCGCCCTGCCCATCGGTATCGATTATACGAAATTTGAGGAACTGGCCCGGGCGGAACAAACCAGGCGAAGGGCCGGACAAATCAGGCGGGAGGTGGGCGCCCGGCGGCTGGTGCTCAGCGTGGAGCGGCTGGACTATACCAAGGGAATTATTGAGAAATTACGTGGTATAGGGGAGTTTTTCAGCCGCTACCCGGAATACCGGAACAAGGTTGCCTTTTTGCAGGTGGCCGTGCCCAGCCGCACCGAAGTGCGGAGTTATGCCGGCCTGCGCAGCAAAGTGGAGGAAATGGTGGGCAACATCAACGGAAAGTTTTCCTCCGGCTGGCAAGTGCCGGTGCGGTACAAGTTCAGCGCCCTGGACCCGGCGGACCTGGTGGCGCATTATTGCGCCGCTGATGTAATGCTGGTCACTCCGTTGCGGGATGGTCTAAACCTGGTGGCCAAGGAATACGTGGCCTGCCGCACCGGCGGCGACGGGGCGCTTGTGCTGAGCCCCTTTGCCGGGGCGGCCGAACAATTGAAGGGCTGTATTTTGGTTAACCCTTATGACCGGTTTGAACTGGCTGAAAAGATAAAAAAAGCCGTGGACATGCCGGAGAAGGAACAAAAAGCCAGAATGATCCTGTTACAGCGATCCGTGCGGCAATATGATCTCCAGTGGTGGTGGCGTGGTGTTTTGGCCGGCCTGGCCCGGGGTGACGCGGGCACGCCGCCCGCCAAAACTTCCGCCGGCACCCGGATTGCAGCGGGTGGTTTCATTGCCAAGCAACAGCCGGATGGTTAAAACCCGCACCAAGCAGCCTTCCCTGGTGGCTCCCCGGGCGCTGGCCGCAATGCTGGGTGGAATGAAGCGAATTTTTCTGTTTTTTGATTACGACGGCACCCTGGTGCCCATAGCTCCCACGCCCGGGGAAGCCCGGCCGGATCCGCAACTGGTCCGGTTGGTGGGCGCTCTGGCGACGACGCCGGAAATACGGGTGGCGCTTGTCAGCGGCCGGGACCTGGCCGGCCTGGCCGGAATGTTTCCAGTGCCCGGTTTGTACCTGGCCGGCGGTCACGGCGCGGAATTGCAGATTCCGGGCGCCGCCGGGGTGCTGTCCCTGGCGCCCGAAGCCACTCCGGCGCCGGCGGAGCTGGCGGCGGCGCTGCGCCCCGTGCTGGCGGGCAGGCCGGGGTTTTGGCTGGAAGAAAAAAAGTATTCCCTGGCCCTGCATTACCGGTTGGCCGATCCGGGCGAAACGCCGGCGGTGTTGAAAGCCTTCCGGGAGGCGGCGCGCGGCCTGGCCCGTACGTACGGTTTAACTTTTCTGTCCGGGAAAAAGGTGCTGGAAATATGTCCCCGGAGCGTGCACAAAGGCAATGCGGTGTTGCGCCTTTGGGACGAGTTTCCGGACGCGTTGCCGGTGTATTTGGGTGACGATATTACCGACGAACATGCCTTTGCCGCCCTGGCGGGCAGGGGGATTACCGTGCTGGTGGCTCAGGAGCCCCGGGCATCCATGGCCCGCTACCGCCTGCGCAATCCCGGGGAAGTGCGGGTGTTTGTCCGGTGCCTCTTATCCGAAATCGCAACAGTGGTGCCGGGCGCCAATCGCAACAAGTCGCACTGATCGCCAAGTAATACACCAAGGTCAGGGAGGAGAATAGCAGTTTGGCCGGATTAAATGATTACGCCCCCATCACCGGGCGTGAGCAGATCGAGAACATTCGCCGGTTGGGTCGATCCCTGCGCGGGGTCGGAATTCAGCACATTAATTCTGCGGCGGTGGGTGGCGGGGTGGCCGAGATCCTGAAAAGATTGGTGCCCCTGATGATGGACGTGGGGCTTGACCCCCGCTGGGACGTGTTGCAGGGCACGGAAGATTTTTTTATGGTGACCAAGACGTTCCACAATGCCTTTCACGGGCTGCCCGTGCAGTTGCATGAAAAAATGTTTGAGACCTACAGGGAAGTATCCCGGCAAAACCATCACCTGGTGGACGACGGGGCCGATTTTGTTGTTCTGCACGACCAGCAGCCCCTGGGCCTGGCTGAAATCAGGGAAGGGCATCCCGGCCGGTGGATCTGGTACTGCCATATCGACCCGGTGGATGTGGACCGGCGGGTTTGGGAGTTTTTACGCGTCTACGCCGCCCGTTGCGACGGGGTGGTTTATCATTTAAACGAATACGTTAAAGACCTGGGCAACCGGGTTTATGTAATGCCCCCGGCCATCGATCCCCTGAGTGAAAAAAACAGGGAGGTGCCCGAGGACGAGCGCCGGAGCGTGCTGGAGCGGTTGGGGGTGCCCGGCGACCTGCCCCTGGTGGTGCAGGTTTCCCGTTTTGACCGGCTGAAGGATCCCCTGGGCGTGATCAGGTCCTTCCGCATGGTCCGGGAAAAAGTACCCTGCCGGTTGGTGCTGGCCGGCGGGGGTGCCGGCGACGACCCCGAGGGTGCCCGGGTGCTGGCCGAGGTGCGGCGGGAAGCAAACAATGACCCCGATATATTTGTTTTGGAGTTGCCCCCGACCGCCGACCTGGAAATTAACGTGCTGCAGCGGTCCGCGGCCGTAATCGTGCAAAAATCGGTGCGGGAGGGGTTTGGTTTAACCGTGACCGAGGGGTTGTGGAAGGGGCGTCCCGTGGTGGCTACTCCGGTGGGCGGTATTCGCACCCAGGTGCTGAGCGGCCAAACCGGCCTGGCTGCGGAGGGCGACCGGGCGGTGGCCGAAGCGGTGATCCGGTTGCTGCAAAACCCGGATTGGGCTGCCGGGCTGGGCCGGGCCGGCCGGGAGCACGTGCGGCGCAATTTTATTCTGCCGGTTTACCTCAAGCGTTGGCTGGAGTTGCTGCTGGCGGAGAGGAGCAAATAAACTTGCCGCGGATTACAGATATTGGTTCACTGGTGCAGGGTTTGAAGGGTTATCCCCGCACTATTTTTAACCGCTTGTTTGATATCCGGGAATATACAGGTGAACTGGTGCTGCCCGAAGGAATCCGCAACTGGGCCGGGGAAAAATTCGGCGACCCGGCGGCGGTGGAAAAGCAGCGCCTGGTGAAAATAACCAACCGGGTTACCCTGGAAGGCACGTTGTTCAACAACCTGCGCGGCATGCGTCCCTTGTCCCGCGCCGGGGGAAAACGCCTGGGCGAGATTATTGAGGAGCAAAGGGAGAACTGTGCCTTTTGCCGCCCCCGGGAAAAAACCACCGCCGACATATTTGGCCGGCTGGCCGGCAACGGCGCGATAACCGCCGCCAACGTCGCCAAGTACGACCGCTGGCATGGCCTGATTATTCCGGATGAGCACAATCCATTGACGTTTGACTCCGGCCGGGTGGCGGAATATTTCGCCCTGGCGGGCCGGTGGTTTCAAAGGGTGCTGGAACAGGCCGGTGCCGGTGGAGAAAAGGAGCCCCTGTATCCTTTTCTAATGTGGAACTGTCTGTGGCCCGCCGGTTCGTCGGTGGTGCACGGGCATTTACAGGTTACCGTCACCGGGGGGATGCACTACCCCAAAATCGAACAACTGCGCCGGGCGGGACAGGCTTACCGCGAATGCTTCGGTACCAACTATTTCGGCGACCTGTGCGTGGCGCACCGGGCCGTGGGGCTGGTTGTTGAAACCGGAGAGGCGTGGTATTTCCCTTCCCTTACGCCCGTTAAAGAGAAGGAAACATGGATTATTATGGCAGGTGAATCCGCACTGGCAAGACTCCACCGGCTGGGCCGGGCAGTGGGCCGGGTTTTGGAATGCCTGCGGCAAACCGGCACCACAAGCTTTAACGTGGCGGTTTACCTGCCTCCGCCGGGACCGGTCCCCGAGGACTGGGAAGGGTTTCCGCTCCTGGCCCGGGTGGTGGACCGGGGCGATGCCCTGGGGCGTACCGCCGATTTCGGGGGCATGGAACTGTACGCCGCTTCGGTAGTTTCCGCCGACCCTTTTACGCTGGCTCAGAGATTAAGGGATTCGGTGACCACGGGCGTATAATTTTATATCATAACCCGGTTCGGCGGATATTCAAAAAATGCAGGAAAAATGCAAACTTTACAGAAAGAATTTGTTAAAGGCTCAAGCGAATGATTGGCTTTAAACAGCGGGGGTGCATACTTACATAAGATGTTGCGGGAGCGGGCCGGCCGTGCAGAAAACAACCGGCCCGCGCGTAAACGGCCCGGTGACTCTACGCCGAATGAAACACAACCGGGCCGTTTGTGGTTACTGTTATTTTTTTTGTTCCGGCTGGCGCAGAAACAGCGGCACGACCTGGGAATGAAAGGTCTCCATTCCCACGTTGATACTGTTGATCGCATCGCGCAATGAGTTGATCGCTTGACCCAGATTGTTCAGCCTTCCCTGTGGATCGGGAGTGCTGGCGGCAAGCAGCAACATTAAAGTGATCAGGGGATGTTTGAAAAAGTTTTGGCTATTGTTAGGCATTGCTTATCCGTTACCTCCTTAAATAATTTTACAGTTACAGGTAATTTATGAAGAGCGGTTGCAGTTTGTGCATGGAAGAGATAAGAAAAAGAGTTGTATTTTTATACACCGGAGCGTATAATTATTTTATTGTTGTGGAGGGGGGCTTTTGATGAAAATCAAGGTCGGTATTATCGGCGCAACGGGATATGCCGGCGCGGAACTGGTGCGGATTCTATCGGCGCACCCGCAAGTCGAGCTGGTGGCGCTTGTTACCCAAAGTTACGGTGGCAAGGCCTTTTGCGAAGTATACCCTCATTTATATAAATACGTCATGCTGGAGTGCCGGGAACTCGACCTGCCGGCCCTCGCGGATAAAGCGGACGTGGTGTTCACGGCCCTGCCCCACGGGCACGCCGTGCCGGTAGCCGGGGAGGTGCTGGGGCGGGGGAAGAAGTTTATCGACCTGGGTGCGGACTTTCGCTTTGGCCGCCGGGATGTTTACGAGCAGTGGTATAAGGTGGAACATTCCGGGGAGAAACTGTTGGAGCAGGCAGTATACGGCCTGCCGGAAATTCACCGGGATAAAATCCGTTCGGCCTCCCTGGTGGGCAACCCCGGCTGCTATCCCACCAGTGTGATCCTGGGGCTGGCGCCGCTGCTGCGCAATGGATTGATTGATCCCGGCAGTATCATTATCGACAGTAAGTCGGGGGTATCGGGAGCCGGCCGGGGCCTTTCCCTGGGCACCCATTTCAGCGAAGTCAATGAAAACTTCCGCGCCTATAACGTGGGGGTCCACCGGCACACCCCCGAGATCGAACAGGAACTGAGCAAGCTTGCCGGGGAAGATGTGGTGGTGTCCTTTACCCCGCATCTGACACCCATGAACAGGGGCATTCTAAGCACCATGTATGCCGGTTTGAAGCAGGAAATGACCCTGGAACAGGTCCGTTCCGTTTACGAGGAATTCTATAGGAGCGAGTTCTTCGTTCGTTTGCTGCCCCCCGGTATATTGCCCCAGACCAAGGCCGTGACCGGGTCGAACCACTGTGACATCGTGCCAGTGGTGGACCCGCGTACCGGGCGGGTCGTGGTCATTTCGGCCATTGACAATCTGATCAAGGGGGCGGCCGGCCAGGCCGTGCAGAATATGAATTTGATGTTCGGGCTGCCCGAGACCACGGGGCTGGATAGGCCCGGGCTATACCCGTAATTTATAGTTAAGCTTATCGTTTTCAGGACCGGCGATCTTTGCTGTGTTTAGAACCTGCGCTCCGGCGTGTCAATCGCTCGTTCCACTCACTCCAGAAATCCGCCGGATCGCCTGGCGCTGTGGTGTTTTTGCAGTTAAATCAAGTATGTTATTCTGTGTTATGCTTGGAGTTATACAGGAGGAACAGAAACTATGCCTAAAGTAAAACAAATACCCGGCGGGGTAACGGCTCCCCGGGGGTTTACAGCCGCCGGCGTGTCGGCCGGAATCAAGAACGGCAAGAAGGACGTGGCTGTTATCTTTTCCGACCGGGAGGCTGCTGCCGCCGGGGTGTTCACCACCAACAGGGTCAAGGCGGCCCCCGTGCAGCTGACCATGCGGCACATCGAGTCCGGCAGGGCCCGGGCCGTGGTGGTGAACAGCGGCAACGCCAACGCCTGCAACGGCCCCCGGGGTTTGGAGGACGCCCGGGCCATGGCGGCCAGGGCCGGTGAGTTGCTGGGGGTTCCGGCGCAGCAGGTGCTGGTGGGGTCAACCGGGGTAATCGGCCAGCCGCTGCCCATGGATAAGGTGCTGCCGGGCATTGAGCGGGCGGTGGCGGAACTGAGCCGGGAGGGTTGTTCGGATGCCGCCGAAGCTATCATGACCACGGATACCTTTGCCAAAGAGGCGGCGGTAACGCTGGAACTGGGAGGCCGGGAAACGGTTGTCGGGGGTATGGCCAAAGGGTCGGGCATGATTCACCCCAACATGGCCACCATGCTGGGATTTATCACCACCGACGCCGCAATCGCCCCCGGGTGGCTGGACAAAGCTTTGCTGCAGGCCGTGGAACGCACTTTCAACATGATCACCGTGGACGGCGATACCAGCACCAATGACATGGTGGTGGCGCTGGCCAACGGCGCTGCGGGCAACCGGGTCATCGACGGCGAGGGTCCGGATTTCACCGCGTTTTGCGCCGCGCTGGAGGAAGTGTGCCGCAATCTGGCCGTGGCCATTGCCAGGGACGGTGAAGGAGCCACCAAGCTGCTGGAAGTGCGGGTGCGGGGCGCGCGCACCGAACGGGACGCGAGGACCGCAGCCCGGGCGGTGGCCGCTTCCAACCTGGTCAAGTCCGCCGTATTCGGCGAAGACGCCAACTGGGGCCGGGTGCTTTGCGCCGTGGGCTACTCGGGAGCCGATTTCGACCCGGATGCGGTGGATGTTTTCATCGGGGACGAGAAGGTGGCTGAAAACGGGGCGGTACTGCCGTTCAGCGAGGAGCGGGCGGCCCGGGCGCTGGCCGGAAAACACGTCGTAATTACCATCGATATGAAAACCGGCGACGCCGGCGCCACCGCCTGGGGCTGCGACCTTACGTACGATTACGTGCGCATCAACGGCAGCTACCGCACATAGGGGTCAGGCCTGTCATAACTGTAATAACTTTTTAATCTGAATATCTGAATTTAACAGTTATGATAGTTAGGAAAGGCCTGACCCCTGAAAGGAGGGGGAGGGGTGGCGAGCGCCATGGAAAAGGCGGGCATCCTGGTGGAGGCTCTGCCATACATCAAAAAGTTTTACGGTAAGACGGTGGTCATCAAATACGGCGGTCACGCCATGCTCAACTGCGAGCTGAAAAAGGCCGTGCTTACCGATTGTGTATTAATGAAATACGTGGGTATGCACCCGGTGATTGTCCACGGCGGCGGGCCGGAAATCACCGGCATGCTGAAAAAAGTGGGTAAAGAGAGCAGTTTCGTGGGCGGTTTGCGGGTTACGGACGATGAAACGATGGAGATCGCCCAGATGGTGCTGGTGGGCAAAATCAACAAGGATATCGTGGGGATGATCAACGATATCGGCGGAAATGCGGTGGGGCTTTCCGGCAAGGACGGCAACCTGCTGGTGGCCGAAAAGAAACTGGGCCGGGTGCGCACCCCGGACGGCGCCGAGGAACTGGTGGACATCGGTCATGTGGGAGAGGTGAAACAGGTCAACCCCGGCATTTTAACCACCGTCATCCGCGAGGGGTATATTCCCGTGGTGGCCCCGGTGGCCGTGGGCGAGGGGGGCGCAAGTTACAACGTCAACGCCGACAGCGCCGCCGGCGTGCTGGCCGAGGCCCTGAAGGCGGATAAACTGATTATTCTCACCGATGTCGAAGGCATCCTGGCGGACAGGAACGATAAGAGTTCCCTGATTTCCACGGTTTCCGTGGACGAGGTGCCCGGGCTGATTGAACGGGGCATTATCGACGGGGGGATGATTCCCAAGGTGGAATGCTGTGTGTCCGCCCTGCGGGGAGGGGTCAGTACCACGCATATTTTGGACGGCCGGGTGCCGCATTCCATACTGCTGGAGGTATTTACCGACAGCGGCGTCGGCACCATGGTGATTAAATAAGGGGGCCTGGGTATGAAAACCGGAGAAATTATCCAGTTAAGTGATAAATATGTGATGCACACGTACGGGCGTACCGGCCTGGCGCCAGTGCGGGGCGAGGGGGTGCGCCTGTGGGATGCGGAAGGCCGGGAGTACCTGGACTTTGTGGCCGGCATTGCGGTCAATTCCCTGGGTCACTGTCACCCGGCCGTGGTGCGGGCGGTGCAGGAACAGGCCGCCCGGCTGATGCACGTGAGCAATCTTTATTACATCGAGTCCCAGGCCAGGCTGGCGGAATTGCTGGTGCAAAACTCCTGCTGCGACCGGGCTTTCTTCTGTAACAGCGGGGCCGAGGCCAACGAGGGTGCCATCAAACTGGCCCGCAAGTATGCCAAGCAAAAGTACGGGCCGGAAAGGTATGAGATCATCACGGCGGAAAAATCGTTCCACGGGCGCACCCTGGCCACCATCACGGCTACCGGGCAAGCCAAGTACCGGCAGGGTTTTGAGCCGCTGCCGGCGGGGTTCAAGTACGTTCCCTTCAACGACCTGGACGCGCTGCGCCGGGCCGCCGGACCCCAAACTTGCGCCGTGATGCTGGAACCGGTGCAAGGGGAGGGCGGCGTCAACGTGGCGACCCCGGAGTACCTGGCCGGTGTGCGGGAATTGTGCGACCGGAACGGGCTGCTGCTGATTTTTGACGAAGTGCAGTGCGGGCTGGGGCGCACCGGCAAGTTCCTGGCTTACCAGCACTACGGTGTGGAGCCCGACATCATCACCCTGGCCAAGGCCCTGGGCGGCGGGTTCCCCATCGGCGCCATGCTGGCCGGGGAGGAAGTGGCCGCGGCGTTCAAGCCCGGCGACCACGCCAGCACCTTTGGCGGCAACCCGCTGGCCTGCGCAGCGGGGCTGGCGGCCATGCGGGTTTTGCTTGAGGAAGGCGTGGTGCAAAATTGTGCCCGGGTGGGGGAATACTTTAAGGAAAAATTAACGGCACTGAAGAATAAATACTCGTTCATCAAGGAAGTACGCGGGCTGGGCCTGCTGCTGGGCATGGAACTGGCCGTGGAGGGCGGCGGCATTGTCGACCGCTGCCGGGAACAGGGGCTGTTGATCAACTGCGCGGGCGGCAACGTGTTGAGGTTTACCCCGCCGCTGGTCATCACCATGGAGGACGTGGACCGGGCCCTGGAGATTATGGACGGTGTGTTAAGCACCATGTGACGCGGCTGGCGACAGGCATGCCCTCAAGTTGCTTGAATGGTGAAACTGGGAGAACGGCAAAAAGATTGAAACGGGTGATGGAAAATGAATTCCACAAATTCATTAAGAGATAGCCTGAAGGGCAGGGATTTGCTCTCCCTGCATGACTTTAGCCCCCGGGAAATCGAGTTCATGCTGGATTTCGCCGCGGAACTGAAACAGAAACAAAAACGCGGAGAGCCCCATGAGTTGCTCAAGGGGATGACGCTGGCCATGATTTTTCAGAAATCCTCCACCCGGACCAGGGTGAGCTTTGAGGTGGGCATGTTTCAGCTGGGCGGGCACGCCCTGTACCTGAACGCGGGCGACCTGCAGCTGGGACGGGGGGAAACCATTGCCGACACCGGGCGCGTGCTGGGCCGGTACGTGGATGGCATTATGATTCGCACCTTTGCCCAGAGCGACGTGGAGGAACTGGCGGAACACGCGCCGGTGCCGGTGATCAACGGCCTGACCGACCTGCTGCATCCCTGCCAGATTCTGGCCGATTTGCTCACGGTGCGGGAGCACAAGGGAAGGCTGGCGGGACTCAAGCTGGCTTACGTGGGCGACGGTAACAACGTCTGCCATTCTCTGCTCTTCGGCTGCGCCAAGACGGGCGTGCATATCAGCGTGGCCTCGCCGGAGGGCTACCAGCCGAGGGAGGAAATTGTTGCAACCGCCCGGGATGATGCCGGGGAAACGGGAGCCACCGTCACCATCACCACCGACCCGGCCGAGGCGGTGTCCGGGGCGGACGTGGTGGTCACCGACGTGTGGGCCAGCATGGGACAGGAAAATGAACAGCAGGCGCGGTTAAAAGTATTCGCCCCCTACCAGGTGAACGGGCGGCTGGTTGCCGGGGCAAAGCCGGACTACATATTTTTACACTGCCTGCCCGCCCACCGCGGCGAGGAAGTGGCGGCCGAGATTATTGACGGGCCGCATTCGGTGGTGTTCGACGAGGCCGAAAACCGCCTGCATGCCCAGAAAGCCGTAATGGCGCTGTTGATGGCGAAATAGGAGGGAGTATAATGAAAAAAGTTGTTCTGGCTTATTCCGGAGGGTTGGATACCTCCATCATCATTCCCTGGCTCAAGGAAAACTACGGTTACGAGGTCATTGCCCTGGTCTGCGACCTGGGCCAGGGGGAGGAACTGGAACCGCTGCATGAAAAGGCGCTGAAAAGCGGGGCCAGCAAATTATACATCGAGGACGTCAAGCGGGAATTTGTCACCGGCTATATCTTCCCCACCTTGAAGGCGGGAGCCATTTACGAGGGCAAGTACCTGCTGGGCACCTCAATGGCCCGCCCGCTGATCGGCAAAAAGCTGGTGGAAATCGCCGACAAGGAGGGGGCCGAGGCCGTGGCCCACGGAGCTACCGGCAAGGGCAACGACCAGGTGCGTTTTGAACTGGCTGTAAAGGCGCTGAACCCCGACCTGAAGATTATCGCTCCGTGGCGGGAATGGGATATTCGTTCCCGGGAAGACGCCATTGACTATGCCGAGGCCCGGGGCATTCCCGTGCCGGTGACCAAAGCGCGGCCATACAGCATGGATCGCAATATCTGGCACCTCAGCCACGAGGGCGGCGTTCTGGAAGATCCCGGCCAGGAACCGCCCGGTGACGTGCTGCTGCTCACGGTGCCCCCGGAAAAGGCGCCGGATCAGCCCACCTACGTGGAAATTTATTTTGAGCAGGGAATACCCAAAAAAGTGAACGGCAGGGAACTGCCTCCCGAGGAACTGGTGGAGGAACTGAACAAGCTGGGCGGGGCCAACGGCATCGGCATTGTGGACATGGTGGAAAACCGGCTGGTGGGCATGAAATCCCGGGGCGTTTATGAAACGCCTGGCGGCACCATTCTCTACCTGGCCCACCGGGAACTGGAACTGTTGACCATTGACCGGGCCACACTGCACTACAAGGAACTGGTGGCGGCCCGTTACGCCGAGCTGGTTTACGATGGCGTGTGGTTCTCCCCGCTGCGGGAGGCGCTGGATGCGTTTGTCGATGTGACCCAGCGCACCGTTACCGGCACCGTGTGCATGAAATTGTACAAGGGCAACTGCACCCCCGCGGGGACCACCTCGCCTTATTCCCTGTACAGCGAGGACCTGGCCACTTTCGGGCGGGACGAGGTGTACAACCAGGCCGACGCCGCCGGGTTTATCAACTTGTTCGGCCTGCCCCTGAAAGTGCGGGCGTTGATGGAGAAAAAAGCGGGATTGCGGTAATAGGAAAACTTACATGATAAAAGGGTGGAAAGTTTAAATTTTCCACCCTTTAAAATTTTTCGGCACCTTTGGACATTCTTCTGTAGGGTACGTTGGGCGATTGAAGATGTCGCAAAAATTGTCATTAAACAATTAGTTAAATGATTAATTAATTAAAAAAGCGAACTCATATGTAAAATTTTTTCTTTTCCTGGCAGGATTTTGTATATGCAGGAAGAAGTAGTTATAACCGGTGATGCTAAAATGGACATTAAAAAATGGGGTGTGCTGCTGGTTGAAATTGAGCGTGAACGGCGCAAAATGTACGAAATCACAAGGCATGAACCCCAAAATGTCAAAAAATTGTTAAAGGTAAGCCAGAAACTCGACAAATTAATCAACCAGTACCAAAAAGAGAAAATTTCTTCGACTGCTCTTTAATGTTATTCCTTACTCCTGCCATCATTCAGCAATAAAATAAGATCAGGCCCGGAAACCGGGCCCGGTAATCGGATCTCATATGTAGTGATGTGGCGGTTGATTGGTTATTTTTCTTTGATCAAGGAGTAGTAGGGTTTATATTTTAAATTATGCACGGTATTGATAAACCTGACCGTCCGGCTTTTCGCCCGCATTACCAGCGAATAGGTCTCGGCTATTTCCCCGGCCCGGAAGCGTACACCTTTAAGCAACTCGCCGTCGGTTACGCCGGTGGCGGCGAAGATGGCGTCGTCCCCGCGCACCAGGTCGTCCATGGTCAGGATCTGGCTGGGGTCCTTGATGCCCATGCTCAGGCAGCGCTGGTGTTCGCTTTCGTCCTCGGGCACCAGGCGGGCCTGCATTTCTCCGCCCAGGCACTTGAGCGCCGCTGCCGCGATAACCCCTTCGGGGGCGCCGCCGATACCCGCGCAGATATCGATGCCGGTGTCGTCAAAGGCCGTAGCCAGCGCCGCGGCTACGTCGCCGTCACCAATCAGGCGCACTCTGGCTCCGGCTCCCCGCACCGCCTCGATTAATTCCTGGTGGCGCGGCCTGTCCAGGATCATCACCGTGCAGTCCACGATACGCTTGTTGTTGGCCTTGGCCACGATTTCCAGGGTTTTTTCAATTGGGTCGTCCAGACTGACCAGGCCCGCGGCCCGGGGGCCCACCGCCAATTTCTGCATGTACATGTCGGGAGCGTGCAACAGGTTGCCCCGGTCCGCTATAGCTACCACCGACATGGCGTTGGGCAGACCCTTGGCCAGGATGTTCGTGCCTTCCAGCGGGTCCACCGCCACGTCAACTTCCGGGGCGGCGGAGTTGCCCACCTTTTCTCCGATGTACAGCATCGGCGCCTCGTCCATTTCCCCTTCCCCAATTACTACCGTGCCGTTCATGCATACTGAATCAAACATAGTGCGCATGGCGTTGGTGGCGGCTTCATCGGCTTCGTTTTTACGTCCCCGGCCCATCCACTGGGCCGCGGCCAGGGCGGCCATTTCCGTAACCCGCACCAGTTCAAGCGTCAGTTCCCGTTCCATAAACTCGTCTCCTTTGAAAATACTTGGCTGACAATATTTATTTTAACATATTTATTGTTTAATGGGCTATTTAGTATATCATTTTTTTAAAGAAAATGCTTTACTCTTAAGCGGGGTTTTTTTATTGACGGCGTAAAAATAAGGGGATAACTTTTATATTAAACTATCACTGTGGTAAAATATGCACGGATAAGAAAATAGTAAGATAAAGCCGTGAGGTGAAACAAATGGCCAAGCTTTGGAGCGGGCGATTTCAAAAGGAAACGGACCGGCTGGTGGATGATTTTCACTCTTCCATTTCGTTTGACAGCCGTTTGTACAAATACGACATTACCGGCAGCATGGCCCATGCCCGGATGCTGGCCCGCGTGGGGGTAATCAGCGGGCGGGAGGCGGAAGCCATTGTGCGCGGGCTGGAGGAGATACTTGCTGATATTGAGGCGGGCCGGGTGGAGTTTTCCATTGCCGCCGAGGATATCCACATGAACGTGGAGCAGTTGTTGATCGAGCGGATCGGCGACGTGGGCAAAAAACTGCACACCGCCCGCAGCCGCAACGACCAGGTGGCCCTGGACGTGCGCATGTATTTGCGGGACGAAATAGACGCGGTGCTGGAACTACTGGCCGGCCTGGTTCAAACGCTGCTGGACCTGGCGGAAAAGCACGTTGAAACCGTAATGCCCGGTTATACGCACCTGCAGCGGGCCCAGCCCGTTACGCTGGCCCATCACCTGCTGGCTTATTGTCAAATGTTCGGGCGGGACATGGAGCGCCTGCGGGACTGCCGCCGGCGGGTGAACGTGATGCCCCTGGGGGCCGGGGCGCTGGCCGGCACCACCTTCCCCCTGGACCGGGAATTTGTAGCCCGGGAACTTGGCTTTGACGCTATTACGGAAAACAGTCTCGACGCGGTGAGCGACCGCGACTTTGCCGTTGAATTCACCGCCGCCGCCTCGCTGGTGATGGTCCACCTGAGCCGCTTTTGCGAGGAAATTATCCTCTGGTCTTCGTCCGAATTCGGTTTCATTGAGTTGGACGACGCGTACAGCACCGGAAGCAGCATGATGCCGCAGAAAAAAAACCCGGACGTGGCCGAGTTGATCCGGGGTAAAAGCGGCCGGGTGTTCGGGGACCTTGTTGCCTTGCTGACCATGCTGAAAGGGCTACCGCTGGCCTATAACAAGGACATGCAGGAGGACAAGGAATCCCTGTTTGACGCGGTGGACACGGTGAAGAAATGCCTGTTGATTTTCCGTCCCATGCTGGCCACCATGCGGGTCAAAGGGGAAAACATGGCCCGGGCGGCCCGGGGGGGCTTCACCAACGCC
Organism: Desulfallas sp. Bu1-1; assembly: GCF_015594625.1. GTDB lineage: Bacteria > Bacillota > Desulfotomaculia > Desulfotomaculales > Desulfallaceae > JADNRQ01. The sequence continues at coordinate 45,379 of NZ_JADNRQ010000010.1, read as the reverse complement.
ACCGACCTGGCCGATTACCTGGTAAAGCGCGGCGTGCCCTTCCGGGAGGCCCACGAGATCGTGGGCCGGGCGGTGGCTTACTGCCTGGACCGGGAAAAATCCCTGGACGAGTTGAGCCTGGAGGAGTTTCACCGCTTTTCGAGGGTAATCGAGGACGACGTTTACGAGGCCATCAGCATCGCCCGCTGCGTGGAGGCCCGCGGTGTTCCCGGCGGTCCCGCTCCCGAAGCGGTACGGCAAGCCATCAGGTCGGCCCGGGAGAGGTTAAATTGAGCCATGACCCCTTGGCGGCGGAGCGCCGAAGGATTAGAGTATCTAATTTTTTCCAGGTAGGAATGAGTGATAGATGAACTGGCAGCAAGTTGCTACGGCTGTGATAGTAGGGGCCGTTATCGGCTATATCACCAACTGGATCGCCATCCGGATGTTGTTTCGGCCCCTGTATGAAAAAAGGATACTGGGCGTGCCCGTGCCCTTCACCCCGGGTGTGATTCCCCGGGGGAAAAAACGCCTGGCCGGCGGCATCGGCGAGATGGTGGGCGGCATGTTGCTCACCGAAGAAAACGTTGTGCAGCACCTGTCCAGCGCCGAGTCCGAAGAAAGGGTGCGACGGTATGTTACCGCCTGGCTGGCGGAAGCGCGGGCGCGGGAGTTGACAGTTGGAGAGGCGCTGGTCGATGCCGGTGTCCCGCCCCGGGCTCTGGATGATTTTGCGGCCCGGTTATCCGAATTTGCGGTCAACCTGGCGCGGGGTGAAGCGTTTCGCGGCGCCCTGGCCCACTCGGCCGCGCATGTCACCGGCTGCCTGTTGGAGCGGCGGGTGGGCTCCCCGGTGGGGGAGACCGGTTTGCCGGAATTCAGGGAATTCCTGGAGCGGTTGCCGGGGCACCTGTTAAATGAAGAAATCACCGGCGGTTTGCAGCGGGAGCTGGCTGTTAAAATTGAGTATTTCTTCAATAGCCCCCAAAAAATAGGTAACTATCTGCCTGAAGCGGTGCGGGAGGGAATCCACCAGTTTATTAATGACCAGGCCCCCGGGATAGTGTCCGCCATCGAACAATACCTGTCTTCGCCGGGAGCTCGCCAGGCCATAAAGAACAGGATCGAGAACTTTTTCGAAGGCACCGCGCTTAAACGCATGCTTAACGGTGTGTTTCAACTTATCGGCAGCGGCCCGGACATGCTGACCCAGCGCCTGGCCGCGGAAATATCCCGTTTTTTAGCGGATGAGCGAAACCGGGCCGCGATAGTTGACCGGCTGCACCTGCTGGTGGACGAGGCGCTGGAGAAAAGCGTCAGCGAAATCACCGCGGCCCTGGATGCTGCGGGCAAGCGGGAAAAAGCCGCCGAAATCGCCGCCTGGCTGGTGGAAAAACTGCGTGATCCCGGTTTCGGGACGGCGGTGTTGGATGTGTTTGAATCCGTGCTGGATCAAAACCGGGAACGGACCTGGCAAGATTTGCTGCACCTCGACCACCCCGGCTTCCAGGCCGGGTTGGCGGCCTTTTACGGGCAGCTGCTGGAAAAATTGCTGGATCGTGACGAGCCGGCCCTACACCTGCAGTCATTCGTTCAAAGGGAAATCGGAAACGCCTGGAACGCAAAGCTTGGACCGGTGCTGGACGCGGTCTTTACCGGAGCCGTGGTTGATCCGGTGGGATCGGTGGTAAAGCTATACCGTTTCCTGGTTCAAAACCAGGTCCCCGGGTTGATGCGGTTTTTGAACATCAGTGATATGGTGCGCCGCCGGGTGGAAGAATTGGATGTGCTGCAGGTGGAACAGATGCTTTTGGGGATTATACGCCGTGAACTGGTGGCCATTACCTGGCTTGGCGCGCTGCTGGGAGCCGTTCTGGGACTGGTTATGGTTGGCATGCAAATCATGATGAAATAATAGACGAAAACTGTTGACCTTTATCGCAGTTTTAATGTATACTTTTCAATAAGTTTTATTTGCAAAGGTAATGAAGGGGAACAATACCTGGGAAACCGTGCCACAGAGAACCGGGGAAGCTGAAAACCGGTGCCGGAACAGGTAGGACATCGCCCCGGAACCGCTTCGCTGAAAGGCCCCGCGCTTACTAGGCGGAGACGGGTAGCGGCCCGTTATTGCCGTTGTGTCGACGACACGCCGAGAGGCTTTCGCCGAGAGGCGGAAGCAAGCAGGGTGGTACCGCGCGAGGATATGAACCTCTCGTCCCTGGTGGCTTTGCGCCGCCGGGTACGGGAGGTTTTAAAATTTATATCGGCTTTTTAGTTGGATAAAGAGGGAAGTGTACCTAGGGTTCCGCCTCTTCCGAGGGACTGGACCGAGCGGTACAGGCCGGCGGGGTTTGTGCTTTTCCCGCAGGCTACACCGTGGGGATAAAAGACCCAAGCGGATAGGTTCCACTCTTGGAAAATATCAGCAGGGTCTTATTTTATTTAACCATACTTTGAAAAATCAACTTTTGATTTAACTGCAAAAACACCACAGCGGCAGGCGATCCGGCGGATTCCTGGAGTGAAACGAACGATTGATGCCGCCGGAGCGCCAGATTCAAGTACCGGTTTTTGCAGTTCAATCACTTATATTTTAAGGAGTGTGAAAAGATGAGCCTTATAATCTACCTTAACGGCCAGTATGTTCCTGAAGAACAGGCGGTAGTATCCGTGTTTGACCACGGCCTGTTGTATGGTGACGGAGTTTTTGAAGGCATTCGGGCTTACCATAACCGGGTCTTCAAACTGCAGGAGCACCTGGTAAGGTTATACGAATCGGCCCGCACCCTGGCCCTGGAAATCCCCCTCAGCATTGAGGAAATGCAGGAAGTGGTGCTGGAAACATTGCGCCGCAACAACTTGCGGGATGCCTACATCCGCCTGGTGGTGACCCGCGGCAAGGGCGACCTGGGACTGGACCCCCGCAAGTGCCCGAAACCGACGATTTTCTGTATTGCGGCCTCCATCCAGCTTTACCCCGAAGAATTATATGAAAGGGGCCTGGAAATGATCACCGTGGCCACGCGCCGCAACATTCCGGAGGCATGCAACCCCAGGGTGAAGTCACTTAACTACTTGAATAACATTTACGCCAAAATTGAAGCCAACCTGGCCGGCGTGCCCGAGGCGATCATGCTGAACCAGGAGGGTTACGTGGCCGAGGCCACCGGGGATAATCTTTTCCTGGTGAAGAACGGCAAGCTGATCACTCCGCCCATCCATGTAGGTTTGCTTGAGGGTGTTACCCGGAACGCCGTGATCGACCTGGCCCGGAAGAAAGGGATCGAAGTGCAGGAAATAGTGTTTACCCGCCATGATGTATATAATGCCGACGAGTGTTTCCTGACCGGCACCGCAGCCGAATTAATTCCCTGCGTCCGGGTGGACGGCCGGACCATCGGTAACGGGGAGCCCGGGGAAGTGTTCCGGGGCCTGCTGCATGATTTCAGGGAACTGACCAAAGTGGACGGCCCGGTGATTTTCGAGTAAGTAGAATGTAATGCCTGGCGTTGAAGGAGGAATATGGACATGAGCAACAACAGATGCTGTACCGGCGACCGAAGACCGGCGACCGACCACCGGCTACGCAGCGACGCCATGAAAAAGGGGTTGGAAAAAGCGCCCCACCGTTCCCTGTTTAAAGCGCTGGGACTGACCGACAACGAACTGGAGCGGCCCATGATCGGGGTGGTCAATTCCTTTAACGAAATAGTGCCGGGGCACATGCACCTGCGGGAGATTACCGAGGCGGTCAAGGCCGGGATCAGGATGAACGGCGGCACCCCCATTGAGTTCCCCGCCATTGCGGTATGCGACGGCATTGCCATGAACCACGCCGGGATGAAATATTCCCTGGCCAGCAGGGAACTCATCGCCGATTCGGTGGAAGTCATGGCCATGGCGCACCCCTTTGACGGCCTGGTGCTTGTTACCGCCTGCGACAAAGTGGTTCCCGGCATGTTGATGGCCGCGGCCCGGCTCGATATCCCCGCCATTGTGGTCAGCGGCGGACCCATGCTGGCCGGGCGGCATGGGGGCAGGAATCTTTCCCTCAGCAATATCTTCGAGGCCGTGGGCGCGGTGCGAGCCGGCAACATGTCCGAGGCGGAACTGGCCGAGTTTGAAGAAGCGGTTTGCCCGGGCTGTGGCTCCTGCGCCGGCATGTTTACGGCGAATTCCATGAACTGCCTCACCGAAGTTCTGGGCATGGCTTTACCGGGCAACGGCACCCTGCCCGCGGTTTCCGCGGCGCGCCGGCGCCTGGCTAAAATGACCGGCATGCGGGTTGTGGACCTGGTCCGGGAAAACCTGCGGCCTTCAGACATTATGACGGAAAAGGCTTTTGCCAACGGGCTGGCTCTGGATATGGCGCTGGGCTGTTCCACCAACACGGTGCTGCACCTGCCCGCCATCGCCCGTGAAGCCGGGGTGGAAATCAACCTGGATCAAATCAACCGGATCAGTGAGCGAACACCCAACCTGTGCAAGCTCAGCCCCATGGGCCCGCATTTCATGCAGGACCTGGATGAGGCCGGCGGCGTTTCCGCGGTGGTTCGCGAGCTGGTTGAGCATGGTTTGATCGACGGCGGCGCCATAACCGTCACCGGCCGCACCTTGGGGGAAAACGTTGCCGGCGCCGCAATCAAGCGCAGTGACGTTATCCGCAGCGTGCAAGACCCGTACAGCCCCAGCGGCGGCATTGCCATCCTGTATGGCAACCTGGCCCCCGGGGGCGCGGTGGTTAAAAAAGCCGGCGTGGCTCCGGAAATGCTGAAACATCGCGGACCGGCCCGGGTGTTCAACTCCGAGGAAGAGGCCGTGCAGGCATTGATCAACAGGGAAATTCAAAAGGGCGACGTAATCGTGATTCGGTATGAAGGCCCGAAGGGCGGCCCGGGTATGCGGGAAATGCTCACACCCACCGCCACGGTGGCGGGCCTGGGACTGGATAAGGACGTGGCTCTGATTACCGACGGGCGTTTTTCCGGCGCCACCCGGGGCGCCTCAATCGGCCATGTCACCCCGGAGGCCGCCGAGGGCGGGCCCATTGCCGCCCTGCAGGACGGCGACGTGATTGAAATCAACATACCTGAGAATAAGTTGAATGTTCTTTTGAGCGACGAAGAATTAAACGCCCGTCTGAGCCGGTGGGTAAAACCGGAGCCCAGGGTGAAAAAGGGCTACCTGGCCCGTTACGCGCGGATGGTAACATCGGCCGGGACGGGAGCCGTTTTAAAGAAAGGGGACGAATCCTAAAGTGGTGCATAAAGCTGGTTGTCCCCAGGTCAATATCATTTTTACCGGAGGTGAAGGGGTATGAATAAAACCGGGGCGCAAATCCTGGTGGAAAGTCTCCTGGCCGAGGGGGTGGATACTATTTTCGGCTACCCGGGAGGGGCGGTATTACCGATTTACGATGCCCTGTACGATGCCGACTTGCGGCACATCCTTACCCGGCACGAGCAAGGCGCCGCCCATGCCGCCGACGGATACGCCCGGGCCTCCGGCAAACCCGGGGTTTGCCTGGCCACGTCGGGCCCCGGGGCCACCAACCTGGTTACCGGAATTGCCAACGCCTACATGGATTCGGTGCCCATGGTGGCCATTACCGGGCAGGTGCCCACCTCTTTGCTGGGGCGGGATTCATTCCAGGAGGCTGATATTACCGGCATAACCCTGCCCATCACCAAGCACAATTACCTGGTCAAGGACGTGAAGGATCTGGCCCGGACGGTGCGCGAAGCATTTTATATCGCCACCACCGGCAGGCCCGGCCCTGTGTTGATCGACATTCCCCGGGATGTGTCCGCGGGAATGGCCGAATACGAGGACCCGGGACCGGTGCAGTTGCCCGGTTACCATATCAAATTAGAACCGGATCCCGAACAAGTGACCAGGGCCGTCAGGGCGATAGAAGAATCCGAGCGGCCCGTTATTTATGCCGGGGGCGGGGTGATCAACGGCGGTGCGCACGAAGAACTGTTACGCCTGGCGGAGATGCTGCTGGCGCCGGTGGCCACCACTTTGATGGGGCTGGGCGGATTTCCCGGGAACCACCCGTTGTCGGTGGGCATGCTGGGCATGCATGGCAGCAAGTACGCCAATTACGCCGTTTGTGAGTGCGACCTGCTCATCGGGGTGGGCGTGCGGTTCGATGACCGGGTTACCAGCAAGATTGAGGAGTTCGCCCCCAACGCCACGGTGATTCACATCGATATCGACCCGGCGGAAATCGGGAAAAATGTGGGTGTGGATATTCCGGTGGTGGGCGATGTCCGGTGCTCCCTGCGGAAAATAATCGAGCGGTTGCAGCCGAGGCTGGAAAGCCGGTGGCGGGATAAAATATTTAACTGGAAAAAGGAATACCCCATTGAGTACGTGGAGAACGGGCGTTTGAAGCCCCAGGAAGTGATTCAGGAGATATATAATGTTACCCGGGGCAATGTCCGGGTGGCCACCGATGTGGGACAGCACCAGATGTGGGCGGCTCACTATTACTCCTATGACCGTCCCCGCACTTTCATCACTTCGGGAGGGTTGGGCACCATGGGCTTCGGGTTTCCGGCGGCCCTCGGTGTGCAGGTGGCCTGCCCGGATGAGAATGTTGTATGCATTTCCGGGGACGGCAGCTTTCAAATGAACTCCCAGGAGCTGGCCACGGCGGTGCATTACAACCTGCCGGTGAAAGTAGCCATTATTAATAACGGGTACCTGGGCATGGTCCGGCAGTGGCAGGAGCTGTTTTACAACCGCCGCTATGCATACACGGAAATCACCGGCCCCGATTTCGTCAAACTGGCCGAGGCGTACGGCGCCGCCGGCATGCGGGTAACCAAAAAATCGGAGATCCGGGAGGCCATGGAGGAAGCTCTCCGGATACCCAAGCCGGTGGTCATCGATTTTCCGATTGAACGGGAGGAGAACGTGCTGCCCATGGTTCCCCCCGGCGAGCCCATCAATAAAATGCTGGGATAGGAGGGGTAAAAATGCGGCATACCCTGGCGGTGCTGGTGGAAAACAATCCGGGCGTGCTGGCCCGGGTGGCCGGCTTGTTCAGCCGGCGCGGGTTCAACATCGACAGCCTGGCCGTGGGGCGCACCGAAAACCCCGACGTTTCCCGTATGACCATCGTGGTGGAGGGAGACGCCAGGGTGCTGGAACAGGTGACCAAGCAGCTGCACAAACTGGTCGATGTGATCAAGATCAACGATATCACCGCCGACGAATACGTCGATCGCGAACTGGTTTTAATCAAGGTCAACGTGGACCCCGCCCAGCGGGGCGAGGTGATGCAGATTGCCGACGTTTTCCGGGCCCGCATCGTGGACCTGGGGCGCAAGACGCTGACCCTGGAATGCACCGGCAACGACGGCAAGATCAACGCTTTCGAGGAATCCCTGCGCCCGTACGGCATCAAGGAACTGGTGCGCACAGGCAAAATCGCCATGCTCAGGGGTTCCAAATACACGGGATTACAAGATAACGGGGCCAGGGATGAATAATTACCAAAGTTTAAAGTTTAAGAGGGGGGGCTTGCCATGGAAATTACGGTTGCGGAAGCCCTGGTGAAATGCCTGGAACAAGAACAAGTGGAAGTGATCTTCGGCTACCCCGGCGGGGCCATTCTTCCGGTATATGACGCCCTGTACCATTCCTCCATCCGCCACGTGCTGGTCCGGCACGAGCAGGGGGCGGTGCATGCGGCGGACGGGTACGCCCGGGCCACCGGCAAAGTGGGCGTGGTGATGGCCACCTCCGGCCCGGGCGCCACAAATCTGGTCACCGGGATTGCCAACGCCTACATGGACTCGGTGCCGCTGGTGCTTTTCACCGGCCAGGTACCCACCAGCCAGGTGGGTACCGACGCTTTCCAGGAAGTGGACATCACCGGCATCACCATGCCGGTAACCAAGCACAACTACCTGGTCAAGGACGCCGCCCAGCTGCCCCGGATCGTCAGAAACGCATTTCACATTGCTTCCACGGGGCGACCGGGGCCGGTGCTGATCGACATTCCCAAAGACGTGGCCCAGACCGTGATCGATTTTAAATACCCGGAGATGGTGCAGCTGCGGGGCTACAAGCCTACCTACCGGGGGCACCCGAATAAAATCGCCGAGGCCGCCCGGTTGATCGCCGCCTCCGAGCGACCGGTCATCTACGCCGGTGGCGGCATTATCAACAGCAGGGCCAGCCAAGAGCTGCTGGCCCTGGCGGAAACCATCAACGCGCCCGTAACCAACACCTTCATGGGCCTGAGCAGTTTTCCCGGCGATCACCCGCTGTTCCTGGGCATGCTGGGGCTGCACGGCACCCGGGCCGCCAACCTGGCGGTAACCAACTGCGACCTGCTCATCGCCCTGGGGGCGCGCTTCGACGACCGGGTTACCGGTAAAATTACAGAATTTGCGCCCAACGCCGGGGTAATCCACGTGGATATCGACCCCGCCGAGATAGGGAAAAACGTGCAGGTGCACGTGCCCATCGTGGGCGACGTCAAACAGGTGCTGCAGGAACTGCTGGCCCGCCTGGAAAAAAGAAACGATACCCGCTGGCTGGAGCAAATCCAGGCGTGGAAGGAGCAGTACCCGCTGGCTTACCGGCGGGACGACGGGGAACTGAAGCCCCAGTACGTGGTGGAAAAATTATACGAAATCACCCGGGGCGACGCCGTGGTGGCCACCGACGTGGGCCAGCACCAGATGTGGGTGGCCCAGTATTACCGCTTCAAGCGCCCCGGTTCCCTCATTTCATCCGGCGGGCTGGGAACCATGGGGTTCGGGCTGCCGGCGGCGGTGGGGGCGCAGATCGGCTTGCCCGGCGAACGGGTGATCCTGGTGACCGGCGACGGCAGCATCCAGATGACCATGCAGGAGCTGGCCACCGCCGTTGAACAGGAACTGCCCCTGAAAATCATTATTCTTAACAACTACTCGCTGGGCATGGTGCGGCAGCTGCAACAGTTGTACTGCGAGGGCAGGTATATAGCGGTGGACTTCAAATTCCACCCCGACTTTGAGCTTCTGGCCCGGGCTTACGGAATCAGGGGTTATACCCTGCGCACAGAGAAAGATGTGGATGACCTGCTGCCCGGGGCGCTGGAGGCGCCCGGAGCGGTGCTGGTCAACTGCCTGGTCAGCGCCGCGGAAAACGTCAATCCCATCGTGCCGGCCGGCAAATCCATCAGCGAAGCCATAGATTGCTGATTTACGGAGGGGATCCCATTTTGAGCAACCGGGTTTATATATTCGATACCACCCTGCGGGACGGCGAGCAGTCCCCCGGGGTAAGCCTGAATGTCAAAGAAAAGCTGGAGATAGCCAGGCAGCTGGCCCGCCTGGGCGTGGACATTATCGAGGCCGGTTTTCCCATCACCTCCCCGGGTGATTTCGAAGCCGTAAAAACCATCGCCCGGGAAGTGCGGGGCGTTACCGTTGCAGGGCTGGCCCGGACCAATTTCACCGATATCGACAAGGCCTGGGAAGCGGTCAGGCACGCCGACCAACCGCGGATTCACACTTTTATCGCCACTTCCGACATCCACCTGAAACACAAACTGCGCCTGTCCAGGGACCAGGTGGTGGAGGCCGCCGTGGCCGGGGTGAAGCGGGCCAAAAGTTACACCCGGGACGTGGAATTTTCCGCCGAGGACGCTTCCCGCAGCGACCCGGACTTCCTCTGCCGGGTGCTGGAGGCGGCCATCGAAGCGGGAGCAACCACCATCAATGTTCCGGACACGGTGGGGTACGCCACCCCCGATGAGTTTGCCGAATTTATCAAGTACATCATGAACAGGGTCAAGGGTATTGAAAAGGTGGTGCTGAGCGTGCACTGCCACGACGACCTGGGCATGGCGGTGGCCAACTCCCTGGCGGCGATCCTGGCCGGGGCCAGGCAGGTGGAGGGGGCCATCAACGGCATCGGCGAGAGGGCGGGCAACGCTTCCATCGAGGAAATAGTAATGGCCCTGTATACCAGGCGGGACCGGTACGGCCTGGAGACAGGCATCAACACCGAGGAAATCTACCGGACCAGCAAGCTGGTGAGCAAGCTCACCGGTATGGACATCCAGCCCAACAAGGCCGTGGTGGGTAAGAACGCTTTTGCCCACGAATCGGGCATCCACCAGGATGGGGTGCTGAAAGAGCGCACCACTTACGAAATTATGAATCCCACCATGGTGGGCATTGCCCACAGCAACCTGGTGCTGGGCAAGCACAGCGGGAGGCACGCTTTCCGTTCACGCCTGGTGGAACTGGGATATTCGTTAAGCGAGGATGAGTTGAACAAGGCTTTTGCCCGGTTCAAAGACCTGGCCGATCGCAAGAAGGAAATTACCGACCAGGACCTGGAAGCCATCGTGGAAAACGAAATCCGCAAGGTGCCGGCCACATACGAGTTGTCTTACCTGCATATCAGCAGCGGCACCACGGTGGTACCCACCGCCACGGTGGGGCTGACCCGCGGCGAAGAATTGCTGGAAGAGGCGGCCTGCGGCAACGGCCCGGTGGACGCTATCTGCAAGGCCGTGGATAAAATTACGGGATACAGCTGCCGGCTGGTCAGCTGGGGCATCAACGCCATCACCGGCGGCAAGGACGCCCTGGGCGAGGTGACCCTGCGCATCGCCGAGAACAACAAGGAAAGACTGTACATGGGCCGCGGTATCAGCACCGATATCCTGGAGGCCAGCGCCCGGGCCTACATCAACGCGGTGAACAAGATGATCTACGAGCAGAAGAATCCGGATATGTAGAGGTGACAACAGATGTCGATGACGATTACCGAAAAGATACTGGCCGCCCACGCCGGGGTGGATCAAGTGGAACCCGGCCAGTTGATCAACGTCAAGGTCGACCTGGCGCTGGGCAACGATATCACCGCCCCGGTGGCCATCCGCGAGTTTGAAAAAACCGGCGTGGAAACGGTCTGGGACCGCGACCGGGTGGTGCTGGTGCCCGACCATTTCGTGCCCAACAAGGATATCAAATCCGCCGAACAGGCGTTGTTAATCAGGCAATTCGCCCGCAAACACAACCTGACGCATTATTACGAGGTGGGGCGCATGGGCATCGAGCACTGCCTGCTGCCCGAACAGGGCCTGGTAGGGCCCGGCGACCTGGTCATCGGCGCCGACAGCCACACCTGCACGTACGGCGGCCTGGGCGCTTTTTCCACCGGGGTGGGCAGCACCGATCTGGCGGCCGCCATGGCCACGGGCGAAACCTGGCTGAAAGTGCCCGAGAGCATTAAATTCGTTTATTACGGCGACCTGCCCCGCTGGGTGGGGGGTAAGGATCTGATTCTTTACACCATCGGCCGGATCGGGGTGGACGGCGCCCTGTACATGGCCATGGAGTTTACGGGGCCAGCGATCGAGAAGTTGAGTATGGACGGGCGGTTTACCATGGCCAACATGGCCATCGAAGCCGGGGCCAAAAACGGCATCGTACCCCCGGACGAGACTACCCGCCGGTACGTGGAAGGCCGGGCCAAGAGACCTTATAAATTTTATCAGAGTGATCCGGACGCCCGTTACGCCCGGGTATACGAGTTCGACGTGAGCAAACTGGAGCCACAGGTGGCTTTTCCCCACTTGCCTGAAAACGCGCGCCCGGTGAGCGAGGCCGCGGACATAACCATCGACCAGGTGGTGATCGGCTCCTGCACCAACGGCAGGCTGGAAGACCTGCGGGAGGCCGCCTCGGTGCTGAAAGGACATAAAGTACATCCTAACGTGCGCCTGATCATCATTCCCGGGACCCAGGAAATTTACCGGCAGATCCTGAAGGAGGGCCTGGTGGAGTTGTTTATTGAAGCGGGCGCCGCGGTGAGCACTCCTACCTGCGGGCCCTGCCTGGGCGGTTACATGGGTATTTTGGCGAAGGGCGAGCGGGCCCTGGCCACCACCAACCGCAATTTCGTGGGCCGCATGGGACACCCCGAAAGCGAAGTGTACCTGGCGGGGCCCGCGGTGGCCGCTGCTTCGGCGGTACTGGGACGCATAGCTGCGCCGTGGGAGGTGGCATCATAATGAAATACCGGGGTAAAGCGTGGAAATTCGGCAACGACGTTGATACCGACGCCATCATTCCGGCCCGGTATCTGAACACATCGGACCCGCGGGAACTGGCCGGGCACTGCATGGAGGATGCCGACCCGGAATTTGTCCAAAAAGTGCGGCCGGGCGACATCATCGTGGCCGGCAAAAACTTCGGCTGCGGCAGTTCCCGGGAACACGCCCCCATCTCCATCAAGGAGGCCGGGGTGAGCTGCGTCATCGCCAGGTCCTTTGCCAGAATCTTTTACCGCAACGCCTTTAATATCGGCCTGCCTATTTTCGAGTCGCCCGAAGCGGCGGAAGCCATTCAGGAAGGCGACGAGGTGGCGGTTGATCCGGAGCGTGGCGTAATCAAGAACCTGACGCGAAACGAGGAGTACAAGGCGACCCGGGTGCCTGAATTCATGCAGCAAATCATTGACGCCGGGGGCCTGATCAATTACGTGTCGAACAAATTGAAGTCTACTCGGAGGTAGGAGTGAAAGTTTATGTTTAAAATAACGGTGCTGCCCGGTGATGGGATCGGGCCGGAAGTTACAGCCGGGGCCCTGCGGGTGTTGCGGGCGGTGCAGAAGCGCACCGGCGTGGAATTTGTCACCCGGGAGGCGTTGTTCGGGGGCGGGGCCTACGATCAAACAGGCACTCCGCTGCCGGAGGAAACGCTGCGGCAATGCCTGGACAGCGATGCCGTTCTGCTGGGGGCGGTGGGAGGGCCGAAGTGGGATAACCTGCCCGTGCACCTGCGCCCCGAAGCCGGAGCGCTTTTGCCCCTGCGCAAAAAACTCGAGGTCTACGCCAACATCAGGCCTTCGGTGGTATTTTCCTCCCTGGCCGATGCCAGCACTTTAAAGCGGGAAGTGGTGGAGGGCCTGGACATTGTTGTGGTCCGGGAATTGACCGGTGGGCTGTATTTCGGCGCCAAGCGGCGGGAAGAGTTGTCGGAGGGCGGCGTTCGCGTGGTGGAGACCCTGGAATATACCACCGGGGAAATAGAACGGGTGGCCCGCGTGGCCTTCGAGCTGGCCCGCAAGCGCAGGAAAAAACTGACCTCGGTGGATAAAGCCAACGTGCTGGAAAGTTCCCGGCTGTGGCGGGAGGTTGTTTCCGGCCTGGCCGGTGCATATCCCGACGTCGAATTAAACCACATGCTCGTGGATAACTGCGCCATGCAGCTGGTGCGCAATCCCCGGCAGTTTGACGTGCTGGTGACCGAGAACATGTTCGGTGATATTCTGAGCGACCAGGCGTCCCAGTTGACCGGTTCCATCGGCATGCTGCCCTCGGCCAGCCTGGGCGGCAAAGTGGGCCTGTACGAGCCCATCCACGGGTCCGCGCCCGATATCGCCGGGCAGAACATGGCGAACCCCATCGCCACCATCCTTTCGGTGGCCATGATGCTGCGTTATTCCTTCAGCCTGGACGATGCCGCAGGGCTGGTGGAACAGGCCGTAAATACCGTGCTGGAGGAAGGCTACCGCACCGCCGACATCATGCAGCCCGGGATGCGCCCGGTGGGCACTATGGAAATGGCCGAACTGGTGGCCGAAAAGGTGGAAAAAAGTTAATAACATCGATTACCGGATATGTTTATTGCACCAGCAAAATGCCGGAGTAGTAATGATTAATTCCAACCGACGACCGACCACTGACGACCAACGACCATTATAGGAGGTTTGCTGGGGGGAGAGAACTTGCCTCGAGTTGAAATTTACGATACGACGCTGCGGGACGGTACCCAGGGCGAAGGCATCAGCTTTTCCGCCAAAGACAAAGTTAAAATCGCCCTCCGGCTGGACGAAATGGGCTTTCATTATATCGAGGGCGGCTGGCCGGGATCAAATCCCAAGGATTTGCAGTTTTTTCAACTAATCAAGGAACACCGGCTTAAAAACGCTCGCGTCACCGCTTTCGGCAGTACCAGACGGCCCGGCATTACGGCTTCTCAAGATGACAACCTGAAGCAAATAGTCCTTGCCGGCGTGCCCGTGGCAACGATATTCGGCAAGAGCTGGGATTTTCACGTGAAACACGCCCTGCTTACCACCCTGGAGGAAAACCTGCTCATGATCAGGGATTCCGTGGCATATTTGAAACAGCAGGGGATGGAAGTTTTTTACGACGCCGAGCACTTTTTTGACGGCTTTGCCGCCAACCGGGAATATGCCCTGGCCACCCTGCGGGCCGCGCGGGACGGCGGCGCAGCCCGGATTATTCTTTGCGATACCAACGGCGGCAGGCTGCCCAATCAAATCTACGAAACAGTGTCCGCTGTGGCCCGGGAGATTGACGTTCCCCTGGGTATCCATTGTCATAACGACTGCGAGCTGGCTGTGGCCAACTCCCTGATGGCGGTCCAGGCCGGGGTGATCCAGGTCCAGGGCACGATCAACGGTTACGGCGAGCGCTGCGGCAATGCCAACCTGTGCTCCATTATCCCCAACCTGGCCTTCAAATGCCATTACGAGAGCATTCCGGAGCAAAGCCTGGCGGAGTTGACCGAGTTGTCCCGTTTTGTCAGCGAGCTGGCCAATATGCACCCGCTTAACAACCAGCCCTACGTGGGGGGCAGCGCCTTTGCCCACAAAGGCGGCGTGCACGTCAGCGCGCTGCTGAAAAACCCCCAAACATACGAACACATCGAGCCCGAGCGGGTGGGCAACAGGCGGCGGGTGCTGGTTTCCGAGCTCAGCGGGTTGAGCAACCTGATTTACAAATACCAGGAGCTGGACCTGGGGCTGGGTCTGGATAAGGATGAAAACCGCAAACTGCTCCAGGAGCTGAAGGAACTGGAAAACCAGGGCTACCAGTTCGAAGGGGCCGAGGGATCCTTTGAGCTGCGGGTTCGCAAAGCCTTTCACGGCTACCGGGAACCCTTCACACTGGAAAACCTGAAAGTGTTGATCGAAATGCGGGATGGCATTGTGCATTCCGAGGCCATTATCAAGTTAAACGTCAACGGCCGGGTGGTGCATACCGCGGCCGAAGGCAACGGCCCGGTAAACGCCCTGGACAATGCCCTGCGCAAGGCATTGGAGGGATTCTACCCGGAAATCGCCAACATGCACCTGGCCGACTACAAGGTGCGGGTGCTGGACGAAAAAGACGGCACCGGGGCCGTGGTCCGGGTGCTGGTGGAAACCGGGGACGGGCACTGCTCCTGGGGCACGGTGGGCGTGAGCCCCAACATCATCGAGGCCAGCTGGCAGGCGCTGGTGGATAGTATCGCCTACGGCCTGCTCCGGGAGCAAAACAAGGATGAAAAGGATTCCAGGTTCATTACCGGCGTTTTTCGCGGTAAGTGTTAATGCATAAAAGGGAAGTTATTTATTTGGCCGGCGGTCTGTTTACGCCGGCTGTTTTTACTTGAATCACTTGAACATAAGCGTAACGGTCAGAATTGCAATTCCCCTTGAGTTTCCCCCGGCCCGGGCCATACGGCACCTTTGGGGCTGCGGCAGCGGCGGCAAAAAATTTTTTCGCCTGGGCAAGGGGGAAACAATCCGGGCGCCGGGCCATACCGGCACCCGGGCTGCGGGTTTGTAACGGTCAATTGTTCACCGTCATCTCATAATGAATAACGATCATCAGGGCTCACAGAGTTTTGGCCATTTATTATCTCGATAAATTTTTCGACCAGGTACGGGTCAAACTGCGTCCCGGCGCATTTTACCAGCTCCCGCACCGCCTGGTCATGGGTCATGGCTTTGCGGTAGGGGCGGTCGCTGGTCATGGCGTCATAGGCGTCGGCTATGGCCAGAATCCGGCATTCCAGGGGGATCTCCTCCCCGCTGATGCCCAGCGGGTACCCCTTGCCGTTCCACCACTCGTGGTGCTTTAATATCAAGTCCGCCACGCATACAAGATCGTTGGCCGAAAGGGCTATGCGGTGCCCTATGTCGCAGTGCTTGTGCATTTCCGCGACTTCTTCCGCGGTCAAAGGACCGGGTTTGAACAGTATGCGGTCGGGTATGCCCACCTTGCCGATGTCGTGAAACTGGGCCAGCAAGCGCAATTCAGTCAGCCTGTGTTCCGGCAGCCCAATGGCTTTGCCCAGCCGTACAGCGAGATGCTGGAGCCGGTCCGCATGTCCTTCCGTGATAAAATCCCTGGCTTCCATTGCTTTCATCAAGGCCTGTACGATGGCGCTGCGAGCGCTGCTACTGCGGTACAGCTTTTTCCGGTACATGTTGTTGTCGGCTTCTTTAAACAAATCCCTTAAGTTAATTGATGTGCCCTTGCCGTGGGCATAACCGGCGGATATGCTTACCGGCAGTTCCGGGTTGGCCGCGTTGTATTCCTCCACTGCATCCATGATCCGGTGGCAGGCCTTTTCCACAGTCCTTTCGTCGCTTCCCGGCAGCAGCACTGCGAACTCGTCGCCGCCGATCCTTGCAACAATGTCTCCTTCCCGGAATGCTCTTCTTATAATCCCAGCCGTCGCCACCAAAAGCCGGTCCCCGGCTTCGTGCCCCAGGGTATCGTTGACCAGCTTCAACCCGTCCACGTCACAGACAATTATACCGGTGGAGCGCGGCGGGTCCTTTTCCAGGCGCTGAATTTCATGTTCAAAATAAGTGCGGTTGTAAAGCCCGGTCAGGCTGTCGTGCAGGCTGAGATACTTCAACTGCTCGTCCGCGCGCACCCGTTCCAGTTCGGCGGATACCCGGGCGGCAAAGATAATGATCAGCGACTCCGCAAACCGGAATTGTTCCTCGTTCACAGGTCTATTGTACATCACGGCGATCAGGCCCAGCTCATTTTGCTTTGAATCAAACAGCGGCACTCCCAGGTAGCTTTCCGCGCCAGTGTTTTTGAGCAACTTGCTTTGGGGAAACAAATCCCCAACTCTTTCAGGGTAAAAGCAAACGGTTTTACCTACCACGTTTGCGCAGGGTGTACCCTCAAGGAGGTACTCAAAATTCTCCAAAAACTTTCCTTCACTGTATGCTGCAATGGTCCGGATGCGGGGATTTTCGCTTTTTACCAGTTCGCCGACCAGAGCGTGATCCGCATCCAGTGCCCGTCCCAGGTGATAGATCATGGAACGGAAGAATTCCATCCCCACGGACGCCGAAACCCCCTGGACAACCTCTCGCAGGGCCAATTCGGACCGTTTGCGGTCGGTGATGTCCCGGATGATGCCCTCAATGGCCACAACGGAGCCGAGGTTGCCGTATATGGGCACCACCCTCTGTTCCACCCACGCCAAAGTACCGTCCCTGCGCACGATGCGCATGGTCAACGGGGCGGAAAAATCGTAATCGCCCGAGTACAATTGAATTAGCTTATCCCGGTCTTCCGGGTGCGCGTAACTGTAAACAATACCGGGATCGGCATAATGTTCTTCGGGCGAGTAACCCGTCACTTGCAAGCAGGCGGGGCTCACGTATTCAAATTTCGGTTCGGGTTTGATCCGGTAACGATAGATGATGTCCAAGGCATGCTCGGCCAGCAGCCGGAAGCGTTCCTCGCTGGCCTTGAGGGCTTCTTCCTGCTTCCTTTCCATTGTAACATCGCGGAAAACCAGGATCGCGCCCATGACCTCGCCCGAGCTGCTTTTGATCGGCGCGGCGCTGTCCGCAATGGAGTGCACGGTACCGTCCCGGGAGATCAGAGCGGTGTGGTTGGCCAAACCCACCACCTTGCCCTCGGCCAGCACCCGGTGGACCGGATTTTTAGCGGGCCGGCCCGTGCGCTCGTTGATGATATTGAATACTTCCTCCAGCGGGCGCCCCACGGCATCGGCGGCAGGCCAGCCGGTCAGTGCTTCAGCCACCGGGTTGAGAAGATTTACCCGCCCTTCCGTGTTCACGGCAATTACCGCGTCGCCGATACTGTTCAAAGTAATGGCCAGCCGTTCCTTTTCCTGTTGCAGCGCCGCCTCCGCCCGCTTGCGGCTGGTGATATCCCGGATAATGCCGCTGAAGCCCACCGGTTTACCCGAATCATCCCGGAGGAGGGATATGGATGTTACCACATGCCTGCGCGCCCCGTCTTTTCTTACCACTTCCCAGTCAAAAAAATCCATTGGCTGTCCCGTCCGGTAGACCTTGTTGAACGCTTTATATACCAGATCATGGTGCTCCGGTATGGTATATTTCCGGTAATTCAGACCTTGCAACTCTTCCAGGCTGTACCCCAGTATCCGTGTCATTGCAGGGTTGACAAAGGTATAACTGCCGGACAGTGTCACTTCGAAGTACCCCTCCTGGATACTGTCCAAAATGGCCCGGTATCTGGCTTCGTTTTTCCGTAGCGAGTCTTCAAGCTGTTTCTGCTCGGTAATATCAAGAACCTGTCCCAGCACTGCCGGTCGACCACCGTAGTTTATGAGGGAGAAAAAGCCTATTACGTTTCTTGTCACGCCCTCGCGGGTAATACTCCTGAACTCGTACTGTTCATCAACCTGTTCACCCGCCAGGCGCCGCATGGCGTTGTCCATCACCCGCTGCCGGTCGTCCGGGTGGATCAGCTCGTAAAAAGGCATGGCCAGCAACTCTTCTTTTGAATAACCGGTCACCTCAACCATTTTCGGGTTGACCAGCTTGAAGAAGCCGTCCTGTAACACGTAAATCGGCAGTGGTGAGTGTTTAAAAATGTTGCTTAAATCAATCTCAATCATTTCTTGCCCCCGCTTTCTTCACATTGCTGGAGTGCCGGGAATGGACCGGTACGGAAAATTGTTTATAACCAGTATAATATAAATGATTAATTTTTAAAAAACTTTTGTTTCTGAAAATTGTTAAAGTTGCGCGCTCGATTCAATATATCTGAATTTTTGATTATAAATGCTGCATATATGTCCTGATTTTTTATTCAAGTGCGTAACGATCATCCTCCAAAATTGATATAATAATGTGGATAGGGGCGGAGTAAACCTCTGCCCCTAAAATTATCCCGTCAAGCACTTTAATTTTTGAGGGAGAGATTATTCGGAGGGGGAATAATTAAATGACCAACCGCACAGTAGCAGGCGCGCTGTCCGGGGAACTCAAGCAATTCATTGAACCGGCGCGGGTGCTGGACAGCCCGGAGGCGAGGATCGCCTATTCATATGATGCCACAACCCGGCAATCCCTGCCTGATGTGGTGGTTAAAGTCAAATCAGCCGCCGAGGTGGCCGAAATATTGAAGCTGGCCGGCCGGCTGCAGGTCCCCGTGGTGCCGCGCGGAGCGGGCACCGGGTTGTCCGGCGGTTCCATCCCCTTTGCCGGCGGGATAGCCATGGTCTTTACCGAAATGCGGTCAATTAAAGAAATCGATCAAGAAAACATGGTCGCGGTATGTGAACCGGGAGTTGTAACCGGCAACCTGCAGAAAGAAGTGGAAAGGCAGGGGCTTTTTTATCCCCCCGACCCCTCCAGTTTAAACTACTGCACCATCGGGGGAAACCTGGCTGAAAACGCCGGGGGCCCGCGCGGCATGAAATACGGAGTCACGAAAGATTACGTATTGGGCCTTGAGGTGGTTCTGCCCAATGGCGACATAGTTCACCTGGGCGGTAAACAAATCAAGAATGTAACCGGGTATAATTTTGTGCAATTTTTTATCGGGTCGGAAGGAACGCTGGGCGTAATTACCGAAGCCACGTTGAAGCTGCTGCCCGCTCCCCCCGCCCGGAAGACCATGGCGGTTACTTTTAAAAGTATCGACCGGGCGGCGGAAACGGTCAACGCCATTCTCTACAGCGGCGTGCTGCCGGCCATACTTGAACTCATGGACCAAAAAAGCATCAACTACGTGGAGGATTATCTCCATCTCGGACTGCCCCGCCACGTGGAAGCCATGTTGATTATTGAAGTTGACGGCATGCCCGAAGCGGTGGAAGCGGAAACATCC
The DNA here is from genome assembly GCF_015594625.1 of Desulfallas sp. Bu1-1. Lineage (GTDB taxonomy): Bacteria > Bacillota > Desulfotomaculia > Desulfotomaculales > Desulfallaceae > JADNRQ01. Next base: position 25,497 of record NZ_JADNRQ010000010.1, on the reverse strand, counting down.
AAAGTGGCCATGCTGTGTAAAAAGATGCGGGCGGAAGACATCAATGTCGCTAAAGATAACCCGGAGGCGGAACAATTGTGGAAGGCCCGGCGGGCCGTTTCTCCCGCCATATCGCGGGTGCGCCCCACCAAAATCGGTGAAGATATCTGCGTGCCGCGCAGTTCCATTCCCGCAATGGTCCGGGAAATTCGCCGGGTTGAGGAACAATTTGACTTGCCCATCGTTATTTTCGGCCACGCCGGGGACGGCAACCTGCATCCCAATATCCTTACCGATAAACGCGATGCACAAGAGATGGAGCGCGTGGAAGCGGCCATTGAGGCCATATTTGAGGCCGCGGTTAAACTGGGCGGGACCCTTTCCGGGGAGCACGGGATCGGGTTATCTAAAAAGCCTTTTCTACCCATCGACCTATCACCGCAAACAATTGATTTCATGCGGGCGATGAAAAAAGCCGTTGATCCTGCCAATATCCTGAATCCGGGAAAAATTTTCGGAAGTGAATTGTGATGGAATCATTAAAGGAACTGCAGCCTGCCCTGTGGCGCTGCAATAAATGCGGCGCCTGTACCAGCGTGTGCCCTTTATACCGGCAAACCCGGGATGAATTAATGTCGGCCCGCGGTAAGCTTTCCGTTATTGACGCGTTATTGGAGGGGCATTTAAAACCCGGCAAGGGTTATGAAGAGTGCCTGTACAACTGCCTCCTTTGTCAAGCTTGCGCCGCCGGTTGCGCCAGCGGGGTGCCGACCACCGAAATATTCCTGGCTGCCCGCCGGGAACTCGCCAAAATCAAAAAACAATCCATCTTCCTGAATTCCGTATTGCTTGGGGTGTTGGCCAGGCCGGAACTGCTGAAACTGGGTGTTTCGGCTTTGCGTTTGTACCGGGACACGGGGTTGCACCGGTTATGTAAATCCACAGGGTTGTTCAAATTATTGCCCTCTTCCTTGCAGCGGGCGCAACAATTGTTGTTCCATGAGCCGCATCCCGGTACCGGCACAAAACATGCCGGCAAAACAGGTGACTTCCGCGGGAAGGTGGCCTACTTTACCGGCTGTGCGGCAATGGGGCTGATGCCTCAGGTCGGCAAAGCCACCCGCCGGCTGCTGGCTTACAACGGCTGGGAAGCGGTTACGCCCCGGAACCTGTGCTGCGGTTTGCCCCACCGGATTTACGGAGATGTGGCTACCGCGTGTACGCTGGCCAAAAAGAATATCGATCTGTTCAAGGACTTTGACATTATTGTAACCGATTGCGCCACCTGCGGCGCTGCGCTTAAAGAATACAAAAACCTGCTTGCCGGTGATGAAGTATATAAGGAACGGGCGAATACCTTCTCGGCCAAAGTGCGCGACATCAGTGAATTTTTAACGGAACAGGGTTATCGCCCTTTTTCGCCCCTTGAGAACCGGGTTAGCGTGACTTACCATGATCCCTGCCACCTGGCCCGCGGCCAGGGCATACGCAAACAACCAAGGCAACTATTAAACGCTATTCCGGGTGTGAAGTTGATAGAGATGGCAAACCCGGAAAACTGCTGCGGCGGGGGAGGGTTTTTCCAAATTACTCACCCGCGCTTGTCCGCCAAAGTGGGAAGCGAAAAGGCCAAAGACATTATCAACACCGGCGCGGCAATGGTTATCACCGCATGCCCGGTTTGCATCAACCAGTTAAAATTGTCCCTGTCACAAGAAGCTGGTAATAACATCAAAACCTTTCACCTTTCCGAAATTTTAGCCGGACTTGCAAGTGAATTTAATTAGTTATATTTGCATTTTGGAGCTTTTTCTTTTAAATATGTTAAAATAATAAATAATGTTTATAGCTATACGGGGGCATGGCCATGGAATACCTCAAGGCGTTAAAAATAAATCTCAACCTGTTTGACGTCACCAGCATTATTGACATATTAATCGTAGCCTTTGTGTTGTACCGCCTGATGTTGCTCATCCGGGGCACCCGGGCCGTGCAACTGATCAAGGGCCTGGTGGTGCTGCTGGTGGCCACTGCTGTTAGCAGCCTGCTTAATCTTAATACCGTGCACTGGCTGCTCAAGCAGACCATGACCGCCCTGGTGGTGGCACTGCCCATCGTTTTTCAGCCCGAACTGCGCCGTGCCCTGGAAAAGCTGGGCGGCGGCGATTTTTTCGCCCGGCCCCTGACCCAAATGGCCGAAGGCGATCGGAGCGCGCTGATTGATGAAGTGGTGCGGGCCGTGCAGAATATGTCCGCCACCCGCACGGGGGCGTTGATTGTGCTGGAGCGCGGCACAGGCCTGGAAGAGTTTGTGGACACCGGTATCAAAGTGGAAGGTCTGGTTACGGCGGAACTGCTGGTGAATATTTTTATTCCCAAATCACCGCTGCACGACGGCGCCGCCATCATCAGGGGGGACAGGCTGCAGGCTGCGGCTTGCGTGCTGCCGCTGTCCGAAAGCAGAGAACTGAGCAGGGAACTGGGCACCAGGCACCGGGCGGCCGTGGGTCTGACGGAACAGTCGGACGCGCTGGCGGTGGTGGTTTCCGAGGAAACCGGGGTCGTCTCCCTGGCCGTGGAGGGAAACCTCTACCGGCGATTAAACGAGACGGGGCTGCGGGAATTACTGGTTAAATTTTTACAACCCAAATTCGAAAAGAGGAACGCCATTTCTTCCCTCTGGCACCGGAGGTGAGGCTGATGCCGTTTAAATGGAGGGATAATTCAGTTAGAATATTGGCCTTATTAATGGCTGTTTTACTTTGGGTGTATGTAACCAATGAGCAAAACCCGGTTACCGACCTGACTTATAATGTACCCCTGGAATTGCGGGATGAACTGCCCGGGTATGTGATCGACGGTATACCCAGGGCGGTAAACGTGCAGGTTAAGGGGACCAGGAGCGTTATCGGCACCCTGCAAAGAGACGATTTTGTGGCTTATGTAAACTTGCCGAAAGACACTGGCGTGGGGGAACTGGAATTGCCCGTTCAGTTATCTTCACCGCCGGGCGTTGAGGTGTTACGAATAACACCGCAGGTGGTACGGCTGCAGGTGGATAAAATAGTGTCCAAAAACGTTCCCGTGGTGGTCAGCCTGAAGGGTGATGTTGCCGGCGGCAGGCAGCCCGGCGAACCAGTTGTGAAACCGCAGGTTGTGGAGGTGCGGGGGCCAAGCAGAGTGCTGGAAAAAATTACGCGGGTGGGCGTTACCGTGGATATTTCCGGGGCGGGGGACACGCTGGAGCGGGAAGTGACCGTGGATATCGAGACCGGGGGCGTCACGGTGAACCCCCGGCGGGTGGCGGTGACTGTGCCCGTTACCGGCCTGCCCGTGAAAAACCTGCCCGTCCGGGTAATACTTACCGGTGAGCCGGCTGCTGGTTACACCGTGAGTGGTGTATCGGCGGATCCTTCCCCGGTGCAGGTTGTGGGGCGGGACGAGGCGCTCCGGGAGTTGACGTCCGTAAGTACCATGCCTGTTGATATTGCCGGGATTACCGGCGATGTGGAAAGGGAAGCGGTGCTGGTACTGCCGGAAGGGGCGACATCGGTGAACCCCGACCGGGTTGTCGTTACCGTGCAGGTCAAGCAGGCGGAAGCGGAGCAGCCGCCTTCGAACGGCGGCGAGGGTACCGGCGAACCGGGCACATCAGGTTAAGTTTAAATTACTATAGAATTTTCACGATATATTCGGCAAATTCTTTAAAGTCATTTAATTGCCCCAGGCATGTGTGAACTATTTTGGGGTCAATGTCCAGATAATCGTGAACTAAAATATTACGGAATCCTGCAATTCGCTTCATTTTTTCGGCCAGTTCCTTGGGCAATAGCCCTTCTTCCTGTAAAACATTGAATATGTCGCTATAGCTGCTTGGGGTGCGATATTCCCTGTCGGCAATAATATGGCTGCCAATATCAATACAAGCTTGGGCTGCCAGTTGTAAGTTTCTTTCAGCCCTGTCCTGCAGAGCTTCATTTTTTTTATACTCATCCCAGCTAACTGATGAGAGTTCCTTCAACTTGCGCAGAGTTTGTTCCAGCTTGGTCAGCCTCTTTTCCAACACGGCTTTGTTAACCACCGAATCTGCCCCCCTTGATTCGTTGTAGCAATCCATCATACAACACTTTTGCGGTGGGCTGAAAATCAAAGTAACGGTCGCAGGTCAGGGTTTGAAAAGCGACGCGCTGCCCCTTGGCACCCTTTTTTTGGTAAAGGACCCGCCCATCGCGGATAATTTGGTAGGCTAGGGATACGGGGGCTTCATTTAGGATGACCAGGTCGACTTCATCGGTTTTCAATGTTTCCGTCGCCTGGGCCAGTAAGTGTAGTTTTTTTTCAAAATACTTTCCGGGGGAGATATTTTGATCAAGTAAAACCGCCAGGTCGATATCGCTGGTGCATCTGTTATTTCCCCTGGCATGGGAACCGAACAAGTAAACAGTTACAATATCATTGTCTTTTCTTGCTTTCTCAATGAATTGGGGGATGTAGCTTGCTGCATGGTGTTTTTTTTCCCTGTAACAATGCATTTTAGATCACCCGGGTATTGAACGTAGCCTTAATTTAAACTTGCCAATAACTGTAAGATATCACCGGGCATGGTAAATGTCAAGCGGCAGGTAATGTTACGGGGGAGGCGGGCATTGAACCCAACTATTTTTTCATGATCTTTTCAAATATCTCTGTCAGCTTCAGGTTAAATTCGTCCCAGGCCAGGTTTTCCCTCTGCTTTTTCGCCTCGGGCAAAACGCCCAGCAGGGTCAGGTTGAACTCCCTGGCCACGTTTTCGGGGGAATCTTCGATGGCAGTCGGTTCCCTGTTAAATAACAAGTATAATTTATCCACCGGGAAGTGCACGTCTTCAGCGTCCCAAATGAAATGCTTCAGCGCCTGCACGTTGTACCGGAAAGTATCAACCACCAGGATGGGGTAATCCGAATCTTCAAGGATCATGTAGTTAAAACTGGTGGGAACATTGCCCATGTCGAAAACCACGACCTGGTAATCGCTTTGTTTGATGGAATTATAGATAATTTTTATCTCGTAATAAATGTTGCCGTAATGGGGCAGCTTGGGGTTGGTGTTGGTGGCCAGCACGTCAAGCCCGGTGGGGTGCTTTTGTAAAAACGGCGTCCACTCGGATTGGGCGTATTCAACTTCGATAATCGGCATGGTTCTGCTCCGGTGGTAGATGTTTTCACACCAATCGCTAATGTTGGGATGACGTTCCAGCTTCAATCTTTCGGTGACGTCGCCGTGGTGGATGTCCAGGTCGACCAGCATGGTTTTATAACCTTTTTTCCGGCTGATCAACGCCAGTTCCTCCGCAATGGTGGTTTTACCGCTTTGCCGGGTGATGCCGTATATTGAAACTATTTTCATACTTTGAAGTCTCCCCTTGAATAAATTAAATTTCTGAATTTAACAGGTAATTTAACATATTATCATACACTTTTCAATAGCCTGAAACGCTTTTGTAACATTTTTCACAGGAGTTGAGTTTATCCAAAGAAAGGGTTCCGGTCATCGATGTGGGCACCCGGAGCGTGCGTGCCACGGACTTCGGTGCCGTACCCGGGCCCGCCTGTACCGGGCAGTGTTAGAAGGACGATGAATAAAAATTTAATGCGAAGGCAGGTATTCATGATAACCGGGTAGAACATGTGTTTTAGGGAACCGGCGGTTGGTGAGCGCTGCCGGCAATTGATTAATGGGGCACTTTAAAAATGTAAATGAGCGCCGCGATGGTTAAAAAAGCAAAGGCAAAGGTAAGCCTGACCTTTTCCGACATGATATGTAACACTCCCATTAAACGTTTTTTCCCCACGGGAAGTTTTTTAACTATTTATTATTACTACATAGCCGGAAAACATTCCTGCCCGTAAAGGCATGTTAAAAGGCGGTGATTTTTTGGACGGCGGTTTTTCATTCATCCACGCCGCGGATTTGCACCTGGACAGCCCGTTCCGCGGTTTCACCCGGATCGATTACGGCGATGAAAATACCGTGGAAAACGTGCTCAGGCAACTCAGGGATTGCACCTTCAAAGCCCTGGACAACATTATCGGCGCCTGCATCAGGCACAGGGTGGACTTCCTGGTGCTGGCGGGTGACGTTTACGATCTGGCCGACCGCAGCCTGCGGGCCCAGCTGCGCCTCCGGGATTCCTTCGGGCGCCTGGCCGAGGCGGGGATTTCCGTGTTTGTGGCTTACGGCAACCACGATCACGACGATGGATTCCGCGCCGCGCTGGCCTGGCCGGACAACGTCCACTTTTTCGCCGCGGGGGAGGTGGAGGCCCGCCCGGTGGTCGCCCGGGGCCGGGAGGTGGCCCGTGTTTACGGGATCAGTTACCCCCGGCGCGACGTGCCGGACAATTACGCCTCCCTGTTCAGGCGGGAACCCGGCGTGCCCTTTGCCGTGGCCGTGCTGCACTGCAACGTGGGAGGCAACGCGGAACATGCCAATTACGCCCCGTGCAGCCTGGACCAGTTGGCCGGCGCCGGGTTTGATTACTGGGCGCTGGGGCATGTCCACAGCCGGGCCGTACTCCGGGAACGGGGCCCCTGGGTGGTTTACCCCGGCAACCCGCAGGGACGCAACCTCCGGGAAACGGGCGCCAGGGGATGTTACCTGGTGCGGGTGAGCCCTGGCGGCACGGTGAACCTGGAGTTTTTGGAAACGGATTGCGTGCGCTGGGAGCGGTTGCGGGTGCCCATCGACGGCCTGGCCACGGAGCAGGAGCTTTTGGACCGCCTGGACAAGCGGTTGACCGGGCTTGGGCGTTTGAACGGCGGGCGTTCGCTGGTGGTGCGCCTGGAATTGACCGGCCGCGGCCCGCTGCACCGGCGGTTGGGGTACGGGGCCGCCCTGGAAGGACTGCTGGAGGAACTGCGAAATCGCTTTGCCGGGCCGACCGGGCCGTTTGTCTGGCCCGATTGCATCTGCCGGAATACCGCCGCTTTGGTGGACAAGGAAACGCTGCGCGGCAGCGAAACCTTGCTGGGCGACCTGCTCACCATCACCCGGGCCGCCCGGGAGAACGGCGAATTGCGGGACAGGCTGCTGGAGGTACTGGCGCCCCTGCACGACAGGGCCGCGCGGCACATTGACCTTCCGCAGGGCGGGGAGTTTGACGCCCTGTTGGAGGCGGCCGGGGACCTGGCCCTGGATCTGCTGTGGGAGGACGAAACGGCGTGAAGTTGCTGGAATTATACGTGGACGGCTACGGTCTGCTGCATGATTTTTACCTGGGTGGGGATGAACTGGCCGCAAGCCCCTGTATTATTTTCGGGCTGAACGAGGCCGGTAAAACAACGCTGCTTTCCTTCATCCGGGCCGTGCTGTTCGGCTTTAAATCCGAGGGCGGCCCGGTGGAACCGGTGCGGGGCGGCCGGATGGGTGGATACCTGCTGCTGGAGGACGGCGGGGAAGTATACCGCGTGGAACGCTACGGCCGGGGCAACGGCAAAGTTGTTGTGGAAATGCCGGGCGGTCGCAGGGCCGGTGAAGAAATACTGCGAACCCGGGTTCTGCGCGGCGTGAGCCCGGTATTGTTCAAGAACGTGTTCGCTTTTGGGATGGATGAACTACGCAGGCTGGAAGAATTGACAAGCGACGAGGTAAACGTTTATATTTACGGCGCGGGCACCGGTACAAGGCCCCACCGGCTGGCCGGTGCCGCCGCCGCGCTGGAGAAAATGGCCGGGGAGTTGTTCAGGCCGCGGGGGCGGACGCAAGCATTGAACAAACTGCTGCTGGAACTGGACGACCTGGACCGGCAAATCAGGGAACTGGAACAGCAACCCGCCCGCTACCGGGCCCTGCAGGAAGAACTGGCCGAACTGGAACGGGAGCGGGCGAGGGTGCGGGCGCTCTGGCACGAGCGGCAGAGACGCCTGCGCCGCCTGGAGAATTTAATCAAGGCCCGGGAGCCCTGGAATGACTTGCAGGCGTGCCTGGCCGGGCTGCAAGACCGGGAGCGAATTGCCGGTGATCCGGCCCGGTTGATCGCATTTGCTGAAAACGACGCCGCATTCCCGGAGGAGCGGCTTGGGCAACTGGAGCAGGCGGCGCTGGAGCTGGAGCGGTTGCGGCATACCGGCGCGCTGCGGGAACTGCAGGGCAAAAGGCTTGAAGAAATAAATCACAGGCTGCGGCTCGTGCAGGCGGCGCTGCGCCGCCCGGCGGGAACCGGGAAAATGACCGGGCCTTTTATTGCGGCGGCCCTGTTGGCCTGCCTTGGAACCGTTCTGGCCTTTTTTGAAACTACCACGGGTTTTGTGGTACTGGCCCTGGGCATCATCCTGGCGGCTTTAACCGGAGGCGTGCTGGCGGCCCGGTCCGGGGAACGCCGTGCCAAGGAAGCGGAACTGCGCGGCGAACTGGAGCAACTGGAAAGGTCCCGGGAGAGCCTGGAACGGGAACTCCAGCGGCTGGCCGGGGAACATGACGCCGCCGCGGCAAGACTGCGCCGGCTGGCCCTGGCGCTGACCGGGCGGGAAACCCTGGCCGCGGAGGAAATTCCCGGGCTTAAGCGTAAATTCGAGTTACATAAAAAGATAAAGGAGCTGCGGGCGCAGTTGCTCAACCTGGCCGGATCGGCCGGCGAGCTGGTGGAGATGGAGCGGGAGCTTAAGAGTTCCGCCTGGACGGATATCGAAGGGGAATACCGGGAACTGGAAACCGCCCTGGCCGCCGGTGAGGGGGAATTGGCCCGCCTGGGGGAAGAAATCGCTGCCCGGAAACAAAAAATGAAGGTTCTGGAAAGCGGCGAGGAACTGGCCCGGGCCAGGCAGCGGCGCGACATGCTGCGGGAGAGCCTGGCGGCCGGGGCCAGGGAGTGGCAGGTGGCCGTTTTGGCCCGCGCCCTGCTGGAAATGGCCAGGGAGAAGCACGAGCGGGAGCGCCAGCCCGCGGTGCTGGCCCGGGCCTCCCAACTGATCGGCCCCATGACGGCGGGGCGGTATGCCCGCGTGGTCGCCCAGGTGGGGGCGGCGGCCAAACTGGAAGTGGAAGAACCGGGCGGCCGCCGGCTGGACGCCGCTTCCCTCAGCAGGGGGGCGGCCGGCCAGCTGTACCTGGCCGTGCGCCTGGCCCTGGCCCGTCACTTTAGTTCGGTGGTTGCCCCCATGCCCGTGGTTCTCGACGACATCATGGTGGACTTTGACGCCGTGCGCCTGCGGGGCGCGTTGCGGGTACTGGGCCGGGTGGCCCGGGAACTGCAGGTGATCCTGCTGACCTGCCACGAGCATATTCTGGCCGCCGCTCGCGAACAACTTTCCGGGTTTGGCCTGATCACCATGGAGAGACAATAATTGCATCCGTTCACAATTAACAGTGCCCGCCTGCCGGGCATAATATAAAGTAGCAGCAGGCAATTTGTATATTTACTGCGAAAATTGACATGTCCATCCCCCAGCGGATATAATAAACTTTGGTTTATTGTTTCCAGGAGGTAATTATTCGCTGATGACAAGGTTATTTGGCACGGACGGTGTACGCGGTATCGCCAATAAAGATTTGACCCCCGAACTGGCCTACCGGCTCGGGCGGGCCGGAGCGCATGTTTTGGCCGGGGGCAATGCCGGAAAGCGCCTGGTGGTGGGCCGGGATACCAGGATCTCCGGGGACATGCTGGAAGCGGCGCTGTCCGCGGGCATTTGTTCCGCCGGGGTGGACGTTTTAAGCGCGGGTTATATACCCACTCCCGCCGTGGCTTTCCTGACCAGGGACCTGGGGGCTGCGGGCGGTGTGGTTATTTCCGCCTCGCATAACCCCGTGGAGGATAACGGGATCAAATTTTTCGGCCCCAGCGGCTACAAGCTGACCGGCGACAAAGAACAGCAAATCGAGGAACTGGTCACCGGCCCTGGTCTGGAAAATGTCCCCTCCCCGGTGGGGGGTGGTGTGGGCCGGATTCACCGGGTTTCGGACGCTGAAGACCGCTATGTCGCCTTTTTGAAGGGGACCATCCCCGTAGATCTGAAAGGTCTTAAAATCGTAGTGGACTGCGCCAACGGCGCGGCTTACCGGGTGTCGCCCCGGGTGCTGGCGGAATTGGGTGCCGAGGTAATTCCCATTTTCAACCACCCGGACGGGGTTAACATCAACGAGGGGTGCGGTTCCACCCATCCCGAGAAACTCATGGAGACGGTGGTGCAAACCGGCGCGGACCTGGGCCTGGCCCATGACGGCGACGCCGACCGGCTGGTTGCCGTGGATCACACGGGCAACCTGGTGGACGGCGACCAGATCATGGTGATCTGCGCGCGGTACCTCAAGTCCCGGAACCGGCTGGCGAAAAACACCGTGGTGGTGACGGTGATGAGCAACATGGGCCTGCACCTGGCCATGCGGGAAGCGGGCATAGAGGTGCTGCAAACCAAGGTGGGGGACCGCTACGTGGTGGAGGAACTGCTGCGCTCCGGCGCGGTGTTTGGCGGCGAGCAGTCGGGGCACATTCTGTTCCTGGACCACAGTCCTTCCGGCGACGGTATTCTCACCGCCCTGCAGCTATTGACCGTGGTCAAAACCACCGGGCGCAGCCTGGCCGAGCTGGCGGCGCAGATGGAACGCCTGCCGCAGCTTTTGGAAAACGTGCGGGTGGAAGATAAACACAGGGTGATGGCCAGCCCGGTGCTGGCCCGGAGCATCCGGGACATGGAACAGCGCCTGGCCGGACAGGGCCGGATCCTGGTGCGTCCATCGGGCACCGAGTCCCTGGTGCGGGTGATGGCCGAGGGCCGGGACATGGATCAGTTGAGGAGTATTGTGGATGAACTTGTGCATATAGTAAAGGAACTATAGCCGATAGCCGGTCGTCAGTAAAGAATAAAGATGAAAGCGAGGTGGTGCAAATAATCTTGACGTAAAAACTGAATTGCAAGCGCCAGAACCCGGTATTGACCATGCCGGGTTGACGAGGTGGGAGTTGATCGAAATTTTTCGGCGGGTGCTCCCCGGTCCGGTCACGACCGTGAAAGGCACTACAAAACCCGCGGGCAACCGCGGGGACAAAGGGTGCCGGGTGGCCGAAGCAGGCATATGAACCGGTGCTGGTGCCGTCAGTCAAGGTATGCCCTGGTGACGGTATTTTTATGTCCATTTACCCCGGGATTACGCCCGGTTAAAATTTACAAGTTGATTAATGATCGGAGGTTTTTAAATATATGTGCGGTATAGTTGGATACCTGGGGGGCCGGCAGGCGGCGCCCATACTGCTGGGGGGACTGCAAAAACTGGAATATCGCGGTTATGACTCCGCCGGTATTGCCGTAATCAGGGACAATACCATTGAGCTGTTGAAGAAAGCGGGCAAACTGGCCGAACTGCGGGCGCAAATGAACGGCTACATGCCCGAGTCCACCGTTGGGATCGGGCACACCCGCTGGGCCACCCACGGGCGCCCCAACGACACCAACGCTCATCCCCACCTGGACTGCCAGGGCCGGTTTGCGGTGGTGCACAACGGCATCATTGAAAATTACCTCACCCTGCGGGAATGGCTGATCTCACAGGGCCATGTTTTTCGTTCGGAAACCGATACCGAGGTGTTGCCGCACCTGATCGAGGAATTTTACATGGGGGACCTGGTGGAAACCGTGCAGCGGGTATTGAAAAAGGTTGACGGTTCCTACGCCATGGTAGTGCTGTCCCTGGACGAACCAGGCCGGCTGGTGGCGGCCCGTCACGACAGCCCGCTGGTGGTGGGGCTGGGCGAGGGGGAAAACTTCCTGGCTTCGGATATCCCCGCGCTGCTGGCCCATACCCGGCGCACCTATATCCTGGAAGACGGCGAAATTGCGGTGCTGACCCGCGACCGGGTGGAAGTGCTGGACCGCGCCGGCAGCCCGGTGGATAAAAAGCTTTTTATCGTGCAGTGGGAGGCCGAACAGGCCGAGAAAAACGGTTATGCACACTTCATGCTCAAGGAAATTTACGAGCAGCCCAAGGCCCTCAAGGATACCCTGAGCGGGCGGATTGCCCCGGACGGCGGGAGGGTGGTGCTGAACGAAATCAATATCCCGGAAGAACAACTCCGGGAAGCGAATAAAATCTTTATCACCGCCTGCGGCACCGCCTATCACGCCGGGCTGGTGGGTAAATACGTCATTGAATCCCTGGCCCGGATACCGGTGGAGGTGGACATCGCCTCGGAATTCCGGTACCGGAACCCGCTACTGGACCAAAATTCACTGGTGATCGTGATCAGCCAGAGCGGTGAAACCGCCGATACGCTGGCGGCGCTGCGGGAGGCCAGGCGCAAGGGTGCCCGGGTGATTGCGGTGACCAACGTGGTGGACAGCTCGGTGGCCAGGGAGGCCGACGATGTGTTGTACACCCACGCCGGCCCGGAAATCGCCGTGGCTTCCACCAAGGCTTACACCACCCAGCTGGTGGCCATGTACCTGATCGGGCTGTACCTGGCCCAGCACCGCGGCACGCTGGATGCCGGAGAAATCGCCCAAATCATCACCGAACTCAGGAAACTGCCCGGTAAGGTGACCTCCATCCTGGACAACGGCAAAGGCGTTGAAGAATTTGCCCGGCGCTACTACAAGTGCGAAAACGCCTTCTTCATCGGCAGGGGCCTGGATTACGCCGTGGCCATGGAAGGCTCGCTCAAGCTGAAGGAAATCTCTTACATCCACGCCGAGGCCTACGCCGCCGGCGAGCTGAAGCACGGCACCCTGGCCCTGATCGTGAAAGGCGTGCCCGTAATCGCCCTGGCCACCCAGCATACACTGTTTGAAAAAACCGTGAGCAACATCAAGGAAGTCAAGGCCCGGGAAGCCATGGTGCTGGCCGTGGCCATGCGCGGCCTGGAAGAAGTGGCCAAGGTGGCCGACGAAGTGCTGTACATCCCCCGCACCCACCAGGCACTGGCACCGGTGCTCACGGTGGTGCCCCTGCAGCTGTTGGCCTACCACATGGCCGTGGCCCGCGGTTGCGACGTCGACCAGCCGAGGAACCTGGCAAAATCGGTGACGGTGGAGTAAAAAAAGAAAGGGATAAGTGTAAATTGTATTTTTAATATATTCCCCTCACTTATGCGAAAAAAGGGGTTCCGTTGAGGAAGTGTTAAGGGAAAAGGATTAAGGGTTAAGTCTATACAGAATAACAAAGGGATAAGTGCAAAGCCTTGAAATTAGAAGCATCACACCACTTATCCCTTTTAGGCTCCCTGCAGAAAAAACCTGGCCGTTTTATCACCGGCATCCGGTTTAACCCCGGCAAAGCGATTGACCAGGCGGGTCTGTCGTGAAAATTCCTTAAGCTTGATCTCGATTCTGTACGGAGTAGGGCGGGTGCCTCTCACCCCGGCCCGCACTCTTCCCGAAACGTCTATATTAATCTCACTCACCCTGCCGCCGTTGGCATAACTTCTCCCCCGGGGCAGGCGATTAGTGTTATGATTTATTCTTTCCATTGCTTCGACCCAGGCATTGCCCCACCAGGTCTTGCCGTATTTTCTGCTCCTTGCTTCGCATTCCAGCCAGCATGCCTTACACATGGCTTATTTCTCACCCCCCCTCGCCCCTTCTTTATCTTTCTTTGCTTCTTTATTATAATTAAATCAAAGAAAATTTTTATAATATATCATTACTTAGCATATACTAAGAAAAGGCGAACAATTATATTACAAATATCCCAACCGGGAGGTAATCCTATGTTAAAAAAGCGTATTTCCGTATCACAGAAACGCCAGATAACTATTCCTATAGAATTTTTTAACAGCCTCGGCATTGAAAAGGAAGTTGAATGTTATCTCCAAAACAACGCCATTGTTATCCGCCCTGTGCGGGAGTGCAGTGGTGAATTCGATGAACAAATCCTTGCGGATTTAATTTCTCAGGGTTTTTCTGGAACGGAGCTTCTCGAAAAGTTTAAGGAAATGCGGCGTCAAATTCGTCCTGCTGTTGAACGCTTGCTTGATGAAGCACTCCTTGCTGCCGCCGGTAAAGCTCGATTTTCCACATATGAAGATGTTTTCAATAGGAATCTTTAACCAACAAGGTCATCCAGATCAAAGGAAAGCTGTGCGGCAATCACAGGTGTCTTGACCAATAGAGATTTGCTGAAATCCCACCCCAACAGGATTGTGCTGGACGCTATGTCCGGGTGTTATAAATATATCAAAGCTGAAGAATCTGTTTGGCGGACCAAGAATTTGCTGGAGGAAGGAGCCGACGTGCTTGTCGTAATCGGGGGCGGAATCTCAGCGGTTTACGAAAGCAGGAACTGGCCGGTGAGCTTGTAAAGCTTATACCTGAACGAGCAGGGAAGGCTTTTTTGCTTTTTGACAAAGAACGTTATCGTCTGGCCAAAAGGATTCTACAGAACGGCGGTTTTGTATATGAAAACAGTTTGGCACTGGACAAAGTTGAGTACCTGAGAGGCCGGGGCATCGTGTTTCCCGGCTCTGTAGACGGTAAAAAAATACTCACCATGCCATTGGAGATTCTGGAAGTATTTCGGGAGATGGATACCCCCGAATTAAAAAAGGTGGTCAACCGGAATACCGAGTGGATACGTTTAACTCACGGCATGCTGTACTATTACGGTGTCAAACCCGCACCAAGGTGGGAAGAAATGACCCCTTTCCCTGCGGCAGCGGCAAGAAGTATAAAAAATGCTGTGGAAAGTGACCACGCCTACAAGTTAATCCAGCGCAGGGCGAACATAACCGCCAGGCCCAGGGTCATGGTGGCGATGACGCTGCGGGTTTTATAGGCCGCGGCCGCCGCTACGCAGCCCGCCAGCAGGTAATGGTTGCCGGTGCTGATGTCCAGGCTGCCCCGGGGCAGTAAAAGGGCGGGGGTGATTAGGGCCGTTAGGATGGCGGTGGGTACGTGCTTCAGCCATCTGCCCATCCACCCGGGCACGCCGCTGCGGCTGAACAGGGCCAGGCAGGCAAAACGGGTGAAAAAGGTGGCCGCGGCCATGCCGGCGATAACAAGCAGAGTTTCATTGTGCAGCATTGTTTTCCCCCTCCAGCAGGCCGCCGGCGACGCTGGCCGCCAGGCTGGCGATGATAATATACCATTTCCCCGGCAGGTACATGGCGCCGGCCACGGAAACTACCGCCGCCAGGGCGCAGACCAGGGCGCCGGTTTTGTCCGCCAGGCGGGGCATTAAAAGGGCCAGGAACATGGCCGGCATGGCGAAATCCAGCCCCCAGGCCAGTGGGTCGGCAATGCGCTCCCCCAGGCAAACCCCCACCGTTGTCGATGCTATCCAGGCTAGATAAAACGACAGGTTGCACCCCAACTGGTAACCGGGGTGGTACCTGTTTTGCCGCACCCGGTCCATGGTCAGGGCGTAGGTTTCGTCCACCATGCCGAAGGCCAGCAAGGCTTGCACGGGTACGGGCAGGCGGTTCATGTGCGGGGCCAGCGAGGCCCCCATCAGCAAGTGGCGCAGGTTGATCAGCAGTGTAGTAAGCACAATCAAGCCTCCGGCGGCACCGGCACCCAGCATGGTCATGGCCACAAACTGGGAGGCGCCCGCGAAAACCAGCACCGACATCAGCACCGTTTCCAAGGGCGTCATACCCACGGTGATGCCCATGATGCCGCAGGCCAGCCCGAAGGGCACAACACCCACCAGAACCGGCAGGCCGTCCCGGACCCCGGACTGGAATTCAACCATCATTACATTGTCCCGGCCGGGCATTATTCTTGCCGTGCCCATGTGCTTCCCTTTTTCCAAGGTTCTTTTCCCCGGCCTGCGCACCGGTTACGTGGTGGCCGACCCGGCCCTGATCAACCGCATGGCCCTGGAAAAGCAGTTTATCGACTTGCACAGCAACAACCTGGCCCAGTGGCTGCTGTGCCGGTTTTTGGAGAGCGGCGCCCTGGCAGAACACCTGGCCCTTGTGCGCGGGGAATACAAAAAACGCCGGGATGCGCTGGCCAAAGCGCTCCGGCGTTATTGCGGCGCGGACCTGTCTTTTGAGATCCCCGGGGGAGGGTTTTTCATCTGGTGCCGCATCAACCGGCTTTTTTCCGCAAGCCGTTTGCTTGAGCGGGCCACCGGGGAGGGAGTGTCTTTCGTGCCGGGTGAGGCGTTTTATGTGCATCCGCCCGAGGGTGAAAAGGAGCTGCGCCTGTGTTTTGTCACCCATGCAGAGAAAACATTGCAGGAAGGCGCCCGCCGGTTGGCCCGGGCGCTGGCCGGGATGAAAAGGGCGGGTAAAAAACAATACACCGTGGTGAACCAGCCGGTGATACCGATTGTGTAAACTTCCGGCCTTCCGTGTGATCAATTCAGGCAAGCAGGAACCGCTGTTTATTCATCTCCGTGGGGCCGGTACAGGCGAATAAAATATGCCTTAATTGCATCCAGTTATTGCCTGTGATATGATGAGCTTATTAAATACTTGAGTGGTGGTTGTCTTGTCCGAAAAAATATTGCCGGAAATGAGAGAGTTTTCGCCTTTACACAAACAGTATATTATCGCCGTATTGAATGAAGTGATTAATTATTACGGCGAATCCCTTGTGGGCTGCTCTGTCTTTGGCTCTTATGCCCGCGGTGACAACCGTAAAAACTCGGACCTGGATCTGTTGATTATCCTCGGCAAGGCCCCCGGCTTTAGTCGCCGGCTTGCTGATTTTGTTGAACACATAGAAATGAAACACGAAAAAATAGCTCAAAAACTATATGAGCAAGAGGATATTCTTATTGAACTTTCCCCTTATATTTTGACTCGGGAAGAAGCACTTAAGGTTCACCCCATCTACTTTGATCTGGTTGAACACCATCATATAATTTACGATCCGGAAAACATTATCGTTCAAATAATAAATCTAACAGCAATTTTGATGGAAAAATCAGGCGCCGAGAAGAGCAGGACCAATAACACATGGGAGTGGAAAACCGGGAAAATGGGTTTTCTTGGGGGGGTGGAACTGTGAAGGTAGATGAGCTGTCTTTATCTTATCTGAGAAAGGCCCAAGTTCGTTTTAAGGCGCTGTTTTTTTACAAGGACAACGAGGCGTATTCCGATGTGGTCAGGGAAGCCCAGGAATTGGTGGAACTCCTGTTGAAGGCTGTTTTAAGGGCCATTGGTGTTGAAGTGCCCAAGGTTCATGATGTGAGCCGGACACTGGAAAAACACCGCTCATTGCTTCCTCCGGCCCTGATTGAATCTTTGGACGACATCAAAAAAATCTCCAAGCGATTGCGCAAGGAAAGGGAGCTAAGCTTTTACGGAGCGGAGGATTTTATTCCCACCGAAGAGTATGGTTTGGAAGACGCCGAAATGGCCATCAATGATGCTGGGTTTGTTTTGCAAGCGGTGCAAAAGGTTTTTACAGACCCTGAAAAAAATAACAAAAAGGACCGGGCAGAGCGGTGAAAAAAAAGCAGGTAAAATTGCAGGGGTGAAACGAGGGACGGCTCCCTTGTTCCACCCCTGTCTTGTTTTGCCGGGGGATGGTTTGCCATTGGGGCGGGGTGTCTGCCTTCTACCCGGATTGTGTTATGGAGAACACTTGGCGCAGATGGATCTGAACAGGGATTTATCGTCGGCGTCACCCCGGCTGGAACTCTTGCGCCACGGGTTGGATGACGATCTGGTGATGCTGCGAAGGAGTTAATTACCGGTTAACTGGTCTTCCCAATAACATAATGTCTTCTGAAATTTTAACCATTGCCTAAAAGTAAGAGCAATCGAAGTATATACTTATGATTTAAAGAATTTTTAACAAGGACCTCTGGAGTATAAAACAAATAAAAACAAAATAAACGGCATCACGTGCACCCTTTCATGTTCCACGTTTCCCCTAAATGGGTACTAAGGCATGTTTAGGACCGTATTACACCGTCCAGGTTGCACGATTTAGCCGCATTACGATTATTAATAGTTTACCATGTTTTTGGGTATTTTAAAAGTCCTTGAGGAATTTTGTTTTTCATTTAAAAAGTCATGATGAGCTACCCCGGCAAAAACGGATTTAAATTCAGGGCACGTATTTCAAAGGGTTGCAGATCTGGTTAACAGAGCGTAGACAAATTGAACAGCGCTTAGTCCAGGTACTTCGCCGGAATACCCCTCAGAATATCTTCGGCTTCCTTGACAATTCTCTGCACCAGATCTTTTACCCTGGGCATATCATTGACCCGCTGCGCCGACTCGCCCGCCGCCAGCAAAGCTTTTTCCTTGTTACCCTCGTACACGGCGTTTATGGATTCCCTCTCGAAATCGATCAGGGACATGTCGATGGTGGTGTAGTCGTCGGGGACGCCCAGGAAGACACCGGGCGATTTCTGCAGCGTGTTCCTGGCGTGCTCCTGGCTCCTGGGTGTTTTCAGCCAGCGGGCCGGGCCGACAAAGCCGCGGGCAATCAAGGTGGCCCTGTCCCCGGCCTCCACAACGCCTTCCTTCCAAATCGGGTGGAAATCGCTTTCTTCGGTGGCCAGGAACCTTGTCCCCATTTGCACCCCGTCGGCGCCCAGGGCCAGGGCGGCGGCCAGCGTCCTGCCGTCACAAAAACCACCCGCTCCCACCACCAGTGTGTTCTCATCGGAAACCGCCTCCACCACGGCGGGCAGCAAGACAATGGAATGCACCGGCTCCCAGGAGGTATGGAAACCACCCTCATGACCGGATGCCACGATCACATCAACGCCGGCTTTCTTGCAGCGCAGCGCGGCCTTGACGGACGGCATAACATGCATCCAGATCAGGTCGGTCTTTTTAATTGCATCAGACCAGGGGAGGGGATCTCCGGCGGAGGTAACCAGGACTTTGAATCGCTTTTTCATCTCCGGGTCTTCTTCGCGGGCCTTGATCATGGTTTTCACAATCAATGCGGCTGATTCTCTCATTTCAGCCGACACCATGACGTTGATGCCGAAGATGCCTTGTGATTCCCTGGTTTGCTCCAGAGTCTGCTGAAAAATTGTTCTCAAAATAGTTTCCGGATCGGCATCGGGATCGGCGCCACCACTGCGGCAGAAATATTTGTAGATTTCCGGCTGGCTATCTTTGGTTGTGATACCGCTCGAACTAATCAGGCCCAGTACGCCGGCATTTGCAGATGCAATGCACAGCTTATTGGTTCCGAAAGGTCCCATTCCCGCCTGAATGATTGGATACTTGATTCCGACAAGGTCGCAAAGTCTTGATTTGATCATAAGCTATTCCTCTCCTCCTTTGTTAGTATGAACCATGTTTTATTGAATAAGCATAATTAATTAGTAACTAAGGCCCCTTACTCTATCCCTATACCTACATATGCCTATGGATAGATCTACGCAAATTTTAGGCCAACTTTCATTCTCTTGCGTCTTTAAAATTTAATGTCTCTTATAAGCTATATTGCCTGGAGCATATAGTATAAACAGGCTGTTTTTCAACGGTACGAATATTGTGTATGTAAACAGTTTTAAAATAAGTTATTAAGGGAATGTTCTAAATCTTAACACCATAATATTGAGAGATGCTTTTTTATCGAAATAAAGGGGGAAATTGCCCTGGTTTAAACGGTAGTATCGTTAAACGTTATGTTTAATGAATGAACCTTTAATCGCTGGTATTTGCAAAGCGCCGGAACTTGTGGTACATATTTAGGAAGGTGACAAACCGACACAAGGAGTAAGCCGATGAAATTAAAGGTGATCCCCGAGGATTTCGTGGTCAGGGAACTGGCCCATCCGCCTGTTCAAAAAAAGGGGCCTTACCGGCTGTACCTATTTGAAAAAAAGGGCTGGAATACCATTGATCTTTTAATGCGGCTGGCAAAGGCCCATCACCTTCCCTACCGCCTTTTTGCTTACGGGGGATTAAAGGACCGGCACGCCCATACCTTTCAGTATGTCACGGTGAAGCATCCCGCCGATTTAACCACTGAGGAAAAAAACTTTTCCCTGCGGAGCATCGGCTTTATGGACAGGCCCATGGGGCCCGACCTTCTGGAGGGAAACGAGTTTGCCATCACCATCCGCGCCCTCGGCGAGGCGGAGGTATCCCGCATCAGCCGCCGGGTTGATGAAGTACGGGGTTTTGGCTACCCCAATTACTATGATGACCAGCGTTTTGGCAGCTTGGACCGCCAGATGGGCCTCATGGCCGAGCGATTGCTGAAAAAGCACTATAACGGCAGCCTGCAGATCTACCTTACCGGTATTTACCCGGAAGAAAAAAGAGAGGCCAGGGAACGCAAGCTCTTTTTTCGCGAGCACTGGGGGGATTGGACGACCTGCCTTTCCCGTGCCAAAACCACCATGGAAAGCAAAATATTTTCCTTGCTCGCCGAAAGACCAAAGGCCTACATAGAGGCTTTGCAGGTGATCCCCCGCGAAGAGCTTTCGCTCCTTTTTTCAGCTTACCAGAGTTTCCTTTTTAACGAGCTTTTAAGAAGGATTTTGCATGATCTGGGGCTTGATTTGGCGGCTGTATCCGGGGTAGCCGGACCCTATCTTTTTTACCGGCGCCTGGAAAGAAAAGAGCTTGCCTATTTGGAACCTCTTTTCTTACCGCTGGCTGCCGGCCGCATGGGATTTCCCGATGCCCGCAGCGAGCAGCTCTTTGCCGCCATCCTGGAGGAGAGGGGTATCAAGCATGGCAGTTTCAACATTCGCAAGGTGCGGCAAGCCTTTTTCAAGTCCACGCCCAGGAATGCCATAGTTTTTCCCGGCGATTTTCGTTTGCAGCCCGCGGAACCTGATGATCTTTATCCCGGCAAACACAAAATCCGCCTTTTTTTCAAGCTGCCGCGGGGGAGCTACGGGACAATGCTGATCAAGAGGTTGACCATGTCATGAACCATGAAAAAGAGCGGCAGCGCCTGGATAAAGTGCTTGCTCATCTGGGGTTTGGCACGCGCAAAGAGATTAAGAAGCTGGTGAAAGAAAAACGGGTGAAGGTCAATGGCGAGCCGGCTGAAGACCCGGGATTGCATGTTTTGCCCGGCCAAGATCACATCGAGGTGGACGGGGAACCCGTAAAGTATAGACAGTACATCTATTTAATGCTAAATAAGCCGCAGGGTGTTCTGTCCGCCACGGAGGATAAATACGCGAAAGTGGCTGTTGACTTGCTCCCTCCCAGGTATCGTGCATTTCACCCGTTTCCCGTAGGGCGGTTGGACAAAGATGCCGTGGGATTGCTTTTAATTACCAATGACGGCAAGCTGGCCCACCAGCTTTTGTCACCCAAAAAACATGTACCCAAAACGTATTATGTTGTAGTACGCGGCATGGTTACAGAAACAGATGTGGAAACGTTTCGCCGGGGGGTAATCCTGGATGACGGCTACCGTGCCATGCCCGGCAAGTTGAAGATTCTTCGTTCCGGACCGGAATCCGAGGTCGAACTGATCATTTATGAAGGAAAATATCATCAAGTAAAGCGCATGTTTGAAGCTGTGGGCAAGAAAGTAACTTATCTCAAGCGGGTTGCCATGGGGCCTTTAATGCTGGATAAACGATTAAAGCCCGGGGAGTGCCGTGAATTGTCGGAAGAAGAAGTCAGCAAGCTGCTTTTCCTTGTCAACCGCCATAAAAATTCCTCCCAATAGCGTGGTTTTAAAGAAATTTCCCCTCAAGCCTTAAACTCTCCCCTTGTCCCGGGATTAACCCCGGGTCGGGGAGAAAAGTTGAAATTGCATCTTGCCAATTAACAGCCTTAAGTATATATTATGGGTATATTTTTATCACCGGTCGCGGAAACCCGGTTTAAAAAAACAAGGAGGCGGTTTGGTTGCGTTTGTTTTCTGTGGTAATGGCGGCATTTGTTACGGCGTTGTTGGTATCAAACACAGTTGCGGTGAAGGTAACCCAACTCGGACCGTTTTATTTTGACGGTGCAACGATTCTTTTTCCTATTACGTATATCTTTGGAGATATATTGACAGAGGTATATGGATACAAGCGAAGCAGAATTGTTGTCTGGACAGGGTTTGCAGCCTGCGCGTTCATGTCTTTTATTTACTGGTTGGTCGGCATACTACCCGCTGCGGAAGGCTGGACCGGTCAGAGCGCGTATATGTCCGTGCTGGGCCAGACACCGCGTATTGTTATCGCCAGTTTGACCGCTTATTTTTGTGGGGAATTCGTAAACGCGTACGTCCTCGCCAAAATGAAGGTGGCAACAAAGGGTAAATATTTGTGGACCCGCACGATCGGATCAACACTGGCGGGCGAGGGAGTAGACACGGTTGTATTTGTAATCATTGCCTTCCTGGGTGTCATCCCGAATCATATGCTGTGGTACATGATGTTATCAAATTACGTGTTTAAAACCGCCTGCGAAATACTGGCGACACCGGCAACTTATGCCGCGGTGGGGTTTTTGAAAAAAGTCGAGCATGTGGATTATTATGATACGGACACTGATTTCAACCCGTTTAAATTTTCATTTAAAGATTTGGAAGGTTGCACTTTAAACCGGTAGGGACAAAAATTATTTTCTTCAGTAAGATTTAAGAAGATTTAAGCCAGGTTTAACTTGTAAACGGGAGAAAACGGTCCCGCTTGCGGTTATTGCTCTTCTTCAGAATTTAGGATGATACTTTGAAAAACATAAACCGGGGTGAACCCGGTTTATGTTTTCGATGCCTGGTATGTCCCAACTATGATTTGTGTTTTTTAAAATTTTCAACTACTCGAGTTAAATGTTCCTTGATAATTTTGCTCGCCAAGTTTGCATCTTTCCGTTCCAGTGCATTTAGTAATTGCTCATAGTCATTAATAAAGCTAATTTGTTCATTTTTGATAATGCTCTTTCTAACTCTCCTTACATAATCCTCCATATTGGCAAGGGCCCTGTTTATCCATTTGTTTTTGGTTTTGGAAATAATTATATGGTGGAAATTATTATGGGCATTATCATATTCATCAATAATGCCTTCTTTCAAGGCGTTTTCCATGACCTTGATTTGTTTTTTCAAATATTCAATATCACTTGGTTCACAGGTTTCCGCTGCAATTTTAATAGCATAAGTTTCAATTATTTCGCGGAACTCATAAAGCTTAACTACATCTTCGATGGAAATGTCCGTGACAACAGCTCCCCTAAAGGGCCTGATTTCTACAAATCCTTCATTTTGCAATTGAATTAGCGCTTCTCTGATGGGAGTTTTGCTCATTCCAAGCTCGTCTGATAAATTTGCCTCTCTTAGTTCGTCTCCTGGTTTATAATACCCGTTAATTATATCTTCCTTTATTATTTCATAAGCTTGTTCCTTTAAAAGCTTAACTTGGGCCTTCCGTTGAGTTTTGCTGTTTTCCATAGTAAAATTCCCCATTTCACGTATATTAAGTATAATATATTATAGTTTTTTTTTGGTCAAGGACATAAGAGGTTTTTTACCAGCTTTACATTTATGAAGCATTAGAATTTTTAAAAAATGTATTGAATGGTTTGCTAAGTATGAATATAATATATTATATATAATATATCAATATGTTTACAGGAGGGCTTTTGATGAAACCGGATCTCAGTGTAGAAGTATGTGGCATTAAATTTAAAAACCCCGTTGTAGTGGCATCAGCGACCCCGACCAAAGATGCCAAGTACATGCGCAAATGTGTAGAAGCGGGAGCAGGCGGCGTAATATCCAAGACCATTAGCCCCGAACCGTTGCTCACCAAATACGTATCACCAAGGTTTACAGTTTTACACAAAAAAGGCTGGCCCCACATTTACTCCAACTACTCTTGTGAATTTTTAGCCACCTATTCAGTTGACGAGTGGATGAACGAGCTGAAACTTGCCAGGAAATACTGCGATGAGGGCGGATCGGTATTAATCGGCAGCATCTCCGGTGACTCCTTGCAAACCTGGTCCGAGCTGGCGAAGAAAGTAGAAGATATTGGTGTGGACATGCTCGAGCTTAACTTTGGTTGCCCCCACCCGCGTGACCTGGGTTACAAGAGCGGCCAGGAACTGGGCAGCGACCCGGATGCGGCGGCGGAAGTGGCCAAAATAGTGGTTGACTCCGTAAAAATCCCTGTATTCGTTAAGCTGACCGCTGAAGCGGTAAGCCCCGTATATGTAGCCCAGCGCGTCAAGGAAGCGGGCGCCAGTGGTGTGACAGTAGTCAACAGATTCCCTGCGCTGGACGTGGACCTGGACACCGGCCGCCCGTTACTGCACTCCACCTTTGCGGGAGTGGGCGGGCCGTGGATGAGACCGATCACCCTGAAGTGGATCGCCAAAGTGGCCCGGGAAGTGAAGATACCCATTTCCGCCACCAACGGCATCAGAACCTGGCAGGACATGATCAAGTGCACCATGGTCGGCGCATCGACCATTCAGACCTGCACCGCGCTCATGTACGGCACCAAACAATACGGACACATTCAAGAATTCCTGGACGGGATGGAAAAATACCTGGCCGATAAAGGCTATAAATCCCTTGATGAAATCCGGGGCATCACCCTGCCGCAGATTAAGACCTGGGATGTTGTGGACCGTGAAACCAAGGCCATTTCCAAAGTTAACAGTGAAAAATGCACCGGCTGCGGGTTCTGCACCACCTGGTGCTTCTACGATGCCGTATCCATGTATGAAGAAGGCGGCAACAAGCGTAAGGCCCAAATTGACCCGAACAAGTGCGACGGCTGCGGCTTATGTGCATCACTTTGTCCCAAGGATGCCATCACCATGGAAGGACCCAAGCCGGTATTCCTTGGTGACTTCAGTTAATTATTTTCATTATAAAAATACTTGCAGAGGAGGAATTACATAATGGCGAAACCGGAACTGGAATTTTTCGACCATGACCTTAATATTGGCTGGCGCCAGGTAGAAGGGGCGCAAGAAGGGATTATCGAGAAGATCCTCAGTGAAGACCCCGAAACCGGCGACTACACCAGGCTGTTGAAGTTCCCTCCGGGCATGACCACAACTGAGGTATTGGTGCATGACTTTTGGGAAGAAGTATACATCTTAAAAGGCAGCCTCTACGACATCAACAAAAAAGAAACCTACATCGAAGGCATGTATGCTTGCCGCCCGCCCGGAATGAAACACGGCCCTTATGAAATTCCCAATGGCTGCATGACCCTGGAAATAAGGTACTACAAGAAATAATTACGGGAGCCCCCTTCCCTTGTTGCAACAGAGGAAGGGGGTATGTCCTTATAAACCATTTATCAAATTTATGGAGGTTACCCATAAATGAGAAAAAAAACCATTGCTATTTCTATTAATGAAAAAAACTGCAAGCGATGCGGCTATTGTATCGAATTTTGTCCGGCCAAAGTATACGGGGCGGCCAAAGATGG
Organism: Desulfallas sp. Bu1-1; assembly: GCF_015594625.1. GTDB lineage: Bacteria > Bacillota > Desulfotomaculia > Desulfotomaculales > Desulfallaceae > JADNRQ01. Next base: position 273 of record NZ_JADNRQ010000010.1, on the reverse strand, counting down.
ACTGCCGTTGGTAAACGAGCTCGATAAATGTACCAGCTGCGGGTTTTGCGAGTTGCGCTGCCCGGACTTCGCCATAACGCTGGAGGTGATTGCCGGTGAGTAGACCGAAAGGAATGCAACTGCTTCAGGGAAATGAAGCCTGCGCTTGGGGAGCAATTGACGCCGGGGCAAGATTTTTTGCCGGCTATCCCATAACACCATCATCTGAGATTGCAGAAGTTTGCGCCCGGGAATTACCCGGGTATGGCGGGGTATATATCCAGATGGAAGACG
>NZ_JADNRQ010000109.1 GCF_015594625.1 Desulfallas sp. Bu1-1 | reverse complement strand
ACAAAAACGTCTTTTAGGATATGGTTTAAAGTAGTTTCCAGGTTATCAGGGAGCTTGGAATTATCATATTTTAAGACCCTGTTTACCAAACGTTCAACCACACCGGGCTTTGAAGAATCCAGCTTCTTATTTTTCTTTTGCTTCTTTTTAGGCTTACGCTTGAACTTACGCAGTTTGGATTTATAAAGGATCCGATCCTTACGAATCAGCCTATCCATAAAATCATAAAAAGTACCAACACCGGGGATAGGATCT
>NZ_JADNRQ010000108.1 GCF_015594625.1 Desulfallas sp. Bu1-1 | reverse complement strand
CCTGGAGGCCAGCGCCGGTACTCTATAGAAGAACTCAACAAACTCTTACAATCCGGCCAAATGATTGACGGACAGGAAACAGCAGTCGTGCTTTACGCCCGGGTATCCACTAAAAAGCAGGCCAACGTAGAAACAATCGCCATCGCGGAAAAAGAACCGGAAGACGCCCAGTCCGAACTGGTACGGGACTTGCTGGCCATAGTCACGTCCTTTTCGGCCAGGTTGTACGGAGCCAAGGGCGGCAAAAAAGTCCGGC
>NZ_JADNRQ010000107.1 GCF_015594625.1 Desulfallas sp. Bu1-1 | reverse complement strand
GCACCTGAAATACTGCGGCGTGGAAACAATCGCCATCGCGGAAAAAGAACCGGAAGACGCCCAGTCCGAACTGGTACGGGACTTGCTGGCCATAGTCACGTCCTTTTCGGCCAGGTTGTACGGAGCCGGGGGCGGCAAAAAAGTCCGGCAGGGGTTTCGGGAACTGATCACGGGAGTGTCGCAAGATGAAGAAGCCGAAAAAGAAGAAAACAGTTAACCCGGAAGACGGCATAAAATACACCGTCTGTGGCGAGTT
>NZ_JADNRQ010000106.1 GCF_015594625.1 Desulfallas sp. Bu1-1 | reverse complement strand
CTTCGGCGACGGTGTCGATGTCGGGGCCGACGAGCTCGATCTTGCCGTCTTCAATGGAGTCGTCCGCCATGCGCACCAGCTCGAAGCCCGGGGTCTTGGTGCCGCCGAACTCGACGTACATGTCTTTCTTCCGGATGGACTCGCCTTCAAAGGCGGGACCGACGGTGATGGGCACATCGATGTCCACGGCGGTAATCTTGATGCCCCGCACCTCAAGGCAGGTCTGGACGATTTTGTCGTAGTCGGGTTCGCTGATGA
>NZ_JADNRQ010000105.1 GCF_015594625.1 Desulfallas sp. Bu1-1 | reverse complement strand
TGGGAACTGCTTCTTTCCGGCACTTCTTATAATATCGAGTTAATCAAAGGCCGGGACGGCCGGTACAGGGTGCACATTACCTTCACCATAGCAGCACCTGAACCGGTGACCAATCCCAACCGGGGCTACCTGGGCATGGACACCAACCCGGACGGTGTAGCTTTGGCCAACGTCAATTATTTCGGCCAACCCGAACCCTGGCCGGAAGGATTCGCTGTTCCTTACCCGAAGGCACTGCATAAATTTGCCGGAGAGTTCCA
>NZ_JADNRQ010000104.1 GCF_015594625.1 Desulfallas sp. Bu1-1 | reverse complement strand
TCCGGACGGGATAAGCGCTGAAGGCATCTAAGCGCGAAGCCCCCCTCCAGATAAGGTTTCCCACCTTCTCGAGGTTCGAGGTTCGAAGTTGGAGGTTCGAATCTAAAAAAAGAAAAGAAAATAAAGTTTCGAACATCGAACATCGAATTTCGAACCTCGAGAAGGGTAAGACCCCTGGTAGACTACCAGGTAGATAGGCCGGGCGTGTAAGTCCCGTGAGGGATTGAGCGGACCGGTACTAATCGGTCGAGGGCTTGACCTG
>NZ_JADNRQ010000103.1 GCF_015594625.1 Desulfallas sp. Bu1-1 | reverse complement strand
GCAAGGGTAACCAAAAACTAAGAAGCGCGCTGGTGGAAGCAGCTAGGGCTGCAGCCCGAACTAAGAACACCTATTTGTCCAGTCAGTATCACCGCATTGCCGCAAGGCGTGGCGCGAATCGTGCCGCTGTGGCGGTGGCACACAGTATCTTGACCATCGTCTACCATATTTTACAACGAAAGCAACCTTATATTGAGCTAGGCCCAACCTATTATGAAGAACGCAGACGTCAGTCCGTCGTTAAACAATCTATCAAGAAACTCG
>NZ_JADNRQ010000102.1 GCF_015594625.1 Desulfallas sp. Bu1-1 | reverse complement strand
ATGATATTTGGGCTCAAGCCCTGATATCATCTTGGGAGATTATGCAAAGTAAATCCATAAAAAACTACATAAACATCGGCAGTTCAAGCATTTACTTTGCATAACTACTTTCTTTGCATAAGGTGGATTATGCAAAGCTTAGCATAATCCACCTTGAGGAGTCCCCTCCATGGAAGCTTTAAATTCCCCTTCTTCCATGATTCCTGCCTTAAGCATCCGTGCAATAATCCTTAATAGTTTGCTGTCCTTTATCCTGACTTCGAGGCAT
>NZ_JADNRQ010000101.1 GCF_015594625.1 Desulfallas sp. Bu1-1 | reverse complement strand
TTCTCCTGCGCTGTGAGTTGCGTTTACTATTTGCTCCGGTGGAATAGGCGTTACTTCGATAGTAAAAAGCATTAAATCACCCCCAAAATAATTAACCGGACATCGAAGGTCCGGTTATTTCAGAACTGTTAGCGGATCAATAAATTGTGTTTTATTTTTACCTGCCCGCACTTCAAAGTGCAGGTGATCGCCGGTTGACCATCCCGTGCTGTCGGCTTTGGCTATAACCTGGCCTTTTTCAACTTCATCCCCGGGTGTAACTTTGTACG
>NZ_JADNRQ010000100.1 GCF_015594625.1 Desulfallas sp. Bu1-1 | reverse complement strand
CCGAAATTCAACCGGGCCAGGTGATGGAGGTGCTGGCCTCCGACTCCGGCACCAAGAAAGACCTGCCGGCCTGGTGCAAGAAGACGGGGCATGAGTTTCTGGGCATGCTGGAAGAAGCGGGCGACATTAAGCTTTACATCAAAAGGACGAAGTAAATATGGCTGCAACAACCGCTGCAACAACCAAAGAAGGCAAGGATTTTGCTCCCAAAATCCTTGCCTTTTCCACAAACAACATTTCCGACCCGGGCATCGACCTGGCGGGCAGCGC